>CAVQCQ010000005.1:0-578910 GCA_963711015.1 uncultured Actinomycetota bacterium
CCGACGAGGTGATCGAATAGCGCCGCCATTTGTTGCGGTGCATATGGCAGCTATTGGCACAAAGCGGACATGCGCGCGCGTCCACTAAACGGTCGCTATCAGGGGGAAAGCGAGACCGGCCCGGATAGGCCAAAATCGACGCGAATGACCCAAAACGGACTTCGGTCAGCGTGATTGCCCGAGGTCACCCCCAGCCCCTTTGCAACGTGCTAGTTTGAACCGGCCATACTTGCCCTGTGGCTAGGGGTGAACATCAAGCGGCGGGATTTTATTGCGCTCCTCGGCGGCGCGACAGCGTGGCCGCTTGCGGCGCGTACGCAGCAGGCGATGTCCGGTGATCGGCTATCTTCGCGGACTCTCAGTTGGCGACAGACCTACACTCCTTGAAGCGTTTCCGTCGCTTAACTGTCGACCGGATGAAACCAGTCTTCGGCAACCCCGTTTGCCGATCTAAGACCGGTCGAATTTGCGCTCGATGAGCTAGGCTCGGGAACTTACCCTCCGGCCTAACGTTCCCGTGTCTATGGAACGCCTGCTTGCGATCTTGCCGGAGAAGCCACATTCAGCTTTTGTTCGCTACGGAATAACAACGGCGTTTATCGTTGCCAGCTGCCTCGTACAGGTCGTTCTGTATCGCTATTCGCAGTTCACTGGTTTGTTCGTTCTGCTTCCTGGGATCTTCGCGGCCGGCATCCTCTTTGACCGCGGCTCAGCCCTCTGGGCAACACTCATCGGCATCGTGCTGGCGGTCCTTCTGTTACCAATTTCGGAGGGCCCAGAACAACTATTGCCGCTTGGATTCTTCGCTGGCGTCGGA
This sequence comes from uncultured Actinomycetota bacterium, assembly GCA_963711015.1. GTDB lineage: Bacteria > Actinomycetota > Actinomycetes > Propionibacteriales > Propionibacteriaceae > Microlunatus. The sequence continues at coordinate 818 of CAVQCQ010000005.1, forward strand.
TCGTTTACGGCGTTCTTCAGTGGGGGGTTGAGAAAGCTACTGGTGAGGCTTGCGGGGGCCGAGCGGGCCCAATGGTCTTATTGCGAGAGGTTGATCACCGCACCAAAAACAACATGATGAATATCGTGGCGCTGCTGAATGTTCATAGCACCGCAACGCGACAGGAACATGCGAGATTTCCTGCAGTCGCTCATTAATAAGATCGCTGACTTCCGGACTGATAAATCAGTGCGTCTCGATCTGAAGGTTGATCGCATTCAACTGCCAGATACCGTGGCGCTTCCTATAGCGATCATCGTGAACGAGCTGATCACCAACAGCCTCAAGCACGCATTTCCTCAATGCAACGGAGAGATAGTCGTCACGCTGCACAAAAACGACGAGCTCGTGGTTTCGGTGCGAGATACCGGAGTCGGCTGTCCGCCTGGTTCGAAGCCCGGGATTGGCTCGCGACTAATCCATCTGATGACGCAGCAGCTCGGCGGTACGCTGCTGAGGGAGCAAGCGAACCCTGGCTGCATCGTCACCGTTCGGTTGCCGAAGCCAGTTTGACGCGCGATGCTCGGTGTCTCAACGCGTCGCTACACGCCCTCGATCTCGGCCTGATCGGGCACCAGACGCGGTGAGGCGCGACGGATGCTCATCGCGGCCGCGGCCGTCTTTTGTACCAATCTTGAGATGTGAGCTTGACGCCCCTCTTCGGCGTGATCGCTTTCGATTTCTTTTTTTTTGCTGTCCGCGTTCCAGCTGAAGAACTCTTGCCCCTACGCACGCACGCCCCCCTCAAATCTCATCTGATCTTCAGGTTGTCGGCAGCGGACATTGCGGCCTCGCCGCCTGATGTCCGCTATTGGGGGTAAAGCGGACATCGCGATTCAGGGCCTGCCATGTCTGCTTTTGACCCAAAGCGGACATCGGCCAGCATCTCATGTTGCATAGCGAAGCCGCTCTTCAGCCCTACCAAAGTGCTCGATTGAAGCCGTTACGATGCCGTCTCCTGAGCCTAGGAGCGGACATGAGGCGACGGGACTTTTTCGGCCTTGCAGCAGGTTTGGCGTCATCGTGGCCGCTCGTGGCGCGGGCGCAGCAACCGATGCTGCCGGTCATCGGGTTTCTCAGCAGCTTCACCGACAATCCCGACTTCGTCGCCGCGTTTCAGCGGGGTCTGAGTGAAGTCGGCTACATTGCGGGCCGAAACGTGGTGTTCGAATATCGTTGGGCAGCAGACGGCCAATACGATCGACTGCCCGCCGCCGCCGCCGATCTGGTTGATCGTCGCGTGGCCGTTATTTTTGCAGGCCCAATTCCAGCGGCACTTGCGGCTAAGGCGGCAACAGCGACGATCCCCATAGTTTTCGCAATTGGCAGCGATCCGGTGGAGTCCGGCGTCGTGACAAGCCTTAACCGGCCGGAAGGAAACATCACCGGCGTGGGTTTCGTTACCGTGGCGCTGGGAGCGAAGCGACTGGAACTGTTACGCGAACTTGTACCCACCAAAATGACCGCAATCGCGCTGCTCGTAAATCCGAATAATCCGAATGCCGAGCCGCAGATAAAGGACACGCAGGCCGCGGCCGCGGTTCTTGGACTGCAGCTCAATCTCCTAACGGCCAGTTCCGAAAACGATCTCGACGTTGCCTTCTCGACGCTGATCCGGCAGCGGTCCAATGCGCTGGTTGTCAGTGCCGATCCATTTTTCCTCAATCAGCGAGATCGTCTGGTCGGGTTGGCGGCGCACCATGCTGTGCCCGCGATCTATATCGTGCGCGAGTTTGCAGCGGCGGGTGGCCTGATGAGCTACGGATCGAACTTTGCCGATGCGCATCGGCAAGCGGGCGTCTATGCCGGTCGGATCCTCAAGGGCGAACAGCCGAGAGACTTGCCAGTGATTCAGTCCGCCAAATTTGAGTTCGTGATCAATCTCAAGACTGCAAAGGCGCTCAGTCTCGAGGTTCCCGCCAAGCTTCTGGCTCTCGCCGACGAGGCGATCGAATAGTGAAGCGAATTGCTGCGGTGCATATGGCAGCTATTGGCACTTAGCGGACATCGCAGCCTAGCCGCCTGATGTCCGCTTTCGGGGGTAAAGCGGACATCGCCAATCGGCCGCCGATGTCCGCTTGACCCATAGCGGACATCGGCCGACATCGTTGTACCCCTTCCAGAACGCCAGTCGCAGGAGCCGTTACGATGCTTGCCTCTAGAGGTCTCGGGGCGGACATGAAGCGTCGGGAATTCATCGCGGCACTGGGCGGTGCGGCGATAAGGCCGCTGGCGGCGCGCGCGCAGCAGCGGGCCGTGCCCGTGATCGGCATCTCAGCGGCGAGGGCCTGACGACACGGCGCACCTGCTTGCGCGTTTCGCCAGCGGGCTGTCTGATCACGACTATGTCGAGGGCCAGAACGTCATCATCGAATACCGCTGGGCGCACGGGCAGCCCGATCGGGTGCCGGCCATGGCGGCTGACCTGGTGCGACGGCCGTCAGTGTGATTATCAGCAACGGGTGGCGACACCTGCGGCACTGGCTGCCAAGGCCGTTGACGTCAACAACCCCGATTGTGTTCAGCGCTCGGCAGCGACCCGGTCAAGCTCGGGCTCGTGGCGAGCTATAACCGGCCCGGCGGCAAATGCGACCGGTGTCAATATCCTGGCCACCGCGCTGGAGGCGAAGCGGCTGGGACTGTTGCATGAGTTGGTGCCGAAGGCGGCAATCGATCGGCTTTCTAGTGAATCCGAATAACCCTCCGCATCAAATTCAGATTAAGGACGCGCAAGACGCGGCGCGCGCGCTTGGCGTGCAGGTCCGCGTGCTGAAGCCAACACCGGTCGTGAGATCGACGCCGCGTTCGAAGCTGTCGTCAAGAGCATATCACCAGGCTCTCGCCGTCACCGGTGCGCCGTTCTTCGACAGCGGAGCGCGAAAGGATCGTCGCGCTGGCGGCTCGGCATGTGGCTGCCGGCGATGTATCACTTCCGCGAATATGCCGCTTGCGGGCGGGCTGATGAGCTACGGCGTCGACGTGACCGCTGCCTACCGCCAGGTCGGCGTCTACACCGGCCGTATTCTCAGAGGCGAGAAGCCGGCCGATCTGCCGGTCGATGCAGCCGACCAAGTTCGAGCTGGTCATCAACCTCAAGACCGCCAGGACGCTCGGCCTCGTGGTGCCGCAATCGCTGCTCGCCGCGCGCCGACGAGGTGATTGAATAGCGATTGCTGCGGTGCGATGTCGCTATTGGCACAAAGCGGACATCGCAGCCTGTCCGACTGATGTCCGCTTTGGGGGTAAAGCGGACATGGCAAAGACGGCCGCCATGTCGGCTAATGACCCAAAGCGGACATCGGCCAGCATCTCATGTTGCAGTAGCGAAGCCGGTTTCAGCCCCTACCAAAGTGCTCGTTCGAGCCGCTACGATGCCTTGTCCTGAGCCTCGGGGGGATGCAGTGGCACGGCGCGGCAAAACAGGCCACGAACCAGTTCAAACGCGACGCCGTAAGTCGGTAGTGCGAAAGCGCGGCAATGCACCAAAGGTCGCCCGTCATCGCGGATCGTCTGCTGACGGCTTGAGAAAGAAAGTCGCGCTGTTTAAACGCGAGCGTGATGAGGCGCTGGAGCAGCAAAAAGCAACCTCCGAAGTGCTGCACGTCATCTCGAGTTCGCCCGGTGATGTTGCTCCAGTTTTTGCAACGATGCTGGAAAAAGCGGTTCGCATTTGCGACGGCAGCTTTGGCATGTTGTTTCGTGCTGAGAATGGTGCCGTGAGAGCGGCTGCAAAGTTCAGCGTGCCACCAGCGTTTGTCGAATTCTGGCAACGCGGGCCACAGCGGCCCGGTCCAGGTACCGCTCTCGGCCGCATGATTGAAACGAGACAGACAATTCATATTGTCGATGTCAAGGCGGAACCAGCCTACGTCGAAGGCGAACCGGTTCTTGTGGCAGCCGTCAGCCTCGGCAGATTTCGAACGCTTCTTGCCGTGCCGATGCTCAAAGACAATGAGCTGATCGGCGCGATCGGGATTTATCGCCAGGAGGTGCGACCGTTCACCGACAAGCAGATCGAGCTCGTCACGAACTTCGCCGCCCAGGCGGTGATCGCCATCGAGAACACGCGGCTGCTGAACGAGCTACGAGAATCATTGCAGCAACAGACCGCCACTGCTGACGTGCTCAAGATCATCAGCCGCTCGACCTTTGATTTGCACGCCGTGCTTAATACATTGGCGCGGTCAGCCGTCCAACTATGTGAGGCGAACATCGCGACCATTTGGCGGCCGTGCGAGTCGGTCTACAGATTGGCTGCCGTACACGAGACGACGCTCGAGCATCGGGAATATCTGGAAGGTCTTTCGACGCAGCCGGGGCGAGGTTCCTGCGTCGGACGCACCCTCCTTGAGGGGCGGATCGTTCATATCCACGACACCTACGCTGATCCAGAATACTCTTTAGAACTTTCGAAGCTCAGGGGGTTTCGGACCCAACTTGGTGTGCCCCTCATGAGGGAAGGCGTACCGATCGGCGTGATTGTGCTGATACGGACGACCGTTCGCCCGTTCACCGATAAGCAGATCAAACTCGCGACTGCCTTCGCCGACCAGGCGGTGATCGCTATCGAGAACGTCGCGGCTGTTCGACGAGGTGCAGGCGCGCACCGACGATCTCACCGAGTTGCTCGAGCAGCAGACCGCGACCTCGGAGGTGTTGAAGGTCATCTCTAGCTCGCCGGGCGAGCTGCAGCCGGTGTTCCAGTCGCTGCTCGAAAACGCCACCCGCATCTGCGGGGCGAAGTTCGGTGCTCTATGGCTTCGCGAGGGTGAGCTGTTCCGCGCCGTCGCGGTTCATGGCGCACCGCAGGCCTACCGCGAGCTTCTGTTCCGCGAACCGATCCGGCCTGGGCCGGACACTGGGCTCGGTCAGCTCCTGCAGACCAAGCAATTCGTGCAAATCGAGGACATCACCCGTGGCAAGGCTTATCGCGACCGCGATCCGCTGCGCGTCGCTACTGTCGAGCTAGCCGGCGGCCGGACGCTCGCCGAGGTACCGCTGCTGAAGGATGGCGAGCTGATCGGATCGATCAACATCTACAAGCAGGAGGTGCGACCGTTCACCGACAAGCAGATCGAACTGCTGCAGAACTTCGCCGCCCAGGCCGTGATCGCCATCGAGAATACGCGGCTGCTCAGCGAGTTGCGCGAATCACCTCAGCAGCAGACCGCTACCGCCGACGTGCTCAAGGTGATCAGCCGCTCGACGTTCGACCTGCAGACGGTGCTCGACACGCTGGTAGAGTCGGCAGCGCGGCTGTGCCGTGCCGACATCACCACCGTCCGGATCGCAAAGGATGGCATCTACCACAACCTCGCCGATTTCGGCTTCGAGCCAGACCACCGAGAGCGCATACGCAACACGCCGCTCAAGGTCGATCGTACTTCAATGGTCGGGCGGGTGGTCCTTGAGCGCAAGGCCGTCCACCTACTGGACTCGCAGGCCGATCCGGACGAGGGGCTGGCGGCAAGATCGAGATCGGGCGGCATACGTTCCATGCTGGGCGTTCCTCTTTTGCGGGAAGGCAGCCCAATTGGCGTCATGCTGTTGCAACGTCGTGTCGTTGAGCCGTTCACCGACAAGCAAATCGACCTGGCGACCAGCTTCGCCGACCAGGCGGTGATCGCGATTGAGAACACGCGGCTGCTCAACGAGCTGCGCCAGCGCACCGACGATCTCTCCGAGTCGCTGGAGCAGCAGACCGCGACCGTCGGAGGTGCTTGAAGGTCATCTCAAGTTCGCCGGGCGAATTGGAGCCGGTGTTCCAGGCCATGCTCGAAAATGCTGTGCGCATTTGCGAGGCTAGGTTCGGCGTACTGAACCTCCATGAGGACGGCGCGTTGCGGATGGCCGCGATGCACAACGTGCCGCCCTCGTTCGCGGATTTCCGTCACAGATCGTGGTGCTCACTCGCCGGTGGACGGGCAGCCTGCTCGAACACGTCATGCGGACAAAGCAGCGTCAGGTCGCCGATACTGCTGACGACGCGGCCGAACTCGATGCGGCCGAGCCGCGACACTCGGCGGCGCACGGTCCAGCGTTCTGCGTGCCGATGCTCAAGGACGACGAGCTGGTCGGCGCCATCACCATCTATCGCCAGGAGGTCCGGCCGTTCACCGACAAGCAGATTGAGCTGGTCAAGAACTTCGCCGCTCAGGCCGTGATCGCCATCGAGAACACGCGGCTGCTCAACGAGCTGCGTGAATTCGCTGCAGCAGCAGACCGCCACCGCCGATGTGCTCAAGGTCATCAGCCGCTCGACTTTCGATCTGCAGGCCGTGCTCGACACGCTGGTCGAGTCGGCGGCGCGGCTTGTGCGACGCGGACAACGCTGCGATCTTGCGTCGCGATGGCGATAAATTCACTTGGTCGGCAACGCACGGCGTTTCGCAGCAGTCGGACCAACGCGTCAAGCAATTCGCACAACTTCAGCCGGTCGGGCCAGGGCGTGGAACGCTAACTGGACGCGTCCGTCCTAGAAGGCAAGCCGATTCAAATCGCACGATGTGTCGTCGCGACCCGGAATACACTTGGCGCGAAGCGCAAAAGATGCGGCGGCTATCGGACGGTGCTCGGCGTGCCGCTGTTGCGCGAGGGGGTCGCAATTGGCGTGCTGACGCTCTGCGGCGCAACACGGTCAGACCGTTTACCGACTAGCCAGATGCGATCTGGCAACCACCTTCGCCGACCAGGCCGTGATCGCAATCGAGAACGTCCGGCTGTTCGACGAGATCCAGGACAAGAGCCGCCAGCTCGCAGAAGCGAGCCAGCACAAGTCGCAGTTCCTCGCCAACATGAGCCATGAGCTGCGCACGCCGCTCAACGCCATCCTCGGGTACAATGAGCTGATCGTTGACGGCATCTATGGCACGCCATCTGAGAAGATGCAGGCCGTACTCAAGCGGGTCGAAAGCAACGGCCGCCATCTGCTTGGGCTGATCAACGCCGTGCTTGATCTGTCCAAGATCGAGGCGGGCCAGTTCACGCTCGATCTCGCCGACTATTCACTCCAGAACGTCGCCCAGACCGTCTACAACGCGGTCGAACCGCTGGCGCTCGACAAGAAGCTCGTCTTCAAGGCCGAGGTGCAGTCCGATCTGCCCCCGGGCCGCGGCGACGAACGCCGCTTGACGCAGGTCCTGCTCAATCTCGTCGGAAACGCCATCAAGTTCACCGACGCAGGCGAAGTGGTCATCAAGGCCGGCGCGAGCGACGGCACTTTCAATCTGGCGGTCCGCGATACGGGTCCCGGCATCTCCGCTGCCGATCAAGCCAAGCTGTTCCAGGAATTTCAGCAGGCGGACAATTCAAATGACCCGCAAAAAGGAGGGCACCGGCCTGGGGCTGGCCATCTCCAAGCGCATCATCGAGATGCACGGCGGACGAATTTGGATCGAGTCGCAGGTCGGTCAGGGTTCGACCTTCTTCGTGAGCTTCCTGTTCAGGCGCAGGCGCAAAGCGCGCCGACGTCAAACTAAGTCTATGTCTGCTTCTGGCACTTAGCGGACATCCGGGCAGCCCAGCTTTATGTCCGCTTTCGGGGGTAAAGCGGACATCGCCAATCAGAGGCGGCATGTCCGCTTTTGACCCAAAGCGGACATCACCCAGGCAAAGGCCTTCAAGATACTGATCTAACTCGCTACGCTGATCCTGCCTGAGCCTTGGAGGGCGAGTATGAGGCGTCGGGACTTCATCGCGGCTGTCGGCGGCGCGGCGGCGCTACCTTTTGCGACCCGAGCCACGCGCGCGCAGCAGCCGGCGATGCCCGTGATCGGATATTTGAGCGAGCGCTCGTTCGACGCTGAAGCACCATTGCGCGTGCCATTCCTGAAGGCCTTGGAAGCATCGGGATTCGCACTCGGCCGCAATATTGTGATCGAATACAGGTTTGCCGACGGCCGCAACGATCGATTGCCGCTGCTTGCCGCCGAACTCCTGCAACGCCAGGTCACCTTATTAACCGCCTTTGGCCGGGGGCAGGCGATTGCAGCGAAGGCCGCGACCGCAACCGTTCCCATCGTCTTCGCCAGCGGGGGGGATCCTGTCAGGGATGGCCTTGTCACCAGCCTTAGTCGGCCCGGCGGTAATGCTACCGGTATCAGCGTGTTAACCAGCGAGCTGGGGCCGAAGCGCTTGGCACTGTTGCGCGAACTGCTGCCAAAACCTGGCGTCATTGCCTTTGTCGCGGGCCCGAAAAGCCCGATAACCGAAATTCAAATTAAGGAGATGCGGGAGGCCGCAGAAGGCCTCGGACAACCGCTGCTCGTTGTCGAGGCCAATACCGAGGAGCAATTCAGCCAGGCATTCGCGACCATGTCGGAGCGCAACGTCGTCGCCATTCTGTTTGCCCAATCACAGTATTTTCAAGTCATCAGCGACCGGCTCATTGCGCTTGTCGCGCGTTATCGCATTCCGGCGCTATATGAATGGCGCGAATTCGTCACCGCGGGCGGCCTGATGAGCTACAGCGCAAATCGAACCGAGTTCGCTTCCCTAGCCGCAATGTATGTCGCGCGCATCCTGAAAGGCGAGAAACCGGCTGATTTGCCGGTCGTGCAATCGAGCCGGTTTGTGTTCACTTTTAACCTTCGGACCGCGAAGGCGATCGGGCTTGACGTGCCAACGTCGATCCTGCTGCGCGCCGACGAGGTGATCGAATAGGAATGCCGATGTCGGCTATTGGCACTTAGCGGACATCGCAGCCCAGCCGCCCGATGTCCGCTTTCGGGGGTAAAGCGGACATCCAAATCCCAGGTCGTTTTGTCCGCTTTTGACCCAAAGCGGACATTATCCGCCTTCCGTCGAGCCTAATTGAGGTGACGATGTCGCGTCTTTCCTGCGGCGTTGGCATGAGGCGGCGGGCAACTATCAGGCGCTTGTCGAAGCTTGATCTGGCAACGTAAAAGCCCCAGCGTATGCCGGGGCTTTTGTTTCAACATAACTTAGCGTGGATCAGTAGTAGCGCCCAGTAGCCCAGTTGAAGCGGTAGTTCAGGCCCAGCTTAATCGTATGTTCAGCATTGGTGAACGTGCTGGCAGCAAGCAGCGGTGCTGCTGGGAGCAGCGCTACTTGAGTCAAAGTTACGTCACCAAAGTCGTAATACTGGTACTCGATTTTCGCTGACCAGTTCTGAGCGAACATCCACTCAAAACCGCCGCCGATGGTAAAGCCGCTTCCACCGTTATCTCCGAGGAAGCCAAAGGAGCGACGAGTATCGGCCCAAGCATAACCACCCTTCCCGTAAAGCAGCGTGGAGCCCCATGTGTAACCAAGGCGTCCGGTGACGGACCCAACGTTACGGTTGCCGAAGACCCCGCCGTCGTTGCTGTCGACGAAACTGTAGTTTGCCTCGATACCCACAACCCAAGTCGGTGCGAATTGCCAGTCCCACCCGATCTGAACGCCACCCATGAGACGGCCGTCGTTGCTGCCGAAAACGTTATCGGCCGCGAAGGTGCCGCCAACGTGGGCGCCGAGATACAGGCCGCTCCAATTGAAAGCAGGAGCCGCAACCATGGCCGGAGCCCTGGTCTCGACCCGTCGAGGCAGATCGGCTGCGAGCGCAGTCGAAGCTGATGCAAGCAGAGCTATGACTACTGACCAGAGTTTCATGCGAGGTCCTCTCCGATTGTTCTTTTGTGCGGCCATTGGAATGAAAAGCTAACGCGCTTGCAACCTCGGTTTTGCCAAAATTACTAAGTGCGGCCACCTTGCAACAGCGGGTTCCACTGCGAGGTACCCAAGTACCCAGCGTAGCGCGCGAAAGGCACCCATAATTTGAAAAGAGCGCTGCCATGAGCGTGTGCGCTAAGACGTCCAAAGCCAGCCGCTCCGCTGTTGGCGCCGGTGTGCTGACTAGCTTGTGGCAAAAACATAAGCGCGACAAATCGAAAGGCCGTCACCTTTCGGTGACGGCCCTCGTTTAGGCCAGGGATTCTCAGCCTTTTGTGACTACCGGCGGCGGAGCCTTACCCTTACCGACGAAGCAGCCGGCTAGGCTCAGCGACGTCACCACTAGTGCAATTGCGAGTGCAAACTTTTTCATTGGTTCTTCCCCTGCGCGTAGACGCCCAAAATTTCTGCCAGCTGGGATTGGAGGGGTCAACGGAAATCCAAGGGATTTGGGAGTGGAAGCGCTAAGGCTCGCTCGGGACCGCGCAGGTCAGCGCCGCGTTTTGATTAATTGGGTGGGGGCAAACAAAAACCCCCGGCCCTCTGCGGCACCGGGGGTCTTCGAATGAGCAAGCTCTTCACGAGGGGGGTGGGGGCAGAGCTTCCTCATTAGCGGCAACAACGCCGAAACAAAGTTTTTGGTTCCAGGGGCACGAGACCCTACCGCGCTGGGCTTTCTACGTCCGCTATCGGCACAAAGCGGACATCGAATGTCTCCCCCTCATGTCCGCTTTCGGGGGTAAAGCGGACATTAGCCAACGATTGCCGAACAAACGCTACGCTCCAGCTGCTCAACGTAGCCGGGATTAGTTTTTGAGGGTCTGGTCCTCTTTTAACGGTGAACTAAAGGCAGAGGCCCATAATACTCATTCGACAGGGCGGGGCCTGGCCGTGGCTCTTCGCCTTTGATGCGGCTCGCTTGGACTGATCATAGTCCCCCGCGATGACCAATGCCCAATAAGTGCGGCCAGTGGTCGAATTTTTTGCGCTCGCGACACCAACCCGCGACGCGCCTTGCATTAAAAGATTTTTGCGATGCCCACTAGTCTGGCCGCTTCTTTGCAGAACACGAAGCCGCCCGGTGGTGAGCCGGGCGGTGATTGTGAGACGCGAACGACGAAGCTTCAGTCGTCGCGAGCGGCGTGGAGCCTCAATAGTACGTGCTGTAGTACCCGCCATAGCAGACGTTCACCCATTGCCAGCCGTCATAACGCCAACAAGAGTCGTAGTAGGCGCTAGTGGCGAGCAATCCGACGCCGAGCCCGGCGGCTACTGGCCAACCCCAACCGCGTCGATATCCGTAACGATAGTATGGATAATAGGGGCGTCCTGCCCATGCCACTCGCCGACCGTACCCATAGCCACCCAGCCCCGCGCCGCGATAGCCGTAGCCGCCGATAGCGGCAGCCCGTACGGGCATGCCGCGGAAACCCCCGCCGATGGCAGCGCCACGGTAGGCACCTCCCACCATGCCACCACGGAAGCCGCCACCAACCATGCCACCACGGAAGCCGCCACCAACCATGCCACCACGGAAGCCGCCACCACCGCGGAAACCGCCACCGCCCCGCTGCGCGGACGCTTCCTCAATCACTGCGAATGACAACAGCGCCACTGAGGCGCCTAACAGTAGGAACTTCCTCATGGTGTCCTCCTTAGTTACTTAGTTATCGATGCGCCGCCCTCAGCCGATTTTCTCAATTTCCGGAATATTGCGCCACCAAATACGACATAGCGGCAAGCGTCCTGGTGGAACTTGGAATGCGCTTTGGCATTTCGCGGGCCGGAGCGGCAAGGCGGCCTGTGGGGGAATTTATCGCCGCCGTTGCGGTGCTGGTTATGACGGCTTCAGTCTACCCCAACAGACTGAAGTTCCCGGCCTCGTCAAGGCAACTCTGACGGGACCACGTGTTTTCTCATCGCGAGCGATATCGCGCGTCTGGTCAGGCAGCCTCGGACTCCGACTTTTTTGACTACAAACTTTTGACCTTGCTCAGTTCTGCCGGTAGCACGCGCAAGCATCCGGTCTTCCGGCTTTCCGGTTGGTGGCCGGTATTTTAACTCGCCGGGCAGCAATGCCGTTGCTTCTTTCAGTGCTGATCGGATGCGCAGCGTCTGCGCATCGGCGTCCGTTACGGTCAGCACTGTTTCACACTCCTCTTTGATGGGCCATTCTGAGCGAAGGGCTGCTGGCCAATTTGATGTCATCAAGGGAGAGCCGTCCGGGCGCTTTAACATCAGGCAGTTACTACGTCGTGCAGCGTAGGCTAGGATTGTTGGCTTTGGTCCAGCTTGATGTAGGTCAAAACCAACGCGCGGCTCGGCTCTATTGTCCGAGGTGTTCGCGGGGACACAGCTAGGTAGGACAACATGAAAGACGAAATCTCGCGTCGGACAGCATTGTCGCTCATGGGCATAGCCGCTCTGGGCTTAGCATTACCCGCAACGCTGCTAACGGCGACAGACGCCGAAGCACAAACCGTCGGGATGGACCGTCGTCAGGATCGACGAACCGGACGCCGCGACCGTCGTGACGCGCGACGGACGGGACGTCAGGACCGCCGCGACGTGCGGCGCGGCAACACCCCCGCCACAACCACCCCCGCAACCACCACCGGCAGCGGCGGCACGGCACCGAAATAGGGGCCGCTCGGTTTCCCTAGTGGCCGAGCAGTCCCTGACGGGCAGCAAATCGGTCGTTCTCCTCCTGTGCTGCCCGTCGTAACAAAGCCGCCCGACGTGATGCGTCGGGCGGTTACTACCGTAGCGACGTAAGCCTACTTGATGCGAAGCCCTCGCGTCGCATTCGGTCACGCGTCGCCGCATCTTCATCTGCCGTTGCTACTCTCTTCGTCCGATGCATATCTTGCGGGTCGTACAACGAGACAGAATAAAGCGGGCCTAAAAGCGACTAAAAGCGTTTGCTTGGAAGCTTGTGATGATTGGGAAATGTTTCGTCGGGCATTTGCCGACGGTGCGTGGGTGTCGGCCTCGGGTGCAGATGCCACTTTTCGGGTATTTTGCAGTGGTGACGCCATGCCTTCTTGCTCTTCTTCTTATCGTTGCCGAAGCTTTTGATGCTCCGGTGCCCCAAACGGCCATAGCGGCACCCATCCGCCTACCTGGCAGTCGCGTACAAGTGGCCGCCTCATTGCCAATCCTCACGGTGCGTGAGGCGCCCGCACCTCCGGTATGGGCTCTCACTTCGGCAGACTACCAAACAATGGCGCGACAGAATGAGCCGATAAAGCAGTCTGCCAAAAAGATGGCTGGCGGACCAAGCAAGAAGGCGAAGCGACAGGTGCAGCCGCAGCGAATCGGAGTTCGCTACATTGCACACGTGATGCCTAAATCTCACGAAGCTATCGGTCGGGTCTGGTAGGTCTGTGCATGCTTGGCACTTAAGCAGACATTGCATCCCAGCCGCCTGATGTCTGCTTTCGGGGGTAAAGCGGACATCCCATTAGCCGGGCGTCATGTCCGCTTATGACCCAAAGACATAGGCCGAACTTGCAACAAGCTGTGTCCCAAGCCCGGCTGGACCGCTACGATGCTTGATCTGAGTGTGGAGCGGGTATGAGGCGGCGGGAATTCATCGCAGGGCTAGGCGGCGCGGTGGCGATGCCGCTCGCCGCGCAAGCTCAGGAGCGGGTGCGGCGCGTCGGCGTCCTCATGACGCTCGACAGCGACGACCCCTTAGCAGAGACGCGCCTCACCGCATTCGCGCAAAGCTTGGAACAGCTTGGCTGGTCGGACCGCAACATCAAAATCGACTACCGCTATGGAGGAGGCAACGCTGACCTCATCCGCAGGCACGCTGTGGAACTGGTGGCGCTCTCGCCTGACGTCATACTTGCAACTGGTAGCGTGGGGCTTGGACCGTTGCTGCAAGCTACCGGTACCATACCCATCGTGTTCACGATTGTTCCTGATCCGGTCGGCGCAGGTTACGTCGATAATCTCGCTCGACCGGGAGGCAATGCTACCGGGTTCAGTCAGTTTGAATATGGATTGAGTGGTAAGTGGCTCGAACTGCTCAAGGAGATCGCGCCCACAATTGCCCGTGTAGCTGTGCTGCGAGAGCCCGGGCTCACTACCGCGGTCGCCCAGTTTGCGGCGCTGCAGGCCGTGGCACCCACGTTCCGCGTTGAACTCGTACCCCTCAATGTGCGCGACGCGGGCGAGATTGAACGTAGCTTCGCGGCGTTTGCGCCTTCTTCAACTGATGGACTGATTGTGACCTCAAGCCCATTGGCAGCCATTCATCGCAAACAAATCGTGGACGCTGGCCGCCCGGCACAATCTTCCCGCTGTCTATTATGAGCGCTATGCCGTGACCGCAGGCGGCCTCGTTTCTTACGGACCGGATTTCCTCGATCAATATCGTCGCGCGGCCGGCTACGTCGACCGCATCCTCAAGGGCGAGAAGCCAGCCGACCTGCCGGTGCAAGCTCCGACCAAGTATGAACTGGCGATCAATCTCAAGACCGCCAAGGCGCTCGGCCTCACCGTACCGCCGTACGCTGCTCGCCCGCGCCGACGAGGTGATCGAATAGAGTTGCTGCGGTGATGTCGGCTAATGGCACTTAGCGGACATCGCGGCCCGTCCGCTCTGATGTCCGCTATTCGGGGGTAAAGCGGACATCGCCTCAGGGCGTGAATGTCCGCTAATGACCCAAAGCAGACATCGGGAGTGAACCGCATCTGAGGTCGTTAAACGCCGTTTTGTCGAACCCTGCCCAGTCGCTGAGTGCTAGGCTTTGCGGCACAGGAGGCCCCTGGGGCATATGCAACGGCGCGAGTTCGTTACGCTTCTCGGCGGTGCTGCGGCGGTGTGGCCGCTCGCCGCGCGCGCGCAGCAGCCAGTGATGCCGGTGATCGGGTTCCTTTCCCCTGGATCGCCCGAAGCTGACACTGACCGCATGAACGCCGTCCGGCGGGGTCTCGCGGAAATCGGCTATGTTGAGGGACAAAACGTGGCGATCGAATATCGCGGGGCGCAACACCAACACGATCGCCTTCCGGCGCTGGCAGTCGACCTCGTCAGGCGCCAGGTTGCCGTAATCGTCGTGGTTAGTGCCTCAGGAGCGCTTGCTGCCAAGGCAGCGACCAACACGATTCCGATCGTGTTCTCCATCGGCGCTGACCCGGTGCAGCTTGAGCCTCGTTACTAGCCTCAATCGACCAGGCGGCAATATCACAGGCGTATACGTCCTCAATACCGCAGTAATGGGAAAACGACTGGAGCTGTTGCGCGAATCGGTGCCCACAGCGCGCGTGATCGGCTACCTCGCCAATCCGAAAAGCGCGGTTACCGAGCCCGAAACGAAAGAACTGCACGAGGCAGCGCGTGCTTTAGGTGTGGAGCTTCGTGTCCTGAATGCCGCCAACGAAAGCGAGATCGATGCTGCCTTCGCGACTTTGGCAAAAGAACGCTCCGTGCCCCTTGTGGTAAGTTCCGACAATTTGTTCACGGACCGACCTGTTCGACTTGTCATGCTCGCGGCGCGTCATGCCATTCCCGCGATTTATCCGTACCGCTACTTCGCTGCTGCGGGCGGCCTGATGAGCTACGGATCCGACCTTGCTGATGCCTATCGGCAGGTTGGCGCCTATGCAGGGAGAATTCTCAAAGGTGCCAAACCGACTGACCTGCCGGTTCACCAGGCGGTGAAAGTCGAGTTGGTCATCAACCTCAAGACTGCCAAGGCGCTGGGCATCGCAGTTCCGCTCCCGCTGCTCGGCCGCGCCGACGAGGTGATCGAATAACGATGATGTTTGCTGCGATGCAAATGTCGCCTTTTGATGCTGTGGACGGCTCCTTCACTCGGCACGTGAGTGCCATGGATGTGGGCGCTGTTAAGGCTCCCACGAGTCAGAGGAGCTACCATGCAAACGATCGCGACAATCGGTCTCGACATCGCCAAGTCGGTGTTCCAGGTGCACTGCGTTGATGCTGTCGGCCAAGTAGTTGTCCGCCGGCAGTTGAAGCGTCGCTACGTCGTGGCTTTCTTTGAGAAGCTGCCGCCATGTCTGGTTGGCATTGAAGCCTGCGCGTCGTCGCATTATTGGTCACGTGAGCTCCAGGCTCTTGGCCACAGCGTGGGGGCCCACGCCTCTGTACGGTCCAAAACCCAACCCTTTAGCCCCGGCTCCAGTGGCCGGGGCGTTTTCTTTCCCCTCTTGAAACTTTTTCGGCTCTTCCTAATTTTTCCGCCGTCCGGAAAGGAGGACTATTAACGGAGGTAAACATGACCCTGGCACCGTCTGAACTGATCATGTGGGCCGCGTTGATTTCGCCAGTTCTGGCAATGGCTGCCCTGCTTCTCAATGACGAGGGGGGACACCCGGCATGACAAAGGCCATTTTCACGGGCCGAAAATACCCTCTTGAAATGGCATAAGGCTTTTCTAAATTGTCCGCCGTCGGGTGCCCAGGAGGGGCCCGATGCGGGCGCCGGCGGTGTCCGGCGCTGCTTCGTACCCATGTTGCTTCAAGGAGGATATGGCTATGAGGAACTTCGACTTTTCCCCTTTCGCGCGCAACGCGATTGGCTTCGAAACCTCTTCGACCGGCTTAACGATCGGTCCGAAATAGAGACGTACCCGCCCTACGATATCGTCCGGAAGGGCGAGGATGCGTTCCAGATTAACCTCGCGCTCGCGGGGTTCTCGCCCGAGGAAATCTCGATCACGGCCGAGGCAAGCCAGCTCACCGTGGCCGGCCGGAAGTCGGAAACGGACGAGACCGACTATCTGTACCAGGGTATCTCGGCGCGGGCCTTCGAACGTCGCTTTAACCTCGCGGACTATATCGAGGTCGAGAGCGCTGCGTTCGAGAACGGGCTGCTGCATATCAATCTGGTCCGGCGTGTCCCGGAGCAGATGAAGCCCCGGCGGATCGCCATCGGCAATAACATTACACAGATCGGCAGACCAAGGGAACTGGAAAGGCCGCTTAAGCATATAGCGGATAGGAGCGGGGTGGGCCGCTTCACACGGGCCCACCCCCTATCTCAGGGAGGAGGTTATGACCCAGAAGACTCGTGTGCCTGAATTTCGATGAACTTCTTCACCCCGCCCAAGCGTTCAGCCACCCCTCGGAGGTGGTCAACGACCCCGATCTGACTCTCAACGAAAAGCGCGCCATTCTCGCGTCATGGGCTTCCGACGCTTGTGCGGTGGAGGCCGCGCCGGCACTGAGGATTGGTCCCAAAGCTCCCGTCCGTTTCGACGACATCATGGAAGCACTTCGCTCGCTGGATAAGCAGGCGAACGGGCTGAAGTACCGGCACTCGTTCGGGATGCGCTCGAAATATCGGCGGGCCGGCCCGATGACGGTAACGACCAAGGCAGGTCGCTTCATTAGGAGGCCGCCGTGAAGACCAATCCTTACGTCATCGCGCGTGAGCGCAACGTCGTGCGGGTCGATTTCCGGCGCGAGCCTGACCCGCCTGCGCCAAAGTTTCCCGGTGCAAGCGCACTGCGGAACAGCGCAGCGGCTCTCACAGTCGGTCGAAGTCTTCATCACCCACCCTCATCGAAGCGGAGGTGGCATGAAACTGGCAGTTCTGGTGGCGAGTGCTCTCATGATCCCGCACCTCACTGCTGCTCTTGCAATGGCTGGCCGCGCGCACGGTGGCCGCCCGGATCGCCGAGGAGCTCCACACCGAGCTGGGTGCCGCCGTCGGTTGGAAGGTGCGCTTCACCGATCACGTCGGCGAGACGACGCTGGTCAAGCTGATGACCGACGGCATCCTGCTGGCCGAGCTGACCGGCGACCGGTTCCTCCGCCAGTACGACACGCTGATCATCGACGAGGCGCACGAGCGCAGCCTCAACATCGACTTCATCCTGGGCTACCTGACGCAGCTGCTCCCCCGCCGGCCCGACCTCAAGGTGATCATCACCTCGGCCACCATCGAGCCCGAGCGGTTCGCCGAGCACTTCGCTAAGGCCCTCGGCGCAGAGGTACCCATCATCGAGGTGTCCGGGCGTAGCTACCCGGTGGAGATCCGCTACCGGCCGATCGTCGACCCGGACGACCCCGACCACGACCCGGACCGCGACCAGCTCGACGCCATCGGCGACGCGGTGCGCGAGCTGCAGCGGGAGGGGGACGGCGACATCCTGGTGTTCCTACCCGGCGAGCGGGAGATCCGGGACACCGCCGACGCGCTGGCCAAGCTCGACCTGCGGAACACCGAGATCCTGCCGCTGTACTCGCGGCTGTCCGCGGCCGAGCAGCACCGGGTGTTCGCCCCGCACCCCGGACGCCGGGTGGTGCTGGCCACCAACGTCGCCGAGACCTCGCTGACCGTGCCCGGCATCCGCTACGTGGTCGACGTCGGCACCGCCCGGATCTCCCGCTACTCGCGGCGGCTGAAGGTGCAGCGGCTGCCCATCGAGAAGGTGTCGCAGGCCAGTGCGAACCAGCGGGCCGGGCGGTGCGGACGGGTGGCCGACGGCATCTGCATCCGGCTCTACGCCGAGGACGACTTCGACGCCCGTCCCGAGTTCACCGAGCCGGAGATCCTGCGCACCAACCTGGCCTCGGTGATCCTGCAGATGATCTCCCTGGAGCTGGGCGAGCTGCTGGAGTTCCCGTTCGTCGAGCCGCCGGACCAGCGGTCCGTGCAGGACGGCCTCGGGCTGCTGCGCGAGCTCGGCGCCCTTGCCGAGGGGCCTCAGCGCGACGGGAACCGGCTCACCGAGGTGGGCCGGGCGCTGGCCGCGCTGCCGGTGGACCCGCGGCTGGGCCGGATGCTGGTGCAGGCACACCGCACCGGTTGTCTGCGCGAGGTGCTGGTGATCGCGGCCGCGCTGTCCGTGCAGGACCCCCGGGAACGCCCGACCGAACAGCGCCCGGCCGCCGACGCGAAGCACGCCCGGTTCACCGGCGAGCTCACCGCGGACGGGCGCACCCTGGACGCGGCCGGCTCCGACTTCCTGGCGTTCGTCAACCTGTGGAACCACCTGGCCGAGCAGCGGGCGACGCTGAGCGGGAACCGGTTCCGGCGGCTGCTGCGCGAGGAGTTCCTGCACTACCTGCGCATCCGAGAGTGGCAGGACCTGCACGCCCAGCTCCGCTCGGCCGCCCGCGCCGCCGGCATGCAGCCCGGCGACACCGACGCCGACCCGGACCGGATCCACATGGCGGTGCTGTCCGGGCTGCTCAGCCAGGTCGGCCTGCTGGAGGGCGAGGCCGGAGCCGGGAAGCGGGCCGGCGCGGGCGACCAGCGGGGCGGCCGCGAGTACCTCGGGGCCCGCGGCGCCAAGTTCCTGATCTTCCCCGGCTCCCCGCTGGCCCGGAAACCGCCGCGCTGGGTGATGGCCGCCGAGCTGGTGGAGACCTCCCGGCTGTTCGCCCGGACGGTGGCCCGGATCAACCCGGAATGGATCGAGCCGCTGGCCGACCACCTGGTCCGGCGCACCTATTCGGAGCCGCACTGGTCACGCAAGCGGGCTGCGACGGTGGCCACCGAGCGGGTCACCCTGTACGGCGTCCCGATCG
Source organism: uncultured Actinomycetota bacterium (assembly GCA_963711015.1). Classification (GTDB taxonomy): domain Bacteria; phylum Actinomycetota; class Actinomycetes; order Propionibacteriales; family Propionibacteriaceae; genus Microlunatus. Next base: position 20,042 of record CAVQCQ010000005.1, read on the forward strand.
TCGTCGGCCGCACCGTCGACTTCGGCCGGATCGACGGCGAGCTGGCCCGGGACCTGTTCATCCGGCACGCGCTGGTGGAGGGCGACTGGGACACCCGGCACCGGTTCTTCCACGCCAACCGGGAGCTGCTGGCCGACGCCGAGGAGCTGGAGCACCGGGCCCGGCGCCGGGACCTGGTGGTCGACGAGGAGGCCCTGGTCGCGTTCTACGAGCAGCGCATCCCGGCCGAGGTGATCTCCGGACGGCACTTCGACAGCTGGTGGAAACGCACCTCACGGCGGCAGCCCGACCTGCTCGACTTCACCGCGGACATGCTGCGCACCGCGGCGGCCGACGCCGTCGACCGCGCCGCCTACCCCGACCACGTGGCCAGCGGCGGGCTCACCCTGCCGTTGTCCTACGCGTTCGAGCCCGGCCAGCGCACCGACGGGGTCACCGTGGACGTGCCGGTGGCCGCCCTGCACCAGCTGGACCCGACGCCGTTCACCTGGCAGGTGCCCGGGCTGCGCGAGGAGCTGGTCACCGCGCTGATCAAGACGCTGCCCAAGACGCTGCGCCGGCACTTCGCGCCGGCCCCCGACCACGCCCGCGCGGTGCTCGCCCGGCTGCGGGCCGGCCCGACCGAGCCGCTGCTGGACGGCCTGGAGCGGGAGCTGGGCCGGATGCGGGGGGTGCACATCCCGCGCGAGGCCTGGGAGCTGGACCGGCTGCCCGAACACCTGACGGTGACCTTCCGGGTGCTCGACGAGAGCGGCACCGAGCTGGCCACCGGCACCGACCTGGAGGCGCTGCGCCGCCGGCTCGCGCCGCAGGTGCGGGCCGAGCTCGCGGCGGCCGGCGAGGACCTGGAACGCACCGGCCTGACCACCTGGTCGATCGGCGCGCTGCCGCGGGAACACCGGATCCGCCGCGGCTCGCACGTGGTCACCGGCTACCCGGGCCTGGTCGACCGCGGCGACCGGGTGGACGTGCGGGTGTTCCCGACCGCGGCCGAACGGGACCCGGCCATGTGGCGTGGCCTGCGCCGGCTGCTGTTGTTGGACACGCCATCGCCGGTCCGGCAGGTGCAGCGCGGCCTGGACAACGCGGCCAAGCTGACGCTGTCCCGCAACCCGTACGGCTCGGTGGCCGCGTTGCTCGACGACTGCGTCACCGCCGCCGCCGACGCGCTCATCGCCGCGGCCGGCGGGGTGGTCTGGGATGAGCGGGGCTACACCCGGCTGCGGCGGATCCTGGACAACCAGCTGGCCGACACCACGGCGGCGGTGCTGCGCGCGACCCGCGGCGTGCTGGAGATCTGGCACCGGGTGCAGGCACAGCTGCCCGGGCTGACCGCCCCGGCGCTGCGGGCCGGGGTCGCCGATCTCACCGCGCAGCTCGACACCCTCGTCGGGCCGGGTTTCGTCACCGCGACCGGGGCGTCCCGGCTCGCCGACCTCGCCCGGTACGTGGAAGCGATCGAGCGACGGATCGAGAAGCTGCGGGTCGACCCGGGCCGCGACGCCGACCTGGACCGCGCAGGTCCGGGTGGTGGCCGACGAGTACGCACAGCTGGTGGCCGAGCTGCCGCCCGGGGTCGAGCCCTCCCCCGAGCTGACCGAGATCCGCTGGATGATCGAGGAGCTGCGGGTCAGCCTGTACGCCCACCCCATGCGCACCCGCTACCCGATCTCGATCAAGCGCATCCAACGGGCGATCGACGAGCTGTGATCGCGCCGCCAGGTCTGAAGCCGACAGGCGGCGACGCCACGGTGATGGTGCGGTCGGTCAGGCGGCTCCCTCGGCGGATGTGGGGAGGTCGTCGGGACGGGGCCGATGCGGCCGGCGTCGCCGGGGACGTGGAGGGCCCGGCGATGGCTGCCCAGGTCGTCGGCGGTGAGCTCGAGGTCGGCCGATGCGCGGTTCTCGGCGATGCGCTGCGGGGTGTCCGACTTCGGGGATCAGGCACGACCGGCCCTGCTCGAGGTGCCAGCGCAGGAGCGACCTGGGCCGGGGTCGCGCCGAGCCGCGCGGCGATGTCGCGCAGGACGCGACTCGTCGAGCACGGCGCCGCGGCCCAACGGGCTCCAGGCCTCGGTGACGATGCCGTGCGCGGCGTGCAGGATCTGCATCTCGTGCTGCTGCAGGTGGGGATGCAGCTCGATCTGGTTGACCCCGGGGACGACCGCGCCCTGATCAAGGACACACCGCAGGTGCCCAGCGCGGAAGTTGGACACCCCGATCGCCCGAGCACGGCCCTCGGTGTAGAGCTGCTCCAAGCCCAACCAGGTCTGCGCGCACTGCTCGAGCTCGTCGGTCGGCCAGTGCACGAGGAGAAGGTCAACGTGATCGAGTCCGAGCCGGTCGAGGCTGCGCGCGGCGCAGTCGAGCGCGTGGGCGCAGCCCTGGTGGCCGTTCCAGACCTTGGTCGTGACGAACAGGTCCTCGCGCGGCAGGCCCGAGGCGGCGATCGCACGCCCGACGCCGTCCTCGTTGCCGTAGACCGCGGCGGTGTCGATGCTGCGGTAGCCCTGCGCGAGCGCCTCGGACACCGAGGCCACGGCGTCGCGGGCCTCGGATACGCCGAAGCCCAGCTGCGGCATCCGGACGCCGTTGTTCAGCATGACTGTGGCGTCGGCCCGGGTGGGGGTCGAGGACATCTGGTCCTCCGGGGTTGCGTGGTTGCGTCATGGCGAGGTGGTGGTCAGTGATGGATGGCGACCGCGCGGATGAGGCGACGTCGTGGCCTTCGACGATCGGGTTCTCGCAGCTTAGGGCACTTTTCCTCGCCATGACACGGTGGCTACAAGATCGCGATGAATGCCGGCGTCAGCGGCCGATCGTCAGGGCCTGATGCGAACGGACCGATTCGGCCGGCGGTGGCGATTTCGGGCGGGCAGTTTCGGGATTAGGGTGCGGCCGTGGCCTCGTCAGCGTTGCGCGCCCTCGTCCGGCGACCCAGCCCGCGCCTGGCCGAAGGCCTGCTCACCCATCGGGACCGGGTGCCGGTCGACGCGTCGCTGGCCCGCCAGCAGTGGGACGGACTACGTCGCGGCGCTGCACCGCGGCCGGCTGGCAGCCGATCGAGGTGCCGCCCGCCGACGACTGCCCGGACGGCGTGTTCGTCGAGGACACCATGGTCGTCTACGGCGACCTGGCGGTGATCGCCCGCTCCGGCGCGCCGAGCCGCCGGGCCGAGACGGCCGAGGCCGAGGCCACCGTGGCGGCCGCCGGCTACCGGGTCCGCCACATCACCGACCCGGGCACGCTGGACGGGGGCGACGTGCTCAAGGTCGGCTCGACGATCTACGTCGGGCTGACCGAGCGGACCAACGCCGCGGCCGCCGACCAGCTGTCCAGCCTGTTCGGCCCGCTGGGCGCGACGGTGGTACCGGTCCCGACGACGAAGGTGCTGCACCTGAAGAGCGCGGTGACCGCACTCCCGGACGGCCGGGTGATCGGCTATCCACCGCTGGTGGACGACCCGGCTGCGTTCGAGGTGTTCCTGCCGGTGCCCGAGGAGGCCGGTGCGCACGTGGTGCTGCTCGGGCCGGACCGGGACGGGGCGGAGCGGCTGCTGATGGCGGCCGGAGCACCGCGGACCGCCGAACAGTTCACCGAGCTGGGCTACCGGCCCGTGCTGGTCGACATCAGCGAGTTCGAGAAGCTCGAGGGCTGTGTGACCTGCCTGTCCGTTCGGCTACGGGGGTCAGCGCACTGATCAGGGCGTCCGCTCGGCCAGCCAGCCGGCGAAGTCCGGGCCGGCCAGCTCGGCGTCCGGGCCTGGCAGCAGCGCCCCGTCCCGCATCGCCGGGCTGACCGGGGCCGGCTGCACGCGAACCTGGTCTCCGCGGGCGGCGACCAGCCGTTCCACCAGCTCGGGCAGCCGCTCCCGGCGCGGCCCGGCCAGCTCCAGCCGGGTCGGCCGATCCGGCTCGGTGGCCAGCTCGAGCAGCACCCGGACCACCTCGACGAGCGCGACCGGTTGCACCGGCATGTCGGGGATGGTCGCCACCTCCCCCGCCCGGCCCCAGCCGAGCGACTGCTCGGCGAACTCGTGGAACTGCGCGGCCCGCAGCACCCGCACGCCCGGCGCGTGCCGCTCGGTGGCGTGCTCGTGGGCCAGCTTGGCCACGAAGTAGCCGTCCTCTGGCGTGCGGTCCACACCGATGATCGACAGCAGCACGGTGCGGGTGACCCCGGCCCGGGTGGCCGCGGCGCCGAGCCGCTGCGCCGACCGTGGCTGAAGAACTCGGTGGCGCCCGCCTGCTCGACGGTCGGCGAGTTGGTCACGTCGACGACGGCCTCGACACCGGCCAGCGCCGCGTCGAGCCGGTCGTCGGCGCCCTTGACGAGGTCGACACCGGTGGCCCGGGACAGCTCGACCACGTCGTGCCCGGCCTTGCGGGCGGCGCTGCCCAGTTCGCGGCCGACCAGCCCGGTCGCCCCGGCGATGGCGATGCGCATGTCGCTCCTCCTACTCGGATAATTGTTGTCCGAGTTGCACCGTACCGCGGAACTCGGACAACGTCTATCCGTGTTTGCGGTAGGCTGCCGGCGTGCGGATGTCGAGCGGCGTCGAGTGGGCCGTGCACTGCTGCGTGGTGCTCGGCCAGGCGACCGCGCCGGTCCCGGCCGCGCAGCTGGCCACGCTGCACGGGGTGTCCTCCAGCTACCTGGCCAAGGTGCTGCAGGCGCTGTCCCGGGCCGGCATCGCCCACTCGACCCAGGGCGCGGTCGGCGGCTACGCCCTGACCGCCGACCCGTCCACGATCAGCGTGCTGGACGTGGTGCTGGCGGTGGACGGTGCCGAGCCGGCGTTCCGCTGCACCGAGATCCGCCAACGCGGCCCGCTCGCCGCGCCTCCGCAGGCCTGCCAACGGCCGTGCGCGGTGGCCCGGGCGATGGCCGCGGCCGAGGCGGCCTGGCGGTCCGCGCTGGCCGAGGTGTCGATCGCCGACCTGGCCGCGGACGTCGAGACCGACACCGACGGCGCCGCGTTCCCCCGCCTGCGCGCCTGGCTGCGCGGCGCCGACGCCCACCAGCGCCCGACCCGCGCGGTGACCCGGTTTCCGCCCGACGGAGCGCGAATCACTTCGGATCTGCACCGGACACGCTGGGTGCCCCAGCGCGCGGGCGGAAGTGCGGCCGATCAACCGCGGGCCGAGGCGGCGGTGCCGTCCCGGGTAGGCGGGTCGCTCGACGGCGGCCAGCACCCGCTGCAGGGCCGTGGTGATCGTCTGCGCCTCGGCGTCGGACAGGTGGCCGGTGAAGTGCTGCTCGATCCCGGCCAGGTAGCTCGGGGCGGCGGCGCGCAGCCGATCCCGCCCGGCCGGGGTGAGCACGGCGAAGACCGAGCGCTTGTCCTCCGGGTTGCGTTCGCGCACCACCAGGCCGGCCCGGGCCAGGTCGTCGACCACCCGGCTCACCCGCTCCCGACTGAGCACCACCCGCGATCCCAGCTCGCTCATCCGCAGCCGGCGCTGCGGCGCCGAGTTCAGCTCCAGCAGCACGTCGTACCAGGACAGCGGCAACTGGTGTGCTGCGGCCAGCTCCCGCTCCAGCGCCGGGACCAGTGCCGCATGCACGCGCAGCAACGCCGCCCAGGCCGAGATCCGGTCCCGTCGGCCGCCTCGTCGGTCGACACGGCCAGCTGTGTGGCTCCAGGCATGAGACCAGGCTAACACTTATGTGCGGGCGCACGCACCTTGACAACCAGCCTCCTTCGCAGTTTTATGTGCGTACGCACGCATTACACGTACCGAAGGGATAGAAATGACCACCACCACCGCCGCCACCCGGATCCGCCAGGGCGTCACGCTGCCCGCCCCCGGCACCTGGGCCATCGACCCCGGCCACGCCGAGGTCGGCTTCGTCGGCCGCCACTTCATGATCACCAAGGTGCGCGGGCGGTTCACCGACGTGACCGGCAACGTCCGGTTCGCCGAGGACCCCGCCGACTCCTCGGTCGAGGTGGTGATCGGCATGGCCAGCGTGGACTCCGGCAACCGCACCCGCGACGAGCACCTGCGCTCGGCCGAGCTGTTCGACGTGGCCAGCTACCCGCAGGCCCGGTTCACCAGCAGCCGCGTCGAGTGGAGCGGCTCCGGCGGCGTCGTGCACGGCGACCTGACCATCCACGGCGTCACCCGCAACGTCCCGTTGCAGGTGCAGTACGAGGGCAGCGCCCGGGACCCGTGGGGCAACGAGCGGGCGATCTTCTCCGCCCGCACCACGATCGACCGGACCGACTTCGGGATCACCTGGAACATGGCCCTGGAGGCCGGCGGCCTGCTGGTGTCCACGGAGATCCGGATCGAGATCGAGATCGAGACGGTCCTCGGCTGAGGCCGGCGTTCAGCGATCCGGGTGGACGATGACCTTGACCGACGACGGGTCGGTGCGGGCCACGGTCAGCGAGGACTCGGCGTCGGCCAGGCCGTAGTGGCCGGTGACCAGCCGATCCAGGTCCACCCGGCCGGCCGACACCAGGGCGATCGCGGTCGGCCAGGTGTTGGCGTAGCGGAAGGTGCCGGTCAGCTCCAGCTCACGGTTCTGCACCGCGGACAGCGGCAGCGGGATCTCGTCGCCACCCATCCCGACCAGCACCGCCCGCCCGGCCCGGTCGAGGGCCCGGATGCCCTCGTTGATGGCCGGCGGGAAACCGGAGCACTCCAGCAGGACGCTGGGCGGCGCCACCTCGGTGACCGAGGCGGACCGGGCGTCCACCAGCTCGGTGGCGCCCAGCGACTGGGCCAGCTCCAGCCGGGCCGGGTTCACGTCGGAGACCACCACCTCGGTGGCCCCGAAGGCCAGCGCCGTCTGCACCGCGACCAGCCCGATCGGGCCGGCCCCGGTCACCAGCACCCGGGAGCCGGGGCCGACCCGGCCCTTGCGGCAGGCCCAGACGCCGACCGACAGCGGCTCCAGCAGGGCGGCGGCGTCGTCGCTCATCGAGTCCGGCACCGGGTGCGCGAAGGCGGAGTGCACGACCACCTGCTCGGCGAACGCCCCGTCGATCGGCGGTGTGGCGAAGAACCGCATGTCCGGGCACAGGTTGTAGCGCCCGGCCAGGCACTGCGGGCAGGAGCGGTAGGGCACCCCGGGCTCCACCGACACCCGCTGCCCGACCGACAGCCCGGTCACCCCGTCCCCGACCGCGGAGATCACCCCGGCCGACTCGTGCCCGAGCACCAGCGGCGCCTCGACCACGAACTCGCCGATCCGGCCGTGCTCGTAGTAGTGCACGTCCGACCCGCACACGCCGACGGCGCGCACGTCGACCAGCACCTCACCGGGTCCCGGCCGCGGCGCCGGCCGCTCCTCCAGCTCGACCTGCCCGGCCTTGACCAACACCGCAGCCCGCATCGGCGCCAACCCCGCAATCTGTGCTCGAGAGCTCCCGGGCCACGCTAACCCAGCGTGGACGGCTCGGCGAGAATGCCGAGCGGCGTCAGGGACGGACCTGGATCTTCCGCCCGACCCCGGCCCGGAACTGCTCCAGCGCCGCCGGGTAGTCGGCCAGCGGCAGCCGGTCACTGATCATCACGTCGGCCCGCAGCACGCCCTCGGCGAACAGCTCGGCGGCCCGCTCGTAGCTGCGCAGCACGGCCATCGACCCGATGATGCGGATCTCCCGGCGGTAGACGTCGAACGGCGAGTACCGGGCCACCGCCTTCTCGTCGGCCACCCCGAACTGCTGGAAGGTGCCGCCCGGGATCACCCGGGGCAGCCCGTCCTCGATGGCCGCGAGCACCCCGGTGCAGTCGATCACGTTGTCCCAGCCGCGCGGCCGGTCCAGCTCGTCGGCGCTGGTCACCGCGGCGGTGCAGCCCAGCTCGCGGGCCGTCTCCAGCCGGGACGGGTTCGACGTCGACCAGGCTGACGCTGGCCGCGCCGGCCCGCTTGGCCAGCTCCATCATCATCAGGCCCATGGTGCCGGCGCCGTAGATCAGGTAGTGGTCGCCGAGCGCCGGGGCCAGCACGTCGAAGCCGTGCACCGCGCAGGACAGCGGCTCGATCAGCGCCGCGTCGGCCGGCGACACCGCATCCGGCAGCACGCACGCAGTTGGCCGCGGGCGCCACGCGCGTACTCGGCCGCCGCCCCGGCCACGGTCACCCCGATGCCGCCCCAGCGCTCGCACTGGTTGCCGCGGCCGCGCCGGCAGAAGTAGCACTCGTGGCAGTACAGCGACGGGTCGACGGCCACCTGGTCGCCGACCCGCACCTCGGTCACGTCCGCGCCGACCGCGACCACCTCGCCGGCGAACTCGTGCCCGGGCACCACCGGCAGGGTGGGCGCGAACTGGCCGTCGGCGATGTGCAGGTCGGTGCCGCAGATGCCGCAGCCGGCGACGGCGAGGACCACCTCGCGCGCCGCCGGCTGCGGATCCGGCACGGTCTCCACGGTCACCTTGTCCGGATCGATGACCGCAGCCCTCATGACTCGTCGTGAGTGCGTAGCCGTGCTAGAGCACGGCTACGACCTCGGTTACTTGATCGCGCCCAGCGACAGACCCTGCACCAGCTTGTCCTGCGCGGCGAAGCCGGCGATCAGCACCGGCAGCGACACCGCAAGGGCGGCCGCGCAGACCTTGGCCAGGAACAGGCCCTGGCTGGTGACGAAGCCGGTCAGGAACACCGGCGCGGTCTGCGCCACGGTCGCGGTGAGCACCCGGGCGAACAGCAGCTCGTTCCAGCTGAAGATGAAGCAGATCAGCGAGGTGGCCGCGATGCCGGGCAGCACCATCGGGATCACGATCTGGCGAAGCGTGCGCAGCAGTCCGCAGCCGTCCATCGCCGCCGCTTCCAGCACCTCGACCGGCACCTCGGCCAGGAACGAGCGCATCATCCACACCGCGATCGGCAGGTTCATCGAGGTGTAGAGGATGACCAGCGTGTAGATGTTGTCCAGCATGCCGAGGTTCTGCGCGATCAGGTAGATCGGCAGCAGGCCGGCGACCACCGGCAGCATCTTGGTGGACAGGAAGAAGAACATCACGTCGGTCCACTTGCGCACCGGCTTGATGGACAGCGCGTACGCCGCCGGGATGGACAGGACCAGCACGAGGATCGTCGAGACGACGCTCGCGGTCGCGGAGTTGATCAGCGGCGGCCACGGACTGGCCCCACTGCTGGCCCCGAAGAAGTTCGCGTAGCCCTCGAGCGTCAGCGGGGCGAAGAACGACGGCGGGTTGGTGGCCGCGTCGGTCTCGCTGTGCAGCGAGGTGAGCAGCATCCACAGCACCGGGAACACGAAGATGATCCCGATGATCCAGGCCGCCACCCCGAGCAGCAGGGCTCCCCGGCTGGACTTGGGCGCGTTGGTTGGAATCTCCTTCGTGGCCGTCGGCTTCGCTCCCGACGTCTCCAGCGCGGTCATCGGGCCTCCTCCCGGAACAGCGACGACACGACGCGCAGGGCGAACGTGGCGATGATGATCGTGCCGATGAGCGTGATCACGCCCGCGGCCGAGGCCTGCCCGTACTCCTTCGCGTTGTAGAACGTCTGGTAGATGATGAACGGCAGGTTGGCCGTGCCCAGAGCACCGGACGTGATCGTGAAGACCGCGTCGAAGTTCTGCACGACGTAGATCGACCCGAGCAGACCACCCAGCTCCAGGTACTGGCGCAGGTGCGGGAAGGTCATGTAGCGGAAGACCTGCCAGTTCGAGCAACCGTCGATCCGGGCCGCCTCGATCACGTCGAGCGGCCGACCCTGCAACCCGGCCAAGATGATCAGCATCATGAACGGCGTCCACTGCCAGACCAGCGACGCGATGATCGCGCTCAGCGGCCACTGCGAGATCCAGTCCGGCTGCGGCGCGTTCTCCCCGAAGATCAACGTGAGCATCCCGTTGAACAACCCGTAGCTGGGGTTGTACAGCGCGTGCTTCCACAGCAGGGCCGCCGCCACCGGAACGATCAGGAACGGTGTGATCATCATCGTCCGGACGATGCCGCGGCCGCGGAACGCCCGGTCCAGCAGCAGCGCGATGACCGTGCCCAGCACCAGACTGATCAGCACCACGCCCGCGGTGAGCAGGATCGTGGTCCAGATCGCCGAAAGGAAGTTCGGGCTGGTCAGGACCGTGATGTAGTTGTCCAGCCCGTTGAACCCGATCTGGTCGGGGTAGTAGGCGTTCCAGTTCATGAACGAGATGATCAGCGTGCCGACGAACGGCAGCTGGGTCACGAGGATCATGAAGATCAGGGCGGGGAGCAACGGGGCTCTCCGGGCCCAGTCCCCCGCCCGCTGCAGTGCAGTGTCCTTGCCCCCCGCCGGCGCGGGGGCTTGGGCCCCCGCGCCGGCCGGGCGATCGACCGAAGTGCTCACCTAGCACTCCTTCCCCGACGGGCCACTACTTCTTGTACTTCGACGTAACCGTCGATTCCGCCAGCTGCTGCCCCTTGTCCAGAGCCTGGTCGACGGTGATCTGCCCGGCGATCGCGGCGCTGATGTCCTGCGACACCTGGGTGCCGAGGTCCGGGAACTCGGGGATCCCGACGAACTGGATGCCCGGGGCCGGCCGCGGCTGCACGCCCGGGTTGAGCGGGTCGGCGGTCTCGATCGCGGACTTGGTGGGCTCGGCGAAGGCCTGCGCCTGCTGCACGTACTCGGGGATTTCGTAGGTGGAGGCGCGCTTGCCGGCCGGGAGCACGCGACCAGCCCAGCTGCTGGCCGACCAGGTTCTCGTAGTCCTTGCCCGAGGCCCAGGAGACGAACTTCCAGGCGTTCTCCTGCTTCTTGCTGGCCGCTGGATGCCCCAGGCCCAGGTGTAGAGCCAGCCGGACGCCTGGGTCTTGACCACCGGAGCGGCCACGTATCCGATCTTGCCCTTGACCGGCGAGTCGTCCGCCTCGAGCGAGCCGGCCGCCGAGGTGGCGTCGTACCACATGGCCACGCTGCCCTGGGTCATGTTGTTCAGGCACTCGGTGAACCCGGCCTGCGGAGCGCCGTTCTCACCGTGGGCCCGCACGAGGTCGACGTAGAACTGGGTGGCCTCCTTGAACTCCGGCGCGTTCACACCCGGGGTCCAGTCGATGTTGAACCAGGTGCCGCCGAAGGTGTTGACCACCGTGGTCAGCGGGGCGAAGACCTGGCCCCACCCGGGCTGGCCGCGCAGGCAGATGCCCTTCATGCCCGGCTGCTTGCCGTCGACCTGTGCCGCGAGCTGCGCGACCTGGTGCCAGGTCGGGTTCTCCGGCATGGTCAGCCCGGCCTGCTCGAAGACGTCCTTGCGGTACATCAGGAACGACGACTCGCCGTAGAACGGCTGGCCGTAGATCTTGCCGTCGGCACTCAGCGAGACGGCCATCGGCTTGAGGATGTCGGATTGGTCGAAGGCCGCGTCCTTGGCGATGAAGTCGTCCATCGGCGCGATCCACTGGCTCTTCGCGTAGATGGGGATCTCGAAGTTGCTGAGGCTGGCCACGTCGTACTGCCCGGCCTGGCTGGAGAACTCCTGGCTGATCTTGTCACGGACGTCGTTTTCGGGGAGCACCGTGTAGTTGACCGTGATGCCGGTCTGCTTCGTGAAGTTGTCCGCCGTGAGCTTCTGCAGGTCTTCCATCTGCGGGTTGTTGACCATGAGCACGGAGATGCTGTTCGTGTCGCTGGCGCCGCCACCCCCGCCGGCGCCGGCGCATCCCGTGCTGGCCAGCATCAGTCCGAGCGCGAGCACGAACCCACGCTTGCCCCACCGCTTCATCGCGTCCTCCTGGAAGTGGGAGCCGTGCTCAAACGAGCACGGCCGGATCGCGATCAGCTTGTGGCACGGGTCACCCGTCGTCAATACTTGTTGCAAGAATGCGCACTGCGGTGCTCAAACGAGCGAATGAGGCGGAGGCATGGTCGCGGCCGAAGGCAACCTCCGGGGGCCAGCCCAGCTCGTGCTGACCGCGTCGGTGGCGCGACGGTACTACCTCGACGGCCGTTCGAAGGTGGAGATCGCCAGCGAGTTCGGGTTGAGCCGGTTCAAAGTTGCCCGATTGTTGGACGACGCCCGGGCCAGCGGCCTGGTGCGGATCGAGATCGGGCACCCCGGCACGATCGACATCGAGTTGTCCGGTCAGCTCATGGAGGCGCTCGGGCTGCAGCACTCCGTGGTCACCGACACCCCGGACGAGCATCCGGCGGCCATCCGCGACCACCTGGGCGGGGCCGCGGCCGAGCTGCTCACCGAGCTGATCACACCGGAGGACGTGCTGGGGCTGGCCTGGGCCCGGTCGGTGAGCGCGATGGCCACCCACGTGCGGCGGCTGGCCAACGTGCCCGTCGTGCAACTGACCGGGGCGCTGAGCCGCCCCGGGGTGGACGAGAGCTCGATCGAGCTGGTCCGCGACGTGGCCAGGGTGTCCGGCGGCCCGGCGTACTACTTCTACGCCCCGATGGCCGTACCGGACGCGGCCACCGCGCGGGCCCTGCGCCGGCAACCCGAGGTCGCGCAGGCGCTGGCCCGGATCGGCTCGGTGACCAAGGCGGTGGCCGGTGTCGGCGCCTGGGCGCCCGAACAGTCCACTCTGTACGACGCGACCGGCGACGCCGAATGCGCCGAGCTGGCCCAGCGGGGGGTGTGCGCCGACGTGTCCGGCATCCTGGTGGGCGCGCAGGGCCAGCATGTGGCCGCGGCACTGTCCAAACGCATCATCGGGATCACCGCCCAGCAGATGATCGCCATCCCGGAGGTGATCGGGATCGTCTACGGGATGGCCAAGGTGGACGCGCTGATCGCCGCGGTGCGGGGTGGCTTCGTGAACAGCGTGGTCACCCACTCGACGCTGGCCCGGGCAGTGCTGGAGAAAGCTCAGTGAGTCGACGGCCGTCGGGCCGTCGCGCCCCGGTCGAGATCCCCCTGCTCGGCGGCACCGCCAACCGCGGCCAGGTGCACCGGGTCCGGGACACCGTGCGGCGTCCGCTGCGGCCGACCAGCACGGCCACCCACGCGTTGCTGCGGCACCTGGAAGAGGTCGGCTTCGACGGGGCGCCGCGGGTGCTCGGCATCGACGACGAGGGCCGCGAGGTGCTCAGCTACATCCCCGGGCAGGCGGTCACCGCGCCGGCCCCGCCATGGGGGCTGACCGACGCCGCCCTGCGCAGCGTCGGTGAGCTGCTGCGCCGGTTCCACGACGCGGTGGCCGGGTTCGACGCGAGCCCCTTCACCTGGCCGGACTCCCCGTCTCCCGCCGTTCGACCGGGGCGGCATCACGCACAACGACCCCAACCTGGACAACGTGGTCTTCCGGGACGGCCGGGCGGTCGCGCTGATCGACTTCGATCTGGCCTCACCGGGGGACCCGGTGTGGGACCTGGCGGGCGCGGCGCGGATGTGGGCCCCGCTGCGGCTGCCCGCGGACACCCCCGACGAGCGGCGGCACCGCGAGCTGCGCCGGTTCCGGGTGCTGGTCGACGCCTACGGGCTGGCAGCCGGAGCGACCGGGTCCGCCTGGTGGAGGCGGTGCACGGCCATCACGACTGGATGTACGCGCTGGTCCGGGACGGGGCCCGGGACGGGGTACCCGGCTTCGCCGCCTACTGGACGCCGGCCACCGCGGAGCGAGCGGAACGGGCCCGCCGCTGGCTCGAGGGGAACGCCGACGCATTGCGCGCGGCGGTGCTCTGACCGGACCGGGACGGCGACCGGCGCACCCCTCGCTCGGGCCCTCCGGCGCTGCCGGAGGCCGTCGCCTCGCGCAGTCGCCAGACGTCGCCGGAGCGTGGGTAGGCGCGGAGGGTGCGCGGGACGCCACGGCCGTCCTCGATCTCGATCATCGATCCGTCCACCAGCGCTCGGGAGGGCCGGTCCGGCCACCTCGTCCACGCCGCCACCCGCTCCTCCGCGCCGCTGGCCAGCACCAGCTGAACCTGGCCCGCACCGGCTGGGAGCTCCACCTCGAACGCCGGCCCGGGCAGCTCGACCCACGGCGTGGCGCCGCCCATCGATCCGCAGCAGGAACGGATCGCGCAGCTCGGCGATCCGCGGGTCGGTCGGTGACGGCGCGACCGGTCGACTCCCCTGACACACAGCACCGCAGATCGGAGCTCCCCGGGCCAGCAGCACATCGGCCAGCCCCGCCGTCGGTGCGCACCCCGCTGTACACCGCGGTCGGCACCCCGTCGTCCAGCACCAGGCAGCCGCTCCAGCAACCGTACGAGTCGGGCCCACCGGCCCCGCAGCCGCGCGGCGGTCGGCCGTGCAGCGCCGGGGAGGGCGGGAAGGCGGATCCGGAGGGCTCGCTGTCCGCCGCAAGGGTTACGCCACTTGGCGGACTTGCCCGACGGCGTTGCGGAGGCCGACGCAGCCGATGCAGCCGACACAGCCCACGCAGTCCACACATCCGATGCAGCCGACGCAGCGACGACATCGGATGCAGGCCAGGCAGCCGATACAGCCGACCAAGCCCGCGCAGAGCAGGGTGAGCACGCAGCCGATGATGCCGACGCTGCCCGCGGTCGCGGCGCTGCCGATGACGCCGGCGCTGCCGGAGGTGGCGACGCTGCCGGACACACCCGGCGCTCCCGGCCACCGCGACGCTGCCGGCCACGCCGACGCTCCCGGCCACCGCCGCGCTGCCGGCCACCGCCACGCTGCGAGTCACGGCGGTGCTGCCGGCCGCCGCGACGCTGTCGGTCACGCCCGCGCTCCCGGCTACCGCGACACTGCCACTCACGTCCACGCTGTCGGTCACGTCGACACCATCGTCCAGGGCCGGCCCCGCTGGCTACCGCGCGATGGCCGAGCTGCTGCTCGTCTTGCCTCCACTGCGGCACACCTGCCATCGCGCCCGCGTTCGGGCCTCACGCACGCCCGGTCCCGCGCGGATGCCTCGGGCGCCCTGATCACCGACCTCGTTGCACGAGCTTCGCTGCAGGCGCTAGACCAACATGAACACGGCGCACGCAGCGGCGATCATGGCCAGCGTCAGCAGCATGCTCCCGACCGGCCGGCGGGCCAGTCGGGGCCGGCCAGGCTCGGCGCTACGCCGGTGGCGGCCCCAGCCGGGTCGCCGCGCCACGCCCGCGACCAGCTCGGCCGCGGGTCGCCGGGCCAGACGGCGGGCGACGTCGGCCGCCGGAGGCCGGTCGGCCGGGTCGTCCCTGCGTCATCTCGACCAGCAGCTCAGCCAGGTCGGTGGGCAGCCCGTCGGGGATCTGCGGCCGACGGAACAGCCGTGCGGTGGCCGACTCGACCGGCTTCCCGGGGTACTCACGCCGCCCGGTCAGCGCTTCCAGCAGCAGCAAGCCGAGCGCGTAGACGTCGGTGGGCGGACCGACCGGCTCGCCGCGCACCTGCTCCGGGGCCAGGTAGGCGGCCGTGCCGACGACGCAGCCCTCGGTGGTCGCCGCTGTGCTCTCCAGCGCCCGGGCGATGCCGAAGTCGGCCAGCTTCGGCCGGTGTCCGGCCTCCAGCAGCACGTTGCCGGGCTTGATGTCACGGTGCACGAAACCGGCGGCGTGCACATGGCCCAGCGCATCGGCCAGCTGCGCGCCCAGCGTCCGCACCTCGTCGACCGACAGCGGGCCCTCCTGCAACCGCTCGGCCAACGTGGGCCCTTCGACCAGGTCGGTGACCACGAACGGACGGCCGCCGTCGGTCCCGCCGTCGAGCAGCCCGATCAGCCCGGGGTGCTCCAGCGTGGCCAGCGTGGCCAACTCCTGGTGCAGCTGGCGGCGTTCGTACTCGGAGGCACCCGGGCGGAACATCTTCACCGCCACCGGCTCGCCGTCGTGGAGGTCACGGCCTCGACGGACCACCGCCGAGGAGCCGAGCCCGATCACCGGTCCCAGCTCGTAGCGACCCGCCACCACCACCGGCTGAGCATCCGGAGTGGGGAGCAACGCGTCGCCTGCGATCACGCCTCCGGGTTCCCCCCTTCGCCGCGCGCTAACCCGGCAACGTCATCGGGATCCGACCCGGGTCGGATCCCGATGACGTTGCGCTGGTGGGTCAGGCGTTGGCGGTGGTGAGGGCGCGTTCGGTGAGGACGCGGGCCAGGTGGCGGCGGTACTCGCGGGTGGCGGTGAGGTCCTCGGACGGGTCGGTGCCCTCCGCGGCGAGCGCGGCGGCGTCCGCGATCGACGCACCGGCGGCCAGCGCCTCCTCGGTGGCCGTGGCGCGAAGCGGCGTGGCGCCCATGTTGACCAGACCGACCCGGTTGTCGACCACGGCGACCCCGACGATGGCCCAGTCGTTGGCCCGGCGGACGAACTTCTCGTACGCCCAGCCGGCGCCCCCGGTGCGCGGCACCCGGATCTCGGTGATCAGCTCGTTCGGCTCCTTCACCGTGCTGAACATCCCGGTGTAGAACTCGGTGATCGGCACCGTGCGGGTGCCCTGCGGGCCGCGCAGCACCACCGACCCGCCGATCGCGAGCACCGCGGCGGGCAGGTCGGAGGCCGGGTCGGCGTGCGCCAGTGAACCGCCGATCGTGCCCCGGTGCCGGACCTGCGGGTCGCCGACGGTGCGGGCCACCGCGGGCAGCAACGGGCACTCCGCGGCAAGCAGCTCCGACGACTCCACCGCACGGTGTCGGGCACCTGCCCCGATCACCACCTCGTCACCGTCCACATCGATGTGTGACAGCTCGGTCAACCGTCCGATGTCGATGATCAGCTCAGGGGCGGCCAGCCGCAGCTTCATCACCGGCAGCAGCGAATGGCCGCCGGCCAGCAGGGTGGCGTCCTCGCCGTGCTCGGCGAGCAGGGCCAGCGCCCCGTCCACCGAGTCCGGGCGGGCGTACTCGAATCCGACCGGGATCATGAGCCGCTCCCCCGGTCGTCGCCCACCGAGAAGCCGGGCGCGGCGGCCAGCCCGCCGGACGGGGCCTTCTCGGTGTCGTCGTCGTGCACCTTCTCGGCGGACTGGCCGCTGGCCACGAGCACCGCGCGCACGATGTTGTGGTAGCCGGTGCAGCGGCAGAGGTTGCCCTCCAGCCCTTCGCGGACCTCCTGCTCGGTGGGCTTCGGGTTCTCCGCGAGCAGGCTGACCGCGGCCATCACCATGCCCGGCGTGCAGAACCCACACTGCAGCCCGTGCTCGGCGCGGAACGCGGCGGGCACCGGGTGCAGCTGCTCCGGGTCGGGCGACAGACCCTCCATCGTGGTCACGGACTGCTGGTCGGCCTGGACGGCGAGCACCGTGCAGGACTTCACCGACTCACCGTCCAACAGCACGGTGCACGCGCCGCAGGACGTCGTGTCGCAGCCGATGTTGGTGGCCTTGAGCCCGAGCACGTCGCGCAGGTAGTGGGCCAGCAACAGTCGCGGTTCGACGTCGGCGCTCGCCGCCTCGCCGTTCACGGTCATCTCGATCTTCGGTGTCACTTCGCGCTCCCAGCGGCAGCGTTGATCGCCGTCCAGACCCGCAGCGGGCTGGTCGGCATGTCGATGTGGCGGACCCCGAGGTGGGACACGGCGTCGACCACCGCGCTCTGCACCGCGGGGGTGGCCCCGATGGTCCCGGCCTCGCCGACCCCCTTGACCCCCAGTGGGTTCAGGTGCGTCGGCGTCTCCATCTCGACCAGCGTGAAGCTGGGCAGCTCGGCGGCCGACGGGAAGGCGTAGTCGGCGAAGGTCGCGGTCAGCGGGTTGCCGTCGGCGTCGTAGACGACCTCCTCCAGCAGGGCCTGCGCGATGCCCTGGGCGATACCGCCGTGCCGCTGCCCGTGCGCGAGCAGCGGGTTGAGCACCGGGCCGGCGTCGTCGATGGTGACGATCCGGTCGACCACCGCCTTGCCGGACTCGACGTCCACCTCGACCACGGCCAGGTGCGCCCCGAACGGGAACGACGGCGCCCCGCTGTCGAAGTTGCTGTCCACCCGCAGCGGCTCCCGCTCGGCCAGCTGGGCGAGCGTCACGGCGGACTCGGTGCCGCGCACACCGACCGCGCCGTCGGCCACCTCGAGGTCGTCCACGCTGGCCTCCAGCAGGTCGGCGGCGCGCTGCTTGGCCAGCGCCACCAGCTCACCAGCGGCCTGGTAGACGGCCACCCCACCGGTCTGCAGGCTGCGTGAGCCCATGGTGCCGACCCCGCTCGGGATCAGGTCGGTGTCCCCGTGCTTGACGGTGATCTTCTCGACCGGGATGCCCAGGTGCTCGCTGGCCAGCATGGCCCAGGCGGTGGCGTGCCCCTGGCCGTGCGGCGACGTGCCGGTGAGCACGGTGACCGTGCCGTCCGGGTGCACCTCGACCGAGGCGTCCTCGGCGAACGCACCGCCGCCGGTGATCTCCACGAACACCGAGACCCCGATGCCCAACTGGATGGGGCCGCCCTGCTCCCGGCGCCGGGCCTGCTCGGCCCGCAGCTCGGCGTAGCCGGCCGCCTCGAGCACCGCGTCCAACGCCTTGGCGTACTCGCCGGAGTCGTAGACCGCGCCGCCCTTGGTCGTGAACGGGAACTTGTCCGGGGCGATGAGGTTGCGTCGCCGCACGTCGGCCGGGTCCTTGCCGATCTCGGCGGCGAACAGGTCCATCGCCCGCTCGATGGCCGCGGTGGCCTCCGGCCGGCCGGCGCCCGCGGTAGGCCCCGGTCGACGTGGTCGTGGTGACCACCACCCGGGCCCGCGACTCGACCTTGGGGATGTCGTAGACCGCCGGCGCCATCATCCGCGTGAACATCGGCAGCAGGATGCCGATCCGCGGGTAGGCACCGGCGTCGGCGAGCACGTCGATCCGGTAGGCCAGCACGTCGCCGTCCCGGTTGCCGCCGATGGTGACCGTCTGCAGCTGGGCCCGCCCGTGCAGCATCCCGGTCATGTTCTCCGACCGGGTCTCGTTCCACCGCACCGGCCGGCCGGTGTGCCGGGCCAGCCAGCAGACCAGCGCGAACTCCGGATCGGCGCCGATCTTCGCGCCGAACCCGCCGCCGACGTCCGGGGTGATCAGGTGCACCGCCGAGGCGTCCACGCCGAGCCAGCCGGCCACCTCGTCGCGGGCCATGTGCGCGTTCTGCGTCGAGGCCCAGAGGGTGAACCGCTCGTCGGAACCCCACACCGCGGACGCGGCCCGGGTCTCCAGCGGGCACGCGGCCAACCGCTGGTTGACGATCTCCTGGGTGACGACGACCGCGCAGTCGTCGAACAGGTGCTCGTCGAACTCCTCGTCCAGGCCGAAGCCGTTGGAGGTGTTGGTGCCCGCCTCGTCGAACAGCAGCACCTCGTCCGAAGCGGCGGCGCGCAGGTCGACCACCGCCGGCAGCGGGTCGTAGTCGATCTCGACCAGGTCGGCGGCGTCCTGTCCCTGGTAGGGCTGCTCGGTCAGCACCGCGGCCACCGGTTCGCCGACGAACCGCACCTTGTCGGTGGCCAGCCAGTGCCGGACCATGCCGTCGGCGGCCATCGGGAACAGCTTGGCCGGGGCCAGGTCGATGTCGGCGCCGGTGAGCACGGCCACCACGCCGGGCGCCTGTCTCGCCTCCTCGACGTCCACAGACGTGATCCGCGCGTGCGCGAGTGGGGACCGGACCAGCGTCAGGTGCAGCGCACCGGTCAGCCGATCGTCGGTCAGGTCATCGGTGTAGGTGGCGCCCCGCGAGAGAAACACCGGGTCCTCGTTGCGGACTACGCGCGTGCCCATGATGCTCATCGGTCAGGACACTAGTTGTCCCGGCAGCAACGTGCGATCTGCAGCCGGGGGTCGGTCGTCATCCGAGGTCTTCCCACCACGGCCGGATCGCCCATAGCGGAGAAACCGGGCCGTGCCCGGCGCCGAGCGGGTAGGAATGCCGCACGGCCTGCACCATGTACCGCTTGGCCAGCCGCACCGCGTCCGGCACCGTCAGTCCGCGGGCCAGCCCGGACGTGGTCACCGCGGCCATGCTGTCGCCGCCGCCGTGGGTGTTGCCGGTCTCGAACCGCGGACCGGGCAGCTCGATCACCTCGGCCCCGTCGTAGAGCAGGTCCACGCACTCGTCGGTGTCGGCCTCCAGGTGCCCGCCCTTGACCAGCACGAACCGCGGTCCGAGCGCGTGCAGCGCCTTCGCCGCGGCGTGTTGCGTGGCACGGTCCCGCACCTCGATGCCGACCAGCAGCCGCACCTCGTCCAGGTTCGGGGTGACCACGGTGGCCCGCGGGAACAGCACCGAGCGGTACGCGTCCAGCGCCGAGTCGGCGAGCAGCGGATCGCCGCTCATCGAGGCGGCCACCGGGTCGACGACCAGGGGGGTCGGCCCGGCCCCGCCGATCCCGGTCCGGTCACAGGCCCCGGCGATCGCCTCGATGATCGCGGTGGTGGCCAGCATGCCGGTCTTCACCGCGTCCAGGCCGATGTCGACGGCCACCGTCTCGATCTGCGCGGCGACGGTCTCCGGCGGGATGGTGTGCACACCGGTGACGCCCAGTGAGTTCTGCACGGTGACCGCGGTGACGGCGACGCAGCCGTGCACGCCGCAGGCCGCGAACGTGCGCAGGTCGGCAGCGACCCCGGCGCCGCCGCCCGAATCGGTGCCGGCGATGGTCATCACCCGCGGCGGCGTGCTCCCCACTGGGCGTTCCCGCGCTGCTTGTTCCGGCACTGTGTGTTCCGGCACAACCCCTCCCGTCGGCCCGCGATCCCCTGCCGATCCAACACGACAGTGCTGCAATGGGGTCATGGCAGTGGAATGCGACTTCGAGATCAGCCCGACCGGCTGGGTCCGGGACCAGACCAAGCGGATTCTGGAGACTGGCACCACGGCCGGGGTGCAGGTCAAGGGCAGCCCGGTCGTCCTGATCACCATGCGCGGCGCCAAGACCGGTAAGCGGCGGTTGGTGCCGCTGATGCGGGTCGAGCACGACGGCGCCTACGCGATCGTGGCGTCCAAGGGCGGCGCGCCGGAGCACCCGGTCTGGTACCGGAACGTGAAGGCCAACCCGGAGCTGGAGCTGCAGGACGGCACCGCATCCGGCAGGTACGTCGCGCGTGAGCTGTCCGGTGACGAGCGGGCGGCCTGGTGGGAGCGCGCGATCGCCGCCTACCCCCCGTACGCGGAGTACCAGACCAAGACCGACCGGCTGATCCCGGTGTTCGTGCTGGAACCGACGTCCGCCTGATCAGCCCAGCTCGGTCGGCACGGCGACCACGTCGACCATGGCGCCGTTGCGCAGCACGGTGACCGGCAACGGCACCCCGACCGCGTCGCCGAACAGCTGACGCTGGATGCCCTGCGCGTCCTCGACCGGGCGGCGGCCGACGTCGAGCACCAGGTCGCCGGGTCGCAGGCCGGCCCGCGCGGCCGGGCTGCCGGTGATCACCTCGGCCAGCCGCAGCCCACGCTGCCGCCCGTGCCGTTCCGCCACCGCGGCCGGCACCGGCGCCGGCGTGCCGACCACCCCGAGGTAGGCCCGACGCACCCGGCCGTCGGCGAGCAGCGTCGCCACGATCCGTCGGGTGGTCGCGTTCACCGGCACGGCCAGCCCGAGCCCGATCCCGGCCACCGCCGTGTTGATGCCGACCACCCGACCGTGCGCATCGGCCAGCGCGCCGCCGGAGTTGCCCGGGTTGAGCGCCGCGTCGGTCTGGATCACGTCCTCGATCACCCGTCCGGCGTGACCGCTGCGGGTGGGCAGGGCCCGGCCGAGCGCGCTGACCACGCCGGCGGTCACCGAACCGGCTAGCCCGAGCGGGTTGCCGACGGCCACCACCAGCTGGCCGACGACCAGCTCGTCGGCGTTGCCCAGGCGGACCGGCTCGGGCAGCTGGGCCGGCCGGGTGGCGCGCAGCACGGCCAGGTCGGACAGCGGGTCGGCGCCGGCCACGGTGACCTCGACCTGGCGTCCGTCCAGGAAGTCCGCGCGCCCGCGCCGGGCGGAGCCGACCACGTGCGCGTTGGTGATCAGCACCCCGTCGCCCGGCACCACGACCGCGGAGCCGTTGCCCCGGCCGGTGCGCACGGCGGCCACCCGGCCGGTGATCTCGGCGGCCACGGTGCTGACCGTGCGCGAGTAGGAGTCGAGCTCGTCCACGGCGGGCCTCCTGCTGATTACACCCTTGCAGGAGCAACGGTACGCCGGGTTCAAACCTCTTCGGCGGCGTGCACGGCCGGGTCCCAGGCCAGGCCGGGCACCCCCCAGCCGTTGCGCTTGAGCGTCTTGAGCGCGGATCGCCGGTTGCGCCCGACCAACCGGTCGATGTAGATCACGCCGTCCAGGTGGTCGACCTCGTGCTGAAGGCACCGGGCCAGGAACCCGCGCCCGTCCACCTCGACCGGCTGCCCGGTCTCGTCCACGCCGGTGACCCGAGCCCAGTCGGCCCGCCCGGTCGGGAAGTGCTCGGCCGGCACCGACAGGCAGCCCTCCTCGTCGTCCTCCGGGTCGGGCATGCCCTCCGGGCGCTCGGACGTCTCCAGCACCGGGTTCACCACCACGCCGCGGACCCGCTCGCCGCGCTGCTCGTCCGGGCAGTCGTAGACGAACAGCCGCAGCGGCACCCCGATCTGGTTGGCCGCGAGCCCGACCCCTTCCGCCGCCGCCATGGTGTCGAACATGTCCGCGACCAGCGCCGCCAGCTGCTCGTCAAAGGATTCGACCGGGCCGGTGGCTGCGTGCAGGACGGGATCCCCGATGATGCGAATCGGACGAACGGCCACGCCGCAGGACCTTAGCGGCCGCTGCGACCACCCGACGGGACGGCGCGTCCCTGCCCCAGGACGGTCGGTACCCCGTGGTTCAATGATCGGGCGAATGACATGCGTGTCATTCACCGTGTTGGACCAGGCCGCAAGGAGCGTGATGGAGTCCGCCAGCGAATCCAGCCGATTGTCGTCCGCCGGACGGCCGGTCAAGGAGCTGGACCGCCGGGAGCGCGAGATCCTCGCCTTCGAGGGCCAGTGGTGGAAGTACGCCGGGGCCAAGGAGCAGGCCATCCGCGAGCTGTTCGACATGTCGGCTACCCGCTACTACCAGGTGCTCAACGCGCTGATCGACAAGCCGGAGGCGTTGGCCGCCGATCCCCTCCTGGTACGCCGGCTACGCCGGCTGCGGCAGAGCCGACAGCGCACTCGTGCGGCGCGTCGTCTGGGCATCGAGCCCTAGTGACGTCACGATGACCGGGGCCGATTCCGGTCGGTAGTTCCCCGGTAGGGCAGGAGGTCATCGTGCCGGCACCCCATGGGCCGAAGCATTCGTCGCCGCTGCGGGTCGGGGGCCTCGCGCTGGTCGGGGTCGGTGTCGTGGCCGGCATCCTGGGAGTGGTCGGACTGAGCTCCAGCAGCACCCCGCCACCGGTGTCCGCGCCCTCGATGTCGACGGGGGCCGCGCCGTCGCCGTCCACCGAACCCGCCGCGCCGCCGAGCGCCGAACCAACCGTGGCCGCCCCACCGGCCGACAGCGCGGTACCGGCTCCCGGGCCCGCCCCTGTACCGCCGCCCCCTGTACCGCCGCCCCCAGCACCGCCGCCCAGCACCGCCGTCGCCGGCTCCGGCGCCGCCCGCTGGGGAGGGCGCGGGCCGCGCCGGTGCGGGTGCCGGCTCCGCGGCCGGCTCCGCGGCCGGCTCCGCGGCCGGCAGCGGGTCGGCCGGCAGCGGGTCGAAGACGGATACCACCGCGCACAACACGCCGGTCCGGGTCTACAACAACAGCAGGATCTCCGGCTTGGCCGCCGGCGCCGCGGACGACTTCCGCAAGGCCGGCTGGACGGTCAACGCCGTGGACAACTACGCCGAGTCGCAAGGCCTCATCGCGACCAGCACCGTCTACTACCGGCCGGGCACCAACGAACAGAGTTCCGCCGAGCTCATGCGCAACGAGTTCGGGCTGCGGGCAGCACCTCGGTTCGCCGGCCTGACCGACGCCAGCCCCGGCCTGATCGTCATCGTCACGAACGACTACCAGCGGCGCTGAGCCGGCCGCGGCCGCCGGGCCGCGTGGTCACGCCCGGCGCTCGGCGTAGGCCTGCAGCCGGCGCAGCTGCTCCGGGTCCAGCGACGGGGGCACCACCGCGCGGGCCGCGGCGATGTGCGCCGCGGTGACCTCGGTGGCCTGCAACGACTCGCGCATGGCGGTCAGCGCCGCCTCACGCAGCACGGCCGTGCAGTCGGCCGCGGAGTAGCCCTCGAGATCGGCGCCCAGCGCGACCAGGTCGACGTCCTGGGCCAGTGGGATGTTGCGGCCGGCCACCAGGAGGATGTCGGTGCGGGCCGCCGCGTCCGGCGGGGTCACGTAGATCAGCCGCTCGAGGCGGCCGGGTCGCAACAGCGCGGGGTCGATGAGCTCCGGGCGGTTGGTGGCGCCGACCACGCTCACCTCGCGCAGCGGCTCGGCCCCGTCCAGCTCGGTGAGCAACGCGGCCACCACCCGGTCGGCCACCCCGGAATCGGCCGACTGGCCCCGCCGCGGCGCCAACGCGTCGACCTCGTCCAGGAACACCAGCGCCGGGGCCGCGTCGGCGGCCCGCCGGAACAGCTCGCGCACCGCCCGCTCGGACTCGCCGACGTACTTGTCCAACAGCTCGGCGCCCTTCACCGAGAAGACGTTGAGCTGACCGGTGCCGGCCAGCGCGCGCAGCAGGAAGGTCTTGCCACAGCCGGGCGGGCCGTAGAGCAGCACCCCGCGCGGGGGCGCCACCCCGAGCCGGGCGAACGAGTCGGGGTACTGCAGCGGCCAGAGCACGGCCTCGGTAAGCGCTTGCTTGACCTCGGTCATATCCCCGACCTGGTCCAACGTGATGCCGCCGGTCTGCAATGTATCCGATGAGGACATCGAAATCGGACGGATGCTGCCGACGGCGTCCAGCAGGTCCTGCTGGCTGATGCGCGGATCGTCCCGGGCTGCCTCGGCAGTCGACTCGGCGGCGGGATCGGACGGGGAGTCGGCGGTCGGCTCGGCGGCGGAGTGCCGCAGCGCGGCCTGCACCGCCGCCTCCCGACGGACCGCGACCAGGTCGGCGGCGACGAACCCGGGCGCCCGTTCGGCCACCGCCCGCAGGTCCACCCCGTCGGCCAGCGGCACCCCGCCCAGCAGCCGGCGCAGCAGCTCGGTCCGCACCCGCACGTCGGGCAGCGGCAGGCCGAGCTCGCGGTCCACCAGCCCGGGGGCGCGCAGCCGGGGGCTGACCGACTCGGGCGCGGCGGTGGTGGCCACGAAGGCCAACCCGGGGGTGTTCACCGCGGCCCGCAGCGCATCCAGCACGAGGGTGGTCAGCGGGGGCGGGTCGGCGGCCGGAAGCAGCGCCTCGACGTCGGTGACCACCAGCAACGTGCGCTGCCCGGCCCGGGCCGCGGCCTGCGCACCGAAGAGCACCTCGTGCATCCGTTGCCCGGCCGCGGCGGCCTCCAGCGCGGCGACACCGGGGGCGGCCAGCTCCACGGTGCGCGCCGAGACGGCCGCGGCGGCGCTGCGCGCCATGGTCAGCTTGCCGACGCCCTCCGGACCGGTGAGCAGCACGCCGAGCCGGGCCGAACCGCCGAGCCGGGTGAGCAGCTCGGGCTGGCCGAGGCACAGCTGCAGCCACTCGACCAGCCGGCGGGCGGTGTCGACGTTGCCGACCAAGGCCTCGATCGGGAGCACCGGCTCGGCCGGCGCCGTCGTGCCCGGGGCCGCGACCCCGGTGATCGGGCCGACGGCTGCGGTTCTGGCCGGGTCCGGGGCACCGGCCAGGTGCGCTTCGGGATCGCCGGTGGCCAGGCCGCCCTGCCAGCCGACCACCGTGCTCGGCCGGATCGCCACCGCACCGGCCGGCTCGACCCCGGCCACGGTCAACAGCTCCGTGGTCCACGAGCTGCCCAACGCACCGGCCACCTGCCGGCGGGCGGCCGGCACGTCCAGGCCGGGCGCCGGCTGGATGTCCTGCGGCAGCAACGACACCGCGTCCCCACCCGTGACGATCTTGCCGATCAACGCCAGCCGCACGGTCTCCGGGGGCAGCGCGGCCCGGGCCAGTGTGGAGCCGGTGAGCAGCACGCGCCGCGCCGGTTGCACGCTGGCCGGGCCGACGACCACCGCCGCGCCGTCGGCCAGCCCGGTGTTGGACAGCGTGACGTCATCCACGGTGGCCTGGCCGGGCGGTCCGGCGGCCGGAGCGACCAGCGCGGTGGTCACCCGCGCCCCGGTCAGAGTCACCGCGTCCCACGACCGCAACCCCAGCGCGTCGATCACCTCGGGGTGCAGCCGGACAACCCCGCGCCGCGCATCCGCGGCGGAAGCCGCCACCCGGGCCACCAGCGTGATCGAATCGCTCACCCCCGCACGCTATCGCCCACCCCACCCCGGACGTCATCGAGAACCGCACCTGTGGCGTCGGGTCCTGATGACGTTGCGGGGTTCCACGCGCCCCAGGCGGCGGCGGTTGCGAGTCGGGGCCGCGGACCTTCGAGTGGCCACGCGCTGAGCGGGCACATGCCGAGCTGCCGCCTTCGGATCAGGAGCCCTCGGAGGCCATGCTCCGTCCGGGCCCCTGAGCAACCGGCACCGGGCGCTTCAACGCCGACGGACCCGGCGCAGGCCCAACCGCAGCCGGCTGCCGCGTGACGGCTGCGGCGCCGGTCCCGGCGCCCGCCCGAGCACGTGGTGGCGGTGCGTGGCGTGCGCGCTGTCGTCACCGAACCGGCGTACCGCGCGCGCCATCGCGCTGGCCCGCCCGGCCACCCGACGCCGCAGCGGGGGCCGCAGCCCGAGCCGCCGGGTCGACCGCGCGGCCCTGGCCACCGCCCGACGCTCCTGCACCGGCACGTTCCAGGCCTCCGGGTGCCGGGCCAGCCAGCGGAAGTGGAAGAAGCTGTACGGGATCAGCACCAGGTAGACGAGGGCGACCGCGGCCAGGCCGAGGAACGGCGCGGTGATCAGCACCGCGGCCCCCAGGCCGACCAGCACCAGCAGCGGTGCGATGAACTGGGGACGCACCCGAACCGTCTTGAACGACAGCGTGGGCAGCCGGCTGACCATCAGCCCGGCCACCAGCAGCGCCCACAGCCCGACCAGCAGCGGGCTGGACCACCACCCCGGGCCGAGGTGCAACGTCACGTACAGCGGCAGGCCGGCCACCAGCGCAGCAGCCGGCGCCGGCACCCCGACGAAGAACTCCTTGGTGAACGGGTACGGATCCTCGACGTCCAGCAGGGTGTTGAACCGGGCCAGGCGCAACATCATGCACACCGCGAAGACCAGCGCCACCGTCCAGCCGAAGCGGCTGCCCTCCAACTGCCAGATGTAGAGCACCAGGGCCGGCGCCACGCCGAACGAGACCAGATCGGACAGCGAGTCCAGCTCGGCGCCGATCCTGGTGGTGGCGTCCAGCAGCCGGGCCAGCCGGCCGTCCAGCGCGTCGCACAGAGCGGCCGCGCCGACCGCGGCAACGCACAGCTCGAACCGGCCACCCAACGCGAAGTACACCGCAGACAGGCCCGAGCAGAGGGCGAGCACGGTGACCGCGTTGGGCAGCAGTCGGACACCGGCCGGGTATTGGGGGGACATCGTCACTCAGCCGCTCTCGGGCAGCGTGGCGAGCACGGTCTCGCCGCCGATCGTGCGCTGCCCGACCGAGACCGTGACGCGGGAGCCCGGTGGCAGATAGGTGTCCACCCGGGATCCGAAGCGGATCAGCCCGTACGTCTCGCCGGCCGCGACCTCTGCCCCCGGCCGTACGTCGCAGACGATCCGCCGCGCGAGCAGGCCGGCGATCTGCACCACCCCGATCCGGGCGCCGCCGTCGACCTCGAGCAGCAGGGCGTTGCGCTCGTTGTCCTCGCTGGCCTTGTCCAGGTCCGCGGACAGGAAACGGCCAGTTCTGTACTCGACGGCCAGCACCCGTCCGTCGGCCGGAATCCGCTGCACGTGCACGTCCAGTACGGACAGGAACACGCTCACCCGGGGTACCGGCGTCGGCGGCAGGTCCAGCTCGGGCGGCGGCGGTACGTCCGCGATGGTGGCCACCGTGCCGTCGGCCGCCGAGAGCACCGCGCCGACACAGGGTGGGGGTACCCGTCGAGGCTCCCGGAAGAAGGCCGCGGTTGCCGCGGTGGCCAGGACGCCGGCGACGCCACCGCGCCCGGTCAGCGCACGCACCAACCCCGCGGCCGCGGCAACCCCGACCACGATCGGCCGGCCACCCGGATGCATCGGCGGGATGGCCGCCCGGACCAGCCCGATGACGTGTGGCAGGGAGAAGCCGGAGGGCGACAGCGCCGCCGGAAGGGAGACGGGTGACGCGGCAGGCTCGGGCATCGGGGCAGGTCGGCTCCTCCGGGTGGCGACCCCGGAGGGCCGCTGCTGGCGGCGGCTACGGTACGCCGTGCACAGCTCCCGTACTCGGAGGCCCGCACTCGGAGGCCGGTACTCAGGGGCCCGGTACTCGGGGCCCGGTACACAAAGGGCCGGGGCCGTCATCCCCCGAGACGACGACCCCGGCCGTGGAACCGCTCGTCCGCTCCCCAGCGACGGGCGGTGGGCTCTT
Organism: uncultured Actinomycetota bacterium; assembly: GCA_963711015.1. Lineage (GTDB taxonomy): Bacteria > Actinomycetota > Actinomycetes > Propionibacteriales > Propionibacteriaceae > Microlunatus. The sequence goes on from CAVQCQ010000005.1 coordinate 48,380, forward strand.
TGTGGTACGGCCCGTACTCCGGGTCGTGATGCAAGTATCCCCGAGCTTTCGATCGATAGTCCAGATCACGAGCGGAGGAAGCTCATGATGTGCACCGATCGGCCGAACGCTCCTCAGTAAGACGTCAGGAACGCACCGATTGTTGCAACATCCGACTGTGACGTGCGCCACATCCACCCGAAAGAGTTACCCGTCCAGGAGCCATACCTGCACCGATGCCCCAGCGTCCAGCTCTGTCACCCGTTCGGGTACTACGACCAGGCAGTCTGCCCGGGCCAATGAGGCCAGCAGGTGTGAGGGCGGGCCGCCGATCTCGCGAACCGTGCCGTGCACGGCGTCCAGTTGGCCCCGCCGGAACTGGCGGCGCTCGGGAGGTGAGGTCCAACGCTGAGCCAGTCGGGCGGTGACCACCGGCCGGTCCGGGTGCGGGTGCCCGACTGCGGTACGCAGCGCGGGCCGAACGAAGACCTCGAAGGAGACCTGCGAGCTCACCGGGTTGCCGGGCAATGTCACCACGGCGATCCCACCGAGCTCGTCCACCCGCCCGGCGCCCTGCGGTCCGCCCGGCTGCATGCCGACCTTGACGAACTCCACCCCGCGGCCGGTGAACGCGTCCTTGACCACCTCGTAGGCGCCGGCGCTGACCCCACCGGAGGTGAGTACCAGGTCCACGTCGCCGGGGGCCAGCCGTTCCCGCAGCCGGCCGAGGAACTGCTCGACGTCGTCGGGGACGAAGTGCAGCAGCTCAGCCCGCCCACCCGCCTCCTCCACCGCGGCGGCCAGCATCGGGCCGTTCGACTCGTAGATCTGTCCCGGCTCCAGTGGGAGACCCGGCTCCACCAGCTCGGACCCGGTCGAGAGCACCAGCACCACCGGGCGACGGCGCACCTGCAGGGTGGCCGCGCCGGTAGCAGCGGCGATCCCGATCTGCGCCGGACCGAGCACGGTGCCGGCCGACAGCACCACCGCACCGGCCGCGACGTCCTCCCCGGTGCGGCGCACGTGCGCACCGGGAGTCGGGGCGGCGTGCAGCTGAACCCGCGCGGTGCCGCCGTCGGTCTGCTCGACCGGCACGATGGCGTCCGCCCCGGCCGGCATCGGCGCTCCGGTCATGATGCGGTGCACGGTGCCGGGAGCCAGTGGCGGCACATCGGTGCGGCCGGCCGGGATGTCCGCGACCACCGGAAGCTCGACCGGCCGACCCTCGGTCGCCCCGGCCAGCTCAGCTGCACGCACCGCGTAGCCGTCCATCGCCGAGTTGTCGAACGACGGCAGGGACACCGCGGCGACCAGGTCGGCGGCCAACACCCGGCCCCGCGCCTGCGCCAACCACACCTGCTCGGCGGGGGTGATCGGGATCAGGGCCGCGACCACGGCACGATGATCCTCGACCGAACGAACCGGGGCCGGACGAACAGCGCTGGACACGATCGTCATCCTGCCGGATGTACGCCGGTCGGACCGGCCGTGGCCGGCTTGCACTCGACGAGGGCGAGTGCTAGAACCGGCGTTGGCACTCGATGCGTTAGAGTGCCAACTGTCGGGTCGGTGAGATCGGCGCAGGGTTGCCGATCGTCCGTCGCGGGCACCGGGTTCGATCATGAGTTTCGTGTCATCCCAACGGAGGACCACACCCCCATGGCGAAAATGATCGCTTTCGACGAGGAGGCGCGCCGCGGTCTCGAGCGCGGCATGAACACCCTCGCCGACGCCGTCCGAGTGACGCTGGGCCCGCGCGGCCGCAACGTCGTGCTGGAGAAGAAGTGGGGTGCGCCCACCATCACCAACGATGGTGTGAGCATCGCCAAGGAGATCGAGCTCGAGGACCCCTGGGAGAAGATCGGGGCCGAGCTGGTCAAGGAAGTTGCCAAGAAGACCGACGACATCGCCGGTGACGGCACCACCACCGCCACCGTGCTGGCCCAGGCGCTGGTCCGCGAGGGCCTGCGCAACGTGGCCGCGGGTGCCAACCCGATGGCGCTCAAGCGGGGCATCGAGAAGGCCGTCGAGGCCGTGTCCGAGGCGCTGCTGAAGTCGGCCAAGGAGGTCGAGACCAAGGAGCAGATCGCGGCCACCGCGTCCATCTCCGCGGCCGACACCTCGATCGGTGAGCTGATCGCCGAGGCCATGGACAAGGTCGGCAAGGAAGGCGTGATCACCGTCGAGGAGTCGCAGACCTTCGGGCTGGAGCTGGAGCTCACCGAGGGCATGCGTTTCGACAAGGGCTACATCTCGCCCTACTTCGTGACCGACGCCGAGCGGATGGAGGCCGAGCTCGAGGACCCCTACGTGCTGCTCGTCTCGTCCAAGATCTCGACGGTCAAGGACCTGCTGCCGCTGCTGGAGAAGGTCATGCAGGGCGGCAAGCCGCTGGCCATCATCGCCGAGGACGTCGAGGGCGAGGCCCTGGCCACCCTGGTCGTGAACAAGATCCGCGGCACCTTCAAGTCGGTCGCGGTCAAGGCGCCGGGCTTCGGTGACCGGCGTGAGGCGATGCTGGCCGACATGGCCATCCTGACCGGTGGCGAGGTCATCTCGGAGAAGGTCGGGCTGAAGCTGGAGAACGCCGATCTGTCGCTGCTCGGGCGGGCCCGCAAGGTCGTGGTGAGCAAGGATGAGACCACGATCGTGGACGGTGCGGGTGATGCCGATCAGATCGCCGGGCGGGTCAACCAGATCCGCAACGAGATCGAGAAGACCGATTCGGACTACGACCGGGAGAAGCTGCAGGAGCGGCTGGCCAAGCTGGCCGGCGGGGTTGCGGTGATCAAGGCCGGGGCGGCCACCGAGGTGGAGCTCAAGGAGCGCAAGCACCGCATCGAGGACGCGGTGCGCAACGCCAAGGCCGCCGTGGAGGAGGGCATCGTCGCCGGTGGTGGCGTGGCCCTGATCCAGGCCGGCGCGGGCGTCTTCGAGGGCCTGGGCCTCGACGGTGACGAGGCCACCGGCGCGAACATCGTCAAGGTTGCGCTGGAGGCCCCGCTCAAGCAGATCGCCATCAACGCCGGCCTCGAGGGCGGCGTCGTCGCGGAGAAGGTGCGCGGGCTGAACGCCGGCGAGGGCCTCGACGCGGCCACCGGTGAGTACAAGGACCTGATCAAGGCGGGCATCATCGACCCGGCCAAGGTCACCCGGTCGGCGCTGCAGAACGCGGCCTCGATCGCGGCCCTGTTCCTCACCACCGAGGCGGTCATCGCCGACAAGCCGGAGAAGGAGAAGGCTCCGGCCGGCGACCCGTCCGGCGGCATGGGCGGCATGGACTTCTGACACCAACGGGGGCTCCGCCCCGCGTTTGCCCCCCACGCAATCCGAGCTGGTCCGACAGGGGCGGCGCCCGATCACCGGGTGCCGCCCCTGCGGCGTTCCCGGTCGCGCGAGCTCGGTGGCGAGCTGTCCCGGTCGCGCGAGCTTGGGAGACGGGCGCTTCCCCCGGGTATCCTCTACACCATGGCCACCCGGAAGATCACGGTGTCGCTGGACACCACGGCGCTCGCACTGGCCGAGCGGGCCGCCGCACGGGCTGGGTTGTCGATGTCGGCGTGGTTGTCCCGGGCCGCCCGCCGCGAGGCCGTGCGTACCGGGGTCGGCCCGCTGACCGACGGGCTCGACGACGCGCTCGCCGACGAGGCGGACACCGCCGAGGCCGAGCGGCAGATGCGTGCTGCGGGGTGAGATCTGGTCCTACGTGCCGCAGGGCTCGCCGCGGCACCTGCGCGTGGTGATCGTCTCCAGCGACGGGATCAACCAGTCGACACGGACCTGGTTGCTCGGCGCGCCGATCGCGATTGACGATCCTCATGACATCCTGGCCCTACCGGTGGAGGGCCACGGCTGGGTGTCCGCAGGGAATCTCGGACGTTTCTACCGCGGCTGGATGACCGAGCGGCTCGGCGCGCTGGACCCGGCCTCTGTCGAGCAGCTCGATTCCGCGCTGCGTGCCGCGCTGGACCTGTAGCCGGGGACGCAGCTCACGGCAGGGCGTGTCAGGAAGCGACGGATGGGTGACCTCCTAGAACGGGGGTGGCTCGTCGGGTGGACGATCAGGCTCGGGTGGATGTCGCTGCTGCCGGGCGTCCGGGGGGAGGATTGGCTCCTCGCAGCGGGCGGCCGAGCCTGGATCCGGTTCGTCGGGGCCAGGAAGAGGGTCTGGCAGGTCCGGGGCGATCGGCTCCCCGCGGCCCCAGTACACCTGACCCAGCGGCGAATCCCAGCGGAACAGACCCGGTTGCGGCTGGGTCAGCGTCCAGCCGTCGAAATGCTTCATCAGGTGGTGCAACTCGCACAGCGGTCCCAGATTCGCCCGGACGCTCTTCCCTCCGCGCGCATGATCGTGGGTGTGGTCGAGCTGAGCTTTGACGGCCGGGCGGCGACAACCCGGGGCGACACATCGGCGATCCCGCATCTGCACGTGGCGGCGCAGCCGGGCGTTCGGCCGGCGGGCACCGGGATCGCCATCGAGGGCGGCCAGGGCCTGGTCACGGTCGGCGTACTGGCGGGCGATCTCGGCCAGCACTCCGGCCCAGTTGGGCTGTCGGGTGGCCAGATCGGGGATGGTCGTCAGCCGGACCAGCCAACGCGCCGTGATGTGGATCTCCACGATCCCGCCGACGCACCGTTCGCCGCGGTCGACCCGGGTCGGGCGGCGGCGCAGCAACCCGCCGTAGATCAGGTAGCCGTCGTCGTCGAGCACGGCGAACCGCCATTCCGCCTCGTGCTGGCGAGCAACCAGGCTGCGGGCGTCGCTGGAGAGGATCGGACCCCAACCCGTCAGCTCGGCCGGGTGGTCGTCGATCCCGAGCAGCGTGTTCAACCCGACCCGAACCTCGATCCCGGCACGGGCAGCACCGTCCGCAGGGACTGCGTCCTCCGCTGGACCCGGATCCTCCGCGGGATGACCACCAATGGTCGGGCCGGTTGTCGGGCCGGCCCCGGCGACACCCTTGCCATCGGCCGGGCCAGATCCGACCGGCGCAGCGGAACCGGCCCCATCGGCCCGGTCACCCTCCCCGGAATGGCCGGCGGTGCCGGCGATGTTCTTCGGCCCCGCAGCGCCGGCACCCTCGACAGCCGGGCCGGACTCGCCCCCGAGCCGGCGGTTGGACGGAGCCGGGATCGTCCACGGCTCCCCACCCACGCCCCGCTCCGCGCGGTGCCCGGATCGGCTCCAGATCGGGCCGGACGGGCCTCCGAGCCGGATTCGGAACCTGACCGCGACCTTGGTTCGGCGTCCGGCTCGGAGCCGGAGCCAGGCTCGGAGCAAGCGTCGCTGATCATGGCCCGGACGATCTGCTCGCTGGTCAGGCCTTCGAAACGGCCGTCGAGCAGCCGAACGAACAGGTCCGCCCGCAGCTGCGCCTCGGTGTTCGGGTGGCCGGCGCGGCGGACCGCGGACGCCAACCGCTCGAGCCGCTCGGCAGCGGCAGCCGCCTCGGCCGGCGACAGACCGGTGGCCGTCAGCGTGGCTGTGCCGTCCGCATCGAGGTAACCCCACACCCCGCGCTCCCGAAGGCCCTTATGGCAGCGGCGGCGGGCATACCCAGGGTCCGTGGGGTGCTCTGAACTTGCAGTAGTCAGAGCGGCCCCGCCGAACCGATTCCGCCGGACGACGGGGCCTTGACCGGAAACGAGGTCCGGCCCATGTCTAACCCTGCCCTACCTGATCCTGCCGCGGTACAGCGAGGCGTTGCTGCGCTCGGCACCGCTTTGCGCCTGTCCACCCTGCTCCCGCACGAGCAGGAGGCGGTGTTCGCGATCCTGCGGGCACTGAACGCGGCCGACGAGGCGATGTTCGGCCCGGCGACCGACGCCGAGGATGGCCACGGCCGCGCCGCTGGCATCCTGATCAGCCTGATCGACACTTACCGGCACGCCGTGGACGCCCTGGGCGGTGCGCGGTGACCCGCGGCATCCTGCGCCACGAAGTCGCCGTCTGCGCAGATCCAACCCCAAGCCCGCCTCGACTGGGCCGACCGAGCCGTCTTCGCCGCGCTGACGCCTTCCCACGGTGCTTCGCGTCATCGCCTGGTCACTGCGGGCACGGTCCTGCGCTGGCACCGCCGCTTGGTGACCAAGAAGTGGACCTACAGTCCGGTCGCCCGCCCATTGACGACACGATCGCCGCTCCAGTGCCACCGGCGGATCATGTCGGACCGACCCGGCGACGAAGGCAGGCGACCATCGACGTCACGTCGATCAAGATCTCTCCGTGACCCCCGTCAAACAAGATCCACCAGACACGCCCTTGCCGGCAGTACCCAACCCGGGCGGCCGCCTCGAGCGCGACGACGCGCCGGGCGTTGGCCACGACGACGCCGCCCGCGACAGCGTGGTCAGCCGGTCGATCGCGATGCCGCCGCGGTGGCGGCCGCAGCGTCCCGGCTGTAGACGCACAGTGCCCAGATCACGAAGACGTTCAGCGCGATGATCAACAGGGACCACACCGGGTAGTAGGGGATGAACAGGAAGTTCGCGAGCATGCTCAGCGCTGCGATCGCGATGCCGACCATCCGGCCGAAGAGCCGCCCGGACATCAGCGCGAAGCCCGCGGCCGCGACGCCGATTCCGAGGATGAGATGGATCCAGCCCCACGTCGTCAGGTCGAAGGCGAAGATGTAGCGGGGTCCGGCCACGTAGATCTCGTTGCGGGCCAGCGCAACGAGTCCCTCCATGGCGTTGAACACTCCGGCGAGGATCATCATGACCCCGGCGAAGAGGCTCAGCCCGATAACCCAATTCGCGGGGGGTGACCGGTGCGCGGGCGGGGTCCGGGCAGCCGCGCTCTGGGAGTTTCCGGCCTGATCGGGTACGGACATTCGGTGCCCCTAAGATGCGACTACTGACTCTCCGGTGATCGTGGTGCCGCCGCGCCACCCTGTCCTCATCCGCGAAAGGTGAGCGCTGGGGAACCACCCCCGAACCCACGCAGCAGTGGACCTACAACCTGGAGTTCAACTCGATGGCCGAGTTCGCCGACGCCGTCGACCAGGCGACGCCGTCGACCAGGCCTTCGGGTGCTCCCGGGTGTGACCGAGCTGCACGACCGGACTCCGATCAACTTCGGGAACGCCGGCTGCTCGGCGATTGTGCGATGCCACGTCGACCAGTCGCCGGCTGTCCCGGCGGGCCAACGCACGCCGGCTACATCCGGCCGAAGTAGTTCACCGCCGCCGGGTCGGTGTGTTCACTTGCCCGGACCACGCGACGCACGTCGAGGGCGCGCAGCCGATGAGCGACCAGGAGCGGGCCGAACTCGACGGCCGGCGGGTGCAGACGCTGCGGGCCCTGTGGCCGGGCTGAATTAGATGGGGTCGGGCCGGTCGAGGACTACGACGCGGAGCCGTGATCTCCGCTCTTGGTGCCCAGCTCGGCCAGCACCCGCGCCCGGGTCTCCAGCAGTCAAGTCGGCGCGCGGGCAGGATGAGCATGCCCAGGGGCACGTCCTCGTCGACTTCCCCCTGGGGCCCGTTCTCGGCCCTCGTGCCGCCAACCGGTGGCGCAGCGAGCCGGAGCGTGCCACCGGTCAACTCGACGCCGGGCCGCCTCGCCCTGCAGGGCCGGAGTCCAGCGTACGGCGCCGTCTGGCACCGGCTCCGCGGAGTCCGAAGCGCCGCGGCTCGGTGGGAAGCCCGCCCCATCTTCGCACTCGCTCGCCTTCCCGGCCGCCCCGCTGGGTGCCGTGTGGCGAGCCGGGAGGGTGCGCCAAGCTGCGGAAATGCTCCTTGGCGGCGGTGGCCAGACTGTTCCCTGCAGTTTGAAGGGCCGCGTTCACCCCGTCGACACCCGCCTTGCTGGCGTTCGTGGACGAGGCGCAACCAGCGCAGCATCGTCGTGGTGTTCTGCGGGACCTCGGCAGCTACCTGACTTGGCGGCAGGGCACCCGTCGGATCCCGGCGGCGTGCGGCTAGACGGACGGTTGGCTGGTCGCCGGGGCACCCGGCCGGCCCAGAAACTCGATGATAGCGAGTAGCACGAGCAAGCCGGTGGCGATGAGCAGGATCGCCACGCCGGTCGGCCGGTCCAGGAACACGAAGATCAGGACCGCGAGGGCGACGGCCGCGATCCGTAGTCCTCGCATGTGGGGGCGTACCCAGGTGGCCACCGGTCCGGTCGCTGCGGGGCCGCCGCGGATCTTGTGCAGCAGGCCGGTGAACCACCGGCGGATGCCGACCGCCGTGTCCGATGACCCGGCCAGGAACCCGCCCAGGGCCACCACCAGCGCGAGGACCAGCAGCGCCCGTCCGCTGTCGCGGAGGAAGCGCACGACGATGTCGAACCCGGCGGCCGCGGCCGGGGCGCCGGCCGGCGGGACGGCGCCGACCAGCAGGCCGCGGGCGATGAGCAGCCCGACGGCCAGCACGAGCAGGGCCGCCGCCACGCCGAGTCCGGTGCCCACCAGGGCGCGCATTCGGTTGCGGGCCAGGTAGACGCCGACCGCGAGCAGCAGCAGGGTGATCCACGGCAGCACCGTCGCGAGCGAGTCGAGCATGCTGTAGGCGGTCTGTGCGCGGACCAGCTGGTCGGCCGGGGCGAGCGCGATCGTCGGGTGCACCTCCGGGATGCGGTCGACGATGGTCAGCCCGTCCGCGCTCAACCGCTGCTTGGCCGCGTCGATGAACGGAGCGAGGTCCAGGTACACGGTGTCGCCCTTGACCACGATGGTCTGGCTGTCGCCCGCCAGCACGGTGACCATGTCCTGGTGGGCCACCCGGACGGCCTGGTCCCACGCCGACGCGAACTGCGGGCTGGCCACCAGGGCGGCGACCTTGTCCCGGACCAACTCGTTGACCGCCGTGGCGAGCGTCGGGGTGAGGCCGTGCATCCGTTGGGCGAGTTCGGGCCGCAAGCCTTGGGCGGCGAGCGCGTCGATCGCCTCGTTCGCCAGTCCCTGGACGTCGACGTGCTGGAAGACCGTGGTGGTGATCCGGTTGGTGAGCGCCTCCTGCACCGAGGGGTCGGCGGCCAGCGGCCTGACGGTCTCGACGAACCGGTCGGTGTCGGACACCTGGTTGTGGGTCCACACCGCGACCAGCGACACCGGCACCAAGACACAGCCGAGCACGAGCAGCACGACGGCGATGACCGATCGCCAGCGGATGCGCCGCCGCGGTGGGCGGGTGCCGGCCCGCAGTGCCGAGTTCTCCCGCCGTAGCCGCTCGAGCTCGGCGCGGTCATCGGCGGTGAGCGGCTCGAGCTCGTCGGGCACCCTCGCGCGCTCGTCCGCTTGGGACATGTGCGGCCTCCGGGATCGCGCAGCGATGGGAGAGCATCGTGGCTCGGCGGGCCGGGGTCCTTCTCATCCCGTACGGGTGAGAACCGGCCTACTGCGCCAGTCGGCTCGCCAGTCGGTCCGCGGTGTCTGCAGCGTCCGCGGTTCACCCGATCAGTGGGAACCGGAGATGACGATCAGCCGGCGGTTACCGCGCTGACTGGTCCGTCGAGCGGGTCTGCGCAGGTAGGTACCGACCGCCGACGAGTTGGATGGCGCGGGGCAGCAGCGTCGATTGTCGCAGGGCGGTGGTGAGCGCGACACTGCCGGCGGAAGCTGGCCGACTCGGCCGGTAGGAAAGGGTGGGCCGCGTCATCCTGATCTATGCAGCCCGGTTGACGAGCGGCGCGTCGAGCCCTCATGACACGCGACTGCCTGGAAGAACTGAACCTGTCCGCTGAGGAAGCGGACGCGATCGGGGCCGCGCGCTCAATCATGCCGCGGCCCTGCTCCGATAGCGAGCTGATCAGGCCTCGCCCGAGGCTGGTCGGAGCTCTCCAGCGAGGGCGTCGCCCATCGAGCCGAAGAACGTAAGCGACTCTTCCACCCCAGCACTGGCCACCGCCCGCCGCGTCCAGCACACGCGCGCGTAGGCGACAGCGTCGGGTTGGCCGGCCCGGCGGGGCAGTAGCTCGTCGGCGGTGTTCAAGCTGGGCAGGATCGAGAAGATCGCTTCCAGCGCGTTTGCGCCCACCGCCACATCCACGACACCGTTGGTGATCGCCGGGCCGCCCGATCCCGCCGTCGGCGTTCGGCGTACGCCTCGATGACGGTGGAAGCGCGCCGGTCGCAGCCACCATCGCCGCGGCAAGCCAGGGGATGGCGGCGCTGGGCCGTGCGACGGGCCGCATCGACCGGGTCGCCCATGTCGTGCAGGCAGTCGAAGAAGCACCCCAGGTCGTAGCCGTCGCCGGGCAGCCGGGCGGCGTCCGCCACCTCGAACCGCACCCGCTCGCCCACCCCGGCCTCGGCGGCGGCCTTGCGGGCCGCCGCGATCGACGCCTCGTGGTTGACGTCTCGGTCCACGATCTCGGGCATCGGGTACGTCGTGCTGTTCGCGTCCATCGACTCACCTTCCGTCGTCCGGTGTGACACGGCTCTCGGCACCCACAGGTACAGCGCACCCCGACGAGCGGGAACGGACGCAGCTCATCTGCTCCAGGCTGGCGACTGGCGCGATCTCCTCCACCGGAGAGCTTGTTCCAGCCAGTGCAGTTCGAGGCGGGTCGACTCGGCTCTGCTCCACTCGCGGATGACGCGGGCAACCTCACCCTCGGTGTAGCCGGCGAGCTCCGCGCGCGCCCACGCCCTGATCTCGGGCAGCTCCAGATCAATGCTCATCATGATCTCCGGTGATCGCACCTGGGAGGGGGCACCTCCACTGTCCTGGGCGCGCCTTGCAGGGCCCTTGCAGGGCGGTGACACCTCACTACCACCCCGCGTGCCGCAGCTCCTCCTGATTACCTCCGCCCGCGCACTGCAGCCAGAGTTCTGGACACCATCGCTGCGATCGAGCGTCCCCAGGCCGAGGCGATCGCGGCCCGTACCGGCGCGGACGGCCAGGGCGAGCTCGGGGCCGAGGTGATCACCGACCCCGTTTCGGGGGCAGCCCGGGTCGCCGCCCGAGCGCTGGCTGCAGCCCGAGCCGGCGCGACGTTCTCGCATGCAGCTGATCTTCACGCCGATGATCCTGCGGTTGATGGAGCGCCGCCGCGCGGTACTCGCCGGCTGATCGGGTCCCGATTCGCCGCGGCGGGCGTCGAACGCGCCAATCGGCGATGTCGCCGGGACAAACATCCGGGCACCTCATATCTTGCATCAGAGGAGAGCGTGTGGCGATACGCCCTGGTCAGGCAGGCCCTACTGACGTTTCTGTGGGTTCCTTTTCATGATCGTCCGGGGAGTGGTGGGCAGAGGCCGCCGCGGGTGAGGTCGGCCATGGCGATCAGTGCTTCGGGGCTGTGGTAGCCGTAGGCGCGGCGGGTGAGCAGCCGTAGGTGGGTGTTGGTGGCCTCGGAGCGGGCGTTGGACAGGCCGTGCTCGACGGCGTTCAGGATCAGGGCCCGGTAGCGCTTGATGGTCTTGGCGAGCTTGACGAACGGCTCGAGGCGGCACCGGCGGGCCCAGGCGATCCAGCCGCCCAGCAGGGCGCGGGCGTCGGCGAGCTCGTCGGCTTGGAAGATCGCCCGGAGTTGCTCTTTCAGCAGGTAGGCGCGGTAGAGCCCGCCGTTGGCCTTGGCGATCCCGGCGAGCGTGGTGCGCTGGTCGCCGGTCAGGTTCGGCGGGTTCTTCAGCAGCGCCCAGCGGCTGCCCTTCAGCGCGGTGGCCTCGTCGTGGTGCCCACCGGCGCGCAGCCGGTTGACCATGGCGCGGCGGACCTGGTCGAGGGCTTCGGTGGCCCAGGCCACGACGTGGAAGGCGTCCAGGCACAGCACCGCCTGTCGGGGCGCGGGCGGCGACCACGTCGTGGATCCACTCCGCGCCGTCGGCGGAGACGTGGGTGAGCTGCCCGGCCCGTTCGGCGCCCAGGTCGTCGAAGAACCGGCCCAGAGTCTCCTGGTTGCGGTTCTTGCCGGCCCAGACCAGCCGCCCGGTGTCGTGATCGACGACGACCAGCAGGTAGCGCTGGCCCTTGCTCATGATATGAGGGTGATCTTGACCGTCGGCTCGCCGCCGTTCACCGGTGCCGGGCCTCGCGAGCGGAGACCCTCTTGCCCATGATGACTACCGGCCTGATTAAGACGACGTCGGGCAACGAGCTTCTGGCCATCACGCTCGGCCATCCATTGCTCGACGACTATCTCGAGTTCGTCGCCGCGCGGGCTCGTCCGAATACGCTCCTCGCCGCGGCCTATGACCTCAAGGTGTTCTTCACGGAGGTGGTGAAGCAACCGGCCGATGTCAGCACCGCGGATGTGTTGGGGTTCATCAATCACCAAGGATTTGGCGAGCCGTATCTGCACGTGCGGAGGGAGACACGCCATGACGTCCCAACCCGCTGCTCACGTGTCGGGTCCTGGGGAGGGGCTTACCGTGTCCATGGGTCCGCTCGAACAGATCGTGTTCAAGGCGACCGGTTCCACGACAGGTGAAGCCTTCGAGTTGCTCGAGATGACAGTGCAGCCCGGTGGCGGCCCACCCGACCACGTGCACCGCGACCACGATGAGGCTTACTACGTCTGCTCGGGGTCCCTGCGGTTCCGGCTCGGTGACGAGCTGCTGACCGCGACGGCCGGGACCTACGTCTTCATTTCTCGGGGAACGCCGCACTGCTTCATCAACCCGGGTACAGCCGCCGCGAGCATGCTTGCGCTCGTGAGACCCGCCGGACTGCAGGGCTTCTTCGAGCGGCTTGGTCCCCTGCTGTTCGGTACTCCGGATGAGGCCGAGATTGCGCGGATCTCTGCCGAGTACGCCTCGGAGGATGTCGCGCCGTTGGCGTAAGACGGAGCCTGCAACCGGTCATGGCTCCCTCCGGCGATTCCACCGTCGGGTTAATGGTCAGAACGCGAAGTTCTACACCCGTCAAGCCGCGGATTCGGGCCTGTACTCATCGATATTCCCCCCAGCGCCCGCTGCCCGGCAGGCTCAGGCTCCACTCGCGGACCTCGTCCAGCGGGTAAAGGTAGCGCCCGGTCGCCAGGTCCCGGCCCACGGGCTCGGGCGCCGGGTTGTGCTTCGGTCGGCGGGTGCGGGAGTAGTTCGCGAAGGTCGCGCCGGAGATGCCGGCAATGGCGCCGGCCTCGTCGCGGTCACCCACCTCGACCTTGTTAACGATCGTCTTCACGGTCAAAGCATACGGGCTGCGTACACGTTCGATCGACTCACTCTTCCTACTCGGTCGGCGCGCCACCTGGCGGTGGCTCGGCCCAACGCTGGGCCGTCGTCCGCCCGATCCCAGTCGTCGCCTCAATGTCGCGCCAACTCATCCCGATCTCAGAAGCGCCGCGATCACCGCTGCGCCGTCCAGTGTGTTGCGCTCACGACGCCGCATGGCTTCGCGAGCAGCCTCGATCAGGTCGGCTCGGAGATCATCTAGGTCCCCGGTGCGGTGACCGTCGGTCGCATCGGTGCCGTGGGTAAGGCGCTTTCCTTTCGGTGAAGGAAATCTCGTAGTACCTGGAGGTAGCGGTCCGGCTCCTCGATGTGCGGCATATGGCTGCTCTCCTCGAACACGACTAGTTCGGCGTCGGGTACCAAGCTGTGGAAGAAGGCCGTGTCCTGCGGCCGTGCTTCATCGTGGCGACCGCACAGGAACAACGCCGCTACGGCCAGCAGGTCGAGGCGGTCGCTGATGTCGTAGTTGCGGTACACGCCGGTGACTGTGAACTCGTTCGGGCCGCACATCCGCTCATAAATCGTTTGGTTGAACAGTTCGAAGCTGTGCAACAGGGAATCGGGCCATGGGTCAAGGCGGCAGAAATGGCGGCGGTAGAACTCCATCGTGGCGGCCTCATACTCGTCGGACTCGGTTGTCCCGGCCGCCTCATGCCGATCGAGTACGGCTCGCACCTCCGCCGGCAGGGCGGCCCGCAGAGCGGCGGCGCCCGCGGCGAAGCGCGGCATGCTCAGACACGGATCAGCAAGGACGACACTCGCCAGTCGGTTGGGGTGCTGCAGTGCGTACTCGGCCGCCACCATGGCGCCCCAGGACTGGCCCAGCAGGTGCACCCGCGGCAGGTCGAGCGCGTCGAGGAGTCTGCCGAGCTCGTCCACCAGTCGCTCGTTGGTCCACAGGCTGACATCGTCCGGGGCGTCCGACTTGCCGGCCCCGAGCTGGTCGTAGAAGACGACCGGCCGCTCATCGGCCAGCCCCGACAACGGCTCGAAGGGGTCGTGGGTACCTCCGGGGCCGCCGTGGACCGTGACCAATGGGATGGCATCGGCGTCGCCGAGGACCTGATACCAGACGCGGCCTCCGGTGACCGCGACGTGACCTTCCCGTGCGGTCGCAGCATCCATGGCTCCTCCAATCGAAGCCCGACAAAGGGGATGGCGGAAAAGTACGCCGGCCAGTGCACTCCCCGCTGCTACGTCCCGCGACGACTGTACGGAGCAACCCCCGAGGCACCATCGTCGAAGTTCACGCCGAGATGTCGCGGGCTCAGGACCTGCGCCCTGCGGGATACGTGCATCCAACGCCCGCCAAGGACATCAGCCGCTACAAGGCCTACGGCTGAAGCGACAACACCGGATAGGAACGAACTGTCACCCATCTCCCGGTGTCAATCCGTCACGCATCTCCTGAGCCCAGCCTGCCGGGCTACGGCACCCCCGACCAGCCGTGGCCATGCTCCCTCGCGCAGCTTGCCCAGGCCGCGGCTGCGCGGTCGCATACAGGTTGATCTCAGCTGCCCAACTCCGCCAACGCGCGCCGGTAGCCGTCGACCAGCGACACCGCGACACCGGCCGCGGTGGCGTACGGGTCATCGGCCGGCATGGTAAGGGCCTGGTACGCGGCATCCAGCATCCGCAGAATGGTGCGGAAGGTCTCCGCGGGCCGCGGCATGATCAAGCTACGCCGGAGTTCGTGCTCGAGCAGCTCGGCGCCGCGGGCTACTGCGTCCGGGTCGGGAGTGGTTGGGTGGGACACGGGTCAGCTCGTTGTTAGCTGATCAAGGGCCCGGCCAGCGGTGCGAACGCTGCGCCGGGTCCGCTCTCTTCTCGTGATGTGATGCGCGTGTACACCCGGCGATGGTTGTGCACAGGCCCTCTGGTGCGGTGTGTCAAACCGCTTGTCGCTACGAGTAGCCGGGGACGATGGCGTGTCGGCGCATAGGGCAACCGTTCGGCGCCAGTCCGGGACCGCCTGGCGATCGTGTACCTGTCGCGTCCTTGTTACACGTCACGTCATGGGTTTTTGGTGGATTGGGGCCTAGAGCCGATGGGCCACACACTGTTTAGTTACCCACCTCACAGTGGAGGTGGCGCGTGGACTGGACAGGTCCTTGCCGTCTTGGGGTGGCAAAAAGACTGATCGGATGGCCTGAAATGGCTGAGGCAGATCTCCTCTGCCTCTACACGTGAACTTTGGGGACAGTACAACATGGCAACAGACACCAAGCCTTCAGCGTCACCCGCCGAGCGGCTCGTGGCAAAGCTGCCCGAGCGTATTCAGCGCCAGCCCTTGTCACGCATCCTCGCTGGACTACTGGCAATACTGGCGTTGATCGCGCTTCTGATCGTCCTCCTGTCGTCTCTGGGCTCAGACGGACAAGAGACCAAGGCTGCGGCGTCAGATCCAGCGCCGACTGTCGCCGCACCTGAGATCGAAGCTCCTCCCTCGGCGGCGGCAGCACCCGACACTGACGTCGCCCCAGCTCCGGGTATGGACCCTGACCTCGCACCGCCCGACGGCCCGGGCCCCGACTCTCCGCCGTTCGGGGTTGACGCGCTGGCGATGCGCGACGAGTTGCGCACTCATGGCGTGGATCTGTCCGACGACAAGCTCTACATTCTCGTCGATACGGCAAACAAGTACATCGCCGAAGGCAACATGGACTTGGACGCGTGGGATCCCCGGATCATGGCCGACGTCAAGACCCTGTGGCCGGATCTTTCCAAGGCGCAGGTCATCGACGTCACCCGCTGCACTGCGGAGTACATCGAGCGAGTGCTCGCCCGCAATGCGGGGCTGCCGCATCCGCCGGATGAAGACGACCACAACCACACCGTCGAAGGGCGCGGCCCGCAGCCACGAGTGGTAGGGAACTAAATGGAAAACGTCATCAACTGTAGCTATCCAGCAGGGGGCGGCGGCGGGTGGTAGCCAGGGCGCCGGTGGTGAACAGGCGGGTGAGGGCGTCGATGCTGTGGATTCCCCATTTGCGGGCGGTAGACAGGTAGGACTGGACGACGGCGAAGTCGGCCAGGCCGGTGAGGGTGCGCCCTCCTGGCCGGCCTGGGAGACCGCCACGGCGGGCCGGGGCGGCGCTGCTGTGGCGGGCCCCTGTCCGCGTACGAGGCTCACGTGTAGGTCCACGTACGAGGTGATCTGTCGTTGAGGTCCGGCGAGTCGTCCCCCGATTCGCCCAGGCCTGGCGTTCGGCAGCTGGCGGCGCATTGCGGCTCGACCGAGGTCGGAGTTGAGGAATCAGCCGGGCAGGGTTAAGTCAGCAGCTGACAATCGAGCGGCAACAGGGGGGTTGGTCACGTGTGATGATTGCGATGACACTGGCTATTCCACCGGAAAAGTTTCCTTCGTGGAGGGCTGCGGTAGCGGAGATGGCAGGTCCTCGGCGGGCCGATTTTGCTGCGGCGCGGCGTCGGCAAGGTGTGAGCCGACAAGGTGTGTGGGTCCAGGCGGGCCTGGACGGGCCGCGGGAAATTCTCGTCATGGAGGTCGAGGATCCTGGCCGCGCATTCGAGCTGATGGCCACTTCGCAGGAGCCGTTTGACGTCGGGCTGCGGGAGGTGCTTCTCGACACCTACAAGCTCGACCTGACACAGCCGGCGGGGCCACTACCAGAGCAAGTGCTCGATTGGTCAGCCAACGAGTCCTGATCTCGAAGAGAGCGGCTTGTTCGGTCGAGTGGCCGTACGTGCGGGTGGCGGGCATCAGCCCTCCTGCTGCTCCCGCCAGACCACCCAGGTCACGGCCTGGACCGTGCTGGGCAGCTCGTCGAGGTGCTGCGCGGCCAGCCGGTAGGCCAGCGCGACGTGGCGTAGCGGCGCTTGCTGGACAGGCCGCGGTCGCGGGAGCCGTAGCGCTCGCCCCGCGGCGATGTCGTGCGCGTGCCGGTCGATCACCACGGCCTCGGCGTCCTCCGGGTCGACGATGGCCCGGAAGAAGTTCCAGGTCTTCGAGTCGGCCGGCAGCACCTTCCCCGTCCATGATGCGCCCGGCTTTGGTCAGCGCGTCCCGGGTGTGTCCACGCGGCTCGCCGTTGGCGAACGCGTCCTCGGCCATCCGGACGTTCTGGTCCCACGCGGTCATGGGGGACAGCGCGGCGATCACGCCGGCACCCGCGCCAGTTCATGATCCCTCCCTTTTCGTGTGGATCAACTAACTGCGCGCCCGGGATGGGAGTCGAACCCGTCCTGCACCCGGGGTTCCGTGCTCAGAACGAGAGGCCGGTGAGTCCCGGTGGTGCCGGCCGCGGCGGGTGAAGGACTCGGCCCATTCGGAGACCCCCCAGGTCAGGCACACCCCGATGAAGACGCCCCACCAGAAGATGTTCCAGGCGCTCATCGCCCTCGCCCTCGATCAACTCGAGCCGTTGTGATCACCTCTCACCAGTTGTGGTTCAAGATCAGCTCGACCAGGATGGTGAACACGAACACGATCAACTCGAGGTAGATCGTCATCAGACGAGCACCGGCGCCACGGCGATCGACTGGCCAACGACCAGGTCGAAGTAGGCGAGCTGCTGATGGGCATTCGCCAGCCGTGCGGCCCGCTCGGGCGTGGACACGCGTACCGAGATGTCCAGGTGCACACGCCCCGTGGCCGGGTCCTGCCAGCCGCCGAAGTAGCTGCCCGCCTCATCCAGCAGGTCACCGTGGTCGGTGACGTACTCGATCAAGTCCATGGCCTCGACCGGATTAGACAAGATCAGCTCGCGCTCAAGGAAGATCGACACCATGTAGCCCGTGCGCGGACGGTGCCCGGTCACCACGTCGATGGTGAACCCACCGTCCGGGACGCTCAGCGCGTCAGCCAGCGCCTGTATTGCGATGGTGGTGATCATGACTCCACCCGCACCACGTGCACGGTCACATCCCGCATGCCGGAGTAGTACCGACCCAGGAACTCGACCAGCCGCGCGGTGAGTCCGGTGTCCATAATCGCCACGACGTCGTGCATCCTGCGTGTGAGCATGACTAACCCACCCTCCGTACTCTCGTTGGAGATCGACTGCGTGGGTGCCCGCGGCGGGAGTCGAACCCGCACAAGATCACCGCTCCGGTGGGGAGCAGCCTGCTCAGCGCGCTGAGGACGGCGCGGTCGACCCAGCTCAGGTTCGGGCGCGGGTGGTGTCGGCGCAGCACGGCGACTTCGTGACGGAGCACCAGGATCTCGACGTCCTTGGCTGTGTCGGAGCGGGCGAGTAGCGCCAGCCAGCTCAGCACCCGGGCGAGTGTCAGATAGGCGAGTCGGAGGGCCACAGCGGACGATCATGCTGGGCGGGCTGCGGACCGTGACTGCGAGGCCGGCTTGCTGCGAAGGCGCTGATCAGAGGACGTGACAGGGCTTTCGGCACCCACAAGCTCGCGGGCGAGCAGCAGATCCACGAGTCGGAAAGCCGCAGCGAGCGATCATGTTGGCGCGGGATCGAGTTGCGGCTGGGGGCGTCGCTGGTTGCGAAAGCGCAGGTCAGCACCCGTGACAGGGTTCTCGGCACCCACAGGCTGCGGCCCCACCCGTATTGCCGTTTGAAGGTACTGATGCGGGCCTCGCTGCCGGTGCGCCACTTCACCGTTTTGCGGATCGCCGGACGATGTTCGTGGACTTGGCGGGCTTTGCCGGGTTTGCCCTTGCGCGGAATCACTACCGTACGGACACCGAGTTCGTGCAGGTCGTTCTCCACGGCGGCTTCGCCGTAGCCGCGGTCAGCGGTCACGGCGCGCGGGCGCCGTCCGGTGCGCCGGATGACCCGGCCGACAGCCGGGGCGAGCTGGGGCGCGTCGGCGGGGTTGCCGCGTTCGACGGTGTGATCGAGCACGATCCCGTCGTCGTTGTCGACGACTGGCCCTTGTAGCCGAACTCGACCGGGCGACCCAGGCGGCGCTTGGCGATCGGGCGCGCGTCCCGGTCGTGCAGGCTGACCACCCCACCCGGCCCTGAGGCCCGACGGCTGCACCAGGCCCTCGACATCGCCCTGCCGCCGCGGATCCTCGACCTCGACCCCGAGCAGGCCGCAACGCGCTGACCAGGCACAACATGCGCACCTAGTGACACGACATGTCACCAGGCCGGCACTCGTTTGCCCAGCTCAGACCCCATACTCGAGCACTTCACCGGACAACAGCTGCGGAACCCAGGCCCGAGCGTGGCCTAACCATGCTAAGGCCTGGATCCACCGTTAATCGGACTCTCCCCGAGTATCGGCAAATCGCACGAGGTGCGCCGAGCTTCGGGTATTCACGCGGTCGAAGAACGACCCTGCCCGCCCGCTGCGGGGAGAAGTCCGCGAGGCAGCCGGGTTTCACGTCGGCTCGGGCTCGCCCAGCGCGTGCAGGTCGGCGGCGAGGTTGTTGGCCGAGGTGAGGGTGTCGGGATGGTCGTCACCCAGCAGCCGGCGGCGCCGGGCCAGGGTGTCCTGGTCGAGTGCGCGGGCCTGCTGATACTTGCCCAGCGCGCGCAGATCGGCGGCGAGCCTGCTGGCCGAGGTGAGGGTGTCGGGGTGGTCGTCGCCCAGCACGCGGCGGAGGCGGGTGAGGGTGTCGTGCTGGAGTCGGTGGGCCTGTTGGTGCTCGCCGAGGGATCCTAGGGTGAGGCCGAGGAGGCTGGCTGTGCGCAGTGCTTCGGGGTGGTTCTCGCCCAGGATTCGGCGGCTGCGGGTGAAGGCGTCGTTCTGGAGTTGGCGGGCCTGCTGGTGCTCGCCCAGTGCTCCCAGGGTGAGGCCCAGGCCGCTGGCTATGCGCAGTGTGTAGGGGTGGTCCTCGCCGAGGACTCGGCGGCTGCGGGTGAAGGCGTCGTTCTGGAGTTGGCGGGCCTGCTGGTGCTCGCCCAGGGATGCCAGGGTGAGGCCGAGGATGCTGGCGGAGCGCAGTGTGATGTGGTGGTCCTCGCCGAGGACTCGGCGGCTGCGGGTGAAGGCGTCGTTCTGGAGTTGGCGGGCCTGCTGGTGCTCACCCAGGGATGCCAGGGTGAGGCCGAGGATGCTGGCCGAGCCCAGTGTGATGGTGTGGTTGTCGCCGAGGACTCGGCGGCTGCGGGTGACGGTGTCGCTCAGAAGTTGCCGGGCCGGCTGATAGTCACCCAGCGACCACTGGACCATGCCGAGGAGTAAAGCTGAGGCAAGTGTGTTGGTGTGGTCCTCACCGAGGACTCGGCGGCTGCGGGTGAAGGTGTCGTCCTGGAGCTGCCGGGCCTGCTGATAGTCACCCAGCGACCACAAGACCCCGCCGAGGAGGCTGGCCGAGGTGAGGGTGTCGGGGTGGTCGTCGCCGAGGATTCGGCGCTGCCGGCTCAGCATCTCTTCCTGCAGTTCCCGGGCCTGCGGGTAGTGACCCAATCCGAACAGGTCGTTGGCGAGTTGGATGGCGGAGGTGAGGGTGGCGGGATCGTTCTCGCCGAGAACTCGGCGGCGCCGGGTCAGGGTGTCTTCGTCGAGCGCGCGGGCCCGCTGGAACTCACCCAGGTACCACAGGTTAAGTGCCACGTTGCTGGCCGAGGTGAGGGTGTCGGGATGATCCTCGCCAAATTTGTCGCGCCGGACAATGAGGGCGCGTTGGAACGGCGCTAAGGCGGCCTGCGGCTCGCCACGGGTTTGCAGGTACGTCGCGGCGCGATCGAGGAGTCGGGTGGCATCCGCCGGAACCGCGTCCAGAGCCACATCGTGGCCGGCTGCGGCCAGGACATGCGGGAGCAACTGTCTCCAGAGTGGCCACCCGCCCGGATCGATGCGCACTTTGCCGGGTGCGGTTTCGGCGAGCAACCTGACCACCGTCGTCGCCCAACCAGCAGCCGTGACATCCGATCGGTGGCTGCGGGCGCGCAGCAGCGCTGCCGGGATCCGGTGCAACTGGATGCCGTGTGGGGACACCGTCGCCATCCCCCGCCGACGCAGGATCCCGGTACAGCGCGCCAACGCCAGCGGGTCCGTCGCCATCGGCCGCAACTTCTCGGGGAGGGTGTCGGGGTGCTCGGTGAGCACGGTCAGCGGGACCGGCTCCGGCCCGCACCACGCCAGCACCGTCAGCAGGTCCAGCGCGGTCGGATCGTCGATGGCCAGCCGGTCGAACGCCACCGCCCACGACGCGGTCACCGACTGCGGGTAGGCCCCGCCCGGGTCGTGGTCCAACACGTCCTGGGCCCGCTCGGCCAGCAGCCGCAGATACTTGTCCACGGCCATGCCGGTGTCGGCCAGCAGCGACCCGGCCTGCTCGACCGCCAGCGGCAGATCACCGACCGCCTCGGCCACCCGATCCGCCTCCACCTCGGTGAGGTTGGGTGTCAGCCGGCGCAGCAGCTCGATCGACTCGGCCCGGGTGAACTCCCGCACCCCCACCGTTCCGGCAATTCCGCGCCAGGCCGGGTTGCGCGAGGTGATCAGCACCTGACCGGGCCCGTCGGGCAGGAACCGGGACAGGGCGCGCGGGTCCTCGGCGTTGTCGAACACCACCAACCAGCGATCCCACCGCGCCAGCTCGCCCAGCAGCCGGGCCACCCCCACCCCCACTGGGGTCGTGGCCGCGGTCAGGTCCAGGGCCAAGGCCAGCTCGGCCAGCCGCTGCGGGATCAACGCCGGATCCTCCGCCGGTACCCACCACGCGATATCGAACTCGACGTGGTGCCGGTGCGCGTACTCGATCGCCGCCGTGGACTTGCCCATCCCGCCCATCCCGGTCACCACCGTAGGCCCCGCCGACCGCAGCGCCGCCTCCAGCTCCGTCAGCAGCTCCGCCCGCCCGGTGAACCCACGCACCCGCGCCGGGACCGTCCACACCCGCCGCTCGACCGCGGCATGTGCTCCGGAGGTAGTTGCGACGTCGGTGGGGGCGGGCTGCTGTTCCGGTCGGGGAAGCGCGGTCAGCGCCTGCAGCAACGCGGTCTCCAACTCCCCCGGGCTGCACACCGTCGCCGTCGTCACACCGCTGCCAGCCAGGCGATCCCGGAACGCGTGCTGGCGCGGGCCATGTTCCAGATCCCCGAACATGGCCGCGGGGCCCTCGGTGTCCTCGCCAAGAACGAACACCAATCGGGGAATGCCCCGCAGCTCGGCGGTCTCGTGCTCCAGCTCGGTGTAGGACACCTCCGGCTGATCCCGCACCGGCGACCCGTACCGGAACCCGGCGATCAACACGTATACGTCGGCCGCCGCGACCGCGTCCCGGCACACCTGCGCCGGCTTCCCATGCCGCGCCGGGAAATACGCCATGTCCGTCATCGCGTCCCCAGCTCTGATCACCGCGTCCCGCGCCGCCGCGACAAACGAGCGCCCGGCCGGGAACCGCCGCAACTCCGCCGTGTGTGACAAGAACACCCGCCGCGGTGGCAGCTCACTCGGCATAACCCACAGCATCCCAGCACTCACCCGGTGCGACGACACAAATTTGCACTGAGGAACGGTGCCTCTTGATCGGCGCTTGCCGGCATTACAGGCTCAGGTGTCGGCGAGGGCCTCGACCACGGGACGTGGTTTGCAGCCAGACTCGTCGCCGGCGCGAGCGGCACCACAAACCCGGACGGCCGTGGCCAGCGTCGCTCGTTCGGTCTCTCGGCCAGAACGGCCTAGGACCGATCCTGCCCGTGCTCAACCCCACTCGGTCGGCTCGTCAACGCCTCCGGGCAGCGATTGCCCACGGCGAGTGCGGCTGGATACCACCACCATGAGCTCCCCGCTCCCGGTCGCGGTGCTCGTAGCCGGTCCCGATACTCGATGTTGATCCGCCGCATCTCCCGCTGGATCTGTTCGCCCGCCGCCGTGCTCGACCTTCAACGCCAGCTGGTGCGGCGTGTCGACGCCGGCACAGGCCGCGCGTACGGCCTGCGCATCGGCCAGCGAGCGGGAACAGCTCGAGGTCCGGCTCGCAGCGCCGGCGTGGTGGACGAGAATCCTGTTGTCCCGTGACCAGGACCGCGCTCACCGCGGGTGCTCGCCGACGCCGATGCGCAGGCACACCGCGTACAGGTTCTGCTCGTCCATCTCGAGGTCGCTGAACCGCGTCAAACCACCCAGCCGCAGCAACGCGCGCGTCGATTCCTGCATGGTGATCTCCGAGGCGTACCGGCCGAGGCACTTGTGCCGAGCGAAGCCGTGCTGCAGATACAGCTGACTCTGCTCGGCTTCGCGGGCCCGATCGGTCGTGCGCAGGTACCCGTAGGGTTGTGGATCTCTGGTGGCGTCGAACGCCAACGGCTCCGGCACGTCCATGGGGTCGCGCATGGCCCCCGCGTAACCGACGAAGACCAGCGTGTCGGCCCGGATCAGCACTGCCGCCGAGCTCGGTGTTGTCCCGTGCACAGCGCCGGAGCAGGACTTCCCCCTGCGGCCGCAGCCGCAGCGCCTCCAGGCGTAGCGGCGCACCGCGCGCAGACTCTCGGCGTAGCCGGGAGTGTCCGCCTCGGTCCGGGCCGCCTGCACGGCCGCGGCGAAGCTGGATCCGTGGCGCACGGGGTACTCGCCGTCCTGTAGGCGCAGCAGCGAGTCGACGATCCGAGCGGTCGCCTCCTGCGGGTTCACCATCGCCCCGACCACGGTGCCGAACACGTTCGACCGGATCATCGAGTCGGACAGCCGGGCCGCGGCCGTCCGGCTGGCAGCGCCGGCCCGAGCTCGGCGCGCAGCCGGCTCGTCGCCCTCCGCGGCCACCTCGCGCTGCAGTCGCAGCAGCCGGGTGAGCATGGTGTCGGGCACGTCCCGGCCGTCGCGCAGCTCGTGGACCGGTAGTGGACAGCAGGGCGTGGATGTAGGCGGTGAGGTACTCGGTGGCCTCGAGTCCCCGCGTCGGTCGAACTCGACGCGACTGCGGGCGGCCGGGTCGAAGTTGTTGAAGACGTCCCGGAAGACGTCCTTGATCCAGTCGAACAGCCGGTCGGCGGTCGGCACGACGCCCGCCGCGATCCGGTCGAAGGTGAAGACCTTGACCAGGCTCGTCGGGGAGAGAAGGTGTCGCCGTTCCGCAGGTCCGGCAACAATGGCGGCGTGTCCGGATCCGACCACGGCACGCCGAGGTAGTCCCCGACGATCCGTAGCGGGACAGTCCGGGCCAGCGTGCTGACGACGTCGAGCTCACCGACGTCGCGCAGCCGGCTGGTCCAGCGCTCGGCTTCCGTCCGGGTGATCCGGGTTAGTCGGTCGGCATCATCCGGGTAATCACCGAACGCAGCAGGACGTCGTCGGGACGATAGAGGGCCTCGTCGTCAGTGCCGAGCAGGAAATGCGAGAACGCTCCCGGCGCCCTGGCTGGATCGTCGATCCCGCGGGCCATCTTCGCGGCGTACGGGTCGACGGTGAACAAATCGTCGCGGGTCAAGCAGGTGAGCACGTGCTTGCCGCCGCGCCACGATCGCCGGCCCGATCACCGGCGCGAAGATCGGCATCTGGTCGGCGGGCGCGTCCAGCAACTCCTGCAGCATGGCCAGCGGAGCGTTCCTGCAGCCGGTCCGAGATGATTTGGCCGATGGCCTCGCCGCGGAGCCGTGCGGCCGCGGCGAAAGTGGCCCTCGCCTGTTCGACCGCGAGCCGGTCCCGCTCATGGGCCTGGTGGATCACGCACGTAGCGCGGATCGTTCTGGTCCGGCGCCGGCGGCGGTGGGGGCGGCAGCGGAGTGCTCTGCTCGGCCGCTTCCACCGCAGCCAAGAAGCCTCCGCGGGTGGTTTGATGGGGGCCATCACGCTCTCACCTTGGTCGTGCTCAAGTACTGCACTGTGCTCATGCCGGGCACGAAGAAGTACTCGCCACCTCGCACGGTAACGAACCGCGGGAGGCCGGCGCGCCGCCGCGGCATGGGTCGCCGTTGCCAGGTGAAGTCCCGACCGGACGGGCCGAGGATCGGGTCGGCCGCGTTCCACAACCCGTCGAAGCTCGGCGCATTGAGCCATTCCCGCTGCACGAATTCGTACTGCCGCTCGATGTCGGCATTGAGGAAGATGCCCACGAGGCCGCGATCCAGGCCGTCGTCCCTGGCGGCGTCGGGCAGCGGCTGGCCGTAGGGCATCCCGCGCCGGATAAGCCGGCGGCGTCGGACGGTCGGCGAGCCGTCCCGTGGACGCGCGCGGCGTACGTGCGCTCCGCGCGGACAGATGTAGCCGACTGGATCTTTGGTGTAGTCGAAGGCGTTGGCGCGCGACCGATCGGCGGTGAGATCCGGATCATCGGCGTGGGGGGCGAGGGCGAGAGGTGCGCCACTGCGCCAGCGCCCCATGAGCTTCGCCGCCAGCTGCTCCGCGTCGCTCGGGACCCAGGAACGCGCGGAACCCGGCGACGTCCTGGTGCATCTTCCGGTACACGGCATAGGTGCCGTTGCGGCCGGGCACCTCGGGCGTCAGCGTCGTGGTGCGGCCCAGCTCGTCCGGGGTGACCGAGCAGGATCTCGCCGGCGGCGATGGGCGCCTGGCCGTCGGAGTCGCCGTCGGCCGAGCGGTCACCGGCAATCGCAGGTTGGGAGATCGGATCGCGGAAGCCGAAGTGTTCCCGATTGCTCCCGCCCAGCGCTGCGACCGGCTGCAACCCGACAAGCGTGATCCCCCCGGCCTCGTCGGCCTGCGCGTCGAATTCAGCCAGTCGCGCGTCGAGCTCGGCTTGGCTCTGGGCCCAGACCATGAGCATTGCGTGCACCCCTCTGGTGGCGAACGGTGGCACGGCCTCCCAGTGTTCGGGGTGGTCGTTCGCGGCGTCACCGAGCTTTGTGACCGAACGAGCGGCCATGCCCTGCCGGAACGCCTCCGGGAAGCCGGCCAGTAGCTCGGCCGGCAGTTCCAGCGCCCTCAGCCCCGGGTAGGTCAGGGCCAGGTTCGCGCACCAGGCCGGTGTCGCCTCCCATTCGGCCGCAGTGGTCATCGGATCGATCATTGATGTCAGCCAACGACGTGCCGCGGCTGCCGTGTCGAACCGATAGAACAGGTAGGTGGCCAGCGGCATGCCGTACCCGCGCAGCACGAGTCCCTGGATGTCGTGACGGTCCAGCTCGGTCATCGGAGGTTATTCATTGAGCATGTCCAGCACCGTGGTGGTGGCGGCCTTCAATCTCAGCGCCGACCTCACCTGCCGCACCGTGGCCATCGGGTAAGCCCGGTAGTACACGTCCGCTTGAACCTCGTACTTGCGCACGTAGGCCTTGAAGGCATCCACATCCCTCGCTCCGCTCGGCGGCCATTCCTGACAGTGGGAGTAGATGGCGTCGAAGGTCGGGGCCGACTTGGCCGCGAAGTCCTCGATGTAGTTGTCCCAGGGACCGTCGAAGTTGCTGGTGAACAGCAGGGACCCAGCGTCGTGGCCGGTGGCGAGCACCGCCCAGCGGGCGAAATGAACGCTGCCGATCTCGTCCAGAGGTGTCGCGCCGCCGCTCCCGATCCGCCGGGCCAGCTCAGCCAGTACCTGCCGCAGCTGTGCTCGGTGGCCAGGAATGATCGGCGTGAGTGCGGTCAATGGTTGGGTGCCGGCGGGTGGCAAGTCCGTGGTGATCGGTGGCGAGTTGGCCCGGGTCGGGTCCGTGATCCGGCGCCGCGGCAATCCGTCCAGGGTGGCTGATTGAGCGTCAGCAGGAGGGGTGGCTGAGGGCTGGGCACCGGTGGGCGCGGCCTCAGCGAGGTCGGGCAGCGTGACGAACACAGCTGGCTCCTTCGGGTTAAATTGTTATCTGCTCGTGTAGCTTGCGCCATACGTTGGTAAGGAGTGGCCACGGGCACGGGAGATACATCCGAATATCGGAGATTGATCATTTGTAGCGACGCGGGCGCGAGCTACGAGGCAGGCGCTGGGATCGCGCCGTTGCGCGGAACTGCCGAAGTATCGGTTATCCGACTGCGGCCCATGGCGTGTCCTTCGCGATGTAGATGTCGGCCAAGATCGCAGCCAGAACCCAAATTCCCCCCGACGATCTCCTTCTCCGACCCACCGCCTTCACCACCAACCCTCCGGCGAAATGGCCAGAGGACGATCGTCGCGATCAAGCCGACGACAAACCAGACGGCCATCGTTTGTACGGCCGGGGGCCGACCCGCGCGACCCGCGGACGGCTCTGGCGCCGAAAGGGGCAGCGCCAGTGTTGCGCGACGGTGCGGCCAGCACCACGGCACGGCCGGCCGACGCTCGACGTCGCCCACCTCGCCCCGCGCAGCGGCGTCAGCACAACCGGCTCTGGCTGTGACGAGAAAGCATGACCTGCCTAAGGCGGGGTCCCGATGGACTGCGTCGAGATCCTCCACAGACGTCGATGGTGGGCAGGATGTCCGCTGCGTGCTCGCCGGCCTGCATGAAAGTGGAGAACTTCGGTCTCGAGCGGGAACGGGCCATCCCCGGGCAGCCGCTATGAAATCGAGATCGGCGAGAGCCCAAAAAGTACAAGTGGTTGTATAGGATTCGCGCGCGATCGACCGAGGAATATTGCGGAGCTGCACCGAACACTCGCATCGTTAAGGCTAGAGAAGCCTAGTGCCTCGTCACGCAGCTCGGCCTGCCGTAGGATGTGTCGCCGCGATGTCATGATGAGGCGCTTGTCCGCTCGCCCTTCGGTTCGGCGAATCAGCTGGCAAATCGTCGCCCCTGTGTTCCGCCCGAGCCTGTACCGTGCCAAAACTCGACGCCACGCCCAGGACCTGCAGGTTCACCTTCCAGCAGGCCCAGGAATGATCATGCCGTGGCCGCACGACTGCTCTACCTGACCATGACCCGGATGCTGTCCTGGCTCGCGCTGCTCTGCCGTCGAAGAAGCACACTCATCGCAGAGACGCTAACGCTACGACACGAGGTCACGGTGCTACGCCGTCAACTCGGCCCAGCCCGCCCGGCCTGGCCGGACCGAGCCATCCTGTCCGCCCTGGCCAGACTCCTGCCCGCGAGCTGCGGCGCCACCGACTCGTCACCCCCGCCACCCTGCTGGCCTGGCACCGATGCCTGATCACCAAG
Source organism: uncultured Actinomycetota bacterium (assembly GCA_963711015.1). Taxonomy (GTDB): domain Bacteria; phylum Actinomycetota; class Actinomycetes; order Propionibacteriales; family Propionibacteriaceae; genus Microlunatus. The sequence continues at coordinate 76,383 of CAVQCQ010000005.1, forward strand.
AAATGGACCTACCCGAGGCCGCCCGGTCGCCCCCGCATTGGTGCCGAGCTGCGCGAGCTCGTCGTCTGTCTGGCCCGGGAGAACCCGCGCGCTGGGGACACCGCCGCATCCAGGGCGAGCTCACCCGACTCGGACACCACATCGGGGCCGGCACGATCCGCCGGATCCTGACCAGCGCACGCCTGGTGCCAGCGCCTCGCGGGACAGACACCCAGTGGCGCACCTTTCTGCGAGCCCAAGCCGCCGGGCTACTCGCCACGGACTTCTTCCACCTCGACACCATCGGGCTGCGCCGACTCTATGTCCTGTTCGCCATGGAGATCGCCAGCCGTCGCGTCCACATCCTTGGCGTCACCGCGCACCCGACGATGGCGTGGACCACGCAGGCCGTCCGCAACCTCATGGCCGACCTCGACGACCGAATCTCCGCGTTCCGGTTCCTCATCGCTCAGCGGCCACCTTGCTGCTTGGAGCTCGCGTTGTTGCTCTCTGCGCTGGACGCGGCTGGGCGTTGCGGGTCGGCGGTCGCGTTCGTGGTGATGCCGTCGAGCACTCGGTGAAGGCCCCAGAGGTACTGCTGGGTGGAGATGTAGCCGGCGAGGGTGGCGGCCGCCGCGGCGGCGCGGGGATAGTGGTCGGCCGGTGTCGCCGCGAAGGCGAGGTGTCGGGTGGCGATGCGTTCTGATTCGGGTGGCAGCGGGCCGGGCTGGTGCAGGTCGGCGACTTCCAGGGCGATCGACCCGAACACGTAGACGATCAGCAGGTAGGCCGCCCGGGCGGCGTCGGTGGGGTTGAGCCCGGCGTCGGCGAGCAGTTCGAGGAGCCGTTCGTTCAGGGCGAGGGCATGCGGGCCGTCCATCGGGCCGCCGATCATCAGGGGGACGGCGCCGGGGTGCGCCGACAGTCGTGCCCGCAGCTCCAGGGCCAGCGACTCCACGCGCCGCCGCCACGGCTGGGTCGCGGTCGGCGAAGACGTCGTGGTCGACCTCCCCGAGCAGGCGCTCGACCAGCGCCTTGACCACGGCGGCCTTGTCCGGGAAGTAGGTGTACACCGCGTTCGGGGCCACCCCGACCTTCGCGGCGATGCCCCGCACGGACGCCGCGTTCGGCCCGCCGTCGTCGAGCAGGCTCAGCGCGGCGTCGAGGATCTCGTCCTCGGTCAGGGCCCGCCGCGGGCCGCGCCGACCGCGCTTGGCCGGTGCTGTCATCGGCTGCGGCTCCTCCCTTGACTTCTCTCTGCACACCGTACATTATTTGTACATCGTACAAAAGATGTTGACGATTCCAGGGAGAGATGGCGCCGAGATGGCAGCCACGAGCACCGGACCCCGGGCTTCGCCGGACGCACCGGCGGACTTGTTCGTGGTGGGCGCCGTCGCGTTCGCCGCGGCGGCGACGGTGTTGTCCTCGACGTTCGACTGGCCCGACATCCTGCGGGAGCCGGCCGGTGTGGTGCTGCCGGCCTTCGTCGCCGGCGGCACCAGCCTGGTCTGGACCTGGTTCGCCACCGCCTGGACCTACGCGATCCTGGCCGTCCCGATCCTGCTGCTGCCGGCGGTGCTCGGGCGCCGCGACGACCCGGCGCTGCGGGCGGCCACCTACGTGGGCGCCACCTCGGTGCTGCTGTCGCTGATCGGGTTCCTGCGCTGGGTGTTCGTCGTCCCGCCGCTGGCCCAGTCCTACGTCACCGGCGACGCCGATCACCCAGGCCGCGGTGGACGCCGCGTGGACCGCGCAACACCAGTTCGGCGGCGCACTGCTCGGCGAACACCTGGGCCAGCTGCTCGTCATCGGCTGGTCGGTCACCCTCAGCGTGATCATCCTGCGCAGCCGGGTGCTGCCCCGCTGGCTCGGCGTCACCGGGCTCGTCGTCAGCGCGCTCTACCTGCTCAACCAGGGCGACATCCTCGCCACCGCGGTGCCCGGCTTCCCGGTCTGGGACCTGGCCGGCCTGCTCGGCAGCACCGGCTGGGGCCTGTGGGTCGCCGCCCTCGGCGTCACCCTCCTGCTCGCGCCCGGTCCGCACCCCGAGGCCCGCCACGGTCACGCGGCGCCGACGTCCCGTCCGCGAGCACGCCCACCACAACCCCGCCGGCCACGGCCGGCCCGAGGAGCTGAGCACCGTGACCCGCTCCGACAGCATCCCGACCGTCCTTCCTGCGCACCTGGTTGATCTGGACCGCCGGGTTCCTCGCCTTCCCGGTCGCCGGCCTGGCCGGTACCGCGGTGGCCGGCCGCGTCGACAGCCCGCTCGCGGCGCTGCTCGGCGGCGCGGTCACCGGGCTCGTCATCGGCGCCGGCCAGGCGCTGGTCAGCTCGCCGGCGGCTCGACCCGCGCCGGTGGATCCCGGCCACCGCGATCGGCATGGGCCTGGGACTGCTCCTCGGCGCCGCCACCGTCGGCTACCGCACCTCGCTCGCCGACCTCGCGCTGATGGGCGCCCTCACCGGGCTCGTCCTCGGTGTCGCGCAGGCGATCGCCCTGCCCCGCCAGCACCCGGCTGCGCTGGGTCTGGGCCGCCGCGCATGCCCGTCGCTGTGGGCGCTGGGCTGGACCGCCACCACCCTCGGCGGGATCGCCGTCGACCAGCAGTTCACCGTCTTCGGCGCCTACGGCGCGGTGACGTTCTCCGCCCTGTCCGGGCTGCTGCTGCACCGACTCCTGCCCCACCGCACCGCTGCCGGCCCGCGACTCGCGGCACCCACACCGAGTCCAGGCGACGGCATGACCAGCCGCACGGCACGTCATCTTCGGCACCGGCGCGATCGGTCTGGCCACCTTCGACGCGCTGCGCCGCCGCGGCGAGACCGTCCGGCTGGTCAACCGCTCCGGCCACGCCCGCGTGCCCGACGACGTCGAGGTCATCGGCGGCGACGCCCGCGACCCCGCCTTCACCACCGCCGTCGCCGACGGCGCCGCCGTCGTCTACCAGACCCTCAACCCGCCCTACCCCGAGTGGACCGCACAGTTCCCCGCCCTGCAGGCCGGCGTGCTCGCCGCCGCCGAAGCCACCGGCGCCCGGCTGGTCAGCATGGAGAACGTCTACATGTACGGACGCCCCGCCGGACGCCCGCTCACCGAGGACCGCGCCCACGACGCCCACACCAAGAAGGGACAACTCCGCGGGCGGATGGCGCGCGAACTGCTCGCCGCCCACCACGCCGGCCGCGTCCAGGTCGCGATCGGCCGCGCCTCGGACTACTTCGGCCCCCGCGGCGGCGCCCAGTCCAACCTCGGCGACCGCGTCTTCCCCGCCGCCCTGGCCGGCAAGACCGCCACCGTGCTCGGCGACCCCGACCAACCGCACACCTACACCTACATCCCCGACATCGGCGAAGGCCTCGCCGTCCTCGGCGAACACCCCGACGCCCCCGGCCAGGTGTGGCACCTGCCCAACGACCCCGACACCCGCACCACCCGCCAGCTCGTCGACATCGTCTACCAGCACGCCGGCCAACCCCGCGCCAAGCTCCGCGCCATGCCCGCGCTGCTGCTGCGCGCCCTCGGCCTGGTCAACCCCACCATGCGCGAGCTCGTCGAGATGCAGTACCAGTTCGAGGAGCCCTTCATCGTCGACAGCAGCAAGATCGCCACCAAGCTCGGCGTCAGCGCCACCCCCATCGACCAGGCCCTCGCCGACACCCTCAACACCTACCGCCCCGAATGAGGCACCGCTGGCAGACTCCTGAGCTGGCCGAGCAGCGCTACCCCCGGGGGGTGGGTCGTGCCGGCGCACCCGTGACGCCGACCCGCTCCCATCGACTCCGCCGGCAGGAAGCACTTCTCCAGGCCGCGTAGAGCTGGCCGGACCGGCGGCCCGCCGACCCGAAGGGCTGGCTGGTCACGGTGGCCTGGCGCAAGTTCCTCGACGCCCGCCGCTCCGAGGTCTCGCGTCGCGACCGGGAGCAGCGGATCGAGGCCGAGCCGCCGCCCGGACCGACCGGGACTGCAGACGACACGTTGCAGCTGTTCCTGTGCGCCCGCGGACGCCGGGGTCAGCGACGGATGGGCGCAGCGCGCCGTCGGTGGCTTGACCACCCGGCAGATCGCCCAGGCCTATCTCGTGCCGGAGGCGACGATGGCCCCGTCGCGACCAGGTCGCGACGGTGGCGGCGGTCGGGGTGCCTTGGATCACGCTCCGGCAGCGCGGCGACCACGGCGGTGCAGGCCGGTAGCCGGTTCGGCTGCACTTTCTCAGGATTGACTGCATCCGGCTGCATTTGTGCACTGGACGTGAGACAAACAACTGGCAATGGAGTAGCCCAATTCCCCACGGCCATGGTCCAGGTCGTCACGCGTCCTCGATCGGGCTGGGGAATCGTGGTGCGTTATGCCGGCTCTTCCGGAAACGGAGTGCAGGTGAGGGCGTGACCGAGCGCTGGGCTGGGGTCGTGTCGCTGCGATGAGCGGGCCCCGGGAAGTTGATGATGAAGGTTCCTACACCGAAATCGTCAACATCCCCGGGGGCCCGATGCCGCAGCTTACGTCGATTCCTGCCCAGATCGCGGCCGAGTAACACTCCGAATACTGCGCGCTGCACGTGCATGCTCACCAACGTCTGCACTTGCGCAGACGTGGTGCCCTCGCCGAGGTCGAATTCGCCGTCTCGGCAGGTCAGGACGCCCCTCGGCGGCCAGGCAGAGCCGAGGGGATGCGACCCACGAACCGCCTCGCGCTGCGCTTTCAGTCGATTCGCCGGGAATGCCGGACGAGACTGTCTCGATCAAAGTTGCCGCGACAAGAGCAGCGAGGCGGGCGCGGGCGGTGTCGTCGAGCGCGTTGGGGGCGGTGGACTGGCCGCCGCGGGAGGACGCGGCGCTGCCCTCCCCCGGGGAGCCGGGCATGATCCGTCGGTGGCGCTGCGGTCGCGGCTTCCACAGCAGGACGGGATCGGTGTACCACAGGGAGATGGCGGAACGAGTCACGCCACCGCAGTCGCCATCGCGCTACGCCGCTATTGCCGCTCTGTTCACCGCGCTCGAGGATCTGATGGGCGAGTACCGCTCGGACGAGGCCGAGCGTGTCCGGCGTTGGTCGCAGGACGCCGACCGCATCACCGGTGAGGTGGCCCGCCAGCTGGCTATCGCCCGCGCTCGGATCTCGGCCGCTCCCCATCACGACGGCTAGGTTGGGTGCCGGCGCAGTGCCGGCGCAGTGCCGGCGCTGCGGACGGCTCGGTGAGCTTCACCGTCGGCAGGGCCGCGGTCGAGGGCCTCGAGCTCGCGGCTACCGGTGACCCCCGCAGGTGCCGAACCCGCGCGGTGCTGGTGCCGGCTCAGCCGAGCGGAACATCGGTCGGCCGGATCGGGCGGGGCAACAGGTCGCGGCCGGTGAGGTAGGCATCGACGCCGGCCGCGGCGGCCCGGCCCTCGGCGATCGCCCAGACCACCAGCGACTGGCCACGCCCGATGTCGCCGGCGGCGAACACGCCCTCGACGCTGGTCATGAACCGCTCGTCGCGGGCCACCGTGCCGCGCTCGTCGAGCGCCACACCCAGCTCGGCGAGCAGCCGGCCGTGTTCGGGCCCGCGGAACCCGAGCGCGATCAGCGCGAGCTGCGCCGGCAACCGTGTCACCGCGCCCGCCCGGTGGAACTGCTGGTGATCGTCGCGGAACCCCTCGGCGACCTGGATCGCACGCAGCCGCCCCTGCCCGTCGCCCAGGAACTCGATGGTGTCCACCGAGAACAACCGGGTTCCGCCTTCCTCGTGGGCCGGCAGAGCTGCGGTAGATCGCCGGGTAGGTCGGCCACGGCATGTCCCGGGTGCGCCGCTCGGGCGGCCGCGGCCGGATATCGACATGCGTCACCGACCGGGCCCGCTGCCGGTGCGCGGTTCCCAAACAGTCGGTGCCGGTGTCGCCGCCGCCGACGATGACCACATCCTTGCCCTCCGCGCAGACCGGGGACTCGGCCAGATCACCTTCCTGCACCCGGTTCGCCCAGCTCAGATACTCCATCGCCGGGTGCACCCCGGCCAGGGCGCGGCCCGGCACAGCCAGCTCGCGGCCATCCGTAGCGCCGCAGGCGAGCACGATCGCGTCCGATCCGGACCGCAGCTGCTCGACCCCGAGATCGACCCCGACCTGCACCCCAACCCGGAAGGCCGTGCCCTCGGCTCGCAGCTGATCGAGGCGCCGGTCAAGCCTGCGCTTCTCCATCCTGAATTCCGGGATGCCGTAGCGCAGCAGGCCGCCGATCCGATCGGCCCGCTCGTAGACCACCACGTCGTGACCGGCCCGGGTGAGCTGCTGGGCGGCGGCCAACCCCGCCGGACCGGAGCCGACCACGGCGACCACGCGCCCGGTCCTGGCCGCCGGCCGCAGCGGGGTGAGCCACCCCCGAGCACAGGCGTGGTCGATGATCGCCAGCTCCACCTCCTTGATCGCGACCGGATCGGTGTTGATCGACAGCACGCAGGCGTCCTCGCACGGGGCCGGGCACAGCGTGCCGGTGAACTCGGGGAAGTTGTTCGTGGCGTGCAACCGATCCGACGCCCGCCGCCACTCACCCCGCCAGACCAGCTCGTTCCAGTCCGGGATCAGATTTCCCAGCGGGCAACCCGCGTGACAAAACGGCACCCCGCAGTCCATACACCGGCCCGCCTGCACCCGCTGCTGCTCGTCCCCCACCGGCTCGCGAACCTCACGCCAGTCCCGCAAGCGCAGCTCGCACCGGACGCCGCCGCGCCGTCTCCCGAGGCGTACGCAGAAACCCCATCAGGTCGCCCATGGCCGGTCTCCCCGATCGACCGTGCCCCCGCCGACATCACGGTCCACCCGCGACGACCCCACCGCAAGACCCAAGACCCTGTGGGTGCCCGAAACTGTGCACATGGCCCTTGACCTGTTGCTTCGCTGCAAGCAGGCTACCGGCAGGATCCGCCGGTGGCGCTACAGCTGATCTACCTCGTGTTCTCCAAGCTCCTGAGCTGGATGGTGCTGCGCACCCGATCCGACACCACCAAGGACGTCAAGATCCTCGTCCTACGCCACCAACTCGCCGTAATCCATCGGCGCACTCCTCGACCTCGGTTCAGCTGGCCCGACCGAGCCTTGATCCGTCTGCTCCCCACCAGCCGGCGACTCGGCTTCCTTCTCACGCCCGCGACAATCCTGCGCTGGCACCAACAACTCGTCACCCGCCACTGGACCACTCAACCCTCCCGATCCGGCCGACCCTCCATCTCCGCCGGCCTCCGGGCCCTCGCGGTCCGCCTGGCAACCGCTCCTTTGCGACCACTCCCCCAGCGCATAGCAACCGAGATCCACAACGTCGAACGACGCAACCGATTCGGCGGACTACTCCATGAGTATCAGCAGGTCGCATGAGGTACGCCCAGTCTTGGGCACCCACGCCGTTCAGGTCGCGACGCGACCCCCGCTGATCACGCGGTACGCGTAGGTCGACGCGATCATCGTGAGCGGGATGGTGACGAGCAGACCCAGCCCGAGCGGGATCGCCCCGAGGATGTTGATCCCGATCAGCGCGAGCGCCAACAGGAACACCGGGCCGGGCTGCGACGAGATCGCCCGGAAGCTGGAGCCGATAGCGGTGACCGCAGACTCGTTCCGGTCGATGACGAACTGCAGGGCCCACCAGCTGAGGAAGATCACGACCAAGCCGGGGATCACCAGCAGCAGCAACCCGATCGCGCTCAACAGCCCGACCAGGACGCTTACCACGATTACGTTGAGGACATTTGTGAACTGGAAGAACGACCCAAGGCTCGGACGCCGTCCGTCCACCTCGTGCAGGGCGCCTCGAACCATCGCCGCGTTGATCAGATAGCCGACCACGGTGGTGATGATGCTTCCGAGGAACAGATTTAAGGACCATTCGGACTCGCGCGCCGCGTCCACCCGGTACACGCTGTCCGGGCCGAACAGCATGCTCAGCACGATCTGAATGATGGCGGCAATGACCACCACGCCGATCCACGTCCCAGCGTTCGACTTGACCCGCTGCCAGCCGTAGGAGATGGCCTCGCCGACTGATAGGCGACTACTGACCGGGCCGCCGGTCGTCGAATTCGGCCGCGACTCGTCAGGGAGATCGTCACTGCTGGTCATCATCTGGCCCCCGATTACCGTCGCGGACACCCGCTGGCCGCAGGCCCACCTTGCCGGAAACTTAGCAGGTCACGTCGGTCACCATGCTGATCAACCGCGGACAGATCGCCTACTGACGCTGCCGGGCTCACTCGATCGGGACGATCGTTGGTCGTCCTCGCCGGCACCGGCCGCACCGCCGACGCCATCGCGGACGCCTCACGGGGCAGAGCAGCGATCCGCCGGGCCGTCGCGGTCGCGGCGTCACCACCGACGTCGGCCGTCGAAATGGCGGGCGGGCATGAGGTACACGAGTCGGAGCGCCACAGCCAGCGATCATGCTGGCCGGGTTCGGGCTGCTGCGGCGGCGTCAGCTGGGAGCAAAGTCGCTGGTCATCCCTGAAGGAGTGGGACCTTGCGCCGTGAGGCGCTGTGATTCGAGTGGAGGTGAGAGACCTTCGCCTCGGGCCTGTCGCAGCAGGTTGGTGGAGCTGAGGGCAGCCTGATCCGGGTGGTGCCGGGGAGGGTGGGAGCAGCCCTGACAAAGCCGGGACGTGCCAGCACCGCCAGATGGTGCAGGTCCGGCGAGCGGGATGGAGAGGAGTACGCGAGGAACCGGCGTCTTACGTCCCTCAACCTTTCACCGGCTCGAACCTGGCGGATCTGGGCCGGATGCGGTGCGCACCCGCCGGCCGGTTGGGCGGCGGGGAACTTCGCGGGTGCTCTGGTCCTGCTGCTCGTGGAGGCCATGGGGAAGGTCTGCGGCGTACCCATGGCGATGCCGCTGGGACACAGTCGGGCTCCTACTTCGTCGAGCGAATCACAGTGAACACGGGAACCGTCTCCGGTCTTGCCCGCCGCCACGTCGCCAGCGTGGACGGATGGGCTGGGCGCACCGACCGCCGATCTGCCGGGGACGGGGCGGAGCCGCCGTAGTAGTCCGATGCCGGGAGAGCCGGTGACATGGCGAAGGGCGGCAGCGGTAGTCGAGGAGATGCGGAGCTGTAATGCCGAAAGACGCACCGCCGAATGGTGGTGCTCACGCTCGGCCCCGGCGGAATCGGTTTCGGTGGGGTCGTGGTCGCGGGTATCGGAGATGCAGGCCAAGCTTCACCGTTGGGCGGCGGCCAATCCGGGCCGCCGGTTCGACGACCTGTTCAACTTCGTGCACGACCCGGCGACGCTGGTGGTGGCGTTCGACCGGGTCGCCGGCAACACCGGGGCGCACCGCGGGCGTTGACGGCCTGAGGGTCGCCGATGTCGAGGCGCAGTTGGGTGTCCCGGGGTTCCTGGATGACCTGCGGGCCCAGCTCACGCTGGACCCATGCCCGAGCCGCAGCCGCCAGAACCACAGCCACCGATTCGGCAGGCACGCGGTGAGCGAGGATTGCCCAACCACACCGACAGTCGGGCGCCAGGACGGCGGCTGGGACCTGCGCGTGGTGCACCTCGAACATCGGAACCTTTGGTGGTGGAACGCCTGGCACGCCAGCACCGCAACCGAGTTGTACGGCTTCGCCGACACCCGCACCGACGCCTGGCAAGGGATGCAACAGGCGATCAGCACCACACCCTTGCCCGATCAGCTACAACAGCGGCATTCCCAGCGTTACAGCGGCGGAGCGTAGACGACGAGGCCGCCCGGAAAGCCGCATAGCCCGGAAGATCGCGGTCACAGTGTCCGCCATTGGATGGTGACACGGCTTTGGGCGTCGAACACCCGCGGGGCGCCAGCCGGTTTGCGGTTGATGACCACCCGGGCGATGAACATCCGCAGCAGCTCGCGGCGCTCCTCCAGCGTCATCGCCGGCCATGCTGCGCGCACGTCGCCGATGTCGACCTGGGCCCGCGGGGCCGGGATGGCGGCCAGCTCGGCGCGCAACGTTCGCTCCCGCTGGTCCAGCCCGGCGCGGGCGTCGCGCCACTCGGCCATCCGCAGCCCGCCGACGCCCCATTCCCGGGCCAGCTCGGCCCGGTCGGAGTCGACCACCGACAGCTTGGCGGCCAGCTCATCCCGTTGCTGGGCGTGGTCGTCGGCGGCCACCGCCTCCAAGAACTCGGGCTTGTCCAGCTCGGTGAACAACCGGTCCCGGACGTAGTCCTCGGTGGGGTGCAGTTGGATGCCGATGCACCCGCGACCGCCGCTGGACCGGGTGCACGACAGGTAGGGCACCGTCACCCGGGAGCGGTCCTGCTTGGTCGGCCGACCAGCGCCGAGCCGCACACCCCGCACACGGCCAGACCGCCGGTCAGCAGGTACTTGCGGGGCGGGGCGTGGCCGAGCCGATCCGCCGTGATGTGGTGGGTCGTGCCGTCCGCGCCGACCACCGAGCGCGGCTTGGCCAGCTTCGCCCGCACCGCCTGCCACACGTCCGTCGGCCAGGATGGGCGACCAGTTCCCGGGGCCGACGATCACCCCACGGTGCACCCGCAGACCGGCCACCGCGGGACTGACCAACATCTGCCGCACCGACGACACCCCCCACAGCCCGCCCAGCGCCCCGCGGTGGCCGTCCTGGTTGAGCTTGCGGCCGATGCTGGTCAGGCTCCACCCGGACAGCACCGCGTCGGCGGCCCACCGGATGGCCTCGGCCTGCTCGGGCACGATCTCCAGCGTCGGGACGCCCTGGTCGTCGACGACCCGCCGGTAGCCGAAGTAGCGCCCACCGGCCGGGCGGCCCATCGCGGCCAGCTCATCCAACTTGTCGTTCACCCGCCGCTTGAGCTTGCGCACCTCCGCGGCGGCCAGCACCGCCTTGATCCCGGCCACCTCGTCGCGCACCCGGACGATGCCATCCCGGTCGGTGTGCACCTCGGTGATGCCGGCCGCGTCCAGCTCGGCGGCCAGTTCGAACCACTGCACCTCGCGGCGCTCCAGGCGGGTCTGCTCCACCGCCCACACGTGGCCGATCTGTCCGGCCCGGACCGCGGCACGCAGGGCTTCGTACTCGGGTCGGTGGTCGTCGTTGGCCGCGGAGATCCCGCGGTCGGCGAACATCCGCACTGGGCAGTCGGGCCAGACCCGCGCGGCGTAGCTTCGGCCCCACTTCTCCTGCTGGTCGACGCCCTCGTAGGACCCGTCGGGGCGCGGGGACAGCCGGCAGTAGACGCCCACGGTGTCGCTCATGGGCAATGCTACTGCATGTTCACAGCATCCGACATCGATGGCCAGTACCTCGCGCAACAACCGGTGCGCCAGCTGCCCGCGTCGTCCACCGCGGCGCGTACCGGAAGCAGCCGCCGGCAGATGACCTCGGCCTGGGCGGCGGTGCAGTTGGCCAGGTAGTCGGCGAACACCGCCGCCTTCGCCCGGTCGATCCGCCCGTCCGCCAGCGCCTGGAACACCAGCGGCAGCTCCTCGACCAACTGCTGGGCCAGCCCGTATTCGGTGTCCGCCCGGCGGCTCGAGAGGGTCAATGCCGCGCCGATCTGGTGGGTGGCCCAATGCCAGGTACCCATCGCCTGGTACGCCTGCTCGGCACGGTCCTTCGGGTCGCGGCAGTGGGGTGTCGATCGCGTGCCGGCGGCCGATCTCGACCATCGCGGCGAAGGCCAGGGCGTGCAGGTGCGACTGCTGCCGCCAGCATGCGGCGCAGCACGTCGACGATCTGCTCGTCGGCGACCTCGGTCAGGTCGACCCCTTCGAGCAGCGCAGCCAGCTCGGAGCCGGGCGTCCGGGACGCCCAGCCCGAGGGAAATGCCTGCTCAACTGCCATGGATCGAACATACAGTCGACCCCGACAGTTTCGGGACGGCAGCGTGCGGCCGACTCAGGCGTCGGCTTCCGGTACCAGGATCCAGGCGGCGAGGTAGAGCACCACGCCGATACCGGCGCCGAGCAGGGTCAGCGCGATCAGGCCGATGCGCAGCAGCGCGGCGTCCACGCCCAGGCTCTCGGCCAGCCCGCCCAGCACCCCACCGAGCATCCGGTCGGTCCGGCTGCGGTGCAGCCGGAACTCGCTGCGAGCCGGGGCGACTGGGCCGAACGGGTCGCTCGGCGGCCGCGGAAGCCGGCCGTGGCCGAGCGGAGATCGACTCGAGAAGCCGATGCGGGCTTCGGCTCTGGGTTGAGAAGCTGCTTGTCGAGGGAGGGTCGAAGGGTGTCCGTCGTGGGTTCCATGTCATCAAGCGTGCCGCCGCGGCGGCGCACGAACATCGGGGTGACCCCGGACCCGAACCCGGATCCGGACCCGATCTGCACTCCGGGTCCGGATCGGGGAACGTGCTCAGCCGGTCAGCCCTTCTGGAACGGAGCCTTGTAGCCGGCCGCGTCGGGCGCGGTGAACAGCGGCGCCACCTCGGTCAGCCCGCCCTCGGCGTTGGGGTCGACCTTGGCGATGTACACACCGCGGGTGGGCGGCGAGCCGGGCGAGCTGTAGTCGAGGTCGGTCGACCAGGTCCTCGGTCTTCACCGAGGTCAACGTGGTCAGCGCGGCGGCCACGCCGGCCCGGCTGAGGTCGCCGGACTCGCACGCCTTGGTCAGCACGGCCTGCCAGACCTGCCCCTCGGTGTAGCCGGTGATCACGCCCGCGTTCTTGGGCGCGTCCGGGAACTTCTGCTTGAACTTGTTCACCACCTCGATCGCCTTCGGCGTCTGTCGACGAGAACGGAGCGTTGGACGCCGATACGTACAGGTTGCCCGAGCGCGCGCCGCGGCCGGGCTGGACAGCAGCGCCGGGTCGAAGGTCGGGTTGTTGCCCAGCACCGGCACGTTCAGCCCGAGCGCCTGGCTGGCCGCCAGCGCCGAGGCGGTCTGCCCGGGCGTGGTGGTCAGCACGATGGCCTTGACCCCGTCCCCGCGCATGCCGGTGACGATGCCGGTCATGTCGTTGTCGGTGGAGGTGACCTTGGCCTCGCGCAGGTTCAGCCGGTGCCCCTGCGCGTAGTACTGCGAGCCGCGCAGCCCGTTGCCGCCGTACTCGCCGTCGATGTAGATGTGCCCGATGGTGTCCCCGTCGGCGATCAGGCCCTGTTGCTGCAGGTAGGACAGCCCGTTGATGATCTCGAGGTCGTAGGTCGTGCCGATCATCATCACGGACGGGTTGTCCAGCACCTGGCTCGACCAGGACGCCGGCGCGGCCAGCACGTTGTCGTCGATCAGGTTCTGCTTCAGCGCGGCCAGCACCGGCGAGCCGAGCAGCTGCACCATGCCCAGCACCTTGGGCTCCAGCTGCGGGTAGAGCGTCTTGGCGGTGTCGGCCTTGTAGCCGTGGTCGACGACCTCGATCGCGATCTGCCGGCCGCAGATACCGCCGGCCGCGTTGACGTCGTCGGCCCAGATCTGGTTGCCGGCATTCAGCCCGGCCCCGAGGTTCTTGAACACACCGGTGGTGTCGCCCATGATCCCGAGGGTGATCGTGTGTCGGTCACGCCCTTGTCCGTCTTCACCCCACCGGCCGCCCGACGGCTGGTTCGGACGCGGTGTCGGCGGTGCTGCCGCAGGCAGCCAGGACGAGGGAGCAGGCCAGGGCGCCGGCGGTCAGCGCCAGCCGCTGCCTGGGCCTCCGCCGTCGGATCATCAGTCGTTCCGTCTCGGGGGTGGTCCTCTCGCGCGGTTCCGGATGGCGAGGTTACGCCGCCCGGGCATCAGCCGTCGTCCGATGGCGGCCGACGCCGCCGGGTTCGAACAGCACGACGAGCACCACCGCGACGCCGTAGACGAAGGCGGCCAGCACCACCGCGTTCAGGCCGCCGAACCGGGCGTCCGCGAACCAGCCGAACTCGTTCGCGCCGAGCAGGAAGAACTGCTGCAGGCCGTAGACGACGATCGCGCCGACCACCGCGCCGGGCACCGAACCCAGCCCGCCGATGATGACGATGGCCAGGAAGGCGATCGCCACGGTCAGCGAGTAGGTGCCGGTGAACTCGTTCTCGTCCGGCTTGACCAGGTCCAGCCACAGCGCGGTCATCACCCCGGCCAGCCCGGCGTACGCCGAGGACACGCGAACGCGCCGGCCTTGACCCGCAACACGTTGACCCCCATCGCGGTGGCCGCGGCCTCGTTGTCGCGCACCGCGCGCCAGGCCCGGCCGATCCGGCTGCGCACGGCGCCGCGGGCCAGCAGGTAGGCGATCACCGTGAGGGCCAGGAACAGGTACCAGAGCCGCTGCTGCTTCTGGATGGCGACGCCGAGGATCGGTCGGCGCCGGCTGGGTGTTGGTGAACGGGAAACCGAACAGCTCGAACGCGGCACCGGGCCGTCCGCTGGACGTGCCGCCGGTCAGCGACTCGAGCGACTGGCCCAGGTAGAGGCCGAGGAACACCAGCGACAGCGACGCCACGCCCAGGTAGATGCCGCGGAGCCGGCCGGCGACCGGGGCGAACGCCAGCCCGACCAGCCCGCTGATCACGACCGCGCCGATCAGCGCGACCAGCGGCGGCAGGCCCGAGCCCGACCAGCTCCGCGCTCTCCGCCGGGTCCGCCGGCGAGCACCGCGTAGCTGACCGCGCCGACCAGCAGGAAGAACGGGTGCGCCAGCGACAGCTGGCCGGCCTGCCCGATCAGCAGGGTCAGCCCGATCCCGCCGACCGCGCCGATCAGGACGTACTGGGCCAGCTGAGGTAGCCGACCTCGGTCGCCGATCGGCACCGGCAGCAGCACCAGCGCGGCGAGCAGCAGCACGGTCGCGACGACCTCGAGCCAGTTCCGGCGCCGGTGCGCGGTGCGCGGCGGGCGAGCGCCGGGGCCTGCGGTCGGCGACAGCGTCTCAGACACGACTGAGCTCCCTGCGTCCCGAACAGCCCGGACGGTCGCACCACCAGCACCAGCAGCATCACGAGGAACACCGCGCTCTTGGAGAACTCGAAGGAGATGTACTGCGCCGAGAGCGCCTCGGTGAGCCCGACGACGATCCCGCCGACGACCGCGCCCGCCGTCGAGTCCAGCCCGCCGATGATGGCGGCCGGGAACGCGACCAACGCGATCGCGTGCGTGGCCCGGCACAGCCCGGCGCCGGAGAAGTCCTGGGTGGCGATGAACAGCACCGCCACCCCGGCCAGCGCGCCGGCGACCAGCCACGCGGTCGCGGTGACCCGGGCGCTGCGGATGCCCATCAGCGCCGCGGCCTCCCGGTTCTCGGCCTGCGCGCGCATCGCCACGCCCCAGTTCGAGTAGCGGAAGGCGAGGAAGAACACGGTGATCAGGACGGCGCCGACGAGCCAGCGCGACGAGCTGGGTGCGGAAGATCGTCAACCCGCCGAGCTGGATCGGCTGGGCGTCGTACGGGTCGCCGAGGAACGGGATGTCGCGCCCAGCCGGCGGACGATGTCCTCGATGATGATCACGTCGATGCCGATGGTGAGCAGGGCCAGGCTGTTGGGGTCGGCGCTGCGCGCGTTGGCGAGCAGCAGCCGTTCGATGAGCAGCGCGGCGAGCGCGGCGCGCGACGATGCCGAGCACCGCCGCGAGCGCCCAGCCCAGCGTGTCCTTGAGCTCGCGACGAGGTAGCCGCCGATCAGCACCAGCGAGCCGTGCGCGAAGTTGACCACCTCGGTGGCCTTGAAGATGATCACGAAGCCGAGCGCGAGCAGCGCGTAGACCGCGCCCTTGCCCAGCCCGTTGACCAGGAGCTGCAGGAACGTCGTCACGACTGCTCCCCGTTCCCGGTTCGTCTGCGCCGGCGCCGAGGTAGGCCCGGATCACCTCGGGGTCCTGCCTGCACCTCGGCGGGCGGCCCGTCGGCGATCAGCCGGCCGAAGTCGAGCACGGTGACCCGGTCGGCGATGCCCATCACCAGGCCCATGTCGTGCTCGACCAGCAGCACCGAGATGCCCAGCGCGTCGCGCAGCTCGGGGATGGTCACGCCATCTCGGCGGTCTCGACGGCGTTCAGCCCGGCCGCCGGCTCGTCGAGCAGCAGCAGGGTCGGTTCGACGGCCAGCGCCCGGGCGATGTCGACCCGCTTGGCCACGCCGTAGGGCAGCGCGCCGACCGGGTCGTCGAGCCGGTCGGCGATGCCCAGGAAGGCGCAGATCTCCGCCGACCCGGGCCGCGTGCCGCCGCTCCTCGCCGCGACGGCAGCCGCAGGCCGCCGGACAGGAACCCGCCGCTGGTCAGCGCGTGCCGGCCGAGCAGCACGTTGTCCAGCACGGTGGAGTCCAGGGACAGCGCGATGTTCTGGAACGAGCGGCCGATGCCGAGCGCGGCCAGCTGGTGCGCGCGCCTCGACGTGAGTCAGCCGGTCGCCGAACCGGACCGCGCCCATGGTCGGCCGGTAGAGCCCGCTGATCACGTTGAAGCAGCTGGACTTGCCGGCGCCGTTCGGCCCGATCAGGGCGTGGACGATGCCGGGCGCGACGGCGAAGCGGACGTCGTCGAGCGCGGTGATGCCGCCGAACTGCAGGGTGACCCCCTCCACGCCAGCCGAGCGTCGGCGCGGACTCCCTCGGCGCAGCGTCGGCGCTCATCCGGCCCACCTCGACAGGGCGCGGGTCGCCGGTGCGCCCGCGCGTCGGCCGCCTCGCGCTCGGCCTGCTCCTGGGACTCGGCGTGCCCGCCGAGGTAGAGCCGCTGCACCTCGTCGCTGGCGGCCAGCTCGTCGGCCGGCCCGGCCAGCGCCACCCGGCCGACCTCCAGCACCGACGGCGTGGTCGGCGACCTGCAGCGCCATCGTCGCGTTCTGCTCGACCAGCACCACCGCGGTGCCCTGCTCGTGGATCTCCCGGATGATCCGCGCGATCCGGCCGACCAGCTGCGGGGCCAGACCGAGCGAGGGCTCGTCGAGCAGCAGCAGCTGCGGGTCCGACATCAGCGCCCGGCCGATGGCCAGCATCTGCTGCTCGCCGCCGGACAGCAGCCCGGCCCGCTGCCCGGCCCGCTCGGCCAGCACCGGGAACAGCTCGTGGACGCGGCTCCCGGGCGTCGGCGCGGGCGGCCGCCGACCGGGCGCCGAGGCCGCCGGCCCGCAGGTTCTCCTCGACGGTCATCCGGGCGAAGACCTGCCGGCCCTCGGGCACCGCGACCACCCCGGCGCGCACGATCCGGCGCCGGGTCCAGCCGGTCGATCCGGCCGCCCTCGAAGGTGATCTCACCGGCCGTGACCGAGCCGCGGTGCAGCCGCAGCGTGCCGGACATCGCGCGCAGCAGCGTCGACTTGCCGGCCCCGTTGCCGCCCAGCACGGCGAGCACGCCGTCGTCGGGCACGTCGAGGTCGACTCCGTCGAGCGCGCGGACGGAGCGCCCGTAGCGCACCGACAGCCCGTGCACGCTCAGCACGCGCGCGCTTCCCGGCCCACGATCACGCCTTTCCCCGTTCGACGCCGATTTCGGCACATGGTGTTGGCCATCACACCGCATAGGCACCCCCAGGTGGAGATGTCCTGATCGACCGTTAGGTGCCCGTTAGTCCGGAACGCGCGGGTCTAGAGCAGGCCGGCCTCGCTGGCCTTGCCGATCGCCTCGACCCGGTTCCGCGCACCCAGCTTGTGCAGCGCGGACTGCAGGTAGGTCTTGACGGTGTTGCGGGCCAGCCCGGTGCTCTCGGCGATCTCCGGGTTGGTCCGGCCCTGCGCGGCCAGGCGGAGCACCTCGTACTCGCGTCGGGTCAGCCCACACCGCTCCTGGGCCTCGTGCAGCGCCGAGCGCCCGGGCCCGCCCGGCACGATCCGCGGATCGCACCACCCGCTCCCCGCGCAGCACCCGACGCAGCGCGGCCACCAGGTCGGTCGCCGCGGCGTCCTTGAGCAGCGCCCCGTGCGCGCCCGCGTCCAGCGCGGCGCGGACCCCGTGGTGGTCGCCGTGCGCGGTGAACACCACCACCCGCGCCGGCCGGCACCACCTCGCGCAGGCCGACCACGACCTCGGGGGCCAGCATGTCCGGCAGACGCAGGTCCAGCAGCACCAGATCCGGGCGCAGCTCGGGTGCCCGCTCCAACGCGGCGCGCCCGCTCTCCGCCGAGCCCACGACGACCAGCGCCGGCTCCCCGCGCAACAGCAGGGCCACGCCGTCACGCACCACCGGGTGGTCGTCGACGACCATCACCCGGACCGCCGTCACCGCCGCACCGCCGAGCCCGGCTCGGAGCAGCGACAACGGCAGCGACATCCGCAGCGTGCTGCCGCCGTCCTCGTCGTGCACCAGGCTGACCCGCCCGCCCAACCGGGCCGCCCGCTCCACCAGCGACCGGATGCCCAAGCCGGCCCCGGCCGCCGCCGACCGCTCACCCGGGCCGCCGTCGTCGGCCACCGCCACCTGCACGCCGCCGTCGACCTCGCCGAGGCTGACCACGACGGTGCTCGCCTCGGCGTGCTTCTCCACGTTGAGCAGCCCCTCGCGGACCGCACCGATCAACAGGGTCGTGCGCTCGCGGTCCAGCGGACGGACCTCGCCCAGCTGCACCAGCCGGGCCGGGATGCCGGTGCGCGCCTCGAAGCTGCGGCAGTGCTCGGCCAGCTCGATGGGCAGCGCCCGCTCCGGGCTCGACTCGGACAGGGCCAGCAGCGCCTCGCGCAAGGCCAGCGAGGCGGCTGACACGTCCAACTCCAGCCGACTCAGCCGGGTGCGCAGCACCGGGTTGTCCGGCAACGTGGTGCGCAGGTCGCGCACCTGGGCCCCGATCGAGAACAGCATGGCGCCCACCGAGTCGTGCAGGGCGGCCTGCATGCGGAGCCGCTCGGCGGCCACCGCGGTGTCCCGGCCGGCCGCCGCCGCGTCGGCCAGCCGCAGCGCGCGGGCGGCGTCCACCGCCACTTCCTGCACCGCGCGCACCGCGTCGTCGCCGAACTCGCCGGGACCGCGCAGCGCCGCGTAGGCCACCGCGACGACGGTGGACCCGCCGTTGGCCACGGGTTGGAGCACGGGCACGGCGAGCATGGCCGACATGGCTTCCCGGCTCACCACGCCGTCGAAGTGGTGGGTGATGCTCCGCGCGGTCACGTAGTCGCTGACCCGGACCGGCCGACCCAACGCCATCACCCGGCCGCCGATGCCCTGGCCGATCGGCACGGCGAGGTCCTGCAGAGAATCCGTGCGGTTGCCGGCGAGCCAGCGGATGACGGCCTGGTTCTTGCCATCGACGTCGGCCACGAAGCCGGCGTCAGCGCCGGCCACGTCCCGGATCAGGCGAGCCGTGCCCTGCAGGGCCAGCACCCGATCCAGCACGGCGAGCAGCCCGTCACGCTCGGCGAGCAGGGTGGACAGCCGGTGTTCCTGCTCCGCGGCGCGGTCCGCCGCGGCCCGCTCACGCCGGGCCATCGACAGGCCACCCGACGGATGCTCGCGCATCTCGCGACGATCGCACAGACGGCGGCCCGGCGACATCCCGATCCGCCGGCGCGACTGCGGATCTCACTCCCGAACCAGGCCGGCCAGCCGGCTCACCGGGGCGGTGGGCCCGGCTCCCTGGGCGGGGGTGGACCGGGCGGGTGCGCGGCCGTGCCCTGTGCGGGGATGCGTGGGCTACCGGTGGTCGACGCCGGAGTGCTCGTGGGTACCTGCCGGTCCCGGCCCCGAACCATCCGCCCGATCAGCACACCGACGATCACCGCGACAGCCAGCCAGGCCGCCACGCCGATGCCGATCCACGCGAGCGTTGAGATGGGGACTCCTTCGGGTGCGGTCGACTCCAGTGTCCACCGCTCCGAGGCGTCCCGCACATTCGGTCACACTCCGACGTCCCACTTCTACCCGATTAGCAGCAATGGCCTACAGCAAGTCCGGCCGAACATCCCAGCGGGACCGAGGCAATGGTTCAACGGACGTACTCAAAATTTGGCAATCCACCCGAAATCGTCGCCCTGCGTAGCACTGCATGATCGCCTGCGGTCAGGCCGTGTCGGGAATGGCCGGCCCGAGCAGGTCGTCGGCGTCGACGATCCGGTAGGCGTAGCCCTGCTCGGCGAGGAAGCGCTGCCGGTGCGCCGCGTAGTCGGTGTCGAGGGTGTCGCGGGAGACGACCGAGTAGAAGTGCGCCTGCCGACCGTCGCCCTTGGGCCGCAGCAACCGGCCGAGCCGCTGCGCTTCCTCCTGGCGGGAGCCGAAGGTGCCGGAGACCTGGACCGCCACGGTGGCCTCGGGCAGGTCGATGGAGAAGTTGGCCACCTTGCTGACCACCAACACCGGGATCTCCCCGGCGCCGGAACGCGTCGTAGAGCTCGTTCACGCTCGCCGTTCTTGGTGGCGCCCTGGATGATCGGCGCGTCCAGCACCGCGCCGAGTTCCTCCAGCTGGTCCAGGTAGGCGCCGATGACCAGCGCCGGCTCGCCCGGGTGCCGGTCCAGGATGGACCTCGACCACGCCGAGCTTCGTGCGCGCGGTGGACGCGATCCGGTACCGCTCCTCGGCTTCGGCCGATCGCGTAGCCGAGCCGCTCGGCGTCGGTGAGCGTGACCCGGACCTCGGTGCACTCGGCGGGTGCGATCCAGCCCTGCTGCTCGATGTCCCTCCACGGAGCGTCGTACCGCTTCGGCCCGATCAGCGAGAACACGTCGCCCTCCCGGCCGTCCTCGCGGACCAGCGTCGCGGTCAGCCCGAGCCGACGCCGGGACTGCAGGTCGGCGGTCATCCGGAAGACCGGCGCCGGCAGCAGGTGCACCTCGTCGTAGATCACCAGGCCCCAGTCGCGGGAGTCGAACAAGCTCGAGATGCCGGTAGACACCCTCGGACTTGCGGGTCATCACCTGGTAGGTGGCGATGGTGACCGGCCGGATCTCCTTCGCGTTCGCCGGAGTACTCGCCGATCTCCTTCTCGGTCAGGCTGGTGCGGGCCAGCAGCTCCCGCTTCCACTGCCGACCGGCGACGGTGTTGGTGACCAGGATCAGCGTGGTCGCCTGGCCTGCGCCATGGCGGCCGCGCCGACCAGCGTCTTGCCGGCCCCGCAGGGCAGCACCACTACCCCGGAGCCACCCGCCCAGAACCCGTCCACCGCCTGCCGCTGGTACGGCCGCAGCGACCAGTCCGTCGGTCGACCAGTGTCGATGGCGTGCGCCTCGCCGTCGACGTAGCCGGCCTCGTCCTCGGCCGGCCAGCCGACCTTGAGCAGGGCCTGCTTGAGGTGTCCGCGCTGCGGACGGGTGCACGATGCACCGTGTCCTGGTCGATCCGCAGGCCCAGCATCGGCGCGATCTTCTTCTGGCGCAGGATCTCCTCGAGGACCGCGCGGTCGCGGGCGACCAAGATCAGGCCGTGCACCGGCGAGTGGGTCAGTTGCAACCGGCCGTACCGACCCATCGTGTCGACCACGTCGACCAGCAGCGGCTGCGGGACGGCATAGCGCGAGCAGCGCACCAGCGCATCGACCACCTGCTCGGCGTCGTGGCCCGCGGCCCGCGCGTTCCACAGGGCCAGCGGTGTCACCCGGTACGTGTGGACGTGCTCGGGGGCGCGCTCCAGCTCGGCGAACGGCGCGATGGCCGATCGCGCCTGCCGTCGCGGCGGGATGGTCCACCTCGAGCAGCAACGTCTTGTCGGACTGGACGATCAGCGGCCCGTCACTCACGGCAGCACCCCTCAACACAGCAGCTCCGGTCAACACAGCAGCTCCGGTCCGCACAGCAGCTCCCGGTCCGCACGAACGGGATCTCGGACTCGGTGGGAACGCTACGCGAGGGCACCGACAATCCTCGGCGGCCCGATCCCTCACCCACCTCGGCGACGGGACAGCGGACGGTCGCGGGCTATAGTGATGGCCGCTACGACCGAGAGCGCACGAGAGCCACCGCGATCATACCGGGTCCAGGGGGTCTTTCGCCCTGCACCCGGGGCGCGTGTCGAACCCCGGGCGCAGCGTGCACGATGCGGCCGGACACCCGACCGGACCGCTCCCCGAGCCGAAGGCGCGACGGATCGACCCGATGTTGATGCTCCCCGGACGCCCAGCCCATTCCCGGCCACTCGCCGCGCATTGCGGACAGCTCAGCCGGCCCGGTGTCACGGACTGTCGGTGGCCCGTGCGACAGTTCGTCGTATCGGTGTCGGCGACAGTGGGGGAGATGTTGTGACCAGCATCGAGCCTGGAAGTGGCTGGACCGAACGGCTGAACCCGCGCAACTGGACGCTGACCTGGAAGCTGGTCGTGGTCGGGCTGGTCCCGGCTCTGCTCGCGCTCACCCTGGGTGTGCTGCGCATCGCCGACGACGCCGACCAAGCCGCCGAGCTCTCCCGCAGTAGTCGGCTGGTCGAGATCCGGGATCAGGTCGCGGGGGCGGCCAACGCGCTGCGCCAGGAGCGCGACGAGTCCACGCTCTACGTGGCGGGGAACCGCACCGGGGACCGCGGCGTGTTGGACATCGGCTACGGCCAGGCCGACGGCGAGATCGAAGAGATGGTCAACGCGCTGCGCGGCACCGGCGAGCTGGACCAGGCCACGCAGTCCGCGTTGCAGCGCGTCGAGGACGGGTTGGGCGGGCTCGTCGCGCTGCGCTCGGACGTGACCGAGAACCCGACCGTGCCGTCCGACCAAGTGGTCCGCCGCTACAGCGACCTGATCGGCCCGCTCGACGTGCTGGACCGAGCGCTGCTGAGGCAGTTGCGCACGCCGGGTACGGCCGGCCTGGCCGACGCGATCAGTGCGGTCACCGGAGCGGTCGAGCAGCTCTCGATCGAGCACACCGTGCTGGGTGCGGCCATTCGCGCCAATCGGCAGCTGCCCGGCGATGCCGCGCTGCTCAACGTGGCCGCGGCCCAACTGCTCGCCGACTACCGGACCTACCAGGCGGCGGTCACACCCGACCAGCTGGGTCGCTTCGGCGCCTTCCTCGACGACCCGGCCAACGTGAAGCGCAACCAGCTCAGGGGGGCCATCCTGAGCGCGCCCGAGGGCCAGATCGCGGTGCCGGCCACCGAGTGGGACGCGGCCTACAGCGGGTCCCGCGGTGCCGCCGACCGCACGGCCGAGCAGATCCGCACCGAGCTGGTCTCGGTGAGCAGCGCCGCCGAGAGCCGGGCCAGCAACCTGGCCGGGATCAACTCGGTGATCCTCATGCTCGGGTTGCTCATCGGCATCACTATCGCCGTGCTGGTGGCCCGGAACCTGGTCCGGTCGCTGCGGGTGCTGCGCACCTCCGCCCTCGACGTGGCGGAGCGCCGACTGCCACAGACGGTGGAGAGCGTACGGGCCGGTGACACACCCGACATCACGGTGGCGCCGGTCCCGCTGAGCGGCCGCGACGAGGTCACCCAGGTGGCCCGGGCCTTCGACGCCGTGCACATGCAGGCGATCAGGCTGGCCGCCGACCAGGCGACCCTGCAGGCGGGCATCAGCGCGATGTTCGTCAACCTGTCCCGGCGCAGCCAGGCACTGGTCGAGCGGCAGCTCCAGCTGATCGAGCAGCTGGAGGCGAACGAGCAGGACGCCGACCAGCTTTCGAACCTGTTCCAGCTCGACCACCTGGCCACCCGGATGCGGCGCAACAGCGAGAACCTGCTGGTCCTCGCGGGCACCGACGTGGCCAAACGGAACGTCGCCGCGGTCCCGATGGTCGACGTGCTGCGTGCCGCGGTGTCCGAGGTCGAGCAATACCAGCGGATCGTGGTGCAGACCCCGCCGACGGCGACCATCCTCGGCCGGGCCGCCTCGGACATCGTGCTTGACACCCACGTGAGGCTAGTGGTCGGGTCGCGCAGAGGAGTGATCCCTCACCACTCGGTGGGCAGCGGCTTGCGCTCCTTGGCACCGGGCAGGACCGAGTAGCGCGACAGCGCGATGGCCATCACGTCGGTGTACACCGGCCCAGCGGTCGTCGATCCGGTGTCGGCCTTCCGCGGGTTGGTGATCACCACGTAGGTGAGGAGCTGCGGGTCGTCCAGCGGCGCGAAACCGACGAAGGAGGTGACGTATCCCCGATAGCAGCGGCACTCCGGGTCAGCGCGCTGCGCCGTCCCGGTCTTGCCTCCGCTGCGGTAGCCCTCCACGCTGAGGTTCTGCTGCCCGTTGACGCTGTCGACCACGGCTGCCATCACATCGCGGACCTGAGCCGAGCTCTCCTCCGAGATGATCCGCCGCGACGGCCGCCGCTCGATCGGGATCTCCCGGCCATCGGCGTCGTACGCCTTCTTCAGCACCGTCGGTGGGTTGTAGATGCCGCCGTTGACCAGTCCCGCGACCGCCGCCGCTTCCTGGATGCCGGTCACCGAAAGGGCCTGGCCGAACGCGACCTGGTCCCGCTGCCCGTCCGGCATGTCGGCCGGCGGCACGATGCCGCGGGACTCACCGGGCAGCTCGATCCCGGTCGGCGAGCCGAGCCCGAAACTCACCAGATAGTTGTGCAACGTCTCCTTGCTCAGCTGCCGGGTCAGCAACGCCGCGCCGATGTTGGAGGAGTTGGCGATGACCCCGCGCAGGTTGTAGCGAAGCTTCCCGTGGGAGAAGTGGTCCTTGATGGAGCGACCCCCCGAAGCGATTCGGTTGGGCACCACGACCTTGGTGTTCGGGGTGGCGGTGCCGGAGTCGAACAGCGCAGCCGCGGTGAGGACCTTCTGCACGCTGCCCGGTTCGTAGGGGGCCGAGATCGCCCGGTTGCCGCGATCCTCCGGCTTCGCCGCCTGCGGATTGGCGGAGTCGTAGCTCGGTGCGTGGGCCAGGGCCAGAACCTGGCCGGTCTTGATGTCCATCACGATGACGAACCCGGAGTCGGCCCTCGTCGAACGCACCATGTCCGCGACCCTGCGCTGCGCGGCCCACTCGATCTCGGAGTCCAGCGTGAGCCGATAGCTGATGCCGTTCTTCGCCGGTGTCACCGAGCTCTCCCCCAGCGGGATCTTGCTGCCGTTGGGCGCGCTCTGGTAGGTCTGCTTGCCCTCGACCCCGGCCAGGCTGGCATTCATCTTGAGCTCCAACCCCGCCAGCCCCTTGCCGTCCGCCCCGACGAAGCCGACCACCGAGGAACCGACCGAGGAGTTCGGGTAGGTGCGGATCGGGTCGTTCTCCCGGAACACGCCGTAGACCTTGCGCTTGGCCAGGTCGGTGGCCAGCGCCGTGTAGGTCAGCGCCGGCACCTTCTTCTTGAGATAGACGAACCGGGTGTTGGGCTTGGTCAGCAACGGAAGGAGCTCAGTGGTGGTCATTCCGAGGTGGGTCGAGAGCACCCCGGCGATCTCCATGGCCCGCGGGGCGGTGAGCGAGGGGTCCGCCGTCACGGCGACCGCCGGCTGGGTGGCGGCCAGCACGAGTCCGTTGCGGTCGGTGATCTCGCCGCGAGCCGGCAGCAGGGGCAGGGTCCGCGTCAGCGCATCGACCGAGTAGGAGGACGAGTCGAAGCCCTGCAGCTGGACGAGCCGGCCGGCACAGAGCGACAGGGCCATGCCGATCACGATCAACAGCAGGTGCAGCCGACGACCGGGTGCGGCCAGCGGGATCCGAAGCTGGGGCCGTCGGCGTCTGGCCCGAGTCGTCTTCTTGGCCACCGGCCGCGGGCCGGCTTTCTTCTTGGGCGGCGCCGGCCGTGGCCGGACGACGGTGCCGTCGCGCAGCACCCGAGTGCCGCGCTCATGCGAATGCTCCGGCCGGCCCCGGGTGGCCGGGCGATGGTCCGCCGGTCGCCGGAGCGTGCGCGTGGCCGGCATCAGACCCGGCCCTCTTCCGCATCCTGCTGCTTCTTCTTGGCCTCCTTGGCCCGCTTCGCCGCGTCAGCCTTCTCTCGTTCCGCCTTCTCCTTCGCCGCCTTCTTGGCCGCCTTCGCCTTCTTGGCCGCAATCCGCGTCGCCCGTTCGGCCGCCAGCTGGGCCCTGGTCTTCACCACCAGCGCGGGAACCTCCGATCCCTGGACCGGAGTGGGGTCACCGACGATCTTGCCCTTCGGCAACACCAGGAACGCCGGGCGTGGATTCGGTCGCATGCCGATCGATGAGGCGCGCCGGGCCAGCTCCGCGGGGGCACCCGCGGCGTCCAGCCGGTTCTGCAGGTCGGCCTCGACATAGGCCAGCTCGGATGCCTGGCGATTCAGACTCCGAGCCTCGAACGCCTGGTTCTGCAGGGTGGTGTTGAGCATCAGCAGCCCGGCCATTCCCAGACCGAAGATGCCGATCAGTACCAGCAGAAAGGGGACCCGCGCCAGCCGCCGCCGGGGCGGTGGGACGGCCCGCAGCCGGGAGCGACCGGGGGAAGCGCCTTCGGCGAAGCCCGCCCACAACGCACTCATGCCGGCATCCGTTCGCGGATCCGCTCGGCCGCGCGCAGCCTGGCCGACGTAGCCCGCGGATTGGCGGCCACCTCGGCCGCCGTCGGCCGCAGTGCGCCCCGGGTCAGCAGCCGGACCTCGGGCTGCAGCTCGACCGGCACCACGGGCAGATCCCGCGGCGCACGATCATGGGCGGCGAGGCCGAGCACCTGCTTGACCAGCCGATCCTCGAGCGAGTGGTAGGCCAGCACCGCGATCCGGCCGCCCACCGCGAGGGCCGCGACGGCACTGGGGAGTACCGACTCGAGTGCGCCGAGCTCACCGTTCACCTCGATCCGGAGGGCCTGGAAGGTGCGCTTGGCCGGGTGCCCGCCACTGCTTCTTGCCCCCGCCGGGATGGCGGCGTGCAGCAGCCGAACCAGCCGGGCGGACGAGGTGAACGGCTCCCGCTCCCGCTCGTCGACTATCCGCGCGGCGATCCGGTCCGCGAACCGCTCCTCGCCGTAGCGGCGCAGCACCCGGGCCAGCTCGGCCCGGGAGTAGGTGTTGAGTACGGTCGCGGCGGTCAGCTCCTGTCGGCCCATCCGCATGTCCAGCGGCGCGTCGACCGCGTACGCGAAGCCCCGGGCGCGGTCGTCGATCTGCAGCGAGGACAGGCCGAGGTCGAGCAGGATGCCCTGCACCTCCGGACGGCCGAGGCGCGCCAGCACCTGCGGCAGCTCGTCATAGACCGCCTCCACCAAGGTGGTGCGCCCGGCGTACGGGGCCAGTCGCTGCGCGGCCAGCGCCAGGGCCTGGGGATCGCGGTCCAGCCCGATCAACCGCGCTTCTGGGCAGGCGTCCAGCAGGGCCGCAGCGTGCCCGCCCAGCCCGAGCGTGCAATCCACCAGCACCGGGTCACCGTGCAGCCCCGGAGCGAGCAGGGAGACGACCTCGCTCCTCATCACCGGCTGGTGCTGGGCTTCGCCCGTCATCCGAGCCACCACAGCAGGACCCAGAGGGCAGCGGTCACTCCGACACTGCCGACCAGCGAGAGCGCCGCGACCGACAAGCCGTCTCGCGCATCGTGTCGGATCCGGCGGTCGTCGGACTGCGGGGAAGTCATCTCGACCCTTCGGTGTAGTGCGCGCGATCGTGGCGAGGGGTTTCAACCCGAGATCAACGTTGGGGAGTGTGCCGCCTGGCGCCGGGGAAGTGCGTCAGGGAGCCGGATCTGCGGGTTGAAGCCTCTCGCCACGAGCAGCGTGCTCGTCGTGCTCACCGTCCTCTGTGCTCGCGGTTCAGAACACGGTGTCGTTCAGCTCGGCGTACGCCGATTCCTTCTCCGCGGAGTACTGCTCCCACGCGGCGGCGTCCCAGACCTCAACCCTGTTGATCGCCCCCACCACGACACAGTCCTTGTCCAGGCCGGCGTAGCTCCGCAGGTGCTGCGGAATCACGATCCGGCCTTGCTTGTCCGGTGTCTCGTCCGAGGCTCCCGACGCGAGCATGCGCTGGTAGTCGCGGACGCGTTGCTGGCTGGAGGAGGCGTTCCTCACGGTTTCGGCCACCTCGACGAACGCAGCGCGCGGCCAGATGGCCAGGCACCGCTCCTGGAACCTGGTGATCACCAGGCCGTCACTGAGCTCGTCTCGGAACTTCGCCGGAAGGATCAGACGGCCCTTGTCGTCGAGCTTCGGAGTGTGGGTGCCAAGGAACATGGGCCACCCTCCTTCACCCCACTTCAGGTCCGCTGTTCTCCACTTCGCGCCACTGTACCCCACTTCCCTCCACTTCGCGGTGGATCCGCACCATCTCGAACGGAATGGGCGTGTTGCTCGTCATCTCCACCGGCGACGGGCACCGCATAAGGTTTAGGCACCTGGGCTATCGAGGGTGGGCGCATACGATGAGCCGGGCCTTCGGCCTTCGGGCCGAGCCGGTGCAGTATGGGACGGACAAAGGGGCAGCGTGAGTCTCAGTTTCGAGAAGGCGACCGAGGTCGAGGCCGACCCGTCCCTGTCTCTGGGCGACGTGGTCCAGGTGATGGGCCGGGTGCGGCAGGCGATCGAGAGCGTGATCGAAGGCAAGCGGAGCTCGATCGACCTTGCCCTCGTCGTGCTGCTCGCCGAAGGCCACCTGTTGATCGAGGACGTCCCCGGAGTCGGCAAGACCATGCTGGCCAAGGCACTGGGCCGCTCGATTGCCTGCTCGGTGCGGCGGATCCAGTTCACCCCCGATCTGCTGCCGTCCGACATCACCGGGGTCTCGGTGTTCAACGCCGAGACCCGGGACTTCGAGTTCAAGCCGGGCGGCATTTTCGCCAACATCGTCGTCGGCGACGAGATCAACCGGGCCTCGCCGAAGACGCAGTCCGCACTGCTGGAGTCGATGGAGGAACGCCAGGTCAGCGTCGACGGCACGACGTACTTGCTCGAGTCGCCGTTCATGGTCGTGGCCACCCAGAACCCGATCGAGATGGAGGGCACCTACCCGTTGCCCGAAGCCCAGCGGGACCGGTTCATGGCCCGGATCCAGATGGGCTACCCGACACCGAACGCCGAGCTGGACATGCTGGAGTCGCACGGCTCCTTCGACCCGCTCGGCGCCCTGCAGCCGGTCACGGACGGCGGGACGATCCGCGCTCTGATCGAGGTGGTCAAGTCGGTCTACGTCAGCCCGGCCGTCAAGCACTACCTGGTCCAGATCGTCAACACCACGCGGAACTCGCGGGATCTGCGGCTCGGCGCCTCGCCGCGGGCCACGCTCCAGCTACTCCGCGCGAGCCGGGCGTTCGCCGCCCTGTCCGGCCGCGACTACGTCAGCCCCGACGACATCGCCGCGTTGGGTCCGTCCGTACTGGCCCACCGCGTACTGCCCTCCACCGACGCCCAGCTCGCCCGCCGGACCGTCAACGACGTGATCGCGCACGCGATCCAGACGGTGCACATCCCCGACCGGCGGTAGGCAGCAGGCAGTGAGCACCGAGCGTCGGGTAGCGAGGGGCCCGATCACATGAGGCGGGCGTGGCGGCTGCTGACGGTGCGGGGACGGCTGTTCCTCCTCGCGGGTCTGGCGATCACGCTGGTGGCGATGTCGGCCGGCCAGCGCGACGTGATGCGGATCGGCCTGTTGGTGGGGCTGCTCCCGGTGATCGCCGGCTTCCTGGTCTCGCGGGCCCGGCTCAAGATGTCCTGCGAGCGCTCCGTCGAGCCGGCCCAGGTGCCGCTCGGATCGCCGATGAAGGGCCAGATCATCCTCGGCCAGGAAGGTCGGCTGCCTGCCGGCATCCTGCTGCTCGAGGACAACGTGCCACGCGAGCTGGGCGGTCGGCCGCGGTTCCTGGTGGACCGGCCCGATCTGCGCTGGCGCCGGGTGGTGGAGTATCCGCTGCTCGGCCGGGTACGCGGACGGTTCTCCACCGGCCCGCTGACCGTCCGGACCACCGACCCGTTCGGTCTGGTGCAGCTCGATCGGCAGTTCGTGGCGACCAGCGAGGTGATGGTCACGCCCCAGATCGTGCCGCTCCCGGCGATGCGGACCGTCGGGGGCGGCGGCAACACCGGTGAGGAGCGGCCGCACCGGATCGGGGTGGTGGGCCAGGACGACGCCCTGGTGCGGGAGTACCGGCAGGGCGATGACGTGCGCAGGATCCACTGGCGCTCGACCGCGCGGCTCGGGGATCTGATGGTGCGACGCGAGGAGCAGGCGTGGGATCCCAGCGCCAGCCTGATCTTGGACTCCCGCGCCGATGCGCACGCGGGCCGCGGCATGCAGAACTCGTTGGAGTGGGCGATCTCCGCGGTCGCGTCGATCGGCATCCACTTCCTCGACGACGGGTTCAGCATCGAGATCTACGAGGCGGACGGACCGCTGCGGATCAGCGGCAGCATGGGCCAGCACAGCTCCGCCTCGGCCGAGCTGGTAGTCAGTCGGCTGACCGACCTTCGGGCCCGCTCCACCGGTTCACTGCACTACGCCGTCGAGTCGGCCGCGATCGACCGGGCCGGGCAGCTGGTGATCGCCGTGATGGGCCGGATGTCGGCCGCCGACGCCAACGCGTTGCTACGGGTCCGGCGCAACCGCGCCCAGGGGCTGGTGATGCTGCTCGACGTCGACACCTTCGCCGACCAGCCCGGCCCTCCCGAACAGCGGGCCCAGCAGGAGCTCGCCGCCGACATCCTCCGCGAGAACCAATGGCGGGTGATCGACGTGCCGCGGGGCATGGGCGTGGCCGAGGCCTGGGCCGGCCTGGAACAGATCAGCGCGGCGGCATGAGAATGCGGAGGACCTTCTGATGCGGCCGACCGACCGGACCGGGATCGCGGTCATGGTCGCAGTGGCGCTGGCCAGCCTGACGGTGCGGCCGCTCACCTACGACGGCAGCTTCCTGATCTTGAGCTGGCTGCTGATCGGGCTGATCGGCGGGATCGGCATCGTGCTGCGCCGGTCACGGTTCGGCGCCACCACGGTGCTCGCGGCCCAGAGTGCCGGACTGGTGCTCTTCTCGCTCGGGCTCAGCGGCGTGATGCCCATCTTCGGGTTGCGCTGGTTCGAGAACTATCCGGCGCTCTGGGCCGTCGGCATCGATCACATGCGCATGTCGGCCTCGCCCATGGAGCCCAACGACGGCGTACGGCTGATCTTCGTCACGGTGGTCGGGATCATCATGATCATGACCGATCTGCTGGTGAACGGCCTGCACCGGCCCGCCTGGGCGCTGGCGCCGTCGGCGACCCTGTTCCTGGTTCCCGCCCTCGGTCTCGGGATCGACACCGGCATCGCGAACTTCTGCTTCATCGCGATCGGCTATCTGGCGATCCTGGTCGCCGAGGGACTCAACACGACCGCCCGCTGGACGCGCGGGCTGTCCCGCGACTCGGCCGACGGGTTCGGCACGGCCTCCCCCGTGGTCTGGCGAGCCACCGGCTACCTCGCTGTCCCGGCGCTGATCGGGGCGATCGTGCTCGGCGCCGCACTGCCCACGCTGTCGCTGCCGGGGTTCGGCCTCGGAACCGGTCCCGGAAGCGGCCCGCTGCAGCTGACCGATCCGACCCTCGACCTGCGGCGCAATCTCACCCAGCCGGACGACCGGGTGGTCCTCGAGTACCAGTCGGACACCTCGGGCGGCCTCTACCTGCGGATGGCGTCCCTGCCCCAGCTCAACGCCTCCGGGTGGAGCAACGTACTGATCCGGCTGAACAACGGGAACGAGCTCGGTGCCATTCCCGGACTGACCGAGGAACCCGATCCGGCGGAGCGGCGGCGGACCGAGATCCAGGTGTTCGACTTCGGGTCGCAGTACCTTCCGCTGCCGTACGCGCCGCGGAGCTTCGAGGCCGACGGGGACTGGCGCTTCGACCCCAACTCGATGGTGGTGGTCAACGCCAGCGACCGGCCGCAGGAGCTTCGCCAGCTCAGCTACAGCGTCGAGAGTGTCGACATCGAGCCCGAGCCCGAGGATCTGGCTGACGCCGCCGTCGGGACGCCGCTGGACAGCGAGGTCACCGCGGCCATCCCGCGCGACCTGCCGGAATCCTTGATCGACCTGTCCCGGCGGGTGACCAAGGACGCGAGCACGCCGGCCGCGAGGGCGGTGGCGATCCAGAACTTCCTGCGCAGTGGCGAGTTCGAGTACAGCACCGAACGGCTCCCCGGCAGCGGGTATGAGGCACTGGAGAACTTCCTGCTCCGGGACCGACGGGGCTACTGCGAGCAGTTCGCCTCAGCAATGGCCATGATGGCCCGGGTGGTCGGCATTCCCTCGCGGGTCTCGGTCGGCTTCCTGCCCGGTGAGCGCGAAGGTGACTCCTGGACCGTGTCGATCCGCGATATGCATGCCTGGCCGGAGCTGTACTTCGCGAACTACGGCTGGGTCCGCTTCGAGCCGACACCGGCCAGCGTCACCGGATCCCCGCCACCGTGGTCGATCCAGGAGGAGGAAGCTCCGGCCGAGGAGGCGACCGCTGATCCCTCTGCGGAGGAGACAACCGGTCCGTCCGCCACCGCGCTGCCACCGGACGAGCTCCCGGAGTCGACAACGTCGGGGGACCCGACGACGGCGACCTGGGGCCGGACCTTGCTGATGATCGCCGGAGGTCTTGTCCTGCTGATGATCCTCGCCGCTCCGGCAACGATCCGGGTCCGGCGCCGCAGCGCTCGGCTGAGCGGCGAGGGCGAGGCGGCGGATCAGGTGGAGAGCGCCTGGGCTGAGATCCGGGACACGGTCGTCGACCACGGCGGCTCGTGGCCCAACGGCTCACCCCAGACGATCGGCCGCGAAGTGGGAGGCCGGCTGGAGCACGAGGAGGCGGCCTCGATGGGCCAGGTCGCCACCCTGGTCGAACGCTCTCGTTATGCCCGGACCTTCGCGGACGCCCCTGCCGCCGAGCGGCTCCCGACGATGACCCAGGAGATTCGTCGGGGCATCGCCGAGCCCGCCGCCCTGCCGCGGAAGATCCTGGCTGTCGTCCTCCCGCGTTCGCTGTTCCGCCGCCGCAAGCGCTGACTCTCCGACGCTGAGCTCCCGGGCCGAACGCGCCGTGAGCTACGAGGTCGACGCCGTCTCGGGCTGCACGGCGTGCCGGCCCAGCCATGCCTGCCATGCCGGTTCGTCCCGCTCGGCCGCTGCCGCGCCATCGGGGCCGTACAACCAGGACCAGGCCGACACGCTGACGGCCTCGCCCTCTCCCTCGACGGTGAGAACCGCCGTCCCGCGCGCCGGCTGGTCGAGCAGCAGCGAGATCCGGCGAGGCCCGGCGTCCATGACCTCACCGGCGAACGGTGGCGCGACCGGGGCGGAGGTGGCGACCCGGTCGCCGACAGCCGGCCGAGGGGGCAGCTCGAGCTCCGTGGTCAGGGCGTTCCAGGCCTCGTCGGCCGGTCCGGGCCACATGCTGGTGGGCTGCACAGCGGTTGCCGCCTGCCCACGGAAGTGCGCCAGATGGAGCCGCAGGTTGACCAGGAACATCTTCCAGCCCTCGGTCATCGCGTCGTACTGGTCGTCCCACTCGTCGCCGTAGCCGAAGCCGCTGTTCACCAGCCGGACCACGCAGCTGCCCCCCTCGCGGGCCTCGACGAGCCACTCGAAGGCGAAGCCGGCTTCGTCACCGCCGTCGTAGACGAAGCGGCGTGGCGGGTCCCATGCGACGACCCGTCCGCTCACCTGCATCTCGGGTCCGGGTCCGAACGACGCGGACATCGCGCCGCCCTCCCGCTCCTCCACCGTGTGCGGCACGTACCAGGAGCCGATCCCCGGTCCGGTGGCGATCGCCTGCCACACCTCCTCAGGAGTGCCGGGGACCTCGATCTCGAGTTCGATGGCGCGCTGGTTCTCGGGCGTGGGCAGATCAGGCATGGTTCTCCTCGGTTGGGGCGGGTCGCGGGTGTGCGGCGACGATCAGGCGGTGCCAGCGGCCGGTCGGGGCGCGCTCGTCGTGGTAGCGCGCGACCAGGTCGGTCACTGACCGGGTCAGCTCGCGGGTGAACTCGGCGCGCTCGCGAGCGGACGCGAAACGGATCTCGGTGTCGATGGCCAGCGTCGCCAGCTCCTTGCCGGTTGCCTGAGCCCGCTGGGCCAGGCTCGCCACCTCCGCGACCATCCGGCCCGCGACCGCGACCAGATACCGGCTGGACAGCCGGTCGATGCGGGCCGGGTCTGCGGCGCTGTCGCCCAGTGCAACGGACGAGAGGACATAGCCGCTGGCGGTGGCGACCACGACGCGCTCGGTGAGTCCACGCCGACGGCGCTGCTCGACCTCGCGGACCAGGGAGTGGGCCTCGAGCAGGCGGAGGTGGTAGTTGACCTTCTGCCGGGGCAGGTCCAGCCTCTTGGCCACCGTGGTCGCCGATCCGGGCTCGGCAAGGACGGCCAGGATCTTGGATCGGACGGGATCGAGCGCCACAGCGGCCGCGGCCGGCTCCTCGATGACCTGAACGTCTGGCACGCGGCCATTCTGGAATTGAATAAGAAGTTTGTCAATAGGGCCTTCGTGAGCTCCGGACGTGGCAGCTTGGCCCGCAGGACATAGAACATCCGCAGCCGGCTTTCCCAGGGGCTGGCGCTTCGAGGTTCAGCAAGGCGGATTGCTCGGCGGTACTGCTCGATCCCCGCCCAGTTGGTTCGCGGACTCGCCACGTGGTTTGTTCAATCGACGCGGGGACGAAGAAGCCACGGGAGGTCCGTCGCCAGCGCGGACCGCGAGTCATGTCCCGGGTGACGCCGACGGCCGCGAGTGCTCCGGCTGACTGCGGCCACAGCGCTGAACGGAGTTCGAGGTCGAACTTTGAAGTCACGGTCTCGACCGTGACTCACCTCGAGACCGTGTAACGCACTATCCACAGGCCAATTTCCAGCAAGCTCGGGCAATTCGGCAGCGTGCGGGGCTCCTAGGCGCAATTCGACCCCCGCATGCTGCCAGATCTGCGGGGGTCGAGAGGCGCTGAGCTACATTCCTTCGTCGCGGCGGCGGCGCCAGCGCTCTTCCATCTTGTCCATGAAGCCTTGGCCGTCGGGGGGACGGCTGCCCTGGGCGGACTTGGCGCCGACCCGGCCGCGGCCGGGATCGGCGCTGTTGCCGACGTGCTGCCAGGAGTAGATCGCGGTCACCGCGGCCGCGACCATGATCACGAAGCCGAGGACACTGAGGAAGATCAGATTCTCACGGCCCACACCCAGGATGAGCAGGGCCAGACCGGCGAAGAAGCCGACACCGGCGACGGCCGCCCGACGCCGGTGCACCCGGCGGGCACCGGTGCCGCGCAGGGCGTTGACCAGCTTCGGGTCCTCGGCTGCAAGGGCAGCCTCCATCTGCTCGAGAAGCCGCTGCTCCTCATCCGAGAGGGCCACTGGCCACCCCCCATGGGTCTCGTCGTGCTGCGCTGCCGTCGTCCCGTATGGGTCGAAGTGCTCTCAGTCTAGGTTGGCATGAAGAGAACGGAAACCCAATCGGGCAACTTGCCCGGCGAAGGCATCGAGCCGACGTCGCTACGGCCGCCGGGTCAGGACCAGCCGTTGCACCGCGGCCGGGCCGAACCGCAACACCGCCGCATCGACGGCCTGGTCGGCCTCGCGCCAGCCGCGCTCAGGGTCGGTGAGCCGAGGCTGCCGATAGGCGGAGTGCACATCCACCAGCTGCTGCATCCGAACGCCGACGCGACGGATCCGCGCCCGGTCGAGCCTCAACCGGTCGTAGAGCTCGACCGCCGCGGCGTAGATCTCTGCCGTGACGTCGGTGAGGGTGGGCATCGTCGCGGACCGGGTGAGCTCGGAGAAGTCGGCGAACCGCACCGAGATCTGTACCGTCCGGCCCACCACCCCTTGTTTGCGCATCCGGCTCGCCGTCCGGTCGGCCATCCGGAGCAGCTCGCGTCTCACGATCTCGGGCCGGTCGCTGTCGGCGGCGAAGGTCTGCTGAGACCCCACGCTGCGTTCGGGCACCTGCGGCACCACGCGACGTGGGTCTCGGCCCCAGGCCAGCTCGCTCAGCACCCGTCCGGCGTGCGGTCCGAAGGTGCGGCGCAGCGTGCCGACCGGGGTATGCGCAAGGTCGCCGACGGTGAACAGGCCGAGCCCGTGCAGCTTGTCGGCCGTCGGCGCGCCGACGCCCCACATCGCCTCGACCGGCAGGGGATGCAGGAACGCCTCGATCCCGTCCGGTGGCACTTCCACCAGTCCGTCCGGCTTCGCGGCGCGGGAGGCGACCTTGGCGATGAACTTGGTCGGACCGATGCCCACCGAACAGGTGATCTGCTGCTCGTCGGACACCACCGCGCGGACGTACTCCCCGATCCGGACCGGACTGCCGAACATCCGAACGGCTCCTGTGAGATCGAGGTACGCCTCGTCGATCGAGGCCGACTCGACCACCGAGGTCACGGAGGAGAAGACAGCGACGATCGCCTTCGATACCGCGCTGTAGCTGTCGAAGTCCGGGCTCACGAAGGTCGCCCGCGGTGCCAGGCGGATGGCCTGTCCGGACGGCATGCCTGACTTGACGCCACAGGCTCGGGCCTCGTAGCTGGCCGACAGTACGACCCCGCGCGGGAATCCGCCAACGATGACCGGAGTGCCCCGCAGCTCGGGCCGCCGGCGCAGTTCGACCGAGGCGTAGAAGGCATCCATGTCGACGTGCATGACGATGCGCGGCGCACTGGCGGTCATTCGCCTCCTTCGAACAAGTGTTCGATACAGCAGGATAGCGAACGGTATCGGCTAGCGCGAGCGGTGCGCCTGAGCGAAGACGTGAAGATGGGGGGCGAGGGCCCTGAACGCGGGGTCGGAGCTGATCTCGGCCTCGAGCTCGGCGAGATCCTCGTACGCGCCAGGCTCGGCCTCCAGCAGCCGCTCCGGCACCAGGTCGGCGATCGCGCCGATCCCGTGGCTGGCCAGCACGACGAATCCGGCGGCCTGCACCATGTCCAGGACCCGCGCCTGGTCGAACCGATGCGGATCGGCGTACGTCCGGCGGGCCAATCCGAGGTGGCCGGCGAGGGCCTGGGAGAGGACCAGCGCCTGCCGTTGCGCCGCCAGCAGACTGAGCACCCCACCGGGTCGAAGCGTCCGGCTGATGGCGACCAGTGCGGCGGCGGGATCATCGACCACCTCGAGAACCCGATGGCAGACCACCACGTCGGCCTCGCGCTCGCCGATCAAGGTCACCAGGTCTGCCGCGTCGCCCTGCAGACCGATGATCCGCCCGGTCAGCCCGGCTTCGGCCGTCCGGCGTTCCAAGGCGGCCAGGGCATCAGGGCTGGGGTCGACCACCCGGATCTGGTGCCCGCGCTCGGCGAGCGGGATCGCCATTCCTCCCGTGCCGCCACCGAGGTCGACCACGTCCAGCGCGCGCCACTCCCCCGCCACCAGGTCGTCGAGCTGGCGAGTCAGCAGGCCGACCACGTGGTTCTGCGCTACCGACCGTCGCCGTAAGAGCGATTGGCGCTGCTGAGCCACCACCCGAGCCTAGAAGCTCAGGCGCAGGCTCGCTCCACCAGGCCCAGGAACGCGTTCGCGTCGAGCACCATGTCGTCCGCCTCCCGTGCGGTGATGATCGACGCCGCTCCGGCCTGCACCGCGTCTCGCTTCGGCTGGGTGGCCGCGAAGAACGCGGCCCACTCGCCGTACTCGGGCGCGACCTCGGCCAGCACCTCCCAGGCGTTGCGGGGCCGACTCGGTCCGGGCAGGGCGGGATGCGTCCGTGCGGCCAGGATCACCGCTGCGACGCGGAGTGCTGCCCGATGCGCCGCCAGGTAGCGCTCGCTGGGCCGTTCGGCCAGCTCGGCCTCGAGGACCGCGGAGCGGGCACGTTGCAGCTCCGCGCGGACGATCGGGCAGCCGCGTCGGCGACCACCGGTGGGCGGCCCGGTGTCGGGTCGGGGATCGGGCACCACGGACTTACCTCGTTCGAGTCGATAGCTGTTGGTGATCACAAAGGGGAACTCGACCGAGTTGGCGGCCTCGATGCGGACGGGGTCGAGTACCACCCGCACCGAGGCAAGCCGGAAGTGCGTGCCGCGAACACGCACTAGCTTCGAACCCGCTCCTGTGGCCCTTCCCCAAGCGCCTTTTAGAATGCGTGTTCGAACATGGCCAACACTACACCGACCGACTGACATTCCGTCAAGCCGCGATCGGACCGGCGTCCGATCAGTCGCCCCAACCCATCGAGAACACCTCGAAGCTCGCAGCGATCGCCACCCCGAGCCGAGTGCCCGCCTGGCGCCCCAGCCCTTCGAGGAACTCGGCCGGATCGAAGTGATCCTGGCCGAGACCTTCGATGTAGGCCTGGTGCGCCTGCAGCGACTCCACTCCCCGCTCGAAGGTCGCCGTCGTGTCCACGGCGTGCCGGCCGTCGGGTGAGAACGCCGCCCAGACCTCGCGGACGCCGCCCCACTGCTGCAGTCCGGCCTCGATCTGCTCGGGAAACACCCACCGGTTCCCGGCGTCGCGGACCGCGTCGAGTGTGGCCCGGCCGGCGGCGATGTGGTCGGGCTGGTTGAGCGACTCACCGCCCCACGTCTCCCGGAAGTTGTTGGTGATCACGATCTCCGGCCGATGCCGGCGCACCGCGGCGCAGATCACCCGCCGCAGGGCGACGCCGTACTCCAGCACCCCATCGGGCTGGCCGAGGAAGTCCACGTCCTCAACGCCGACGATCTTGGCCGAGGCAACCTGCTCGGCCTCGCGGACCCGCCGGGTCTCCTCCGGCGGCATCCCGTCGATCCCCGCCTCCCCGCTGGTCACCATCGCGTACACCACGCTCTTGCCCTGGTCGGTCCACCGCGCCACGGCCGCCGCTGTTCCGAACTCCAGATCGTCGGGGTGAGCCACCACGCAGAGTGCCCGGTGCCACGACTCGTCGACCGGTTTCAGATCAGCCACGGGCACAGCGTACGGGCTCCCCTAGCCTGTCCCGATATGGAACAGGTCGTGGTGATCGGTGGCGGCCTGGCCGGAATGGCCGCCGCTGCCCGGTTGGCCAAGTCCCGGTACGCCGTGACCCTGTACGAGCGATCGGACCGGCTCGGTGGCCGGTGGGCCGCCCGCTCGCTGCCCGAGGATCTGCTGGTCGATGACGGCCCTTCAGTGTTCGGCTTTCCGGCGCCCTGGCGCGACCTGTTTCGCAAGAGCGGCCGGCCGCTGGAGGCCGAGTTGAGCCGGATGGGTGCCGAACTGGCACCGGCCGCACCGGCCATTCTCACCCTCGCCAGCGGCAGCACCCTGGACTGGCCGGCCGACCGCGGCGGCCAGCAGGCGGCGCTGACTCGGAGTTTCGGACCTGCCGTGGCTGCTCGCTGGCAGGACCTTCTCGACCGGCTCGATGGGCTCTGGCAAACGCTGCGGCCCTTGGGCTGGGAGGCCGAGCGGTCGCCCGGCCGGCTGGACCGGGAGACTCGGCGGCGGCTGCTCGGCCGGCTGACCCTGGCGGAGCTGGCGGCGGGGCTCGGTCACCCCGCGCTGACGGCACTGGTGCGGAGCGTGGCCTACCGGCAGGGTTCGCTGCCGGAGCGGACTCCGGCACTTGCCGCCGTCGAGCTGTCGCTGGCTCGGACCTTCGGCCGCTGGCAGGTGCGCTCGCCGGACGGGGCGGGCCGGTTCTCGATGTTGGTCGATCTCCTCGCTGCGCGGTTAGCCCTGCGGCAGGTCGAGGTGCGGCTGAACGCCCCGGTTGCCGAGCTGACGCTGGCCGACGGCCGCGTGGGGGTGGCCGGCGAGCCGGCAACCCGTGCGGTGGTGGTCTGCGCCGATCCGTGGACGACTGTCACCGAGCTGCTGCCGCGTGCGGCGGCCGGACCGCTGCGCCGCCGGGTACGCCGGCTGCAGCCGGCGCTCGCACCCTCGGTGCATCACGAGGTGCTCGACGGGCCGGTCGCGGAGGTCCGGGAGACCATCGCACTGACGGCTACCGGAGTGCCGATCCTCACCTACGAGCGCCCAGCCGGCGAGTGGACCGTAAGGAGCGTGCACGACTTCACCAGGGCGCTGCCGCGACCGGCGTACGGAGTGAGCTGGGACGGGCTGCGCAGCTGGATCGACCGTCCGTCGGTGTCCGGCGAGGCTCCGGGTCTGTTCCTCGCCGGGCCGTTCTCGGCGGCCGGTCCGGACCCGTCGGCCGAGGTACTGTCCGGCGCGCTCGCCGCGTACGCGGTCAAGGGCGGGCACACCGCGGCGGACTGAAATTACCGGCCACCCCCGACAGGTCCGTATACTCAGACGTTCGTTTTTGTCCAGCCGAGGGGACCTGACTCCTTGACCCACGCGCAGACGTCGATCGCGGTCGAGCGCGAACTGGCCACCGAGCAGGCGCATGTGGACCTGGTCTACGCACGTCTCGCTGAGGCCACCCGATCCGCCGAGGAGGTGGCTCGCGCGGGACGCGCGCTCTACCAGTCCGACCGGGAGACCTACCTGCGGGAGGAGGACGGCACCG
This sequence comes from uncultured Actinomycetota bacterium, assembly GCA_963711015.1. Classification (GTDB taxonomy): domain Bacteria; phylum Actinomycetota; class Actinomycetes; order Propionibacteriales; family Propionibacteriaceae; genus Microlunatus. Next base: position 116,392 of record CAVQCQ010000005.1, read on the forward strand.
GGCTCTACGAGCGGGACGTCTTCGCGTTCCAGGCCGCCCGACGGCTGGCGGTGCTGGACGCCGAGCATGAGGGCCTCGTGTTCGGCCGGCTCGACCGCACCGACGGCGAGATCCGTTATGTCGGACGGATCGGAGTCCGCGACGCCGACTACGAGCCGCTGGTGGTGGATTGGCGGGCGCCGGCGGCCGAGCCGTTCTACCGCGCCACTCCGGCCGTTCCGATGGACGTGGTCCGGCGACGGGTGCTGCGTTGCTCGGGCGAGACCGTGGTCGGCATCTCTGACGACCTGCTCGACTCCGAACACGCCAATGGCGACCTCGTGGTGCTCGGCGAGGGCGCCTTGATGGCCGCCCTGACCCGGGCTCGTGGCCACACCATGCGTGACATCGTCGCGACCATCCAGGCCGAGCAGGACGAGGCGATCCGAGCGCCGTACCAGGGGTTCACCATGATCACCGGAGGCCCGGGGACGGGGAAGACGGTGGTCGCGCTGCACCGCGCCGCGTACCTGCTCTACTCCAACCGCCGCCGGTTCGAATCCGGCGGCGTCCTGGTCGTCGGGCCGAGCCGGGTATTCATGAGCTACATCGAGCAGGTACTGCCGTCGCTCGGTGAGGAGTCGGTCACGCTACGGCCGATCGGTGCGGTAGCCGCCGATGTCGTCGCGGTCACCGGTGAGCAAGTGGATCCACCGGCGACCGCGGCGGTCAAGGGCAGCCTGCGGATGACCCGGGTGCTGCGAGCACTGGTTCGCGAGCCACCGCCGAACGCCCCCAAGGAGCTGCGAGTCAGCGTCAAAGGCCACGTGCTGGTGCTGGCGGCCGGCGCGCTCGACCAGGTCCGCCTCGAGGTGCTGGCCCACCACAAGCTGAACACCGGCCGGGAGGCAGCGGAGAAGGCGGTGCTGGCTGCGCTGTGGCGGATCCGTCCGCCGGAGCTGGACCTGGACCGGGAGGACTTCGACGCCGTGGTCGCCGAAACGTCCGAGCTGGCCGCGTTCTGGCCGGCCTGGTGGCCGGCGGTCACTCCGCTGGCCGCGCTGGGCCGCCTGGCTGACCGGGACCTGCTGCATCGGTTGTCCGCCTCGGTGCTGTCCAATGCCGAGTGCGATCTGGTCAGCGCCAGCTACGCCGGAATGGCGGAGCGGTCCGATTGGACCGTCGCCGACGGAGCGCTGCTCGATGAGCTGGCACACCTGCTCGGACCGGTGCCTCCGCCGGAGGAGGGCGAGATCTCGTTGTTCCTGGACCGGCTGTCCGACGTCTCCGAGGTGGTCACGACGGCGGACCGGTTGACCCGGGTGCGGGAGGATGACCCGTTCGCCGAACCGCAGACCACGTACGCGCACATCCTGGTCGACGAGGCCCAGGACATCACGCCGATGCAGTGGCGGATGCTCCGACGACGGGGTCCGAGTGCCAGCTGGACCGTTGTCGGCGATCCGGCCCAGAGCTCCTGGCCGGACCAGCCGGAGGCCACCGGGGCGCTGAACGAGATCATCGGGAATGCGCCGGTACGGACCTTCCGGATGAGCACCAACTACCGCAGCCCGGCCGAGGTCTTCGAGCTGGCCGCCAAGGTGGTGGTCGCGGCGGTCCCGTCGGCCGACCTGCCCGCGGCGGTGCGCTCGGTCGGCGTCGAACCGCGGCTCGAGATCGCCGGCTCCGATGGACTGTCCGCCGCCATGATCCGGATTGTGGCCGGACTGCTTGCTGACGTCGAGGGAACGGTCGGAGTGATCGGCCCGCCGGTCCTCAAGGCCGAGCTGTCGGCCCGGCTCCGCGAAGCGCAGCTCGTGGGCGGCGACCGGGTCAGCGTGGTGGCCCCGCTCGAGGCCAAGGGCCTGGAGTACGACGCGGTCCTGGTGGTCGCGCCGGACGAGATCGCGGCCAGCTCGCCCGGTGGAGTGCGGACGCTCTACGTTGCGCTGACCCGGCCGACCCAGCGGCTGGTCACGCTCGACGCCGGACCTGGTGCAGGTTGGCGTAGATCTCTCGGGTCGCGCGGGAACGGTTCTGGGTGAAGAAGTGCAGGCCGGGGGCGCCGCCGTCCAGCAGCTGCTCCGACATCTCCGTCGCGACGGCGATGCCCACCCGCCGGACCTGATCGTCGTTGTCGGCCACCGCGTGGATCCGCTCGGTGACCGCGGCGGGCAGCGCGGCACCGGAGAGCTCGGCGAACCGCTCCACCTGGCGGACATTGGTGATCGGCATGATCCCGGGGATGATCGGGATGGCGCAGCCGAGCGCGCGTACCCGGTCGACCAGGGCGAAGTAGTCCGAGACCGTGAAGAAGAGCTGGGTGATCGCGAAGCTGGCGCCGGCCTCGGCCTTCGCCGCCAGGACCCGGGCGTCCAGCTCGGGGTCGTTCCTTTCCGGATGGGGCTCGGGGAAGGCGGCGACCCCGACGCAGAAGTGGCCGAGCTCGCGGACCATCGCCACCAGCTCGGTCGCGTTGTCCAGACCCTCGGGGTGCCGGACCCAGGGCTCCCGCGGGCCGCCAGGCATGTCACCGCGGATGGCCAGCACGTGCCGCACGCCGGCTGACGCGTACGAGCCGATCACCCGGCGCAGCTGGTCGCGGCTCTGGCTGGCGCAGGTGAGATGGGCCATCGACCGCAGTGTGGTGTGCTGGGCGATCGCCTCGGTCGCGGTGATCGTCCGGTCGCGGGTGGAGCCGCTCGCGCCGTAGGTGACCGAGACGAAGTCCGGGCCCAGCGCCTCGAGCTGACGGACGGTCTGCCAGAGCTGCCGCTGCTGGATCTCGTCCTTGGGTGGGAAGAACTCGAAGGAGTACAGCGGTCGCTTCCCCGACTCCAGCAGGTCCGCGATGGTCGGTGGACGGACCGGCATACGAGCACCCTAGGTGAGGCCTCCTTGCCCCCTCCGTAGGCTCAGCATGTGGTCAACGCGCAGCTCGAGAGGGCCGAGGACCCTGTGCTGGATCCGCAGAGTCCGCTGTCTCAGGAGTTCCGGGAGGCGATCGCGGCCGAGATCCGGGTCTTCCTGGCCGAGCAGGCCAGCGTGCTCGACTCGATGGGTCCGGAGCTGGTGCCGATCCAGCTGATGGCCAACCAGCTGCTGTGCGGCGGCAAGCGGATGCGGCCGGCGTTCTGCGTGTGGGGCTACGTGGCGGCCGCCGGGCTGCCGCTCGATCAGGATCGGCAGGCGCTGTTGACCGCGGCGGCCAGCCTCGACGTGCTACACGGCAGTGCATTGGTCCATGACGACGTGATGGACTCCTCCGACCTGCGTCGCGGCCGACCCGCCGCCCACCGCCAGTTCGAGGCGCTGCACTCCAGCGCCGGCTGGCTGGGCGACTCCGCCGCCTTCGGCAAGGCCGGAGCGATCCTGCTCGGCGACCTGCTGGTGATGTGGTCGGTCCAGATGATGCAGGGAGCCGGGCTGGACCAGACGGCGCTGGAGCGGGCGCTGCCCATCGCCGAGGCGATGCGGGTCGAGGTGACCTGCGGGCAGTATCTGGACATCGTGGCCCAGGCCCATCCGCTACGGCGGAAGGCGCCCGCCACGGGCTCCGTCCGGCCCAGCATCGAACTGGCCCTGGACGACGCCAGCCGGGTGGTGGAATACAAGGCCGCCCGCTACACGGTGCAGCGCCCAGCCCAGATCGGCGCCGCGCTCGGCGGCGGTGACGACCAGCTGTACTACGCCCTCGGCGCGTACGGGTCCCCACTGGGCCGGGCCTTCCAGTTCCGCGACGACCTGCTCGGCGTCTTCGGCGACACCCAGCTCACCGGCAAGCCCACCGGTGACGACCTGCGCGAGGGCAAGCGCACCGTGCTGGTGGCCCACGCGTACGCGCACGCCGGCGACGCCGGCCGGCGGTTGCTGATGGACCGGCTGGGCGACCCCGACCTCGATGCCGACGGTGTGACGCAGCTGCAGGACCTGATCACCGACTCCGGGGCCCGCGACTCGGTCGAAACCATGATCAACGAGGGTCACGAGCGGGCCCTCAAGGCGTTACACGACCTGGACATCACCGATGAGGGCCGCGCCGGCCTGACCGCCCTGGCCGAGGCCGCCGTACGCCGGGACTTCTGACCCGCAGCTGACGGTTCAGGTGGATTCGGCGGCGCGCTTCATGCCCTGAGCCTCCATGGTCATGTAGCGGTTGGTCAGCCCCTTGTAGAACAGAGCGACGATGAGCACCAGCGGGCCTCGCATGTCCAGGGTCAGGGTCAGGCGGGAGCGGCCATGCTGCAGCGCCTCGACACGATGACCCGCGACGCTGGTGACGCCGCCGGACTTCTGGTGCCACTCGAAGTAGGACGGCGCATTCCAGACGGTGACGTCCCAGGTGCCCTCTGGCAGCTTCGGTTGCTTGAGGCGGACGCGGCTGCCCTCACCCACGGGAGCGGGCGTGAGCAGCTCGACGACGTCGACCGTCTCGATACGCTGCGGCCATGCCTCGAGATCGGTGAGCACGTCCCACACTCGCTGCTGACTGGCGGCGATGTCGATGGATTGCTCGAAGCGCATGGCGAACGGTCACCTCGACAATCACTCGACCACAGGCTGGTGACGCGCAGGGTATCAGGGTCTCTCGGCTGAGCGGGAAACTCGACCGGTGGCGACTTTGGTCAGGTCCCGCTCCGGATCAGGCCAAGATCACCGCCAAGGGCGGGTCGAGGCCCGTGCGTTCGGTCAGTACGTCCATGATCGACTGCCAATGATCATGGTCGGACCGGGCGAGCCCGGTCCAGCCCTCCATGATCAACGCCGTCGGTCCGGCGAGGTCGGCGAGGCAGTCCCAGAGGGCATCGAGGTTGCGTCCGAAGTAGTCCGGGAATCCCAACGCAGCCGCCAATCCCGCGTACAGCTCGTTGATCGTCGTCGGCGCCGTCACCAGCCCGACGGCCCAGCCGGCATCGGCCAGTGCCGAGGTGATCACCGGCACCGGCTCGAGCACCGATAGACCCCGCCGCCGACGATCATTCCCGGACCACCCGGACGAACGAAGCGTAGTGATCATCGGTGTAGACCGCCCCGTCCCTGGAGTACCGGTAGGGCCCGCCCCGCTCGATCATGATCACGGTCTGCTGCGCCTCGACCGGCAGCGCGGCTAGTGCAACCAGGTGCAGGCCGGTCTCGGGATCACGGGTCGCCCGCACCGACGGCGCGGCGACCAGGCCGATCAGCAGTGCGGCCAGCAGGACTGCGGCCAGCACCCCGCCCATCAGGACGGCGCGCGATCTCACCCGCTGGCGAGCGCGTGCTGGATGTAGCGGTCCATCCCCGGCTCGGCCTTCCACGCAGCCTGCAGCATGCGTCGTAGCTCGCCGGCCGCTGCCTCCGGGTCCGCGGCCTGGTTGACCGCGCCGACCACCCACACGCGGCGCGCGCCGGCGGCGATCACCGCCTCGAGGTTGTCCGCGGCGATGCCGCCGATCGCGAACCACGGCTTCGCGGCCACGTCGGACACCGGAGCCACCTTCGCCGCGTACCGGACCAGATCCAGCCCGACCGGGGGGTAGTCCGGATTGGTCGAGGTCGCGTAGACCGGTCCCACGGTGATGTAGCTGACGTCGGGATCGGCCAGCGCCTGGTCCACCTGCTCCGGGCTGTGTGTGGACCGGCCGAGCAGCGCCCACGGGTGCAGCTGGCGCCGCGCCGGACCGGAGGGACCGTCACTTTGGCCGAGGTGCAGCATGTCGGCGTGGAACTCGGCTGCGAGCTCGGCCGAGTCGTTGACGCAGACGATGTTCTGGTGTGTCATCGCGGCCGACCGGGCCGTCTCCAAGGCTTCGAGCTCGGCCTTGCGGGCCATCCCTTTCTGCCGGATCTGCACGATGTCCACGCCGCCGGCGAAGGCCGCCGCCAGGAACTGAGCAAGATCACCGCGATCGCTCCGGGCGTCGGTGCTCAGGTACAGCCGGGCGAGCCGGAGGCGGGCCGACAGACCCATCAGCGCAGTCACCTGTCGATCCTAACTTCGCCTGGCGCGGCTCCGTGGCGAAGCCGCCAGCCGGCGCTGCGAGAGGTTCGTGGAAGAACGCCCGGCCAAAACCCTTGACCGGACCGATACTTTGCCGCTTTAGTTTGTCTCCGTTGTATAACGATTTGGCAACGGGGGTCGCCTGGATGGCAGTACCGAGCTCGGCAACGCGCCACATGATCAGTCGCTTCAGCTACGGGTACACGCCCAGTCTGCACAAGGCGATCACCAAGGCTGGTGGTCCGCAGGCCTGGTTCGCGGCTCAGCTCAAACCGAGCAAGGTCGCCGACACGTCCGCGGACGCGATGAAGGCCTGGTATCCCTACCTGCGCAGCAGCTCGCGAAACCGCCAGCAGGCCGACCGAACCGGTAAGCGCAACTCCTGGGAACAGTCGATGGACCTGGTGCGCTGGACCATCCTGCGCCGGATGTTCAGCAAGCGTCAGGTGTTCGAGATCATGGTCGACTTCTGGTCCAACCTGCTGCACGTTCCCGCGTACGGGGACGGCTGGATGTATCGGGTCAGCTACGACAGGACGATCCGCAAGTACGCGCTGGGCAAGTTCTCCGACCTGTTGATCAAGGCCACCACCCACCCGGCGATGCTGGTCTTCCTGAACAGTGCGGGGTCGACCAAGTACCGGCTGAACGAGAACCACGGCCGGGAGCTGCTCGAGCTGCACACGGTCGGCGTCAAGGCCGGCTACACCGAGGACATGGTCCTCGACTCGGCCCGGATCCTGACCGGCTACCACGTCGAGACCTGGCAGCCGGCCAAGAAGACCTACAACCCGGCCGACCACTGGACCGGTCCGGTGCAGGTGCTCGGCTGGAAGGCCACCAACTCCAACGGCGAGGGCCGGCCTGAGCTGAGGGCCTACCTCAGCTACCTGGCCGGCCATCCGGCGACGGCCAAGCGGCTGGCCACCCGGCTCTGCCAGCGGTTCGTCTCCGACCAGCCATCGGCGGAGATCGTGCGCGCGGTGGCCAAGGCGTACACCGACTCCGGAACCAGCATCAAGGCGGCCCTGCGGGCCCTGGTCAAGCACCCGGACTTCGCCGCGAGCGCCGCCGACCTGGTCAGGACGCCGTCGCAGGACGCGATCGCGACCTACCGGGGGCTGGGTGTCAAGGTGTCGAAGCCCAAGCAGGGTGGCGACTTCGGCTTCGCCGTGAACTACGTGCTGGACGAGATGGGCGAGGCCCCGTTCATGTGGCCCGCACCCAACGGCTTCCCCGAACCAGGCATCGCGTGGGCTTCCGCAGGCCGGATGCGGAGCTCCTGGGGCATGCACTTCACCACCGCGGGCGGTTGGTGGCCGTCGACCGGGATGAGCCGCAAGGCACCTCGGAACTACCTACCCCAGGGCCCGGTGCGGTTCGACAAGGCCGTCGACAGCGTGTCCCGCTCGCTGCTCGGCCGCCGCGCGACCGCCGCCAGCATCAAGGCCGCCGCCCAGCTGGTGCAGCTCGAGCCGACGGCAACGATCAAGAGCCGGGACGACTTCGGCGACTGGCGGGCCGTCCCGGTGATCGCCACGGTGCTGAACAGTCCCGAACACCTGAGGAAGTGACGATGAGCACGAATTCGACGAGCTGCGACGACTTCCGGCTCTCCCGGCGGCGCTTCCTCGCCACCACCGGCGCCCTGATCGGCGGCGCGGCGGTCTCCGGCATGATCGGCGACATCTTCACCCAGACGGCCTACGGCGCCCCGGGCGGCAACACCCTGGTGGTGCTCAGCCTGCGCGGCGGATCCGACGGCCTGTCGATGATCGTCCCGCATGGCGACCCCGGATACGCCAGGGCCCGGCCGACGATCGGCCTCCCGACCGGGTCGCTACTGGCGAAGGACTCGATGTTCGGGCTGCACCCGGAGTTCGAGCCCGTGCTGCCGATGTGGCAGTCCGGGAAGTTCGGCGCCGTGCAGGCCGTCGGCATGCGAGTGCCCAACCGCAGCCACTTCGCCGCGATGGAGGCGGTGGAGGACGCCGACCCGGGCTCATCGGCCCGGATCGGCTGGCTGAACCGGATGATCGGGCTGACCACTGAGGACGCGCCCCAGGAGGGCCTGCAGCTCGGGCGCACCATGCTGCCCACGGCTCTGGTCGGTCCGGCGTCCGCGGTCTCGGCCCGGCAGCTTTCCGACTTCCGGCTGCCGGGCGGCGACGAGGACGCGGCTCAGGCCCGGATGCGGGAGGCGCTGACGACCTTGTGGGGCGGTCAGCGCTCGGCCACGGGCAAAGCGGCCAAAGCGGCGCTCGACGTCTCCGCGACCATGTCGTCGCTGGCCAAGGATGGGAAACCGGCCAACGGCGCCAAGTATCCCGACGGCGACCTGGGCCGAGCGCTGGCCGCCAGCGCCCAGGTGATCAAGGCCGGCGTCGGGGTCCGGGTGATCACGTTGGACTACGGCGGCTGGGACATGCACGTCGGCCTGGGCACCGTGTCCAACGGAGACATGAAGTCTCACGTGGCCGAGTCCGCCAAGGCGATCGCGGCGTTCTTCACTGACCTGGGTGCCGACGCCGACAAGGTGACCCTCGTGACCATGTCGGAGTTCGGGCGCCGGGTGGAGGAGAACGGCAGCGGGACCGACCACGGACACGGCAACGCCATGCTGCTGTTCGGCGCCGGCGTACGCGGTGGCAAGGTGCACGGCAGCTGGCCGGGACTGGGCTCGGGCAAACTGGTCGACGGCGACCTGGCGGTGACCACGGACTATCGCGGCGTGCTGACCGAGGTGATCGCGGCCCGGTTCCCGGAGGTGAGCACCGCCGGTGTGTTCCCGGGCTTCACCGGTCACTCTCCGCTCGGTCTGATGCGCTGACCGGGCCGGCAGTTTCCCATGTTGCATGGGGAACTGTCCGATTCCACAGGAAGCTTCCTACGGAGAGAGCCGGTTTCCTGTGGAATCGCGGAGGGGAGGCGGGGCTGGTCGAGTTCCGATCCGCCGCCTCGCTGAGGCATCCTCATCCCATGAGGGAGGAATCGAGCAGCCCCGGCGCGCCTTGGCCGGGACTGTACGAGGAGACTCCTACACTCGACCCCACGGCCAGCACGGCCACCTTCCCCACCGTGTTTGGAGCAGGCGTGAGCATGACCACGGTCGCCGACTCGCTCGTCGGTCGCTTGCTCGATGGTCGCTACCAGATCACTGAACGGCTGGCCCGCGGCGGCATGGCCACGGTCTACCGCGCGGTCGACACCCGGCTGACCCGGACGGTTGCGGTCAAGGTGATGCACGTCGGCCTTGGCGACGACGCCGAGTTCGCGCGCAAGTTCGACCGCGAGGCCCGGGCCGCCGCGAAGCTCTCCCATCCCAACGTTGTCTCGGTCTTCGACCAGGGCTCGGACCTGATCGAAGGTCACAGCAGCCGTCCCTACATCGTGATGGAGCACGTCGAGGGCTACACCCTGCGGGATCTGATCAACGCCGACGCGCCGCTGCCCCCCGAGCGAGCGCTCCAGGTGATCGAGCCGGTGCTGGCCGCCCTGGCCGCGGCCCACGACGCCGGGCTGGTGCACCGTGACGTCAAACCGGAGAACGTGCTGATCAGCGACCGCGGCCAGATCAAGGTGGCCGACTTCGGCCTGGCCAAGGCGATCTCGTCGCAGACCTCCACCGCCACCCAGGGCCTGCTCATCGGGACCGTGTCCTACCTGCCGCCCGAGCTCGTCGTGTCCGGCAAGGCCGACGCCCGCTCCGACATCTACAGCGCTGGAGTCGTGCTGTTCGAGCTGCTGACCGGGCTCAAACCCCACAGCGGGGACACTCCGATCCAGGTCGCGTACGCCCACGTGCACCGCGACGTACCCGCCCCGTCGAGCTTCCCCACCGCGTCCGAGATCCCGCCGTATCTCGACGCCCTGGTGCGGCGGGCGACCTCACGCAACCCCGCCCGCCGTCCGCCTGACGGGCGGGCGCTGCTCAACGACGTCCGGCGGGTGCAGGCTGCCCTCGCCGAAGGCCTCGACTCCGTCGAGCTGGCCGAGGAGGACAGCTCGAGTCCTGAGCATCACGATGCGGCCGACTACGAGGTGACCCAGCTCGTCCCGGCGTCCTCGGTGCGAAGCGATCTCGATGAACATCCGAGGACGGGCCCGCGGACCATGATCGACCTGCCGCCGCCGGTGTCGCCGGTGTCGCCGGCGGTCCGGCCGGCTCCCGCCGCCACGCGGCCGCCGGAACGGCCGGCCGGACTGCGCCGCAGCCAGGTCCGCAAGCGGCGTCGTGGCCTGGTGGCCCTGCTGCTGGTGTTGCTGCTGACCGCCGCCGCCGCCGTCGCCGGCTGGTACCTCACGACGGGTCGCTTCACCTCCGCGCCCGCACTGGCCGGGATCAGCCGGGCGGAGGCCGAGCAGGTGGCGAACCGGTCGGGCCTGGGCATCGCGTTCGCCGAGGAGTACAGCGAGACGGTGCAGCGCGGTGTGGTGATCAGCACCGAGCCCGGCGCCGGCACCAAGATCCTCAAGGGTGGCCGGATCGACGCCGCAGTGTCCCAGGGGCCGGAGCGGCACACGATGCCGACCGTCGTCGGGCTGTCCCGGAAGGCTGCCGAGAGGGCCGTCGAGCGGGCCAACCTGACCGTCGGCAAGGTCAAGCAGAGGTACAGCGACGCCGTCCGGGACGGCCTGGTGCTGGCGGCCTCGGCGAAGCCCGGAGCCAGCCTCAAGCGGAAAGCGGCTGTCGACCTGGTCGTCTCCCGCGGGCCGCGACCCATTCCGATCACCAGCTACGTGAACACTCCGACGGCCTCGGCCAAAGCGGCGCTGACCAGGGCCGGCTTCCGAGTCAAGATCAACAAGCAGCACTCGGACAAGATCGCCAAGGACCGGGTGATCAAGCAGAACCCGGGCTCCGGTAGCGGGATGAGGGGCTCCACCGTCACCCTGACCTCCTCCCTGGGACCGGTGCTGGTGACGGTGCCGAACGTGCGCGCCATGGGCGTGCGCGCCGCCGAGAAGGTCATCGCCGACGCCGGTTTCAAGACCCGGATCAAGCACGCGTCGGTCAACTACATCGGTATCGGCTTCGTGGTCAACACCGACCCGCCGGCCCGGCGGAAGGCCCCCAAAGGCTCGACGATCACCCTCTACGTGGTCTGACCCTGCCGGTTTCCCATGTTGCATGGGGAACCGGCTGATTCCACAAGAAGCTTCCTAGGGAAGAGCCGGTTTCCTGTGTAGAGGCCACCGAGTCATCGGCGGCCTGGCGATCCTGTCGGCGATGTATCTTGTGGAACTCGCGTCCCGCCGGCGGGCGCTCGCGCCTAGCCCGAAGGAGACCGGATGAGTGACGTCATGACGATTGTCGTCATTGCCGTGGTCGCCGCGGTGCTGGCGCTGATCGCCTTCCTGGTCATCCGCCGGCAGCGCTACATCCGGGCGCTACGGGGCCGCGGCTGGACCTTCGAGTCGAGCCCTCAGCTGGAGTCGGTCCTGAACCACCACGCACCGCCGTTCGGGCTCGGTTTCGTCCGCAAGGTCGACGAGGCGGTCTCCGGTACCACGTCGACCGGCGTACCGTTCCGGGTCTTCGAGTACGCCAGCGCCGAGGGTGGGCCGGACTTCGACGAACGACTGGCCAGCCTCCAGCTGCCGTTGGCGCTGCCCGAGGTGTTCGTCACCTCCGGCTCGCCGCGCAGTGGCGTCAACTGGCCGGTCGTCGAGATCGACGCCCCCTTCCAGGTGCGGGCGGCCGACCCCACGTACGCGAAAACCGTGCTGTCCTCGTCCGTGCTGGCGGCCATCGACGCATTCGGGCAGGCCGGCCGTCGGGTGGACCTCAGCATCGACGGAGCTCGGCTGGTCGCGGTCGGCGCCCCCAAGGACCCCGACCAGCTGCAGGCGTATCTCGAGGCTCTCGCCCCGGTCGCGCAAGCCGTCGATGCCGCCGCGCTCGCCTCCTACGTGATCACTCCTCCCCCGCCGGGGTTCTCTTTCTATGGCCGGCCGGACTGGCTGCTGATCGGCCGCGACGACACGCTGATCTCCCGGTACGGCCTGACCACGGCCGGCTTCGGACACGAGACGGAGAAGGTGGTCCGGGGTGACAACGACGGGCTGCCGCTCGAGGCCTTCATCCATCGCTGGAAGACGCAGCGTACCGAGACCGACACCGACTCCGAGGGCCGGACCCGGACCCGGACCGTGACCGAGAACCACTCCGAGATCCTGATGGCGGTCAACCTGCCGTTCTCGCTGCCGACGCTGTCCTTCGAGGGCGGCTGGGGAGGGCAGAAGGTGCGCTTCGAGAGTGAGGAGTTCAACGGCCGCTTCACCGTGCGGACCTCGGAGCCGAAGTTCGCGTACGACGTCATCCACCCGCGAACCATGGAGTGGCTGATGGCCGATCCGCCCCCGGGGTTCAAGATCGAAGGACAGGTGATGCGCTTCTCGGTCAGCAAGCACGACACCGAGATCATCGGATCCTGCGCCGACTTCGCCCATGCGTTCTTCGCCCGGGTGCCCTCCTTCGTCTGGAAGGACCGACAGATCACACCGCCGCGGTTCCGGGAAGCCCTCGTCGCCTAGAAGTCGTGGCCCGTCCCGCTGCGCAGGTCGATCAGTCGGGTGCCAGTCATCTCGTTGACCCGGTTGAACACCAGCGCGAAGCCGCGCTCGCTCAGTAGCTGGTCGTGGATCGGGAAGCCCTCCAGTGCCCCGACGGCGCGGACGAAGTCGACGGTCTCCTTCATCGCCGCCCACGGCCCGTACGCGGGCATGGCCAAGATGTCGACGCCGGACGGCACCGTGTCGAGGGCATCTCCCGGGTGGAACAGAGTCGGCTGGCCCTCCGACTGGAGTACGAAGCCGACGTTGCCGATGCGGGGGATGTCCCGATGGATCACCGCATGCTGACCACCGACCGCGCTGATCAACAGATCGCCGACCGCCTCCTGGTCACCTGGTCTCATGGCCTCCACGGCGTCACCCATCCCCGGCAGGTCACCGGAGTTGATCTTGGCGGCGATCGAGGGCTCGACGAGCACCCGCACGCCGGGACTGGCGGTAACCAGGGACGGTGCATGCTCGGGGTCGCAGTGATCGGGGTGCTGGTGGGTGATGAGGATGGCGTCGAGATCGGTCAACCCATGCCATCCGGAGCTGAAGTTGCCCGGGTCGATCAGCACCCGGGCGTCGTCGGTCTCGACCAGGACGGCCGCGTGGCCGAGGTGGGTGATCCGCATAGGCTCACGCTAGTAGTCGACGTGTTGCCTTGATTGGGAGGCTCTTAACTGCCATGGCACCGCCGGGACGACCACCGTATTTTCAGTAGCACGGGCGATCAGGAGCACAACCCGTTCTCGTCGCATCGCTCGCGGACGAGCCTGAAGTCGGGCGCGGCGATTCTCCGCGGCGCGCTCCAGCAGACCGACAGCGTCCAGCGTCGCACCCTGGTCCCCCGAATCGAACATGCTTACGACTCTAGACGGGTCCACTGACAGCCGACGATGGTTCAAACTGGGCTTTCGCAAAGGAGAGTGAGTGACCCAATCGATCAGTCGGCCACCCTTGGCCCGCGGACCGGTCTACGGCGCAGCGGCCGTGCTGGTGGTCGTGCTCAGCCTGCTCAGCAGCCGCTACGGCTACCACCGCGACGAGCTCTACTTCCGGATGCTGCCGCCGGCGTGGGGTTATGTCGACCAGCCGCCGCTCACTCCGCTGATCGCCCGGGCCACCACCCTGCTGGCCGACGAACTCTGGGCACTGCGACTCCCGGCGACCCTGCTGGCGGCCGGCTCGGTGATCATCATCGGCTCGGTCGCCCGCGAGGTCGGCGGCGGCCGGCTCGCCCAGGGACTGGCCGCCTGGGGATACGCCTTCGCCACCTTCACCTTGACCTTCGGGCACCTGCTGCTGACCACGTCGCTCGACCTGGTCGTGTGGCCGCTCGTGCTGCTCTTCGCCCTCCGGATCTTCCTCCGCGACGAGCCGAGATGGTGGCTGCCGATGGGCGCCGTGATCGGTCTGAGCACCTACAACAAGTGGCTGATCGTCTTGTTGATCATCGCCACACTCGGCGGCATCCTGCTGGCTGGTCCACGCCGGCCACTGCTGAGCCGCCACCTGCGCGGTGGCATCGGCATCGCGATCGTGCTGGCGCTGCCTAATCTCGTCTGGCAGGCGACACACGGCTGGCCGCAACGTGCCATAGGCCAGGCCCTGGCGGATAACAACGCCGACGAGGTTCGCCTCCTCGCCGTCCCGATGCTCCTGGTCATGATCGGACCGCTGCTCTTCCCGATCATCGTCGCCGGCTTCGTCCGGCTGGTACGCGCACCGGAGTGGCGCCCGATCCGCTGGCTGGCCCCGGCCATGATCATCATGGTGGGACTGACGATCGCCGGCGGAGCCCAGTTCTACTACCCCTTCGGTGTGGTCGCGGTCGTCTACGCCATCGGATGCGTTCCGGCGGCCGGGTTTGCCCAGCGTTCCCGCGTACGCGCGGTGATGGTCGGGGCGGCGCTGGTCGGCAACATCGCCCTGAGCATCGTGATCAACCTGCCGGTGCTGCCGGTCCGGCTGCTGGCCCAGAGCTTCGTGCCCACGATCAACGCCGGTATGGCCGACCAGATCGGCTGGCCCCGCTACGTCGAGCAGTTCGACGGGGTCATCCGGAACGCCAGCGAGTCGGACCCGAACCTCGTGGTGCTCACCAGCAACTACGGCGAGGCCGGCGCGCTGGACCGGCTGAGCACGGTCGCCGTTCCGGTGGTCAGCGGGCACAACGCGCTGTGGGACCTGGGCGGTCCGCCGGAGACCACACGCACCGTGATCGTGATCGGCGGCCAGTTCGACTGGCTGGCGGACCGATTCGAGAGCTGCACCGTTGCCAACCGGCTCGCGAGCGGCCTCGACATCGACAACGAGGAGGAAGGCCAACCGATCGCGGTCTGCACCGATCCGCGGGAGGACTGGAGCGCGCTCTGGCCGCGGCTCCGCCACCTCAGCTAGGCAACCTTCCACTGCGAGGGCACGAGAACGTCCGGTCCGCACCTGGTGTAGGTGTAGTAAAGACGGGAGCCTCTCATGACGTCGCAACTGCGGATCGGTCTGATCGCCCTGGCCATACTGCCGGCCGCGGGGGCAGCCTGCTCGGCGAGGCCTGCGGGCGAGCCGCCACCGGCGCCGGTCACCGTCACCACCCCTTCAGCCGCGGCCAGCACGGCACCGACCGCCGTCGGGAAAGAACGCGCGGACGAGGTGGAGACCTGCGGCACCCGCTCGGAAGCGAGCTTCCCGGCGGCGTTCGAGGATCCCGCGAACCTCGTCGCCGGCCCGTTCGTCCTCGTCGGCGCCGGGCTGCCGACGCCCGCCAGTGTTGTGGAGTCACTCGGCGGGCAGAAACACCAGGTACTCGTCAGAGCAGGACATGAGGTGACCCTGCGCGTCGGTCGGAGAGCGCGGGAACACATCTCGCTCGGATACGGCTCACTTCCCCAGGGCGACGTCGGGTACGACGACGGCCACCCGGCCGTCACCTTCGTGGCCTGCCGGCCCGAGGAGGACTCCGGGAGCTCGGTCGCGCGGGCGAGGCCGTCACCTTCTGGTCGGGATTCGTCTTCGCCCGCAAGCCATCCTGCGCACCGCTCGACGTCCACGTGGTGGGCGAGCAGAAGCCCTACCGCATCGACATCCCGCTCGGTGCGGCCTGCTGAGCTTCGCCGCGGCTCCACGACTCAGCCGCCCAGCAGCAGGCCCACCACGTGCCCGGCGCGTACGCACTGATCGCGGTCGACGTCGAGGTGGGTGACCGCGCGGACCATTCGGGGGCCCAGGGCGGAAACCCGGACGTCCTGCGCCGCCGCCGCGGCGGCGACCTCGGCCGCCGGGCGCTCTCCGGTGTCGACGATCACGATGTTGGTCTCGACGGCGTCCAGGGCCACCGCCGCCGCGCAGTGTTCCGCCACGGCCTCGGCGAAGCCCCGGGCCGCGTCATGATCATCGGACAGTCGCTCCACGTGGTGGTCCAACGCGTACGCCGCCCCGGCGGCCAGGATCCCGGCCTGCCGCATGCCTCCGCCGAGGCGCTTGCGCCAGACCCGGGCGCGAGCAATCCGTTCCGCGGTGCTCACCAGCATCGAGCCCACGGGCGCCCCGAGACCCTTGGAGAAGCACACGCTCACGGTGTCGAAGAGCCGGCCGTAGTCGGCCAGGCCCACGCCGGTGGCGACGTGGGCGTTCCACAGCCGGGCCCCGTCGAGGTGGTAGCCGACACCGAAGTCCTGGCACAGCCGGCCGACAGCGGCGAGTTGATCATGGTCTTGAATGGTGCCGCCGCCGAAGTTGTGGGTGTTCTCCACCGCCACCGCCGCAGTCGAGACCAGGTAGGGTCCGGCGTTCGGCGCGAGAATCGCGGCAACCTCGGCGGCGTCCAGCCGGCCCCGGATCGACGGAACGGTCCGCATCGTGAGCCCGTGCAGCGCGGCGTGGGCCCCCATCTCAGCCCGGGCGATATGGGCCTGGACGTCGCACACCACCTCCTCACCGGGCTCGACCAGGAGCCGGACGCCGAGCAGGTTGGCCAGTGAGCCCGACCCGCAGAACAGTCCGGCCTCATGACCGAGCAGAGCGGCGACCCGCTCCTCCAGGGCATTGATCGTCGGGTCCTCGGCGTAGACGTCGTCCCCCACCGGAGCGGCCGCCATGGCCGCCCGCATTCCGGCGGTGGGCCGGGTGACGGTGTCCGAGCGCAGGTCGATCACGACGAGAGCGGACCGATCAGAAGGTCAGCGGGTTGTACGCCTGCACCGGGTTCGGCCGGCGGATCCGACCCGTGGTGAGCCGCTCGGCGACCAGGAAGGCCAGCTCGAGCGACTGGTTGCGGTTGAGCCGCGGATCGCACGACGTCTCGTAGCGACTGACCAGGTCGGCCTCCGCCAGGTCGTCGGCCCCGCCGACGCATTCGGTCACGTCGTCCCCGGTGAGCTCGACGTGTACCCCACCCGGCCAGGTGCCGAGCTCCTCGTGCACGTCGAAGAACCCGTTCAGCTCCTCCATCACGTCGCCGAAGGACCGCGTCTTGTAGCCGTTGCGGGCCTCAAAGGTGTTGCCGTGCATCGGGTCGCACACCCAGGCCACCTGCCGCCCGCTTCGGGTCACCTTGGCCACGACGTCCGGCAGCACCTCGCGGATCCGGGCCGCGCCCATCCGGGTGATGAAGGTGATCCGGCCCGGCTGGTGCTCCGGGTCGAGCCGGTCGGCGAGCTCGAGCGCGGTGTCCGCTGTGCTGGTCGGGCCGAGCTTGACCCCGAGCGGGTTGCGGACGTGCCGGAGCAGCTCGACGTGGGCCCCGTCCAGCTGCCGGGTCCGCTCTCCGATCCAGAGCAGATGGCCCGAGGTGTCATACGGCTCGCCGGTGCGGGAGTCGATCCGGGTCAGGGCATGCTCGTACTCCAGAATCAGCGCCTCGTGGCTGGAGTAGAAGTCGACGGTGCGGAAGACGTGGTCGTCGATGCCGCAGGCGACCATGAAGGCCAGTGCCCGGTCGATCTCGTTCGCCAGGTTCTGGTAGCGCACCCCGGCTGCCGAGTTCTTGACGAAGTCGGCGTTCCAGCTGTGCACGCTGCGCAGATGGGCGAAGCCGCCGGTGACGAACGCTCGGGTCAGGTTCAGCGTCGCGGCCGAGGCGTGGTAGACGCTGAGCAGCCGTTCCGGATCCGGCGTACGCGCCTCCGCGGTGAAGGCGAACCCGTTCACCGCGTCGCCCCGGTACGCCGGCAAGGTGACGCTGTCTCGGGTCTCAGTGTCGGAGCTGCGCGGCTTGGCGTACTGGCCGGCGATCCGGCCGACCTTGACGATCGGCACCTGAGCCGCGTACGTCAACACGACGGCCATCGACAGCAAGGTGCGGAGCTTGCCCTGGATGTTGGCTGCGGTCACCCCGTCGAATGTCTCGGCGCAGTCCCCGCCCTGGAGGAGGAAGGCCTCGCCGGCGGCCACACTCGCCATCTTGGACCGCAGCGCGTCACATTCTGCGGCGAACACCAGAGGAGGCAGCGTGCGCAGCCGGGTGACGACCTCGGCCACGTCGGCGGGCACCGGATAGGCCGGTTGCTGGCGTGGGTTCAGGGCGTGCAGCGCGTCCAGCGTCGGTACCGGGCTCGTCGTCGACACGCCCACACCCTACGGGAGCGCGCCAGGTCCGAGGAAAGCTTTTCGTCTGGTAGCACCTGTCCCGGGGCGGCTGGGTCGTGAAGTTTGGCGATCACACCAGCCGGGTAGGCGATGAACGATGAGTATCACCGCCCCGCTGACCAGGGCTGCATGCGCCTGCGCAAGGATGTGACGTCCGACCGGATCGACAGCCGTCGGACACGCTGACACCCGACGCCCCAAGGAGGGCATGAAATGGCCTCTTCAACCCCCAGTGGCAGCAACGACATGGCGCGCGACCAGTCGCCATCCGAGACGCCCACGACCCGCACCGACCCGGACGTGCGTCGCAGCGACGACGTCGACGCGGTACGGGACACCAACCCCGCCACCGACAGCGCCACCGCAACCGACAGCGCCACCGCCACGGCAACCGCCACCCAGCATCCGGTCGACTCCGCGTACGTCATCAAGCGACAGAAGGCCCAGTTCGGCGGCATGAAGATCGGGGCCTGCTTCTTCGGCTGGCTGACCGCGGCGGGCACCGCAGTCATCCTCACCGCCGGCATCGCAGCCGTTCTCGGTGTGCTCGGGATGCAACTCGACCCGGCAACACTGGATCCCAGTACGGCAGGCATCGCCAGCGCGATCGCAGTGCTGGCGATCATCTTCGTCGCCTACCTCGCTGGTGGCTACGTCGCCGGCCGGATGGCGCGGTTCAACGGGATGAAACAGGGCATCGGGGTTTGGCTGTGGGCGATCGTCATCGCCATCGTGGCGGTGATCCTGGGCGTTGTGGCCGGCCAGCAGTCCGGCCTGGGCACCCAGGCCTTCGGGCTCCCACAGATCATCTTCGACCCGGCGGCACTGACCACGCGCGGCATCATCGCCGGGCTCGCGGTCCTCGTCGTCAGCCTCGTCGGCGCCATCGTCGGCGGGCTGGCCGGGATGCGGTACCACCGACGGATCGACCGCCGCACCGACCTCGCCCAGGACTGACCCGCCGACCCCCTCCACTCCACCCACGCCCCAACGGCGGATTCGAACGCTGCGTCCGTTTCTCGCGCTGTACTCCGGTTACTTCCGGCGCACAGCGTGAAAATCGGACGCAGCGTTCGTTCCTGACGGGGTGGAAGGGGAGTCGGGCCGAACCAGCCGCGGCGGCCGGTCAGCGGTGACACAATCGCGACCATGGCGGCGAGCGAGCCGTTCGCGGTCTTTCTCTCCTACTCTCGGGGCGCATCCGAGCAGCTGGCCGTCGACCTGCAGGCCGCGCTGGAGCGATTCGCCAAGCCCTGGTACCGACTACGGGCCATCCGGGTGTTCCGCGACGACTCCTCGATGTCGGCGAACACCGCACTGTGGTCGACGATCCAGACCGGGCTGACCCAGTCCGGCTGGTTCGTCCTGCTGGCCACGCCGGCCTCCGCGGCGTCACCCTGGGTGCAGCAGGAGATCGACTGGTGGCTGCAGCACAAAGGCCCGCAGCGGCTGCTGATCGTCCAGGCCGAGGGCGACCTGTACTGGGACCGCGTGGCGCGCGCCTTTTCATCCACGTCGACGGCGATCCCCGCGGTTCTGCACCGCGCGTACCCAGAGGAACCACGCTGGATCGATATGCGCTGGTATGCCGCCGATCCGGACCGCGGCAAGGCTGATCCCCGGTTCACCGAGCGGGTCGCCGACCTGTCGGCCGCGGTGCGCGGTATCGAGCGGGA
This sequence comes from uncultured Actinomycetota bacterium, assembly GCA_963711015.1. Classification (GTDB taxonomy): domain Bacteria; phylum Actinomycetota; class Actinomycetes; order Propionibacteriales; family Propionibacteriaceae; genus Microlunatus. Next base: position 136,171 of record CAVQCQ010000005.1, read on the forward strand.
CACTCTGGTCGGGGAGAACGTACGCCAGCACCGGCGGTCGATCCGGCTGGCCCGCGGCGCGATCGTCGTGCTGTCCCTGCTGCTGGTGCTGAGCCTGGCCGCCGGGCTGCTCGCCATCGACCAGCGCCGGGCGGCGATCGCCCAACGCAACGAGGCACGGACTCAGGCCAATCAGGCCGACGCCCGCGGTCTTGCCGCACGGGCGATCTCCCTCGCCGCGACCAAGGTCGACACCGCCATGCTGCTCGCGGTTGAGGGCTATCGTCGGGACCCATCGCTCGACACCGAGGACGGACTGCTGACCGCGCTGAACGGTGCTCGGTACCTGGTCGGCTACCGCCCGGCCCTACCGCGCGACGTCTACGACGTCGCCCTCACTCCCGACCGCACCACGCTGCTGGTGATGACGACCGGGGGCGACCTGCGGACGTTCGACCCGCAGACCGGTCGAGAGGCCGGAGGCCCGCTGGTCCGCGGGGTCACCGTCCCCGGCGTCATCGCGGTCAGCCGAGATGGTCGGCGCGTGGCGTACGGAGCCGATGACGGCGTACGCGTCATCGACCGGGATTCGGGTCGACCAGTCGGCCAAGCACTAGGCGGACCTATCGGCTTCACCCAGGAGTTCAGTCGAGACGGTGACACGCTGGTGACCAGCACTGAGGGCTGGACGGGATTCCGTGCGTTCGACCTTGCCTCGGGCCGCAAGCTAGGCGAGGTCCCCGACCCCGGCTTTCCGGTCGCCTTGGACGTCAGCCCGCGAGCCGACGAGGTGGTGGTCGGTCTGTCTCAGCCGGCCTTGCGGCGCTACCGGTTCGATGGTTCCCCGGCGGGGGCCGAGGTGTCGGTGGCTGACCGGGGCGCCGTCCGGCTGCTCAGCTATTCGCCCGACGGTTCGCGCGTTGCCGTCGGACACGACTACGGGATCGTCCAGGTCGTCGACGCAACGACGCTCCGCCCGGTCGGCCGCAGGTTCACCGTTCGCAGTGCCAGTCGGGTTGTCGACCTCAGCTTTACCCCGTCGGGCCGGCTGGTGGCCGCCACATCAGACGATGGCTCGATCCAAGTGGCCGAGGTCGAGACCGGTGAGGTGATCGCAACCTTTGCCGGCTTATCGGGGCCGGTGCAGGCGGAGTTCCTGGACGAGAACCGGGTGCTTGCGTTGACCTCGGGCGAGGCCGCCGAGTTCGACCTGCGGCGGCCGACCAGTCTCGGGACAACGGCACCGCGCCCGGGCGGGGTGCTCGGCCTTCAGCGCAGCCACGGCGGCGATCTGACGATGGCAGTCGGCGAGGAGTCGCGGCTGGATCGGGTCGATGGCGCTCTGGCTTCTGTCCGCGGGTCCCCAGCCCCGCCGGGTGCGGATGCCGTCGCGATCGCGCTCGACCACGCGACAGCAGCCTGGCACGTGCCGCCCAAGACACCCTCCGGCGTCGGTGCCGTAGTCGTGGCCGACGCGACGACCGGCGCAGTGCGAACCCGCATTGACGTCCCCGGCGACCGCAACGGCCAGTACTACTCGACCCGGATGGCCTTCTCCGCCGATGCGGCCCAAGTGGCCGTTGGCACCTCGGAGGGCAGACTGACGGTGGTTGATGTCGCCGCCGGCCGGGTGGTCGTCGGGGACGTCCCCGTCGACTTCTCGGCCCTGCCGGCGTTGTGCTGGTCGCATGACGGCAGAACGCTTTACGCCGGCGGCCAGGATGGGTTACTCAAGTCAGTCGACCCGGTCACGGGCCGGGTCGACCGCTCGATTCCGTTGTCTCCGGGAACGGCTCTGACCGGCATCGAGCCGGTACCGGACTCGTCGCTGGTGGCGGTGTCGTCGGAATCCGGATTCGTCTACCTCGTCGATACAGCGGCCTGGCAGCTCTCCGGAGAGCCGATGAGTGCAGCGGCGACGAGTCTGCAGACGGTTGCAGTCAGCCCGAGCGGTCAGCGGGTCGCCGCGCTGGGCAGCGACGGTGCGCTGCGACTGTGGGACCGGGCGACTCGCCGCCCAATCGGTCCGCCGCTCGCCGTCCACCGCGACTGGTCCTTCGCGTTGGACTACCTCGACGAGACCCGACTGATGTCTGGAGGGCTGGACCGCCAGCTGATCGGGTGGGACCTGAGGCCGGAGAGCCTGGTCCGCCAGGCCTGCCGACTGGCGGGTCGCGACCTCACCGCGGCGGAGTGGAATCTGTACTTGCCCACTCGGCCTTACCGGCGTACGTGCTCTGAATAGGCGGTTCGTCAACCGTGACGTGAGGAGCACTCGGCCGGCCGCTGCGCTGTGCCGGTTAGGGCGCGGAGGATGTGGCCGCGGCCACCGACGCACCGACCGGGGCGTAGTTGGCCGCGAAGTGCTCGCCCGAGGTGAGCCACTGCTCCCCTGCCGCGCCCTTCATCATCCAGTCCCCGGCCTTGGCGAAGGCCGGTCCCTCGAGAGTGATCACCAGCTCACCCTCAACCGCCGGCTGCGCCCACACCCGGCCGGTTCGCCGCCACCGGTCGCCCTCGACGTGCGCGTACGACTGGGAGAAGATCGACGGCTCGACCGACCAGGCGTTGCCTCGGCCGTCGCTCACCCGGTAGTCGCCGGCCTGGGCCGTCATCCAGTCGCCGGACCGGGTCTGCCACCGCCACTCCTCGGTCAGCACCAATGCCGTCACCTCGCCGCGCCGTTCGTAGCTCGCCCACGGTCGGTCGGAGCCGGTCCAGGACCGGTAACCCAGCGCCTGCAGGGTGTTCAGCGCGGAGGTGACATTGCCGCGGGTGCGCTCCTTGTACGCCGCCGTCAACGAGCCCCACGGCACGAGTGCGTTGTGCCGAGACCGGGCGTCGTCCCGCTCCGGTTCGTACTTCCAGCCGGCGTCGAGGTAGAACCGCAGCCACGACGCGTGCTCGAAGCGGCTCAGTGCAGCGAACTGCTCCGGGTCGATCCCGCCCGTGACCTGGGCTTCCGGATCTTGCGGCGTGGGCCCCCAGGTCCGCCCGATCGACTCCGCCCCGGCCAGCGTGGCGGTGACCAGCCGCACATTGGACTCCCGATAGAAACCCGACAACTGGGCCCACGGCCGCTGCGCCGGCTTCGCCGGGTCGAGCGCCGCACCCATGCCGTCCAGGTACTTCTGGTGCACCACCCGCGCGGCCCGCTCCCAGCTGTCGAGCGCCATGCCCTCCTTCGGCTCGATGGTCAGACCGAAGGGAAAGAGCTGCTCCATGATCGGCCGGTCCGCAAGTCCGACGGTGGCGCTGTCGGAGTGGTAGATCGTCCAGGTCGGATGCAGCGCGGCCAGCAGCGTGGCCGACAGGTCGTCCTTGCGGGTACCGACCAGGTCGTCGGCGAAGATCACGGCCGGATGCTGGTAGTCGGCGAGCAGTGCGGCCAGCGCCGGCTCGGTCGGCGACGTCAGCTGGACGTCGATGTGAGCCGCCTCGGCGGCGTTGCCGAACCGCTCCTGGCGGATCTGGTGCTGCTCGCGAACCTGGTCCGCGTCGAGTCCCACCAGCACGAGCTCGGAAAGGGACGGGGCCGCTTTGGCCCGCAGTACCGCACCCTCGCGCTCCCGCTGCGCGAGCTCGGCACAGATGGCTAGCGCCAGTGGTGACCGTCCGACGACGACCAGTCGGTCATGCGGCTGCGACTGCACGTGGGCCACGAGCATGGTCGCGGTGACCTCGTAGATGCTCAACGCGTCCGGCACCCAGCGCACCGATTCCACCCGGCCGCCGACCGGCGTGCGGTAGGCGTTGGTCCGCCGCCAGTACTCGGCCTGCCACGGGTCATCGATCCTGGCAATGATCCGCGGCGGCGGATCGTGGCTGTCGGTGCGGCTGGCGTCAGCGATCTCGCGGAACTGCTTCGCCCACGCCAGGTTGGCCGGGACGTCGGTCGTCATCACGTACAGCGCTCGCACCTTGAACCGGTTCTGCCGCAGCACCAGCACCCGGATCGCGCTGGCCTTGTCCAGATTGCAGACCACGACCCGGGCCCCGAGGGTGCGGGCCTGCTTGCTGAGCGGGTTGTCGGAGTTCTCGATGAGCACGGCGAGGGTGCTGCCGCGCGGGAGGTTGTCGGCCAGCCGCTTGAGCAGTGGGATGGCCACCTCGCTCAGCCCGATCACCACCACCAGGGAACGGGAGTAGCGGACGATCAGCCGGTCGAGCTGAGTACGGAACAGGGCGGTCACGATGCCCAATGCCGTGATCACCAGCAACAGTGGACCGGACAGGCGGGCCACCTGCAGCGCGAGCGGTGCCGTGAATCCCTCGGCGCCGCAATGACCCGTGAAGGAAGGACTGTTGCCGAGCACCAGACCCAGGGCCATCGCCGCGGGAGTGAAGAACGGTGTCTCCAGTTCGGTGCAGTTCCAGACGCTGAACGCACCGAGCAGCAGCGTGGTCACCCCGAGGCCACCAGTGATCAGCAGCGAGAAGCTCCTCGTCTCGTTCCGGCGCGGGAGGTAGTAGGCGAAGAAGGCCGCCAGACCGACGCCGAGCTGGAGCGCGATCGGCCACCACTCGGTGTGCTTCGCGTATGCGTCGAAGGGTTCTGGGACTGTCCTGCGTGGCTGCGCGGTCCAGGCGAGGGCGGTCCAGCAGAACAGGCCCAGCCCGACGATGTAGCCGACCAGCAACGTGATGGCGGCGGCGTTCCATGCCGTCAGGCTGGCCGGCCGACCGCTACTCACACCCGCACCTCCGAACGGGAGTCTAGGGGCCCGAACGTCCAGTTCGTGGTCACTTGCGCTTGCTCAACTACGCCTGCGGAGACACCTCGTCGGCCTCGGCGGCGCGAGCCTCGCGCGCTTCCTGCTCCTTGGCGGCCGGGGCGTACAGGTCGACGTACTCCTGGCCGGACAGCTCCATGATCGAATACATGATCTCGTCGGTGATCGAGCGCAGGATGAAGCGGTCCTCACTCATCCCGGCGTAGCGGGAGAAGTCCAGCGGCGGGGCGAACTTCACGGTCGGGCTGACGATCCTGGTCACGATCTTGCCCGGCGGAGCGATCACATCGGTACCGATCACGGCGGAGGGCACCACGGGTACGCCGGCGAGTAGGGCCAGCCGAGCGACGCCGGTCCGGCCCTTGTAGAGCCGGCCGTCATGGCTGCGGGTGCCCTCGGGATAGATGCCGAACAGCTCGCCGCGCTGCAACACCTTCAGCCCCGCCCGCATGGCCCCTTCACTGGCGCGCCCTCCGGAGCGGTCGATCGGCACCTGCCCGGTGCCGGCGAAGAACCGCTTCTGTGCCCAACCCTTGATTCCCGCGCCGGTGAAGTAGTCGGACTTGGCGACGAAGGTCACTCGACGATCCAGGGCGAGGGGCATGAACAACCAGTCGGCGAAGGACAGGTGGTTGCTGGCCAGGATGGCCGCCCCCCGCTCCGGCACGTGCTCGGTGCCCTCGACGATCGGCCGGAAGATCTTGGTGACGACCGGGCCGAGCACGACGTGCCGGAGCAGCCAGTAGATCCCCTTGCCGTGCCCGGACCCGTGCTCGACCCCGATCTTGCCGCTCGGGTCGACCGAGACGAGATCTGGTCCTCCACCCTCACTCACGGGCGGCCCGCCGGCAGCGGAGGCGGCCGAAGCCCCGCACCAGGCCGGGGCGACGACGGCGGAGCCGGCTCACCGCGCCGTAGCGCCGCCTTGACCGCAGAGCCGTACGCGTCGACGTACTCCTGGCCGGACAACTGCAGCACCGCGTCCATGATCGTGTCAGTGACCCAGCGCAGTACCTCCCGGTCGTTGCCGGCGGCCGCGTACGCGCGAAAGTCCAGCGGTGCGCCGATCTTGATCTTGGGGTGACGCATCAGTGGGATCTTGAAGAACCTGGTGGGCACGAACTCGGTGTCGATCATCGCCACCGGGATCACCGGCACCCCGGCCTGCAGCACCAGTCGGGCCACCCCGGTCTTGCCCTTGTAGAGCCGGCCGTCAGGCGAGCGGGTGCCCTCCGGATAGATGCCGAGAAGGCCGCCGTCGGCGAGCAGCTGCAGCATCCCATCGATGCTGCCGGCGCTGGCCCGGCCGCCGGACCGGTCCAGGGGCACCTGTCCGATCGCGGTCAGCCACCAGGCCAGCAGCCGTCCCTTGAACCCGCGGCCCTGGAAGAGCTCGATCTTGGCCGGGAAGGTCAGTCGCCGTCGGATCATCGCCGGCAGCAGGTAGGTGTCACCGGCAGAGATGTGGTTGCTGACCAAGATCGCGGCGCCGGTCTTGGGAATGTTGTCCTTGCCCTCGATCGAGGGTCGGAAGAGAAGATGGCAAAGCCAGACGAAGGCGCCGTACTTGAACAACCAATAGGCCACCCTGCCCAACCTCCTCCGTTCCTCGTGACCACCCTAGTGGCCGGACTACCATGCGCTGGTGAGGTCCGCACTGTCCCGGCTGACGCCGGTATCGGTGGTGCCGGGGGCCGAGCCGTACTACGGCGGCAGCGGCCCCAACGGCGTCCTGCTCTGTCATGGCTTCACCGGTTCGCCACGCTCGCTGCGGCCGTGGGCCGATCACCTGGAGGCGGACGGGTTCCGGGTGGCGCTGCCGCGGCTCCCCGGGCACGGCACGACCTGGCAGGAGATGAACCGGACCCGCTGGCAGGACTGGTACGCCACCGTCGACCGGGCTTTCGCCGAGCTGCGCCGCGACTGCGACCGGGTCTTCCTGGCCGGCCTCTCGATGGGCGGCGGCCTGGCCATCCGGCTCGCCGAGCAACATGGCGCCGCCGTTGCCGGTCTCGCCCTTGTCAACCCCGCGGTTCGCTCCAGTGACCCACGCAGGCTGGCGTTGCCGGTGCTGCGCCACGTCGTGCCGTCCTTGAGTTGGATCAGCAGTGACATCGCTCTGCCGGACGTGCTCGAAGGTGGCTACGAGCGTGCTCCGCTGCACGCGGCATGGTCGGCGACCGAGCTGTTGCGCGATATCCAGGCCAACCTGGAGCGGGTGGACCAACCGTTGTTGATCTTCAAGTCGGTGACCGACCGGGTCGTGGACCCGTCCTCGCTGGCGCTGATCAAGGACCGAGTGCGATCCACCGACCTGACCGTGGTCTCACTCGACCGCAGCTACCATGTTGCCACCTTGGACTACGACGCCGAGTTGATCTTCACGACCTCGAGCGCGTTCTTCGCTCGGCTGGCCGGCAAGGAGCAGGAGCATGCCGCAGGCGGGTGAGGACGACCGCGAGGCGATCGACCGCGCCTTCGCCGATCTGGTCGCCGGCTACCACCTCACGGCCGAGCGCCCGGACTCCGACTCGCTGCGCGCGCGTTCCCCCGAGCCGGCGCGACCGGCGGAGCCGGACGAGTCCTGGGCGACCGAACACCCGCTGTTCCGCTTTCCCGACCCGATGCCGGTGGCCGAGCCGCCCCCCGAGCCGGAGCCGGAGACGTACGTCCCCGAGCCGCTGCCGCCGATGACCCGCCCCGGCGTACCCGCGTTGCTCGGCTGGGTCGGGATCGCGTACGCGGTGTTGCTGGTGATGGCGGCCACCTTCGGCGCCCGGGTCCCCTCCTGGGCGGGCTGGATCGCTGTCGTCAGCTTTCTCTCCGGGTTCGCCATCCTGATGACCCGACTGCCCCGACGCCGCCCCCCGGACGCCGGCGACGGCGCCGTCCTGTAGTCCGACACCTCGCCCTCAGGGGCGAGTGGCCCACAACCCGTCGCGGCGGGCCCGGCGGTTCGCGGCCTTGCGTCTGCGCAGCCGCGGCCAGAAGCCGAAGGCGGCGGAGTCGGGCGGTTCCACCATCGCGTGCCGGGCCAGGTCGGCGGCTCCGATCAGTCCGGCGTCGTTGCGGAAGTGAGCGAGCACGATCCGCGCCTCCTCCCGGAAACCGCGGCCGGTCAACGTCCGGCTGAAGGCCCGCTGCGCGGGCAGCAACAGCAGGTCCCCGGCCGCGCTGACCCCGCCGCCGATCACCACGACCTCGGGGTCGATGGCGGCGGCAAGATCAGCAATGCCGCGGCCGAGCCACGCCCCCACGTCGGCCAACAGCTCGACGGAGTTCGGCTCGCCGAGGATGGCGGCATTCGTCACGTCCGGCCCGGTGATCTTGTCCGGGTCGCCCCCCACCAGCTCCAGCAGCCGGTACGCGGTGGGTGAGTTGGTCCGGGCCAGCTCCCGAGCCTCACGCACCAGCGCGTTGCCCGACGCGTACTGCTCCCAGCAGCCGCGGTTCCCGCACTCACACCAGTGCCCGCCAGGCACCGAGATCATGTGCCCCCACTCGCCCGCCATCCCGTACGCGCCACGGAACAGCTGGCCGCCGATCACCAGACCGCCACCGATCCCGGTGCCCAGAGTGAGACAGACCATGATCGATGAACCACGGCCCGCGCCGAACCGGTACTCCGCCCAGGCCGCGGCGTTCGCGTCGTTGTCCACGATGAGTGGCAGGTCGATCCGCGCGGTCAACCGTGCCTTGAGCGGCTCGGAACGCCAGGCCAGGTGCGGCGAGAACCTCACCACGGCCTGCTCGTTGTCCACCCAGCCGGCGGCCCCGATACCCACCGCGTCCACCCGGTAGCGCGACCGGAGCCTGTTCACCGACGCCACGATGGCGTCCTCGACCGCCTTGGGGTCGTGCGAGGGAGTGGGAGAGAGGCTCCGCTCCAGAATGACGCCCCGCTCGTCGACCACGCCGGCGGCCACCTTGCTGCCGCCGATGTCGACACCGATGCTGAGGGTGGGCACCGAGACCGCCCGGGCCACCGTCCGACGGGGTCCCGTCCCCGGTGTGGCGGTCAGCCTTCGACCCGTTTCTTCAGGTTCTTCAGCGCTCCGTCCACGATCGTCTTCTCGGCTTTCCGCTTGAACAGCCCGATCATCGGCATGTTGATGTCGACGGTCAGGTGATAGGTGACGGCAGTGGTCGGCCCCTTGGCCACGAGCTCGTACGCGCCGTCCATCGCCCGCAACAAGGTGCCCTCGACCAGCTTCCACGTGACCCGGTTGGGACTCCAGTCATAGGACAGGACGTAGCGGTCCTTGACCAGGTTGTGGTCCAGCTCCATTCGAACCGTCTTCGCCCGGTTGTCCTCGGTGGTGAGCACTTCGGCGCTCTTCATCGAGTCGACCCACTCCGGATAGCGCTCGAAGTCGGCGATCACCGCCATGATCTCGGTCGGGCTGGCCGCGATGTCGATGCTCGCGCTGGTCTGGTCCGCCACGAGCACACAGCGTACGCGAGCGGCCCCCCGGCGGGCGGGCTAACCGAGCGCCTGGTGAAGGGTCCGTCGGACCGCATCGGCAGAGAAGCTGGCCTGAATGAACTCGCGGCCTTGGGCACCCATTCGCCGGGCCAGCGGGCGATCAGTGAGCAGCAGGGCCAGCCGGTCGGCAAGCGCCTGATGATCATCGGGTGGCACCACGAAGCCGGTCTCTCCCGGCCGCACGGATTCCGGGGCGCCGCCGGACCGGCCGATGATCACCGGCAGACCGCAGGCCGCGGCCTCGAGCGCCGCCAGGCCGAGGCCTTCGGGATTCAGGCCGCCCAGCCGGGTGCGCATCGGCAGCGCGAACACGTCGGCGCGCTGCAGCTCGGTGATCACACCGTCCCGCGGCAGTGCTCCGGTCAGCCGGACGGTCTCGGCCACACCGGCCGCAGCGATCGTGCGCCGCAGCCGGCCGCCCTCCGGGCCGTCACCGATCAGAACCAGCTCGGGGCGCGCAGTATGGCGCGGCCAACGGCCCAGCATCTCCACCCAGCCTCGGATCAAGGTGAGAAAGCCCTTCTGCGGCACGAACCGGCCGACCGAAACGGCTCGTGGCCGATCATGGACGTCGCGCACGGGCGCCGGCCGGAACCGCTGCAGGTCGACCGGCGGCGGTAGGCGGAGCAGCCGGCCCCTGGCCGCCGGATTCAGCGCCGCCGCGATCCGCGACTGGGTGAAGCCGGAAACCGCCGTCAGGTGGTCGCAGCCGTCGCCGATCCGGCGGAGCAGCCGACGAGCGCCGGGAACGGTGGACCACCACGTCTCGTGGCCGTGGGTCAGCCCCACGAGGCGCTCCGCACCGGCGGCCCGCAGGCCCCCGGCCAGCAGGCCCAGCGGAGCGGCGGCTCCGAAGACGACCCGAGTGGCGCCGTGCCGGCGGAGCTGCTCGGCGGCCCGATCGGCAACCCGGGGCGTCGGCAGTAGCAAGGAGCCGTCGCGGACCACCGGATAGCCCCGGCCAAGGTCGGTGCGCTCCGCGCCCGGCGGACCGGAGGTGTAGACCACCACGTCCTTGTCGAGCAGCTCACAGACGTCGGCGACGAACGACTCGATGCCGCCGATCCGTGGTGGGAAGTCGTTGGTGATGATCAACGTCCGGGCCACGTCAGGCTGCCCGGGCGAGCTGGACCAGGTACCGACGCCAGTCGGCGACGAGGTCGTCGGCGCCGACGCCGAGCGCAGTGCGGCTGGCCTCGTCCAGGGATCGGCCCTGGTGGAGCTGGGCGTAGAGCCGGCCGAGGCCGGCCGTCGAGTAGTGCCCAGCCGCGTACCGGCAGAGCAGCCAGGCCTCCGCGTACGCGTCATTCAGCCCGGGCGCGGTCACTGCGAAGGCATCGTCCCCGGGAAGGGCCGCCGGTGGCCCGCGGCGTTCGACGTCGACGAGCAGGTTCTTCGTGGCTGGATGTTCGACCGGGACCCGGTGGCCCAGCGCCACCCACTCGGCGAGGCCTTCCTCGACCCAGAGCGGTGCCGGCGAGGCCGGGGAGCGGGTCGCCAGATGAACGGTCTCGTGCCGGAGCAGCTCGGCGAGCTCCGCCGAGGCCAGCTGGCGGGCTCGCGGGTTGACCACGATCCGCAGCGGAGCATCCGCAGCCGAGCCGGCCGGCCGAGTCACCGCGGCGATCCCGGCATACTGCTCGACCGGCTCGCCGAGCACCGACACGAAGTCCCGCTCGGTCGCGGGGACCTCGAGGCTGACCCGGCCGTCCCAGCCTTCCGCCACCCCGGTCGGCAGTGCCGAACGGACGCTCCTCGCCGACCGGGCCGCGAGTTCAGCCCACAGCGCTGTCGGCTGTCCGCTGCCGGCCACCACAGCGGCATCACCCTCGACGGCCGTGCTGACCGGACCGAGCCACCACAGCGGCTGCGGCTCGGTCGTCCCCTTCGGGCCGTCGAACGTCCCGGCCAGCTTCGCGCGCCCACCGTCGACCACGAAGGTGAGCCACACCCGATGCTCCGCCGAGCCGGCCTCGCCCGGCCTGCGGGTAGTGACCAGTGCCCGATGCACCCGGGCGTCCGGGCCCAGCAGTGGCTGCCGGTCAGCACTGACCGGCCGGGCGGCGGGCTCGGCGCGAAAGTCCAGGCCGGTCAGCCGCAGAGTCGTCAGATTGGTGAAAAGGAGCCGCGCCCGCGACTCGAAGGTCGGATCTCGGAGGCTGACCAGCTTCTCGAACCCGATGCGGTCCGCGGCCAGCACCGCGGCCGCCATCTCGTCCAGGGTGCGGTGCACCTGATCCAGCCGATCGGACGGAACCGCGCTCGGTGAGGGCTCAGGCGTCGGAACCGAACAGCCGAGCAAGAGTGCTGCAGCCAGCGCCAGGAGCTGCGCGCGCCGGAGCAGTCGAACGGTCAGGATCAGCCGGGCCGGCGGGCACCCGCGTACGGCATGTAGCTCATCTTGGTGTACTCGACCGACTTGCCCGGGCGCGGCGCATGAATGATCGTGTTGTTGCCGGCGTAGAGCCCTACGTGGCTGATGGGACTGTAGAAGAACACCAGGTCCCCGGGGCGCAGATCAGACCTGGCGACGGAGCGGCCGACGCTGTACTGGGCCGAGGACGAGCGCGGCAGGCTGACGCCGACCGATCGCCAGGCCGCGCCGGTCAGTCCGGAGCAGTCGTATGCGTTGGGCCCGGAGGCGGCATACCGATAGGGCTTGCCCAGCTGACGTTTGGCGAAAGCCAGCGCCTTGGCGCCCCTACCGCTGCCCGATGAGACCACCGGGGTGTAGTCGTTGTCGTTGTTGCTCTCGGACGGTTCCGCGTCCTCGGCGTCCTCGGCGTCCTCGCGTCCTCCGCGTCCCGCTGAGCCGCGTTCCTGGCCCGCCGCTCCTCGTCGGCGATCCGGCGCTGCTCTTCAGCGCTGAGCTTTGCCAGCACGGACTTGGATTCGGCGATCTTCTTCTTCGACGCGGCCCGCAGCGTCTTGAGCTGCTTCTCCTGTTCGCCCAGCGCGGCGAGATCGGCTTCGGCGGACAGCTGGAGATCAGCAAGGGCGGCCTGCTGCTGCTGGTAGTCCTGGAGGGCGGAGTTCTGGTTCTCGCTGACCTTCTCCACGGTGGAGATCTGGCTGAGGAAACCCTCGGTGTCCGGGGTGACGAACAGCTGCGCGGCCGTGTCGAGCTCGCGATTCTGGAAGTGCGCCAGCGCCACTTGGCCGACCTGGAACTTCAGCGTCGCGACCCGGCTGGTCTGCTCCTTGACGTCCGCCTGCTTGCGCTTGAGCTTCGTCCGGCCGCGGTCGATCTGTTCCTCGACGGCGACGTACTCCTGGTCGATCGCTGCGGCGTCGATCTCGAGCTGCTCGATCTGCGCTTTCGCCTCGGCCACGGTGAGCGGCGGATCCGCCGCCGCAGGTACGCCACTCGGAGAGACGAGGGCGACGGCCAAACCGAGCGATGCAGCACCCAGTACGGTGGCGCGAGCCACGGCTGCGCAGCGGGAGGTCACGCGTGCAGTTCCCTTCACCAAGATCTTCCCCGACTCCCCGGCATCCCCATGCCAGTGCGCAGCCCCCCTGGCCCGCCATGAGATTCCATCGTAAGCAGCCGCGGCCGAGAATGTTGCCATCTCGTCACCACAGCAGCCTGGAACACATTAGGTCACGTTCAGGTAACTGGCAAACCCTTCCACGGAGTTTCTTACGGTTCGGATCAGGCGTAGTCCTGCCAGTCGAAGGGTGCCTGCACCCCCTGAACGATTCTCGCGCCGGGGATCAGGCGCCCGGGAACCAGGCGCAGGGGCGGGACCAGGCCCGACTCAGCCAGCGCTGACAGCGCCGCCTGCTCCTCCAGGTCGAGGTCGACCGCCGGGCCGGGGGCGCCCAACAGCACCGTGATCACACAGTCGTCGCATGTCGGCCCGCGGGCCACACACCGGTCACAGTCCACATGCAGCACATCCATTCGCTGGTCCTTTCCACGCTCCGCTCTCGCTGCGCGCTTTACTCTGCCCGGGACCACTGACAAGGACGGGATGAGCAGATGGCAGGAGCCCCGCGGGAGGTGTATCCACACGGCCACCATCCCGCCGTGCTGCGGTCGCACGGGTGGCGCACGGCCGAGAACTCCGCCGGCTACCTGTTGCCCCGGTTGCGCCCCAGCGACCGGCTGCTCGACATCGGGGTGGGCCCAGGCACCATCACCGTCGATCTCGCCGGCCGGCTGCCGGCAGGCTGCGTGATCGGGATCGACAATGCAGCGGCCGCGCTGGAGGCGGCCCGGACATTGGCCGACGCCCGAAAGGTGACCAATCTCACGCTGCAGCCGGGCGATGCGTACGCCCTGGACTTCGAGGCGGGCAGCTTCGACGTCGTACACGCCCACCAGGTGCTGCAGCACCTGGCCGATCCGGTCGCCGCGCTCCGCGAGATGCGCCGAGTGTGCCGGCCGGGCGGCGTCGTGGCGGTTCGTGATGCCGACTACGCCGCCATGACCTGGCACCCGGATCATCCGGCGCTGAGTCGCTGGCACACGCTCTTGCCACGACTCGCTCGGGCCGGAGGTGGCGAGCCCGATGCCGGCCGCCGGCTGAAGACCTGGGCGATGGACGCCGGATTCAGCCAGGTCGAGTCGTCCGCTTCGGCGTGGTGCTTCAGCACGGCTGCTGACCTGGCCTGGTGGTCCGACACCTGGGCCGAGCGGCTGCTGTCCTCAGACCTGGCCCGCCAGAGCGTCGCGGCCGGGTTGGCCGACCAGCCTGAGCTGGCGCGACTGGCCGCCGGCTGGCGGGAGTGGGCGGAGAACGCCGACGCCTGGTTCGCCGTTCTCCATGGCGAGATCCTGGCTCGAGACTGAGCGCTCCTGCCGAACCAACGGGCAAATGTCGTTGAAGCCAGTTCTTTAGTAGATTGGGCCGGTCTGACAGATTCTTGGGGGAGTTGTGGTCCAGGCTCGCAGGGCGAAAGCACGCCCATCTCGGGTGGTGATCCCGCTTGCCCTGGTACTGGCATTGCTCGTCGGTGGATCTATCGCGGTCTGGCGATTCTGGCCGGACGCAACGATCGCGGCGCCCGATCCGACCGTCGGTGTGAGCGCATCCACCGCCGCACCCAGCCCGACCGAGTCCTCGGCCGCGGCGCCCACCGAGACGCCGTCGCCGTCGTCCACGACGGACACCACCCCGAGCGCCAAGCCGGCCAGCGGGGCGGCGGCGCGCGCTCTCAAGAACTGTCGGGAGCGGGTCCGCGCCGCCGACGAGGTGCTGGGCGAAGCGCAGGTCGGGATTTCCCACTGGTCCGACCACGTGGACGCCGAGCGGCGCGAGGACCGGAACGAGATCAGCGAAGCCAAGAAGGCGAAGATCTTCAAGGACACCCGGCTCAAGGGTCCGGGCGACCAGAAGCGGTACGCGGCAGCGATCCGTCGCTACGAGCGGTTGGACGCCTCCTGCGGTCCTGCCAAGGGGGCCGACGAGAAGATCGCCGCTTCGCTGGAGAAGTGCCAGGACCGGCTCAAGGCGCAGAAAGCCGTGCTCAAGGCGGCCGACCCGACGATGAAGGACTGGAAGCAGCACCTGGCCGACATGCAGCGCTCCCGCGAGCTTCATGTCAAGAACGCCCAAGGCATCTGGCTCAAGGCATACGAGGCCGCGCCGCGGCACCTCAAACCGTATGAGCGTGCGGTCAAGCGCTTCGACGCGCCCGACTGTTAACAGCAAGGGGGGACGACCCCCTTTGAACCCCCCGGGCCGCGCCAACAACACACGGGCGCGCGGCCGAACCAGAGAATCGCTCGATATTCGGCGATTCGTTCGAAGAAATGTCAGTCGTGATCCCTAGCCTTAGGGCGTATGGCAGCGGCCGGCGCGCAGGCTTCCTTCGAGGATCTGGGGACCCACCTGTCCCAGGTCACCTTCTGCATCGTCGACCTGGAGACGACCGGCGGGGCCGACACGGACATGATCACCGAGATCGGTGCGGTGAAGGTCCGTGGCGGCGAGCTGCTCGGCGAGTTCCAGACCTTGGTCAACCCGAGATCAGCGATCCCGGCGCTGATCGCCGTGCTGACCGGGATCACGAATCAGATGGTGGCCGACGCGCCCAGCCTGCGGCAGGTGCTCCCCGCGTTTCTCAGCTTTGCCCACGGCACCGTGATCGTGGCCCACAACGCCCCGTTCGATGTCGGCTTCCTGCGCCGCGCGTGCGAGGCCTGTGAGTACCCCTTTCCGCGCTGGCCGGTGATCGACACCGCGGCCCTGGCCCGGCAGATCCTGCTGGCCGACGAGGTGGCCAACTGCCGGCTGGCCACGCTGGCCCGCCACTTCAAGTCTTCGGTCGCCCCCAATCACCGAGCCCTCACCGATGCCCGAGCCACCGTCGATGTGCTGCACGGACTGATCGAGCGGGTCGGCAACCTCGGCGTGCAGACGATCGAGGATCTTGCCGAGTTCAGCCGACGGGTCTCGCCCCAGCGCCGGGCCAAGCGGACCTGGGCGGCCGATCTCCCGGAGCGGCCCGGGGTCTACTTGTTCGTGGCCGAGTACGACCAGCAGCGGCATGTGCTCTACGTCGGCAAGTCGGTCAACATCAAGGCTCGGGTCCGCACGTACTTCACGGCCGCCGAGAAGCGGGCCCGGATCGATGAGATGGTCCGGCTGGCCACCGGAGTGGAGGCGGTTCCCTGCCTGACCCCGCTGCAAGCCGACGTGACCGAGCTCCGGCTGATCGGCCGGCACGCGCCCCGCTACAACCGGAGATCGAAGTTTCCCGAGCGGATGCAGTGGATCAAGATCACCGAGGAGGCCTTCCCGCGGCTGTCGATGGTGCGCACGGTCCGCGACGACGACGCGACCTACTTCGGTCCGTTCAGTCGGCGGCAGGCGGCCGAAGACGTGGTGCTGGCGATCTATGACGGCTTCCCGATCCGGCAGTGCACGCCACGGCTGAGTCCCAGCTCCGCGACGAACGCCTGCGCGCTGGCCGGCATGGGCCGGTGCAGCTCGCCCTGCGATGGCACCATCTCCCGGGACCGTTACGCCGAGATCGTCCAGCAGGTCCGGCAGGCGCTCGCCTCGGATGCCCGGCCGGCAGTCCAGGCGTTACGCGGCCGGTTGCAGCGACTGGTCGGTCAGCAGCGCTTCGAGGAGGCGGCCACGATTCGTCGCCGACTGGAGACGCTGGTCCGGACGGCAGCACGGTTTCATCGAGTACGCAGCCTGGCCGGCTGCCCCGAGATCGTCGCCGCCCGGCGGGACGGGTCGAACTGGGAGATCCACGTGGTGCGGTACGGGCGCCTGGCCGGCACTGGGGTCGCCACGCCGCGCGATGTGCCGCAGGCGGTGGCGCGCGCGATTCGCGCCACGGCCGAGACCGTGCTCCGGCCGCCTGGCCCCCTGCCGGCGGCCGGCATCGAGGAGACCGAGCGGATCGCCGACTGGCTGGAGCAGCCCGGCGTACGCCTGATCGAGATCACCGGGGACTGGATGTGGCCGCTGCACGCCGTGGTCGACTACCAGGCACTGCTGCGTCCCAGCGCGACTGGGTAGCCTCGGCAGGCGTGCCGATCTCCACCGGAAAACTGCTGATCATCACCATCGTGCTGCTGCTGGCCGTCGCGGTGACCGCGGTCGTGGCCTGGCTGCTCACTCGGCAGGCGCCGCTGACCCCGCTCGACGTCCCCTCGAGCAGTGTGGCCTAGCCGAAGGCAAGCTTCGCCGTGACCGCGGCAAGACACAGCAGGACGACGCTGACCAGGCCGACCACCTGGGCCACTGTCCGATTCTGCCGCGGCGCATACGCCAAGACCACTCCGGCCAGCGCGCCGACCGCGATGCCGCCGATCAGCATCAGCCATCCGAAACTGCGGAAGCCGGCCAGCAAGCTGAAGCCGACCAGCAGCAGGAACAGCCCGATGTCGCCGCGCACGTCCTCGTGGGACTTCTGTTTGAAGATCGCGTTCGCCGCGAGCAGACCGAGCACGGCCGCCGACGCCCCGTAGCCCGCGGCACTGATCGGTCCGAGCACGAACATCGCTGTCGCTCCGCCCAGCCCGGCCGCGAAGAACAGCGCGATCATCCGCCAGCCTCCGAGCTCGGACTCCAGCACCCGACCGGCGAGCCACAGCACCAGCAGGTTCATCAACGTGCCGAACAGCCCGCCGGAGGTCAGGGCGGCGGTCAGCAGCCGCCAGAACTCTCCGACGTAGACCGCCTCATTGCTCATCACCAGCATGGTGTCGACCAGTCCGCGGGTGACGAGGTCCAGCAGCCAGACCAGCCCGATGGCAGCCATCAAGATCTTGGTGACGTTCCCCCCGCCCGCCCCCAATGGAGCACCGAACACGGTCACCGGCGCTCGCACACTGGACCGGCCGGAGGAGACGCACTTCGGGCACTGGAAGCCCACCGAGGCCGGGTTCATGCACTCGCCGCAGATCGGCTTCTTGCACCGCTGGCAGGAGATGCCGGTCTGCCGCTCTGGATGCCGGTAGCAGCCGACGAAGCTCGGCGGCGGGGTGAACTCCGGCCCGGCCGTCGGTGGCTGGCCCACTTACGACACTTCGACCGACGAGATCACGACCGGATCAACCGGTCGGTCCGAGCGGGTACGAACCTGGGCGATCGAGTCGACGACATCCCGACTGGACTGATCGGCGACCTCGCCGAATATGGTGTGCCGGCGGTTCAGATGGGGCGTCGGACCGACGGTGATGAAGAACTGCGAGCCGTTGGTGCCCGGACCGGCGTTGGCCATGGCCAGCAGGTAGGGCTTGCTGAACGACAGCTCGGGATGGAACTCGTCCTTGAACTCGTAACCCGGTCCGCCGGTGCCGGTGCCCAGCGGGCAGCCGCCCTGGATCATGAATCCGTCGATCACCCGATGGAAGGTCAGGCCGTCATAGAACCGACCAGTCGTCTTGCGGCCGGTCTCGGGGTCGGCGTACTCCTTGTTCCCGGTCGCCAGACCTACGAAGTTGGCCACCGTCACCGGCGCCTGGTCCTCGAAGAGGTTGAGCACGATGTCGCCGTGATTGGTATGAAGGGTCGCCGTTTGCACGCGGACCATCCTGTCAGAGGTCGGCAAACGGATGTGCCGCACGCGTCCGGAGCACGGACGGTAACGTGAGCGGAGGCTCCGCCCCGGAGCAGGAGGTTTCTCACCACGGAGGAAACGTGTCGAAGAGTTCCCGCCGCGCGAAGGCCGCCCGAAACAACCAGGTCGTGACAGCCGCCGATGACTTCGTGCATTCGGCCGCTGACAAGGTGGGGCCGCTGGCCCATAGCGCCGCCGACCGAGTAGGGCCGCTCGCGCAGTCAGCCGCCGACTTGATCGGTGCGGCCGCTGACAAGGTGTCCCCGCTGGCCCACACCGCCGCCGAGAAGGTCGGCCCGCTCGCGCACACCGCCGCCGACAAGGTGACGCCCCTCGCCGGCTCCGCGGCCGACCGGATCGCGCCGATGGCCACCCAGGCCTACGACAAGGTCACGCCTTACGCGCAGCAGGCGAAGGGGAAGGTCTCCCCCTACGCGCTCACCGCCGCGCAGGTCGCCCAAGGTGCCGTGGACAAGGTGGCGGACGACGTGCTGCCCAAGCTGACCGAAGTGCTGACCGCCGCCGCGGGCACCGCGGTCGCGGTCGAGGCGAAGAAGCGCGGCCAGGCGACAGTCGCGGCCGCCAAGGGCGAGCTGGTGCTGCCACCCAAGAAGAAGAAGAGCCGGTGGGTGAAGCGGCTCGCCATCGTCGCCGCGGTCAGCGGCGCTGCCGTGGTGATCTACCGCAAGTTCTTCGGCAGCAAGGATGCCGACTGGCAGGCTGCCCGGCCGAGCACCCCGTACGCGCCACCGCCGCGCCCCGAGCCTGTCGCGACGGATGCGGCAGCCACGGCTGGTGCGACAGCCGCCGAGGACACGGCGCCGGACGGCGAGGCGGCTCCAGCCGAGGAGATCGCGACCGCTTACGAGGGCGGGGGCGAGGCCGGCGACGACCCGCAAGCGGGCGAGACAGCGCATCTCGCGAGCTACCAGGCCAATGACGAGAACGTGCCCGGCCAGCCGGCCGAGGGTGGCGTGGCCGAGGCCGAGGCCTACGAACCGGCTCAGTTCGCCGCCGACGTTCCGGACGCTTCGACCCAGGACACCCTGGTGAGCGGTCCCCCGTCGAGGTGGACCGGTGAAGGGATCTACGTCGGCACGGAGCCGCCGGAAGGGTTCTCGATCAAGGGCAACGAGCGGTCGATGAAGTACCACGTACCCGACTCGCCGGCGTACGCCCGCACCGTTGCCGAGGTCTGGTTCAACAGCGAGGAGGCGGCCCAAGCGGCCGGCTTCATCCGCGCGCAACGCTGAGAGAACGAGAGGATTTCCGGTGCCCGTCGTGACGGGCACGATCTTCTCGCAACTTTCCGGTCGCCGTTAACATCGGCACCTCCGTGGAGGCCTTCCTGAGTAGAGGGCCTTTCCACGGAGGGGGTGGCCGATGGCGGCCAATCGGGCACAGGTCGGGCGGATCGACGGCTGGGTGGATGCCCAGCCGTTCCGGGCTCTGCTGTGGCACCTCATGTCGACCTCAGCCCTCACCACCGAGGACATCGCCACGGTGGCGGGGGTACCGCCGCGACTGGCGCACCACCTGGCGTACGGGCGCGCCGGTCGGCCGCTGCGCCGGATCAGCCCGGACGCGGCCGGTCGGCTGCTCGCACTGACGCCGTGGCGCCTCGCCTTCCTCGGCCGGCTCACGGTGCCATCGGGTCCGGCTCGCCTCCAGCTGCGACGACTTCGTCGCGCGGGCTGGGACGATGTCGTGATCGCTCGGCGGGTGGGCAGCAGCGCGGCCGACCTCGATCGACTGGCGACCTCTGACCGCACCTGTTCGCAGCTCCTCACCCTGCGGCTGACCGCCGCGGCAAGCGCGGTCGAGTCGGCTCGATGGCGCCGGCGCTGCCGGAATCCGTCGCTGGTCCCGGAACGGAGCGTGGCGGCGTGAGCCATAGGATCGGCCGGTGACCGGCGTCTCGGGGACCGCGGCCGCGATCGGAACCGGCTTCGGGTTGCTCACCGCGCTGCTCGCCCTGATCGTGCCCGGCCGCCTTCCCGAACCCGTGGGTAGTGGGCCGGCGCCGGCATACCGCGAACTGCCCAGCCGCCGGTTCGCGCTGGGCTGCGGCCTGTTGGCCGGTGTCGCGGTGACGGTGAGCTGGCTGACCGGGCCGCCGGCGATCCAGCCGCTGTGGTGGGTGCTCGGCACCGTCGGCGTGCTGCTCGCCGCGATCGACGCTCGCACCACCTGGTTGCCGCTACCGCTGACCCGGCTCGCCTGGGCGTCGATGATCGCGGCTGGAGCGGTCGCGTACGCGTTGGGCTCCGGCTGGCCGAGCCTGCTGCGTGCCGCGGCCGGCGCCATCCTCGCCCTCGTGCTCTACCTCATGGCGTGGCTTGTTTCGAGGGGCGGCTTCGGGTTCGGCGACGTGCGGTTCGCGCCCCTGGTCGGGGCACCGGCCGCGGCGCACTCCTGGTCACTGCTGATCTGGGCTCTGCTGCTCGGCAGCGTGGCCGGTGCCGTCTGGGGTGCGATGCGGATGCTGCGCGGCCACCGCGGGTCGTATCCGTATGCCCCGTGGCTGCTGGTCGGCGCCTATCTCGCCTGCGCGACCGCCTGGGTCGGCTGATCGGCGTCGGCCGGACCGGCGCGGAGAACATAGAGCAGAGCGCGGGCGTATGCGTCGCTGGCGTCCGCCTCCGGCTCGGTGTGGTAAGCCCGGCCCGGGCCGCTGACCGTCACGACGTACCGCCCGGCGACGGCGTCGAGAGAGAGGAAGTACTCGCCGAGCAGGTCTCGCAGCTGGTCCTCGCGCGGCAGCCAGATCACGCCGTTGGACTCGACCGAGTCCAACGCCCACTCCACGGTCCCGTTGAAGTGGAACCGCGACTCACCCTTCTGGGTGACCAGCTCGACCACCATGTCACTGACCAGGAACACCGAGTCGGCGATCTCCTGACGCGGGATGAAGAAGTGATCGCCGTTGGCCGGGATCCACTCGAGCAGTGGTGCCAGCTGCTGGGCAAGGGCTCTCGAGATCACATCTCGACGATAGTTGCTGTCTTTGCGGGCAACGTAGGCTCGCGTCGTGACCGCCGCCTACCCGCCGGGGTGGTACTCGGCCTGCCGGCGTTCCGGGCGCGGCCGGGGCGTCCTGGTGCTGACCCTCGGCGTGGTGATGATCGTCAGCGCGTCGGTGGTGATCGGCTTGGTCATCTGGGGGACGCCGACCTCCGGGCCGGCTCCGCAGGCGGCCGGTGGGGCGGCAGCTGACCAATCGAGTCCGGCTCCGGGCGAGACGGCGCCGATCGGCCAACTCGACGTAGCGACCCGAGCGGCGCGGATCGGTTCGGCGACGCTGATCCTGCCCGCAGAGCCGTACCGGCTCAATCCCGACCCGCACGCGCTGGATGGCGTACTCGACGTCTTCTTCTGGGCCGACTCGGTTGTGCACCAGAGCTACGACGGCCGCCACGACTGGTCGGCCGCGGTCCTGTTCGGCCGAGTGTCGTCCTCGCTGGCCACCGTCGACCCGGCGGTCCTCGGGCAGCAGACGCTGATGCGGCTGAGCCGGACCTTCTACGGCAAGCACACCACGAAGGTCTCCCAGGTGATCTGGTCCGACCACGCCGTCGACGGGCAACCTGGCCTGTTGCTCACGGCTCGGATCGAGTACACGGTGAGCGGGTTGCCCAGCCGCTACGACGAGGTGCGCGGGCTCCTGGTCCGGCTGGACGACGGGTCGATGATCATCGCCGTCAGCGCGGTGCCGGACGACACCGAGCCGGCCGTGGTCCGTCAGGCGCGTGACGCCCTCGAGACGCTGCGCATCGGCTGAGGCTCAGCCGGTCGACCTGGCGTCCTGGGTCGCCTGCACCCAGGCTTCGAGCTTTGCCTCCGCGGCACCGGAGTCCACCGCCTCCTGCGCCCTGATCAGGTGACCGGCAACCGCGCCCGAAAGCCCCTCGGCCGGCGGCTTGTGGTACGCCGTCAAGGCGGCGGCCGCGTTGAGCAGCACCACATCGCGGACCGGGCCGGGCTTGCCGGCCAGCATGTCGCGCACCACCTGGGCGTTGCTCGCCGGGTCACCCCCGACCAGCTCGGCGACGGAGGCCCGCGGCACTCCCAGTTCCAGAGGATCCAGCTCGGTCCGCTGGATCGTGCCGTCGGCGTAGCTCCACACCGTCGAGGTGGTCGTGGTGGTGAGCTCGTCCAAGCCGTCCCGCCCGTGCATCACCAGACCCTGGTTGCCACGCGCCGCGAACACGCCGGCCATCAGCTCAGCCATGCGCTCCTCCGAGACGCCCACCGCCTGGGCGATCGGCTGGGCCGGGTTCGCCAGCGGGCCCAGGAAGTTGAATGAGGTCGCGATGCCCAACTCCCGGCGGGTGGGCCCGACGTGCCGCAGCGCAGGATGGTAATGCGGAGCGAACAGGAAACCGATGCCCACCTGCTCGATCACCCGTTGCTGGGCCGGAGGCGCAAGGTCCAGGACGATGCCGAGCTCCTCCAGCACGTCGGCCGCTCCGCAGGCCGAGGAGGCGGCTCGATTGCCATGTTTGACCACGGTGGCCCCGGCGGCCGCCGCGACCACTGCGGCCATGGTGGAGATGTTCACCGTGTTCATCCGGTCGCCACCTGAGCCGACCACGTCGACTGCCGGTGCCGGCGCCGTGATCGGGGTCGCGAACTCCAACAACGAGTCGGCCATGCCGGTGATCTCGGTGACCGTCTCGCCCTTGGCCCGCAGCCCGATCAGCAGGGCGGCCAGCTGGGCCGAGGTCGCCTCGCCGGCGAGAACCCGCTGCATCGCCCACGCCGTCGCCTCGGCCGGCTGGTCCTGACCGCGAACCAGGGCGCCCAGCAGATCGGGCCAGGTCATCGTGGTCATCGGCTCACGCCACTCGGGTGCGTAGCAGGCCGGCCGCCACCGCGGGCAGCCGCAACGGATCGACCGGGTGCGGCACGACACCGTCCGCCCGGGACCACGTCGCCAGCCAGGCATCGTCGACCCGTCCGGTGAGGACCAGGATCGGCGGACAACGGGGAACCTCGTCCTTGAGCTGCCGGCACAGCCCCATGCCGCCCGGCACCGCCTCCCCGTCGAGGATGGCCAGGTCGATACCACCGGCGTCCATGGCCGTGATCACCGCGGGCTGGGTGGCCACCTCGACCACCGACACCGGCGGCAGGTCCGAGGCGATCCGGCGACCCAGAGCGAGCCGTACCTGGTCACGGGTGGCCCGGTTCGAGGCGTACAGCAGGATGGTCAGGACGTCCTCGGACTGAGGTGCCTGGTCAGTCATCCTTCTCCCCTCGCTGGCCGGCGACCGGCGCCGCCGCGGAGCGATCGTAACCCTCTTGATCTTTTCGGGGGGTTCGAGGGGGGTCGTCCCCCCTCGCGATGTGCGCAGCTTCGAGGCGGTCCAGTCGTCGATCCTCGCGCCGGGCCTCGCGCTGGCTGTGTGCATACCACTGGGCGACCAGGGCGACGATCATGAGCAGGGCCGTCACGTCGCCGGACGCCCACATGATCGCCCCGCCCAGATACTGGTCCTCCAGCGGGCTGGGCGGCCAGGCCCGCTGGAACGCCAGATACCAGTCCTCGGCGATCAACTGGTTCCCACTCATGATCGAGATGCCGAGGAAGGCATGGAACGGCAGCATCAGGAACATCACCAGCAACCGGAACGGATAGCCGAGCCGTCCCGGAATGGGGTCGACGCCGACCAACGGCCACATCAGCATCGCGCCGATGACCACGAAGTGCAGGTGCAGGAACGCGTGCCAGAACGCCGACCGGAGAGTGATCTCGTACAGCGAGGAGTAGTAGAGGACGAACGGCGTCGCGATGAACAGGGCCAACGCAAGTGGCGGGAAGGTCAGGACCCGGGCCAGCCGGGAGTGCAGCACCGCGAGCAGGCCTGCGCGCGGGCGGCGCGGCAGGGTCCGCAGGGCGAGCGTGACCGGTGCGCCGAGCGCCAGGAACATCGGGGTGATCATCATCAGCACGATGTGCTGTGCCACATGCACACTGAACAGCACGGTGTCGTACGCGCCGAGCGCCGACATGGTCGCCAGGAAGGCCGAGCCGAGTCCCCCGACGAAGAACGCCACGGACCGGCGCACCGGCCACCGGTCATTGCGCCGCCGCAACACCATCAGGCCGGCGGCGTACAGGATCCCGGGGACGGCGATGCCGAGCGCGATCCACCAGTCCGAGCTCCACTCGGTCAGCAGTCGGATAGGAGTCAGCGGCGGCGGCTGGTCCTCCGGAGTGGCATGCAGCGGCAGCAGAACCGCGCCCGGAAGAAGCACCTTGTCAGAATAGGACGATCGGCGCGGCCGCCATCGGCCGCCATCGGCCGCCGACTGCGGCTGCGTAGGGGTTTGCGTCGTGATGGTCAAGGGCTTCGATCTCAGTCCGCGCCGGATCGTCCCCACCGCCGCGGTCGTGGTGCTGATCGTGGTGGGAGCCCTGCTCCCCTACGTCTCCATCGAGTACCTCAACGCCACCATCGAGGAGACGCGGTTCCGCGGCACGTTGTTCCCCGGGGCGCAGTTCATCCGCGGTGTCCAGCCCGAGTACCTGCCGTCGTTCCACCAGGGCTTCCAGGACCTCACACCGGGCCTCAACCTGTTCAACCTCGGTGCCTCGATGCAGCAGATCGGCTCGGTGGTCGCCGTCGCCACCTGCTGGTGTGTGCTGCAGGAGGAGGTCAACAAGTTCTTCTGGTGGCCCTTCCACCTGTCCAGCTACCTGCTGATCCTCGGCCCGATCCCGGCGCTGATGGGCCTGAACATGCTGCGCGAGCAGCGTGTCTCGATCGATCTGGGACCCGGCTGGATCCCGATCGCCGTCGCCGGCGTACTCGTCCTGGTGATCAGCCTCCGGGCCCGTCGCCGGCTGGACACCTACGGCAGCATTTGAATCCGGGCGGATGAGAAAGGGCTGAGCGCGAGTCGCAACGGCTCTCAAACAAGTTTGCGTGCCCTGGTGTGACCTCGGCCGGGGTTGCCGCAATAATGACTTCGTGGCCCTACACACCCACGCCGTCTCGGGATCGATGACCAAGCCGGCGAGCGCTCTGCACCCGATCCCGCAGTCGCGGTTGCGTGGTCGCGACAACCGCCCCGACATGGTCGCCGTCGGCACCATCGTCTGGCTCGCGTCAGAGCTGATGTTCTTCGCGGCGCTGTTCGCGGCGTACTTCACGATCCGCAACGTCACCAACGCCCAGGCCGCGCCGGGCGAACCCACGCTGTGGGAGAGCCAGGTGGCGCTGATCAACATCCCGTTCGCGATCGCCAACACCTGCGTGCTGGTGGCCAGCTCGTTCACCTGTCAGATGGGCGTCTTCGCGGCCGAGCGAGGTCAGGTCAGGCGGGCTGGAGGGTTCTGGAACATTCGCCGCTGGGGCCTGCGCGAGTGGTACACGCTGACCTTCATCATGGGCGCGTTCTTCATCGGTGGGCAGACCTACGAGTACGCCGCCCTGTTCGCCGAGGGACTGACCATCTCCACGAACGTGTACGGCTCGGTGTTCTTCCTGGCGACCGGCTTCCACGGGCTGCACGTGACCGGTGGACTGATCGCGTTCGTGATCTTGCTGGGTCGGACCTTCCTGGCGCGCACCTTCACTCACGAGCAGGCCGTGAGCGCGGTTGTAGTGTCCTACTACTGGCACTTCGTCGACGTGGTGTGGATCGCGCTGTTCGGCGTCATCTACCTACTGCAGTGACCGCTTGACCCGGCGCGGCGCATCCGAGCCGGCCCCGACAACCGAATACCGCTTGGACCCAGAATCTCCCAGAACTGACCCGAGCAAAGACCGAGAGGGACCCACGTGCGATTCCTGTCCTCGAGACGGCGGCATCCGGCAGCCAAGGGCGTGCTGCTGCTGTTCGCCCTCCTCGTCATGGGCGCTCTGTACACCGTGCTGGCCCCGCCGGCGAAGGTGGCGGCCGACAACGGGAACAGCCAGCAGATCGCGGAGGGGAAGGCGCTCTTCCGGGTGGGGTGCGCGTCCTGCCACGGGATCAACGGCGAAGGTCAGACCACCGAGACGATCCAGGGTCCCCCGCTGATCGGCGTCGGCGCCGCGTCCGTCGACTTCCAGGTGTCCTCGGGCCGGATGCCGATGGCCAAGCCGGATCAGCAGGCTCCGGTGAAGAAGAACCTCTACACCGAGGAAGAGATCGCCGCGCTGGCCGCGTACGTCGCCTCGCTCGGTCCCGGCCCGGACATCCCCACCGAGGCGGAGTACGACCCGGTCGGGCTCAGCGAGGAGGATCTGGCCCGGGGTGGTGAGCTCTTCCGGACCAACTGCTCGGCCTGCCACAACTTCCGCGGGGCGGGCGGGGCCTTGCCCAACGGCAAGTACGCGCCGAGCCTGCAGGGCATCAGCAACAAGCGGCTGTACGAGGCGATGGTCACCGGCCCACAGCAGATGCCGGTGTTCTCCGACGAGGTGATGACCCCCGAGAACAAGCGGGCCATCATCGGCTACCTCAACGAGCTGAACGAGTCGCCCGAGCCCGGCGGGCTGGGACTGGCGGGCCTGGGACCGGTCAGTGAGGGTCTGTGGGCCTGGATCCTCGGAATCGGAACCTTGATCTACTTCGCGATCTGGATCACCGCCAAGGGGGTGAAAGCCAAATGACAACGGTGAACGACTCCCCGACCCCGGCTGAGCACGAGGGCGCCGAGCTGGCGACCCGGGACGATCCCCGCTACCCGGTGCCGGATCCGGGCCATCCCGAGCACCTGCCGCGGCTGACCGACGTCGATCCCATCGCTGCGGACCGCGCCACCCGCCAGATCGCGACGTTCTTCGGCCTCTCGCCGCTGCTCGCGGTCGGCTTCGTCGTGGTCTTCTTCGCGGTGCCGTCGGACTGGTACATCGACTTCGGCCTCCTGCACGCCAACACCAAGAACCTGCTGCTCGGCCTGACTGTCGGCCTCGCACTGCTGTTCATCGGCATCGGTGCGGTGCAGTGGGGCCGGCAGCTGATGGACGACCGCGAGATGGTCGACCACCGACACGGCGCCACCTCCAAGCCCGAGGACGTCGCCTGGATGGTCACCGAGCTGGACAAGGTTGTCGACGAGTCGCAGCTGACCCGCCGGAAGGTGATCGGCCGGAGCTTGATCGGCGCGCTCGCCGCCCTGGGCCTGCCGCTGATCGTCAGCCTGGCCGATCTCGGCCCCTGGCCCACCAAGCGGGTCCGGGAGGAGACGATCGCCACCACCATCTGGGAGGAGGGCATTCGGCTCGTCCACGACGTCACCTACGCGCCGATCCAGGCCAGCGGGGTGGAGATCGGCCAGCTGATCAACGCCCAGCCGGAGAACCTCCAGGACCTGCATGGCGCCGAGTTCCAGATCGAGAAGGCCAAGGCGGCGATCATCATCGTCCGGATGGACCCCAACACGATCACGATTCCCGAGTCGCGCAAGGACTGGCACGTCAACGGGATCCTCTGTTACTCCAAGATCTGCACCCACGTCGGCTGCCCGATCAGCCTGTGGGAGCAGCAGACCCATCACCTGCTCTGCCCCTGTCACCAATCGACGTTCGATCTGGGCAACTCAGGTGTGGTGGTCTTCGGCCCGGCGGCCCGGTCGCTGCCACAACTGCCGATCACGACAGACGGCGAGGGCAACCTGATCGCCCGCAGCGGATTCACGGTCCCGACCGGACCGAGCTATTTTGAGCGTGACTCGCGCAACGATTTCAAAGAAGGCGATAACTGATGGCCAAACCTGCCACCACCGCCGAGACCGACACCTCCGTCCAGCCCCGCCAGCCCAAGAAGCAGCTGGGGCCGGTCTTCAAGATCGCATCGGGGCCCGCGCGATGGGCTGACGAACGCGTCGGGGTGGCCAGTCTGACCCGGCCGTTCCTGCGCAAGGTCTTCCCCGACCACTGGTCGTTCCTGCTCGGCGAGATCGCGCTCTACTCCTTCATCGTGCTGTTGATCACCGGAGTCTTCCTGACCATCTGGTTCAAGCCGTCGATGGCCGAGATCGAGTACGAGGGCAGCTACCAGCTGCTCCGAGGCCTGCACATGTCCGAGGCGTACGCGTCCACGCTGGGGCTGTCCTTCGACATCCGCGGCGGTCTGCTGGTCCGGCAGATGCACCACTGGGGCGCGATGCTCTTCGTCGCCGCGATGCTCACCCACAGCCTGCGCATCTTCTTCACGGGCGCCTTCCGCAAGCCCCGCGAGATCAACTGGCTGATCGGCGTGACCATGCTGGTGTTGGGCATCTTCGAAGGGTTCATGGGCTACTCGCTGCCGGACGACCTGCTGTCCGGCACCGGCGCGCGTTTCCTGGACGGTGCGATCCGGTCGACGCCGGTGATCGGCACCTGGGCGGAGTTCTTCATCTTCGCCGGGGAGTTCCCGGGGGAGCTGTTCATCCCGCGGCTCTACATGGTGCACATCCTGCTCCTGCCAGCGCTCCTGCTGGGGCTGATCGCCGCGCACCTGGCGCTGGTGGTCTACCACAAGCACACCCAGTTCCCCGGTCCGGGACGGACCGAGGAGAACGTGGTCGGCTACCCGGTGTTCCCGGTGTACGCGGCCAAAGCCGGCGGCTTCTTCTTCATCGTCTTCGGCGTGATCACGCTGATGGGTGGACTGCTCCAGATCAACCCGGTGTGGGTGTTCGGGCCGTACAACCCGGCGCAGATCACGGCAGGGTCGCAGCCTGACTGGTACATGGGGTTCGCCGAGGGCGCTATCCGGCTGATGCCGGGACCGGGCTGGGAGTGGCACATCGGGTCGACGACCTGGTCGTGGAACGTGTTCCTGCCTTTGTCCCTGCCCATGGCGCTGCTCTTCGGCGGGATGGCGATCTACCCCTTCATCGAGGCCTGGGTCACCGGCGACAAGTCCGAGCACCACGTCCTGGACCGGCCACGGAACGCCCCGACCCGCACGGGTCTTGGGGTCGCGGCGATGACCGCGTACGCCATGCTCTGGCTGGCGGGCGGTAACGACCTCATCGCCATCACGTTCGACGTGTCTCTGAACGCGGTGACCTACGTCTTGCGGGTGCTCGTCTTCGTCGCCCCGGTGATCGCGTTCCTGCTCACCAAGCGGATCTGCATCGGGTTGCAGCGCTCGGACCAGGAGCGGCTGCTGCACGGCGCCGAGACCGGAGTCATCGAGCGCGATCCGTCCGGCAAGTACGCCGAACGGCACCGGCCGATCATGGTCGGCGAGGCGTACACGCTGACCCAGCACAAGGAGATCCCGGCCCTCGCTCCGCTCACCGAGACCGACGGAATGTCCGAGCGGGAGGTCAAGGCCGAGCAGCGCCGCCGGCGAGCCACCCGGTTCTACTTCATCGACACGCTGCGCAAGCCGACCCGGGCGGAGCTGGAAGAGGCAGCACACCACCACGATGGTCACGGCGATGGTCACGGCAATGGCCATGGCAACGGTCATGCGGTGGAGGGCGACGGCCATCACGCGGTGACCACCGGTGCGGAGGATCACTGGGAGGACCACCTCGCCAAGTAGGTAGCCCACAGGGAGCGCCTCGTCCGGAGTCCGGGCGGGGCGCTTTCTTCGTGTGTGGTTGATCACGTTGGGAAATGATCTGGGCGGCATCGGCGTTGTTGCGGACTGGACGAGACCGCCGGGAGGTGGTCACCACGCCCGAGCAGACACCGAGGACATGAGCACCGAGCAGACCCAGAAGACCCGCGTAGACCTCTCCCCCACCAAGATCGTCGGCGGCGCCCTGGCCGCGATGACCGCGGCCGTCCTCGGCGCTCAGCTGAGCGTCGTCGGCACCGTGGTCGGCGCCGCCGTGGCCAGCATCGCCACCGCAGTCGCCAGCGCCCTCTACACAGCCTCTCTGCAGCAGACCGGCAGTCGGGTGCGCCGGATCTGGCAGCGCGGCGACATGGTGGTCGCGCCGGATCCCGTGGCAGTGGAGACTGAGCCCACCGCCGAACCCGAATCCATGGGGCGAACGACTCGGCGTCGGTTGTCCTGGAAGAACGTGCTGGTCGGTGCGCTGGCCGCCTTCGGCCTGGCGGCGGTGGCCCTCACGGGGATCGAGCTGGTCAGCGGCCAGGCTCTCTCCGGGGGTGACGGGACGACAGTCAGCCAGGTGAGCCGCAGCGACACCCGGCCGACCAGTCCCGACGACAGCCCGAGTTCGAGCCCGGCCTCGGAGTCGACCGAGTCAGCCGATCCAACCGACGCGCCGACCGTCGAGACGTCGCCGACCGCACCGACCACCGAGGCCCAAGAGTCGGAGCCGACCGTGACCCCGAATCCGGCTGCCCCGACCGAGGCCGAGACGGAAGCGGAGCCGGAGGCCGCCCCGTCGCCCACGCCGAGCTCGCCCGGGTCTCAGACCGCGAGTTCAGCGCCCTGACTCGGCCTGCCGGGCCAGGCGTTCAGGGGTGATTCCGCCAGGTCACCGACCAGCAACCGCTGCACCGTACCGGCACCGTCAGGCAGCCGGTAGCTCACCGGGCCGTGCGGAACCGCATCGGGTCGTGGGCCGAGACTGACCAGGGAGTCCATCACCCGGGCGGGTCCGAGGAGGCCGGGCAGATTCCGGATCCCGTTCGGATCGAGGTCGTGCTCCTCGATCCAGATCGGTCGCCCGTCGCGGTCGGCCTTGGTCAGGCTCCGCAACCGCCCGCCGGCCTCGCCCGTTCGGCCGAGCACCAACGTCTCTCGCAGCACGCACCGCGCGTCGCCGGTCAACGTGATCCCCAACGTCCGGGTGACATCGGCACCATCCGCCAGCACGAACGGCTCGCCGCGATAGCGCAGCCGGCCGCGGTCGGCCACGGCGATCGTGGTATGCCAAGCCGCCGGGCGGCCGCGCCCGTGGTAGGCGACGGTGCCGGCGACGTCGAACAGGTCGAGGACTGCTCCCGGACCGATCTCGACCACGAGCTCGACAGTGTCGCCGCCCAGCAACAGCGCGGTCGTGGCCACCAGCCCGATCTGGCAGCCGTCACCGTTGTTGCTGGTGACCTGCCCCCGCAGCAGACCCGGTTGCAGGTGGATTCGCTGGCGGTCCGCGCCCGCCTCGACAACGATCCGGGTGGTCACTCAGTGAGCATGGACGGTGCCGTCCGCATGGGCATGCGGCGCCATCGGCCCGGGATCCTGGGGCAGATGTACCCCGGCGCGGAAGTCGGTGAGGATCTCCCGCACCCAGCGGGTCAACCGATCGATCGAGGCACTGTCGTTCCGGGACAAGGCGATCACCGTACGTCCGTTGCGGGCCTCGGTCGCATCGCGCACCATCTGCTGCACGTCGACTCCGACATGCGGGCCCAGGTCGGTCTTGTTCACGATCAGGACGTCCGCCCGCGCGATCCCGGGTCCGCCTTTGCGGGCCACATCGCCGCCACCGGCGACGTCGAGCACGAAGAACTGGGCGTCGACCAGCGCCGGGGAGAAGGTCGCGGTGAGATTGTCGCCCCCGGACTCCACCAGCACCACGTCGACCGGAGAGAAGTCCCGCTCCAGGTCCTCGACCGCGATCAGGTTCTGGGTCACGTCGTCGCGGATCGCCGTGTGTGGGCACGCACCCGTCTCCACGGCCCGGATCCGCTCCGGGGCCAGCACACCGGCCGAGCGCAGGAACCGCGCATCCTCGTCGGTGTAGATGTCGTTGGTGACCACGGCGAGGCTCAGCTCGGGGCCGAGCTCGCGGCAGATCAGCGCGATCAGCGAGCTCTTCCCGGTTCCGACTGGTCCGGCGACCCCCAACCGCAGTGCGCGGGTCATGGCGTGTAGACCTGCGTGATCGCGACCACCTCGCCGTTGTCCAGCTTGATCGTGAAATGCGGCCAGAGAGACTCGCTGATCGCCCGGGTCAGCTGGGCACGGGTAGCCCGTCGGAGCTTGGCGTCCTTGGTGAGCACCTTGATCCGCACGTCCTCGGCGAGCGCCGCGGAGACCCGATCACCCGCCTGCTCGAAGAAGAAGTCGTTACACCAGCCACCATCCGGTTCGATGTCCAGCTTCTTGCAGCGCGCCAGAGCGTCCTTGCCGAAGTACCAGCGCATCGGGGTGAACTCGAGCTTCGACCCGACGACCGCGAGGTCGATGCCGTAGGTCTCCGACTCAGCGTCGGAAGGGCTCGGTGACGGATCGGCTGTGGTGGTCGATCCGGCGCTCGGTGACGCAGCATTGCTGTCGCTGGGCACCGGCGTGGCCGGGAGGGTCGACGTAGCCGGGACGCTGGAACCGGTGGGAACGGAGGCCGTCGCACTCGGGACCGGAGTCGATCCGGGCAGGTTCGCCACCCTCTCGCCGCAGCCGGTGACCAGCATCCCGGATACGAGAAGCCCGAAGCCGGTCATCAGGACCCGGCTAGGCACGAAACAACCGCCGCTCCGCACTGCGGTGCCGCTGACCCCACTCCTCGATCTGCGGCGCACTGCGCGCCGGGATCTGCACCGGCTCCGTCAGCCGGCTCACTCGGGTCACCAATGCCTCGACCTCCACCTCACACGCGGCCGCCCACGCTACGCCCTGGCCGGGATCGAACGGCTCGAGCTTCAGAGCGGCGGCGATGACCGTCTGGACGTCATCGAAACCTACCAAGCGGGCCAGCTGCTCGGCGGACAGTCCAGCGGCCGCCGCCGTGGCCCCCAGCACGACGGCCCGGCACCACGAAGCGTGGTCCTGAGCCAGTTCGGCCATCGGCCACACCGCCGCGGACATCCGGAGGTAGCTGCGGCCGAGCAGGTCCGAAGCCTCCCGCAGCGCGTCGGACAGCGTGCGCACCCGCCACGCCGCATCCACCTCGCGCATGGCCGGCGTACGCGCCTCCGGTTCGGTCAGCCAGCGGTGCCGGGCGACGACGGCCGCCGCGGCCTCGACCTCGGTCACCGTCCGCAACCTGACCACGATGTAGTCGGGCACCTGGTCCAGTCGCATCCCGTAGGCGAAGGCCGGCTCGACACCCGCCGACTGCGTGTGTGCCCCCGTCGGCAACCGCCCGTCGGCCAGCAGCAGGCTCGCGTACGCCCCGCTCATCTCAGAAGAGCTGGTAGAGCTGGGTCAAGGGGAGCTCGGTGGCGGGGGCGGGGATGATCTCGGTGCCGTCCACGGTGATCCTGAAGCTCTCCGGGTCGATCACGATGTCGGGCAGCGCGTCGTTGTTGATCATCTGAGCCTTGCCGACGGCCCGGGTCGGGCGGACCGCGACCAGCTCCCGGCGCAGCTCGAGCTCGGCGGCCAGCCCGGCGTCCAGGGCGGCCGGGGCGACGTAGGACTGCGAACGGCACGGCCCGCTGCCGTAGTAGAGCGCGGGCCGCATCAGGATCGGCTGCGGGGTGGGGATCGAGGCGTTGGGATCGCCCAGCGCCCCGACCACGATCCCGCCGCCCTTGATCACAAGCGACGGCCGGACGCCGAAGAAGCGCGGATCCCAGAGCGCCAGATCCGCCAGCTTGCCGACCTCGACGGAACCGATCTCGTGATCGACACCGTGACTGATGGCCGGGTTGATCGTGTACTTCGCGACGTAGCGCCGGGCCCGGAAGTTGTCCGCCGGCAGTCCCCCGCCGAGATCGCCGCGGATCTGCTTCATCAGGTGAGCGACCTGCCAGGTCCGGGTGATCACCTCGCCGATCCGACCCATCGCCTGGGCGTCGGATGAGGTGAGAGAGATCGCTCCGAGGTCGTGCAGATGATCTTCGGCCGCGATCGTGGTGGCCCGGATCCGGGACTCGGCGAAGGCGAGGTCCTCCGGCACCGCGGGGTTCAGGTGGTGGCACACCATCAACATGTCCAGGTGCTCGGCGACGGTGTTCACCGTGTGCGGCAGGGTCGGGTTGGTCGACCCCGGCAGCACGTGCGGCAGCCCCGCGATGGTGAGGATGTCCGGCGCGTGACCGCCACCGGCGCCTTCGACGTGAAAGGCGGAGATGCTCCGGCCCGCGATCGCAGCGACGGTGCTGGCCACGAAACCGGCCTCGTTCAGCGAGTCCGAGTGCAGCGCCACCTGCAGACCCCATTCCTCGGCGCCCCGAAGGGCGGCGTCGACCGCCGCCGGCGTCGATCCCCAGTCCTCATGCACCTTGTAGCCGCCGGCCCCGGCCAGCGCCTGCTCCTCGAATGCGCCGGCCGAGACGGTGTTGCCCTTGCCGAGCAACAGCACGTTGACCGGGAACTCGTCCAACGCGCGGTGCGCCTGCTTCAGGTGCCAGGCACCCGGCGTCACCGTGGTGGCCTTGGACCCCTCGGACGGCCCGGTGCCCCCACCGCCCAGGGTCGTCAGGCCGGCCGCCAGCGCCTCGTGGATCTGGGACGGCGACAGGAAGTGCACGTGCGAGTCGAAGCCGCCGGCGGTCAGGATCTTGCGCTCGCCAGAGATCACGTCGGTACCCGGTCCGATGACCAGCTGCGGGTCCACCCCGTCGGCGATGTCCGGGTTGCCACTGCGGCCGATTCCCGCGATCCGCCCTTTCCGGATCCCGACGTCGGCCCGGACGATGCCCCAATGATCCAGGATCACCGCATTGGTGATCACCGTGTCCAGCGCGCCGTCGGCGGAGACGGTCAGTGCCTGGTTTCCCGACTCGCGGATGGACTTGCCGCCGCCGAAGACCGACTCCTCGCCGCCGAAGGTGAGGTCCTGTTCGATCTCGATCCAGAGGTCGGTGTCCCCCAGCCGGATCTGGTCACCGGCCGTCGGCCCGTAGATCGCCGCGTACGCCTCGCGGGCGATGCGGGCCATCAACCGTTCCCGTCGACAGGGACTCTGCTGAGCTTGTCGAAGGGCTCAGGGCGCAGCCGGATGCCGGGAACGACTTTGCGACCTCTCAGCGCCACGATGCCCGCCGTCCGCGACGCGCCGGGCTCGAACCGCAGGCAGGTACCCGCCGGGATGTCCAGCCGGTATCCTTCGGCGGCGGCCCGGTCGAACTCCAAACCGGGATTGACGTCGGGCAGGTGGATGTGGGACCCGATCTGGATGGGCCGGTCCGCGGTATTGACGAAGATCAGCTCGCCGCGCTCGTCGGGACCGCGATCGGCGTTGATCTCCAGCTCACCCGGTCGCACCCGGATCGCGCCCGGGCCCGAGGCCTGCCCACCGGTCGTCACTGGATGGGCTGGTGCAGGGTCACGAGCTTGCGCCCGTCGGGAAAGGTCGCCTCGACCTGGACGTCACTGAGCATCTCGGCCACGCCCTCCATGACGTCGTCTCGGGTGAGCACCTCGCGGCCGGCGACCATCAGGTCTTCGACTCGGCTACCCTCGCGGGCGCGTTCGACGACCCAGGTGCTGAGCAACGCCACCGATTCCGGGTAGTTCAGCTTGACCCCGCGGGCCAACCGGTCCCGAGCCACCATGCCGGCCACGGCCATCAGCAGCTTCTCGGCTTCCGATGGTGCCAGGTTCACCGCGTACCTCCCTCGCGCCCTGAGCCTCGAAGGGCCAACTTAGCCGGGCATTGTTTCGGGAATGTTTACGCGCTCGGGACGAGCTCCGCGACCGGGATCGACCCCGGCGGCGTACCGTCTCCGAACGGCCGACCTCCCAGCTCCTCGCGGCGATGCGAGGTCAGCCAGCCGCTCGGATCCGGCCCCAGAGGCACGATCTGGGTGGGGTTGAGGTCGGTGTGCACGACGTAGTAGTGCCGCTTGATCTGCGCGAAGTCGACGGTGTCACCGAAACCCGGGGTCTGGAACAGGTCTCGGGCGTACGCCCAGAGCACCGGCAGCTCGGTGATCTTGTGCCGATTGCACTTGAAGTGGGTGTGATACACGGCGTCGAACCGGACCAGAGTGGTGAACAGCCGGATGTCGGCCTCGGTGATCGTCTCCCCCACCAGGTATCGCCGGCGGGCCAGCCGCTCGCTCAGCCAGTCGAGCCGCCGGAAGAGCTTGTCGTACGCGCGCTCGTAGCCCTGCTGCGTGCCGGCGAAGCCGCACTGGTAGACGCCGTTGTTGACGTCGGTGTAGACCAGCGCCGCCACTTCGTCGATCTCGTCCCGGTAGGGCTCCGGGTAGAGATCCGGCGCCCCCGGCCGGTGGTGGTCCGTCCACTCGGTGCTGAGGTCGAGGGTGATCTGGGCGAAGTCGTTGGTGACGAGCTTGCCGGTCGCGATCTCGACCAATACCGGCACCGTGATCGCTTTGGAGTACTTCGGAAACCGGGCGAGGTAGGCCTGCTGCACCCGCTCGTACCCGAGCACCGGGTCGACGCCGTCCGGGTCGAGATCGAAGGTCCAGCTTCGCTCGTCATGGGTCGGCCCACACAGCCCCATCGAGATCACCGACTCGAGGCCGAGCAACCGCCGGACGATGATCGCCCGGCTCGCCCAGGGACAGGCCCGGGCGGCGATCAGCCGGTACCGGCCCGGCTCCACCGGATAGCCGTCACGGCCGTCCCGGGTGATCCGGGTCGTCACGTACTCGGTGTCGCGCTCGTAGTCGGCTCCGGTGGCCACATAGCCCATGCGGCGACCCTACGCAGCGGCTCGGACTTCGTTCACAGATCGTCCGGATGTGAGAATGTCCGGGTGAGATTCCTCAGCCCTCCCCCTTACGATCTGACCTACTCCGACGTCTTTCTGGTGCCGTGCCGGTCGTCGTTGACCTCGCGCCTCGATGTGGACCTACGCAGCACCGACGGCGTCGGGACCACTCTGCCTCTCGTAGTGGCCAACATGACGGCCATCTCTGGCCGGCGGATGGCCGAGACCGTATCCCGGCGCGGCGGGGTGGCGATTCTGCCGCAGGACATCCCGTCCGACGTCGTGGCCGAGGTGGTCGGCAAGGTCAAGGCCTCACATCCGCTCTACGACACGGCGGTGCGGGTCGACCCGCACACCACCGTGGGCGAGACGTTGTCCCTGATGCCCAAGCGCGCCCACGGCCTTGCGGTGGTGGTTCGGGACGGCCACCCGCTGGGCGTCTTCAGCGAGAGCGACGCGGCCGGGGTCGACCGATTCGCGCAAGTCCACGAGGTGATGTCGACCGATCTCCTCACGGTCGAGGTGGGCACCCCTCCGGGAGATGTCTTCGATTCGCTCACCCGACATCACCTGTCCGCCGCCCTGGTGCTCGACGGCGAGCGGCTGGTCGGGGTGATGACGCTGAAGCACGCGTTGCGGTCCACGCTGTACACGCCGGCACTGGATGCGCAGGGCCGGTTGATGATCGGCGCGGCGGTCGGGATCAACGGCGACGTCGCGGGGCGGGCCGAAAACCTGTTGGACGCCGGCATCGATGTCCTGGTCGTCGACACTGCGCACGGTCACCAGGACCGGATGGTGCAGGCCCTGAAGTCGGTCCGCGAGGTCCGGGACCGGCAGGCCGACACCGGTGGGTCCCGGGTACCGCTGGTCGCCGGCAACGTGGTGTCCGCTGACGGGGTGAACGATCTGATCGGGGCGGGTGCGGATGTAGTCAAGGTAGGTGTCGGCCCAGGGGCCATGTGCACCACCCGGATGATGACCGGGGTCGGCCGGCCACAGTTCAGCGCGGTGCTGGAGTGCGCGGAGGCCGCCCGGGCGGCCGGAAAGTCCATCTGGGCTGACGGCGGCGTCAAGCACCCGCGGGACGTCGCTCTCGCACTGGCCGCCGGCGCCGGCAGCGTGATGATCGGCTCGTGGTTCGCCGGGACATACGAGAGCACCGGCAACCTGATGACCGACGCCCAGGGCAAGGTGTACAAGGAGTCCTACGGCATGGCGTCGGCGCGCGCCGTGAGAATGAGGACCAAGGACGCCAGTGGGTTCGAGCGGGCGCGTGCCGGGCTCTTCGAAGAAGGCATCTCCACGGGCAGGATGTATCTGGATCCGGAGCGCCCCAGCGTGGAAGATCTGATCGACTCCATCGTCGCCGGCGTTCGCAGCAGCTGTACCTACGCGGGAGCGGCGAACCTCGAGGAGTTCCACGAGTACGCGGTCGTCGGTGTGCAGTCACCCTCAGGCTACGAGGAAGGCCGCCCCCGCCACACTTCATGGTGAGCTGGTAACGAAAGCCGTCGAGCGTCGGGTAGCGAGGGCGCCGGTTCGCGACAGACCTCAGGAAATGGGCGAGGCGGTTCCGCGCACGCGTACGCCCGGTTCGCCCTCGATCACACTGACCTCGATCAGGCTGGGCCGGCCCATCTCGATTCCTTGGTGGATGGTGAAATTCGCGGTGCGGCCAATGATGCCCAGCTCGCGCAGGTAGCCACCGAACGCCGCCGCGGCGGCGCCGGTCGCCGGATCTTCGACGACGCCGCTGCCGGCGAAAGCATTGCGAGCGTAGTAGCGCCGCCGGGACTTCGGCCAGATCAGCGCACAGGTGATCACCTGGTAGTTCTGCATGATCGCGGCCAGGGCGTCGAAGTCGTAGTCCAGGGTGGCCAGCCGCTCGTGCGTCCGGGTGACCATGATCAGGTGCTCGGCGCCCGCGTTGGCCAGCAGCACCGGATAGTCGAGGTCGAGGTCGTCCGCGTTCCAGTGCAGGGCGTCGAGGACCGCGGGAACCAAGCCGTCGGGCGGGGTGGCCAGCCGCGGCGACACGCTGGTCAGTTCGGCGACCAACCCGTGCTTGGTCTGCACGGTGTTGATGCTGACCAGCCCGGCCGGGGTGTGGAAGATCATCTCGTCGGCCGGCTTGCGTTCCGCGAGCGCAATCGCCGATGCGATGGTGGCGTGCCCGCAGAACGGCACCTCCTGCCGCGGTGCGAAGTAGCGCACGTCGAAGACGTTCGGCTCGTCGGCACGCGGAGACACGAACGCCGTCTCGGAGTAGTTGAGCTCGGCTGCGATCCGTTGCATCTCGGCGTCGTCGAGCTCGGCCGCATCCAGCACGACGCCGGCGGGATTGCCGCCGGCGCCGTCGATGGTGAAGGCCGCGTAACGCAGGATCTCCATCGGCATCAGACCGCTGCGAACCGCTTCGCTGAGCGGGCGCGGGCCTTGGCCGCCTCCTCCTCGCGATTCTTGGGTGGCGCGGTCGAGACCAAGCTCTCCAGCAAGTGCCTGGTGGCGTGCGCGACATCGTGCACTGCGCGGTTGAACGCCTCCTCATTGGCCTTCGACGGCTTGGTCGTGCCGGCGATCTTGCGCACATACTGCAGAGCTGCGTCGTGCACCTCGTCGCGGCTGGCCGGCGGGTCGAAGTTGTTCAGTGGTCGGATATTGCGGCACATGTCGACAGATTATCTGGGCAGCCGAAAGCTGCGAGCGTCATGTCCCGAAGGCGGCGAGCGTCAGCAAGGCTACTCAGTCCTAGCAGGCCTAGATGTCTAGTGCGCGTGATCGCCGCGGTAGAACTCGTAGATCAGCCCGGTCAAGGTGTACGCGCCGAACGCGAACCCGAGGAACATCAGCCACCACCCGAAGACCGGGCCCAGCACCACCAGTACGAAGGTCAGGCTGACGAACAGCGGCCACTTGCTCTGCGGTGGGAAGAACCCGAGCTCGCCCGCCCCTTCGGCGATCTCGCCCTCCTTCCGGTCCTCCGGCCGCGGGGGGATGCGTCGGGCGATGATTCCGAAGTAGGCCGCGATCATCAGGGACAGGAATAAGGTCAGGATCAGCGCCGCGGTACCGGTTGGGTCAGCACTCATCAGCCAGTACACCGGGGTGACGATCACGAAGAAGATGGCGAGGGAGCCGAAGATCCAGGCCTCGGCCTTCACTTCTGTCCCTCCTCGGGTTCCGGCGAGACGCTCGGACTGACTTCCTCCTGGGCCGCGACCGGGTCGTCGGAGGTACCGCGTACCCGCTCGACCAGCTCCTCCACCCGGCCGGTGTCCTCACCGGCGTCGACCGTGGTCTCGTCGAACTCTTCGCCCTCAATCGCGCCGTACTCCGACAACGCCACCTCCGGATGGTGAAGGTCGAAGGCGGGCGACTCTGACCGGATTCGCGGGATCGCGGTGAAGTTGTGCCGCGGCGGTGGGCAGGAGGTCGCCCACTCCAGCGAGCGTCCCCAGCCCCACGGATCGTCGACATTGACCAGTGGCGCCTTACGGCTCTTCCAGACGTTGTAGATGAACACCAGGGTCGAAGCGCCCAGCAGGAACGCGCCGGCCGACGACACCTGGTTCAGCACGGTGAAGCCCTCATTCGGCAGATAGTCGGCGTACCGCCGCGGCATGCCCTCGACCCCCAGCCAGTGCTGCACCAGGAACGTGGTGTGGAATCCGATGAACAACAGCCAGAAGTGGATCTTGCCGAGCGTCTCGTCGAGCATCCGGCCGGTGAGCTTCGGCCACCAGAAGTAGAAGCCGGCGAACATCGCGAACACGACCGTGCCGAACACCACGTAGTGGAAGTGCGCGACCACGAAGTAGGAATCGGACAGTTGGAAGTCCAGCGGCGGGCTGGCCAGGATGACACCGGTCAGGCCACCGAAGAGGAACGTGGTCAAGAAGCCGACGGCCCAGAGCATGGGTGTTCGCATGGCGATGTTGCCGCCCCACATGGTGCCGACCCAGTTGAAGAACTTAACCCCGGTGGGTATAGCGATCAGGAACGTCATGAAGGAGAAGAACGGCAAGTTGATGGCGCCGGTCACGAACATGTGGTGCGCCCACACGGCCATCGACAGGGCAGCGATCAGCATCGTGGCGCCCACCAGCCCGATGTAGCCGAAGATGGGCTTGCGGCTGAACACCGGCAGCACCTCGGT
Organism: uncultured Actinomycetota bacterium; assembly: GCA_963711015.1. GTDB lineage: Bacteria > Actinomycetota > Actinomycetes > Propionibacteriales > Propionibacteriaceae > Microlunatus. Next base: position 176,988 of record CAVQCQ010000005.1, read on the forward strand.
GATGATGCCGAAGAACGGCAGCGCGATGATGTAGACCTCGGGGTGTCCGAAGAACCAGAACAGGTGCTGCCACAGGATCGGGCCGCCGTTGGCCGGGTCGAAGACGTGCGAGCCCAGCACCCGGTCCGACTCCAGTACCAGCAGCGCCGCGGCCAGGATGGGGAAGACCATCAGCACCAGGATCGAGGTGACGAAAATGTTCCAGGTGAAGATCGGCATCCGGAACATGGTCATCCCGGGCGCTCGCATGCAGACGATCGTGGTGATGAAGTTGACGGCGCCCAGGAGGGTTCCGACCCCGGCCATGTAGAGACCCATGATCCAGAGGTCGCCGCCGGCGCCCGGGGAGTTGATTCCGTTGCTGAGCGGGGTGTACGCGAACCAGCCGAAGCTTGCGGCTCCGCCCGGAGTGAGGAAGCCGGAGACGACGATCAGCCCGCCGAACAGATAGAACCAGTAGGCCAGCATGTTCAGTCGCGGAAATGCCACGTCGGGCGAGCCGATCTGCAGCGGCATGATCGCGTTCGCGAAGCCGGCGAACAGCGGGGTCGCGAACAGCAGCAGCATGATCGCGCCGTGCATGGTGAAGAACTGGTTGTACGACTCGTACGAAAGGTAGTCCAGGCCGGGGAAGGCCAGCTCGGCGCGAATGGCCATCGCCAGGATGCCGGCGAAGAGGAAGAACATGAACGAGGTGATGAAGTAGAGGTTGCCGATCACCTTGTGGTCGGTGGTGACCATCCACTTCCAGGCGATCGTGCCGAGATGGCGGGTCGGCGTGGCGATGTCAGTCCCGACGGCGGTGCGCTGCAAGGTGGTCATCGGGGAGCCTCCTCTACTTCCTGGGGCCCGCGTGGTACGGAGGTCTTGGCCGGGACGTTGGCGTCAGCGGGGCCCTTGGCCTCGCCGACCTGGCCCTTGGCCACCAGCGTCTTCAGATAGGCGTGGTACTCGGCTTCGCTAACCACAGCGACATTGAACAGCATGGCCGAGTGATAGGTCCCGCACAGCTCGGCGCACTTGCCGCGGAAAGTGCCCTCCTTGTTCGGCACGACGTCGAACGAGTTGTTCCGACCCGGCACGACGTCCAGCTTCTGGTAGAACGCCGGGATCCAGAACGAGTGGATGACGTCCGGCGAGTTGAGCGTGAACCGCACTGACTTGTTGACCGGGAGGTACAGCGTCGGGGTCTTGTTGATCGTGCCGGCCTCGTAGACGTCGGATCCCACGGCCGGGTTGTCAGCCTCTTTGTAGTTGAACGTCCACGACCACTTCTGGCCGACCACGGTGATCTGGACCTCGGGCTCGGCAACGCGCTTGAGCATGCCGTTCTGCGCGAGCACCGTGTAGTAGAACAGCACGCCGATGACGATGAACGGCGCGATGGTGTAGAAGATCTCCATCGGCAGGTTGTAGCGATTCTGCGGCGGCGTCTTGTTGTGCTTGGTCTTGTACCGCAGCGCCGCCCACAAGATCACCCCCCACATGAAGACGCCGATGACTCCCGCGGCGATCCAGGTGCCGATCCAGAGGTCGAGCATGAACGGAGCACGGTCGCTCGCGGCCTCGGGCAGACCGAGCCGCTTCCACTGATCGACCGACTCGGCGGAGCATCCGGCCAGGCCGACCAGCGAGAGGGCGGCGGCGACCACGGCGAGGCGCTGCAGCGGCCGCGCCGCGCGGCGTACCGGGGTCGGGCTCACGTCTTCAGGAGACCGTTCGGCGCTGCCACCCACGTCGTGCCTTTCGTCAAACCAGCCCATTCTTTGTCTTCACCCTAACGTAGGAAACGGATGCGATCACTGGTGGTTGGGGCGTGATTCGCACCGGCCGATCCGCGTATGTTTTCCAGCGTGGCCGAGGTTGTTTCGGAGATCTTCCTGGACTCCTCATCGGGCGAACCGATGCTGCCGGAGGCACAGCAGGCATGGGCTGTCGGCCAGCTCGCCGGCTGGGGAGATCCGCTGCGCCTGCACCGGCGCGGACGCCTCGCGGCGCAGGCGCTCGACCGCTCTCGGGAGGTCGTCGCCGAGGCCGTCGGAGCCCGGCCGGATGAAGTTGTCTTTCCCACGTCCGGCACCCAGGCGACGCAGGCGGCGATCGCGGGTCTGGCCCTCGGTCGGCGCCGGATCGGGTCGCGGGTGGTGACCACCGCCATCGACCATTCCTCGGTACTCAGTGCGGCGGCGATCCAGGGCGACCACGCGGTGGTCGGGGTCGACCACCTGGGCCACCTCGACCTCGACGAGTGGGCCGCAGCGGTTGCTGCTCCGGGCGTCGCCGTCGCATGCCTGCAGGCGGCGAACCACGAGGTCGGCACGGTTCAGCCGTACGCGGCCGCCATCGAGGTGGCCCAGCGGGCCGGCGTACCCGTGGTGCTCGATGCGACCACCGCGCTGGGCCGGATCGACCTCGAGACCGTCGGATGGTCGATCCTCACCGGCTGGGCGGGCGCCTTCGGCGGCGGAACATCGCTCGGCATCCTGGTGATCCACAAGGGCACCCGATGGCGGGCACCGTATCCGACCGACGACTACCAGGACGGCCGTTGGCCCGGCGTCCCGGATGTCCCGGCGATCTACGCCGCCGCAGTCGCTCTGGACTGGTGGCAGCGGGAGGGGCGCTCCGTCGGGGAGCGGCAGCGGGCGCTGGTGGACCGTCTCCGCACCCAGATTCCGAACCGGGTCCCCGAGGTGGACCTGGTCGGCGACCCGCTCCACCGCGTACCCCACCTGCTGACTTTCTCCGCCCTCTACGTCGACGGCGAGACACTCACCCGGGAGCTCGACCGGGCCGGGTTCGCCGTGGCCAGCGGATCAGCGTGTAGCGCGTCCTCGGAGCACCCGTCGCATGTGCTGGCCGCCATGGGAGCGCTGACGCACGGCAACGTCCGTCTCGGACTGGCCCGGGACACGACCGCGGACGAGATCGAGCGGTTCCTTGACACCCTGGCGCCGGTGGTCGCGGAGATCCGCAGAAGCCTGACCGCCCGATGACCGAGATCGCGCTCTCGCTGGACTGCCTCGGGATGAAATGCCCCCGGCCGATCATCGAGCTCAACGCGCAGATCGGCGAGGTGGAGATCGGTCAGCTGGTCGAGCTCTTGGCCGACGACCCCGCCGCGGCCTCGGACCTCACCGCCTGGTGCCGGATGCGCGGCCACGAACTTGATGGATTTTCGGAGAGCCACCACGATTCGAGGCAGGTGCGTCGCGGGGCCTTGTCTGGAGGAGCAGGACTGGAGCCCGCGACCGGGCGCGAGCCGTCAGCCCAAAAGGATCAGTGAAAACTATCGCCGCAGGCGCAGGACCCGGTGGCGTTCGGGTTGTCGATCGTGAAGCCCTGCTTCTCGATGGTGTCGACGAAGTCGATCGTGGCGCCCATCAGGTACGGCGCGCTCATCCGGTCGGTCACCACGGTGACGCCGCCGAACTCCTTGACGACGTCGCCCTCGAGGCTGCGCTCGTCGAAGAACAGCTGATAGCGCAGGCCGGAGCACCCACCGGGCTGGACGGCAAGACGGAGGGCGAGGTCATCTCGGCCCTCACTATCGAGCAGGGCCTTGACCTTGGTGGCCGCCTCGTCGGTGAGGACGATGCCATCGGCCACAGCGGGGGTCGTATCGACGGTGGGCTCGGCGATGCTCATGTCGTTGCTCTCCTGAAAGACGGCTTCGGGCCGGGCATGCGCTGTCCGGCTACGTCATTCTAGGCGGCGCCACCGACGAGCCCCAACCACCGGGCCGTGGACTGCGTCACGTCCTGGAGAAATTCGGTGGCAACAGAGCCGCTTGCTCGCCTAGGTTCGGAACGTGATCACGTTCGTGATGGTGCGCCGTGTCCGGGCGCCGTTGGGGGTGGCACCGACTCGATAAGCAGTGGGCAGAGGCGGTGGTCGCGGCCGCCAACATCCGCCCGGGTGATCTTGTCGTCGATCTCGGCGCCGGAACCGGCGGGCTGACGCTGCCGCTGCTCGACGCGGGCGCACGGGTCATCGCCGTCGAGCTGCACGCAGGACGGGCCGATCAGCTGCGCGAACGCGTCGAAGGCCGGAATGCCGTCGTCGTCGAGTGTGACCTTGGCAGCTTCAGCCCACCCGGCCAGCCGTTTCGGGTGGTGGCGAATCCGCCGTTCGCGCTGACCTCGACGGTCCTGTCCCTGCTGTCGTCAGCTCGGCACCTCCGCCGGGCGGATCTGGTGTTGCAACGCAGCGTGGTGACCAGACTGGAGTCCGGCGAGCGGCGCATCGCCCGCCACCTGCAGCCGCGCCGGATCCTGAACCTGCCGCGCGACGCGTTCCTGCCGCCGCCCCCGGTGGGATGCTCCATGGTCGCCCTCACCAGCGCCAGGACCGCGCGACGCGGGCGGCCGTGGCGCGCAGCTCGGACTCGGTGACCTCACCCGTCGGAGCGTCCACCTGCGTCTGCCGGACCGCGTACGCGGCCTCGATTCCCATGGTCCGCATCTCACGCGCGCCGACGACCACCTCGCCGGCAATCAGCACACAGGGGCTGAGTGCGGCCGCCGCCCGCTCCGCTGCCGCCGAGACCACTCCCCCGCCACGCCTGGCGAAGTCGAACACCGAGCAACCGGTCAGGGCCAGGTCGATCCCGTCGGCCGCGCGTACGCCGGCTGGCGAGCCGAAGGCGAGTTCCGGGCCGGTGGCCAGCCGGCCACCCAGGGCCAGCACCGCGAATCCCAGCCCGCCGCAGGCCCCGGCGCCTGGTGCCGTCGCTTGCTCGGGCGCAGCGAGCCGAGCGAAACGCTCCAAGGCGGCGTCGATCCGGAGCAGGTCGGCCTGGTCCAGCCCAGCCGCCCGACCGATCGGCGCGGTGATCCCGCGAAGGCCGAGCAGGTGCTGATCGATCTGAGCCGTCGGCACCACACCGACCAGGTCGACTCCGGCCAGTGCTGTTCGGGCAGCTTCGACCTCGACAACGCGCAGATCAGCTAGGGACTCAGGCCCGGAGTCCAGCGGCCGGTCCCCGGTCGCACCGAGCCCGGCCAGCAGCCCCGCACCGGCATCGTGGACGGACAGGCCGGCCAGGTCGACGAGCAGTCGCTTCGGCTGCCGCTCGGCAAGGATGCGAGCCAGCACTGAGCCCAGCGGTTGGGAGGTAGCGGTCAGCAGGAGCGGTGCGGCTGATGTTGCCTCTCCAGCGACCTGGACCACCATGTCGGCGGGCGTGCCGGCGACGCTCACCAGGCATTGGCGTTCGCTGTCCGCCTCGACATCGGCGCCGATCAGGTCCGCGTACGCGGTGACGAACCCCTCTCCCGCCTCACCGATCGGTAGCACCCGGATGTCGGCCCCGGACCATCCTGACCCGATCGCCGTGCCCGCCCGGGCGGAGCTGAGCGAGCCCACCGTGTCACTGGCCACCATCACGCGCACGGCACCGACCCTAGATGTGCCCTGAGCCTGTCGAAGGGCTTTGTCAGTGTCGTGGTTTAGATTCGATGACATGTTCGAGGCGGCGGGGGTGGATGCGGCTGGGGTGTTGGCCGCGGCGGAGGCCAACCTGCGCGTACGCCGGGCCGCGGAGACCGATCTGCTGCGGATCGCTGCCGGCTGGGCCGATCTGCATCCCGAAGAGTGGCTGCCCACCGTCACCGATGAGGACGGGCAGGAACGGACCCGGCGCCGGCTGGCCGATGAAGAACCGGTCCAGATCGGCGGCGACGGCACCCCGAAGGTGATCGGGTTCTGTCCCGGTGAGCTCGGTCTGATCCTGGAAACCACCTACACCGGCGCCAAACACCTGATCGCTGATGCGTTGGATCTGATCCATCGGCTGCCGAAGCTGTGGGCCACCGTGCAAGACGGCCGGGTCGCGGCCTGGAAGGCCCGCCGGGTCGCCGCCGCCACCCGCACCCTGACCCGGGCTCAAGCCGCCCAGGTCGATGAGGCTGTGCACGCGGTGATCGCCACCCTGGGCTGGGCCCGGTTCGAGCTGATCTTGGACGCCACCCTGAAACAGGCCGACCCCGAGACCGCCCACACCGAAGAGCAGGCCGCCGCCGCCCGCCGCTTCGTCGCCGTCGGCCGCGCCAACGACCACCACATCATGAGCCTGATCGCCCGCGGCACCAGCCTGGACATCCTGTCCTTTCTGGCCACCGTGAACCGGATCGCCGACATCCTGGCGACCAACGGCGACACCGACCCCGTCGACGTGCGCCGCTCCAAAGCCATCGGCATCCTCGCCCGCCCCGCCAAGGCCCTGGAACTGCTGGCCGACCACCAACACCCTTCCGCCGACAGCGACGACGAGGACGGAAACGAGAGGAGGGAAACGACGAGGAGGGAAACGAGGAGGAGGGGAACGAGGAGGAGCCGGATCCCGAACACGACGGCCACACCTCATTGCCGCTGCAGCCTCGTTCCCCGCTTGGCCTGTCGACGCGTTCCTGCCGGTGCGGGCCGCGGATCCAGCTGCATGTGCATCTCAGCCAGGCCGCGCTGACCGGCTCCGATCCCGCGGGGATCTGCCGCATCGACGGGATCGGCCCCCTCACCGTGGCCACCCTGCGGACCTGGCTCGGCACGACCGACACCGCCATCACCGTCCGGCCCGTGCTCACCCCCGACCAGCCCGCCGCCGACACCTACGAAATCCCGCGATCCATGCGCCAAGCCGTCCGGCTGCGGCACCCCGCCTCGGTCTACCCCTGGTCACAAACCCTGAGCCGCACCCTCGACCGGACCCTCGATCTGGACCACACCCGGCCCTACCTGGCCCCCAGCCGCGGCGGCCCACCCGGCCAAACCCACCTCGGCAACCTCGGCCCACTCACCCGCCGCGAACACCGCCACAAAACCTTCGGCCACCTCCACGTCCGACAACCCGCACCCGGCATCTACCTGTGGCGCAGCCGACACGGCTGGATCTGGCTCGTCACCAACACCGGCACCCACCCCCTCGGCCGATCACCCACCGCCCACGCCATCTGGGACGCCGCCGCACCACGACACAACGGCCAACCAATCGTCATCGACCTCTTCCACCCCCGGAAGATCGAGGTCGAACTCTGCCGCTGAGTAGATTGGGGCGATGACCAGCACGCCGACCGCGCCGCGAGCGCCGCTGTCGCTGCATATCCTCGGCCGGGAGTCTGATCCTCGGTCCGAGCGCGGCGTGGAGTGCCCGGGCGACCTGCCGGCGGCCTCGGACCCAGCCCTGGTCGAACGGGCCCGGCGGGCCAAGGCGGCACTGGGGCCGCGACTGTTCGTGCTCGGCCACCACTACCAGCGCGACGAGGTGATCCAGTTCGCCGACGTCACCGGCGACTCCTTCAAGCTGGCCCGGGAGGCGGCCGCCCGTCCGGAGGCGGAATACATCGTGTTCTGCGGCGTGCACTTCATGGCCGAGTCGGCCGACATCCTGACCGCGCCGGAGCAGAAGGTGATCTTGCCCGACCTGGCCGCCGGCTGCTCGATGGCTGACATGGCCCGGCTGTCCCAGGTCGAGGACGCGTGGGACGTCCTCGCCGACGCCGGCGTGGCCGAGACGACGATTCCGGTCACCTACATGAACTCCTCGGCCGACATCAAGGCCTTCTGCGGCCGTCACGGCGGTGTCGTCTGCACCTCGTCGAACGCCAGGGCCGTGCTGAACTGGGCGTACGCGCTGGGCACCAAGGTGATCTTCCTGCCCGACCAGCATCTCGGCCGCAACACCGCGGTGCTACAGATGGGGATGAGTCTCGACGACTGCGTGCTCTACGACCCACATCAACGCGATGGCGGCCTGACCGCCGACGAGCTCCGCGCCGCAAAGATGATCTTGTGGAAGGGGCACTGCTCGGTGCACGGTCGGTTCACGCCGGAGGCGGTGGACGCAGCCCGCGCCCGGATGCCTGGCGTGCAGGTCCTGGTCCATCCAGAGGTGCAGCACGAGGTGGCGCTCAAGGCCGACCTGATCGGGTCGACGGAGTTCATCCTCAAAACGGTGGCGAAGGCCCCACCGGGGACGAAGTGGGCGATCGGCACCGAGCTCAACCTGGTGAAACGACTGGCGGCGATGTATCCGGACCAGGAGATCGCCTTCTTGGAGCAGCACGTCTGTTACTGCGCCACGATGAACCGGATCGACCTCCCCCACCTGGTCTGGGCGCTGGAGAACTTGGCCCAGGGTCGGGTGGTCAACCAGGTCGTCGTCGATCCGCAGACCGAGTACTACGCCAAGGTGGCCCTGCAGCGGATGCTGGACCTGCCTGGCGAGACGGCGAAGGACTAGCTTCCGCCAGGGGCCGATGAGATCCTCCGGTTCGCCGAGTCAGTACTGACAACGAGCGAAGGAGGCGCCGTGGCCGAGTTCCAACCCGTGCTCAGCGGTCTGGGCATGGGCGAGTCCGCACGATGGCACGAGAATCGGCTGGTCATCGCCGACTGGGGTGCGGGCGAGATCGTCGCGGTCGATCTCGACGGCACCCGCGAGACGCTGACCACGATCGAGTCGGACGGCATGCCGTTCTGCCTCGACTGGCTGCCCGATGGGCGGATGGTGGTGATCACCCAGGACGGGCTGAAAGTGCAGGGCACCGATGGCTCGCTCACCGCATACGCGGATCTGGCTGGTCTGTCTGAGTTCGCGTGGAACGACATCGCCGTCGACCCCCGTGGCCACGTCTACGTGAACAACATCAACTTCGATTTCGGAGGCGAGTTCGCACCGGGGATCGTGGTCCTGGTCCGACCGGACGGCTCGGTGCAGCAGGTCGCCGACGACATCGCCTTCCCCAACGGAATGGTGGTGACCGCCGACGGCAGCACGCTGATCGTTGCCGAGTCCTACGGCGGGGTGCTGACCGCGTACGACATCGCCGCGGACGGCGGTCTGGACAACCGCAGGGTCTGGGCCGACCTGGCCGGCGCGGCGCCGGACGGGATCTGCCTCGACGCCGACGGCACCGTGTGGTTCGCCGAGGTGCCGGGTCAGCGTTGTGTACGCGTAGCCGAGGGCGGTGAGGTGCTGGCGACGATCAACGCAGACCTCGGCTGCTTCTCCTGCGCCCTGGGCGGCCCGGACCGGACCATCCTGCTCGCCACCGCGGCCGCCTGGCCCGACGTGATGACGCCGGGCAGCCGGACCGGGGTGATCCTGCGCGCCGACCTGTGATCAGGCGTTCGGGACGAGGCCCTCGTCGGACCCGCTGAGCAGCTCCTGGACCTCCTCCAGCGTCGAGTCGGCCGCCGGGAGGATCAGGTCGGAGTCCTCGAGCTCGTCGTCCGGCACCGGGCTCCCGGCTGTCCGCACGTGCTCGAGCAGCGCGTGCAGGGCTTGAGCCAGCTGGTCCTGGTCACCACTGGTGACCGCCTGCTCCACGGCGTCGTCGAGCGAGTTCAGGTCCGCCACCGTCTCATTGGGCAGGTTCCACTGCCCTTCATTGAGGATGCGGACGATCATCGCAAGTCACCTTGGCTCGGCTGGGTCTGCGGCGCCTGGTATCCGCCGGCCGGCGGGGCGTCGGCCGGCGGCGCCGGCGGAGCCTGGTACTCGATCTGCGGCGCACCCGGAGCCGGTTGCTGCTGACCCGGCTGCTGCTGACCCTCGAGCGCCGGGGTCGCCGCGGCCGGTCCGGCCGTGAGCGAGGCCTTCATCCGGGCGAGCTCGTTCTCCACCTCCGATGTCGAGGCGAGCGCCTCGAGCTCCATGGTGATGTCGTCCTTGGCCATCCCGGTCGGGTCGTCCAGCGCCCCGCTGGCCAGCAGCTCGTCGATGGCACCGGCACGCGCCTGCATCTGTGCGGTCTTGTCCTCGGCGCGCTGGATCGCCATACCGACGTCGCCCATCTCCTCGCTGATCCCGGAGAAGGCCTCGTTGATCCGGGTCTGCGCCTCGGCGGCGGAGTAGGTGGCCTTGATCGTCTCCTTGCGGGTGCGGAAGGCGTCGACCTTGGCCTGCAGCCGCTGGCTGGCCCGGGTCAGCTTCTCCTCCTCGCGCTGCAGCTGAGCATGCTGGGTCTGCAGGTCGACGATCTGCTGCTGCAGACCGGAGCGGCGGGTCAGCGCCTCGCGCGCCAGGTCCTCGCGACCGACCTCGAGGGCCTTCTGCGCCTGCTGGGTGAGCTTGTCGGCCTGCGTGTTCAGCTGGGTGGCCTGCAGCTCGACCCGCTTCCGGCTGGTGGCGACATCGGCAACGCCGCGGCGGACCTTCTGCAGCAGTTCGAGCTGCCGCTGGTAGGAGTAGTCGAGGGTCTGGCGAGGATCCTCCATCTTGTCCAAGGCCTTGTCGGTCTTGGCGCGGAAGATCATCGAGATGCGTTGAAAGATGCCGCTCATCGGCTGCGCTGGTCCTTCCGGGTCTCGGCGGCGTACGCACACCGCTCGCAGGTTCCCACCGTATCCCTGCCCGAAAACCGGATTGATCGGGATCATCGACTATTTTTCCCTCATGGCTCTCTTCCGCCGGCACGCCGGGACCACCGAGCCCGAGCCCGAGGCGGCGCCACCGGCGCCGGCCGGCCCGGGAGCCAAGAAGGATCGGCCGACGCCGAGCCGCAAGGAAGCCGAGGCGGCCCGTCGGCAACGGGTGACCAGGAACCTCACACCGAAACAAGCGCGCGCCGAGAACACCCGGCAGGCCCGCGCCGACCGGATGCGGGCCCTGAGCGCGCGGGAGAAGGCCCCCGAGAAGGCGTTGATGCGCGACTACGTCGACTCCCGGTTCAACCTCGGGGAGTTCTTGCTGCCCAGCGTCGTCGTGCTGTTGGCGGTGACCATCCTCGGGTCGTACTGGCCCGAAGTGACGATCTTCATCACGCTGGTGATGTACGCGTTCATCCTCGGCGTCTTCCTCGACGGCGCGCTGATGTGGCGCGGGTTCAAGCGCGTGCTCGCCGAGCGGCTGCCGAACTCCTCGACCAAAGGGCTGATGCTCTACGGGATAACCCGCGCCACCCAGATCCGGCGCTTCCGGATGCCACCGCCGCGCCTCAAGCGCGGCGAGAAGTTCTGAGTACTCCCATGAGCTGGCGCTGGGTCCCCGATCGCGAGCCTGCCGATCCCACGGCCCTCCGACGCGTCTTCCCCAGCCAGGGGGAGGCAGAGACGTGGCTCGGCGAGTTCTATCCCAACCTGGTCGCGGCCGGCGTCCGCGCGGTCAGCCTGTACGAGGCGGACCGGCTGGTCTACGGACCGATGAGTCTCGAGCCCAGCGGCTGATCTGCGCGCCGCAAGGTCACGACCGCAGACCGATGTCCGGCGGACTCCGCCGCCGTACGCTGACCGCTGGCCGCGATGACCGGCGTCGCACTGCTCCAGCTGTTCTTCACCCGCCGGCTGCTCGCCAAGCTCGCCATCCGAGACAGGGTCGGTCTGGTCCTCTTCGCCTACGAGACGGGCCTGGCCCGGCGCTGAGCTATAACCTCAGCCGGTGGCGACCCCGCAGTACATCCTTGACCTCCGTGAGCTGATCGGCACCGCGCCGCTGCTGCTGCCGGGCGTGTCGGCGGTACTCGTCCGCGAAGACCTGGAGCCCGGTCGCCGGCACCTGCTGCTGACCAAGCGCACCGACAACGGGCGGTGGAGCCTGCCGGCGGGCATCGTCGAGCCAGGCGAGCAGCCGGCTGCGGCCATCGTCCGCGAGGTGGCCGAGGAGACCGGCGTGGTGGCGCGGGCCGACCGGCTGGCCCTGCTCGTCGCCGAGCCCGAGACCGCGTACGCCAACGGGGACCGCGTGCAGTTCATCGCGATGTGCTTCCGCTGCAGCTACGTCTCCGGCGAGGCCGTGGTCGCCGATGAGGAGTCGACCGAGGTGGGCTGGTTCGCCAGCGACGAGCTGCCGGAGGACTTGGATCCCATGCAGCTGCGCAGGGTCGCGTGTGCGCTCGCCGATCAGGACACGGCGGTTTTCGACCGCTGAGCCGCCCGGCGGTCCATGATCAACAGCGTGCCGCCGAAGCCCGCCACCAGCAGGCCGATGACCAGGACCACCGGGACCGCGGTGCGCCGGGCCTGAGCGCGCTGCTCGTAGCTCTGCACGGCCGAGCCGTCCGCCTTCGGGCATACGTCGCCCGGCTGCATGATCACGCCACGACAGCTGATCGGCGCCGAGGCGCCGACGGTCAGCGGATACGCCATGATCAAGAATCCGACGACGACCAGTACCAGGTTGGCGACCGTACGCCGCAACGCCAGCCTCACAGCTCCCGCACGCCGGGCGTGACGAAGGGCGGCTTGGTGATCACGAACGGCTCGCGCCGGGTGCGGACGTCCACGGTCACCCCGTCGTCGACGGCCAGTCCGGAGCTGATCAGCGCGAGAGCGATGCCCGTCTTCAACGTGGGTGAGAACGTGCCCGAAGTGACGGCGCCGACCTCCTCGCCCTCCGGGTCGCGCACCACCATGCCCGGCCGCGGGATCCCGCGACCGGTCGCCAGGAGGCCACGCAGCGTTCTGGTCGGCCCGGCCTGCTTCTCCGCCCGCAGCGCCTGGTCGCCGAAGAACGACTCCTTCTTCCAGCCGACGGCCCAGCCCAGCCGGGCCTGCACTGGGGTGATGGTCGGCGACAAGTCCTGTCCGTGCAGCGGATAGCCCATCTCGGTGCGCAGGGTGTCCCGGGCGCCGAGCCCAGCCGGCTGCAGCCCCCACGGCTCGCCGGCCGCGATGACCGCGTCCCAGACGGCGAGCGCCTCGTCGGCCGGCACGACGAGCTCGTAGCCCCGCTCGCCGGTGTAGCCGGTCCGGCAGACCGTCACGGCGGACCCACCGCGCTCCACATCGACGAACGACATGTAGTCATGCCCCACCGGCAGCCCGGCGGCGTCGAGCACCTCGTCGGAGTGAGTGCCCTGTACCGCGATGATCGCAAAGTCGCGATGCCGGTTCACGACCTCGACCTCCGGCGGCGCCGCCGCAGCGAGCAGGTCCACCACCGTGGCGCAGTTGGCCGCGTTGGGGATCAGCAGCAGGTCGTCCTCGGCCCGGACGTAGGCGATCAGGTCATCGACCACACCGCCGTCGTCGTTGCAGATCAGGGTGTACTGCGCCTGGCCCGGGCCGATCTTGCCGAGATCGTTGGTCAGGCAGTGGTTGACGAACTCCGCTGCACCCGGCCCGGTCACCGTCGCCTTGCCGAGATGACTGACGTCGAAGATGCCGACGGCGTTGCGGACGGCCGCATGCTCGGCGAGCACCCCCGCCCCGGCGAACTCCAGGGGCATCGACCAGCCGCCGAAGGCGGCGAACTTCGCTCCGGCATCGACATGCCGCTCGTGCACAGGTGAGGTGATCAGCTCCTCGGCCATCGGCCCTACTCCCTCCGGCACGGTTTCGCGCACTCGCCGCGAACTTACCGCAGCCGAAGTGGCGGCTACCCTGTTCACGCCCCACGCAGAACACTCGGAAGGACCCCTTGACCGTGTCAACGCCACCACCGCTGCCGTCCCTCGCCATCGCGCGCAGCCTGCCGCGAACCGTCGATGTCCTCGTGGTCGGCTTCACCGAGGCGGGCGTACGCGAGGTGCCCGACCCGGTCGCTCGGGAGTTCGCGAACCGCTTCGGGGCATCGGTCACTGAGATCGCCACCAGCCTGGGGGCGAGCGTCAAGGCCGACCACCGGCGGACGCTTCCCGCGGCCGGTCGGTCGCCACGGATCGTCGTGGTCGGATTGGGCTCCGACGACCCGACCCCGGAGGAGCTGCGCCAAGCGGCCGGCGCCGGGGTTCGCCACGCCGCCGGCCTGGCGAACGGCCAGCCGCTATCGGTGGCGGTGTCGCTGGGGACCGGCGAGCCGGAGGAGGCGCAGGCGGCGGCGGAGGGCGCCCTGCTGGGCAGCTACCGCTACTCCCCGATCAGCGCGGAGCCGGAACCGGACGCCAAGATCCGCTCGCTCACGATCGTGCATCCGCCGCGGGCCAGTTCGACCGACATCACGACAGCGGCCGAGCTGGTGGCTCGGGCGGTGGTATCGGCACGCGAGTGGGTGAACATCCCGGCCAACCTGCTCTATCCGGAGACCTTCGCCGATCAGGTCCGCCGACAGGTCGCCGACACCCGGATCACCGTGGACGTTCTCGACGACAAAGCGCTGACGCGCGACGGTTACGGCGGCCTGATGGCCGTCGGCGGCGGTTCGTCCCGGCCGCCACGACTGGTTCGGCTCGCGTACCGGCCTCGAGGGGCGAAGACGCACGTGGTACTGGTCGGCAAGGGCATCACCTTCGACAGCGGTGGTCTGAACCTCAAGCCCGCCGAAGGCATGTACACGATGAAGTGCGATATGGCCGGGGCGGCGACGGTGTTCGCGGCGACAGAGGCCGTGGCCCGGCTGGGGCTGAAGATCAACGTCACCACCTATGGCACGCTGGCGGAGAACCTGCCGTCGGCCACCGCGTACCGGCCGTCCGACGTCCTCACCATGTATGGCGGCAAGACCGTCGAGAACGGCAACTCCGACGCGGAGGGCCGGCTCGTGATGGCCGATGCGTTGGCCCGATCCGCCGAGGACGACCCGGACCTGGTGATCGACGTCGCCACCTTGACCGGCGCGTGCGTGGTGGCCCTCGGCGAGCGGACGACCGGGCTGATGAGCAACGACGAGGAGTTGGCCGACCAGGTGCTGGATGCGGCCGAGGCGGCGGGCGAGCAGCTCTGGCAGCTGCCGATCCCCAAAGAGATCCGACCGAAGCTCGAGTCCAAGGTCGCCGATCTCCGGTCAGTGTCCGGCGACCGCTGGGGCGGCGCCCTGGTGGCTGCGGCATTTCTTCGCGAGTTCGTGCCGGAAGGCGTGCCGTGGGCCCACCTCGACATCGCCGGGCCTTCGTTCCACACCGGCAAGGCCTACGGGTATGTCGGCCCGGGCGGCACCGGCGTCGGCGTGCGGACGCTGGTCGCCCTCGCCCGCTCGCTCGCGTCCTGACGCAGGCCCTGTCGAGCCGGGCGGCGCAGCTTCGGTCTAAGAACTGACCAGAAAACTTTCCTCAATCCACCCATCCGACTGCGCGAGGACTCCGAACTCCGGGTGTGTGATACGTCGATGGACAGGGCTACCTGACGGGTCCTGAGCACCCCTTGGGGGGTGGCGTCTTACACCTCGCCGTGCTGGCGGAGGCATCAGGTCGGTGGGATGGATGGCCTGATGCCGGGGCACTGCCAGCACGGCATCATTTTGTTCTCAGCGCAGGTCAGGATGCTTCTTGTTCCGGGTGTTGTAGTCCCGCATCCGCTGCGGATAGCCCACCACCGCGGCGTCGTATCCCGGGATCTTGAGATGCTCGGCGAAGGCGTGCGCCCACTCCGGGGAGGGCACCACTCGGCGGGTCCACTCGCCGTCGAAGGCGACCAGCAGCAGCGTCGTGTCGGTGACCGCGGTCTTCGGCTCGACAAAGGCCTCGACGCCCCGCCGGCTGGTCGCGAACTGCGTGAGGTGAGTGGTCACCGCGTCGTCGACGGAGCGGCTCTGCGACGCGTACCGGCCGCTCTTGCGAACCTTGGTCGCCGTCCGCCGAAACCACCCCATGGGCCAAGTATGGTCGCTCCGCACTGAAAACGGCTGACAAGATGGCCGTATGGCGGATCGGTTCGATCTGCTGGTGCTCGGCGCCGGCAGCGGCGGTTACGCCTGTGCCCTACGCGCGGCCCAGCTCGGACTCTCCGTCGGTCTGATCGAGAAGGACAAGCTCGGCGGCACCTGTCTGCACCGGGGCTGTATCCCGACCAAGGCGATCCTGCACGCCGCCGAGGTTGCCGACGCGGCTCGCGAGGGCGCGCAGTTCGGCGTCCACGCGACCGTCGACAAGATCGACCTGGCCGGGGTTCGCGGCTACGCCGACGGCGTGGTCGGCCGTCTCTACAAGGGTCTTTCCGGGCTGATCAGCCGCCGTGGCATCACCGTGGTGACGGGCGAGGGTCGGATGAGTCTGATCGACGGTCGACCGGCCGTTCGGGTCGGTGACCAGGTCCTGCGGGCCGACCATCTCGTGCTGGCCTCCGGCTCGTACGCCCGAAGCCTCCCTGGGCTGGAGGTCGACGGCGAACGCATCCTCACCAGCGATCACGCCCTGCGGCTGGAGCAGCTGCCGACCTCGGTCGTCGTACTGGGCGGCGGCGTCATCGGCTGTGAGTTCGCCTCCGCCTGGCGCTCGTTCGGTGTGGAGGTGACCGTGGTCGAGGCCCTCCCGCGGTTACTGCCCACTGAGGAGCCCGCCGTCTCCGCGGCCCTGGAGCGCGCCTTCCGCAAGCGGAAGATCACCGTACTCACCAGCGCTCCGCTGCAGGAGGCGGCCAGGACGGCCGGAGGCGTCCGGGTCGTGCTGCCCGAGGGGCGCACCGTCGAAGCCGACCTGCTCCTGGTCGCCGTCGGCCGCGGACCGCGGACGGACGGGCTGGGCTACGCGGAGGCCGGCGTCGCGCTGGAGCACGGATTCGTCTCGGTGACCGAGCGGCTGGAAACCAGCCTCCCCGGGGTGTACGCGGTGGGCGACCTGGTCGCCGGACTGCAGCTGGCCCACCGCGGGTTCGCCCACGGCATCTTCGTCGCCGAGGAGATCGGGTACGCGCTGGGCCGGCATCCGGTCCGGCCGGTGCCGATCTCCGACATCGAGATCCCCCGAGTCACTTACTGTGATCCCCAGGTCGCCTCAGTGGGACTCACCGAGGAAGAGGCCACGGATCGGTTCGGAGCGGCCGAGACGCTCAGCTACGACCTCGCCGGCAACGGCAAGTCCCAGATCCTGAAGACCTCGGGCTTCGTCAAGCTCGTGCGCCGGCCGGATGGGCCGGTGGTCGGCGTGCACATGATCGGCGCCCGGGTCGGTGAGCTGATCGCCGAGGCTGAGCTGATCACGGCGTGGGACGCCTTCCCTTCCGATGTCGCCGATCTGCTGCACCCACATCCCACGCAGAGCGAGGCGCTCGGCGAGGCGCACCTCGCGCTGGCCGGCAAGCCCCTGCACATGCATGGCTGAGGGGGTCGCCCCCCCTCGCTCGGCCGCGCGCCCGTGTATTTTCGGCGCGGCGCGGGGGGTTCAAGGGGGGTCGTCCCCCCTTGCCATTAACTGGTTAGGCTGAGCCCAACCCCAACGGAGGAGTCCAGCCAGCCATGTCGACTTCTGTAACTCTCCCCGCTCTCGGCGAAAGCGTCACCGAAGGAACGGTCAGCCGGTGGCTGAAGCAGGTGGGCGACACGGTCGAGGCCGATGAGCCGCTGCTCGAAGTCTCCACCGACAAGGTCGACACGGAGATCCCCTCCCCCGCCGCTGGAGTCCTGCTCGAGATCCGGGCGCAGGAGGACGAGACCGTCGAGATCGGTGCCGTACTGGCGGTCATCGGCGACGCGAGCGAGGCCGAAGGCGGTACGGGTGATGGCGCCGGCGGGGACGAATCCACGCAGAGCGAGCCTGAGCAGTCTGAGCCTGCCCCGGTCGAGCCAGAGCCCGATCCCACCTCGGCGGTGGACGCCGAGAAGATGGCGGATGCCGAGCCGGAGGCGGCGCCGGCCGCGTCGAGTGACGGCGAATCCGGTGACGGTGAATCCGGTGGCGGTGGATCCGACGGCGGAGCCGCCGGCGGGACCGAGATCACCCTGCCCGCACTGGGTGAGAGCGTCACCGAGGGCACTGTGAGCCGCTGGTTGAAGCAGGTCGGCGACCAGGTCGAGGCGGACGAGCCGCTGCTGGAGGTCTCCACCGACAAGGTCGACACCGAGATCCCGTCTCCGACCGCCGGCACGTTGCTGGAAATTCGTGTTCAAGAGGACGAGACGGTCGAGATCGGTGCCGTCCTGGCCGTGATCGGCGAGGCCGGTGGAGGCGCGCAGGCACAGCCGCAAGCTCAGCCCGAGGCCCAACCCGAGCCAGAGCCCGAGGCGGAACCGGCGCCAGAGCCTGAGCAGCCCCCGGCCCCTGAGCCAGAGCCGGCGCCGGAACCGCAGGCGGCCGCCCCGGAGCCAGAACCCGCCCCGGCCGCAGCAACCGCGAGCGGCGATGGAGAGGCGGCCGGGTACGTCACGCCGCTGGTCCGGAAGCTGGCCCGCGAGCACAATGTCGACCTGGCCTCGCTGACCGGCACCGGAGTGGGCGGTCGGGTCCGCAAGCAGGACGTCCTCGCCGCGGCCGAAGCAGCCAAGGAAGCCGCCAGGAAGGCCGCCGAAGCTCCGGCACCCGCGGCGGCGCCGCCGGCCGCCGCGGCCAAGCCGGCGGCCGCCGCCGTTGACGCCAGCACCCTGCGTGGCACCACGGAGAAGATGTCCAGGCTGCGCAAGACCATCGCCAAGCGGATGGTCGAGTCGCTCCAGGTCTCCGCGCAGCTGACCGCGACCGTTGAGGTCGATCTGACCGCGATCTCACGTATCCGCGCTCAGTTCAAGGAAGACTTCAAGCGGCGCGAGGGCGCGAGCCTGTCCTACCTGCCGTTCATCACCAAGGCCGCCGTGGAGGCGCTCAAGGTCTATCCCAAGGTCAACGCAACCATCGACACCGAGGCGGGCGAGATCACCTACCCGAATGCCGAGCATGTGGGCATTGCGGTGGACACCGAGAAGGGCCTGCTGGTCCCGGTGATCAAGGACGCCGGAGACCTGAACATCGCCGGTCTGGCCAAGAAGATCGCCGATCTCGCCGCGCGCACCCGGCAGAACAAGGTCACGCCGGACGAGCTCAGCGGCGGCACCTTCACGATCACCAACTACGGCTCGGCCGGCACACTGATGGACACCCCGATCATCAATCAGCCGCAGGTCGCCATCCTCGGCACCGGCGCCTTGGTCAAGCGGCCCGTCGTCATCAACGACCCGAACGTCGGTCAGGTCATCGCGATCCGGGACATGATGTACCTCTCCATGTCCTACGACCACCGCCTGGTGGACGGCGCCGACGCCGCCCGATTCCTCAGCACGCTCAAGGCGCGGCTGGAGGAGGGCGACTTCGGCTCGGAGTTCGGACTGTAGCCGCATCCCGCAGGGTGACACGTTGGCTCCTCGCCGGAGGGTCGGGCTTTCTCGGCTCGGCGCTGCGGACCCGCCTCGCTGCCGAGGGTCATCAGGTCGTACGCCTGGTTCGGCGCGAGCCCGCGACGGCGACGGAGTTCCGCTGGGACCCGGCATCAGGCCGAATCGACGGCAACGCGTTGGAGGGCGTTGACGTCG
This sequence comes from uncultured Actinomycetota bacterium, assembly GCA_963711015.1. GTDB lineage: Bacteria > Actinomycetota > Actinomycetes > Propionibacteriales > Propionibacteriaceae > Microlunatus. The sequence continues at coordinate 196,075 of CAVQCQ010000005.1, forward strand.
TGGTGAACCTGGCTGGGGTGAACCTCTTCACCTGGCCGTGGACCACCGGTCGGCGGGAGCAGATTCTCGCCTCCCGCGTCGACAGCACCACGACCCTCGCGACCGTCCTGGCGCGCCGAGCGGTTCAGCAGGGTCACCAACCGGTGTTCGTGACCCAGAGTTCGGTCGGCTACTACGGCGGGTTCGTGCATCAGGATCCGCGCACGGAGGACTCCCCCGCTGCCCCGGACTTCGCCGCCCAGGTCTGTGTGCGGTGGGAGGCCGCGACCAGGCTGGCCGCCGATGCCGGCGTACGCGTGGTGATCCTGCGCTCCGCTCCGGTGATGGATCGCAGCGGCAGCACACTTCTCCTGGCGTCCCTGGCCTGGTCGGCAGGTCTCGGAGCATCCCTGGGCGACGGGGATCAGCGGATGTGCGTGATCAGCCTGGAGGACTACGTGCGTGCCGTGCTCTGGCTGGCCGACCGACCCGGGGCGAGCGGCCCGTACAACCTCACCATTCCCACACCCACCACCAATGCCGAGTTCAGTGACGCCCTCGCCCGAGCGCTTCACCGACCGCGGCTGCTGAAGGTCCCCGCGTTCCTGCTCAGGACCGCGCTCGGCGAGCTCTCCGGACAGATGCTCGGGGACATGTACGTGGTGCCCCAGCGGCTGCTGGACCAAGGCTTCCGCTTCACCGCTCCTGACGTGACCAGCACGGTCGACTCGGGTCTGCACCGGGGTTAGAGGCCCGTTGCTGATCATCCCGCCGTCCGAGCAGGCCACGTAGACTCCTCGACCATGGGACTGGACGTGGTGGACCTGCTCGGCCGCGGCCCCATCGAGTACACCCGCGCCTGGGAGTACCAGCGACAGATCCACGCCGACGTCTCCACCGGCGTCCGGCCGGACACGGTGCTCATGCTGGAGCACGCCTCGGTCTATACCGCAGGCAAGCGCACCGAACCCCACGAACGCCCCGCCGACGGTACCCCGGTGATCGAGGTCGACCGCGGCGGGAAGATCACCTGGCACGGCCCCGGCCAGCTCGTCGGCTACCCGATCGTCCGGCTGCCCGAGCCGATCGGCGTCGTCGACTACGTACGCCGGATCGAGGAGGCGCTGATCGCGCTCTGCTCCGAGTTCGGATTGGCCACCGGGCGGGTTCGAGGCCGGTCCGGAGTCTGGCTCGCCGCCGACGGCGAGCGTCCGGAGCGCAAGATCGCGGCCATCGGCGTCCGGGTGTCGACCCAGACGACGATGCACGGCTTCGCGCTGAACGTCGCGCCGGACCTGCGGGCGTACGACGCGATCATCCCGTGTGGCCTGACCGGCGTCGGCGTCACCTCACTTGCCGCCGAGCTGGGTGCTCCGGTTGCCGTCGCCGAGGTGATGTTCCGACTGGTCCCGCACCTGGACGAGATGCTCGCGTTCGGTCCCTACGACCAGTCACCGGATATCGGGACCGTTCCGGAGCAGCTGAGCCTGCGATGACCGCCATCGCGGCCCGTCGAGCCGCCCGGCCGCCTGCGTACGCCGAGTACGCCGTCGAGGCGTACAACCTGCGCAAGGTCTATCGCACTCGAAAGGGCCGCCGGGCCGCGGTCGACGGGCTCGACCTTCGCGTGCCCCTCGGCGGCGTGCATGGCTTTCTCGGCCCCAACGGCTCCGGCAAGACCACGACGATCCGGATGCTGCTCGGCCTGATCAGCGCCGACACCGGCTACATCCAGATCTTCGACTACGAGGTGCCGCTGCACCTTCCGCACGTGATCAGCCGGATCGGCGCCATCGTCGAGCAGCCCAAGTTCTTCCCCTCGTTCTCCGGGCGGAAGAACCTGGCCCTACTGGCCCGCGGAATGGGCGCGCCGCAGCGCCGGATCGGCCAGGTGCTGGAGGAGGTGGGGCTGGCCGACCGCGCCAAGGACCGGTTCCGGACGTACTCGCTCGGCATGAGACAGCGTCTCGCCATCGCCGCGACCCTGCTCAAGGACCCGGATCTGCTGATCTTCGACGAGCCGACCAACGGACTCGACCCGGCGGGGATCCATGAGATCCGCGCGACCATGCGGGGCCTCGCCGACCGGGGTAAGACGGTCCTGGTCTCCAGCCACATCCTGAGCGAGGTGCAGCTGGTCGCCGACACGGTCACGATCATCGGCCGCGGACGGTTGCTGGCCGAGGGCAGGGTGGCGGAGATTCTCGACGCCGCCGGCGGGCAGTCGGCCCGGGTCGGAGTGGCCAACCTGGCCGCCGCTGCCGAGGTGCTCGCCCAAGCGGGCTTTCTGGTCACCCCGCACGGCCGCCAGCTCGGGGTCGCGTCCAACAACGGTCGGCTGGATCTGGCTCAGATCACCCGAGTGCTGGCCGAGCGCGGCCATTACGTCAATGAGCTCGTGCCCATGCGGCGGGACCTGGAGTCGGTGTTCCTCGAGCTCACCGCGGATGAGCACCTCACCGCATCTCAGCACGGCGGGCGGAGTCGCCGGCGAGCAGCGGGTGGGCGGCGGCGGGAGCAACGATGATCCGGCTGCTCCGCGCCGAGGTCGACCGGCTGCTCAGCCGGCGCTTCACCAAGATCGCCGTCGTCGTGGTGCTGCTGGTCATCGCGTCGTTCCAGGTCGTGGCCTACTTCGAGATGCAGCCGCCCACGGAAAGTGAGCTGGCCGACGCCCAGCGCTTCTACGCCGAGCAGCACCGCGACTGGGTGCTCAACCACGAGCGATACGAGCAGGAGTGCGTCGACGGCGGCGGCACTCCGGCGGAGTGCGAGTATCCCGAGCCGCAGCTGTCGGACTTCGTGTTCGTCCAGTCCTTCGAGGACGTAGCGCGCGGTGCGGTGCAGATCTCGATCTATCTGGTCGCCATGACCGCGCTGATGATCGGTGGCAGCTTCATCGGCGCCGAGTTCAGCTCCGGGTCGATCGCCAACTGGCTGAGCTTCATCCCCCGCCGTGGCCAGGTCTATGCGAGCAAGCTGATCACCGTCGCCGTCTTCAGTGCTGTCCTCAGCGCCGTCGCCACCGCGCTGACGACCGTTTCCGTGGTCGGCATTGCCCGCTGGCAGGACGTGGCCGTCGTCGGCCTCGAGCGGTTGATCGCCACTGGTGCCCGCGGTGTACTGATCGCCATTGCCCTCGCTGTGGTGGGGTTCTGCATCGGTCTGCTCGGCCGGCATACGGCAGCGGCCATCGGGGCGCTCCTGGGCTACCTGTTCGTCTGGTTCGTGCGCAACGGCATTCTCGGCGAGAGCGGGTGGGCCGCCCGGCTCACTCCGTGGACCCCCGAAGGCAACATCTCCGCGATCGTGTCCACGAAGCACATCTACTACGTCCAGACGCCGCGGGTCACCGCGGAGGGCGTCGCGATCGACAACCTCGAGCGGTCGGTCAGCCTGGTCCACGGCCTGGCGTACTGGGGAATCCTGCTCGCGGTGATCATCGCTGCGACTGCGCTGGTCTTCCGGCGCCGTGATGTGAGCTGAGTGGGCGGGACATAGGCTGATGGCGTGACGATCGCACCGGAAGGCCGCAAGCTGCTGCGGCTCGAGGTCCGCAATGCGAGCACACCGATCGAGAAGAAACCGTCCTGGATCAAGACCACCGCGCGGTTCGGCCCGGAGTACCGTGCGCTGTCGGCACTGGTCAAGGAGGAAGGGCTGCACACGGTCTGCCAGGAGGCGGGCTGCCCCAACATCTTCGAGTGCTGGGAGGACCGTGAGGCGACCTTCCTGATCGGCGGCGACCAGTGCACCCGGCGCTGTGACTTCTGCCAGATCGATACCGGGAAGCCGGCCGACTTCGACGCGGGCGAGCCACTCCGGGTGGCCGAGTCGGTACGCACGATGCAGTTGAGGTACGCCACCGTCACCGGGGTCTGCCGCGACGACCTGCCCGACGAGGGTGCGTGGCTGTACGCGGAGACGATCCGCCAGATCCACGCCCTGAACCCGGGCACCGGGGTGGAGATGCTGGCGCCGGACTTCTCCGGCAACCTCGACTACCTGAGCCAGTTGTTCGACGCCGCGCCGGAAGTCTTCGCGCACAACATCGAGACGGTCCCCCGGATCTTCCGCCGGATCCGGCCCGGCTTCCGCTACGAGCGGTCGCTGGAGGTGCTGCGCGCCTCGCGGGCCGCCGGCCTGGTCACCAAGTCGAACCTGATCCTCGGCATGGGCGAGACCCGCGCCGAGATCGGTGAGTCGATGCGTGACCTGCACGAGGCGGGCACCGAGATCCTCACCATCACCCAGTACCTGCGGCCGTCGATTCGGCACCACCCGGTGGAACGCTGGGTGCACCCGGAGGAGTTCGTCGAGCTTGCGGCCGAGGCGGAGGCCCTGGGCTTCGCCGGGGTGCTCAGCGGACCGCTGGTCCGCTCCTCCTACCGCGCCGGCCGGCTCTACCGGCAGGCTCTGGCCAACCGCGACGCGCTGGCCGACGAGTTCGTGCAGAAAGTGACCTCCGATGGCTGAACCTGCCAAGCCCAAGCCGGGCACCACCACGCTGAGCCCCAAGGAGATCAAGGCCAAGGCCAAGGCCGACAAGCGGGCCGAGAAGGCCCGGAAGAAAGCCAGCGACAACCCGGCCGACATGGGCCGGATCAAACAGATCCGTCGCGCGTACCAGCTCACCCACGAGTACGACAAGGCACTCCCGTATCTCCTGCTGGCCGGTTTCCTGGTCCCGGTGGGTGCCGCCATCGCCCTCGGCCTGACCTGGGGCTACCTGTTCAACCTCCTGCTGGTCGGCGTGGGCATCGGCGTGCTGCTGCCGATGATCATCCTGGTCAGGCGGACCAAGGCCGCGACCTACAAGCGGTACGCCGGGCAGGCCGGTTCGGCCGAGGTTGCGCTGTCCATGCTGCCCAAGAAGTGGGTGTCCACCCCGGTGATCGCCGCCAACCGGAACCGCGACGTCGTCCACCGCACTCTCGGACCCGGCGGCCTGGTGCTGATCGGCGAGGGCGAGCCCGGCCGGGTCCGGCAGCTGCTGAGCAGCGAGGCCAAAAAGCACGAGCGGGTGGCGTACGGCATCCCCATCACCTCGGTGGTGATGGGCGACAAGGCCGGGCAGGTGCCCCTGAACAAGCTCGCCGACCACATTCGCAAGCTGCCCAAGACACTCCGGCCGCACCAGATCACCGACATCCGGCAGCGCCTGCGCGCGTTGGATGCGGTGCGCCCGACGGTGCCGGTGCCCAAGGGCCCGATGCCGACGAGCGCGCGGCAGGTCAAAGGGGCCCGGCAGGCCATGCGCGGCCGGTAGGCCGCCTGGAGCCCGATGGCGAATCTCGTCAACGCCGAGCGCATCAGTCTCGCTCTCGGCACCCGGACGCTGTTCAGCGAGGTCAGCCTGGGGATCGGCACCGGCGAGGTGATCGGTGTGGTCGGTCGCAACGGCGACGGCAAGACCAGCCTGCTGCGACTGCTCACCGGTGACCTGTCGCCGGACCGCGGCCGGGTGATCCGCAGCAGCTCGATCTCGGTCGGCGCGTTGCACCAGACGGACGACGAAGGCACCGGCGAGTCCGTTCGGGACCGGATCGTGGCCGGGCATCCCGACCACGTCTGGGCGGCCGACACTCGTACCCGAGCGGTGGTCGAGCACCTTCTCGCCTGGGTCGATCTGGACACGCCGGTGGCCGAGCTCAGCGGCGGTGAGCGCCGCCGGGTCGGGCTGGCCGCGCTGCTGGTCGACGACCACGACCTGCTGGTGCTGGACGAGCCGACCAACCACCTGGATGTCGAGGCCGTGGCCTGGCTCGCCGACCACCTGCGGGCGGCTCAGACCCGCGGCCTCGCCCAGATCGTGGTCAGTCACGACCGGTGGTTCCTGGACGCCGTCTGCACCCGGATCTGGGAGGTCCATGACGGCGTCGTCGACGGCTATGACGGTGGGTACGCGGCCTACGTGCTGGCCCGCTCCGAACGGGCGCGGCTGGCGGCCGACGCCGAGACCCGGCGACGGAACCTGCTCCGCAAGGAGCTGGCCTGGCTACGCCGGGGACCTCCGGCGAGGACCTCGAAGCCGAAGTTCAGGATCGAAGCGGCCAACGCTCTCATCGCCGGCGAGCCGCCGCCGCGGGACCGGTTGCAGCTGCAGCGCTTCGCCACCACGCGGCTCGGCAAGGACGTCTTCGAACTGCAACGGGTGAGCCTCGCCATGGCTGACCGGGTGCTGCTGCAGGATCTGGACTGGACGATCGGGCCCGGAGAGCGCATCGGCCTGATCGGGGTCAACGGGTCGGGAAAGACCAGCCTGCTCCGGTTGTTGACCGGTGACCTGCCGACGGACCGGGGTCGAGTGCGGCGCGGCGCCACCGTGCGGATCGGCTACCTGAGCCAGGCAGTGGCCGAGCTGCCCGGATCGGAGCGGGTGCTGGAGTCGGTGGAGCGGATCCGCCGTCAGGCACGACTGGCGGGCGGTGGTGAGACCAGCGCCGGCTCGCTGTTGGAGGACTTCGGCTTCACCGGTGACCGGTTGACCACCAGGCTCGACGACCTGTCCGGCGGTGAGCGGCGGCGGTTGCAGTTCCTCCGGCTGCTGCTCGCCGAGCCCAACGTCCTGCTGCTGGACGAGCCGACCAACGATCTCGACATCGACACCCTGACCGTGATCGAGGACTACCTCGACCGGTGGCCGGGCACGCTGGTTGTCGTCAGCCACGACCGGTACTTCGTGGAGCGCACCTGCGACGTGACGTACGCCCTGCTCGGCGACGGGAGCTGCCCACTGCTACCGGGCGGGGTCGAGCAGTACCTGGAACTGCGCGCCGGCGCGGCTGCAGGGGGGCCGGACAGGCCGCCCACCTCGACGACGGCGGACTCGTTCTCGACCGCCGGGCGAACTCGGCAGGCCCGCAAGGACCTGTCTCGGATCGAGTCCCAGCTGGCCTCCCTCGAGTCACAGATCGGCACCCTCCACGACCAGATGGCCGCGGCCGCCAGCGACTACGTCCGGCTCACCGCGCTCGAGGCCGAGCTGCGGGCGGCGACCGGCCGGCAGGCCGAGCTGGAGGAACGCTGGCTGGTCGCCGCGGAGGACGCCGGGTGATTCTCGACATCTCGCCCCCGGTCGGGCCGACCAGCCCGGTCTGGCCCGGCGACACCGCGTACGCGGCGGAGGTGCACTGGCCGCGGTCGGACGTCTCGCCGGTGCTGGTGCACCGCTTCACCACGACGCCGCACATCGGCGCCCACGCCGATGCGCCGTCGCACGTCCTTCCGGAGGGCGACTCGATCGACGCCGTGCCGCTCGACGCCTACCTCGGGCCGTGCCTGGTCCTCGACTGCCGTCCGGCCGGTTCGTTGATCACTCTCGATCAGGTGCTCGCCGGACTCGAGCGGTGCGCGACGCCGCTGGCGCCGCGGCTGCTGCTGCGGACCTATGACGTGTGCCCGGAGGTCTGGGTGGACTCCTTTCCCGGCTTGGATCCTGAGGTCCTGCACTGGTTCACCGGCCAGGGCGGTGTACTGGTCGGCGTGGACACTGCCTCGCTGGACCCCATGCGGAGCACGACGATGGACGCCCACCGGGCGGCGGCCGGGTACGGGATCGCGATCCTGGAGAACCTGCGTCTTGACCAGGTGACCGAGGGCGCCTACGAGCTCATCGCCCTGCCGCTACGGCTGGTTGGCCTGGACGCCAGCCCGGTCCGAGCCGTGCTGCGGACGGACGCATGATCACCCGGGCGGACTGTACCCGCGCCGACGAGGGCGACCCGTTGGCCGGGTTTCGGGAGGAGTTCGCGCTGCCGCCCGGGGTGATCTACCTGGACGGCAACTCCCTCGGCGCCCGTCCGCGGGCTACAGCCGAGCTGGCGCGCCGGGTCATCGCCGAGGAGTGGGGCGACGGGCTGATCGGCAGCTGGAACGCGGCCGGCTGGTTCGATCTGCCGTTGCTCCTGGGCGACCTGCTGGCCCCGGTGATCGGTGTCGAACCGGGTACCACTGTGGTCACCGACACCACCTCGCTCAACCTCTTCCGGGCGCTGGCCGCTGCCGTACGCCTCGCCGACACCGATCCGGAGCGGCGGGTGATCATCGCCGAACGCGGCTGCTTCCCGACCGACCTGTACGTGGCCGAGGGCCTGATCGAGTTCGCGGGTGGTGATCTCGAGCTCCGGCTGATCGGCGACCCCGACGAGCTGGACAGCGCCCTCGGGCCGGAGGTCGCGGTGGTGAGCCTCTCCCACGTGGACTACCGAACCGGGCGTCGCTGGGACCTGCCCGAGGCGACCCGCCAGGTGCAGGCCGCGGGTGCGGTGATCGTCTGGGACCTCGCCCACTCGGCCGGCATCATGCCGATCGGCCTGACCGATGCCGGGGCAGATCTCGCGGTGGGCTGCTCCTACAAGTACCTCAACGGCGGGCCGGGCGCGCCCGCCTTCCTGTGGGTCCATCCACGCCACGTGGACGAGTTTCGCTCTCCGCTCACCGCGTGGTGGTCCCACGCCCGACCCTTCGCCATGGAGTCGAGCTTCACCGGAGCGACCGGGGTCCGCCGGCTGCTGACGGGCACCCAGCCGATCGTCTCCATGGCCGTCGCGGCCTGTGGACTGGAGATCGCGGCCCGCGCCGACCTGGTCGCGGTCCGGCAGAAGTCGGTGGCCCTGACCGAGCTGTTCGTCGCGCTGGTCGAGCAGCGCTGCGCCGGGCACCCGCTGCAGCTGGTCAGTCCGCGCAACCCTGACCAGCGCGGCAGCCAGATCAGCCTGGCCCATCCGGACGCCTATCCGGTGATGCAGGCGCTGATCGAGCGCGGGGTGGTCGGGGACTTCCGAGCACCGGACGTGCTGCGGTTCGGCTTCGCCCCGCTGTATCTGCGGCACGTCGACGTCTGGGATGCGGTCGAGGTGCTCCGTGACGTGCTGGACAGCGAGACCTGGGCGGACGACCGCTTCCGGCGGCGCTTGGCCGTGACCTAGCGTGGGGGCCATGGACGCCCTCGCCGAGCTGGTCGACTCACTCGGCGATGCGGTCCGCACCGATGAGGTGACTCTGGAGAACTACCGCTTCGACTGGTCCCGCGACCCCGAGGCGGGCACGCCGGTCGCCGTGGTGCGAGCCCGGGACGCCGCCGATGTCCAAGCGACCGTACGCTGGGCCGCTGCCCACGGCGTACCGGTCGTGCCGCGGGGCGCCGGCAGCGGCCTGTCCGGTGGGTCGAGCGCGGTCGACGGCGGCATCGTGCTCAGCCTGGAACGGATGCGGGCGATCGAGATCGATGTCGCGACCCGGGTCGCGGTGGTCGAGCCCGGCGCGTACAACGCCGAGGTCAAGGCGGCGGCCGCGGAGCACGGGCTGTGGTATCCGCCCGATCCTTCCTCGTTCGAGATCTGCTCGATCGGTGGCAACATCGCGACCAACGCCGGTGGGCTGTGCTGCGTCAAGTACGGCGTGACGACCGACTACGTGCTGGGCCTGGACGTCGTGCTGGCCGACGGCACCCTGGTCCAGCTGGGCGGCAAGCGGATCAAGGACGCGGCCGGACTGTCGCTGGTCAAGCTGTTCGTCGGCAGCGAGGGCACGCTCGGCATCGTGACCCGGGCGATCCTGCGACTGATCCCGGCCCAGGGCACCCGGTCCACCTTGGTGGCGTCCTTCCCCACGGTCCGCTCTGCGGCGGAGGCCGTCATCGCGATCGGCGCGCAGCTGCGAGCTTCGATGATGGAGCTGATGGATGCGGCGTCGATCAACGCCGTCGAGGACTACAAGCCGATGGGCCTGGACCGCTCCGCCGGTGCATTGCTGATCGCCCAGTCCGACGCCCCGGGGGCAGCCTGCGCCGCCGAGATCGAGGTGATGGAGGCCGCCTGCGTCGCGACCGGCGCGAAGGAGGTCTTCATCACCGACGATGCCGAGGAGGGCGAGATGTTCGTCGCCGCCCGCCGGGCCGCGTTCCCGGCCATCGAGGCCCGCGGCTCGATGCTGCTGGAGGACGTCGGTGCCCCGGTTCCGCTGCTGCCCGACCTGCTGGCGGCGATCGCGGAAATCGCCGAACGCTACCGGGTGGAGATCCCGGTGGTCGCCCACGCGGGCGACGGCAACACCCACCCCAATGTGGTCTTCGATCCCGCCGAACCGGGAGCCCGGGAGCGCGCGTACGCGGCCTTCGACGAGGTGATGGCTGCCGCGATCGCCCTCGGCGGCACCATCACCGGCGAACACGGCGTGGGCCGGACCAAGAAGCGCGCGCTGCCCGCCCAGCTCGGCCCTGAGGCCATGGCCCTGACCCGGACGATCAAGGCCGCGCTCGACCCGCGAGGGCATCCTGAATCCGGGCGCCATCCTCTGACGCCGACTTGTCAGCGGGGGCGTTGATTGCGGGCCGACAGCTCGACGGTCTCGGCGATCCGCTTCTGCCGAGTGTCCGGCCGCTTGGCCGACGAAATCCACTCCAGGGTGGCCCGGCGGGTCGTGCGCGGGAAGGCCTCCCAGTTCCTCCGCGCATCGGGAACGGTGTCCAGAGCCGCAGCGAGCTCGGCTGGCTCGACCAGGTTCTCCACGTCATCCAGCGCGGTCCAGGTACCGGACGCTTGAGCCGCCTCAATGACCGCCCGGCCGGGTGCGGCCATCCGGCCACTGGCCTCCAGCTCCGCGACCCGCACCTTGTTGGGCCGCGACCAGCCGCTGGTCGGCTTGCGCGGAGTGAGCAGCAGCGAGGAGCGCTCGTGATCGACCGCCCGACCCTTGCTGTCGATCCAGCCCCAGCACAGCGCCTCGCGGACGACTTCCTCGTACGACACGTGCCTGTCGCCGGCCGCCTTCTTGAAGGTCACCAGCCAGATCCCGGGGGAATGGTCGTAGTGCGCCTCCAGCCAGGTCCGCAGCTGAGCCGCCGAGGTCACCTCGACCTGCTCGTACGCGTCGCTCACGGGTGATCTCCCTCCCCTAACGCCGCCGGACGACGACGGTGCCGGCGGCGAGGTCGTGCAGACCCCGACGATCCGCGCCCACGACCAGAGCCGGTATCACCAGACAGACCAGAGCCGCCCGCAGGACCGCACGCGGCAGGCCAAGAGGCTGCCGGTCGAGCCGGACGATCCCGATCCGGCAGATGAGCTGGCCGATGCTGCTTCCGCTGAACCATGACACCAGCGTCGACTCGGCGAAGAACGTGGCCAGGATCATCCACGACCGCCATCCGTTGCCGGTCATCACCTCGGTACCGAAGACGGCAACGGCGACGGCCATGCAGACCGCCCAGTCGATCGCCAGCGCCAGGATGCGAGAGGTCCAGGACGCGAGCGCACCGCGGCCTTCGGCCGGCAGGCCGAGCCGCTTTCCGGGGTACGGCTCCTCGGCGACGGCGACCACGGGCAGAGGCTACCCGCCGGACCCGGCCCCCTCCGCATCCTCATCGGAGCTCTCGGCAACCGGTGACTCGCCGGCGCTCTCGTCCTCGGTCGGCTCGTCCGTGGGCTCCTCGGTCGTGGGTTCGTCGGTCGGTTCGTCGGTCGGCTCGTCGGTCTCCTCGTCCGATCCCTCACCTTCGTCCGACCCGTCGTTGTCCGAGTTCGACCCCTCGTTGTCGTTGTCCGATCCCTCGTTGTCCGAGGTCGCCTCGTCCGTGGCCGTCGGCTCGTCGGTGGACGCCTCGTCGGTCTCGTCGTCGGTCGGCTCTGTGGTCTGCTGCCCAGCGCTGCTGGCGTAGCGCACCACGATGTCCTGTTCCGGGGCAGCCAGCTCGCCCTCGCCCGGTTCAACGGCGAGCACCTCCTCCGCGTCGACGTCGGCCGGAGGGTCGGCCACCGGGACGGCAGAGACGTTGACGAAGCCGGCGTCGGCGAGCTCCTTCAGCACGCGATCCAGGTCGCGGCCGACCAGGTCATCGGGGATCTCGGTCGTTGCCGGACCGACGTTGATCTCGGCCACCACCGTGGTGCCGCGGTCGACCTCGGTGCCCTCGGCGGGGTTCTGCGCCACCACCAGGTCGCGGCTGTCGTCGTCAGGTCCGCTGACGTGCCGGAACGCGGGCTGCAGGCCCGCATCGACGAGCGTCTGCTCGGCCGCGGTCCGTTCGGAGCCGAGGACCGACGGCACGGTCACCTGGCTGCCGCCGGAGCCGAGCATCCGGTAGAGGCCGTACGCCAGACCGGCGACCACGAGTGCCACCAGGACCGCGACCAGCGCCGTACGCGCTCCGGAGCGGCGCGGTGGTGCGGCCGTGGCGATTTCAGTCTGGTCCGAGACGACCACCGGCTCGGCCGCAACCATCGTGGCATCGGCAGCGGCCAACGGCTCGGTCGCTGGAAGTGCCTCCGTCGGCACCTCTGCCGGCACCGCGGCGACCGGCTGACCGGCCTGGACCCGCGCGACATCGGCAGCCATCTCGGCCGCGGACTGGTAGCGCGCGTCCGGATTCTTGGCCAGCGCCTTGAGCACGAGCGCGTCGAGCTCCGGACTGATCCCCGGGTCCAGCTGGCTCGGCGGTGTCGCGATCTCGCGTACGTGCTGATAGGCGACGCTGACCGACGAGTCCCCGACGAACGGCGGGCGGCCGAGCAGCAGCTCGTACATCAGGCACCCGGTTGAGTAGAGGTCGCTGCGCAGATCGACCGGGTGACCCTGGGCCTGCTCCGGGGATAGGTAGCCGGCGGTGCCGATCACCATCGCCGTTCCGGTGAGCCCGGAGGTGGTCTCGGTCAGCGCGCGGGCGATACCGAAGTCCATCACCTTGACCGTTCCGGTCGGCGTGATCATGATGTTGGACGGCTTGATGTCACGGTGCACGATCCCGGCCGCGTGGCTGTGCTCCAGCGCGTCCAGCACCACGGCGACGATGGCCAGCACTCGGTCCGGCGGCAACGGGCCATCACCCCGCAGCACATCGCCCAGCGTGGCGCCCTCCACCAGCTCCATCACCAGGTACGGGACGGCGAGGCCACTGACGGGGTCGATGCGCTCCCCGCTGTCGTAGACGGCGGCGATGTTCGGGTGGTTGAGGATCGCGACCGCGTGCGCCTCTCGCTGAAAACGCTTCAGCGCCCCCTGGTCGGCGGCGAGATCGGCCCTGAGCTGTTTGATCGCCACCGGACGGCCCAGCTTGAGATCCACGCCGCGGCGCACTTCAGCCATTCCGCCCCGGCCGAGCACCTCGCCGAGCTCGTACCGGTCGGCGAGCCGCGGCGGATCATCGATCACGCTGCTTCCCCTCGTTCGTGGCCTCCGCGTCGGGGCCGCAGTTGTATACGCCGTCAAGGTAACCCGGATCGGCCTGGTGCCGTGCCCTGAGCAGCGACGTCACAGGCGCGAAACATGGACGGAACCGTTCAGAAACTCGCACTTCGATACATTCCCACGAGTACCCCGAGCGATCCTGCTTCGCGCTCGTCCAGCCATCGGGTGCCCAACCGTTCACACGATCACCGGAGGAACAATGTTCAAGAGCGCCGACGACCTGTTGGCCTACATCAAGGACGAGGGTGTCGAGATCGTCGACGTCCGGTTCTGTGACCTACCCGGCATCATGCAGCACTTCACCGTACCGGCCGGGTCGTTCGGCCCGGAGATCTTCGAAGATGGTCTCGCGTTCGACGGCTCGTCGATCCGCGGATTCCAGAAGATCCACGAATCGGACATGGCGCTGCTGCCGGACGCGACCACCGCGTACCTGGACCCGTTCCGCACCGCGAAGACCCTGTGCATCAACTTCTTCGTGCACGACCCGCTGACCAAGGAGCCGTACAGCCGGGACCCGCGCAACATCGCGCGCAAGGCCGAGAACTATCTCGCTTCGACGGGCATCGGTGACACCGCGTTCTTCGCGCCGGAGGCGGAGTTCTACGTCTTCGACGACGTGCGATTCGAGACCAAGCAGAACACCGGCTACTACGCCATCGACTCCGTGGCGGGCGCCTGGAACACCGGGCGGATCGAGGAGGGCGGCAACCGCGGCTACAAGGTGCGCTACAAGGGCGGCTACTTCCCGGTCCCGCCGGTCGACCACTTCTCCGACCTGCGCGACGAGATGACCAAGAACCTCGAGGCCTCCGGACTGGTCGTCGAGCGGGCGCACCACGAGGTGGGCACCGCGGGCCAGGCGGAGATCAACTATCGGTTCAACACCATGCTGAGTGCCGGCGACGATCTGCAGAAGTTCAAGTACATCATCAAGAACACCGCCTGGGCCGCGGGCAAGACGGCGACCTTCATGCCCAAGCCGATCTTCGGTGACAACGGCTCCGGCATGCACGTGCACTCCTCGCTGTGGAGAGACGGCGAGCCGCTGTTCTATGACGAGGCCGGCTACGGCGGACTGTCCGACGTCGCCCGCTGGTACATCGGCGGGATCCTCGAGCATGCCCCCGCCCTGCTGGCCTTCACCAACCCGACGACCAACTCCTACCACCGGCTGGTGCCGGGCTTCGAGGCGCCGGTGAACCTCGTCTACAGCTCGCGCAACCGCTCGGCCGCCATGCGGATCCCGATCACCGGGTCCAACCCGAAGGCCAAGCGGGTCGAGTTCCGCTGCCCGGACTCCTCCTCCAACCCGTACCTGGCCTTCGCTGCCCTGCTGCTCGCCGGACTGGACGGCGTCCAGAACAAGACCGAGCCGGCCGCGCCGATCGACAAGGACCTCTACGAGCTGCCGCCGGAGGAGCATGCGTCGGTGCAGACCGTCCCCGACAGCCTCGACGGCGTCCTGAACAGCCTGGAAGCCGACCACGACTTCCTCCTCCAAGGCGACGTCTTCACCCCCGACCTGATCGAGACCTGGGTCGAGCTGAAACGGGCCGACATCGACGCCGTGCGGCTGCGTCCGCATCCGCACGAGTTCGAGCTCTACTACGACGTGTGATACCCCTCGTTCGCTGAAGCCCCCGATTCACGCGTGGATCCGGGGGTTTCGCGCTTCTCGGGGAGGCTCGATCGGGCCCGGATTCCGCAGGGATTCCGCAGGAGATCCGCTCCAGATGCCGCCAGATGCCGATCAGGGAGTCAGCTCAACCACATCTGGAAGTACCCGTACCTCCATGCCCGTGCCAGAACTGGGCGTCATCCGCCTGCGCGGATCGCCCAGGTACACGCAGAAGTCGATCAGTCAGGCGGGGATGACGGCGGCGCGGGCGACGGCCTCGAAGTACTCGGCAACAGTCCCCGGAAGGATCTCCAGGTGGACGATCGTGCCGTTCTCGCGCGCGATCAGATCCACCACGCGGGCCATGGCGATGGCATCGTCGTCACCGACCACCACGATTCGCTCGGGGCCGATCATGGAGGGGTCGCGAGCTTCTGACAGCCACGTCCATATGTAGCCGGTCTCGTCTTCGTTGTGGAAGTCGACCTCCAGGTCAACGACAACTGCATTACTGCTCCCGGTGCTCACCTCCTCCTCGATCGGTCTGGCACGTACCTCGGATTGTCCAGCACTGGTCCAAGGATATCGAGCAAGTCGTTGAGCAACTCTTCCTCCGGCTGACGGGCTCCGCCAGGCGGCCGGAACAGGACGGTCCAATGAGGCGCTCGGAACGTGGGCAGGAGCACTGCGATTTCGGCAAGCGCGGCCCCAGCTACCCGGCGGTACTTCGGGTAAGTCCGGAGTTTCGATTCGAGCACGGCCAACTCGTCGACGGCGCTGCTCGCCGCGAAGAGTGACATCCCACGCGCACCCTGGCCGCCGTAGGTGTAGCGCGCCTCCAAGAGCGCGGCCTGCCGCAACAGCTTGGCACTCGTGTCCTCGCCGCCGCGAAGCAGCAGGACGAGGTCGTCGGAGGACTCACCAGTCCGCAGGACGTCCTCAAGCCGATCCTCGCGGCCCTTCCGCCTTCCGCATGTGGTCGGGCTGCGTAGACCGCGGCGACCGCGGCACGCGAAGACTCGTCTTTGTCTGGCCAGAGGTGTCCGTAGGTGTCGAGGGTGGTCTTCGCCGAGGCGTGCCTCAGCCGCGCCTGCACGACCTTCACATCGAGGCCGGAGGCGATCAGTAGCGACGCTAAGTAGTGCCGAAGGTCGTGGAACCGGAACTCGGTGGGGAGACCCTCGACCTTGGATCGTGCATCGCGTACGGCTCGCTCGATGGCCCAGGGTCCGGCGATTGGACGTCCGTCCTCGGCAGTGACGATGGTCAGCCCTCTCCCCAGCGTGAAAGTCGCGGAGAGCTCCAGCGAGAGTTCGTTCGGGATCGGGATGGGCGTCTTGCTGGTGTGCGACTTCAGTGGCTCGTTTGGCCACTGGATCGCCGGGGAGACGACTCCGCGGATGAAGTCGACGTCCTCGGTGCGTAGCGCTGCCGCCTCGGCTCGCCTCAGCCCGGCGTGAGCGCCGAGGAGGATCGCCTGTCGGATGCCAGCGGGTACGGCGTTGTACAGAGCCCAGACCTGCTCGGTGGTTGCGACGTACGGCCGCTGCTTCCCCGTGCCCGACGATGTCCTGCGGGAGCAGGGATTGCGGGGAACGATGCCGTCATGCACGGCGTCGCTGAAGAGCTGCGAGAGGCGAGCGTGGAGGGCATAGGCGTACGAGTCGGCCCGTCCGTCAGCCTTGAGCTGGGCGGTCCAACCACGGACGTCCGACGGCTTGACCGAAGCCAGAGGCACCGCGCCGAAGTGCTCCTTGATGAGCTTCAGGTGCCGTACTCGTCCCTTCGGTGACGTCTACGGTCAGTGGCGAGCCATGCAGACCCTGCACCAGCAAGGCCAGATCCGCGCCATCGGCGTCTCGAACATCTACCCCGAGCGCCTCGTCGATCTCATCGACCACAACGAGACGACGCCGGCGGTCAACCAGATCGAGACCCACCCGTTCTTCCAGCGTGGCGACTACCAGCAGCTGATGCGCGACCGGGGGGTTCAGATCCAGTCCTGGGGACCTTTTGCCGAAGGCCGCAACAACCTGTTCACGGACCCGACCCTGACCGAGATCGCCGACGCCCACGGCAAGTCCGTCGCCCAGGTCGTGCTGCGCTGGCTCGTCCAGCGTGGCGTTGTCGTCATCCCCAAGTCGGTCCGGCCCGAGCGGATGGCCGAGAACCTCGCCGTCTTCGACTTCGACCTGACCGACGACCAGATGACGCAGATCGCCGGCCTGGACACCGGCGAGTCGCTGTTCTTCGACCACCGCGACCCGGCCGCGGTCAGCCGGCTCGGCAAGTACCGCGTCAACTGACCCCGCCCGCCGCCGCGAGCGGCAACACCCACTGATAAGGCCCCCGACCAGCACGTGAAAGGGAACCCAACATGAAGCAGCGCACCCTCGGAAGCAACGGCCTGACCGTGTCAGAGATTGGCCTGGGCTGCATGAGCCTCACCGGCGCCTACGGCAACACCGGCGGGCCGTCTCGTGAGGACGCGATCACCCTCATCCGGCACGCCGTGGACCAGGGCGTCACCTTCTTCGACACCGCCGAGGTGTACGGCCCGTTCACCAACGAAGAGATCGTCGGCGAAGCCCTCGAACCCGTCCGGAACCAGGTCAAGATCGCCACCAAGTTCGGCTTCGCGTTCCCCGAGAACGGCGTCGAGGGCGGCGGAGTGTGCAGCCAACCCGACAGCGTTCGGCGGGCGGTGGACAACTCGTTGCGCCGGCTGCGTACCGACCACATCGACCTGTACTACCAGCACCGGGTCGACACCACCGTCCCCATCGAAGACGTAGCCGGAACCGTCAAGGAGCTCATCCAGGCCGGGAAGGTGCTGAACTTCGGCATGTCCGAGGCCGCCGCAGGCACCATCCGCAGAGCGCACGCCGTGCAGCCGGTGGCGGCGGTGCAGAGCGAGTACTCCATGTGGTGGCGGGAACGGGAGAACGACGTGATCCCCGTCCTCGCCGAGCTCGGCATCGGCATGGTTCCCTACAGCCCCCTCGGCAAAGGTTTCCTCACCGGCACCATCTACACCACCACCACGTTCGCCTCGACCGACATGCGCGACTCGCACGCCACGGTTCCAAGGAGAGGCGCTCGAGGCGAACCTCGCCCTCGTCGAGGTCCTGAACCGCATCGCCGCCGAAGTAGGCGCCACCCCCGCCCAACTCGCGCTCGCCTGGCTGCTCAACCAGCAGCCCTGGATCGTGCCCATCCCCGGCACCAAGCGCACCGACCGGCTCGAGGAGAACACCGGCGCCAGCGAGATTGAGCTGACCGACACCCAACTGTCCGACCTTCGCGCCGCGGCCGACCAGGTCCAGATCGTCGGCGCCCGCTACCCCGAGGAGAACGACCGCATGACCAACCTCGAAGCTCCAATGCCGCCACGATGAGGTAAAAGCGTCCCCCTGGTAAGGCGCGTTCCAATTCGCCGCCAGTGACCTCTTCGGTGTGAACCTGGCTCGGCTGAGCCTCAGTGCGCCGTTTCACGCTCGACGGAAGTGCGGAGAGCTTCCGGCGCCGTACGGTCGGCAGCGGGGCTCATTGTCAGGCACTTAGCTAACGGTCGATCTGCGGCCAGGAGGTGTAGAAAGCGAGTAGGGAGGCGCGGATGGAACTTCGCTGGATCAGCGACGCCGAGGGAGTGAGCTTGCGGGAGCTGGCCGAGCTGCCGGACCTGCTGGCGCGGATCGACGGCGGCTTCCTCTGGCTGGACATTCCGACCTGGAGCGATGAGGCCGAAGACATCCTGGCCAACCTGTTCTGCTTTCACCCGATGGCGATCGAGGAGTGCCGCACTCGCAACCACATTCCTCGGGTTCATGTGTACGCCGATCACTTCTTCATCGTGATCCATGCGCCGGAGATCGGCAGCGGTGGCCACGTGCACTATCTCGAGCTGGACCAGTTCGTCGGGGAGCACGTCTTGGTCACCGTGCACGGCCCGCTGAACCCCAAGGTCCCGATCGAGGCCGCCCTCCGGGAGACCCAGGACGCAGCGCAGCGGATGGAACGTGGCCGGCTGAAGCCGAACTCACCCTTCGGGCTCACCTACGCCATCGTGTCGTCGATCGCCCGCCGGGAGTCGGCGCTGGTCGGGGAGATCGCCCGCCAGGTCGGACTGCTCGAGCAGCGGGTGATGGCCGCCTCGGACGAGGAGCCGCAGGAGTTCCTCACCGAGCTGTTCACCGCTCGGCACGGACTGCTGACAATCAAGACGATGGCCGCCCAGGGCGGGGAGATCTACCGGCGGGCGATCAAGCTGACCACCTTCGCGCCACCGAACGGGCTGAAGCTGATGAAGGACCTGCTGGACCAGTACGAGCGGGTTGCCTCGATCAGCCAGGCCCAGCTGGACTTCCTGATGGGGGTCACCGAGTTCTACCGAGCCCGGACCGACACCAAGATGACCATCGCGGCGGAGCGGCTGGCGGTGATCGCCGCGATCACTCTGCCGATCACCGCAACCTCGTCGGTGGTGGGCATGAACGTGATCGTCAACGAGCGGACGCTGTGGATCCCGCTCGCTATCCTGCTGGCTTTTATGGCCACGGTGTCGATCTTGCTGCTGCGCTGGGCCAAGCGTCAGGGCTGGTGGTGAGCGCAGGGTCGAGACCTACCATCACTGGCGACGGAATGGGGTTAGCGAGCTAGTAGCCGATTCTGTCGAGCCCGCTGGACGAGCAGTGTCAGTACGCCCGCCAAGGTGATGGCGGCAAGGTTGATCATCAGCTGGACGCTGGAGCCGATCGCCTCGCTAGGCACCCAGTAGGCAACAGCCACCGCCGCGTTGGCCGCAGCCGGGACAGTGGTGACAGAGATCAACACGCCGACCAGCGCGCCTGATTTGGCTGACGTCAACGCTAGAACCCCGGCAACGCCGGCCAGGAAGCCGACAATCCAGGACAGGGCATCGGGTTGCCAGATGAAACTGGTCAACGGGCGTTCCGCTGTCAGCATCGACTCATCGACGAGCCCGATCGCGGTCATGGCCCAGGTGAAGAGCACGGTGCCGGCCATCCCGACCAGAAATCCCAGCAGTAGGGTGCCGAGAGCGTTTATAGCCTGGCGGGGGCGGCGGGCCACGATGCCGACACAGAGTGCGACCAAGGGACCGAACTCGGGGCCGACCACCATGGCTCCGACAATCAGGATTGGCTGATCGAGCAGGACGCCGATGCTGGCGATCAGCATGGCCACCACCATGAATGTCAGGTAGGTGACCGACAGCCGAGTCTCTTCGCCCGCGTTCTGCTCCAGCTCCTCCCAGATCAAGGCATCGGCGCCCTGGCCCGGAGCGTCTTGTTCGGCACGCTCGGCGGCGGCGGACAGGATGATGTCCAGCCGCTCCACCACAATTGCGCCCTTCCGCGCCAATCCCAGGTCACGAAGCCGGCCGATCACACCGGTCGCGGCTTCCCGAGCCACGTCACAGCTGATGACATCGCCATGTGGCTTTCGGGCACTGCCTTCGCTGACACAGAGATGGGTGACTGCCGGGCTGCCTTCCAAGAGCTCAACGGTGGCCCTGGTCAGCTCCGTTGGCGTGATGACACGTATGTGCAGCATGAGGCGACGCTAATCCCAGGCCCCGGCAGAAGGCGCTGTTAGATGCCAAGGGCGCGCAGACCCACGGTCAAGGAATGGGCGTCGAATCCGGCATCATGGCAGCTGCGACGGGTTGCGTTCGGCTGGTCAGGAGAGGGGTGCGATGGGTGAGGTCCACGAGCTCGCCGTCCCGCCGTCGATGCCCAGCGCCGTGCCGTCCAGGCAGCCGAAGACGCGGCTAGCCCGCTGGCTGATGCTGCACCGCGTCTCCACGACAGGCCCGGAGGCCGACGAGGAGCATTCCAAGACCCATTCGTGGTGGAAGGTGATGTGTCTGACCGGGGTGGACTACTTCTCCACGCTGGCCTACATCCCCGGTATCGCGGCGCTGGCCGCCGGCGCCATTTCGCCGATGGCGACGCTGCTGATTGTTGCGGTCACACTGTTCGGGATGCTGCCCGTGTATCGGAGGGTCGCCAGGGAGAGTCCTCACGGCCACGGGTCTGTGGCGATCCTGGAGAAGTTGCTGCCTTTCTGGCGCGGCAAGGTGTTCGTTCTGGTGCTGCTCGGCTTCGTGGCTACGGCCTGGATCGTCACGATCACCTTGTCCGCGTCGGACGCGTCGGTGCATATGGTCGAGAACCCGGCCTTTCCCGGGTTCCTGCACGGCCGTGAGGTGCTGATCACTGTCGTGCTGCTGATGATTCTCGGCGCGGTCTTTCTTCTGGGGTTCAGTGAGGCCGTTGGCATTGCGATCCCGGTCGTCGCTTTGTTCCTGTCGGTCAACGCGATCGTGGTGAGCGTCGGTTTGGCCGATGTGTTGAGCACCCCTGATGCGCTGTCGAGCTGGATCGATGCCCTCACCACCGTTGGCGGTGGCTTCGGTGGGCTGGTGTGGTTGGCGATCGCGGCATTCCCGCTGCTGGCGCTGGGTCTGTCCGGGTTCGAGACCGGCGTCAGCCTGATGCCACTGGTCGCCTCCAGCGGTGAAGACGAGGAGGAGCGGCTCGCTTCCCGCATTCGCAATTCGCAGAAGCTGCTCACCACCGCCGCCGTGATCATGTCCGGTTACTTGATCGCGACAAGCTTCATCACCACCGTCCTCATTCCACCGGAGGAGTTCCAGGAGGGCGGGGACGCCTACGGCCGCGCGATGGCGTACCTCGCGCACCAGTATTTCGGCGGGGCTTTCGGCACGTTGTACGACATCAGCACGATCCTGATTCTGTGGTTCGCCGGGGCGTCGGCCATGGCGGGCCTGATCAACATCGTGCCGAGGTACCTGCCCTCGTACGGCATGGCGCCGGAGTGGAGCAGCGCGGTACGGCCGGTGGTGCTGGTCTACACCGCGGTCAGCATCGTGATCACGATCGCGTTCGGCGCCGATCTCGACGCGCAGGCGGGCCCCTACGCTACCGGCGTCCTGGCGATGATGCTGTCCGCAGCCTTCGCCGTAGCGATCTCCGCCCTCAAGGGTCGGCGACGTCTCGCATCGATCGGTTTCACGATCGTCGCCCTGGTGATGCTGTACGCGCTGTTGGCGAACGTTGCCATGCAACCGGACGGGATCGCGATCTCCGCCGCGTTCATTGCCGGCATCGTGGTGATCTCGCTGATCTCCAGGGTGTCCCGCACTACTGAGCTGCGCGCCGACCGGATCGACTTCGACGAGGTGGCGCGGCGGTTCATCACCGACTCCGTGATGCACGATCGGCGGCTCACCTTGATCGCGAACAAGCGACAGGCCGGTGACAAGCAGGAGTACGACGAGAAGGAATGGCAGCAGCGCAGCATGAATCCCGTGCCCGGCGCGGCGGACATCTTGTTCCTCGAGATCGACATCAGCGATCCCTCAGAGTTCAGCGGGGTCCTTCAGGTGCGCGGCGTGCAGGTTGACGGCCATCGGGTGCTCCGCGCGGACAGCCCCGCCGTGCCGAACGCGCTGGCTGCCATCCTGCTCGCCCTGCGCGACAGCACCGGGATCCGGCCACACTGCCACTTGGAGTGGACCGAGGGCAGCCCACTGTTCCACGTGTTCCGCTACCTGGTTCTGGGACAGGGCGACACCGCGCCCGTGGCCCGGGAGATCCTCCGCAAGGTAGAGCCAGACCCGAAGCGCCGACCAGGCATACATGTCGGCGGATGACCCCGGTGAGGCGTGCAAGCGCATGACGGCATGACAGCGCGAACTGGGATACCTGTTTGCTTGGCCCGCCGGCTAGGCGGTCACCCACCTGGGGGTATTTCCGGCGGTGCACCAGGAGTGTTCCACATCGGATCTTGGAATCGGTCGGGGGTACATAGGACGGGAGATGCCGGCGGTCTGAACCCCGGACACGGTTCCTATTCGGAGACGAGTGATAGCTGATAGGCCACGAAGGGTCATTCCTCGATTGATGGCCCGACTGCCGGCGCGTGGGAGGTGTCAACGTGGAGCACGCGCAGCGCAGCGAGCATGAACGACGTTGACTCCGACGAGCGCAGGCTGATGATGGGCCGTCGAGGGATGGTCTGCCGGCTCTGGTGGTTGAGGGCTGGGTCTCGCGGAGGAGGCCGTCTCATGTCCGTTGCTGCAGGCGGCGTTGGAGCCGTCGACGTTGGTGGTGGCGGTCGATCCGGGGAAGGTGTCGAACCGGGTCTGGCTCAGCGACGGTTCTGGTCTGCTGGCCGAGCCGGTGTCGATGCCGGTCTCTCGGGCGGGGATGCTCGGCATCGGAGACCTGGTGCTCTGCTCAGGCTGGGAGGCATCCGGCGGTGGTGATCGCGATCGAGGCGACCGGCAGTCTGCATCGGGCCTGGTCGACTGAGTTGGAGCGGCGCTATCCCGGGGCGGTCCGGATGTTCGCCCCGTCGGAGACCAAGGCGGCCCGGACCCAGCTCGGGTCGGGCCGGTTCAAGACCGATGACCGTGACTGCGCGGCGCTGACCTATCTGGCCCGCCAGGGCGCGCGGCCGGCGCTGGGCCGAGGAGGCCGAGGTCGACGCTCTCCGCGCCGTGGTGCGTCACCGGCGGGGGCTGGTGCACGACCGCAAGGTCATTCAGCAACGGCTCCACGACCAGCTCAACGCGCTCGCGCCGGGACTGTCGGCACCAGCCGGGCACGGCCGCAGCCTGGCTCTGGCCCAGCCGTCGGGTCAGGCGGTGCTGGCCTGCGCAGCGGCGTTCGCCGGCCGGGCACCGACAGTGCGGTCGCTTCGAGCGCGGGCCACCGGCCGGTTCAGCGCAGCCGACGCGCACTACTGGGCGCAGCGGTGGCGGGGCTGCCTTGCCGCCGCCACCCGACGCTGAACAGCGGGCCGAACGGCTGGGCCGTGACCTCGCCCGGCTACCAAGCGCTGCAGGCTGACATCGCCGCACTCGAGGCCGATCTGGAACCGTTGCTGATCGGCAGCGACGGGCAGGTCTCGACCACCCTGCCCGGCGTGGCGATGGTCCGTGCCGCCGGGTTCGCCGCGCACAGCCTGCCGATCAGTCGATTCCCCGACGCCGAACACCTGTACTCCGCGACCGGCCTGGCCCCCGCCCTCTACCAGTCGGCCACGTCCAGCCGTCGCGGCCGGATCTCCCGCCAGGGCCTGGCCGAACACCGCGACGCGCTGATGGGCATCGCCTGGGGACTGTCCACGCTACTCACCCGCGTTCGCCGAACGTGACCGCGAGTACCGCGGCCGCGGCATGACCCCAATCCAAGCCCGGGTCGCGCTGGCCCGGCACGCCTGCCGCCTCGCCTACCGGCTGCTGACCACCCAAGAACCCTTCGATGAGGAGCGTTATCGTCAAGGAAGGCACAGACGCGGACGGTGACGGCCACGTTAGCTATGCCGCTCGACGGCGCACCCTAGCTCGCCGCCCGTCCGCGCTGGGCCGCCACCAGGGCGAACACGAAAGCCTGCCGCCCGACGGCGCCTGATCAGCCTGCCCAACCCACGGCGCCCCTACTTGCGCAACCCTTGACCCATCCTCATCGACCAACTGCCGCGGACCAGATCGGTCCCCGGCCGCTGCGCCACGCCCACCTTCAGGCTTGACTCCCCGCGCGAAAGCTAGGCCCAAACAGATGGATCGCGATATGGCATTCTGTGTCAGGCGGAGCAATTCAGAGGTGAGTCGTTGCAAGTCGCCGCAAGCGAAGCGGCAATGCGCGCCGGCGCGCCGGTCAGGGGCAAGGGGCGGCTGACCATGCCCGCCGCTGCCGCGGCGCAAAGTACACCGTCGAGGCGTACACCCTCTCCGCGGCCGACGGCAGCGAGCAGGTCCTCGACGCGCACACGGTGACTGTCTGGTGACAGCTACCTCGACCGCGAAGTGTGCGGTTGCATCTGGGCTCGCGAAGCGTGCCTACTCATCGGCGGCAGGGGGGCGGTGCTGATCGCCGGCCATCCAGCCGTTGGCCACCGGTTGCCGCCGCGACCGTCCTCTCCTGGCCCCACTGCTGTGGGGTGGGCTCAACGGCGACCATGCCGCAGATTGCCGACGGCGCCCAGATCAGAGCGGCGAGCCGAGGGACATAGTCGGTTTCAGGATGAGCAAGCGACGCGTCGACCTGCTCCACGACCGCCGTGTCTAACAGCCGGCGGTCAGCGGTCGATGCTGGCCATATTCGCCTCGTCGTGGCGTTCGCCCGAGGCCGGCGTGAGGTTGTTCAAGCGGTCGAGCTGGGCGGCGCTGAGTTCGATGCCGTCGGCAGCGGTGTTCTCCTCGACGCGGGAAACCCGCCGGGTCCCGGGGATGGGAGCGATGTCGTCGCCGCGGGTCAGCAGCCACGCCAGCGCGGTCTGTGCCGGCGTGGCACCGATCTCGGCGCCGATGGCTTGCACTTCGTCGACGATGCGCAGGTTGCGCTGGAAGTTCTCGCCGGTGAACCGCGGGTTGGTCTTGCGCCAGTCGTCATCGGCGAAGTCGTCCACGGTGCGGATTCGCCCGGTCAGCAGGCCATGGCCGAGCGGAGAGTAGGGAACAAACCCGATCCCGAGCCCGCGCAGCAGCGGCAGGATTTCGACCTCGACGTCGCGGGTCCAGAGAGAGTATTCGGTCTGTAGCGCGGCCACCGGATGCACGGCGTGCGCCCGGCGGATCGTCTCGGCGCCGGCCTCGGACAGCCCGATGTGGCGTACCTTGCCTTCGGCGACCAGCTCGGCCAGCGCGCCGACCGTCTCTTCGATGGGCGTGTTCGGGTCGACGCGGTGCTGGTAGTAGAGGTCGATGTGGTCGGTGCCGAGCCGCTTGAGCGAGCCTTCGACCGCGGCCTTCACATTGTCGGCGCTGCTGTCGATGACGCCAGGGCCGCCGCCGGAGTGGGAGACGAGACCGAACTTCGTCGCCACAACGACGTCGTCGCGCCGGCCCTTGATGGCCTTGCCGACAATTTCCTCGCTGTGGAAGGGACCGTAGATCTCAGCGGTGTCGATGTGGGTGACCCCGAGGTCGAGCGCCCGGTGGATGGTGCGGATCGACTCGGTGTCATCGAGCCCTCGGCCGGTGGTGTAGACACCGGCCATGGTCATGGCTCCCAGACCGATGCGGGAGACATCAAGCCCGCCCAGCGATACATGCTTCATCAGGTACTCCTTCGGATCTGTCACAAGCCGCAGCGGCAGATACCAGGCAACCGGCTGCGGAGGGCGCAGGGAAGTTGCTGCTGGCAGGTGTATTGGCAGCCCACCCCTTGCCCGGGAATTCCGGCCTAGCCTCGACGGGTGGACAACCGCGGCGAGGTCAAGGCATTCCTGAGCTCCCGTCGCGCCAAGATCACCCCTGTGCAGGCCGGTCTGCACAGCTACAACCGCAACCGGCGGGTGCCGGGACTGCGCCGCAGCGAGGTCGCCGACCTGGCCGGCGTCAGCGTCGAGTACTACGCCCAAGTCGAACGGGGCAACCTGGCCGGTGTCTCCGACAGCGTGCTAGACGCCCTGGCCCGGGCATTGCAGTTGGACGAGGCGGAGCGGGCGCACCTGGCCGAACTCGCCCGTACCGCCGGCCGCGCCGCCCGCATCACCCGCCGCCGCACGCCGCCCGCCCAGCAGGTCCGGCCCACCGTGGCGCGCATCCTCGACGGGATGACCGAGGTTCCGGCGCTGGTCAACAACGGACGTCTCGACGTCGTCGCCGCCAACCGCCTCGCCCGGGCGCTGTTCGCGCCGATGTTCGCCGATCCTTCGAGGTCCGCCAGCCGACCGGCGAACCACGCCCGGTTCAACTTCCTTGATTCCCACGCCCGCGACTTCTGGCTTGACTGGGAAGCAACCGCCGATCAGACCGTCGCCATCCTGCGCGCCGAAGCCGGCCGCGACCCCTACGACAAGGCACTGACCGACCTGGTCGGGGAGCTGTGCACCCGCAGCGATGACTTCCGCGTCCGCTGGGCCGCTCACGACGTCCGCCTGCACCGCACCGGACTCAAACACATCCACCACCCGGTCGTCGGTGACCTGCACCTGTCCTACGAGGTCATGGAACTACTCGCCGATCCTGGCCTGGCCCTAACTGCCTTCAGCGCCGAAACAGGCTCCACCGACGATGACGGCCTGAAACTCCTCGCCAGCTGGGCCGCCACCCACGACCCGGCCGACGCTCTGGCGACACCCAAACAGCCGTGAGCCAGCGGGCGGTTTGTGGGCGCGATTCCGCAGGAATTCCGCAGGAGGTCCGCTAGAGGTCGTTCATGACCAACGGTCCGCCAACTGCGTTTCACGCTCAGAATCGGCAATTTCAGCCCCCTCCAACCACCGCCAACTACGCGCGGAGAGTTCGAGCTCTACTACGACGTGTGATCGCGAGTCTTTGCGCCCTCTCGGTGCGTCTGCGCAGGTCATAGAGGGCGCAAAGAGATCGAAAGGGCGCAAACGCGGGAGACGGGGGTAGCTCGAGTCGCTCGATCGCGTCAGCTTCGCCGACCGACTCGCTCCGCGAAGCGATCGAGCGCTTCGATCACCTCATGAGCGAGCCACACCCGGTTCCGCTGCCCGCCGCCGGCGCGGGAGAGGATTCCGGTCTGCTCAAGCTGCTCGACCCCGCGCTGCGCGGCGGAGAGCGCAACGCCGAGCGTCTGTTCCAGGTATGAGACGTTGACCGCGGGCTGGTTGAGCAAATGGGGTAGGACTCGCCGGGCCGCCGAGCCGCGCCGGGACGGCAGCCTGTCCCCCCACGACTGGTAGATGGCGTCCAGCTCCTCGACCAGCTGTCGACCGTTGCCGACCGCCCGGAACGAGGCGTTCACGAACTGCCCGATGATCGGCTCGAGGTGACCCTCTCGGTAGTCGGTCAGTGCTTGGAAGTACGCGGAGGTATCGGTCAGCAGTCCGGCGGAGATGGGCACGGTGAGCCGGCGCGTCACGTCCGAGTGGCGCAGCATCGCGTGCAGCAGCGTGCGGCCGACCCGGCCGTTGCCGTCGTTGAAGGGGTGGATCGTTTCGAACTGCGCATGCGCGACGGCCACCTGGGGCAGGACCGGCAGGTCGACTCGGTGCGCAAAGACAACGAGGTCGTCCATGCTCGCGGCGATCCGACTGTGGTGCGGCGGCACGAACGACGCAGTGTGCGGACTCAGCGCGTTGCTGCCGATCCAGACCTGTTCGGTGCGGAACCGGCCGGGCGCAGCGTAAGCGTGCCCACTCAGGAGTGCATCGTGGGCGGCCAGGATCGACTGGACACTGATGTCGTCGGCGAGCTCCACAGCACGCTGCATCGCCGTCACGTTCGCGGTCACCAGCGCAGCGTTGGGTCCAGTCTTCTCCTCGATGGCGGCGAGGGCCAGTGCGCGAGCTCCGGCCGTGACTCCTTCGATCTCCGACGAGGACGCTGACTCGGTACGCAACAGGACAGATGCCAGGGGTGCGAGCTCGGTAGTGGTGTCGCCTTCGACCATCGCCCGTCGGCCGGCAATCGCCGTGACCTCGGCATCGAAGCGCGTGATCTCGCGGATCGCGTCCTCCGCCTCGGCTTGAAGCTCGGAGTCGAGGTGAACGGAGGCCGCGGCGATGCGCGTCGGAACCGCTGCCTGATAAGGCCCGCGGGCCAGCAGCTGCTGCCGACGGGATGCCGCCTGATCGGGTGCGCGGTCCCACGGAAGCGTTTCCCATCCGACCGCGAAGTCGGTCCGCGCAGTTGGCGCTGCGTGGTTCATGACCTCATGTTACACCACTTTAATAAATTAAAGTGGTGTTATGATCCTGCCGTGTCAGCCTGTCCCAGGTAGTGGCTGTTCAGGATGGCGACGTAGCGGTCGCGGATCTCGGCCGCAGCCTCGAGGTCGCCGGATGTGGGTTCGTACACCGCGATGTAGTCCACCGGCCAGTCGGGCATGGTGCCGGTCAGGGCCCAGGCGGCCTGCCGAGCGGCCCCGACCGCGACGCTCTCCATCGGTTCGGTGACGGCCACCGGCAGCCCGAAGACCGCGGGTGCGATCCGCCGGGTCGCCTCCGACTGGGCCGCGCCACCGGTCAGCACGATGCGATCGATGCTGCCGGTCTGCTCCCGAAGCACCTCGACCCCGTACGCCAGGCTCCAGAGAACGCCCTCGATGGCGGCCCGAGCCAGATTCGCCGGAGTCAGGTTGCGCAGCGTGAGACCACCGATCTCGCCTCGGGCGTCGGGCAAGGGCGGGGTGCGTTCACCTTCCAGGTAGGGCACGAACGTCACCCCCTCGCTCCCCGCCGGCGCCTGCAGGGCCAGCCGACTCAGCTCGTCCAGGCCGACCCCGAGCACCTCGGCCGTCGCGACCAGATTGCGGGCGCCGTTCAGCGTGCACACCAGGGGAAGGAACTCCCCGGTGGCGTCCGCGAAGCCGGCGACGGTGCCGGTCGAGTCGCGGCTCTGCGACCCGGAGCGGGTGAACGCGGTCCCACTGGTGCCCAGTGAGACCACGGCCGTGCCTCGTTCGAGCCCGAAGGCCAGCCCTGCGGCCATGTTGTCGCCCGTGCCCGCCGCGAGGGCGATCCCCGCCGCGGTGTGTCCGACGATCTCGTCCGGCCGGGCGACCCGAGGGACGGTCAGGTCGTGCCCGATGCCGAGCTGGATCAGATCGCGGCGGTACTCGTTCGCCGTCGCATCGAAGTAGCAGGTCCCGGAGGCATCACCTCGGTCGGTGACGGGGTCGAAGGAGCGGCCGCCGATCTCCCACGTCAACCAGTCGTGCGGCAGTACCACCGTCTTCGTACGGCCGGCGTTCTCCGGCTCGCAGCGCGCGAGCCAACGGATCTTCGACACCGTCATCGAGGCGACCGGCACCGTGCCGACCGCGTCCACCCACGCGCCAGGTCCACCGAGCTCGGCGATCAGGTCCGCGGCGTCGGAGGCGGAACGGTTGTCGTTCCAGAGCAGGGCGTCGCGGACCGGCTCGCCGTTCTCGTCGAGGGTGACCATGCCGTGCTGCTGACCGCCGACCGCCATGGCCTCGACGCCGTCGAGCACGCCGGACTGGCTCGCCGCCTCTCGAAAGGCGGCGAGCCAGGCGTGCGCGGAGACCTCGGTGCCGTCCGGATGAGCGGCCCGCGTGGTACGGACCACCCGGCCTGTGTCGGCATCGCAGACGACGATCTTGCAGGACTGGGTGGACGAGTCGATCCCCGCGACGAGAGCCATCGAACGTTTCTACACCCGGGCGGTGCGGCTCGCCAGCGCTTCGAGTGTGGCCCGAGCACCGTCGCGGTGCAGGGATTCCAAGGCGGCCAGATAGGGATCGGTGAAGGCGGGTTGATCGGCGAGGTCGCCGAACAGCTCCTGGTTGGCGACGAAGGCCAACGGATCCTCGCGCTGCTGCTTCGCGGTGGCCGTGAGCGTGTCGGCCAGCTGATCGACGACCTTGATCAGCTCGCCCTGTTCGTCGACGCCCTCGGCGTACCGCGCCCAGCTCGCAACCACCGCGGCCGACAGCGTGACATCGCGCCCAGCGGCCAGATTCTCTCGAATGACGGGCAGCAACCACTTGGGGATGCGGTCCGAGCTCTCCGCGCACAGCCGGGCCACGGTGTCGCGGACGGCGGCGTTGGAGAACCGGTCGATCAACTGGTGCTTGTACGCCGTCAGATCGATGCCCGGGACCGGCGCCAGGGTGGGGGTCGCCTCCCGGTCCATGTAGTCGAGCAGGAAGTCGGCGAACAGCGGGTCCTGGGCGACCTCGTGCACCAGCCGGTAGCCGGCGAGGTAGCCGAAGTAGCACAGCGCCTGATGGCTCGCGTTCAGCAGCCGCAGCTTCATCAGCTCGTACGGCTCGACATCGGTCACCACCTGGACGCCGGCGTCCTCGAACGCCGGCCGGCCCAGGCTGAACCGGTCCTCCAACACCCACTGGGTGAACGGCTCGCACACGACGGGCCAGGCGTCCTCCACCCCGAAGCGAGCGGCGACCTGCTCCCGGTCCTCGTCGGTGGTGACCGGAGTGATGCGGTCCACCATCGAGTTCGGGAAGGCCACGTTCTCCGCCACCCATTTCCCCAGCTCCGGGTCGCGGAGCTGCGCGTACGCGGTGAACACCTCCTGAGCGACATGTCCGTTGCCTTGGATGTTGTCGCAGGACATGATCGTGAAGGGCTCGATCCCGCGCTCGCGGCGGCGGACCAGCGCCTCAGTGATCAGGCCGAAGGTGGTGGCCGGGACCGCGCCAGAGGCGAGGTCGGCCTGCACCGCCGGGTTGTCGGCGTCGAACTTGCCCGTCACCGGGGAGAAGTTGTATCCGCCCTCGGTCACGGTCAGCGAGACGATCCGGGTGGCCGGCTCGGCCATCTTCTCGATCACGGCCTGCGGGTCGTCGGGTGCGTACAGGTACTCGACGATCGAGCCGATGATCTTGGGTTCCCAGCCGCCGCCGGGGTCTTTGAGCACGAGGGTGTAGAGGCCGTCCTGGGGCACCAAGGCGTCCCGCACGCGAAGGTCGAACGGCATCACCCCGACTCCGCAGATGCCCCAGTCCAAGGCCTGGCCGCGCTCCATCAGCGCATCGACGTACATCGCTTGGTGGGCGCGATGGAATCCACCAACCCCGAAGTGCACGATCCCGACGGTGACTGCGGAGCGGTCGTACCCGGGAACCGGTATCGACAGCGCGTTCAGCGAAGCCGCGTTCAACCTTGCCATCGCCCGCCGACCCTACTTCACCGCGCCCATGGCCAGGCCACGCACCAGGCGCTTCTGTGCCAGCCAGCCGGCGATGATCACCGGCAGCACGGCGATGGTGCAAGCCGCCGAGAGCACGGCCAGGAACTGGCCGCGGCCGTCGACAAAGCTGCCCAGGAACGGCGGGGTCGTACGCGCCACGACGGCCGTGAGCAGGTTGGACAGGAAGTACTCGTTCCAGGCGAAGATGAAGCAGATCAGCGCGGCGGCGGCTGCTCCCGGGGCGACGATGGGCAGCGACACCAGCCACAGCTCGCGGTTGTAGCCGGCTCCGTCGATCTGCGCCGCCTCGACCACCGCACGAGGTACCTCGGCGAAGAACGAGCGCATCATCCACACCGCCAAGGCCAGGTTGAGCCCCAGATACAGCGCACCGAGTCCCCACAGGTTGTCCAGCAGCCCCATGCTCCGGAACAGCAGGAAGACCGGGATGATCGACGCGGCCACCGGCATGAACTTGGTGGAGATGAAGAAGAACAGCGCATCCTGCCACTTCCCGATCGGCCGCACCGACAGCGCGTACGCCGCCGGGATGGCCAGCGCCATCACCACCAGGGTGGACAGCACCGAGACGAACAACGAGTTCAACAGGTACAACCCCATGCCGCGGTCGAACACGTCGGCGTAGCGGCCCAAGGTGGCGTCGAAGAAGAACGTGGGCGGAAAGGCCGCAGCGTCCTCCTCGGTCTTGAAGCTGGTGACGATCATCCACAACACGGGGAAGACGAAAATGAACACCAGCACCCAGGTCAGCGCGGTGATCGCGTAGCCGCCCACCTTGCGCTGGGTGAACCGGCTCGACCCGCTGGTCCGGGTCGCAGCGGAGGCTCCGCTGGTCGGGGTGGTTGTTGCGGTCGCCATCAGTCCCTCGCCTCCTCGGTGAAGACCGTGAACAGTTTGCGGAGAGCCAAGGTCGCGAGAACGATGGTCACGATCACCGTGACGACCCCGTACGCGGCCGCCTCCCCGATCTGCTGGCCGATGAAGGCCCGTTCGTAGAGCAGGTACGGCAGTGTCTTGGTGTTCCCCGCTCCCTTCGTGATGATGTTGACCGGGTCGAAGACCTGGACCATCAACACGGTGGCCAGCAGGGTGGCCAGCTCGGCGTAGGTCCGCAGGTGCGGGACGGTCATATAGCGGAACGTCTGCAGCGCGCTCGACCCGTCCACATCGGCGGCCTCCAGCACCTCGGCCGACTGCGACTGCAGCCCGGCCAGCAGGATCAGCATCATGAACGGGGTGTACTGCCAGGTCAGGGTGAACACGATGGTCAGGCCGGGGAAGTCGGTGGTCCAGGCCACCCCAGGTAATCCGAGCCAGGAGAGCACCAGCGTCACGATGCCGCTGTCGGCATCCAGGATCGAGTACTTCCAGATCAGCGAGGCCGCGGCCGGCATGATCAGGAACGGCGTGATCATCAGAGTCCGCGCTAGCGCTCGGCCGCGGAACTTGCGATCCAGCAGCACCGCGAAGAGCAGTCCGAGCAGCAACGACAGGATCACCGAGAGCCCCACCATCCAGACCGTGGCCCACAGCGAAGGCAGGAATGCCCCGTTGGTGACCACCGCGATGTAGTTGTCGAAGCCGGCGAAGCTTCGCTCCTCGGGACGCGCCAGGTTCCAGTCCTGGAAGGAGTAGTAGATCGTGACCAGGAACGGGATCTGAGTGATCAAGATCGCGACGATCAGGCCGGGCAGGATCAGCCTGCGGGCGAACTTCCGCTCGGCGAGGTCCTGGCCTTTCAGCTCACCGACGACCGGCTTCGGGACCTCGCCCGGAGCCGTGACGTCTGGGCCTCCGGTGGTTGTGGTAGCCATCAGCCCTCCTCCTTCTGTAGGTCGCCCGCTCGCTGCGCGATCTCTTGGCCGTTCTCCAGGGCTCGGTCCACCGACCGACGTCCGGCGATGGCGTCGACGATCTCCTGAGAGACCTGGTTGCCGACGTCTTGGAACTCCGGGATCGACACGTACTGGATGCCGACCCACGGCTGCGGCTTGACGCCGGGCTGCTCCGGGTTGACCTCGGACATGATCTGCTTGGTCAAGGCGGCGAACTCACCGCCGGCCTCCTTGTACTCCGGCACCTCGTAGATCGACTCCCGGGTTCCGGGCGGGGTGCGGGCCCAGCCGAGCTGGGAGCCGACCAGGTTCAGGTACTCCTTGGAGGTGGCCCACTTGACGAACTCCCAGGCCGCGTCCTGGGCGTCGCTCTCGGCGCTGATGCCCAGGTTCCAGGACCACAGCCAACCGGAGTCTTTGGTTTTCATGACCGGTGCCCGGACGTAGCCGACCTGGCCCTTGACCGGCGAGCTCTCCACCGAGCCGGCGGCTGAGGTGGCGTCGTACCACATCGCCGCCCGGTCGGTGCTGAAGAGATCGAGGCACTCGGTGAAGCTGAAGGACGCCGGATCGGCCTGCCCGGACTCCGCCAGCGTGTCGAGGTAGAAGTTGACCGCTTCCTTCCACTCCGGCGAGGTCAGCTGCGCGTCCCAGTTCGTGTCATACCACTGTCCACCGAAGGTGTTGACCACCGTCGTCAGCGAGGCAAACAGGTCGCCCCAGCCGGGCTTGCCGCGCAGGCAGATTCCGGCCCGATCACCGGTCTTGAGCTGCTTGGCGAACCCGGCGACCTGGTCCCAGGTGGGCCGCTCGGGCATGGTGATGCCCGCCTCGGCGAAGATGTCCTTGCGGTACATCAGGAACGACGACTCGCCGTAGAACGGCAGCGCGTAGACCCGGTCCTCGTAGGAGACGCCCTTGCGTACCGGCTCGAACAGGTCGTCGAGGTCGTAGCTGGGGTCGCTGCTGGCCCGGTCGGTGACGTCGACCAGCCACTTGTTCTCGCCCCAGATCGGCACCTCGTACATGCCGACGGTCATGATGTCGTACTGGCCACCGCCGGTCGCCACGTCCTTGGTGATCGCGTTCCGGAGGTCACCTTCCTCGAGGAAGATGATGTTGACTCTGATGTCGGGGTGCAGCTTGTTGAACTCGGGCAGCAGCCGGTTCATATCCTGCATCTGCGGGTTGTTGACACTGGCCAGCGTCAACGTGGTGACGCCCGGCTCGTTGCCGAGGTTGCCGAAACCCGCACAGCCGGACAGGACGAGGGCAAAACTGACGCCGAGACCGGCCAATCCGAGGCGTCGTCGCGTGGGTTCGGCCATAGAAGTCCCCTTTTCCAAGACTGGTGGACCGACGGCCGAGAGCAGCCGTTGGACAACCGATTGGCTCATATGAGCGGAGTGGCTCTCTGTTGAGAACTATGTCGTCGGCCCTCATATCAGGTCAATGCTTGCTGCACAACTGATACGATCTGTGCTCAGATGAGCAGCCGGCGAAATCATGCGGCGGCGCCCATCAAGGGGCCCGCCGAGTTGGTACTGGCCGCGTCGATCGCGCGCCGGCACTACGTCGACGGCCGGACCAAGATCGAGATCGCCGACGAGTTCAAGCTCAGCCGGTTCAAGGTTGCCCGGCTGTTGGAGGCGGCGCGCGAGCAGGGGCTAGTCCGGATCGAGATCGGCCACGCCGGGACGATCGACGTCGAGACCTCCGGCCGGCTCGCCGAGCGGTTCGGGCTGCGGCATGCGATCGCGGTCGACACCCCTGAAGACGACCCGGTCTCGCTCCGACGGAACCTGGGCGTGGCCGCGGCCGACCTGTTGAGTGAGATCGTGACCCCGACCGACGTGATCGGGCTGGCCTGGGCGCGCTCGGTCCAGGCCATGGTGGCCGAGCTGAAGCGACTCCCCCCGTACCGGTCGTGCAGCTCACCGGCGCGCTGAGCAACCTGTCTGATACGTCAAGCTCCATCGACGGCGACAGCGCAGTGGACGTCGTGCGGGGGTTCGCGCGGATCTCCGGCGGCCCTGCGTACTTGTTCTTCGCGCCGTTCATGGTGCCGGATCCGGCAACGGCCCGCGCGCTGCGCCGCCAGCCTGACCTGGCCCGGGCGTTCGACCGGATTCCCACAGTCACCATCGGGGTCGTCGGGGTCGGGCACTGGTCGCCCGGCCGATCAACGGTCTACGACGCCGCGACCGAGAAGGAGCGAGCCCGGTTGAGCAGGGACGGGGTCTGCGCCGAGACGGCCGGGGTGTTCATGACCGCCGACGGCCGCGTGCTGCAGACCGTGCTGACCGACCGGATGATCGGGATCACCGGCGCCCAGATGCGCTCGATCGACCAGCTGATCGCCATCCCGTACGGCATCGCCAAGCTCCCCGCCGTCCTCGCCGCACTGCGCAGTGGTCTGATGAACTCCATGGTGACCCACGTGTCGATGGCCGAGGCACTACTGAGCGCCGTCGACGTGCCTGCTGAGCGGGCTCGGTAAGGAGTGCCTGGCGATCGAGAGGAGATCCCGCTCCGCGGCGGCATTGCCAATCGTGATCTGGTGGTTCGGCGCGGGGACACCGTACGCCGGCCCCAGCGCGCCACCAGCGCCGCGACACATGCGCTGCTGACCTATCTGGAGGAGGTCGGCTTCGACGGGGCGCCACGCTTCCTCGGAGTCGACCATCTCGACCGGGAGGTGCTCAGCTTCCTCCCCGGCCAGGCCGTCACCCCTCCTTATCCGGCCTGGGCGCTTACCGACTCCGCCCTGCGCGGCGTGGCCCATTTGCTGCGGCGCTATCACGAGGCCGTCTCCGGGTTCGACCATCGGCCTCACTCCTGGCCCCCGTCGCCACCGGCTCCGTACCAGGGAACGCTGGTCTGTCACAACGACCCGAACCTGGACAATGTCGTGTTCCGGGACGGGCGCGCGGTCGCGCTCATCGACTTCGACCTGGCGAGCCCCGGATCGCCGATCTGGGACGTGGCCTGCGCCGTGCGCCTCTGGTCGCCACTGCGCAGTGACGCCTATATCACCGACGCCCGGCGCGGTCGGACGCTGGACCGGCTTCGCACGTTCGTCGAGGCGTACGGTCCGCAGAGCGTCGATCCGGACCTGCTGATCGGCGCCGTGGGTGCGAACCATGACTGGTTGTACGCCGTCATCGAAGAAGGGGCCCAACGCGGCAATCCTGGATTCGCGGACTACTGGCGGGAGGCCCACCAGCGGGTCGCCGCGACGCGCGTGTGGTACCGAACCGAGCACCAGCGCATGGTGAGCGCTCTGGCCGAACCCGACAACTAGGGTGGCCCGATGCTGTTCGTCGCCCTGGCCGGACTGTCTGGCCTGATCTGGGGGCTGGGCGACTTCGCCGGGGGGAAGGCGGCGCAGCGGGCGGCGGCGCTGCCGGTGGCCTGGCTCGCGAAGGTGGTCAGCCTTCCGTTGCTCGCGGCCTACCTGGTCGGCAGCTACGTACCGATCTCACCGAGCAGCTTCGGCTGGGGAGCACTGGCCGGCGTGTTCGGCATGGTCGGGATGGTGCTCTTCTATCAGGCGCTGGCCCAGGGAGCCATGACGGTGGTGGCGCCGGTGACTGCAGTCACCTCGGCCGCCATTCCGGTGATCGTCGGGCTGGCGAGCGGCGAGCGACCCCCTGCGCCTCAGCTGATCGGGGTCGGCTGCGCCCTGCTCGCGATCGCGCTGGTCAGCCTCGCCCCGCCGGCACCAGGCGAGCGGATCGTGGTCACTCCCCGGTTGATCGCGATGGCGGTGCTCTCCGGTGCCGGCTTCGCGCTGTTCTTCGTGTTCGTCGCCCAGGCCGGGCAAGCCGTCGACGGCGAGCCCGGCCTGTGGCCGGTCGCCGCGTCCCAGCTGTCCGCCCTCGCCGTCGGCGGCCTGCTGCTGGTCGCCAGACGACCGTTCGCCGGATGGCCCAAAGGCCCGTCAATGGCATGGACTCTGCTCGCCGGCCCGATGGACATGACGGCCAACGTGCTCTACCTGCTCGCAACCCGCCAAGGCGATCTGAGCCTGGTCGCTCCGCTGGCGGCGCTCTATCCCGTCACCACGGTCATCCTCGCCATGATCATTGACCGGGAGCGCGTACGATCCCTGCAGGTGGTCGGCCTGGTGCTGGCGTTGGCAGCGCTGCTCCTGGTCGCGAGCTGAGCCAGGAGGTTGTCCGCTTCGTGACCTATCCCCATCGCGTGGCCATGATCAGCATGCACACCTCGCCACTGGCCATCCCGGGGGTCGGCGACGCCGGAGGTCTGAACGTCTACGTGGCCGAGGTGGCTCGCCGGCTCGGCGAGCGCGGGCTCAAGGTCGATGTCTTCACTCGCACCCAGGCGCCCCACGACCCGCCGATGGTGGAGATCCATGAGCACACGCGGGTGATCAACATGCCCGCCGGCTCTCATCTGCTCACGTCGAAGGAGGAGCTGCCCGACGTCGTGGACAGCTTCGCCGCACAGCTGAGCGACCGGATGCCGGGCTATGACCTGATCCACTCCCACTACTGGCTGTCCGGCCTGGTCGGCATCCAGCTCGCGGCCGACCACGGCATACCGCTGGTGCACACGATGCACACCATGGCGCGGGTGAAGAACGCGGTCAGCGACGGGACGCAGCTGGTCGAGCCCGACGACCGGGAGCACGGTGAGGCGGCAGTCGTGGCCGCCGCGAACACGCTCACCGCGAACACCGTCGACGAGGAAGCCGAGCTCAGGCGGCACTACGGCGCCCGACCGGAGCAGATCGCGATCGTGCCACCGGGCGTGGACCTGCACACCTTCCACCCCTGCGACCAGCCGAAGTCCCGGGCCCAGTTCGGCGTGCCCCAGGACGCCCAGGTGATCTTGTTCGTCGGCCGGATCCAGCCGCTCAAGGCCCCGGACACCCTGATCCGCGCGGTGGCCGAGCTCGCCCGTCGCGATCGCCGCCGGCGGGAGCGGCTCCGGCTGATCATCATCGGCAGCCCCAGCGGGCCGGATGCGGGCTGGTCGCGGACCTTGCCCAGGCTGGCGGCCGAGCTCGACGTCAGCGAGCTGGTGGACTTCCGGCCGCACTCGATCCGCACCGAGCTCTTCCGCTGGTACTGCGTCTCCGATGTGGTCGGCGTTCCCTCCTACACCGAGTCATTCGGCCTGGTGGCGCTGGAGGCGCAGGCCTGTGGCCGGCCGGTGGTCGCGACCGACGTCGGGGGCTTACGGCATACCGTGGTCGACCAGCAGACCGGCCTGCTGGTGGCTGGAGACAACCCGGGTCAGTGGGCCGACGCGTTGGCCGCCGTGCTCGATGTCGAGGAGGACCGGGTCCGGATGGGTGCGAATGCCGCCGGCCACGCCTCGACCTTCAGCTGGGACAACACCGCCGCGGCGACCCTGCAGGCGTACGCCCGGGCGATCGACGCCCATCGGGCGTCCCGCACCTAGCGGCGGCCGCAGTCGTCGAGTCGCGACGGCGAGAGCGAAGGCGCCGAGAGCGATGACCATCCCCGTGACGACCACGGCCGGGGATCCAGCCGCGGTATAGGCGACCCCGCTGGCGGTCGAACCGAGGGCGATGCCCGCGCTGGCCGCGGATGCCGGAAGGGCGGCAACGAGGCCACCGGCCGGACCGGCGAGGCTCATCGTCCGGTGCTGCACCGATGCCGGAGCGCTCGATGCGAACACGGCCCAAGCGAGAATCGCGGCCACCGCGACCAGCGGCTGGGCTCGCATCAGGAACAGGACCGCAGCCGACGTGAACAGGCCGAGAGTGACGACGACGAGGGCGCGGGCGGCATCGTTGTCGGCGAGACGACCGCCCAGGAACGACCCCGCAACGTTCGCGATACCGTACGCCACCAAGATCATGCTGGCCAGCGGGCCGGACACTCCGGTGACGTGCTCGAGCAACGGCACCAGGTAGCTCATCACGGCACCAGGAGCGGCGAACAGGGTCAGGCTCAGCGCGAGCATGGCGAGGACGCGCGGAGCCAGCGCGTGCCGCAGCCCGGTCGCGGCGGCCAGCCGGCTGCCCGGGACGCTCGGAACCACTGCGACCAGGAGACCGGTGGCGAGGAGCGCGAACCCCGCGACCATAGCGAGCGCCCCACGCCAGCCGAGAACGGATCCGACGAGCACACCGAGCGGCACACCGAGCACGGTGGAGATGGAGAATCCCGCGATGACGATGGCCACTGCCCGACCGGCGCGGTCCTTCGCGACGACCGCGGTGGCCGTCGTGAAGGCCGCGGCGAGGAAGAGACCCTGCAGCGCCCCGGCCATCAGCCGGGTGGCGACGAACCATCCGAAGTTCGGTAGCAGCGCAGGGGCGACCACCAGGACCGCGAACAGGATCATCGCCGCCACGAGAACGGGGCGCCGGTCCCACCGGATCGTCGCTGCGGTCAGCAGCGGGCCGCCGAGGGCCAGTCCGAGGGCGTACGCGCTGAACAGCGAGCCGGCGGCCGAGACCGAGACTCCCAGACCGGATGAGATCTGCAGCAGCAGGCCCGCCGTCAGCAGTTCGGCCGAGCCGGTCACGAAGGTGCCGAGCAGCAAGCTGATCAGCACGACACCTCCGTGCCGGCCGCGACCGAGGTCTGTCGAAGGGGTCATGAAGGTCAGACCCGGCGGGCGGTGACCAGGAGGTACTCCCAGCCCATGACACCCTCGGTGAGGAACCGGTCACCCAGGGCGGCCAGATCCGCATCCAACGCCTTGACCTTGTCCGGGTCGCCGGCGATGAAGCGGTAGACCGCGATCGTCGGGCCGTAGTTGGCCTTGAAGAAGTCGCGGAACTCGGCCCCGCTGGCGAAGCGCTCGACCCGCAGCGACTGCTGCCGGGCCACCAGGTCGGTCACCCGGTCCCCGAAGAGATCGCGGACGTGGTCGGCCCGCCCCCACAGCGGTGCCGGCGAGGAGCCGGGCGGGGGCGGCGGGGCGTACGGCTTCATGGTGGCGAACATCTGACCGATGAAGCCTTCCGGGGTCCAGCTCAGCACCCCGATGGTGCCGCCCGGTCGGCACACCCGGACCAGCTCGTCGGCGGCCAGCTGGTGGTGCGGCGCGAACATCACGCCGATGGCGGACAGCACGGCATCGAACTCGGCGTCGTCGAACGGCAGCGCCTCGGCGTCGGCCGGCTGCCAGGTCAGCTGGACGCCCTCGACGGCAGCTGCGGCCCGGCCGACGTCCAGCAGCTCAGGGGTCAGGTCCGTGGCGACGACCTCGGCTCCCCGGCGCGCGGCCGGGATGGCCGACGTACCAGTGCCGGCGGCGACGTCGAGCACTCGCTGGCCAGCTCGCACATTGACGGTCTCGACGAGGATTCCGCCGAGGGACCCGACGACCTCATCGGCCACGGTCGGGTAGCTCCCCGTGGCCCACATGACGGCGTGCTTGGCCTTGAGCGCCTGGTCCTCGGGGGTGTCGGTGATGGATGGTGTGGTGGTGGTTGTGGTGTTCATGACCGCAACCGTAGGAACTACGGGGCCCTGGTCACATCGGCGCCGACGCGCAACGTCGAGCCGCCTGGCCAGGGCGTGTTGGCGGCTGACGCGTAGTCGGCTACGCGCGAGCCAGTAGCCGGGCCACGGCCGCCGTACGCGCAGTGCGGCCCTGCAGGCCGAGCTTGGCGTACGCGTTCTGGAGGTGCCGCTCGACCGTGCGCACCGAGAGGACAAGCTCGGCCGCGATGGCATCGTTGTCGCGACCCTCGGCGGCCAGGGCGAGGATGTCCAGCTCGCGGGGCGACAGCACGGAGGTCAGGTCGTCGACCACGGCCGTCGGCGTTGACCTGCGGTCCGCGCCCAGGAACTCGGTGACCTCGCGCAGGAAGACCGGCCAGGCCGGCTCGTCAGCGAGCACGATGTGGTTGTTGCTCTCCAGAGCCACCAGCCGGGCACCCCGGATGGTGGCCGCGAGCTGCCGGCTGTGTCGGAACTCGACCATCTGGTCGCCCCGGCTGGCCAGCACCAGCGTCGGCAGCTGGAGCTCGGCCAGCCTGGCCGTGGAGTTGCTGAGCTGGCGTTGCCGGCGGGCGACGATTGCGGTCTCGGAGTCGACCGCCATCCGCTGCAGGTCGTCGAGCCAGCGCATCTGCTCCTCGGTACCGCCCGGGATCATCAGCTGGGAGAAGACCCGGCGGAACTCCGAGGTCGGTCGGGCCCAGCCGACCCTGATCAGCGACTCGAAGGCCTTCTGCAGCTCGAGCTCCTCCGGCGAGGCATCCACCAGGGCCCCGGCGTAACTGCCGTAGAAGATCAGCCGGGTGAGACGCTCCGGATGGCGAGCCGCATACTCGATCGCCACCGGGCCGCCCTGGGCCATCGCCATCAGCGCGAACCGGTCGAACCCGGCGTCGTCGGCAACAGCTTCCAGGTCGGCAACCCGGGCCGGGAGGCTGTGGTCGGTCACGCCCCGGTCCGACAGCCCGTGACCTCGCTCGTCGTAGCGGATGACCGTGGCGATCCGGCCGAGCTCGACCAGGAAGTGCCGCCAGACCGGGCTCTGCCAGTCGAACTGCAGATGGCTCAACCAGCAGGCATCGATCAGCAGTGGCGGTCCGGAGCCGTGCACGGCGTACGCGATCCCGACCCCATCGGCCGATCGGGCGAAGCGGATGTCCTGGACCACATCCATGTCGCCCTTCCCCATCTGACGATCGTAGGGGCACCCGACGACGGCCGCCGAATCTTAGGCTTGCGCCATGCGCACCTGGCTGGCGGTAGCACTGATGACGCTCAGCGGCTGCAGCGCGCCGGCCGTGGCCTGCACCGAGATCGGCGCGCCGTCGGGAGTCTCGGTCACGGTGCTCGCTCCGTACGCCGCCGACGTCGACGCGCTCAGCCTCACCGTCTGCTGGGCCGGCGCCGACTGTGTCGACGGGGCGGTCGAGCTGACACCGGGCAGCGACACCGTCGACCAAGGCTGCAGCGGATCCGCACCGGACGATGTCTGCTCGGCGACGGCGGTGCCCAACGGCACGCTGGTCGGCTTCCTCGATGTCGCCGGGTTGCCGGCGGGTTCCGTGACGGTCGAGGGCAGCGTCACGGTCGACAGCAAGC
Source organism: uncultured Actinomycetota bacterium (assembly GCA_963711015.1). Taxonomy (GTDB): domain Bacteria; phylum Actinomycetota; class Actinomycetes; order Propionibacteriales; family Propionibacteriaceae; genus Microlunatus. The sequence goes on from CAVQCQ010000005.1 coordinate 238,414, forward strand.
AGCGCAGCCTGGCCGAGATCACCAAGACCGCCCAGACGACCTATCCCAATGGCGAGATGTGTCCTGCGGGCGGCAACCAGCTGAACGTGCAGCTGGACGCCGACCGGCTCTCCTGATCCCGGTCAGCTTCCCCAGAAGACCCGATCAACCACCTTGCGGGCCTGCCGGGTCACCCGGCGGTAGTCGGCCAGCAGGTGCGAGGACTCCCCCGGCTTGTAGCCGAGCAGCTCGGCGACCCCGGCGAGCTCCCGGTTGTCACTGGGAAGCGAGTCCGACCCCCGGCCGCGCATCAGCATGATCTGGTTGCGGATCCGGCTGGCCAGCGTCCAGGCCGCCTCGAGGTGCCCGGCGTCCATCGGGTCGATCACCCCGACGTCCCGCGCGGCGCGCAGCGCCGTGATCGTCCGCGTCGAGCGGAGCTCCGGCAGCCGGTAGGCGTGCTGCAGCTGCAGCAGCTGGACGGTCCATTCCACGTCAGCGATACCACCGGGCCCCAGCTTGGTGTGCTTGGCGGGGTCGGCGCCCCGAGGCAACCGCTCGGCCTCGACGCGCGCCTTGAGCTTGCGGATCTCGGTGAGCTCGCCGGGCCTGAGGCCGCCGTCGGGCCAGCGGTGGGCCTCGATCTCGGCCATCAGCGCCGCACCGAGCTCCTCGTTGCCGGCCAGCGCGTCGGCACGGACGAGGGCCTGCATCTCCCAGGTCGAGGACCAGCGACTGTAGTAGTTCCGGTACGCGGTGAGCGAGCGGATCAGCGCCCCGCCTTTGCCCTCCGGTCGTAGGTCGGCGTCGATGCTGAGCATCGGGTCGACGCCGGGCTTGGCGAGCAGCCGGCGCATCTCGGTGATCACCGCCGCCGCCACTTTGGTGGGGTCGTGACCGTCAGGGCCGTCGTCAGCCATGACGAACATCGCGTCGGCGTCTGAGGCGTAGGACATCTCCCGGCCACCCCAGCGGCCCATCGCGATCACCGCGATCTCCGGCACCGGCTGCACCTCCGAGTGGGCCCGGACCACCGCCAGCGTCGCGTCGATAGTCGCCGACGCCAGATCCGACAGGGCCACACCGACATCCAGCACGTCGATCTCACCGAGGATGTCGCTCGCCGCCACCCGGAACAGCTCCCGGCGCCGGATGGCCCGGATGGCCTCGACCCCTGCCTGGGCATCGCCCTGCCGGGTCCCGGCCGCGGTCATCTCGGCCTGCAGCGCTACGCGCGCCCGCGGCACCAGCTCAGCGTCGTCGGCGAGCATCTGCACGGTCTGCGGTGCCCGGGTGAGCAGCTGGACCGCATAGCGGCTGGAGGCCAGGATGCGGGCCAGCCGGGCGGCCATGGCCCCCTCGTCACGCAGCGCCCGGAGGTACCACGGGGTGTTGCCCAGCGCCTCGGATACCTGACGGAACGCGAGCAAGCCGTGGTCGGGACTGGGGGCGTCGGCGAACCAGCCGAGCATCGCGGGCAGCAGCTGCCGTTGGATCTCCGCCTGCCGAGTGACTCCTTGGCTGAGCGCCCCGATGTGGCGCAGCGCAGCGTTCGGGTCGGCGAACCCGAGGGCCTTGAGCCGGTCCAGAGCCGCGTCGGTCGTCAGCCGCAGCTCGCGCGACGGGATCCGGGCCACCACCTCGAGCAGCGGGGAGTAGAAGAGCCGCTCGTGCAACCGGCGTACGCCCTGGGTGGTGTGCCGCCAGGTGGTCAGCAGCTCCTTGACCGGGTCCGCGTAGCCGAGCGAGCGCCCCAGCCTTCGCAGGTCATCCTCCGAGTCGGGCAATATGTGGGTCCGGCGCAGGTTGAACAGCTGGATCCGGTGCTCGAGGGCGCGCAGGAACCGGTAGGACAGCGCGAACCGCTTGCCGTCGTCACGGCCGACATAGCCGTTGTCGACCAGGATCTTCAGTGCGGGCAGGGTGGCCCGGACCCGCAGCCGTTCGTCCACCCGGCCGTGCACCAGCTGGAGCAGCTGGACGGAGAACTCCACGTCGCGCAGCCCGCCCTCACCGAGCTTGAGCTCGCGCCCGGCCTCCCGCGCAGGGATGTGTGCGACCACCCGCTTGCGCATGGCCTGGGTGTCGGCGACGAAGTTCTCCCGCTCGGCCGCGGTCCAGACCAGTGGCGCCAGCATCTCGACGAACTCGGCACCGAGCTCGAGGTCACCGGCGCTGGGCCGCGCCTTGAGCATCGCCTGGAACTCCCAGGTCTTCGCCCACTTCTGGTAGTAGACGCGGTGGCTGGACAGGCTGCGCACGAGCTGGCCCGCCTTGCCCTCCGGACGGAGTGCGGCATCGACGGCCCAGATCGTCCCGGCGGCGGTGTGCGCGGAGCAGACCCTGGTCAGCTCCGCGGCCAGCCGGGTCGCCACCGTGATCGCCTGGTCCTGGCTGATTCGGGGCTGTCCGTTCTCGTCCAGAGCGGGCTCGGCGACGTAGAGGACGTCGACGTCGCTGACGTAGTTGAGCTCCTGGGCGCCGCACTTGCCGAGCGCCACCACCGCCAGCCGGGTCTTCAGCGCGTCGGCACCCAGCTTGGCCCGAGCGATCGCCAGCGCCGCCTCCAGAGCCGCATCGGCCAGGTCGGACAGCTCGTCGGCCATGTCGTCGACGGCCTCGATCGGCTCCGGGGCGCAGAGATCCCGGGCGGCGATCCGCAACAGGGCCCCGCGGTACGCGATCCGCAGCCCGTCCCCGACCCGATCACCGGCGACCGGCAGCGCGGCATCCGGATCGGCGTCGACCGAACTCAGCAGGGCACGGCGAAGCTCCTCGGCCGGAGTCTTGGTCAGCTCCGGCTCCAGCAGGTCGAGGTGGTGCGGATGGGCGACCAGATGCTGGCTGAGCTTGCTGCTGCCGCCGAGGACCATGATCAGCTGTCGGGCCAGCACCGGTGCGCCGGCCAGCCGCTGGCCTAGCTCCGGCACCACTTCGGCCAGCCGGTCCAGGCCGGCCAGTGCGAGGTCGGGATCCGCAGACTGGGCGATCAGCTCGACCAGGTCGGCCGGATCGAGCCCGTCGAGCTGCCAGCGGTCGAGGAGTCGCTCCGCAGTCCGGGCATCAACGAATCCGCGCCGGGCCAGTGCGCCCTGCGTCGTCTGGATCCGAACCACACGCCGATGCTACGGCCCGGGTGGCGGGCGTCCTGTGCGCCTGCATCCAGACGACCGCATTGGGGAGAAGGCGCTCCGGAAGCTTCACACCCATCTGTCCCCAAGGGAAAGGATCCCCGCATGACCGCTCGACGCCTCGTCCGGCTGGGCTTGCGGTGGCGGTGCTCGCCGACGGCTCCGTCCCGCTGACCGCGTTCCTCCCGACCGACCGGGCGTTCCGGATGCTCGTCAAAAGCCTGACCGGCACCGCGCCGGCGTCCGAGGCCGAGGTGTTCGCGGCGGTGGCCGACCTCGGCCTGCCGACCGTGGAGGCCGTGCTGCTCTACCACGTCGTGCCGGGCGCGACGATCAGCTACCGACAGGCGCTGAAATCCGACGGCGCGGTGCTGCCGACGGCACTGGACGGCGCGACCGTTCAGGTCAAGGTCAAGTACAGGTTCCTGGTCTCGCTGCGGGATGCGGACCCGGACGCGAGCAACCCCTATGTGGTACAGCCCAATATCAACAAGGGGAACAAGCAGATCGCCCACGGCATCAATCGGGTGCTGCGGCCGGTCGACCTGCCGTAACTCCCGACGTCGACCCTTCGACCTCCGAGGCGTGGCTGGTACCGTCCCGCTCCGGAGGTTGAAGCGTCGATGCCCAAGACAGTCGCGCCGCCGGAAGCGGTGCTGCTGGACCAGTCGCGGACGGTGCTGGACTGGCTCGGCCGGCTACCCGACCCGGCCTTCGCACAGCCGAGCGTGCTCCCCGAGTGGACCGTGGCCGAGCTGGTCGGACACCTGGTCTTCGCTCACCGCAGCCTGCTCGGCGCGCTCGGCCGGCCGACTCGCGAGCGACCGCTGCCGATACATGAGTACGTCCGTGGCTACCGGCCAGGTGCGGACCAGATCTCCGAGGCGAGCCGGGCCGCCGCGCGGGAACGCCCGGGACCGGAGGTGGCCGCCTTGCTGTCCGAGGTCGTCGAGGAATGTGCCGTTCGGTTCGCAACCGGGTCGCTGCCGGATGTGGTGCTCGGACCTCGTGGCCCGATCACCGCGCAGCACCTGCTGCATACCCGCATCGTCGAACTCGTGGTGCACAGCGACGACCTGAGCCGCTCGCTGCCGGAGGAACCGCCGGTGAACATGGCGCGGGCTGCGCTGTCTCGGGCCACGCGTACGCTCGCCGAGATCCTCACCGGGCAGCACCCCGGCCGTTCGGTCGAGGTCAGGGTGCCGCCGTACGCGGCCGTCCAGTGTGGGGTCGGTGGTCCCGGCCCGAGGCACACCCGTGGCACCCCGCCCAATGTCGTCGAGACCGACCCGGTGACCTTCTTCCGGCTCGCGACCGGCCGGATCGGCTGGGCCGACGGCGTACGCGACGGCCTGGTGCACGCCTCCGGCCTGCGCGCTGACCTCGAGTCGGCCCTCCCCCTGCTCTCCTGAATCCCCTCGCAGTTTCGAACGCTGCGTCCGATCCTCGCGCTGAGCGCCGATTACTTCGGGAGCGCAGCGCGAAGATCTGGCGTGCAGTGACGAGGGGAAAGGCCTCTAGAGGACCGGGAGCAACCTGGTCAGCTCCATCGGGGTGACCTGGGTGCGGTACTCCTCGAACTCGGCGCGCTTGTTGCGGAGGAAGAAGTCGAACACGTGCTCGCCCAGGGTTTCGGCCGCGAGGTCGGACTTCTCCATCTCCCGGATCGCTTCGTCGAGGTTGCGCGGCAGCGGCGAGATGCCGAGGGCCTGGCGCTCCCGTTCGGTCAGCGACCAGACATCGTCCTCCGCGCCTTCGGGCAGCTCGTACTCGCCCTGGATACCGGCGAGACCGGCCGCGAGCATCAGCGCAAAGGCCAGGTAGGGATTGGCGGCGGAGTCGATCGAGCGCAGCTCGACCCGGGCCGAGCTGCCCTTGTTGGGCTTGTACATCGGCACGCGCACCAGGGCAGAGCGGTTGTTGCGGCCCCAGCAGATGTACGCGGGCGCCTCGCCGCCGCCGGCCAGTCGCTTGTAGGAGTTGACCCACTGGTTGGTCACCGCGGTGATCTCGGCGGCGTGCCGGAGCAGGCCGGCGATGAAGTACCGGCCGACCTTGGACAGGTGATGCTCGGCGCTGGCGTCGTAGAAGGCGTTGTTGTCGCCCTCGAACAGCGACATGTGGGTGTGCATCGCCGACCCCGGCCACTCGGTGAACGGCTTCGGCATGAACGAGGCGTGGATGCCCTGCGACAGCGCCACCTCCTTGACCACCACCCGGAAGGTCATGATGTTGTCGGCGGTGGACAGCGCATCGGCGTAGCGGAGGTCGATCTCCTGCTGGCCCGGGCCGCCCTCGTGGTGGGAGAACTCGACCGAGATTCCCATCTGCTCCAGCATGGTGATCGCGCGCCGGCGGAAGTCGGTGCCCAGGCTCTGCGGCGTGTGGTCGAAGTACCCGGAGCGGTCGACCGGGATCGGCGGCTCGCCCGGGATGATCGGATCCTTGAACAGGAAGAACTCCACCTCAGGGTGGGTGTAGAAGGTGAAGCCCAGGTCCGCGGCCTTCTTCAGCGCCCGCTTCAGGACATAGCGCGGGTCGGCGTAGGACGGCGAGCCGTCCGGCATCGAGATGTCGCAGAACATCCGGGCCGTTGCCGGGCTCTGATCCCGCCACGGCAGCACCTGGAACGTCGACGGGTCCGGGTGGGCAACCATGTCCGACTCGTAGACCCGGGCGAACCCCTCGATCGCCGAGCCGTCGAAGCCCATCCCCTCAGCGAACGCGCCCTCCAGCTCGGCCGGAGCGACCGCGACCGACTTGAGGAAGCCGAGCACATCGGTGAACCACATCCGGACGAACCGCACGTCGCGCTCTTCGATCGCCCGGAGAACGAACTCGGTCTGCTTGTCCACGGCGCACAGTCTGCCGGGAAACGTGTAACGCGGGTGTTTCGGGTCAAGCGGGTGGTGGAGCGGGCGTGGTTCGCGCCCCTGCGGCTGGGTATGAGCAGGGCATCGCCACCGCGCCCTGAGGACCGCCCATGCCATTGCTGCGCAGCCCGCGATGACGGCGGACACGACCGAGCGGCCGGCCCCGCCCCCGATGGTCCGCCCGCCCGTCCTGTCCGCGGGCGAAGACCGCAGTGCCAGCCGGCTCGAGCTGTTCTTCGACCTGGCGTACGTGCTGGTCGTCATGCAGCTGGTGTCGGCCTTCCTCGACGATGTCAGCGGGTCCGGGTTGCTGGTGCTCGCCGGCCTGTTCGTGGCCGTCTGGCTGTCCTGGATGGACTTCACCCTGTACGCCAACCGGTTCGACACCGACGACGTCGTCTTCCGGATCGCCAAGCTGGCGGCAACTCTCGCCATCGCCGGGGTGGCCGCCAGCGCCTCCGGTGCGGTCGGGGCGTACGCGGTGCCCTTCGCCGCCTGCTATCTCGCGGGCCGGCTGATCCTGATCGGTCTCTATCTCCGGGCCTGGCGGCACGTGTCCGAGGCCCGCGGCACGATTAACGTCTATCTGGTCTGCATCGGGATCAGTGCCGTGCTGTGGGCGGTCTCGCTCGCCGTGCCGGGCCCGGCCCGCTACGTGCTGTGGGCCGTCGCCGTGCTCGTCGACGCCCTCGGACCGCCGCTGGCCACCCTGCGGTCCAGCACACTGCCGCTGCACATCGAGCACCTGCCCGAGCGGTTCGGGCTGTTCGTCATCCTCGTGCTCGGCGAGGCCGTAGGCAGTGTGGTCCGGGGGATCCACGATGCGTCCTGGGCTGCGTCCGCGCTGCTGGTCGGCGTCACCGGCTTCGTGATCACGGCCGCGCTGTGGTGGGTCTACTTCGACGTCGGGGCCGACCAGAGCGCGGACCGGCTGGACGAGCTGGACGAGACCGAGGGCGACCCTGCACCGTCGATCGACGCGGTGGACGAGCGCCACGACCTGTTCATCTACGGGCACCTGCCGATGACCTTGGGCATCGTCGTGGCCGGCGCGGGGATCGAGGAGCTCGTGCTGCACCCCGATGAGCCGCTGCCGTCGGCGTACGGCTGGTTGCTCGCGGGCGGCGTGGCCACCTTCCTGGTCGGTGTCTCGCTCGTGGTCGGTGGCACCTCCCGGAACTGGCGGACGATCTGGCCCTGGCCCCTGGCCGCGCTCCCCCTGCTCCCAGTGCTGGTCGTGCTGCCCCTCACCAGCACGACCTACACACTGGCGGCGGCCGGCCTCCTCCTCGCGTTGGCCGCCGTCGGCACCTGGCGGATCCGCCGGCGGCCGACCTCATCCGGCGGGTCCGTCGTCGACACGACTCCGCCGAACCCGCCGCGCGATTAGGCTCGGCGGGTGCCTCACCTCCGCCTCGCCCCGGCCCAGATCACCACGGGTGGGCGGGAAAGACGCTGAGCCGTGGCTGAGGGCCTGCCTGGCTGGTATCCCGACCCGGGTGGGGCACCGGGACGCTTCCGCTACTGGGACGGCACCACCTGGTCGCCCCACACCACCGACCGTCCCGGGCCGGCGGGCGACCCGGGCGACGCGACGGCCCGACCGCGACGGCGTGGGCTCGTGGCGGCGCTGGCCGTGGTCGCCCTGCTGGTGACGATCGCCATCACGGCGGTGATCATGATCAGCCCGCGGGTGCGCCCGGTCACCGACGGACCGCTGCCGACCTCGACGGTCTCCGGCGGCGACGACCGCAGTCCGACTCCCACCCCCACACCTCCGCCGCCCCGGGCTCGCCCACACCGAGCAGCGCGACCGCTGTGCCCCTGGTCCCCTGCCCCGAGGGCGACCCCAACTTCCGGGAGCCACACCCGGTCGACGGCCGGGTCCACGGCGGCAACCTCTCCTTCCCGGAGGAGCCGAGCTTCGACGCGGCGGCGGAGGAACCGCGGTTCAGCTTCGCCCACGACGTCACCCAGCAGACGACGAACGTCGACGACAACCCGGCCTGGATCGCCCAACTGGCGGTGGGCCGGCTGCGCGCCTCGGACGGCTTCGTTCACGGGGCGAAGAACACCGCCGAGAGTGTCGTGCAGTGCGCGATCAGCAGCTCCCTCTACGACCCGTACCAGCCGAGCCGTGCCGACCGGCGCAGCCAGCCGATCACCATCGACGGGCGTAAGGGTTGGCTGATCGAGACCGACATCACCGTCGCCGACCCGGACCTCGACTTCGCCGGCGACCGAGCCGTCTTCGTCGTGGTGGCCGACGGTCAGGACTGGGGGATGTTCTTCGGGGCGGTGCCGATCGGCGATGCTCTGCTGGAGGACGTGATGAGCCGAACCGTACGCGACCTGCGGGCCGGCTGACCGGCGCTGGACCAGACTCGCCACTAGCCTGATGCCCGTGGCTGCGCCCGGCTGGTATGCCGACCCTGCGCGTACGCCGGGCCGTTTCCGCTACTGGGACGGCCGATCCTGGTCCCAGGTCACCACGGACAACCCCGCTGACCCGCCGCCCGGTGCGCCTCCTCCGCGAGGTCGTCGTCCCGGGCCGCTGGTCGCGCTGGTCGCCGCGTTGGTCGTCGTCGTCATCCTCGCCGTGGTCGCGGTGCGGGCGGTGCTCGCCGAGTCGGGCAGGGTGACCGAGGAGGCGCTCCCCAGCTCCACGATCTCGGGCGGCGACGACAGCAGTCCGACGCCTACGCCGAGCCCGACGCCGTCAAGTCCGGCACCAGCAACGCCTTCACCCGTCGATTCCACCCCGCCGCCGCTGGTGGACTGTCCACGCGGCGATCCGGACGCCCGGCAGCCGTACCCGGCGGACGGCCGGATCCACGGCGGCGGTCTGTCGTTCCCGGAGCAGCCCGGCTGGGAACCGTCGCAGCTCCGGACCGGGCTGACTTGGGCGTACGACGTGAACGGCCAGGACAAGGCGATCGAGCCGCAGTGGTACGCGATGTTCGCGGTCGGGGCGCTCTCGGTGGTGGACGGCTTCGAGGTGCCGGCCCAGGCCGCGGAGTCGGTGATGCAGTGCACTGCGACCTCCGACTACTACCAGGGATTCACCGGCCGCAAGGACCTGCACTCCACCTCGATCACCCTCGCTGGTCGGCCGGGCTGGAGCATCCGATCGGAGATCTACGTGGACACCGACCGCACCGACCTGCCGGGCGACGTGGTCGAGGTCGTCGTGATCGACATGGGCGCACCCGAGGCACTGGCCATGTTCTGGGGAGCGGTACCGATCGGCGACCAGGCGATGATCGACCAGCTGGACCAGGTGGTCAGTCAGCTGCAGCCGGGCTAGCCGAGGCGTCCTGGGCGATGACCGTCATCGACTCCAGATAGGGCGCACCGAAGGTCGTGGCCATCGCCACATCACCGGCGTCGCGACCGCGGCCGATCAGCACGCGGCCCTTGCGCCGCTCGTTGTTCCGTGGGTCGAACGTCCACCACCGGTCGCCCAGGTAGACCTCCATCCAGGCGGCGAAGTCCATCGGTTCGTCGCGCGTCGGTACCTCGATCTCGGGCAGATACCCGAAGACGTACCGGGCCGGCATGTTCAGTGCCCGGCAGAACGAGACGGCCAGGTGGGTGAAGTCGCGGCAGACCCCGTAGCGGGACTCGTGCACGTCGGCGGCAGTCGTCCGTGGGTTAGAGGCACCGTAGGAGAACGTCAGGTGCTGGTTGACGTGCTCGCAGATCGCCTGCACCCGCCGATAGCCCGGGGGCAACGAGCCGAAGAGTGACCACGCCTCCTGGCCCAGCACGTCGGGCAGGCAGTACCGGCTGGGCAGGGTGAAGATCAACGTCTCGTCGGGCAGCTGGTCCGGGAGCAGCTCCGGCGCATCCTCGTCAGCGTCCTCGACCGCATCGGGCACCGTCATGGTCGCCCGGTAGCGGATCAGGCTGCGGCCGGACGTGATCATCAGCCGACGACAGGGATTGCCGTAGAGATCGGAGTAGGTCCGGTTGGGGATATCAGGCTCGAAGGACCAGCTCGAGCTGATCATCTCGGCCGGCTGGTCGCCGACCGGCTCGACCTGGAACACCGTCGCGACGTCGAAGGCAGACTGGTGGACGAAGTCGCAACCCACCTCGACGGTGCGGGTCGCCACGGTGGTCGGGTCGAGCGTCACAAAGCCTCCCGGGGGCAGCCTGGATGCAGGTGAATGGCTGAGTTTACGGCGTAAGGTTGCGGCGCGCATCCGCAGGTCTCATCGACCCGGGGATCATGGTGAGTCGTTCCAGCGGGGGTCGTTGTCGTACGCCTCGTTGCGTTCCTCGACCTTTTCCAGTGCCCGCTCGGCCTCCTCGCGAGTCGGATATGGACCGAGCCGATCGCTGGCCCTTCCCGCCTTGCTGTCCTGGACCGGAGTCTTGGTCTTGAGGTCGAACCACCAGTCGTTGTCCGCCATCACTTCTCCTCGAGCTCGACTGATCCGACGTTACTCCGCGGCATCCGGCGCCAGGCCAAGGCGGTCGATGACCTGTTGGATCTGTGCTTCGGTCGGCGGCCCGATGTCGACAACCACGCCGAGCTCATCGGGCTGCAACGGCTCGAGAGTGGCGAGCTGCGACTCCAGCAGGCTGAGGGGCATGAAGTGGTCCTTGCGCGCCGCCATCCGCTCTTCCAGGAGCTCGCGGCTGCCGTGCAGGTGCACGAAGACCGTGACCTCGGTCCGCAACACGTCGCGGTAGCGGCGGCGCAACGCGGAACAGGTGACGACCCCGGGTCGGCCGGCGTCGATCTGACCCCGGATCCAGCCCGCCACCGTCTCCAGCCAGGGCCAACGATCCTCGTCGGTGAGCGGGATGCCGGCCGACATCTTCTCCCGGTTGGCCGCTGGGTGCAGGTCGTCGCCCTCGACGTAGTCCCAGCCCAATCGACGCACGAGCTCCTTGGCCGCGCTGGACTTGCCGCTGCCCGAGACGCCCATGACCACCAGGACCGGATGGGCGGGGGTGTCGTCGATCGTCACAGACCCACCGAAGCATGCGAAGCGCCGCTCCGTCGAGGCCTGACCCACTACTATCGGTGCTGGACGAGTCGGTCAGGCGATCGCGGTCATCCGCAGGGATGGCCGAGGAAAGTCCGGACTCCACAGAGCACGGTGGTGGGTAACGCCCACCCGGGGTGACCCGCGGGACAGTGCCACAGAAAACAGACCGCCGGGCTGTTCGCAGCCCGGTAAGGGTGAAACGGCGGTGTAAGAGACCACCAGCACCCCAGGTGACTGGGGTGGCTCGGTAAACCCCACCGGGAGCAAGATCACAAGGGCGCGCCAGCGCCTGCGGAGGCGCTCGAGGGCTGCTCGCCCGAGCCTCCGGGTAGATCGCACCAGGCCGCTGGCAACAGCGGTCGCAGATGGATGATCGCCTCCGGTCGTGCGCGGCCGGGACAGAATCCGGCTTACCGACCGACTCGTCCGCCTATCCCGAGGCGGGAGTATCGACGTCGAGCGACCCGGCGAACACCGCCGGCTCATGGGCGAAGCTCGTATCCCAGGAGAACTCCAGCACGACGTCGTCGCGATGGTCCTCCGGCACCACGAATCCGTACGTCCCCGTCCGGGCCTTGCCTGGGGCGATGGTGCCGCCCATGGCCTCGATCCCGCTGTCGTACGCGCCGACCGCCGCCTCACCTTGCGGCCCGTACGTGAGGGCGGCGGCACCCAGGATCTTCACGGCCGAGGCGGACTTGTTCTTGACCCGAACCGACAACACCGACACCGGCGTACCCGGCTCGGCCTTCCCGGCCGAGCCCAGTGGACTCAGACTGGTCTGCCGGAACTCGGTGATATAGACGACGACGCCATCGGGATATCTGACCTTCTTGTCGAACGGGGCGGCGGAGGATCGGTCTGGCTGGTCCGAGGGTTGCGGCACCGTGGGCCCGACCGGTGTCGGAGAACGCGTGACCGGCGGCGCCGGGGTGACCGTTGGGTCCTCAGTCGTCACCGGCGCAGTGGGCGCGCCACAGCCGGCCAGCAGCACGATCGCGACCAGTAGCGCGGGGAAGACAGCGAAGCGGCGCATCGTCGCGAGCGTAACCCGACGAGGCTCACCGGCTGCGGAGCTGAAGGCCCTCGGCGGGTCGGCTCACGGGTCGAGCTGAACCGTCCCTTCCGACGGCCGCCGGCACGCCACTCGCGTACCGGATCAGACCGAGGGCCACGGCGGCGACGGCCAGGCTCGCGCCGAGGGCGACGAACAACGCCACCGGCCCCACCAAGCTCGACAACTTGGGCGCCACCAGCGCGCCCAGCATGGCGGCCAGCACCATGATCGCGTCGGCCAGCCCCAGTGCGAACGCCCGGGCGCGGTCCGGGACTGCCCGCTGCAGCACATCGGTACACAGGCACTCGACGACGGTGCCGGTAGCTCCAGCGACGGCCAGCGGTCCAGCTGCCGCGACCGCGCTCGGCAGTGCGCCGGACACCGCGAGCGCGGTTCCGGAGATCACCAGAGCACCACGCATCCGGAGCAGCGCCCCGATCAAGGGTGCCGCAAGCGCCCCGAACCCCAGCGCGGCGGTCGCGATGCCGAAGCCTCGGTCATCGGCACCCCAGTGCTGGTGGCTCAACGTGAGCAGTCCGATCGACGCCGCGCTCTCCACCAGATTGTCCAGGGCGATCACGGCGATGGCGATGGGTACTCCGGGCGCCCGCAGCACGGTGCGCAACCGGCCGACCGGCGGATCAGTCCCCAAAGTCAGTCCGCGCGGTGCGCGCACTCCATGCAGCAGTGGCCAGGCAGCGATGGCGAGCACCGCGCTGAGTACCACGGACCAGGCCCCCGCGGACAGGCCGAGCAGCACTCCGCCGATGGCCGGGCCGACGACGAAGGCCGCGACCTCGATGGTGACCAGCAGTCCGGTCAGCCGAGCCGTGCGGCGGCCGGCCATACCGGGGAGCGCGGCCACGGCGGCCGGATAGGCCGGCGTACCCGCAGCCACGGTGAGCACAGCCAGCACGACCGCCAGCATCAGCTGATCACCGAGCAGGGCGATCGCGCACGCGGTGAGCAGTCCCGCCCGCACGGCCGTGCTCCAGCGCAGCACGCTGCTCCGGCTGAACCGGTCGGCCAGCATGCCGGCCAGCACCGAGAGCACGACGTACGGTGCCATCCGCGCGGCGCCGGTCACGCCGAGCCAGGCATCGCTGCCGGTGGTGGACCAGACCGCGGCCAGCAGAACGGGCCACGGCATCGACATGGCCGTCGCGGCCAGGGCGTGCGAGACCACCATCCGGACAGCGGGCGTGGTGGTCATCGCAGCACCGTGGGCAACGGCTGGAATCCGTTGAAGCCGACCGTGGAGTAGGCGGAGGTGTACGCGCCGGCCGAGCCGAAGACGACCCGGTCGCCCTCGCGCAGGTCGGCGGGAAGCAGCACCGGCGTCTTCTCATAGATCACGTCGAGGCTGTCGCAGGTGGGTCCGACGAGCACGGCCGGGGTCAGCTCCGCGCCGCTCCGATCGGTCCACAGCCGGTAGCGGATCTCCTCGCCCAGGGCCTCGAACAGTCCCGTGAAGATGCCGGCATCGAGGGTCACCCAGCGACGCCCGGCCCGCCAGTTGACCCCGAGTACCTCGGTGACCAGCTGACCGGCATCGCCCACGATGCCCCGGCCTGGCTCGAGGATCAACTTCGGCCGCGCCGGCCCGAAGTGCCGCTCGATCGAGCCCAGGATGGCGCGGCGGTACTCCGCAAAGCCCGGGCAACGACCCTCATGGCGAGCCGGGAGCCCCCCTCCCACGTCGAGCATCCGCGGTCGCAACCCGGCCTCCCGGAGCCTCGCGAAGGCGAGCGCCGCCTGGGCGATCGGCGCGTCCCACTTGCTCGGGTCCCGCTGCTGCGAGCCCACGTGGAACGCCACTCCGGCAGCGTCCAGGCCGCGCGCCTGCGCTCGGAGGAGCAGCGGCACCAGGTCAGCGTCGGTGCAGCCGAACTTGCCGGACAGCGACCAGTCCGCCCCCGCCCCGCTGGTGGCCAGCCGGAGCAGGACCGCCGAGCCGGGCGCCGTCTCGGCCAGCTTGTCGATCTCGCCGGCGGCGTCGGCGACGAACCGTCGGACGCCGCGTTCGTAGGCGTACCCGATGTCGGCCCGGCGCTTGACCGGGTTGGTGTAGATCAGGTGGGCGGGTTTGGCACCGGCCGCCAGGCAGAGCTCGACCTCGCCGGCGCTGGCCACATCGAACCGGCAGCCGGCTCGGACGAGAGCCTCGACCAGCATCGGGTGCGGGTTGGCCTTGACGGCGTAGTGCACGGTGCCCGGACCGAACGCGGCAGCGATGGTCCGGAACCGGCGCACCGCCCGGGCCAGGTCGAGCCGCAGATACGGGGTGGCGGTCCGGCCGGGGACGGCGGCGCGGTCAGCCGAAGCCGAGGCGTCGGCCAGGGGCACAGAGGTCACGGGCACTCCCTCGTCGTCGTTGCTACTTCAGGAGCCGTCCGCGAACGTCCCAGTACACCGAAAAGTGCAATGAGAAGGCACTATGCTCATCCGGCACCCACACCAACCCGAGGTTGACGATGACCAGCCCCACCGGTGTCGAGCACTTCGGGGGGCGCGAGACGACCCTCACCCTGCGGCCCATTGGCCCGATCCGAACGCTGCCGCACGCCGGGCTCTTGCGTGAGATCACCGACGACACCGTGCTCGAGGAGGTCTTCCGGCACGGACGGGTGACGCGCGCGGGCGTGGCCGCGGCCACGGGAATCAGCAAGCCAACCATCTCCGACTCGTTCCGCCGCCTGGTCGAGCGGGGACTGCTGACCGAGGGCGGGCCGCGTTCCGGACACCGCGGCCGGGTGGCGACCTACTACCAGCTCGCGACCACCGCGGGCTGGGTGCTGGCAATCGCCATCGACCACGACCAGCTGACGACCCGCGCCCTGACCCTGACCGGCGAGCCGGTCGGCGAGTCCACTCAGCCGGCGCCCGGCGGCCCGACGCGACTGGTCGGCGCCCTGCTGAGAGTGCTGCGCCGGCACCGCAGCGCCGCCGCCGGCCTCGGTCCGCTGCGGGTCATGGCGGTCGCGGTCGCGAGCCCCTTCGGCGGAGCGCCTCCGAAGCCCGAATCGGTGCCGGACTGGCGATCCCCCGCTGGACAGGCGGGCCTGCGCTCGCTGCTCCCCAGGCTGGGCGGCACCCGGCTGCTGCTGGAGAGCGCAGTCGATCTGGCCGGACACGCCGAGCGCCAGCTCGGGGTGGCCCGCGACACGTCCAGCTTCGGTTACCTCTCGTTCGGCCGCAGCCTCGACCTCGCGCTGTACGTCGGCGACACGCTGGTCCGCGGAGCGCACGGACTGGCCGGCGAGGTTGGCTTGCTGCCCAACAGCTCTTCACCCGCCGAGACCGTCCAGCAGGCGCTGATCCGGCAGGGCTTCGGAACGGCGAACGGGACAGCTCTCGATGCCCCGACGATCATCCGGACGCTCGACCGGGCCGCGGCCCGCGACGTCACGGCCGCCGCTCGTGTGGACGGGATGTGCCGGTCCCTGCTGAGTGTCGTGCTCGCCGCGTACGCGGTCGTCGACCCGGAGCTGTTGGTGCTGGCCGGCCCCGTCGGCCGGCACCCCTGGTTGCTGGCCCGCCTCGAGCTGGCGGCCCGCACGTTGCAGCCGCTGCCGGTGCATCTCGTCTCCGGCGCGATGGACGGCTCGGCCGCCGTCCGCGGGGCACTGCTTCGTGCGCTCGCCGAGGGTCAGCAGGCCTTGTTGCGGTCCGCGGACTGACGGCCGGCGGGCAGAATGGTCGCGACGTGCCCGAGCTGCCCGAGGTCGAGAGCGCCCGCACCGCGATCGAGCGGGCGGCGCTGGACCGTCGTATCGCCGATGTCGACGATGCCGACCACTGGGTCTGCCGGCCGCATCCGCCGGGCGAGATCCGCTCGGCGCTGGTCGGCCGACGACTGACGACGGCCCGGCGGCAGGGCAAGACGATGTGGTGCGAGACGTCGGGCAACGGGCGCTCGCGTACGTCGGGACCGGTGCTCGGCCTGCATCTGGGGATGAGCGGACACCTGCTGATCACCGACGCCGGCGGCGAGCTGACCGAGGGCGGCGACTGGCTCGGTCCGCGGACCGGGCAGGCGGCCGCGCGGGCCGCGCTGAACCCGGTCTGGGTCCGATTCCGGCTGCTCTTCGCCGATGGTGGCGAGCTGAGGCTGTTCGACCCGCGCCGGCTCGGCCGGGTCCGGCTGGACCCCGATGTCGACGTCCTCGGACCGGACGCGACCGCGGTCGGCCGACGAGAGTTCGGCGAGCGAGTCGGCCGCGGCCGGGCGCCGGTCAAGGCCCGGCTGCTGGATCAGACCGTGGTCGCCGGCGTCGGCAACCTGCTCGCTGACGAGACGCTCTGGCAAGCCCGGATCTCGCCGCGCCGGCCGGCCGACGAGCTCTCGGCCGACGAGCTTCGCACCCTGCACCGCGCCTTGCGCGCCGCCACCCGCTCAGCGATGAAGAACGGCGGCGTCCACACCGGTACGATCATCGAGTTCCGCCGTCCGGGCGCTTCATGTCCCCGTTGTGGCACCGAGATGACCCGCGCCACCGTCGGCGGCCGCACCACCTGGTGGTGCCCCACCGACCAGCCCTGACCTCGTTCGCGTACTCCCTCTCCCCCTCGCGTACCCCTCTCCCCTCGCGTACTCCCTCTCCCCCTCGTCAGAATCGGACGCTGCGTCCGTTCTCCGCGCTGGGCTCCCGATACTTCCGGCGTACAGCGCGAAGAACCGACGCAGCGTCCGAAACTGCAGGGGGCCCCGCAGGACAAGGGAGGGAGGGCGATGGTAGGTCAGGCCAGTTCGAAGGAGACGGCGCCGGCGTCGAGGTCGGCCTTGGCCAGCCGTACGCGGACCTCGCGGCCGAGCGGCAGGTCGTCACCGCTCACCTTCGCCTCGATCGCCGGCTCGTTGATCACGACGGTCCCGCGACGATGATCGGGATCGACGTCGACCACGGTTCCGGTGAACGTGTCGCCCACCCTCGGCCGCAGGAGGAACGCCTCGACCAGGTCGATGATCGCGCGCTCATACTGCTTGGCGCGCCGCTCAGCCACCGCCATCTCCTCAGGCAACGCGTCCAGGGCGCGCAGTACCCAGTTCGGGACCGGCAGGTCGGCACACAGCGCCACGCAGACCTCCCCGGCATAGCGGTCGACCAGCCGTCGCAGGGGCGCGGTCACGTGGGCGTAGTCGATGGCGAGCGCCGCATGCTCAGCGATCTCCGGTACGCCGCCGCTGAATGCCTGGTAGCCGGCGCCGCGGAACAACGTCGTGCAGGCGTTGAGCATCGCGGCCTCGTCGGGCTTGTAGGGATCCAGGCTGCGCACGAACTCCGGATAGTCCAGCTCCGCCGGCCAGGCGATGCGCAGCGCCTTGGCGGTCTGGTGCAGCCGGCGCAACGACCCGTGGTCGGCTGGCGGCAGCGTCCGCAGGATTCCCAGCTGTCCATAGAGCATGATGTGCGCGGCCGCCATCCCAGTGAGCAGTGAGATGTGCGCGTTCCAGCCCTCGACCGGCAAGAGCCCGCGATACTCGAGCCGCCAGGCAGCACGCCCATCCGGCCCCCGCTCGTCGGACACGATCTGCTGCTCCGGTATCTGCAGGCTGACCCCGCCGCGATCTCGCTCACGCTGTTCCCGCCACGGCCCCAGCTCAGCGAGCTGGGCGAGGGTCTCCCGGGGCGATCCACCGTCGATCTCGTCCTGAGCCTGGACATAGCTCAGCTGCTCGCCGCTGCGCACCAGAGCGCGGGCGACGTCGGCGTCGGTCATCTTGCCGCGGCGATCGAGCGTGATCGTCCAGAGCAGCGCCGGCCGGATCTGACCGGGCAGCAAGCTGGCCGCGTCCTCACTCAGCACTGGCGGATGCAGCGGTATGCGGCGGTCGGGAGCATAGAGGGTCATGCCGCGCCGATGGGCCTCCTGGTCGACGGGGTCGCCGGCGGTCACGTACGCGGCCACATCGGCGATCGCGTACGAGACCACGAAGCCCGACTCCGCGCGGGTGATGTGCAGCGCCTGGTCGAGGTCTCGCGACCCTTCCGGATCGATCGTGATCAACTCGAGGTCGGTGCGGTCGAGGTCGGGAAGCCGGGGCGCCGCCGCGGCCTGCTCAGCGGCCGCCAAGACGTCGGCCGGAAACCCGTCCGGCACGTCCAGCCGCTGCCGGATCGCCGCCAGGCCCCGGGCCAGTTCATCGGGCCCCTCATCGGGCAGTCCGACCTCGCGTGCGGGCACAGCGTGAGACTAGCGACCGCTGCGGCGCGTCGCTGCTCAGAGCCCTGAGTTGACCGTCCGGATCAGAATCCGGCCGCACTCCTCGCAGCGCATGACCTCGTCGTCGTCGGCCGCGACGAAAGCGCGCAGGTCGGCCGCATTGACCTCGAGCTGGCATCCGGTGCACCGCCGGGCCCGGAGCTCCGCCGCTCCGACACCGTTGTGGCTCCCGGCCGTCTTGTCATACAGCGCCAGCAGCGTTGCCGGTATCAAAGGCGCGACCTCGGACCGCTCCTGCCGGCGGTCGGCGACCTCGGCCGCCAACGCCGCGAGCTGCTCGTCGCGACGCGCCGTCACCCGATCGATCTCCGCGTCCAGCTCCTCGGCGCGGCCGCGCAGCCGCTCGCGGGTGGCGACCGCCGACTCCAGCTGCTCCATGACGTCCAGCTCGGCGTCCTCCAGATCACTGATCCGCTTCTTGAGGTGCTCGACCTCCTCGACCATCGGCGCAAGGGCCTTCGGGTCGGCGACCGAACCGTCGGCGATCCGACGCTGGTTGCGGACCAGCCGATCGCGTACCGGATCGAGGTCGGACTCCGCCTTCGTCTGCTCCAGCTCGAGATCGGCCACCGCCGTGTCGGCCCCGACCAGATCGGACGCGACGGCGGCCCGCTCCTCGCGCAGCCGGTTCAGCTCGGCGTGCTCGGGCAGCGTCCGGCGCCGATGATCGAGCTGAGCCAGCGCAAGATCGACCGACTGAAGGTCGAGCAGCCGGAGCTGCGCGCCGTGGTCAACTTTGATCGCCCTCATCCTCCTCGCCGCTGGTGGCACTACCGGAGCCCACCTTAGAACCCGACGCCGGTCGCCCTCACAGCAGGGAATAACGCCGGTCCGGGCCCGGTTGCCGCAAGAGAGCACCTGACTCGGGTGCCCGATGTGAAGCTAGGCCACGACGTCGTGACCAGACATCAACTCCCGTTCGGTCAGGACTGATCAGCTGTGACCTCGCTCGTCGAGACCACCCACCAATCAGCGCGCGACCCGCAGCCCGGCGCCAGCCGGCTGGGTGAGCAGTTCGTCGGCCGCCGCTATCTCCAACTGGTCCTCGTGCTCGGCGCCCTGAGCGCGATCGGCCCGCTCACCATCGACACCTACCTGCCGGCTCTGCCCCAGCTGAGCTCGGAGATGGGTGCCACCGACTCCCAAGCGCAGCTGACCATCACCGGACTGCTCGTCGGTCTCGGCCTCGGTCAGCTGATCATCGGACCACTGTCCGACGCGGTCGGCCGCCGCCGGCCGCTGCTGGTCGGGCTCGCCGGGCACGGACTGATGTCCCTGCTCTGTGCCCTGGCGCCGTCGATCACGATGCTCGCCGTCACTCGGACGTTCCAGGGACTGGCCGGCGCCGCGGTCGCCGTTGTGGCAATGGCCGTCGTCCGCGACCTGTTCACCGGCATCCGGGCCGCCCAGCTGCTGTCCCGACTGATCCTGGTGCTCGGCATCGCGCCCATCCTTGCCCCTTCGGTGGGCGGCCTGGTGCTCAGCATCACCTCGTGGCGCGGCATCTTCGTCGGCCTCGCCTTGGCCGCTGTTCTGCTGTGGCTGCTGGCGCTCCGCGCGCTACCGGAGACCCTGCCCGCCGAGCGCCGGCAGCCGGGTTCCGTACGCGGTTCGCTCCGGTCCTACCGCCGGCTGGTCACCGACCGGCTGTTCGTGACGATGGTCCTGGTCGCGGGCCTGATGTTCGCCACCGTGTTCGGCTACATCGCCGGCGCGCCGTTCATTCTGCAAGGGTTGTACGGCCTCTCGGCGCAGCAGTTCGGCGTGGCCTTCAGTGCCAACGCCATCGGCATGATCGCGATGACCCAGCTGAACCCGGCCCTGGTGCGCAGGTTCGGACCGATCCGGGTGGTCTCCGTCGCCGTGGTGATTGCGCTGACCGGTGCTCTGGTGCTGCTGGTCAACGGGCTCACCGGCACCGGTGGCCTGGTCGGCTTTCTGGCCCCGCTCGCTCTCATATTGGCAGCGGCCGGGCTCGTGATGCCGAACACCCCGGCGATCGCGCTCAACCGGCACGGCGACGCGGCCGGCACCGCCGCTGCGCTGCTCGGCGCGTCACAGTTCGCCATCGGTGGCTCGGTCGCCCCGCTGGTCGGCGCGTTGGACAACGGCACGGTGGTGCCGATGGCCGCGATTCTCGTCGCCGCGACCGGGCTCGCGACTGCGCTGTTCTGGTCCGCGCGCCGCTCACTCAGCGGCGCGTGGCGGGCCGCTGAGTAGATCGGTGAGCGGGCCGCGGATATCGCTCGGATGTAGGCCGAGCTGGGCGAACTGGTCGGCGGTCACCCAGCGCAGCTCGTAGCGGTTGTCCGGCGCGTTCGACAGCGCCTCCGGCCCGGACAGCTCGGCGCGTCCCCGGACGGCGGTCATCAGGAAGTACCAGGCCGGGCGGTTGTTATGCCAGCCGGTCCAGAGCAGACGGTCGATCTCGGCGACGAGCGTCGTCTCCTCGTGCAGCTCGCGGAGCGCGGCCTCGGCGGGGGACTCTCCCTCCTCCACGGCGCCGCCGGGTAGCACGGCATACTCCCGCCCGCGCTTGGAGCGTTTCATCACCAGCACCTGGTCTCCATCGAGGACGACGGCCACCGCTCGCCGCTTCGGATCTTTTCGGGCCGGCCCTGCCCGAAGTCCGATCTTGCGCAGAAGCCGCCGGAGGCGGCGGAACCGGCCAGCCACGGCGCGAGCCTAGTCAGGGCCGGTTACTCAGCACGACAACCTCGCTGGCACCGAGATCGCGCACGGCGACGTACGCGGTGCCGTCCGGCCGGCGCTGCACCGGCACCCGGTCGCCGACGTCCGGGCCATTCAAGCTGTCCGCCGGCCTGGGCCGTGCTCAGCAGCACCGTCATCGACGATCCCGGCGGGTTGAGCACAGCGTCGACGACCACGTCGGCGCCGCGGGCCTCGGCGCCGTTCGGGTTCAGCACACACAGGGCCTCCTCGTCGACCAGGATCCGCGACCAGCCGACGATCTCCCCCGGCGCCGATCCCGCGAACGGTCCCCCGAACACCGAGATGCTCCGCAGGTACTGCCGCCCGGCGCGGAGCACCGGGAACCGTGCGCGGACGCCGGTGACGGCGGCCACCCGCCGGTAGATCGGATGGTTCCGGTCGAAACAGTGCGCGCCGGCCGTGCCGAACGGTCCGAAGCCGGGCAGGCCATGATCACGGCCGTCGGCCGGCCCGACGCCGGGCAGGCCATCCCGACCGCCGGCTCGCGGGTGGCGCGGGCCGAACATCGCCTCGCGCAGGTAGCGATCATGACTCCCCCAACCCGGCAGCCACTGGTGCTCCGAAGTCTCGGGTCCGGCAAGGCCCTGCTCGGTTCCGTAGTACAGGCAGGGAATCCCGAGGGTCAGCAACTGGACCGCGGTCGCCGCAGCCGACTGATGATCGTTGACCGCACGGGCGGCGAATCGCAGCTTCTCACCGAACACGTGATCATGATCATCGAGCACGGTGAGCACCTTGTCACCCAGTTCGCGGTGCGAGCCGAGCGGCGCCGAGCCCGGCACGAAGCCGGCGAAGTACGCCGCGGGCCCGGCCAGCCCACGACCAAGATCACGCAGGGCCAGCCGCGCCTCGCCGATATCCAGCGCGGCGTCCAGATTCCGCCCGACCGCCCGCAGGTAGCGGTCGGCGACGGTGTCGCCGCCCGCCACCTCGCCGACCAGCAGGAAGTTCCGCTTGCCGAGGTTGATCGCGAACTCGGTGATCGCGCCGCAGAAGTTGCGGGCCTGCTCGAAGGTGACGTGCTTCACCGTGTCGATCCGGAAGCCGTCGCAGTCGGTCAGCGCGATCCAGTACATGAAACAGCGCGCCAAAGCGCTCAGCGTCTCCGGCCGCTCCAGCGCGAAGTCGCGCAGGTCCTCGAAATCGGTGCGCCGGAACTCGGCCTGATCGTCGTCCAACGAACCGGCGCCGAGATTGCCGAAGCCGGCGCGGGTGTAGTCGTCCGCGTCCTGCAGTTCGCCCGGCCAGACGCCGTCCTCGCCGCCGGTCGGCGTCCCGATGGGCCGCCCAGTGGTACCGAGCCAGCTTCCGAACGGATAGCTGCTGCTGGTGTAGCGCGGCATCCGCTCGCCCCCCGGCGTACCCGGTGGGTAGTTCCAGTTGGCACCGGAGTGGTTGAAGATCACATCGAGCAGCACCCGCATCCCGCGGTCGTGCGCCGAGCGGACCAGGTCGACCAGGTCGGCCCGGGTGCCGAACCGTGGGTCGACCTCGAGGAAGTCCTGGATGCCGTAACCGTGATAGGTGTCGAGGTGGCCGCGCTGCCGGAACACCGGGCTCAGCCAGACCGTGGTCACGCCGAGATCGCGAAGGTAGTCGAGCTTGCTCACGACACCGGCGAGCGTGCCGCCCTGGTAGCGCGTCAGGCCCGACGCCGCCCAGTCGCTCCACTGCCACGACTCGCCGTCCGGTCCGTCCGGCCGGTGCGAGGCGGGATCCGAGCGGTCCAGCAGCGGACGCGAAGACTCCTGAGCGTCGCTGAACCGGTCGACCAGCAGGAAGTAGACGACCTCGTCGGGCCACGAGCCGGGCGAGGGAAAGTATTCCTCGCGGCGCGGCAGGTTCAGATCAGCCAGCCGGTCCGGACGCGGTCCGGCCAGCACATCCTCGACGAATCCCACCCGTCCTCCTTCAGGGACGCGAGTTCCACCGTTCCAGGGCGGGGAGGCCCTTCTCCCAGCCCAGGATCGAGACGGTGCTGGTGTCCATCGGGAAGTGCACGCCGAGCTTGACGTCGAACTCCAGCCAGCGCAGCATCAGTGCCCGCAGCGCGTGTCCGTGGCCGAAGATGATCGCCCGCTCGACTCCGGACGCCTGCACCCGATCCACCACTCGGTCCAGCCGGGCAGCCACCTGGTCGGCGGTCTCACCGCCCGGCACGGTGCCGGTCCAGATCGTCCATCCCGGACTCGTCTCGTGGATCTGCTCGCTGGTCAGGCCTTCGTAGTCCCCGTACGCCCACTCGACCAGATCCTCGTCCACCTCAGGCGCGTACGCCCCGGTAAAGCCGGCCAGTGTCGCCGTGTCCCTGGCCCGGCGGCGCGGACTGCTGAGCACCAGCGCGAACTCCGTCGGATCCAAGTGCCCGCGCAGCGCCCGCGCCTGCTGCTCGCCGCGTTCGGTCAGCTCCAGATCGGTCACCGAGGTGTGCTGACCGGAACGACTCCACTCGGTCTCGCCGTGGCGGATCAGGTAGATCTCGGTGTTCACGGCGCCCAGTCTCGCATCGGGATCCGGCCGGACCAGCTACTCCAGTGTCCGCCCGACCGCAGCCGGTCGCCCACGACCCGCTCCAGCGTCGTGTTCTGCGGAAGCGACCGGACGTCCACGTCTCCGCGCCGCCCGAAGACGAAGAGCAGCAGGTCGTCGTCGGCCTCGACGTGCTGGCCGTCCAGCCGCCAGCGGCGCTGGAAGCGGGCGATGTTCGACTCGGCCGGCAGCTCGGCCGCCAGGTCGGGAGCAAGCAGCCAGCTCGAGCACCAGAAGTCGCTCACCGGATAGTCGCCGAAGTAGGCCGGAAAGAAACGCGCCGCCTGTCGGAGCGCCGCGTCGACCGCGGCCGGATGCAACGGGCCCGACCGCGGGATATGGGTGGAGCAGACCCATTCATTCCCGAGCTGGAGCAGGTTGAACTGCAGTCGGCCGAGCCAGTAGAGCGATCCGCACCAGGTCACCGACAGCCAGCCGTAGCTGCGCAGCCCGAAGGAACCGAAGCTCGCCCGGTGCACCCAGAGCTGCTGAGCCAGCTCGCCTCGCGTGCGCTTCGACACCTCGGCCGGCACGCCACGGCTGCGATGCCAGGACGCCAGGTCGTCCGTCGTGACCACCAGGGCCAGCAGCGGCAGCACCCCCTCCCCCAGTGGATCGCCGTCGGGGTCGTAGCCGATCCAGCGCTCCGGCTCGGCACCGGTCGGGAACCGGCCCATCCAGGACCGCGCCAGCGCGGCCAGCCGGTCGACCTCGCCGAGCAGGGCCGTCGAGTCGAGGGCGCGCTGGGCGGCGGCGACCGTCGCCGCCCGATCCTCGGGCCGGAAGGCCAGCTCGACGAGCCGGTCGGCCAGCCGTTCGGACGCCAGCTGCCGCACTGCGTCTGCCACCGCACCACCGTACGGTTTGCCCGGTCCGAGTGGTCTCCGGTGGCAGAATGCAGGGGTGAGCGATCAGCAGCCCGGCCTGCCGAACCGCCAGATCCCGTTCTCGGAGGCGTTCAAGCAGTTCATCGCCGACGGCTGGGCCGGCTATCCGAGCGACCTTCCTGCGCCGCTGCCGGCCGCGGGCCCGGCCGCCCGCCGCCGGAAGCTGGTCAGTGAGCGCTTCCCGGGCGAGCGGCTGGTGATCGGAGCCGGCGGCTTGAAGACCCGGAGCAACGACACCGACTTCCGGTTCCGGCCGCACTCAGCCTTCGCGTACCTGACCGGGCTGGGCACCGACCACGAGCCGGATGCGGTGCTGGTCCTGGAACCGAGTGATGCCGGGCACGCTGCGACTCTCTACTTCAAGCCCCGCGCTCCCCGCGACGACCGCGAGTTCTACGCCGACAGCCGGTTCGGCGAACTGTGGGTCGGGCGCAGGCCGACCCTGGACGAGATGAGCGCGCTCTGCGGCATCGGCTGCGCCGCCATCGACGCCCTCGCCGACCAGCTGCGCAAGGACGCCGACAGCACGCCGTTGCGGGTGCTGCCGGTCGATCTGGATGAAGCGGTCGCCGCCCTGATCAATGAGGTCCGGCCCGCCGGATCCACCGCGACCGACGAGCTCAGCCCGGACGCCGAGCTCGCCCAGGTGCTGAGCGAGCTGCGGCTGATCAAGGACGAGTTCGAGATCGCCGAGCTCCGCGAGGCCTGCCGGCAGACCATTGACGGGTTCGCCGCCGTGGTGGCCGAGCTGCCCGAGGCGGTACGCCGAGGCCGCGGCGAGCGCTGGATCGAAGGCACCTTCGGCCGGCACGCCCGACACGTGGGGAACGCCATCGGCTACGACACCATCGCCGCCGCCGGTGAGCACGCCTGCACCCTGCACTGGATCCGCAACGACGGCGAGGTACGCGAAGGCGAGCTGCTGCTGCTCGACGCCGGCGTCGAGCTCGACTCCCTCTACACCGCCGACATCACCCGCACGCTGCCCATCAGCGGCCGGTTCAGCGACGCGCAGCGCAAGGTCTACGACGCCGTGTCCGCCGCCCAGCAGGCCGCGATCGACGCGGCCCGGCCCGGAGTGGACTTCCTCGACGTGCACCGCGCAGCCATTGCGGTGATCGCCGAGCACCTAGCGGCGTGGGGCCTGCTGCCGGTCAGCCCCGAGGAGTCACTGTCCGAGGAGGGCGGCCAGCACCGTCGCTGGATGGTGCACGGCACCTCGCATCACCTCGGCATCGACGTGCATGACTGCGCCCAGGCCCGCCGGGAGCTCTATCGGGAAGGGACGCTGCAGCCGGGCATGGTGATCACCGTCGAGCCCGGCCTCTACTTCAACCCCTATGACGAGCTGGTGCCGGCCGAGTTGCGCGGGGTCGGCGTCCGGATCGAGGACGACATCGTGATCACTGCCGAGGGCAACGAGATCCTGTCGTCACCGCTGCCCCGGAGCAGCACCGAGGTCGAGCAGTGGATGGCCTCGATCTGGAACACCGAGAGGGGTTCCCGAGCGGGAGGGTGATCATGACGACGACTCCGCAGCGACGGTACCTGCCGACGATCAAGTCGGCCAGCCGGCGACAACCGGAGCCGGTCCCACCGCCCCCCCAGCCGCCGAGTTCGATCATCGCGTGGGCCTGGTACGTCAACGGTGTCCGCAAGCCCGCGGAGAGCCTGACTGCCGCTGCTCGACTGGCCTGCGCCGGCGAGGGCTTCGTCTGGCTGGGACTCAAGGATCCCAAGGACGCCGATCTGATGGCTCTCTCGTCGCAGTTCGATCTGCACCCGTTGGCGATCGAGGACGCCGTGCACGGGCACACCCGGTCGAAGCTGGAGATGTTCGGCGACGACCTCTTCATGGTCATCTCCACCGTGGCCTACGTCGAGCACGAGGAGCTCACCGACACCTCGGAGGTGGTTGCCACCGGCCAGGTGATGATCTTCCTGGGCGACCACTTCGTGATCACCGTACGCCGCGGCGAGCACGCCCAGCTCAGCAGTCTGCGGCGTTCGCTTGAGGCCGACCCGGAACGGCTCGCCCGCGGCCCCTCGGAGGTGCTGTACGCGATCGCGGACAAGATCATCGACGACTACCTCGCAGTGGTCAAGGAGTTCGAGAAGGACGTCGACGAGGTCGAGTCCAGCGTGTTCTCCCGGCAGGGCCAGCACGACGTCGAGCGGGTCTACCAGCTGAAGCGTGAGCTGATCGAGTTCAAGCGTTCGGTGATGCCGCTGGGCGCCCCACTGCTCCGGCTGGCCACCCGGGAGCTGCCGGTCATCCCGCCCGAGGCCAAGGCCTACTTCCGTGAGCTGGCCGACCACCACACCGAGGCCCGCGAGGCCGTCGCCAGCTTCGACGAGGTGCTGACCTCGATCCTGCAGGCCGGGCTGGCCCGTGCCTCGGTGGCCGACAACGTGGACACCCGCAAGATCTCGGCCTGGGTGGCGATCGTCGCCGTGCCGACCATGATCGCCGGCATCTACGGGATGAACTTCACCAACATGCCCGAGCTCTACACCAGGTACGGCTATTTCGTGGTGCTCGGAGTGATCGTCGTGATCATGATCACGCTCTATCTGGGGTTCAAGCGCAACAAGTGGCTCTAGCCCGCTACTCGAAGGCGGCTGCGCGCGCTCCCGGCATCTGCTGCAGCATCTCCCGGGCCCGGGCGGCCACCTTGTGCTCGCAGAGCACCTCGTACTTGGTGGCCACGGTCTGGGTGACCGAGGTGAAATCGCGCTGTCCCTTGCTCATCGCGTACGTAGCCGCGGCGAACCCGATCCCGAGCACGATGCCGATGGCCAGCGAGACCAGCAGGAGGGCCAGGATGCTCGGCGGCCGGGTGAAGATCAGCATCACCAACGCCACCAACAGCCCGGTCGAGATGCCGGACATCACGCCCTGGTTGAGCACGGTTCCCCAGTTGCGCCGGCCGAGCACGCGCTCCACCGAACGCAGGTCGGTCCCGACGATGGCCAGGTTCTGCACCTCGAACTTCTGGTCGGCCAGGAAGTCCACCGCTTTCTGCGCCTCGGCGTAGGTGTTGTAGAGCCCGACCGACTGGGGAAACTCCAGCTCGAACAGCGAGCTGGGCTGGCGCGGCATGGTCATGAAGGTCCTCCTGGAGTCGTCTCCAATCTACTCCGGAGCGGTCCGGAGCTAGCCGTTCCAGCGGGCCAGAGCCACGACGAAGGAGTTCTCGACCGGCCGCGGGCTGGTGCCCGAGTAGTTGCTGATCAGGGCGTACGCGTATCGGCGTCCGTCTTCTCCGGTGACGTAGCCGCTGAGCGCGGTCACGCCGGTCAGGGTCCCGGTCTTGGCGCGCGCATTGTTCGCCGCCTGGGTGCCGTTCATCCGGTAGCGGAGGGTGCCACCGACCATCCGGCTGGCGTTGCCCGCGACGGGCAGCGACGCGTAGAACGCCGGGTACCAGTCCTCTGCCTGGACCTTCTGCAGGAAGGTCGCGAGGCCGCGCGCGGTCAACCGGTTCCGCCGGGTCAGTCCCGAGCCGTCGGTCAGGCTGATCCCGCTCATCGGCGTCCCGATCTCGGTCAGGTACTCGGTGGTCACCGCGACACCATCCGGCCAGCTTCCGCTGCCGCCGGTGCGGCGGCTCATCGCCTTGGTCAGATGCTCGGCGTGCATGTTGTTGGACAGCTTCATGAACGGCACCATCAGGTCGGCCAGCCGCATCGACGTGTCGCGAGCGACCAGATGGTGCCCGTCGTCAGGAGTGGTCGCGAGCAGGGTCGAGCCGACGGTGATCTTGTGCTTGGCCAGTTCGGCCCGGAACACTGCCGCCGCCAGCAGCTCTGGCCGATCCACGGTGATCAGCCGGCTGGCGGTCGACCGGCCCTTCGGAACCCGGCCGCGCACGGTGATGGTGTTGCTGCCGTGCGCACGGGTGGCGGAGAAGGTCGTCGAGGTGCCGCGCGCCGACGTGACGGTCTGATTGACGATCTTGACGTAGTCTGCCGCGGCGGCCGGGGTGGTGGTGATCTTGGCCTTCCGGCCGGTGGCGCGGCCCGGCTGGTAGTTGAGATAGATCGTGCCGGAGTCGTAGTCGGCGTTGGGCGCCAGGGTCAGCCCGGCGATCGGGGCCGCGTAGTAGTCATCGGCGTACGCGGTGGACCAGCCGGGGTTGTAGCGCTGGGTGTCGAAGTAGCTGGCGTCGACGACCAGCTTCCCGGTCACCTTGGTGATCCCGGAGGACCGGACCTGCGCGGCGAGCCGGGCCAGGTCGGCTTGCCGCAGGGTCGGGTCGCCGTAGCCCTTCAGGTACAGCCGGCCGTCCAGGACGCCGTTCACGACCGGCGCGCGGCGGATCACCTCGGTCCGGAACCGGTAGTCCTCTCCCAGCACCTCCAGCGCCGCCGCCCCGGTGACGATCTTGGTGTTGGACGCGGGCAGCAGCGCGTCGCTGCCGTTCCGGCTGTAGAGCCGCTCGCCGGTTCGCGCGTCGACCACGACGGCTCCCGTGGTGTCGATCCGGTTGTCACTCAGGATCGCGTTGAGCTTTCGGGTCAGACCGGCATCGGGAGCGGCCGCGGCAGTGGGCGCGGTGGCGACGCCGGACGCACCGAACAATGCGCCGGCGATGATCAACGTTGCGGTGCGCCGCAGACCAAGGGGAAGGTTGGACATCGGTACTCCTGCTCAGACCCCGAGCCCGGCCAATCTAACCGACCTCCCCCTCCTCTGTCAGTTTCGGACGCTGCGTCTGTTTCTCGCGCTGGACTCCGGTTATACATCCGGCGTACAGCGTAGGAAACGGACGCTGCGTCCGATCCCGACGAGGAGGAAGAGGAGGCGTCCGGAGGCGTACGCGGCCTCAGGCCGGATCGAAAAGGCAGAACTCGTTGCCCTCCGGGTCGGCGAGCACATGCCACTCGATGTCCCCGCCGCGGGGGCGGATCAGCCGCGCTCCGGCCTCGAGCAGCTCGTCCAGCTCACCGCGTACGTCCCAGTGCAGCCGGTTCTTGACCGTCTTGGGCTCGGGCACCCGTGCGAAGACCAGCTCGAACGGCGGCCCCGGTGCACCTGCCAGCCCGGAGCATTCCTGATCTTGATCATGGTCCACCTCGACGCCGAACCGCTCCGCCCACCAGGACGCGATCATGACCGGGTCGGCGGAGTCCACCACGACCTCATAGACCCGGTAGTCACCAAGCTCGGCCGGGTCGCGGACGAAGGCGCACAGCTCGCCGCCTTCCGGGTCGGCCAGCACGGTCCACCGCTGGGTGTCGTCCAACACGGTGGCACCGAGGTCCAGCAGGTCCTGCACGGCGGCGACGTTGACATCCAGGTGCACCCGCTGCTTGACCGTCTGCGGCTCCGGCACCTGGTTGAGCCAGAGGGCGTGGGTGTCCACATCGTCGATCAGCCGTTGCGGCCGGGCCGGATCGGGCCGCAACCCGAGGGCCGGACCCCAGAATCGCGCCGCCCGAGCCGGATCTCCGACATCAAGACACAAATCCTGGAACTCGATCATGCTCGCGAGTATGTCATCGAGGTAGATAATCAACCCCGTGGCGGCAGCGTCGACCTCGGTCTTCATCTCGCGGATCCGGAACCTGCCGGTCCTCGACGACGCCGGGGACCAGGTGGGCCGGATGCGCGATGTCGTGGTGCAGCGCCGCGCCGACGGCCAGGCGCCACGAGTCAAAGGTCTGGTGGTGGAGCTGTTCGCCCGGCGCCGGATCTTCATCCCGGTGGCCAGGGTGCACAGCATCGACGCCTTGCAGGTGGTGATCTCCGGCGTCGTCAACACCCGACGCTTCGAGCGCCGGGAGTCCGAGATGCTGGTCGTGGACGACCTCTTCGACCGCACCGTCCAGCGGGTCGACCATCCGGCGGCCGCGGTGATCTTCGACGTCGCCATGCAGCCGGTGCGATCCCACGACTGGGAGCTGTCGGAGGTCGCGCTGCGCGAAGCCGGTAGCCGCAAGCGGTTCGGCCGCCGTGGCCACGTCACCATCGTCGACTGGTCGACGATCAGCATGCTCAGTGCTGATCAGGGTCAGGGCACCGACCGCTTGATCGCCCAGATGGAGGACATGAAGGCCGCCGACATCGCCCGCGAGCTGCACGACATGTCGCCGCGGCGCCGGGCTGAGGTCGCCTCGGCCATGGACGACCGCAAGCTGGCCGACGCGCTGGAGGAGCTGCCGGAGGACGAGCAGGTTGCGCTGATCTCGCAGCTGGACACCGAGCGGGCTGCCGACATCCTCGAGGAGATGGATCCCGACGACGCTGCGGACCTGATCGCCGACCTGGCGCCCGAGCTGGCCGAGCGACTGCTGCAGCGGATGGAACCGGAGGAGGCGGACGACGTCCGCCGGCTGCTCAGCTACGCCGAGTTCACCGCCGGCGGCATGATGACGCCCGAGCCGGTGATCCTGCCACCGGACGCGACGGTGGCCGATGCCCTGGCCAAGATCCGCGACGCCGAGCTGACCCCGGCGCTGGCCTGCATGGTCTACGTCTGCCGGGCGCCGCTGGAGACACCGACCGGCCGCTTCGTCGGCGCCGTGCACTTCCAGCGGCTGCTCCGCGAACCTCCGTCGACCCTGGTCTCCGGCTTGGTCGACACCGAGCTGGAGCCGGTGGCGGTCGACGCCAACCTGCCCGAGATCAGCCGCTACTTCGCGACCTACAACCTGGTCAACGCTCCGGTCGTGGACGCCGAGCACCGGCTGATCGGGGCGGTCACGGTCGACGACCTGCTCGACCACATGCTTCCCGAGGACTGGCGCGGCACCCAGCTCGACCAGCTGTCGGGTCATGAGGACGCCGAAGACGCCGACACGAAGCTGACGGCTCATGGCTAGGGCTGCTCAGGATCACGAGCGACTGAACATCCCGGGTCGGCGCCGCCGTTCGCGGCTGCCGACGATCAAGATGGACCGGGACGCGTTCGGCAAGTTCGCCGAGGGATTCGCCCGCTTCATGGGCACCGCCCGGTTCCTGGCCGGGATGACGGTGATCATCATCATCTGGGTGCTGTGGAACATCCCGTTCGGGCCGGAGCGCCCCCGATTCGACGAGTACCCGTTCATCTTCCTGACCCTGATGCTCTCCCTGCAGGCCTCGTACGCGGCGCCGCTGATCCTGCTGGCTCAGAACCGGCAGGAGGCACGCGACCGGATCGGCATCGAGCAGGACCGTGAACGTGCGGCGCAGAGTCGCGCCGACATGGACTTCCTGGCCCGGGAGATCGCCAGCGTGCGGATATCGGTTGGCGAACTGGCCACCCGCGACTACCTCCGTTCGGAGCTGCGGACCGAGCTCCGCGCCATCCTCGCCGAGCTCGAGGACGACGAGGTCTGACCCCCTCTTCCTCTCCCACATCTGTCCCAAGTATCTCGCAGATTCCCATGTTGCATGGGAAACCGGCTCTCTCCACAGGAAGCTTCCTATGGAATCTGTCGGTTTCCCATGCGACATGGGAAACCGACCTAGGCGCGACCGCGTCTACGCTGGGCGCGTGCCTGAGCAGACGATCACCGAGCATCCGCTGGTCCCGCGAATCCGCGCAGCGCTGCATGCGGTGAACGACCCGGAGATCCGGCGGCCGATCACCGACCTCGGGATGGTCGAGGCGATCGAGGCCGATGACGCTGGACAGGCCCGGGTCGAGGTCCTGCTCACCGTCGCCGGGTGCCCGATGCGGGACACCCTGACCCGCGACGTCACTGCGGCGGTGCAAGCCGTGCCCGGCGTACGCGGGGTCGAGGTGACCCTCGGGGTGATGAACGACGAGCAGCGGGCCGCGCTGCGGGATCTGCTCAAGGCCGGACAGGTCGATCGGGAGATCCCGTTCGCCCGCCCGGACTCGCTGACCACAGTGATTGCGGTCGCGTCCGGCAAGGGCGGTGTCGGCAAGTCATCGGTCACGGTCAACCTGGCCATGGCCCTCGCCGCACAGGGGCGCATGGTCGGCGTGCTCGACGCGGACATCTACGGACACTCCGTCCCGGCGATGCTGGGCGTCGCCGACTTTCGGCCCACCGCGGTCGAGGACATGATCATGCCGGTCCCGGCCGGCCCGTTGAAGGTGATCTCGATCGGCATGCTGAAGCCCCGGCGCGACCAGGTGGTCGCCTGGCGCGGGCCGATCCTGGACCGTGCTCTGACCCAGATGCTGGCCGACGTCTACTGGGGCGACCTCGACTTCCTGCTGATCGACCTGCCACCCGGCACCGGCGACGTGGCGATCTCCCTCGGCCAGAAACTGCCGAGTGCCCAGGTCCTGGTCGTCACCACTCCCCAGGCCGCCGCCGCCGAGGTCGCGGAGCGGGCCGGCACGATGGCCTCGATGATGAGCCAGCGGGTGATCGGTGTGGTGGAGAACATGTCCTACCTCGAGGTCAGCTGCCCGCACTGCGGTCAGCAGCACCGGCACTACGTCTTCGGCACCGGAGGCGGCGCGACGGTCGCGACGGCGCTGAGCACCCGGCTGGGGTACGCGGTTCCCGTCCTGGCCGAGATCCCGCTCGACCCACGGTTGCGGGCGGCCGGCGACGACGGCGTACCCGTGGTGTCCGCGGCTCCTGACCAGCCGTCGGCCCGGGTGCTGGCCGGGTTGGCCGACTCCCTGGCGCAACGCGGTCGCGGTCTGGTCGGCCGACAGCTCGGCCTGACGCCGGCCGGCCCTTGAGGTCCTAGGGCGTGTTCGACAAGTCCGATCAACACGGCACGCCCGCGGGGGTTCAAGGGGGTCGTCCCCCTTGCTTGATGCCGCGCGCCCGTGTGTTGTTGGCGCGGCGCGGGGGGTTTCAAGGGGGGTCGTCCCCCCTTCCTTGACCTAGGTCGCCTCGGCGTCGAACGGCGTCAGCACGCGGGCCGGCTCAGCGGCAGCCGTCAGGTCCTCGGGCCCGCCCGACGTCACGGGCTTGACCCCGTTGATCGACTTGGTGACGTCGGTCGAGGAGTCCTTGACCGTCCCGCGCACGTCGGTGATCTCAGACTTCACGTCGGCGATGATCGGCTCCACATCGTCCAACAGGTGCTTCTTCACGAACGTCTTCGGATTCATGTCGCGGAAGTCGAGATCTTCGAAGCCCGGCCCCAGCTCGCGGGTGAGCTGTTCCTGGGCCGAGCCCGCCACCGTCCGCAGGTAACGCACCAGCCGCGCCGCCTTGCGGGCCAGATCGGGCAGTCGCTCCGGGCCGAACAAGATCACGGCCAGCACCAGCAGGAGCAGGAACTCCGGCCCATTGATGTCGAGCAGCAGCGGCATCACCGCATCTCACCCCACCCGGCTGCCCAGGGTGACCGTCGCCCGGTCCCGCCCCGCGCCCCGCTCGTACTCCAGCAGCACCGGATCCCCGGGCCGGCGCCACCTGATCCCGACCACCAGCTCTTCCATGCTGCTCACCCGGCGGCTGTCGAGCTTGGTGATCACGTCGCCGGTCTTCAGACCCGCCTTGCCGGCCGGACCCTTGGCCTCGACACTGGTCAGCTCGACGCCGCCGGCCGCGTCACGCAGCGTTGCGCCGATGATCGGATAGGTCGCCCGTCCCTTCGCGATCAGCTCGTTGGCGATCACCATCGTCTGGTTGATCGGGATGGCGAAACCCAGACCGTTGTCACCGTTCCCGAACGAGAAGATCGCGGAGTTGACCCCGATCACCCGCGCCCCGGCGTCGACCAGCGGTCCACCGGAGTTGCCCGGGTTGATGGAGGCGTCGGTCTGGATCGCGTCGATGTAGGCGATCGGCGCATCGGCGGCGCTCCCCGACCGGAGCCCGACCGGGCGGTGCCCGGCCGAGACGATGCCTTGCGTCACGGTGTTGGTCAGCCCGAGCGGTGAGCCGATCGCGACCACCGGCTGGCCCACCTGGGTCTGGTCCGAGTCGCCGATCGCCAACGGCTGCAACGACTGGCCGCCGTCGATCTTGATCACCGCAAGATCGTAGGACGGGCTCTTGCCGACCAGGCTCGCGCTGGCCCGCCGGCCGTCGGAGAAGAACACCCGGATCGTCGAGCTGGCGTCGGCGCTGCCCACCACGTGGTTGTTGGTGACGATCCGGCCTTCCCTGTCGATCAGGAACCCCGACCCGGTGGAGTTACCGGTCAAGATCATCACGGTGCCGGGAAGCGTGCGCTTGGCCACGTCGACGACGTCCGCCTCGGACGGCGCCGGCGGCACCGGTTCGCGGGTGCCGGTAGCGGAGGGATCACTGGTCGGGGCCAAGGTCGGATCGGACGTCGGCGCGGCCGTCGCCGTGCCGGCCGGGGCCGACGTCGGCTGGGCCTGCTGCGCCAGCCGGGCCGCGCCGTAGCCGGCACCGCCACCGATCAGCAGCGCGACGGCGGCCGCCACCGCGATCACTCCGGCTAGTCCGGAGCGGCGGCGACGTGGCGGTGGGAAGTCCGGAGCCGGAGCGAGGGTTGTCGTGGGGGCCTGGTCCGGCGCTTCCCAGTCAGCTGGCGGCCCATACGCGGTCTGCGCATTCGGGTCCGCCTCGGCGGGAAGGTAGTCCTCAGGCTGGGGTCCGAAAGGGCCGTAGTAGCGGTCGTCAGGCGGTGCCTCGCGGCCGGCGGAGCCTTCGTCAACCACGTCTTCAGCCCTTCAGTCCGGCCAGAATGGTGACCCAGCCCTCCTTGATGCGCTCCATCGTAGTCGGCGGCGCGGATTCACCGCGGGGCAGCGATTCGACCGCCCGGGTCAGTATCTCGGCCGGTCCGTCGGTGACCACCGTGAACACCACCTCGCCCGACTGCCAGGTCGCGGCCGCGGAGGCCCCGTCGTAGCGATAGACCTGCAAGGCATCGTCCCAGCGCGAGCCTTCGGGAGCGACGGCGAGCCGGCCGCGTTCCTGGTACACCCCGACCGTGGCCACACCGTCGCTGAAGATCAGATGCACCGCGCGCGGATCGTCCGCGTCGTCGCTGCGCATCCGGACCAGGTCGAGCCCGGCGACCTCGGAGCCGCAGTACCAGCCGGTCGCCCGGAGCCACGACCCGTTCGAGGCGGTGAGCGAGGTGGTAGCGGTCGAACCCGCCAGCCGGGGCAGCAGATGGTCGATCATCTCGGCGGCCGGGGTGATGCGGACCGCCGTGAAGCCGAAGGAGAGCTCGACGGCTCCGTTCTGGTCGTAGGTCTCCTGCCAGAGCACCAGTCCGGTCTCCTCGTCGACCCACCAGCGCGCCGCGATCCGGCCGGCCCGCGACGCGGCCACCATCGTTGCCGGCCGGCCCGCGACGTGCGCGTCCTCGAACCCACTCAGGGCGTAGTTGCGTTCCAGGCGCCGCAACAGGTCGTCGTCGACCATTCGCGAGGAGTTGAACCCGGCGGGCGAGAAGCCCTTGAGCACCTGGTCTCCGGCCCACTGCCGGACCCGGAGCTGGCTGCCCTGGCCGGTCCGCGCCTCGATGTCGACGACCGCGGCGTACGCACCGCCGTCACGGGCGGCGTAGAAGGACTGGACCCCCGAGTAGCTGATCGCATCGACGGCCTCGGCCGCCCGCTGCATGGTGTTCCGGGCCTCGTTCGCCTCGAGCGGCCGGCCGAAGGCCATCGATGGGCCGGACCCGCGGTCCGCGGGGCTGGCAACCAGCTCGGCCGCATCGGCAAGGATGACCGCGCTGAGGGCGTCGCTGGCGAGCGTGACCTGGCGCAGGCTGGAACTGAAGGCGGCCTGGGCCCGGCCGGTGGGATCGGCCACCACTCCAAGCTGACCGGATGGGGCCGCTGCATAGCCCACGACGCCGACCGCGGTGATCATGGTTGCGACCGCGACGGCCGCCGCGGCCGCCTTGAACCGGCGCGCCCGCCGTTCGCTCGGCAGGCTGGTGAGGCCCCCAGTGGTCGGCGTGCGCCGGAACGGCCGGGTCCACAACGGTTCCTGAGCCTCCTGGCCGGCGATGGAGACCAGCCGGCTGGACAGGTCCGGTGCCGCCGGCTCGGATTCATCTCGCGCGTGGGTCAGCAGCGCGCGAACAGCTCGGAGGCCTTCGATGTCGTCGCGGCAGTTGGCACAGTCCACCAGGTGGACGAGCAGCCGCTCCCGGTCTTCGGCGCTCAGCGCACCATCCACGTACGCCGACCGCAGCTCGGCGAGGTCAGCGCAGGGCGCCTTCCTCACGCCGTCCTCGCCGACTCCAGACCCGGCTCGACGTCAACGCCCAGGTAGCGAAGCCGGCGACCGGTGGGCCGGCGATGATCAAGAGCAGTCCGTAGCTGAGCCCGACCGCGATGGATCCGGCTGCGAACGGTGCCGATCTTGACGTCGAGGACCTCGCTGATCTCCTCGTAGGTCAGTCCCTCGATGTCGCACAGCACCACGGCGGCCCGGAACTCCGGGGACAGAGCCGCGAGCGCCGCAGCGACATCATGATCGAGATCGGCGTCGGCCAGCTGCTCTGACGGAGTGGGCCAGTGGCTGGGCAGCCGCTCGGCCGAGCCCTCGACGAGGCCGTCGAAGCGGATCTTCTGCCGGCGCCTGGCCCCGTCCAGGAAGAGGTTGGTGGTGATGCGGTGCAGCCAGCCCTCGAACGTCCCGGGCTGGAAGCGGTGCAGGGAACGGAACACCCGGACGAAGACGTCCTGGGTCAGGTCCTCGGCGTCGGGCCGGTTGCCGGTCAACCGGTACGCGAGGCGATACACCCGAGCACTGTGGTCACGGACGAGCTCCTCCCAGCTGGGCGGAGTCCACTCCGGGGAGTCGGTCGGATCAGGCGCGGACGCCGGCGTCTGCGGATCGCGGATCGGCCTGAGCATCGGGTCGACCTCCTTCCGGACGCGAGCACGGTCGAGCGGCAGCTGAGCCAGAGAATTATTGTCGCTGGTCTTCCTGGCAAAGCGCTGAATGACTCCTGGCAGTTGCCTGTGCACGACGCCCTCCCTCCTACCAGGAGAAACGCCCGCGGCGCGGCGAGTGTTCCGACGGGATTCGCTCAGGCCAGGTCCGCGGCGGCCAGCGACGCGCGGAGAGCGTCGATCTCGGCTTGCGTCGCCACGACCAGCGGCGAGCGGACGCCGCCGACGCCGCGCCCTTGGAGCTCCAGTCCGGCCTTGACCAGGATGCAACCCTGCGTCGCGAAGATGCCGGTGTAGATCGGCAGCAACCTGCGGTGCCAGGCCAGCGCGGTGGCAACGTCACCGGCAAGGTACGCCTCGATCATGGCCTTGGTGCCCACCGCACTGAAGTGGGTGGACGTCCCGACGACGCCGACTGCCCCGATCGACACCAGCGGCAGCGTCATCGCGTCGTCGCCGGAGTAGTACGCGAGGTCGCTGCGGGCCATCACCTGCGCGGAGGCCACCAGATCGCCCTTCGCGTCCTTGACCGCGACGATCTGCGGGTGCTCCGCCAGGCGAAGCATGGTGTCACTCGCGATCGCGACTCCCGAGCGGCCGGGGATGTCGTAGAGCATCACCGGGACGTCGGTCGCGTCGGCGACCCGCCGGAAGTGCTCGAGCAGACCGGCCTGCGGCGGCTTGGAGTAGTAGGGGGTGACGACCAACAGGCCGTCGGCGCCTTGCTTGGCCGCATCGGCCGCGAGCTCCAGGGTGTGCTCGGTGTTGAACGTGCCGACGCCGGCGAGGACGCTCGCGCGGTCCCCCACGGCATCGACCACCGTGCGGAGCAGGTCGGCCTTCTCGGTGTCGGAGGTGGTCGGCGACTCGCCGGTGGTTCCGTTGATCACCAGGCCGTCGTGACCGAGCTCGTCGACGAGATAGGTCGCCAGGCCCGCCGCAGCATCCAGATCCACCAGACCATCCGCGGCGAAGGGCGTCACCATGGCGGTCAGCAACCGGCCGAACGGTGGGGTGGGCATGCCGGTCATCCTAATCTTCAGCGCGCCGACGGCGTGACCACCACCAGCGGGTCGCCGTCGTTCACGACGTCACCGGCCGACACGACGATCTCCGATACCGTGCCGGCCACCTCGGCGAGTACCGGGATCTCCATCTTCATCGACTCCAAGATCAGGACTGAGTCGTCGGCGGCCACGACCTGTCCGACCTCGACTTCGACCTTCAGCACGGCCGCGACCAACTCGGCGACGACGGTATGACTCACCCGGCCATCGTATTGTTGGCCGCGCGTCCCCACCCGGCTCTAGGCTGACGCCCATGAACTCCGCGGCCAAGACGTCTCCCAAATCCGCACCCAAGCCGGCGTCCTGGGCGTACGCCGAGGACTTCGTGGCCGAGTCGGACGCCGCGTACGCCGCTCGCCAGACAGCCGAGGAACTCGGAGTCTCCCCGATCGGCCGGGGCGCCGCGAGCGCACTCACGATGCTCGCCCGGGCGGTTCGAGCGAAGGCCGTGGTGG
Organism: uncultured Actinomycetota bacterium; assembly: GCA_963711015.1. GTDB lineage: Bacteria > Actinomycetota > Actinomycetes > Propionibacteriales > Propionibacteriaceae > Microlunatus. The sequence goes on from CAVQCQ010000005.1 coordinate 277,117, forward strand.
AGATCGGTACCGGATCGGGCGTCTCGGGCCTTGCCCTCTTCGCCGGCATGCAGCCCGACGGGATCCTGACCAGCGTCGACATCGAGCCCGAGCACCAGCAGGCCGCCCGTCAACACTTCTTGGCCGTCGGCATCCCGACGCAGCGCTTCCGGCTGATCGCCGGGGCCGCGCTCCACGTGTTGCCCCGGCTGAGCGACGGCGCGTACGACCTGGTTCTCGTCGACGCCGACAAACTGGAGTACGCCGAGTACGTGCAGCAGGCGGTGCGGCTGCTCCGGCACGGTGGCGTCCTCGTGGTGGACAACGCGCTGTGGCACGACCGCACGGCCGACCCCAGCAACAACGACGAGCAGACCCAGGCGATCCGGGCCGCTCTGACGACGCTGCAGGACGACGAAGACCTGGCGTCCGCCCTGCTCCCGGTCGGCGACGGGATGCTGGTCGCGGTCAAGCGCTGAGGCGTCAGGCCTTGGTGACCGTCTTCCCCTTGCCGACGGTGGTGATGCCGCCCTCGGAGACGAGGAAGCCACGGGCGCGGTCGGCGTCGGGGTCGACGCCGACCTCCGCACCGTCCTCGACGACGACGTTCTTGTCCAGGATCGCCCGGCGGATGGTCGCTCCGCGTCCGACGGAGACATTGGACAGCAGCACTGACTGATCGATCCGGGCCTTCTCGCGCACCCGTACGTTCGGCGACAGCACCGAGTCGTCGATGACACCGCCGGAGACGATGCACCCGGGACTGACGATCGAATCGGTCGACTGGCCGTCCAGCGTGAACTTGGCGCCGGGCATCTGCACCGGATAGGTCCAGATGGGCCAGTCGAGGTTGTAGAGGTTGAACACCGGGTCGACCGAGACCAGGTCCATGTGCGCCTCGTGGTAGGCGTCGATGGTGCCGACGTCACGCCAGTAGGCCCGGTCCCGGTCGGTACTGCCGGGCACCGAGTTGGCGGTGAAGTCGTACACCTGGGCCTCACCCCGGCTGACGAAGCCCGGGATGATGTCCCCGCCCATGTCGTGCCGGGAGTTGTCGTTCTTCGCGTCGCTGTTCAGCGCGTCGATCAACGCGTCGCTGGTGAAGATGTAGTTGCCCATCGAGGCGAAAGACATCTCTGGGTCGTCGGGGAGCCCCGGTGGTTCCACCGGCTTCTCCAGGAAGGCCTCGATCTTGTTGTCGCTCCCGGCGTCGATCACTCCGAATGCGCTGGCCTGGCTCCGCGGCACCCGGATCCCCGCTACCGTGCAGCCCAGTCCGCCGTCGATGTGGGCCTCGAGCATCTGCGAGACGTCCATCCGGTAGATGTTGTCGGCTCCGAACACCACGACGATGTCCGGCTTCTCGTCGTTGATCAGGTTCATCGACTGGTAGATGGCGTCGGCGCTGCCCTGGTACCAGCGCGGCCCGAGCCGCTGCTGCGCCGGAACCGGAGTGACGTAGTTGCCGAGCAGCGTCGACATCCGCCAGGTGAGGGAGATGTGCCGGTCGAGCGAGTGCGACTTGTACTGGGTCAGGACGGCGATCTGACGCATGCCGCCGTTGACCAGGTTGGACAGCACGAAGTCGATCAAGCGGTAGGTGCCGCCGAACGGAACCGCGGGCTTCGCCCGGTCCATCGTCAGCGGAAGCAGCCGCTTCCCTTCGCCACCTGCCAGGACGATCGCCAACACCCGTGGTCGCGCTCTCACAAGGCTTAACGTAGGCGTAACGCGATCGCGGCGACAAGTGGGCCGCGCCCGGCCGAGACGCGTCCGGGTGGCCACCCTCCCGACTGTCGGGTTTCGAACCTAGACGTCCGAAACCCGCTCTGTGCCTCGCGAAGCGAGGAATCCCATCGGCAGGAGCTGAGTCGCCGACACCGGTCTACGGTGTAGACAAGTGTCTGTCTACACTGTAGACACCAATGTCGTGACCAAGGAGCACACCGCCAATGAGGAGGTGCGGAAGGAACGGGTCGACGTCGAGGGAGACGTCGACCACGATCTGACCAGCGCGCCGGCCCGAGGTCGCAACAGCCGCTGAGTTCTCGGTCTCAGCAGGTGATGGTGCGTCCCCGCGACTCCTCCATGGGCGGGGACGCACTTTCCTTTGCCCGAGCCGCGGAACTTCGGGTGATGCTCGCGTGGCGCGGTCGGCGGTGCGTCCATGTCGACGGACGCCTTCGCGGCGTCGGAGGCGTACCGTCGCAATGGTGACCAGATGAGGGCCGGCCGAGGGAGGAACGCCCGATGGATCTCAAGGAGAGGAGCGACAGCGGCGCGGCTTCGAAGCGCAGCCTGAGCCGTGAGCTGATCGTGCAGGAAGCACTCCGCTCGATCGACCGTACCGGCGCCCAGGGACTGACCATGCGTGGACTGGCCCAGGAGCTCGGATTCGACGCCATGGCCCTGTATCGCTATGTCAGCGGCCGGGAGGATCTCCTGGAAGCGGTCGTCGCGAGGCTGCTGGAGGAACTGCGCGACCACCTCGATGAGGACCTGGCCGCGACCTGGCAGGGATATCTGCAGGCGCTCGCCCATGCAGCCCGGCGAATAACGGTTGATCACCCAGCCGCCTTCCCGCTCGTTGCGACCCGTCACCCCGCCGCGCCGTGGTTGCGGCCACCGCTGCGCAGCGTCGAACTCGTCGAGGACTTCCTGACCACCCTGCTCTCCCACGGGTTCACCGACGACCAGGCGGTCTGCACCTACCGGGCCTTCAGCAGCTTCCTGCTCGGGAACCTGCTTCTGGAGGCGGCCGTACGGGGCGCCGACACCTCGCCGGTCGAAGAACCCCTGGACGAGGGCAACGCACAGTTGCCCAACGAGGACGGCCGGGTCGACCTGAGTGAGGCTCCCACCGTCGCTCGGCTGCGCCCGGTTCTCAGTGAGGACCGAAGCTGGGAGGAGTTCGAGATCGCCCTGGAGACGCTGCTCGACCGCCTGGAACTCAGCCTGACTCAGTGAGGCGCCATGGCAGCAGAGGGACTGTTTTGATGACGGCGTGGGGGCGTCGCTAGGGGGCTATCCCCGATTGCCGACCACTGTGCGACGATGCGGACATGCCCGCCACTGACGCCGACCGGCTCTCCATCTCACTGCTGACCCGGGAGTATCCACCATCGATCTACGGCGGCGCCGGCGTCCACGTCGCGCAGCTGGTGCCCCAGCTGCGCAAGCTGATCGACGTCGACGTGCAGTGCATGGGCGAGCCACGGGACGGCGCCACGGCGCACGCGGAGAACTACCCCGAGGGCGCCAATGCGGCGCTCCGGGTCTTCGGGGCCGATCTCTCGATGACGGCAGCGGTGCCCGACGTCGATCTGGTCCACTCCCACACCTGGTACGCGAATCTCGCCGGCCATCTCACCGGCCTGCTCCGCGGCATCCCCCATGTGGTGACCGCCCACTCGCTCGAGCCGCACCGGCCCTGGAAGGCCGAGCAGCTCGGCGGCGGCTACCGTCTCTCCTCCTGGGCCGAGCAGACGGCGTTCGAGGCGGCGGATGCCGTGATCTCGGTCAGCGCCGGGATGCGGGGCGACATCCTCGAGTCCTACAACAACCTCGATCCGGACAAGGTCCACGTCGTCAAGAACGGCATCGACACCGACGAGTTCGCGCCCGACACGGGCACCGACATCGTCACCGGACTCGGCGTCGACCTGAACAAGCCCTCGGTCGTCTTCGTCGGCCGGATCACCCGGCAGAAGGGCCTGGTCCACCTCGTCCGCGCCGCCGAGCAGCTCGATCCTGAGACCCAGGTCGTGTTGCTGGCCGGTGCCGCAGACACACCGGAGATCGCCAAACAGTTCGGTGACGCGTTCTCCCACCTGCAGGCCAGCCGGGGCGGGGTGCTCTGGGTGGAGGAGATGCTTCCCCGCGCCCACGTCCGTCAGGTGCTCTCCCACGCCACGGTCTTCGCCTGTCCGTCGGTCTACGAGCCGCTGGGCATCGTCAACCTGGAAGCCATGGCCTGCGAGACGGCCGTCGTCGCGTCGGCCGTGGGCGGCATCCCGGAGGTGGTCGTCGACGGCGAGACCGGATATCTGGTGCCGTACGACCCGGGCAAGGCCGACGACCCCGAAGCGATCGCGGCCTTCGAGGCGGGCCTGGCCGACAAGATCAACAAGCTGACCGCCGACCCGGAGCTCGCGCGCCAGTTCGGGAGCGCGGGCCGGCAGCGCTGCATCGACGAGTTCAGTTGGGCCTCGATCGCCGCCCAGACGGTCGAGGTCTACCGGCGAGCCCAAGAGCTGCACGCCGGCTGAGGCACCCGACAAGGGAGTACCGATCGCCCGATTCGCCAACCGTGCCGCGGCAGGGACTGCCCTGGCCGAGCTGCTGGCCCGGGAAGGGCCGCTCGCTCACCCGGTGGTCCTGGCCCTGCCGCGCGGCGGTGTGCCGGTCGGAGCGCCGATCGCGGAGCGACTCGGCGCACCCCTGGAGGTGATCATGGTCCGCAAGATCGGCGCTCCGTTCCGGCCCGAGCTTGCCATGGGTGCCCTTGCCGTGGTCGGCGAGGAGGTCTCCACCTTCCGCAACGAGGAGGTGATCAGGCCGCTCGGGATCAGTGAGGAGGTCTTCGCCACCGCGTACGCGCGAGAGCTTGCCGAGGCCCGGCGCCGCCAGGACTCCTTCGGTGGCGGGGACGGGGTCGGCTTGGCCGACGCGAACGTGATCATGGTCGACGACGGGCTGGCCACCGGATCGACCATGCGCGCAGCGGTCACTGCCGTACGCGGAAAGCACCCGGCCTCGATCATCGTCGCGGTCCCGGTCGGAGCCCGGTCGGCGGTCGACGCGATGCGCAGGATCGCGGACCGGGTGGTGTGTCCCCTGGTGCCGCGCCGGTTCCTCGCCGTCGGCGGCGCGTACGCAGACTTCACCCAGCTGACCGACCGGGACGTGCAGGACCTGCTCGGCCGGCCGACTAGCTGACCTCCGCCTCCTCGCCGGAGGTCAGCCGGACCAGCTCGGCGTAGCTGAGGGGAAAGACCGCGTGCGGGATGCCACCGGCCGCCCAGAGCACCGGGTACGCCGCGAGCGCCCGGTCGACCAACGTGCGGATCGGCTGCGGATGGGCCACCGGTGCCACACCGCCGATCGGCTGTCCGGTGTGCGTCCGGACGAAGTCGGCCGAGGCCCGCTCCAGCCGGACGCCATGGCGGGCGCCAACGCTCGTCAGATCTACCCGATGGGCACCGCTGGTCATGATCAGCCATGGTTCGCCGGTGTCCGCGGCGAAGATCAGGGAGTTGGCGATCGCGCCGACCTCGCAGCCGAGCTGGTCAGCGGCCGCCTGAGCCGTCGGAGCCGCCCGCTCGAGGATCCGTACGCGGCCGGGAACGCCGGCCGCTTCGAGGACGGCGTTGACCGCCCGGCAGCTCGGATGCAGATGTTCCATGGGCCTTCCTCGGACTCATAAGAAGGACCCGGCTGCGCGATGGCGGCCGGGTCCTGATGGACAGGGGCGAGGGCTAGCCGACGACTTCCTTGAGCGCTCCGGCCAGTTCGGCGGCCTCGTCGGCATTGAGCTCGACGACCAGGCGACCACCGCCCTCCAGCGGAACCCGCATCACGATCCCACGACCCTCTTTGGTGACCTCCATCGGGCCGTCACCTGTCCGCGGTTTCATTGCTGCCATTGCGCATCCTCATCTGTCGGGCCGAGTCGAGCAAAGATGATTATTCCGCATCGACCCGCCGCCGTTCTGGCTGGGGGCGAGTTCATCGCCAGGGGCCAGGGCTTCTTTTTCAACCAGATGGTTGACAATGCCCCAACGTGGAACTAGTGTCGTATACAACCAGACGGTTGAAGACAATCTGGAGGATCGATGGCCGATGACCAGCTCTCGCGGGTGTTTGCGGCGCTGGCCGACCCCACCCGGCGCGACATCGTCGCACGGCTTGCGGTCGGCGACGCGACCGTCGGACAGCTCGCTGCCCCGTACGACGTCTCAGTCCAGGCCGTCTCCAAGCACCTCAAGGTATTGGAGGACGCCGGCCTGGTCAGCGACCGCAAGGACGCGCAGCGGCGACCCAAGCACCTGGAAGCGGAGGTCTTCGACCTGATGACCAAATGGATCGAGCGCTACCGGCAGCAGGCCGAAGAGCGCTTCCGCCGCCTGGACGCTGTTCTGGCCGATCTGGACGAGCAGAAAACCACCAACCAACCGAAGCGAGGAGTCGCATCATGAGCACCACCACCACCCGTGAGACCACCATCGAGGCCGACCCGGCCGTACCGACGATCCGGATGGTCCGGGATTTCGACGCCCCACCGGACCGGGTCTATCGGGCCTGGACCGACCCCGAGCTGGTCGCCAAGTGGCTGGGCCCGAACAGCACCGAGATGCGAATCGATACCTGGGAAGCGGTCACCGGCGGTCGCTACCGCTACGCGGCCTTGGTCGGCGGCGAAGAAGTCGCGACGTTCTACGGCTCGTTCCACGAGGCCCGGCCCAACGAGCGGCTGGTGCAGACCTTCACCTGGGAGGGCATGCCGGACGGCGTCAGCCTGGAGACCATGACCTTCACCGATCTGGGCGACGGCCGGACCCGGGTGACGTCGCTGTCCGTCGTCGACTCGTTCGAGGGCCGGGACGCGATCATGTCCAGCGGCATGGAGGTCGGAGTCTTCGAGGGCTACGCCAAGCTTGACGCCCTGCTCGCCGAGGGCTGACTCAGGCGTGTTCGGGGGGTACGGGCGGGGCCACGAAGCAGCCCTGCAGATGGTCGTCGACCAGACCGATCGCCTGCATCAGCGCGTACGCGGTGGTCGGCCCGACGAACCGGATCCCCGCCCGTTTGAGGTCGCGCGCCATCGCCACCGACTCCGGTGAGGTGGCGCGCGCCTCGTCCGGGGTCGGCCGGGGCCGGCCGGTCACTGCGTACCCGAGGATCATCGGCGGAAACCTCTCGCCCAGGTCGGCCACGACCCGGGCGTTGTGAATTGCCGACTCGACCTTGGCTCGGTTCCGCACGATGCCCGGGTCCGTGAGCAACCTGTCGACGTCGTTCTCGTCGAACCGGGCGATGGCGTACGGATCGAAGCCGGCGAACGCCTTCCGGAAGGCCTCGCGCTTGCGCAGGATGGTGATCCACGACAGGCCGGACTGGAAGGCCTCGAGGGTGAGGCGCTCGTAGAGGCCGGCGACGTCGGTGACCGGACGGCCCCACTCGTTGTCGTGGTAGTCGAGATACTCCGGAGCCGACAAGGCCCAGGAGCAGCGCGGCCGCCCGTCCGGACCGGCTTGCACGCCGGTCATGACGGCGCCTCGCAGAGCGCGGCCAGCCGGCGCAGACTCATGTCGAGCCCGCCACGCAGCAGCGGCTGCAGCAGGCGGCCGGCGAGCTCGGTCAGCGGCGCGAGCGGTAGCCGGACGATCTCGATGCAGCGCACCCTGGTCTCTCCGTCGCGGCCGTCCAGCCGAAACACGCCTTCGCCGCGAAAGTACGGACCGAGATGCAGCACCTCGAGCTCCGCTCGGCTGTTGGATCCGTTGGGTGGCGTCCAACCGGTCACCACGAAGTTGTCCAGCAGGCCTACCGGGATCCGGCCCAGCCGGAACCCGGACAACGCGACCACGCGTACGCCCAGCCCGGCGTCCTGCGCGGAGGTGGTCCGTACCGTGGTGAACGGTATCCAGCGGCCTTGTCCCGGCCAGTCGACGAGCACGCTCCAGACCCGGTCGGCCGGAGCGGCGATGTCGGCGATGGTCTCCAGCCGGAGGGTCACGGCTCGCGTTGGTTCTCAGCCATCGGCGGCTCGACCCCGGACGTCAGCGCGGCGATGGTCGCATCGCGCTCGGCGATCTCCCGAGCCAGCCGGTCCAACACGTCGTCGACCTGACCCATCGCGTACCCGCGGAACGTGATGCCGAAGCGGAGCCGGCTGATGTCGTCCGGCGCGAGTGGTGTCTCCGGCAGGTCCTGCCGGTAGGTGTCGTGGACCGGGTCTCTGCTCATCTCGCCCACTCCTCCGGCCGCCACCATCGCGGCCACGCCGAGCGCGGCAACCGCAACCACCGCGATGAACCACTCCATGGCTGCATGCTGTCACGCCCCACCAACCCCACCCCCCGCCCCTCCGCCTCACGCAGAATCGGACGCTGCGTCCGTTCCCCGCGCTGCGCTCCCGTTACTTCCGGAGTGCAGCGCGAAGAACGAACGCAGCGTTCGATTCCGACAGGGGGGCGTACGCGAGGTCACTCGGGGCGTTTGGCCGCCGGAGTCGGCTCCTGCGCGCACACGACGGCCACCGCCTCGGCGACGTCGTCGGTCACGGTGAACAGCTCAAGGTCGGCTGCCGTGATGGCCCCGCGGTCCAGCGCGGTGGATCGCAGCCAGTCCACCAGGCCCGACCAGTAGCCGCGGTCGAACAGCACCACCGGGAACGAGGTGACCTTGCGGGTCTGCACCAAGGTCAGCGCCTCGAACAACTCGTCCAGCGTCCCGAACCCGCCCGGCAGCACCACGAAGCCTCGGGCGTACTTGACGAACATCGTCTTGCGCGCGAAGAAGTAGCGGAAGTTGATGCCGAGGTTCACGTACGGGTTGAGGCCGGTCTCGAACGGCAGCTCGATGCCCAACCCGACCGACACCCCGCCGGCGTCGGCCGCTCCCTTGTTGGCGGCCTCCATCGTGCCCGGCCCGCCGCCGGTGATCACCGCGTATCCCGCGCGCACCAGCTCGCCGGCCAGCCGTTCCGCGACCGCGTACATCGGGTGGTTCCGCGGCGTACGCGAGGAGCCGAACACACTGACCGCCGGACCGAGCTCGGCCAGCGTGCCGAAGCCCTCGATGAACTCCGACTGGATGCGCAGCACCCGCCACGGGTCGGTGTGCACCCAGTCGGTCGGGCCCGGGCTCTCCAGCAGCCGCTGGTCAGTGGTCGAGCTCTCGGCTGTCCGTTCGCCGCGGACCACCGGTCCCTCGACCCGCCTGCCGTCGCCCTTCGGATCAGCCACACCGTCACCCTAGATCGGTGCTCAGCCGAGCCAGCGGACCAAGGCGTCCCGGCAGGCCAGCACGTCGTCGACCGGGCAGAACTCGTCGTCGGCGTGCGCCTTGCTCGGGTCCCCAGGACCGAAGTTGACGGCCGGCACGCCCATCGCGGAGAACCGGGCGACATCGGTCCAGCCGAACTTGGCCGTGGCCTGGCCACCCATCGCGGCCAGGAAGTCGGCCGCGGCGGGCTGGTCCAACCCTGGGCGCGCTCCCGCCGCCACATCGGTGACGCGAACGGGGAAGCCGTCCAGCACCGCGCGGGCGTACGCCTCCGCATCGGCGATCGACTTGTTCGGGGCGAACCGGTAGTTGACCTCGATCTCACAGCGGTCCGGGATCACGTTGCCGGCGATGCCACCGGCGATCCGAACTGCGTTCAGCCCCTCCCGGTAGGTGAGCCCGTCCACGTCGATCTCCTCGGGCTCGTGCGCCGCGAGCCGCTCGAGTACGGCACCTGCATCATGAATCGCGTTGTGGCCCATCCAGGCCCGTGCGGAGTGCGCGGCGACGCCGGTCAGCTCGACCATGAGCCGCATGGTGCCCTGGCAGCCGCCCTCGATCCGCGCGTTCGAAGGTTCGCACAGCACGGCGAAGTCGGCGGCCAGCCATTCCGGGTGATCGCGACCGATCCGCCTCAGGCCGTTGTGCTCCTCCTCGATCTCCTCGTTGTCGTAGAAGATCCAGGTCACGTCTCGTGACGGCGATCTCAGCCGCGCTGCCGCCGACAGCTGAACGGCCACCCCGCCCTTCATGTCGCAGGCGCCGCGACCCCAGACGAGTGAGCGCCCGGCATCCTCGGTCACCCAGGACGGCAGGTTGCTCGCCACCGGCACTGTGTCCAGGTGCCCGGCGATGACCACCCGGTCGGCTCGGCCGAGCTCGGTCCGGGCGAGCACGACGTTGCCGTCGCGCTTGACCACCAGATGTGGGTACGCCTGAAGGGCCTGCTCGACCCGGTCGGCGATGACTGTTTCGTTGCCACTCACCGACTCGATGTCGATCAGGTCGCGCAGCAGCGCAACCACGTTTCCGTCCAGATCCAGAGCTTCCACCACGCCGGGCACCCTACCGGTCGACTCCTGATCAAGCAGCGCGCTGCGGCTACGGGCCGCCGGTAGGCTCGCCCCCGTGACCGAGACCGCCTCCCTGGACCGCACGGCCTGGGGCTGGGGCCTCGCCACGGTGCACGCCACCGCCGGTGTGCTGGACACCTACTACCCGGCACCGGCCCTCGGCCGTCCGCACGGGGAGGACGCGCCCGGGGAGCTGACCGCAGCACAGCACCACGACGAGACGCGCGACGTCCACACCGAGGTGGTGTGTACGGCGATCGACCTGGACACCCCACCGGCCAGCACGCCCGACGCGTACTTGCGGCTGCACCTGCTCAGTCACCGCCTGGCCGCACCACGGACGATCAACCTGGACGGGATCTTCACTCGGCTGCCCAACGTCGTGTGGACCTCGATAGGCCCGTGCGCAGTGGAAGGCTTCGAGCTCGTCCGGTCCCGGCTCAGGGCGCGCCACGGGTCGGTCACCGTGTACGGAGTCGACAAGTTCCCGCGCATGGTCGACTACGTCCTGCCCTCCGGAGTCCGCATCGCCGATGCCGACCGTGTCCGGCTGGGGGCCCACCTGGCCGCCGGGACCACGGTGATGCATGAGGGATTCGTCAACTTCAACGCCGGCACACTGGGCACGTCGATGGTGGAGGGCCGGATCTCTGCCGGGGTCGTCGTCGGCTGCGACTCCGACATCGGCGGCGGGGCGTCGATCATGGGCACCTTGTCCGGCGGCGGCAATCAGGTCATCTCGGTCGGCGAGCGTTGCCTGCTCGGGGCGAACGCCGGCATCGGCATCGCGCTGGGCGACGACTGCGTGGTCGAGGCCGGTCTCTACGTCACGGCGGCCACGAAGGTCACGCTGCCGGACGGCGACGTGGTCAAGGCGCTCACCCTGTCGGGACAGAGTGGGCTGTTGTTCCTCCGCAACTCGGTGTCCGGGGCGATCGAGGTCCGGCGCCGAGCGGGCACCGGCGTCGAGCTGAACCCCGATCTGCACCAGAACTGAGCCGATCTTGGCATCAAGTACGGCCAAGGCGGCCTTGGCGATGATCGTCGCGCTCGCCGTGGTGATCGCCGTCGGCATTGGTGCATTTTCGTGGCTGCGCAGCCGCGGACTGACCGAGCCGGTGCCGGGCCAGCAGCGCTGCGTGGTCAGCATGGACGACCGCTCGGTGGTGCTCGATCTCGACCAGGCGCACTACACCTCGATCGTGGTCGGACTCTCGGTACGCCGGGAGCTGCCCGCCCGGGCGGCCTCGATCGCCATGGCGACGGTCTACCAGGAGACCGGGATCCGCAATCTGGACTACGGGGACCGGGACTCGGTCGGGTTGTTCCAGCAGCGCCCGTCCCAAGGCTGGGGTACGCCGGAGCAGCTGACCGACCCCCACTACGCCGCGGGCAAGTTCTACGACGCTCTGGTGAAGATCAAGAACTGGAAGACCGGCGACATCAACGACATTGCGCAGAAGGTGCAGCGCAGCGGGCACCCGGAGGCCTACCGCGACCATGAAGAGGACGCGCGGGTGCTCGCCAGTGCCCTGACCGGACACTCGCCCGCCGCCCTCACCTGCCTGGACCGCACCGGTGCGGTCGGGAACGCACCAGGGCTTCGCCGGTCGCTGCGGAAGAGCTTCGGGAAGCTGGACATCGAGGTGACCGGGACGTCGATGCTGGTGCAGGCCCGGACGGACAAGCTCGCCTGGGCGTACGGCCAATACGCGGTGGCCAACGCGAAGTACTTCGGCGTGACCCGGGTCGTCGTCGGCGACCAACAGTGGCAGACCCAGGACATCAACCTGCCCGAGTGGGAGCCCGCCTCCCCTGCCGTTGCCGCCAAGCGGGTCGAGATCACCCTCCGCTAACTCCGACTTGTCAGCGTGGGTGGTCGCCATGGCGACCACCCACGCTGACAAGTCGGGAGGAGGCGGCGGCGATGCGCTCGTCAGGCGCGGTCAGGGCGACGCGGATGTGCTGCGCCGCCGCCGGGCCGTAGAAGTCGCCGGGGGCGACCAGGATCCCCAGGCCGGCGAGAAAGTCCACTGAGGCCCAGCCGTCCTCGCCACGAGTCGCCCACAGGTAGATCGACCCCTGCGAGTGCTCGATCGAGAAGCCGGCCGCCTCCAATGCCGGCCGTAGCCGCGCCCGCCGCGCCCGGTACCGCTCCCGCTGCTCGGCCACATGCTCCTGGTCGTCCAGCAACGCGATCATCGCCTGCTGGACCGGCCGGGGCACCATCATGCCCGCATGCTTGCGGACCGCCAGCAACTCTCCTACCACTGCCGGATCGCCCGCCACGAAGCCCGCTCGATAGCCGGCGAGGTTCGAGCGCTTGGACAGTGAGTGCACGGCCAGCAGCCCTCCATAATCACCATCGCTGACCGAAGGATGCAGCACCGAGACCGGCTCGGCCTCCCAGCCGAACTCGCCGTAGCACTCGTCCGCCGCGACGAGCGCACCTCGTTCCCGAGCCCAGCGCACCCGCGCGGCCAGCGTCTCCGGATCGAGCACCTGGCCGGTCGGGTTGGACGGCGAGTTCAGCCAGACCAGGGCCGGTCGCGCATCGCCGAGTCCGGCGAGATCGTCGCAGGCGATCGCCTGACAGCCGGCCAGCAGCGCGCCCACCGCGTACGTGGGGTAGGCAACACTCGGATAGACGACGAGATCACTGGTGGTGAGACCGAGCAGGCTCGGCAACCAGGCCACCAGCTCCTTCGTCCCGATCACCGGCAGCACCGCGCCCGCCTCGAGCCCGGCCGCGCCCCAGCGGCTGGTCAGATAGCGGGCGATCGCGGATCGGAGGGCCTCCGTGCCCGCCGTGAAGGGATACCCCGGGCTGTCCGCCGCCTCGGCCAGCGCGCGCCGAGCAATCTCCGGTGTCGGGTCGACCGGGGTGCCGACCGACAGGTCGACGATGCCCTCCGGATGCGCGGCGGCAACGGCCTTGGCGGCGGCGAGTGTGTCCCAGGGAAAGTCAGGAAGCCGAGCGGCCGGCTTCACTCGTCATGCTCTTGCGGCGGGAGCGCCGCGACCAGCGGGTGGTCCTTGTCGATCACGCCGAGCTTCGCCGCCCCGCCCGGCGATCCGATGTCGTCGAAGAACTGGACGTTGGCGTTGTAGTACTCCTTCCACTCCTCCGGAGTGTCGTCCTCGTAGAAGATCGCCTCAACCGGGCAAACCGGCTCACAGGCGCCGCAGTCGACGCACTCGTCGGGGTGGATGTAGAGCATCCGGTTGCCCTCGTAGATGCAGTCGACGGGGCATTCCTCCACGCAGCCGCGGTCCTTCAGGTCCACACACGGCTGCGCAATCACGTAGGTCACGGATGACACTCCTTGATCAGATTCTTGCATCTAGTATCACGCCTTCAGCGCAGGGCGGCCCACTAAGGTCGGCCTATGAGAGAAGCGGCGAGTGGCTGCGAAGCTGGACGCCGCCAGTCCCGGTGAGCGCTGGGTGCTGCGGGTCCGGCTGGCCGACGGCTCGGCCACCGATCTGATCGGCTGGCTGGAGGACATCGGCGCGACGACACTGCGGATCACCGCCGTCGATCAGGTCACCCGCGAGGTGGACCGGTCGAGCGTGCTGCTCGCCCGCCGGGCCCCGGCGGCCAGAGGCGGACCACTACCCAACCGGGTGAGCGATGTCGAGCTGGAGAGACATGCGCTTCCCGGCTGGCTCGCGTACCACGAGCCGCTCGGAGAGTGGACGTTGCGGTCCGCCGGCGGCTTCACCGGCCGCGCCAACTCCTGCCACGCCGTCGGCGACCCCGGCACTCCCATGGCCGAAGCCACTGACCGGATCGTCGAGTACGCGCACCGGAGGCAGATCCGCCCGATGGCCCAGGTGATCACCGGCTCGGCCGAGGAGAGCGCGCTTCGTGAGCTTGGCTGGACCGACACGTACGTCCCGGTCGACGTCCTGGCCATCCGACTGGCTGACTTCCTCGCCGACCGCCCGCCTCCCTCCGGAGTCCGAATTGCCGAGGATTTGGCGGAGTCGTGGTTACAGGCCTACCAGCAGTACCGGCCGAACCAGGCCGATCCAGCCATTCTCCGGATGATCTTGGACGGTAACCCGCCGCGGGCCTTCGCTTCGGTCGAGTCAGCGGCCGAGACGGTCGCGATCGCGCGCGGCCACCTCAGCGGCGCGTGGCTCGGTCTGGCTGCCGTGTGGACCCGCCTCGACCAGCGCGGCCTCGGCTCGGCTACTGCAGTGATGACCGCGCTGGGCCACTGGGCGGCCCGCCGGGGCGCCCGGTACTGCTACGTCCAGGTGGATCAGGGCAACCAGGTTGCGCTGACCGCGTACACCCGGCTCGGTTTTGCCCGGCACCACAGCTACCTGTATCTGGCGCCGCCGAAGACCGCTCAGCTCAGACGCACCTGACCCGATCGGTCGGCGCATAGCGCCAGGAGAAGTTCTCCCGCTTGACCACCTGGCCGTTCTCGTAGAAGCGACGTTGGTAGTTCACGTCGAACCCCTGCACCGGCGACTGCGGCACGCAGTCCTCCGAGTCGTCGGTCAGGTCCCGCCCGGAGGTGAAGTTCGACCGCCTCGGAGTGGTCGAGTCGACCTTGTCGTAGGTCTTGGTCGACCACATCCGCACCGTGATGGAGCCACGGCCGCTGCCGGCGCCGGAGTTGCGGTAGGCCTGCACCAGCACGCCGTACTTGGTGTCGTTCTGGAACTTCAGGTCGAGCGACGGCCAGGCGACAGTGGCCTCCCGGCCCGCCGGGTAGCGGTCGATGTAGAGCGTGTGCGGCTGATGCTGGATGTCTTTGAGCCCGGCGAAGAACATCGCGTTGAACGTGGTCGTCGCGCTCTGCGAGACCCCGCCGCCCAGCTCCTCCTTGAACTTCCCGCCCTTGATGATGAAGCCCTTGACGAAACCGTTGGCCGCGGTCCGCTCCCCCACGATGCCGTTCAGTGAGAAGACCTCGCCCGGCTTGAGCAACGTGTTGTTGATCAGTGAGGCCGCGCGACCGATGTTGATGTCGCGGTACCGGGCGTACGGGTAGTAGGTGGTGAACTCTCCGATCACCCGCTTGACCCCGAGCTTCCTGGCCTCCGCGGTCGAGAACTTGGCCTTGGCCCCGGTGAGCTCGACGCTCACCGTCCGCCCGCGGCCGGACTCGGTCAGCGCCGGCTCCACCGCCTTCTTGAGGTTGTCGGCCGACACGGCGGTCCCGTTGACCGCCGGGATGACCTTCGGCCTGCCGTTGACCAGCCGGACCGTGGCGTTCCTGGGCTTGGTGAGTTCGACGGTCTTCACGGCGGCGTTGGCGTTGCTGCGCAGCTTGTCGGCGTCGAGCACCGGCGCCAGGGTGCCGTTCTCAGGGACGAAGGTGATCGCTCCTGCGATCATCTTCGGCGTGACCGTGAACGTCCCCGCTCCACCGGCCTTCACCTTGATCGATGCGGAGATCGCCGGCTCGGCGAAGTTCTCGACGACCAGGTCGACCTCCTCGTCGGTGATCTCGGGCTGCACCACGTCGGCCGGCAACGGAATCGCGCCCGAGTTGACCAGATAGCTGCTCTCGAGCACCGTGGCCGCGGTCTCCTGCTGCAACGTGACGCCTGGTCGGGCCGGGGTCTGGCGGATCTTGGCCTTCTTGTACGCCAGGGCAGCGTCCCGCGGCGGCTGGTCGGACCCCGCCGCGAGATCCTGCACGGCCGCCGACAACTTCGCTTCGTCGACGGCCACCACTGCGCTGGTGGCCGAACCACCGGTCAGCACTTTCACGATCTGGCGCGGGTCGAAGCTCCGACCACCGCCGGCCGCGTCGACACTGGCCGCGTAGTCCACGGTCAGGCCCGCCTCCGCCGGCTGGATCTGGGTGGTCTTGTCGTTGATCGTCACGTCCATCGGCGCGGTGGCCCGCGGCCCGAGCTCGGTGGTGAGCTCGTCGATCGCCGCTGTCCGAGTCAGCCCGCCGACCGCAACTCCCGAGATCTGCGCATCCTTGGGCAGCTTGTCGCCCGCCATGAGATATGCCAGCAGATAGACGGCGGCGCCGAGCACGACGAGCGTGCCGACGACCGCCACGACGACCAGACCGGGCCCGCGGCGCTGCCGGGGATGGTCGGGACCCTGTTCCGCGTCGGTCAGTTCGGGGTGGCGCTCCGCGCCGGCGGAAGGGACCCGGATCAAGGTGTCATCGGGCCGCGCGTCCGGGCGGGGCATCTGGGTCGTCACGGCTGGCTTCCCTTGGGGGCGGTCGGTTGTGGCCAATAGGCCCCCTGATAGTACGTCAATGGACTCTCGTCGAGTGCCTCATCGATCGAGCGCGGACCGCTGGCCCGAACGAGCTCGCCGACGACGATGGTGTGGTCGCCGCCGTCGTAGCGCGCATAGGTCATGCACTCCATCCAGGCGGTCGCGCCCTTGATCAGCGGTGCTCCGCTGACCGGCGCGGCAACGTGGTCGACGTTGTCGAACTGGGTGAGCAGGTCCCGGGCGCGGTTGGAGAAATGGCGCGCGATGGCCAACTGGTCCGCCGCCAACAGGGAGATCGCCCAGGTGTCGACCGCCATGATCGCGCTGTGGAAGCGGCTGGTCTTGCTGACGCACACGAGGATCAGCGGCGGCTCGAGCGACACGGAACTGACCGCGGTGGCCGTCATCGCGTACCTGATGTCGTTTCGCAACGCCGTGACGATGGTGACGCCGGAGACGAACCGGCCCATCACGTAGCGAAGGGCTTCCGCCGACCCGGGCACGCCGGTCCGCACCTCGGTCGTCACTGCGTCGGGTCAGTCCAGTCCGGCGAACAGGTCGTCTGCCCAGCCGTCGGAGTCCGGGAACGGCACCCCAGCGGCGAGCACATAGTGCTCCTCCGCCCACTGGCTCTCTCCCAACAGCCGCGAAGCGGCGAAGAAGGGGCCGTCCTCGGTGATCTGCGTGGCGTGCGCGAGCATCGCGGCCAGCTTGCGGTCGACCCACCGCGTACCGTCGATCGCCACGACGATGTCGGCGTCGTCGGCCACCATGAGCAGGTCATCGGCCTCAGGATCGAAGCCCTTCCAGGTCTCGGTGTCGCCGGCCTCGCGCAGCGCCTTGATGCCGGCGATCATCCGGCTGCGGCTGAGGACGTTCCACAGCACCCGCGGCACCGACCAGGCCGGACCCAGATCGGGGCGATAGCTCGGGACGCCGGCGAGCAGCACCGCGTACATGGCCACCCGGTGGGTCTGGATGTGGTCAGGATGGCCGTAGCCGCCGACCGGGTTGTAGGTGCTCAGCACCTGGGGCTTGCGGTCACGGATCAGCGGGACGAGCTCGTTCGCGGCCTCCTGCAGATCGGCGGTCCAGAAGATTCCCTCGCGCAGGACGTCCCGGGCGATCGTTCGACCGTGGGTGTCGTACGCCATGCCCGAGTCCCGATAGCGTCCGTCGCCACCGAGCCGGACGTAGTCGGTGACTCCGAGAATGTCCATCGCGTTCTTGAGCTCTCCGAGCCGATGCTCACCGAGGTCGTCGGCCTGGTCGGCCGCGAGATGGGCAAGGTCGTCGACCAGGACCTCGCCCTCCTCGCCAAGGGTGCAGGTCACCAACGTGACGGCGGCACCCTCGTCGACGTAGCGAGCCATGGTCACGCCGTTGCCGATGGTCTCGTCGTCGGGATGCGCGTGCACCACCATCAGCCGGCGCGCCGCCAACCCACCCTCCTTCGTCTGTGACGTCACGGCTCACACCCTAGTGCGGCCCACCGACGCCACCGCGCCCCTCGAGCCGCCCCATCCCCCGCGCCTCGCACTCCCTCCCCTGGAGAATCGGACGCTGCGTCCGAAACTCGCGCTGCACGCCGGAAGTATCGGGAGCGCAGCGCAAGGAAAGGACGCTGCGTTCGATTCTGACCAGGGGGGTGCGGGATGGACGGGGTCAGATGACGACGCGGGGTTCCGCGAAGTGGCAGGCCGAAGGATGCGCTGAGACGCCGTCCGGACGGTCGATGGGCAACGGCTCCTCGATCGTGCAGATCTCCTGGGCCTTCCAGCACCGGGTGTGGAACCGGCAGGCCTTGGGGGGGTTGGCCGGGCTCGGCACGTCACCGGTCAGCACGATCTGCTCCCGGGCGTTGCGCAACGTCGGGTCGGGCACCGGGACGGCTGAGAGCAGGGCCTGCGTGTACGGATGGGTCGGCCTGGAGTAGATCTGGTCCTCATCGCCGAGCTCGACGATCTTGCCCAGATACATCACACCGACCCGATCCGAGATGTGGCGCACCACCGAGAGGTCGTGGGCGATGAAGATGTACGCGAGCCCGAGCTCGGACTGCAAACTCTCCAGCAGATTGACCACCTGGGCCTGGACCGAGACATCCAACGCGGACACCGGCTCGTCGCAGATGATCACCTTCGGGTTGAGCGCGACTCCCCGGGCAATGCCGATCCGCTGCCGCTGGCCGCCGGAGAACTGGTGCGGATACCGGTTGATGTGCTCGGGGCTCAGTCCGACCAGCTCGAGCAGCTCTTGGACACGGCGCCGGCGGTCGCGCTTGGGTAGGACATCCGAGTGGATCTCGAAGGGCTCTCCGATGATGGCGCCCACGGTCTTGCGGGGATTGAGCGAGGTGTACGGATCCTGGAAGACGATCTGGATGTCGCGGCGCAGCTTGCGCATCGCCGCACCCTTCTGGGAGTAGACGTCCACGCCGTCGAAGGTGAGCGTGCCGCCGGTCGGCTCCTCCAGCCGCATCAGCATCCGGCCGAGACTTGACTTGCCACAGCCGGACTCACCGACGATGCCCAGCGTCTCTCCGCGGTGCAACTCGAACGAGACACCGTCGACCGCCTTGACATGCCCGACCGTACGCCGCAGTACGCCAGCCTTGATCGGGTAGTACTTGACCAGGTTCTCGGCCTTGAGAATGACCTCGCCGTTCACTAGACCTCCTCCTCGCCCTTCACCGTCTCGAACCCGAGTTCGGGATCGTCGGCGCTATGCCGTAGGTGCAAGTTGGTTTCCAGCTCCACCTCGTCAGCGGTCTGAGTCACCTCCAGCTGGGGGCTGTGGGCCAGCAGCAGCTCGGAGAAGTGGCACGCGGCATTCCGGTGCCGTCCCACCTCACGCAGCGGCGGCGGCGGGTCGACGCGGCAGACGTCCTGCGCATAGGGGCACCGCGGGTTGAACGGACAACCCGGCGGGATCGCGGCCAGGTTCGGCGGCAGCCCACCGATGGCCGCCAGCGTCTCGCCCTTCTGGTCCAGCCGCGGGATCGAGTCCAGCAGGCCCTTGGTGTAGGGGTGGCCGGGCTGGGCGTACAGGTCGTAGACGTCGGCCTGCTCCACGATCCGCCCCGCGTACATCACGGCGATCTTGTCGGCCACGTCGGCCACCACACCGAGATCGTGAGTGATCAGGATCAGACCCATCTGCCGCTCTTCTTGGAGCTCCTTGAGCAGTTTCATGACCTGGGCCTGGACGGTGACGTCGAGGGCGGTGGTCGGCTCGTCGGCGATCAGCACGGCCGGATCGAGCGCGATCGCCATGGCGATCATGATCCGTTGCCGCATGCCGCCGGAGAACTGGTGCGGGTAGGCCTTCACCCGTTGCTTGGCGCCCGGGATCTGGACCCGCTCCATCAGCCGGATCGCCTCGTTCAGCGAGTCGGACTTGTTCATCCCCCGGTGCTTGCGGAACATCTCCCCGATCTGCCAGCCGACCGGGAACACCGGGTTCAGCGAGCTGAGGGCATCCTGGAACACCATCGAGATCTCCGGCCCGCGGATCCGGCGGCGAGCCTCGTCGTCCATGGCCAGGATGTTCTGGCCGCAGTAGCGGACCTCGCCGCCGGTGACGAAGCCCGGCGGGGTGTCCAGAATGCCCATGATGGCCTGAGCGGTGACCGACTTGCCCGAGCCGGACTCACCGAGAATGGCCAGGGTTTCGGCCTCGTGCACCGAGAACGAGACCCCGTTGATGGCCTTGGCCACAGCCTCACGGGTGCGGAACTCCACCCGCAGGTCCTCGACCTCCAGCAGCAGCCCGTCCTGGGCCTGCCAGCCGCTGAGCGACCCGAGGATCTCGGTGTCCCGCTGCCGCTTTCCCACGGTCATCGACATGATCGGTACCCCCTCTCAGCGCATCTTCGGATCGAGGGCGTCCCGGATGGCGTCACCCAGCATGATGAACGAGAGCACGGTGAGCACCAAGAAGAGGGACGGGAACAACAACATGTGCGGGGCGATCCGGATCAGGCCGATGCCCGAGGCCTGCGCGATCGACAGACCCCAGGAGATCGCCGGCGGCTGAAGCCCGATCCCCAGAAACGACAGGGTCGCCTCGACCGAGATGAAGGCCCCGAGGTTGATGGTGGAGACGACGATGACGGGGGCCAGCGAGTTCGGGAGGATGTGGGAGGTGATGATGCGGGATGGACTGGCCCCCAGGGCGCGCGCGGCCTGCACATAGTCGTTCGGTTTGACCTGGAGCACGCTGGAACGCATCAGCCTGGCCAAGTTCGGCCAGCCCACGATCGAGAGCGCGATCACGACCTTGAGCACCACGACGATGTAAGGCGTCTCTAGATTGCTCGGAAAGGTATAGAGCACCAGGATCCCGCCGAGCAACAACGGAATAGCAAAGAAGATGTCACCGATCCGCGACAGCACGGCATCGACCCCACCGCCGAAGAATCCGGCGATGATCCCCATCAGGGAGCCGAAGACCAGGGTGAAGATGGTCGCCAGCAACCCGACCAGGATCGAGGACCGGGCGCCGTAGATGGTCCGGGCGTAGACGTCGTAGCCCTGCGCGTCATAGCCGAACCAGGCCTCGGAGCTGGGTGGCTGCCGCGCCTTGCTGAGATCGGCGAAGGTCGGGTCCTTGTCGGTGAACAGCTGCGGGAACGCGGCCATCACGACGAACACGAGGATCAAGAAGCTGGCGATCCAGAACATCGGGTTGCGCCGGAGCTCGATCCAGGCATTGGCCCACAGCGACCGGCCCTTGACTGCCGCTACATTGCCCGCACCGGAGACCTCGCCGGCAATCGCACCTTCGACACCAGCAGGAACTTCCGGGATGGTGTTAGTCATTGCTGATCCTCGGGTCCAGGACACCGTACAAGATGTCGACGATCAGATTGAGCAGCAGAAAGATGAGGATCAACACGACCACGGCCCCGACCACGGCCTGGCCGTCTTGTTGCCGGATGCTGCGGTACAGGAAGTTGCCGACGCCGTTGATGTTGAAGATGCTCTCGGTGACGATGGCCCCGCCCATCAGCGAGCCGAAGTCGGCTCCGATGAAGGTGATCACCGGGATCAGCGAGTTGCGCAAGGTGTGGACACCCACCGTGCGCGACGGGGTCAGTCCTTTGGCCTTGGCCGTGCGCACGTAGTCGGCGCGGAGGTTCTCCGAAAGGTTGGTCCGGGTCAACCGTGCGACGTAGGCGATCGAGAGCGAGCCGAGGACGAATCCGGGGAGCAGGAGCTCTCCCCAGGTGCCTTCCGTGGCGGTGACCGGGAAGATCGGGATCCTGACCCCGAGGTAGAGCTGTAGCACGCTGCCGATGACGAAGACTGGGGTGGCGATCACGATCAGGGAGCTGACCAGCACGAGGTGGTCGACGAACTTCCCGCGCCGGATGCCGGCCAGCACGCCGGACGTGATCCCGATGATGATCTCGAACACGATCGCGATCATCGCCAGCCTGACCGTCGTCGGGTAGCGGATGGCCAGCTCATGGGCCACCGTGTTGCCGTAGAAGGTCGTACCGAGATCCCCCTGCAGCAACTTGCCCAGGTACAACCCGTACTGGACCAGCAACGGCTCGTCCAGGTTGTACTCCTCGTTGAAGGCCGCGATGTACGCCGGGTTGCACGGCCGTTCCCCACACCGCCCTTCGGCCGGGTTGCCCGGCAGGGCGAAGACCAAGACATAGACCAGGAAGGTCGAGCCCAGGACGACCGGGATCATCTGCAGCAGTCGTCTGACGATGTACTTACCCAACGAGCTACTCCTCCCTGTTCACCGGCGTCATCGTCGACTCCGGTGGGGCCATGCTGAGGCTCAACATAGCGACGGCCCGCCGGAGGATCTCCGGCGGGCCGACGCATCGTTCATGGTTGTGCCCGGACCTTACTTCACCTTGATCGAGACAATGTCCAGCTTGCCGAACGGGTCGAGCTTGACGTCGGTCACCCGGTTGGAGTACCCGGACTGATCGAGGTAGATCCACATGCCGGCATGGTCGGGAAGTCCTCGGACGAGGATGGCTTCGGCCTCCTGGTACAGCCGTTCGCCTCCTCCGGCGGTCGCCGCCGCGGCGGCCTCGACGAGCTTGGCGTCGAACTCCTTGTTGCTGTACCCGGTGTCGTTCGAGCCGGCGCCGGTGCCGTAGATCGGGGCCAGGAAGTTCTCGATATGCGGGTAGTCCATCACCCAGCCGGACCGGAAGATGCCCTTGAGCTCCTCGCTTGCGCGACCTGGTCCCGGATGGTCTTGAAGTCCGGGGTGATGTTGGCGACGCACTCCAGACCCAGCGTGTTCTTGATCGAGTTGCAGGCGGCTTCGGCCCACGGCCCGTGGCCGCCGTCACCGTTGACCGACAGCTGCAGCGTGCCCGGGTAGCCGCCGGACTTGGCGTACAGCTCCTTGGCCTTCTCCGGGTTGTAGTGCAGGACTCACCACAGGCGTCGGCCTTGAAGCCGTCCACCACCGGCGAGACCCAGCCCGTGGACCGGCGGGCGGGTGCCGTTGAAGATCTGCTTGTTGATCAGCTCCCGGTCGATGGCCATCGAGATGGCCCGGCGCAGGTCCTCGTTCTCGAAGGCCTTGTCGATCGGTGAGAAGGAGTTGACCGCGATCGTTCCGGTCTCCCTCTCGACGTAGCGGTTGTCCAGCTCGGTCTTGAACAGGTCACCGACCAGCCGGTCGCTCGGGATGATGTCGGTGTAGTCCAGCGAGTTGGCCAGGACGTCGTTGTAGGCCGCATCGTCCTCTTGGTAGACCCGGAGGGTCACCTTGTCGATGCTCGGCTTGTCGGCACCGGCGTACTCGGCGAACTTCGTCTTCACGTACTCGGTGTCGGACTTGCTCTCGAACTTGAACGGACCGGCGCCGATCGGCTTCTCCGCGTACGCCTCGGGATCGCTGAAGAACGAGTCCGGCAGCGGGGCGAACACGGTGTAGCCGAGTCGCACGGGAAGGTTCGACACCTTCTCGGAGGTCTTGATCGTGAAGGTGGTGTCGTCGACCACCTTGAGACCGCTCATCTTGTCGGTCTTCGGCGCCTTGCCCTCACAGTCGGCCGCGCCGTCGGCGTCGGCGCCGCACTGCACGTCGTCGTAGCCCTCGATCGGGGTGAAGAAGTAGCTGTTGTACATGGCGTTCGGTCCGGCGGCCGACCAGTTCCAGGCGTCGACGAAGTTCTTGGCCTTGACGTCGGTGCCGTCGTGGAACTTCTGGCCCGCCTTGAGCTTGACCGTGAAGTTCTGGTTGTCCTCGGTCTCGATCGACTCGGCGAGATCCAGCTCGGGCGCCGCGGTGTCGGTGTTGTACTTCATGAGCATCACGATGATGCCGTCGAGAATGTCGCTGCCGCAGTGCTCGCCGGTGTTGGCCGGGATCAGTGAGTTCTGCGGCGTACAGCCGCGCATGCTGATCTCGCCGCCCGTGGTGCCCGCCGGTTCACTGGAGCCGGGGTCGGGGGTCTCGCCGCCGCCGCCACCACAGGCTGTGGCCAGCAGCGCGAATGATGTAACCGCTGCGGCCGCCATCGCGCGATTTCTTACGCGCATGGGATGTCCTCCTCCACAAAAAGTGCGCCTGGGCGCAGCAGGTGCGGGCATGTGAGACGCTCCGCCTGAACAAGAACAGTTCTAGGCCACCAAACTAACAACCGCAAGTCTTGGCGGTCTGCCTGGGGGGCGGCGCAACATGATTGTGACCTGAGGAAGGCGTCGCGATCTCTCACCTTCCTTTTCACTAGTAAGTCAGAAGATCGTCCGGCGAGGCACCATCCATATCGCAGCCCACGCCGCCTCTGGGCAAGGTTTCAGCAGTATCCGTTACCTTTCACAACCGATTCGCTTGTCATGAGCCGTTCTGCTTGCGATGATGAGGAACGTGTCGGTGTCCTTGAGCTCGGCGGTGATCGACCGGGCCGGCAGTGGGCTGGACGCCATCTCCAAGGCGATCATCGAGCAGCTGCAGACCGACGGGCGCCGCTCGTACGCGAAGATCGCGACGGCGGTCGGACTGTCCGAGGCCGCGGTCCGGGTGCGGGTCGCCCGGCTGGTCGAATCGGGCGTGATGCAGATCGTCGCGGTGACCAACCCGCTGCAGCTCGGCTTCACCCGCCAGGCAATGATCGGGATCAAGGCCGAGGGCAATCTCGACGGGGTCGTCGAAGCCTTGCAGGAGATGGACGAGATCGTCTATGTAGTGATCACCGCCGGATCGTTCGACCTTCTGGTCGAGGTGGTCTGCGAGAACGACGACCACCTGCTGAGGCTGCTGAACACTCAGATCCGCACGCTGCCCGGCGTACGCACCACCGAGTCGTTCGTCTATCTGAAACTGTCCAAGCAGAGCTACCACTGGGGAACACGCTGAACAGGGCAAGGGGCACGACCCCCTTGAACCCCCGCCGGCGTGCCCAACAACACACGGGAGCACACCGATGACTGTTCTGACCAGCAAGTCACCCGCCGAGCACCTCTGGATGCACTTCACCCGGATGTCGACCTACGTCGATCATCCGGTCCCGACCATCGAGCGCGGCGAGGGCGCCTACATCTGGGACACCGAGGGCCGCAAGTACCTGGACGCGCTGTCCGGGCTGTTCGTGGTCCAGATCGGCCACGGCCGGGCCGAGATGGCCGAGGTGATGGCCGAGCAGGCCCGCAAGCTGGCGTTCTTCCCGGTCTGGTCCTACGCGCACCCGACGGCGATCGAGCTGGCCGACCGGCTGGCCGCCGAGGCCCCCGGCGACCTCAACAAGGTCTTCTTCTCCACCGGCGGCGGCGAGAGTGTGGAGACCGCCTTCAAGGTGGCCAAGCAGTACTTCAAACTGATCGGCAAGCCGTACAAGACCAAGGTCATCTCCCGGGCGATCGCCTACCACGGCACCACGCAGGGCGCGTTGTCGATCACCAGCGTGCCGGGCTTCAAGCACGCCTTCGAGCCGTTGCTGCCTGGGACCTACCGGGTGCCGAACACCAACTTCTACCGGGCGCCGCACGAGTACGCGCACGACGAGAAGCAGTTCGGGCTGTGGGCGGCCAACCGGGTCGAGGAGACCATCCTCGCCGAGGGACCGGAGTCGGTGGCCGCGGTCTTCGTCGAGCCGGTACAGAACGCCGGCGGCTGCTTCCCGCCGCCGCCCGGGTACTTCGAGCGGCTGCGCGAGATCTGCGACACATACGAGGTGCTGCTGGTCTCCGACGAGGTGATCTGCGCGTACGGGCGGCTGGGCACGCTGTTCGGTGCGCAGAAGTACGACTACGTGCCGGACATCATCACCAGCGCGAAGGGCCTGACCTCGGGCTACTCCCCGCTCGGTGCGGCGATCATCTCGGACAGGATCTTCGAGCCGTTCAACCACGGCACGGTCGCGTTTCCGCACGGCTACACCTTCGGCGGGCACCCGGTGTCCTGCGCGGTGGCCCTGAAGAACCTGGAGATCTTCGAGCGGGAGGACCTGCTCGGCAACGTGCTGCGTAACGAGAACGCCTTCCGGAAGACCCTGGAGAAGCTGCTGGATCTGCCGATCGTCGGTGACGTCCGCGGCGACGGCTACTTCTACGGCATCGAGCTGGTCAAGGACAAGACGACCAAGGAGCAGTTCGACGATGCCGAGTCGGAGCGGATCCTGCGCGGCTACGTCTCCGGCGCGCTCTACGAGACCGGCCTGTACTGCCGCTCCGACGACCGCGGCGACCCCGTCGTCCAGGTCGCCCCACCGCTTACCTGCGGCCAGGCGGAGTTCGACGAGATGGAGCAGAAGCTGCGCCACGTGCTGTCGGAGGCCGGGAAGCTGCTCTGACGGTGGGCGTGATCGAGCGGTTGAGCCGCATCGACACCACGTCGTTGGTGGATGCGGCCGGCGGCGGTCTCCGAGTGCTGCCCGCGGCACTGCGTCCGGTGCGACCGGGACTGCGGCTGGTCGGCCGGGCCCTGACCGTCGATGCGCACGACGACCTGATGCCGATCCTGGAAGGGCTGCGGCGTTCGGGACCCGGAGACGTGCTCGTCGTCGCGGGCAGTGATCGACACGCCGTCGCGGGTGAGCTGTTCGCCACCGAGGCGCTCCGTCGAGGGGTGGCCGGCATCGTGATCGACGGGCTGTGCCGCGACAGTCGGACGTTGGCGAGTCTGGACCTTCCGGTGTACGCCCGCGGCGTGGCGCCCACCGCCTGCCCGGCCCGCGGCATGCCGGTCGTGCAGGTGCCGATCAGCGTCGGCGAGGTGGAGGTGCGGCCCGGTGATCTTGTGCTGGGCGACGACGACGGCCTTGTGGTGGGCACCGAGGACGAGATCGGTGAGGTGCTCGACGGCGCGGAGACGATTCAGCGGCGCGAAGAGGCGCTGCGGACCATGATCGCCGAGGGCGAGTCGCTGTTCGACCACCTCAACTACGACGAACACCTCGCGGCGATCCGAGAGGGTCGGGACAGCAGGCTCACCTTCTCCTAGCGTCGCGACGACCCTTGCAGAATCGAACGCTGCGTTCGAATCTCGCGCTGCACTCCGGATACTTCCGGAGCACAGCGCGAAGATCAGGCGTGCAGTGGCGCCAGGGCGAGATGCAGCCGGCTCAGCCGAAGCGGGCCAGCGACACGACCGCCCGGCGGAGCTTGTCGGTGCCGTCGACCAGCGCCCGACGTACGTTGGCGGGCAGCTGACCCGCCAGGGTCAGTCTGGCCAGCTCGAGCGTGCCGTCCGCGGTCGCGCACCAGGGGTAGGCCCGACTCGTGACATCGCCCACCACCCAGCCGGTGCGGAACGCCGCGGTCGTCGCGATCTCGGCAAAGTAGCGCGGCACGTACGCGGCGGTCAGCTCGTCCTGCTCCGGATCGAAGAAGCCCTCGGCCAGTCCGTACAGCTCGTACGCGCCGACCTCGGGATCGTGCATCAGCCGATCCCAGGCCTTCTGCTTGGCGCCTGCCTGACCGAGCGCGGCGCTGGCCCGGGCGGCGTGCACCACCGCCGACGTGCTCGGGTCACGCTCCAGCGCGTCCTCGACCAGGCCCGGATCGGGGTCGAGCACGGCGAGCCGGCGGACCACCGCCCAACGCAGCTCGTCGTCGACCTCCAGTCCGGGAGGAACGCTCTCGTTGCGATACCAGCGGTGCAGCTCGTCCGCGTCGCCGCCGGTGCGGACCAGCATCCGGAAGGCTGCCAGCTGCCGATCGGAGCCCGGCTCACTCCCCTCGACCAGACCGCGCGCCGCGGCGGCCAGTCGGGCCAGTCGCTGCCTCCGCAACGGCACCGGGCAGTACGGTCCCGCCAGCTGGTCGGCCGCGAACCCGAGCATGGCGCTCAGGAACAGGTCGGTCGGCGCCGCCGGCACGCCGGCCAGGATGAGATCGAGTGCGACCTCCGGATCCAGCTCAGCGTCACGGACGGCGTCCCGGATGGCGTTGTCGATCACCACCCGCGCGGGCTCGTCAGTGATCATCGGCAGCACCTCCGCCAGCCGGCTCCAGCCGTCCGGGCCGAACCTGATCTTCGCCCAGGTGGCGTCGGTGGAGTCGGGCAGCACCCACCGAGTGCCATCCGGAACCTCGATCGGGATCGGCTCGACAGCCAGCAGCGGTTGGGCCACCGCCGTGAGTCCGCCCGTGCTGTCGATGGCACCGACCACCAGTGCATGGCTGCGCGCCTGGCCACCCGGCCCAGCCCTGCGGATGAGGTCGACGATGTGCCCTGAGCCGCGCGAGGGGCGAGCGGCTACGTCGATCGTGTCCATTCCGGCCGTGCGCAACCACGCCTCGGCCCAATCGGCAAGATCATCCGCGCCGGCGGCGGTCCAGACGCCGATCAGATCGGCGAAGGTCGCGTTGCCCCACGCGAAGGCGTCGAAGTAGCGCCGCAGCCCGGCAAAGAAGACGTCGTCGCCGATCCGGGCCGCCAGCTGTTTGAGCACTGCTGCGCCTTTGGCGTAGGAGATGCCGTCGAACTGCTGCAGCGCGACCTGACTGTCCGATGCGTCGTTGCCGGCCACCGGATGGCTGGACGGGGATTGATCGACAACCGATCCCCAGTCCTTGCGGAGAATGCCGAACTCGGTCCACAGCGGGTACGCCGTCGCTTCGCTGCAGCAGCGCTGCGCCAGATACTCGGCGAAGGACTCGTTCAGCCAGAGGTCGTCCCACCACCGCATGGTGACCAGGTCGCCGAACCACATGTGGGCCAGCTCGTGCGCGACGACACCGGCGCGCCGGGCCCGCTCGGCCCGCGTCGCCCGGCTCCGGAAGAGGAAGCTGTCCCGCAGGGTCACGCATCCGGGGTTCTCCATGCCGCCGGCGTTGAAGTCCGGGACGAAGGCCTGGTGGTACTCCCCGAACGGATATCGCCGGCCGAACTGGGCGTGGTAGTAGTCGAAGGACTCGCGGGTGACCCGGAGCAGATCCGGAGCCTCGGCGCGGAGTGGCCCCGCGAGGCTGGCCCGGGTGTGCAGCCCGAGCGGGATCCCGTCGTGCTCATCGAGCACGGACGCGTACGGCCCGGCCACCAGGGTGACCAGGTAGCTCGGCAGTGGACCGGTGGGCACGATCGACCAGGCACCGTCGTCGGTCCGCCGCGCGGGACCGTTGCCGAGGACGGTCCAGCCAACCGGCGCCCGCACCTGCAGCTCGACCCGAGCCTTGAGATCGGGCTGGTCGAAGCAGGCGAACCAGCGGGGTCCGGCGTCCAGGAATGACATGGCGTACAGGTAGATCCGGCCGTCTTCCCGGTCGACCGTCCGGCACAGACCCTCGCCGTCGTGCCCGTACGCCATCCGGCCCTCGACGATCAGTGTGTTCTGCGGCTGCAGGTCGCGCAGCTGGATCCGACCGCTCCGCCAGGCCGAGGGGCCGAGGCGTTGACCATTCAGCGACGCCATGACCAGGTGGCGGCCGCCGAACTCGACGAAGGACTCCGATCCGCTGCTGGCGAACCTGAGCGTGCTGCGGGACCCGAAGGTTTCGGCCGTCGGGTCGGAGAGGTCGACCTCGATCACGACGTCGTCGACGCTGATCTGGGCGGCGCGCTGTACCGCCTCGGCTTGACGGAGCGGCCGGTACTGCTCAGTCGTCGGCATTCACCAGGTAGCGGTCGTAGGCGTAGGAGGTGAAGAACTGCGGGTACTCGCGGGTCAGGCAGCTCATCGAGAAGACGTCCCGAGCGCCGTCGAGAAGCGCGTGCCGGGCCGGATCGGTCGCCTCGGCCAGCTTGTCCAGCTCCTCGGTCATGATCGTGTTCACCAGCTCGGGTGTGATCGGCGTGTCGTCCTCGGTCCGCGCCCGGTGCCGCAGCCACTGCCAGACCTGCATCCGGGAGATCTCCACGGTGGCGGCGTCCTCCATCAGATTGTCGATCGCCACCGCGCCGGATCCGGCGATCCAGGCGGCGAGGTAGGTCAGGCTGACCCGGATGTTGGTGCGCAGCCCCGCCAGGGTGATCGCACCGGACGTGGTGCTGACATCGATCAGGTCCTGCGCGGTCACGATGACGTCGTCGCGCTGCCGCTCGAGCTGGTTCGGGCGGTCGCCGAGCACCCCCGTGAACGCATCGATGCAGGTCGAGACCAGCGCCGGATGGGCGACCCAGGAACCGTCGAAACCGGCCCCGACCTCCCGGGACTTGTCGGCGGTGGTCTTCTCCAGTGCCGCCGCGGTTGCCTCGGGGTCTGCCTTGCTGGGCACGAACGCCGCCATCCCGCCGATCGCATGCGCCCCGCGCGCGTGGCAGGTCTTGACCAGCAGCTCCGCGTACGCGGCCAAGAACGGCGAGGTCATGGTCACCTGGCTGCGATCGGGCAGTAGATGATCTTCGTCCTCAGCGAAGTTCTTGATCATGGAGAAGATGTAGTCCCAGCGGCCGGCGTTGAGGCCAGATGAGTGGTCACGCAGTTCGTAGAGGATCTCCTCCATCTCGAAGGCGGCCGACGTCGTCTCGATCAGGCAGGTGGCCCGGATCGCGCCGTACGGGATCTCGAGCCGATCCTCCGCGTAGCTGAAGACGTCGTTCCACAGCCGCGCTTCGAGGTGCGACTCCATCTTGGGCAGGTAGAAGTATGGGCCGGCACCGGACGCGATCAAGGTCTCGGCGTTGTGGAAGAAGTAGAGCCCGAAGTCGACGAATGCTCCCGGCACCGGCTGTCCGTCCAGCGTGAGGTGCTCCTCGTCGAGGTGCCAGCCGCGAGGGCGCACCAGCACGGTCGGGGTGACGGCGCCCACCTCGTACCGCTTGCCGGTCTCGTCGGTGAAGTCGACCTGCCCGCGAAGAGCGTCGAACAGGTTGAGCTGGCCATCGACCACGTTGAACCAGCTCGGCGCGGTCGCATCCTCGAAGTCCGCCATCCACGCCTTGGCGCCGGAGTTGAGCGCGTTGATCGTCATCTTGCGGCTCGGTGGACCGGTCATCTCGCAGCGGCGGTCCTCCAGGCCTGGCGCGGGGGATGCGACCCTCCAGTTCGGGTCCGAACGGATCTTGGCGGTGTCGTCGCGGAAACCGAGCCGGGCGCCGGGCGAACCGCTGGCATAGCGCTCGGCTCGCGCCTGCAGCAGCTCGGCCCGTCGTGACCCGAAGCGCCGGGTGAGCTCGGCGACGAAGTCCAGCGCGTCGGGGGTGAGGATCTCGTCGAACCTCGGCAGCATCCCGCCGTGAACGCGCAGTGCCGCGGCAGTGGCGGCGGCGTCGGTCATCGGCATCGGTCGTCCTTGTCGAGTTCGGCGGACCAGCAGCACCCTAGCCCGTGCAACGACGTCGGATCAGGACGGCGACGACCCCGAGTAGCTGATTCCGTGTCGGTCACGGTAGTCAGCGAGTAGACCGTCGATCACCCGAGCCGTACGCGCAGCGCTCTGTCCGGTGCTGGGCGACTCGCCATGCCCGGTCAGCGAGTCGACCACCGCCTGGATCAGAGGCAGTTGCACGATCTCGGGATAGGGCGCGTCAATCCGTTCCACGCCGTGATCGGTGATCATTCGCAGCGGCTGGTCGGCGAAGCAGGCGAAGCGCAGCGCGCCCGCCGTTCCGACGACCTCGATCTGGTCCTGGTGCCGGAACGAGTCGTAGTTCCAGATTCCGACACCTTCGACATCGGCGCCGAAGGTGAAGGCAGCGGTGACGACGTCTTCGGCTCGGTAACGCCCACCGCGGTTGGTCGCGATTCCGGCGGCATGGGTCACCGGGCCAATGAGCCAGTCGAGGAGATCCAGGATGTGCGAGCCGAGGTCGACGAAGTAACCACCGCCGGAGATCTCGGGATCGACCCTCCACCCGGCTCGACCGCCCTCGTCCAACTGACCCGGCCGCTCGTTGCGGATGCTGACCGTTCGAAGCTGACCGATCCGGCCACTGTCCAGGAGTTTCTTCGCCGTGGCGAAGCGCGGCATGGCCCGGCGGTAGTAGGCCACGAACAGACCCACCCCGACCCGCTCGCACGCCGACGCCATGTCCTCGCACTCCCGCGCCGTGCGAGCCATCGGCTTCTCGACGTAGACGGGCTTGCCGGCCTGCGCGACGCGGAGCACGTAGTCCCGATGTGAGTCGGGCGGGGTGGCCACGTAGACCGCGTCGACCTCCGGATCGTTGATCAGCTCGTCGGCATCGTCGTACCAGCGGGCAACCTGGTGCCGTCGCGCATAATCTGCAGCGAGATCGCCGTTGCGCCGCATGACGGCGACCAGCTCGGATCGTTCGGCCTGCTGGAATCCCGGCCCGCTCTTGCGCTCCGTCACATCACCGACGCCGATGATTCCCCAACGCACTCGCTCCACGGCCGTCAGCGTAGACCGTCGCTACGTCGCCGAGATGGGTCAGCGGAACTGCCGACGTGCACCCGGAGGTGGTCATAGGCTGACCCCGCCGCCCACCAGGATCAGGAGAGAACCGATGATCGCTCGAGTCGCCGTCTGGGAACCCATGCCCGACGATGATCGCCAGTGGGTCATCGATGCCGCGAAGAGCGTGCCCGGTGTCCTCGACACTTACCACTTGGTTGATCCCGCAACCGGCAACGGCCTCTCCATCGCGTTCTTCGAGGACACTGTGGACGTCAGCGCGGTTAAGGCCGCGATCGGCAAGAAGGCCACTGAGATCGGTTGGAACGACGTTCCACGCCCCGCCCCCAGCTCCGAGACGATCTACCAGGTGCTTCGCACCGGATAGTCGTTAGACGTTGAACCGGAACTCGACCACATCCCCGTCGGCCATCACGTAGTCCTTCCCCTCCAGGCGGACCCGCCCCTTGGACCGGGCCGCCTGCATCGACCCGGCCGCCACCAGATCGTCGTAGGAGACGATCTCGGCCTTGATGAAGCCCTTTTGGAAGTCGGTATGGATCACCCCGGCCGCCTCGGGCGCGGTCGCCCCCTTCCGGATCGTCCAGGCTCGCGCCTCCTTGGGTCCGGCGGTCAGATAGGTCTGCAGCCCGAGGGTGTCGAAGCCCACCCGGGCCAGCACGTCCAGCCCGGGCTCGTCGATCCCCATCTCGACCAGGAACTCCCGCGCCTCCTCCGGCTCCATCTCGGTCAGCTCGGACTCGATCTTGGCATCGAGGAAGATCGCCTCGGCCGGCGCGACCAGCGTTCGTAGCCGCGCCTTGAGTCCCTCGTCGGCCAGTTCGTCGGAGTCGCAGTTGAAGACGTACAGGAACGGCTTGGCGGTGAGGAGGAACAGCTCGCG
This sequence comes from uncultured Actinomycetota bacterium, assembly GCA_963711015.1. Classification (GTDB taxonomy): domain Bacteria; phylum Actinomycetota; class Actinomycetes; order Propionibacteriales; family Propionibacteriaceae; genus Microlunatus. The sequence goes on from CAVQCQ010000005.1 coordinate 310,018, forward strand.
TAACGGCCCGCGGTCGAGACCGGCGGCGAACACGGTCTGCCCGCCGTCCAGCACCTCGCGCGCCTGACGGACCGCGGCGAGCCCAGCCTGCTTGTCCTTGTTGATACGGGCTTCCTTCTCCAGCCGCGGCAGCGCCCGGTCCAGGGTCTGCAGGTCGGCCAATATGAGCTCGGTGGCGATGGTCTCGATGTCGCCGCCGGGATTGACCGCACCGTCGACGTGGCTGACGTCGGGGTCGTCGAACACCCGGGTGACCTGGCAGATGGCATCGGCCTCCCGGATGTGGGACAGGAACGCGTTGCCCATCCCTTCGCCCTTGCTTGCGCCGCGGACGATGCCGGCGATGTCGACGAAGCTCACCGTGGCCGGCACGGCCCGCTCGGAGGTGAACATCTCGGCCAGTACCGCCAACCGGGGATCGGGTACGCCGACGACGCCGATGTTCGGCTCGATCGTCGCGAACGGGTAGTTCGCCGCCAGCACGTCGTTGCGGGTCAGGGCGTTGAACAGGGTCGACTTGCCTGCATTGGGCAGCCCGACGATGCCGATGGTGAGAGCCACAGCCGTCAAGGGTAGGGGGTCGCGCCGGCCCGCCCCGCGAAGAGGCGAGGCGGCGGGACCCACGTGCCCGCCGCCACGAGAAGGTCAGGCTCGACGCCAGGCGTACCAGCCGAGCGCCACGGCCCCCACCGCCATGGGCAGGGCAGTGACCAGGCCGGCTACGCCTTCATTCGGCAGGAAGAAGGTCGGCACCACGGCCAGGGTCAGGATCGGCACCCAGCGCGGCAGGGCACGCGATCGCCACAGGCCCACCGCTTGCAGGACTGTGCCGAGCGCGACCGCGACCGCACCCAACAGTCCGGCGGCGAACAGCCGCGGATCGTTGACGATCGCATCCAGCAGTCCCGTGCCCGCGGCGGTCTCCAGTGCCGGATCGGTGGTGAAGTAGTAGAGCATCGCCCAGCCGGCCCCGCCCGTCGCCTCCAGTCCGGCACCCAACCACATGAGTACGGCGCCGGCCGTCGCCCACCGGGCCCCGCGGCTGCGGGCCAGCGACATGGCTGCCAACGCTTGTGCCGGGATGCCGACGACGGCACCGACCGCCAGCACCGTGGCCACCAACCACCAGCGGTGACGGATAGGGGCGATGTCGGCGTAGGAGAACCAGTCGCCCTCGGCCGGACTCGGCCACGCCAGGCCACCGACGACGGCGATCACCGCAGTCACAGCGATCGCCACGGCCAGCAGGGCGAGCCGCCCGCGTCGGACAGAGGCAACGGCAGACGGATCGGTCAGATCGTCCGCGGTCAGTGCGGTCATCAAGGGTCCTTCCACCGGGTCAGGCGCACGTCGGGAACATTCTGCGCCACAGTCCGACTCGGCGATGCCGTCCTAGGATGACGAGATGATCACTGCGCTGCACACCTTGATCTACGCCGAGGATCCCGATGCGGCTCGTGCCTTCTTCCGCGATGTGCTTCAGTTCTCGGCCACCGACACCGGCGGCGGCTGGTTGATCTTCAAGACCGGGCCGAGCGAGCTGGCGGCGCACCCGAGCTCGTGGGAGTTCGAGGGCCGGCACGGAGCCACCGAGCAGCACTTCGACGTGTCCCTGATGTGCGACGACCTGGAGCAGACGATGGCCGACCTCGCTGCGCGAGGGGCAGAGTTCGCCGGGGAGGTCAGCAATGAGGGCTGGGGCCTGACCACGCGACTGCGCGTACCGGGCGCGGGCGAGATGACCCTCTACCAACCGCTCTACGATCCACCGGCCACGGCGCTCTGACGTCTCAGTAGCCGCCTTCGGGTGGCACCATCTCCCCGCGTACGCCGAGCAGCCGGATCGGCCGGTGGTCGTCCAGCGCGGCCAGCAGGTCCTGCGCCGTCTGCGTGATCACGGCCGGGTCGAAGGTCGGCTCGGGCAGCTTGCGGATCCGGGTGTGGGTGAAGAACGGCGCGAAACGCACCTTGAGGTGCACCCGGGCACACGCGCGCTGCTCACGGTGCAGGTCGGCGACCACTCGCTCGGTCAGCGCCGCGATTGCGTCGGCGATCTCGGTCGGATCGATCAGATCGCGCTGGTAGGTCTGCTCGTGGCCATGGGCTCGGGCGACCCACGGCGTGTCATCGACCACGGCGCTGCTGACCCCGCGACCCAGCTGATGGAGATAGCGCCCGGAGTGCGGTCCGAAGGTCTTGATCAACTCGTCCTCCTCGGCCTGGGCCAGATCGCGTACGGTCTGGATTCCCAGCGCGGCCAGCCGGGCTGAGAGCTTCTTGCCGATGCCCCAGAGAGCGATCGTCGGCCGCTCCCCCATCACCTCGAACCAGTTCTGCCTGGTCAGCCGGAAGATCCCGCCAGGTTTGCCGAACTGCGTCGCGATCTTGGCCCGAACCTTGGTGTCGCCGATGCCGACGGCACAGGACAGTCGGGTCGCCGCCCGCACCGCCGATTGGGCGTTCCGCGCCCACGCCTCGGGGTCATCGGTCCGGATCCCGACGAAGGCCTCGTCCCATCCCAGGACCTCGACGATCGCTCCCGGCAGGTTCCGCAAGGTCTCCATCACCTCGGCCGACGCGGCCTCGTAGACCGGGAAGTCGACGGGCAGCAGCACCGCATCCGGGCAGCGGCGCACCGCCGTCTTCAGCGGCATCCCGGAGTGCACCCCGTAGGCCCTCGCCTCGTACGACGCGGTGGAGACCACGGCACGCTCGGTCGGGTCGCCGCGACCGCCGACGATCACCGGCCGCCCGGCCAGCTCGGGATGGCGCAGGATCTCCACCGCAGCCAGGAACTGGTCGAGGTCGACGTGCAGCACCCAGCGGCTCACGCGCCCATCCTGCGCCGGAGCTCAGACAGCCCCGGCCAGGAAGGCCTCCATGGCACGGCTCAGCGCCAGCGGATCCTCGGTGCCGGCCAGTTCCCGGGCCGAGTGCATGGACAGCAGGGGTACGCCGACGTCGAGGGTCCGGATGCCCAGCCGGGTCGCAGTCAGCGGGCCGATGGTCGACCCGCACGGCACCGAGTTGCTGGAGACGAACTCTTGCACGGGCAGGTCGACGACACGGCAGATGCGCCGCCACAGGGCCGCCCCGCGAGCGTCGGTGCTGTAGCGCTGGTTGGCGTTGATCTTGAGCAGCGGCCCGCCGTTGAGCAGCGGTCGGTTCGCCGGGTCGTGCCGCAGCGGATAGTTGGGGTGGATCGCGTGGCCGGCGTCCGCGGACAGGCACCACGATTCGGCCAGCGCCTGGTGCTGCTGTTCAGCCGTGCCGCCGAGCGCCCCGGCGATCCGGGCCAGCACATCGACCAGCAGCGGGCCCGACGCGCCGCTGCGTGACCCGCTGCCGAGCTCCTCGTGGTCGAACGCCGCCAGCACCATGATCGTCTCGGTCGGCTGGCTGTTGATCATGGCCAGCACGCCGGCGTGCACGCTGCTCAGGTTGTCCAGCCGACCGGCGGCCAGGAACTCACCGTGCGGACCGAAGATCGCGGGTGGATTCGTGTCGTAGGCGACCAGGTCGTAGCCGTCGATCTCCGCCAGGTCGCATCCGGCCTGGGCCGCGATGTAGGACATGATCTGCAGCCCGCTCCGGCCGACGCTCCAGACCGGCGCGGTGTGCTGCTGCTTGTCGAGCTTCAGGCCCTCGTCGTTGACTCCGCGATCGAGGTGGATGGCGAGCTGTGGGATCCGCATGATCGCCCCGGTGCGTACCAGCTGGACCTCGCCCGTGCCGAGCACCAGCCGGCCGGCCAGGCCCAGTTCCCGATCGAGCCAGGAGTTGAGCAGTGGGGCACCGTAGACCTCGACGCCGAGCTGCTGCCAGCCGTACCCGCCGAGGTCCGGCCGCGGCTTGAGCTGGAATCCGGGTGAGTCGGTATGCGAGCCCACGATCCGGCACGGCGTACGCGGCCCGGCGTCGTCCGGCACCCGCCAGGCGACCAAGGCCCCGTCGCGGATGAGGAAGTGACCGCCGGGTCCGATGGCGAAGTCATCCCGCTCGTCCTGCTCGACGAATCCTGCCGCCGCGAGCCGCTTCCCGCCCTCGGCCGCCGCGTGCCACGACGACGGCGATGCCGCGATGAACGCCCCGAGGTCGACGGCATGATCGAGTGCCTGCGACGCCATGATGCGCAGTTTCCCATGTTGCATGGGGAACTGGCCGATTCCACAGGAAGCTTCGTGTGGAGAGGCCGGTTTCCAATGGAATCGCGGCTGCGTTCGAGGTCGACCCACGCCATCGCGGAGTGGCGTCCCACGGATTGTCAGCCGGGGCAGGCACCATCGGGGCGTGGACGTCTTCACGGTGATCGCCCTCGCCGCCGGGCTGGTGCTCGGGCTGCTGCTCGGCGCCCTGGCCGGCTGGCTGGTGGCGCGAGCCCGGCGAGACGCCGACGAGGCGCAGACCGGGACCCATCTCGCCGCCACTCGCACCGAGCTGGCCAACGCCCACACACTGATCGCGCAGTCGCGCACCGAGGCGGCCGTGGCCCGGGAGGAGACGGCGAGAGTACGCGCCGATGTGGCGGAAGTCCGTGCGGAGGCCGCGACAGCTCAGGCGGAAGCGGCCGCGGTCGCCGCCGAGCTCGCCGAGGCCCGGGCCCAGCGAGATGCGGCCGTGGCCCGCGGTAAGGAGATCGCCGCCGATCGCGAGGCGATGCTCAACCAGTTCAAGGTGCTGTCCACCGAGACCCTGGACCGGCAGGGCAAGACTGCGGACGCCCAGGCCGAGCTCCGGCTCAAAGCCACCGAGCAGCTGATGGTTCCGGTCAAGGAGAGCCTGGACAAGTTCAGCGCCCGGCTGACCGAGGTGGAGAAGGAGCGGGCGACGATGTCGGCCGAGCTGCGGGTGCAGGTCAGTCACGTGCAGCAGACCGGCGAGACCCTGCGTCGCGAGACGGCCGCGCTGGTCACCGCCCTCCGCAAGCCGCAGATCCGTGGCTCCTGGGGCGAGACCCAGCTCAAGCGAGTCGCCGAGATCGCCGGCATGATCGAGCGCTGCGACTTCGAGCTGCAGCACACCACCCGCGCCGACGACAAGCTGCTCCGCCCCGACATGCGGGTCAACCTCGCCGAGGGCAAGCACGTCTTCGTCGACGCCAAGGTCCCGCTGACCGCCTTCCTCGAGGCGGCCGAGACCGACGATGAGAATGTCAGGGCCGAGGCGCTGAGCCGGTACGCCCGGCACATCCGCACCCACGTCGACCAGCTGTCCAGCAAGCAGTACTGGAAGGCCGCCGAGACGCCCGAGTTCGTCGTGCTCTTCCTGCCCAACGAGATGTTCTTCGCCGCCGCGCTGGACCAGATCCCCGACCTGTACAACTACGCCGCGGCTCGCGACGTCGTGCTGGCCACTCCGACCACCTTGATCGGGATGCTGCGCGCGGTGGCGTACGGGTGGAAGCAGGCCGCTCTGGCCGAAAGCGCCGCCGAGGTGTTCCGACTCGGCCGGGACCTGCACGACAAGCTCGGCCTGATGGGCAACCGCTTCGACAAGCTCGGCCGGGCGCTGCGCTCCTCGGTCAACGCCTACAACGAGACGATCGCCACCGTTGAGGGCACGGTGCTGGTCCGGGCCCGCAAGTTCCGAGACCTGCAGGTCAGCGACAAGGAGCTGACCGGGTTGACCCAGATCGACGATCCGGTACGCCAGATCCAGGCTCCGGAGCTGGTCGACGACGCCGTGCGAGTCGAGCCGATGGTCGGCCGGGGCAGCAAGCGCCGTCGGCCCGGCGCCGTCCCCGAAGCTGCCGAGCTGGTCCGGCCGGACCCCGATCTGCTCGAGCTGGTCGAGCCCGAGGCAGCTGAACCCGCTCAGCAGGAGACCAAGTCGTCCTGATCGACGTGCTCAGTCGTTGATCGCGCCTCGCCGCAGGTCCCGGCGCAGCTCCGGCGGGAGCGCGAACACCAGTGACTCCTCCGTCAGCCGCTCTTCGCGCGCCGCGGGGAAGCCGCGCTCCACGAGGTGGTTCAGCACCCCCTGCACCAGCTCGTCAGGCACCGACGCACCGCTGGTCACGCCGACCGTCCGCACACCGACCAGCCAGTCAGGATCGATCTCCGAGGCATTGTCGACCCGGTACGCCGCCCGCGCCCCGGCCTCCAGCGCCACCTCGACCAGCCGCACCGAGTTGGAGGAGTTGGCGGAACCGACAACGATCACCAGATCCCGGCCCGCGGCGATCTGCTTCACCGCGAGCTGGCGGTTCTGGGTGGCGTAGCAGATGTCATCGCTCGGCGGGTCCATCAGCAGCGGGAACCGCTGTCGCAGGCGATTCACCGTCTCCAGCGTCTCGTCCACGCTGAGCGTGGTCTGGCTCAGCCAGGCCAGCCGGCTGGGATCGCGGATCTGGAGTGCGTCGACCTCCGCCGGCGACTGCACCAGCGTGATGTGCTCCGGCGCCTCGCCGGTCGTGCCCTCGACCTCCTCGTGGCCGGCATGCCCGATCAGCAGAATCTCCAAGTCGTCCCGGGCGAAGCGTCGCGCCTCGTGATGCACCTTGGTCACCAGCGGGCACGTGGCGTCGATGGTCTTGAGCTGGCGGACCTTGGCCTCTGCGTGGACGGCCGGCGACACACCGTGGGCCGAGAACACCACGGTCGCGCCCTCCGGCACCTCGTCCAGCTCGGTCACGAAGACCGCACCACGCCGCTCCAGGTCCTCCACGACATGACGGTTGTGCACGATCTGCTTGCGCACGTAGACCGGCGAACCGTAGGTCTCGAGCGCGCGCTCGACCGTGATCACCGCGCGGTCGACCCCGGCGCAGTAGCCACGGGGCGCTGCGACCACGACCTCTTTCGCCTCGGACACGCCGGCCAGTCTAGGAGCCGGCCGGCAGCGCGCCCGGCCACGCCGGTTCGGCGGTCAGTTGATCTGTCCGGGCACGGTCGTAGGGTTCGGTCCGTGGCCCTGGAGTCCTCGCCGGAGAACCCGCAGCCGTTGCGCCTCGTTGCGCACCTGGTCCGCGGCTGGATCGAGCGGCTGGGTCCGGTCTGGGTCGAGGCTCAGCTGATCGAGATCAACCGCCGATCCGGCCGGACCATCTTCTTGACACTGCGGGACAAGCTGGCCGAGGTCTCCGCCTCGGCGACTATCTCGGCGACCACGTTGGACTCGGCGGGTCCGCTGCGCGAGGGCTCGACCGTGGTTGTCCGACTGAAGCCGGCGTACTTCGAGCAGTCGGGCCGGTTCACCTTCTCCTGCGACGCGATCACTCCCGTCGGTGAGGGCCGGCTGCTGGCCCGGCTCGAGCAGACCAAACGGCTGCTGCAGGCCGAGGGCCTGTTCGACCCGGCGCAGAAGAAGCCGCTCCCCTTCCTTCCCCGCGTGGTCGGGGTGATCACCGGTGCCGGCAGCGCGGCCGAGCGGGACGTCATCGAGAACGCCCGCCGTCGGTGGCCCGCCGTACGCCTCGCCGTCCGGCACACGCTCGTCCAGGGTCCGCAGGCGGCCGAGCAGGTGATGGCCGCGGTGGACGCGCTGGATGGCCAGCCCGGCGTCGACGTCATCGTGATCGCCCGGGGCGGCGGATCCCTTGAGGACCTGCTCCCGTTCTCCGACGAGGGTCTGGTCCGCGCCGTCTTCGCCTGCGGGACGCCAGTGGTCAGCGCCATCGGGCACGAGACGGACAACCCGATCCTCGATCTTGTCGCCGACTATCGCGCCTCGACGCCGACGGATGCGGCCAAACGGGTGGTGCCCGACGCCGTCGATGAGCTGGCCCGGATCCAGCAGGCCCGGCAGCGGATCGCGCGGAGCCTGGCCGGTCTGGTGCAGCGGCAGCAGGAACACCTCGACGCTCTGCGCACCCGGCCGGTGCTGGCCGATCCGACCGCCAGCTTCACTCTCGCCGCCGGCCAGATCGAGGCCCTCGGCGTACGCGCTCGACGGGCGATCAACACCCACCTGGACCGTGAGTCGGTCGCGGTACGGCACCACCTCGCCCACGTTCGCGCCGTCTCCCCGAAGGCCACGCTGGAACGCGGGTACGCCATTCTGATCGGGCCGGATGGGCACTCGGTCGGTTCGGTCACCGAGGTCGATCCGGGCGACGACCTGCTGGCTCACCTGAGCGACGGCCAGCTGGTCGTCGAGGTACGTGACGTCCAACCCCGAGGAGATCGATGACGGAGCAGATCGACGAAACGTCGATGAGCTACGAGCAGGCCAGGGACGAGCTCATCTCGGTGGTTCAGCGGCTGGAGTCCGGTGGGGTCCCGTTGGCCGAGTCGCTGGCCTTGTGGGAGCGTGGCGAACAGCTGGCCGCGCTCTGCCAGTCCTTTCTCGACGGAGCACGGGCCAAGGTTGCTGCCGCCCGTCCCGCGCCCACCGACCAGGCCGAGCCGGGGCCCTAGTTCTCGCTGGGCTCGTCAACCCGTGCTGGACAGCGTCGAGGCGTATGCCTCGAGCGCGGCATAGTCCACGTCACCGGACACCACCGCCGTCGCTTGGGGCTCCTGGCGGACCAGTGACCGCGTCCGCCCATCGGGGCTCACCTGGCGCTGCCAGCGCTGGCCGCCGACCGTGCTCTCGCCGTCGACGGTGCCCTGCCGGGTCTGTTCCGCGACAAAGTCCTCGATCTGCTCATCGCCCTGGCCGAGCGAGATGTAGGTGTTGCCCGGGGTCAGGAACCCGAGCTGCCAGAGGTTGCGTACCGAGGGCTCACCGTTGAGGTGGGGATCGCCCGCCTCCACCCAGGTCGCTCGGGTTGCGCGCCATCCCGCCGGCAGGTTGGTGGGGGCCAGCACTGGATAGGGCGACTGTTCACGGGCCACGGCAAGGATCGGTTTCCAGTCCACCTCCTCCACGGGCTTCTCGTCGGGAAGGTCGGTGAACAGGGCCGTGATGATCACCAGCGGAACCAGGATCACCGCCAGCGACCGGAGCAGGTCCGCCGGCCCAGCGCTGCGGTTCGACCGTGCCACGGCTCCATCCTCACACCCCGCCACAACCCGCTAGGTATTCCTGACGCGCGAAGACACGCGTTGGCCGCCTACACGGGTCTGAGAACGCACCCGACCCCTCGCTCCCAGATCCTGCGTGAGAGCGAGGGGCCGGCCGGCAGCGGCACCACCCCGCATTGTGGGCCCTGACGAATCAGTCCGTGCGCCGCCTACTGCAGGAGCTCGACTCGTGCCATCCCCAGCTGGCGCGAGTCGTCCCACAGGTCCGTGCGACTCCAGGTCCGGTACGGATCACCAGGCACGCCACGGACATCGCGGCGGTGGTGCATCTCATGATCACTCCGGGTCTGGGGTCGGCGAGACATCTCTTGCCCCCGAACCGTTCTGGCTCCCCCGGTAGCGGCAAGGTACCGGCAGCGGTGTGCTCAGGCGACCACAAGGGACCCGGCACCGCACGTTCGAAGCCGAATCGTTGCATTCCACAATGGCCCGATGGAGTCGGTCCAGACGCTCGCGCGGCACGAAGGCCCACGCGGTGAGGTCGTGCTGCGTCGCCGGATCGAGGGTGGTGAGACGGTCGAGGAGCTGATCGTCAACGGCGTCTTCGCGATGGATTCGCGCGACACCGGCAGCGAGCGGCGGCTGGCCGAACTCGCCATGGCCCGCGTACCCGTCGGCGGGCGGATCCTGGTCGGTGGGCTCGGCCTGGGCTACACCGTGGCGGCACTCCTCGGTCACAGCACAGTGGACGTCGTCGAGATCGAGGCGTGTCTGATCGACTGGGCGTACGCCGGACTGACGCCGACGTTGCAGGCGCTGGCCGCCGATCCTGGGGTTCAGCTGTACTGTGCGGACGTCCGGCACGTGGTGACCGGACTGAGGCCGCCGTACGGGCCGTGGAACGCGATCCTGCTCGATGTCGACAACGGTCCGGACTTCCTGATCCATGCCGCGAACGATGCGCTGTACGCCGACCCGGCGCTGCGGGCCGCGTACGGCCAACTCGCCGAAGCCGGGATCTGCGCGATCTGGTGCCAGGGACCGTCACCGCAGCTGCTCGAGAGGCTGCAGTCGATCAGTGCTGACGTGACCACCCATGTCCATCCGAAGCGGAGTCAGGGCCGGACGGCGCCGGACGTCATCTACACCATGGTTAAGGCCGGTCGGGCTAGGTAAGAATGTGCCCCATGACTGCCGAGCCCACCGAGGCTGACTTCCGGATCGAACACGACACCATGGGCGAGGTCAGGGTGCCCGCCTCGGCGCTCTACCAGGCCCAGACTCAGCGCGCCGTCGAGAACTTCCCGATCTCGGGGGTACCGATCGATCCGGCGTTGATCGCCGCCCTGGGCCAGATCAAGGGTGCCGCGGCGCAGGTCAACGCCGATCTGGGCGTGATCTCGGCCGAACGGGCCGACGCCATCGTCAAGGCCGCCGCCGAGGTCGCAGCCGGAGATCACGACGCCGAGTTCCCGATCGACGTGTTCCAGACCGGCTCCGGGACGTCGAGCAACATGAACGCCAACGAGGTGCTGGCCTCGCTGGCCAGCCGCCTGCTGGGCGAGCCGGTCCATCCGAACGACCACGTCAACGCCTCGCAGTCGAGCAACGACGTCTTCCCGAGCGCCATCCACATCGCGGCGACCAACAGCTTGATCAACACCCTGATCCCGGCCCTGCAGCATCTCGAGCAGGCGCTGACCGGCAAGGCGACCGAGTTCGCCGAGGTGGTCAAGAGCGGCCGTACCCACCTGATGGACGCCACACCGGTCACCCTGGGACAGGAGTTCGGCGGTTACGCGACCCAGATCCGCTATGGCGTCGAGCGGGTCGAGGCGACGATTCCGCGGGTCGCCGAGCTGCCGCTCGGTGGCACCGCCGTCGGCACCGGCATCAACACACCGCCGGGCTTCGCCGCGTCGGTGATCTCGATCATCGTCCGGCAGACGGGGCTGCCGCTGACTGAGGCCCGGGACCACTTCGAGGCTCAGGGCGCACGGGACGGCCTGGTCGAGGCGTCCGGCGCGCTGCGCACCATTGCCGTCAGCCTCAACAAGATCGCCAACGATCTGCGCTGGATGGGCTCCGGGCCGCGCGCCGGTCTGGGCGAGATCTCCCTGCCGGACCTGCAGCCCGGCTCGTCGATCATGCCCGGCAAGGTCAACCCGGTGATCTGCGAGGCCACCACCATGGTCTGCGCCCAGGTGATCGGCAACGACGCCGCGGTGGCCTTCGCCGGCGCGTCCGGCAACTTCGAGCTCAACGTCATGCTGCCGGTGATGGCCCGCAACGTGCTCGAGTCGATTCGATTGCTGGCGGGTGTGAGCCGACTACTGGCCGACCGCTGTGTCGACGGCATCCAGGCGAACGTCGAGCACTGCCGGAAGCTGGCCGAGTCGTCGCCGTCGATCGTGACGCCGCTCAACCGCTACATCGGCTATGAGAACGCCGCCGCCGTCGCGAAGAAGGCGCTCAAGGAGGACAAGACCATCCGCGACGTCGTGCTGGAATCCGGCTACGTGACCGACGGGTCGCTCACCGAGGACCAGCTGGATGCCGCGCTGGACGTCCTGGCCATGACCCGCCCTAATACCAGCCGTGGGAGCGCTTGAACGACCAGGCCTGGCACGGGCTGCCGTAGCGGTCCTTCATGTAACCGATCGCCCAGATGATCTGGGTCGCCGGGTTGGTGCGCCAGTCGGAGCCGGCTGACGCCATCTTGGATCCGGGCAGCGCCTGCGGGATGCCGTACGCCCCGGAGCTCGGGTTGGTGGCGTTGATGCGCCACCGGCTCTCCCGCATGATGATGTTGTCGAAGCACGTGAAGTCGCTCGCGCCGTAGCCGTACTTGTTCTTCATGATCTGGCGGGCGATCTCGCGCGGGTCGGAGGTGCCGGGCAAATAGCCGCGGTTCTTCAGGGCCCGCTCCAGCTCCGCCTTCTCCTCCGCCGCCTTCTTCGCCGCAGCCTCGGCTGCCGCCTTCAGCTTCTTCTGCTCCTTGACGAGGCGTTTGGAGTGCTTGCTCAACGCCTTACCGCGTTTGGCGGCGTGGTTGGTAACGGCGAGAAGGGCCCGTTCCGCGTCTCTGCTCGCGGCGTCGGCAGCGGCAACTCGCTGTCCGATCTGCTGCGAGGTCAGGTCGGACGCGCTCGGCATTGCGGAGGGCACCGGATCGGCCGGCGCGGAGACCGCGGGCGCAGGAACCGCGACCGCGGACTGCTCCACCGCCGGACTACTGAGTCCAACGACGCCGGCTGCTACGACCACCGCGGAGAACCCCACTCCGGCGACGGCATGCTGGGCAAGTCGACGCACGGCCATAGATTGCCACATGCCGTTATCGAAATGAAACCAAACCCGCGGATCAATGAGACTCCAGATCAAGAATTCGTACGATCCAGATTCGATCGTTACCTGGACGAAAGGAGCGGCCCCAGCACCCGAGCTCAATGCCGGGCGATGATGGTCCAGGCCCGGGAGTTGTAGTAGCGGGCGAAACCCGTGTGCTCCGCAACGAACGGTCGGATGTGCAGCCAACGGATGTCGGAGCAGTGCTCGGCGAACCGCTCGTGGATCCGGGCCTTGCTCAGGGTGTTGACGTGGTAGTGCCGCCGCGGCTGCACCTGATGCTCCGGCTGGTCCGCCATCGAGAAGAACGAGATCAGGACACCGCCTCGACTGACGCGGCAGAGCTCGTCGATAGCGCGGTTGCAGGCCCGCGGAGCCAGGTGCTCGAGAAGATCATGGGCGATCGCCCAGTCATAGGAGCCGTCGGCCGCCTCGATGTCTTGGACATCGCCGATCCGGAAGTCGACGCCTGGGAACATCCGGCGCGCGTTGGCGATGTTGGCGTCCGTGATGTCGAACCCGGTGTAGTTCAGGTAGGACGAAAGACCGTAGCGAACGAAGAACCGATAGTCGTTGGCTGACCCGCAGGCCGCCTCGATGACCGCGAGCCGGCTCGAGGGCGGCTGTCCCAACGCCTCGCTCCACCGGTTGGCGTACAGCTCGGAGTCAGCCATGACTTCCTTGTAGGCCGTTCTCAGCGCGACGGACCGCTCCTTGTCGTCCATCCCGGACGTCGCCAAGATGGCCTTACGTCGTTCGGCATAGGCCCGGTACTTCTCCGCCGCCCACTGCATCTCCTCGACCATCAGGCCCTCGTGCACGTCGCCGTACAGCTCGCGGACCAGTTCGTGTCGGGCCACGATGCTCTGCATGTTGATGACCGGGTTCTGGTAGCCGCGGACCAGGTAGCGCTTCAGCCGCTTGGGCTCGAAATGCCGCCACGATCGCCGCAGCAGGAACCGCTCGATCCGCCGCTCGACCGGTCCCCCGAGCATCGAGCCGACGCGCCGGGCCAGTCGACTGTGGCGTTCCCAGCGCCGATGCTCGGCTTCCTTGCTCGTCGCCGTGCTCTTCGCCATCCCCGGATCCTGTCGTGTGCGAGAGCGGATCGTTCGTGCTCAGGCGACACTAGCTCGCGACGTCCTCCAGCATCTCGGTGACCAGCGCAGCGATCGGCGAGCGCTCGGAGCGATGCAAGGTGATGTGGGCGAAGAGCGGGTGGCCTTTGAGCTTCTCGACCACGGCGACCACTCCGTCGTGCCGACCGACCCGCAGGTTGTCCCGCTGGGCGACGTCGTGGGTCAGCACCACACGAGAGTCCTGACCGATGCGGCTCAGCACGGTGAGCAGCACGTTCCGTTCCAGCGACTGCGCCTCGTCGACGATGACGAACGCATCGTGCAGGGACCGGCCGCGGATGTGGGTCAGCGGCAGCACCTCGAGCAGCCCGCGCCCGACCACCTCCTCGATCACGGCCTTCGAGGTGACCGCGCCCAGGGTGTCGAACACCGCCTGCGCCCAGGGCGCCATCTTCTCCCCTTCCGTGCCGGGCAGGTAGCCGAGCTCCTGGCCGCCCACCGCGTACAAGGGCCGGAACACCACGACCTTGGCGTGCTGCCGACGCTCCAGCACCGACTCGAGTCCGGCGCAGAGCGCCAGGGCCGACTTACCAGTGCCGGCCCGTCCGCCGAGAGAGACGATGCCGATTCCCGGGTCCAGCAGCAGCTCGAGCGCCACCCGCTGCTCGGCCGACCGGCCATGGATTCCGAAGGCGTCGCGGTCGGCCCGGACCAGCTTGAGCTCCTTGGCCGGCGTGACTCGGCCGAGCGCGGATCCGCTGCCGCTGTTCAGCACGACACCCGTGTGGCACGGAAGGTCGCGTACCTCCTGCAGATCGAGCGTGCCCTGCTCGTAGAGCTGGTCGAGGTCGGAGCTGCTGATGTCGACCTCGGCCATCCCCGTCCACTCCGGATCGGTGGCCAGCTCCGCACGGTATTCCTCAGCCGCCAGCCCGACCGCCGACGCCTTGACCCGCATGGGAAGGTCCTTCGACACCAGGATCACGTCGTGGCCCTCGGCGGCGTAGTTGAGGGCGACCGCAAGGATCCGAGAGTCGTTGTCGCCCAGTCGGAACCCAGCGGGCAGCACCTCGGGATCGGTGTGGTTGAGCTCCACGTGCACGGTCCCGCCCTGGTCGTTGACCGGGATCGGGGCGTCAAGCCGGCCGTACGCGATCCGCAGGTCGTCGAGCAGGCGGAGCGCGGTACGGGCGAAGTAGCCGAGCTCGCTGTGGTGGCGCTTGGCCTCGAGTTCGGTGATCACCACGACGGGGAGAACCACGTCGTGCTCGGCGAAGCGGCGCAAGGCCTGCGGATCGCTCAGCAGGACGGAGGTGTCGATGACATAGCTGCGGCGGCGGGTCGGGGCTGGAGAAGACACAAGATGTCCCTTCTTACCGGGGCCGTACGCGCTCCGCGCCCGGCCCCACGGTTACGTGGTGGACCGGGTCGGGTACCGCCAACCGGAGCTGACCGGCAGTCGGGCCGTCGAGCGACGGTGCATGCATCGCCTCCCAGGCTCGCCGCGTTGCGCGCGGCTCGCCCTTCGACGGTACGTCCCGGCAAGGGTCGGAGTGAAGAGCCACGCCGGATTTCACGCGATCGCAAACCGCCCGAAACTTTGCCCACCAGTGACGCCCGGGCCCCTTGCAGAATCGGACGCTGCGTCGGATCTCCGCGCTGCGCGCCGGTTACTTCCGGCGTGCAGCGCGAAGAACGAACGCAGCGTTCGAAACCGTCATCGGCCGAACCGGCGCTCGCGCTGACCGTAGGAGCGCAGGGCGCGGATGAAGTCGACCTTGCGGAAGTCGGGCCAGAGCGCCTCACAGAAGTAGAACTCACTGTGCGCCGACTGCCACATCAAGAAGCCCGAGAGCCGTTGCTCACCGGACGTGCGGATGATCAGGTCGGGGTCGGGCTGGCCCTTCGTGTAGAGGTGCTCGGCGATGTGCTCGATGTCCAGGGTCGTCGCCAGCTCAGCGATCGGCGTGCCGTGGACCGCTTCCTCGGCGAGCAGTGACCGGATGGCATCTCTGAGCTCGTGCCGGCCGCCGTAGGACACGGCGATGTTGACCAGCATCCCGTTGAGATTGGCGGTGCTCTCGTCGGCCGCGGTGAGCTGAGCGGCCGAACGGTCCGGCAGGAGGTCCAGCGCACCGACCGGGTGAACCCGCCAGCGCCTGGTCGCGGCGAGGTCGGCGACCATCTGCTCGATCACGGCGAGCAGCGGCTCGATCTCCTCTGGTTCGCTGCGCTGGAAGTTGTCGGTGGACAGCACCCACAACGTGACCACAGGGATCCCGATCTCGTCACACCACTCGAGAAACTCCTTGAGCTTGTCCGCGCCCGCCTGGTAGCCGGCAACCAGCGGCTGGCCGGGGGCGTTCGTACGCGCCCATCGGCGGTTGCCGTCGGCGAGCACGGCGACGTGTCGAGGCAGCCGGCTCTGGTCGAGCTCGGCGATCAGCCGGTGCTCGTACGTCGCGTAGAGCAGCCCGGACGGATGCAGCCGGTCGATGAACTCCCGTACGCGATCGAGCCGGCCCACGTCTGGCAGCGTAACGCCGACGATCACGCGGGTTGGCCGGACCGGAGCCCTCGGCTAGCGTAACCTACGCAAGCGTAACTTAGCGTTTCCGACCACTCCATGAAGGATCACCCCTGGTGTCGACCGAGGCCGATCAGCGTCCGCCTGCCGAAGTCCCGGTGGTCGCCGAGGTCGTGGCGGCGGTCAAGCCCCGGTTGCGCGGCTGGCTGCATGCCGGCGCGGCCCCGTTGGCGCTCGCTGCGGGCATCGTCCTGGTCAGCCTGGCTCCGACCACACTCGGTGTCATCGGCGGCGCGGTGTTCCTGGGCGCCTCGGTGCTGCTCTTCGGCACCAGCGGTCTGTACCACCGCGGGGCACCATGGGGTGACCACGCCGAGGCGGTGTTGCGGCGGCTCGACCACGCCAACATCTATGTCTTCATCGCGGCGACCTACACCCCGCTCGCATTGCTCATGCTCGACGGCGCATCGCGGGCGGCGTTGCTGGGTCTGGTCTGGGCCGCGGCCGTCGGCGGCTGTGCCTTCCGGCTGTTCTGGTTGTCCGCCCCCCGCCGGCTCTACGTCGCGCTGTATCTGCTGATGGGCTGGGCGGCACTCGGCTGGCTCGGCGCCTTCTACGCCGCGGCCGGGCCAGCAGTCTTGATCTTGATCGTGGCCGGCGGGCTTTGCTACACACTGGGCGCCGTGGTCTACGGTCGCCGGCGTCCCGACCCGTGGCCGGCCTGGTTCGGCTTCCACGAGATCTTCCACGCCTGCACCTTGGCGGGGTTCGCCTGCCACTACGTCGCGATCTCGCTGGTGACGTACGCGGACTCCTAGGCTTTGAGCTGTTCAGCCAGCTCCTCAGCCGACGTCACCGGCAGCCGGCAGACGAAGTGCCGGCAGACGTACGCGGTGGGCCGGCCGTCGAGCAGTGGCCGCTCGGCCAGCAGTGCGAACCCCGGCTGGTCGGGCTGCCCGGCCACGATCACCGAGCCGGCCGGCGCTTCCCGGTGGGCGAGCCGCACCAGAGCGTCCCGGGTCGGGTCGGGCGATCCGACGACGGCCACCTGCACGGGCGTACGCGGTCCGGACCGACTGATCGCATCCGCCAGCAGCCAGCCGGCGAACCGGGGCGCCTGAGCAGCCAGCGTCCCGGCACTGGCCGCCGCCCGCTCGGCGCGGTCGGCGTACCGGTCCTCCCCGGTCAGTTCGGCCATCAGGCCCAGCGCGTGCAGCGCCGCGCTGAATCCCGAGGGAGTGGCGTTGTCGGTCGGATCCTGCGGGCGGGTGTAGAGCTGCTCGGCGTCGGCCGCGGTGTCGAAGAACCCGGCACCGCCGTCGTCGAACTCGGTGAGCACGATCTCCAGCAGCGCCCGGGAACGTTCGACCCAGTCCGCGTCGGCCAGTGCCGCCGCCAGCCGGGCGAAGGCCGCGGCCAGCGCCGCGTAGTCCTCCAGGATTCCGGCGGCAGCTCCGGCGCGACCGTCGCGCGACGCCCGGCGTAACCGGCCGTCCCGCCAGTGCACCTGCCACACGGCGGTCGCCGCCTCGGTCGCGGCGGCCAGCCAGTCCGGCCGGTCGAAGACCAGTGCTGCCTGCACCAGGGAGTCGATCAGCCAGCCGTTCCAGGCCGCCACGACCTTGTCATCCCGGCCCGGCCGCGGCCGCCGGTCGCGAGCGGTTCCGAGGGCGACCCGGACGCGGTCCAGCCGGTGGGCGTCGTCGGGGTCGACCCGCCGCTGCAGGGTCGACGCTCCCTCCTCGAACGTGCCGGCCGCGGTCACGGCGAACACCTCCGCCGCCCAGTCCGCGTCCTCGTCCCCGAGCACGCCGGCGAGCTGCTCCGGGGTCCAGACGTAGTACGCGCCCTCACGCAACCGACCCTGATCATCGAGGGAGTCGGCGTCCAGGCTCGCGGCAAACGCGCCCTCCCCCGTTCGCATCTCTGCCAGCAGCCAGCCGACGGTCTCGGCGACGACCCGCGCGGCCAGCGCGTTCGGCGCCGACCGCCACCAGTGGGTGTAGACCCCGAGCAGCAGAGCGTTGTCGTAGAGCATCTTCTCGAAGTGCGGCACGACCCAGTCGGCGTCCACGCTGTAGCGGGCGAAGCCGCCGCCCAGCTGGTCGTAGATGCCACCGCGGGCCATCGCGGTGCAGGTCGCCTCGACCATCGTCATCGCGGCCTCGCCCCGATCGCGGAGCAGCGCCTCCAGCACCATGGACGGCGGGAACTTGGGCGCCCGACCGAAGCCGCCCCGTTCGGCATCGAACTCGGCGCGCAGCCGCTCGACCGCGGCCGCGCAACCCTCCGCGGTCAGCAGCCCCGCGGTCGCCGGCCGGAGCCGGCTCGACGACAGCTGGGTGCTGATCGACGCTGCGCTGGTCACGACCTCGTCCCGTCGGTCGACCCACGCGGCACTGATCGCGTCGAGCACCTGGCGGAACCCCGGGAGGCCGTGCCGCGAGGTCGGCGGGAAGTAGGTCCCCGCGTAGAACGGCAACCGGTCGGGGGTGAGGAACACGGTCATCGGCCAGCCGCCCTGCCCCGTCATGGCTTGCGTGGCCAGCATGTAGACCGCATCGACGTCCGGCCGCTCCTCACGGTCGACCTTGATCGCGACGAAGTTGTCGTTGATCACCTCCGCCGTACGCTCGTCCTCGAAGGACTCGTGTGCCATCACATGACACCAGTGGCAGGCGGCGTACCCCACCGAGAGGAAGACCGGCACGTCGCGTTCGCGCGCCTCCGCGAAGGCCTCGTCGCTCCACGGCCGCCAGTGCACCGGGTTGTCCGCGTGCTGCAGCAGGTAGGGGCTGGTGGCCTCGGCCAGCCGGTTCCGGCCGGTCACGTCCGACCGATCCGGCTGAGCTCGACGACTTCGTCGTCGCTGAGTGACCACCCGACGCCCCCGGCGTTCTGGGTGGCCTGCTCGGCCGTCTTGGCTCCCGGGATCGGGACAGCGCCGACGGCGGTCAACCAGTTCAGCGCCACCTGGCCGGGCGTACGCCCGCCATGACCGGCACCGATGTCGCGCAGCCGGGCGATCAGCGGCTTCAGCGCGGGGAGCCGACGGCGGTAACGCATTCCGCGGACGCCGGGCGGGGGGTTGTCCACGGTGTACTTCCCGGTGAGCAGTCCCTGGCCCAGCGGACTGTACGCGAGGATGGTGACCCCCAGCTCGCCGCACACGTCGGTCAGTCCGGTGCGTTCGGGCTTGCGGACCAGCAGGCTGTACTCGACCTGGTCCGTCGCCAGCGGCACGCCACGGTCGGCCAGGACGCGGTGCGCGGCGCGGACCGCCCGAGGACCGTAGTTGGAGACGCCGACGGCGCCGATCAGCCCGCGGTCGTGGGCCTCGGCCAGGTCGGCCAGCCAGGCCTGATCGCTGACCAGCGGCAGATCCCAGTGGATCTGGTAGAGCGCGACCCGCGGCTGACCGAGCCGTAGCAGCGACTCCTCCAGTGCCTGCAGCAGCACCCCGCGGCGGCCGACCCGCCATGGCTGCGCGGCGAACTTGGTCGCAACCAGAACCCCCGGGGCTGTGCCCGATCCCGGGGGGACACCACCCGCGCCCCCCGGATCGGCGGCGACCAGGCTGCCGAGCAGCTGCTCGGACACCCCTTGGCCGTACACCTCGGCGGTGTCGAAGAGCGTGAGTCCGGCCGTACGCGAGGCCGCGTACGCCGCCTCGACATCGGCCTGCTGGTAGTCCCGGCCGTAGCCCCAGTAGCTCCGGTCGCCCCACGCCCAGGTGCCGACCCCAAGCGGCACGCCGATCGGCCCATCTCGCCACAACGGGCGCCGGAAATCGTCCCCGGCCTCGCTCATCGCTGTCCGGGCCCGGTCAGCTCTGCGGACCCGACGTCGGCTCGGTCGAGTTCGCCGTGGATTCCTCGGATTCCTCGGACTCCTCGGGCTCTTCTGGCTCGGTCGGCGGGACCGTGATCCTGCGGACCTGTTTACGCATGCTGAAGAACAGCACCACCATGGCGAGGGCCAACAGGATCATGACGATCAAGGCCGTCCAGCCCGGCTGGACCAGATTGGGGTCCACCTCGAGCAAGATCATGCAACGACCTTACTCTCGGCTGGCACGGCGATCCCTGCGAAGAGGTCGTTCTCCGGAACCTCGACCGGCACCACGCTGCGGACCAGCTCCCAGTCCTCGGTCGGCCAGACCCTGACGTGCATGTCGAGCGGGATGGTGAACCAGGGTCCTTCCGGGTCGACCTGGGTGGCGTGGGCCAGCAATGCCCGGTCGCGGACCGCGAAGTAGTCCGCACAGGGCACCCGGGTGGTGACCCGGGCGGCGTGGGCCCGGTCGTCCGGCCAGTCCCGCAGCCGCTCCGCGTACGGTGACTCGAGGCCGCGGCTGGTCATGGCCTCGTGGAGCGCGACCACCCGGTCTCGGTGGAAGGTGAAGGAGTAGTAGAGCTTGAGCACCTGCCAGGGCGTACCCAGCTCGGGGTAGCGGTTCGGGTCGGCGGCGTCGTCGAAGGCGGCGACCGAGATCTTGTGGCACATGATGTGGTCGGGGTGCGGATAGCCGCCGTTCTCGTCGTAGGTGGTCATCACGTGCGGCCGGAAGGTACGGATGACCTTGACCAGCGGAGCCGTGGCCTGCTCGAGATCCATCAGTGCGAAGCTGCCCTCGGGCAACGGTGGCCGCGGATCGCCCTCCGGCAGTCCGGAGTCGACGAACCCCAGCCAGGTCTGCTGGATACCGAGGATGGCCCGGGCCCGATCCATCTCCTCCCGACGGATCCGGCTGATATTGGCGAGCACGTCAGGGCGGTCCATGGCTGGGTTGAGGATGGACCCTCGTTCGCCTCCGGTGCAGGTGACGACGAGCACGTCGACGCCTTCCGCGACGTACTTCGCCGTCGTCGCCGCGCCCTTGCTGGACTCGTCGTCCGGATGGGCGTGCACGTGCATCAGCCGGAGGCGCTCACCCTCGCGATCGACCCGTAGCGGCGGAGAAGACATGCCGGTCATCGTGCCATGCCGTGCTGACCGCGTACGCCCTCTCGCCGGTAGGCGAACACCGACGACAATGGGCCACCGTGAACACGGACAAGAATGGTCTTGTGTCTGATGCCGCCGAGCGCCTGCGGCAGCGCTATCCACCGTCGCGGCTGCCGCGCCTGGTACCGATCGTCGCCCTCGGACTTGTGGCCGCCATCGGACTGGGCTGGCTGATCTGGGCGGCGCTCTTCCACTCCCGGCCCGCGGTCAGCGGGCAGGTCGCCGCGTTCACCGTGATCTCGGACACCGCCATCGATGTCACACTCACCGTCGAGCGGCGCGAGCCGGCGCGGCCAATGTCCTGCCGAGTGTTCGCCCAAGCGGCCGACACCCGGATCGTGGGCGAGCAGCGGGTGGTGGTCGAGGGCAGCAGCGTGCAGCTAGCGGATGTCCGGGTGAGGCTGGTCACACTGCGGCGGGCAGTTGCTGCGAAGGCTCAGGACTGCCGACTCGAGGAATAATCGGTCGCCGTCCGTCTTGATAACCTTGCGGGATGTCTGAACATGCGACCCAGACGATCTGGCTGACCCAGGAGGCGTACGACAAGCTCCGTGGCGAGCTCGATCATCTGACCGGACCAGGTCGCGCCGAGATCTCCGCGAAGATCGCTGCCGCGCGCGAGGAGGGCGATCTGCGCGAGAACGGCGGCTACCACGCGGCCCGCGACGAGCAGGGCCAGCAGGAGGCTCGAATCCGCCAGCTCACCGACATGTTGAGCCGCGCCGAGGTCGGCGAAGCCCCGACCCAGGCCGACGAGGTCGCTCCCGGCACCCAGGTCACCATCGCCTTCGACGGCGACGAATCCGATACCGACACCTTCGTGCTCGGATCGCGCGAGCTGCTCGGTCTGGACGCGAGCCTGGACACCAACGTCTATAGCCCGCAGTCACCGCTGGGCGCCGCGATCGTGGGCCGGAAACCCGGCGACTCGGTGTCCTACGTCGCTCCGAACGGCCGCTCGATCAACGTCACCGTGGTGAAGGTCGCACCCTTTCACTCCTGACCGCTTCGATCATGCTCATGCAGATCGCCGGAGTTCACGAACCGGACTGCTGGCCACCGTCGCGTACGCACTGTGCCCACGAAACTCCCACTGAGCCCACGAAACTTCGCGCGCTCAGTGAGTGTTTCGGACGTATGCGTTCGAAACTGCGGCGGCTCGGTGGCAGTCAGTCGAGCGTACGCAGCAGCTCGGCCGCCTCGGCCGGGCTGAGGGCACCGGAGGTGACTTCAGCCAAGATCTGGTCGCGGGTGAGGCCGGGTGGCGGCTCCGGATCATCCACCAGGCCTAGCGTTCGCAGCACGCTCGCAAAGCGGGCCCGTGCCGTCGGGTACGAGACGCCGAGGTGCTTCTCGACCTCACGCAGGTTGCCGCGGGAGGCCAGGAACACCCGCAGCAGGTCCGACTCCGCCGCCGACAGCGCGCAGAACTCGCACGGGGCGAACACCCCAGCGAGCTCGGTGCCGCAGGCGGTGCAGCCCAGCCGCGTGACCGACAGGTGCTCCCCGCACACCGGGCACTCGCTGGGTGCCCGGTGCTCGTGCCGCTCGGCGGGCCGGCGGGCACGCTCGCTCAACTAGACCTCCGCCTCGGCGCGCTCGGAACCAACCCGCACCTGCGCGTGGCCCATGACCACCTCGATGTCCAGCTTGGCGCTGCCGTTGCCCATCACGACCTCGTCGCCGGCGCCATCGTGCCCTCCGGACCAGCTGACCTTGCCCAGCTGCGCGTCGCCCTTGATCGTCACGTCGGACTCGTCGCCCAAGCTGATCGAGAGCGATCCCGACTCGGCCCGGATCCGGTTGCGTCCGGTGCTGATGGCGCCCTTGATCGTGGCCTGGCCGGCCTGGATCAGCGCGTCGTTGATCTCGGCCACGTCGAGCAGCTTCGCCCCGCCGGCCGTCACCCTGATCTTGCCCAGGTGCGGCACGCCCTCGGTGTTGAGGCTGCCCGCGGTCAGCTCGACGTCGACGATGATGTTCGGGTTGACCCGTAGGAACAGCTCCTTACCCAACCCAAGGGCTCGGAAGTCGTCCAGGTTCCGCGGCGCACTGCGCAACAGGCTGAAGCCGTC
This sequence comes from uncultured Actinomycetota bacterium, assembly GCA_963711015.1. Classification (GTDB taxonomy): domain Bacteria; phylum Actinomycetota; class Actinomycetes; order Propionibacteriales; family Propionibacteriaceae; genus Microlunatus. The sequence goes on from CAVQCQ010000005.1 coordinate 332,960, forward strand.
GATCGAGGCCCCGAGCTCTCCGTCGCTGGACACCTCGAGCACCGAACCGTTCCGGCGCAGCACATGGGGTCCGTCCGCGGACAGGGTGGCGACCGACGTCTCGCCCACGATCCGGACTCGCCGACCGACCGCACGCACCGAGACGCGCTCGACACCGCTGGTGTTGACCGGCTTGGCGCGTACCGGATCGCTCGCCGGTTCCGGTTCCGGTTCCGGTTCCGGTTCGGTTCGGTTGCGGTTCCGGCTCAGCCCGGAAGGTCTCGGTCGTGTGCGTCGCATGCTGCGGCCGGTCGGTGGCCGCCGCCCACGGATCGGAGTCGGCCTGGCCGGCCAGCTCCTCGTTGGTCGGCTCGGTGTTTCGTTCGGAGCGCTGCTCGGTGGCCGGCTCGGGACTCGGCTGAGCAGCCGACTCCGACGCCTTCAGGGCGTCGATCCGGCGGGCCGCCTCGGCGGCGTCGATGCGACCTGCGGCAAGTTCCTCGAGGATCGCGGTCATGTCTGGGGTGGTCATATGCAGAATCTAAAACGGACCTTTCCCTTTTGGAAGGTTCTCTTTCACATTTCAGGGTCTGGCCAGGGATGTTGCCGAGGTTCAGATGTCTGGCAGCCCGCACTGCACGCCAGATGTTCACGCTGCACGCCGGTTGCTTCCGGCGTACAGCGCGAGTTTCGGACGCAGCGTCCGATTTTGACCGGGGAGAGAAAGAGGGAGGGGGCGGAGGAGCTTGCATGCAGCATGCAAGCTCTTGTATTGTTGAGTCATGCAATCAATGGAGGTGTCTCCCCCGGCGCGCACGCAGACGGTGCAGTCCGTCCTGCACGCCTTGATGAGCGTCGGCCGGCTGATCCGACAACGTGGACAAGCCGAGACGCTCGATCCTGGCGCCTTCTGGCTGCTCACGACGGTGTCGATGAACGGTTCGATGCGGGTGACCGACCTGGCCAGCAGCGCCAACCTCGACACCTCGACCGTCTCCCGGCACGTGGCACAGCTGCACAAGGTCGGATGGATTGAGCGCAGTCCGGATCCGGACGACCGCCGCGCCCAACGCGTACGCCTCAGCGCGGCCGGTCGCTCGACACTCGACCGGGCGCTCGCCGCTCGCACCGCTGTGCTGGCCCGCAGTCTGGAGGGCTGGAGTCAAGCCGATCTCGAGGAGCTCGATCGGCTGGTCACCCGCCTGGTGACCGACGTGGAGAGCCTGAGCCAGAAGCTGGAGCAGTCATGATCCGGCAGGCTCCGCAGGAAACCGCCCCCGACTATCTGAGCCACCGCCAGATCCTCGTCGTCATGAGCGGCCTGATGGCTGGGATGTTCCTCGCCGCCCTGGACCAGAGCATCGTCGGCGTCGCATTGCCCAAGATCACCTCCGAGCTCGGTGGGCTGGACAAGCTCTCCTGGGTGGTCACGGCGTATCTGCTGACCTCGACCGCGGCCACTCCCCTGTGGGGCAAGATCTCCGATCTCTACGGCCGGCGGCCGATGTTCCAGTCGGCGATCGTGGTGTTCCTGATCGGCTCGGTGATCTGTGGCTTCGCGTCACCGCTCTCCACCGCACTGAACGTCGAGGGTATCGATGTGATGATCGCCGGCCGAGCGATCCAGGGCGTCGGCGGCGGTGGCCTGATGGCGCTGGCGCTGGCCGTGATCGGCGACATCATCCCGCCGCGGGAGCGCGGCAAGTACCAAGGGCTCTTCGGTGCCGTGTTCGGAGTCTCCTCTGTCGCCGGCCCGCTCCTCGGCGGCCTGTTCACCGACCAGCTGGGCTGGGAGTGGATCTTCTTCATCAACATCCCGATCGGGATCGCTGCCTTGATCGTGACCTCGATGGCCCTGCGGCTCCACCACGTACGCCGCGAGGCCAAGGTCGACTACCTCGGCGCCGCCATGATTGTTGGCGCGGTGACCAGCCTGGTGCTCTACCTCAGCTGGGCGGGTCCCGAATTCGGCTGGCTGTCCGCGACGGGGATCGGGCTACTCGTGGCCACCGTGGTCCTCGCCGGGCTCTTCGTCCTCGTGGAATCCAAGGCCAGCGAGCCGATCATCCCGATCAGCGCCTTCAGCCACTGGATCTTCACCTCCAACATCACCTTCGCGATGATCATGGGCGTCGGCATGTTCGGCGGGCTGATCTACCTGCCGATCTACCTGCAGGCGGTGAAGGGCTTCTCGGCCACCGCATCCGGCCTGGCCATGCTGCCGCTGGTGGTCGGGATCTTCAGCACCTCGATCGGCGGCGGGCAGATCATGTCCCGCACCGGCCGCTACAAGTGGATGCCGATCACCGGCGCCTCCGTGGTCGGCGCAGCACTGTTCGCCTTCTCCCGGCTGCACGTCGACACCACGTACTCGGTCGTCGCCGTGATCATGTTCTTCTTCGGCGCCGGTCTGGGCCTGACCATGCAGGTGGTCATCACCGCAGTGCAGAACTCGGTAGATCGCAAGGACATGGGCGCCGCGACAGCCGCCGTCACCTTCTTCCGCTCGATGGGTGGTGCCCTGGGCACGGCACTGTTCGGCGCCATCCTGAACACCCGGCTTGCCCACCATCTGGCCGAGATCGTGCCGCCGGCCGCTCAGTCCCAGCTCGGCAGCGTGGCGGCATCGGCCAACGACATCAGTGCGATCGGCGCCCTGCCCGAACCGGCCAAGACCTGGGTGCTGACCGCGTTCACCGAAGCGATGGACGACGTGTTCCTTGTCGGGGTGCCGTTCATGGCCGCGGCCGTGCTGATCGCGGCCTTCATGAGAGAGAAGCCGCTGGCCAGCCGTGCCCAGAGCGTTAACACCGATGACCGCGCGTCGCAGTCGGATCCGGTGGGGGCAGTGTCACCCTAAGGTCACCTCAAAATTAGGAATTCGTCGCCAGCGGATGGCACGCTGGAGGCCGGGGGCGCAGGGCAGCGGGATCGGGGATTCGTCCACCAACCGGTCCAACGGGTCAGGCGTAGTAGGTATCGGGACCGGTAGACCGGCCACCGAGGCACGTCGCACGAAGGACCACACGATGCCATCGAGGATCGGGCGCGCGGTGACGGCACTGAGCGTTGCGGTGCTGCTCGCCACCGTTGCCGCCTGTGGAGCCAGGCCGGACTCCGGTTCGCAGGGCACCAACTCGCAGCCGCCGGCTGCGTCCTCGACGCCGGGCGCAGAGACCGCGACCCCGACGCCGACTCCTACGCCGACCCCGGATCCGGTGGTGCTCACCGCCAATGTCAAGGACGGCGCCCGCAAAGTGCCCGTCGACACCGTGGTCAAGGTGAAGGCCGCGTCCGGGACGCTGCGCAAGGTCAAGATGACGTTCACCTACACCGATCGGCAGGGTCGGGCGCAGAAGGACACCGTCGCCGGCAAGCTCAACAAGAACAAGACGATCTGGACCGCGGCTGACCGGCTGGAGCCGGCGGCCACCTACACGCTCGCTATGAGCGGCCGGAACGTCGCCGACCAGGTGACCACCACGAAGACGCGCTTTCAGACCCAAAACCTCACCCTGTCCCAGCAGACCTACCCGACCCTGTACCCCTTGAAGGGCATGAAGGTCGGCATCGGCATGCCGGTGGTGCTCACCTTCGATGTGCCCGTCAAGAACAAGCGGGAGTTCGAGAAGAACCTGCTGGTCACCACCTCACCGGCCCAGCCGGGCACCTGGCGGTGGTTCTCCGACACCCAGGTGCGGTACCGGCCGAAGAACTACTGGAAGCCGGGGACCAAGGTCAGCGTCCACGCCGACATCAACGGCGTCGATGCCGGCAACGGCATCTACGGCCAGAACTCGGTCAAGACGTCCTTCACCGTCGGCCGTTCGTTCAAGATCCGGGTCAACCTGCGCTCCGACGTCGCCACGGTCTACAAGAGCGGCAGGAAGGTCCGCACCATCTTGGTCAGCGGCGGCAAGCCGGGCTGGCAGACCCGCAGCGGCATCAAGGTGATCATGGCCAAGGAGTACAACAAGAAGATGACCAACGAGGCGATCGGGGCCAAGGAGGAGTACACCTTGATCGCCGCGTACGCGCTGCGGATCACCAACTCCGGCGAGTTCCTGCACGCCGCGCCGTGGAACACCGCCCACTTCGGCCGGCGCAACGCCAGCCACGGCTGCACCGGGATGAGCAATGCCAACGCCGGCTGGCTGATGCGACACACACTGCTCGGTGATCCGGTGATCACCACCGGCAGCAGCCGCGGAGTCGAGGACGGGAACGGCTACTCCGACTGGAACCTTTCCTGGGCCACGTACAAGAAGGGCTCCGCCCTCTAGGCCTTTCGGCTCCTCTCTCTGCCCCGTCGGAATCGGACGCTGCGTTCGTTCCTTGCGCTGCACGCCGGTTGCTTCGGGAGTGCAGCGCAAGGATCCGGCGCACAGTCAGACGCGGACGAGCTCCGCGATCCCGGTCAGCTCGGCGATGGCGGCCCTGACTTCGCCCACTGGTCCGCCCCAAGCCACATAGCCGTCCGGCCGAACCAGCACGGCGTCTTCCGGACCGAGCGCGTACGCGGCCGCGAACTGGCCGTCCGGGTCACCGAAGTCCCGCCCGAGAATCAGCCGGCGAACGTGCGGTGCCAGTGGATCAAGATCCGCGTACGCGGCGGCCAGCACCGTCAGGTGGTCGCCGAACAGGTCCAGCGTCGAGACCCTACGGTCCTCGACCTGCACCCAGGCATGCGGCGCCCGGCGGCCGGCAAGCGGATGCCCGCCGACCACCGCTCCTGAGGCGTATTCGACCCCGAAGTCCTGGCCGATGCTGTGGTCCCCGCCCTTGTTCATCCCGGACTCCAGCGACGCCAGCGCATTGGCCCGGCCGACCGGCGCCCGCTCGGGCTCGTAGGAGTCGAGCAGCGACGGTGCCGCCCAGCCGCGGATCACCCAGGCCAGCTTCCAGCCCAGGTTGTGACCGTCGGCGATACCGGTGTTCATGCCGGTCGCCCCGCGCGGCGTCGTGCGGTGAGCCGCGTCGCCGATCAAGAAGACCCGGCCGGAGCGCTGGTACTGAGCGACCGACGCCCCGAAGGACCACGGAAAGATGCCCGTGATCTCCAGCTGGAGGTCGCGCAGGCCGGCCGCCCTGCGGATCCGCTCGGCCATCCGCTCAACGGGCCAGTCGGCCAGCGACTCCCCTGCTTCCGGATGCCACTCGATGTCGAAGATCCAGCGGTGACGCTCGCCAGTGGTCGCGAACAGCCCCTCGGCTCCCGGAGCTACGGCGACCGCCAGCACGTAGGGCATCGCCGGCATCACGGCGGACAGGTCGGCGTGGACCAACGCGCTGAGGTGGTTACCCTCCGAGCCCAGCTCGTCATACCTGATACCCACAATCGAGCGGACGGCGCTTCGTCCGCCGTCGGCACCGACCAGGTAGCGCGCCGTGAGCTGAACCGGATCGTCCGCCGCGGCAAGCTGCACGGTGACGGTCACCCCAGATTCGTCCTGGCTCAGGCCGGTGAACGAGGTCTCGAAGCGCACCTCCCCGCCGCAGCGGCGCACCTCAGCCAGCAACAGCGCCTCCAGCGCGTTCTGCGGGAACATGGCGAACCGGGTCGGGGTCAACGCCGTCACCATCTCCTCGGTCGGCAGGCCGAGCGGGATCTCAGTACCCGGAGCGGCCAGCACCGGCCGCACGGCCATCGTGAGCTGAGTCGGCTCCGACCGGTCCAGCACCGCCTGCTCCAGCCCCCAGCTGCGCAGGATCTCCATGGTCCGTGGCCGCAGGCCGGTGGCCTTCGGGAAGGCGGACAGCCCTCGGTGCTTCTCGATGACCAGTACCCGTACGCCGGCGCGGGCCAGCGATACGGCAGTAGTCAGGCCGGAGGGTCCGGCTCCGACGATCACGACGTCAAAGTCTGAGTTCATGTCCACCACTCTGGGCGGCCCGAGGCGTCCGCAGATCCGGGACGACTACGGAGTTAAGGAGTCCGCCCAGTCCCGGAGTTGTTGGCGGTTGGCGGTTCCCGACTTCGCCAGCAAGTTGGCGACATGGGTCTCCACCGTGCGCGGGGACAGGAACAGCTGCTCGGAGATCGCGGCATTGGTCAGGCCGCGGCTCAGCAGGATCAGCACGTCGACCTCCCGGCTGGTCACCCCGTGCGCCCGCAACGCGGCGGACACGGTCGAGTCGCCGCGGCCCCGCCGAACCGTGACTCCGGCTCGGCGCAACGTGTCGCGACAGATCCGGGCCAGCTGGGTCTCGCCGGATCGCTCGTACGCCCCCAGGTCAGCTCGAAGCACCGGGACCGGGTCGCCCCAGCCGTCCAGAACGGCCGCTTCCAAGGTGAACAGTCGGAGGAACCGCCGCCACCACTCCACCGGTGCCAGCAGTGCGTCCCCGGCCGTGAGGGCCGCATCGGCCTCCGCCAACCGGCCCTCACGACCAGCGACGATGGCGTCGGCGTAGCGGAGGGCTCCGAGAGTCGACCGGCGCAGCCCACCATGCCGCCCGCGTACCACCGCCCGCGCCTTCTCGGCCGGACCGTCGACGAGCGCCGCGATCACCGGCCACAGCGCGAAGTGGAACATCGGAGCCGACGATCCGTGCTCCACCAGGGGCCGAGCCGACTCGTCGAGCAGCTTCTTGGCCACGGAGAGATCGTGGTCGACGAGGGCGGCGATGGCCCGGATTGCCGCCAGCTGACCGAGATTGTCCGGGGGAATCGACTCGAACGTCTCTAGGCGGCCTAGCCGCTCTTCCATCGCCCGCCGGTCGCCGGCGAGCGCGTCCCGCGTGGCGAGCAGCAACTCGCCGACGAACGCAAACACCGGCAGACCGAGGAGAGCGCCGCGGTCCCGGAGCAGCGCGGCCGGCTCGACCAGCAGGCTGGGCCCCTTCGCGAGAAAGGTCCAATCGGCCAGCAACATCTCGGCCTGGCCCTGCAGCCGGAGCAGGCCGAGTTCACCTGCGAGGGCGCGAGCCTCGAGCAGTGAGCCCGACCGCTCCTCCCCCTTGAGCTCGCAGGTGCCCAGCCCGAAGAGTGCCTCGACCCGCCACGACGGCAGGCCGTGCTCGCCGGCCACCTGCGCCGCTTGCCGGAACGAGTCCGCGGCAACGGCAAGGTGATCGCGCCCCGAAATCCGCGCGTACGCGCAGAGCGCCTCGCACCGGACCTCGGCCGGTGCCTTCGCACTGGCGTCGACGGCGCGCGCGGCCAGCTGTGCGGCCTCTGGCACCCGTCCGGCTCCGTAGGCCGCATCGGCCAGCAGGATCAGTGATCGTGCGCCGCCGGGCCGGCCGGCGCGAACGACCAGGTCTTCGACCTGCTCCCAATGACGGCCACCGACCGCGGCGCGCGCCATCCGCAGGCACAGCTCGGCGTGCTGGTCGTGACGGGCCTCCGCCAACGCCGACGCGCCGACTGCGAGCGCCTCGCCATCCCGGCCGATCATGGTCAGCAGCTCGACGCGCAGCAAGGCGACCTCCACCGACCGGCCCAGAGTCGCGGCCCGCTCCAGCAGCTGCTCGGCGCTGCGCAGGCCGCCGCGTTCGATCGCGCGGCGGGCCAGGCGCAGCAGCACCTCGGCCGCTTGCTCAGCCTTCCCGGCGGACACCAGTCGCTCGGCCGCGGCTGCATCGCCGTCGTCGGTATCGAGGCCGAGCAGCAGCTCGGCGGCGTGCTGGTTCAGCTGCTGCCGCTCGATCGGCAGCAGAGAGCTGACGACGATCTCCCGGACCAGACCATGGGACCAGCGCAGCTCGCCGGCCTCCGGAACCAGCAGGCCGAGCTCGATCGCTTGGGAGTAGGCCGCTGCCGCCGCCGCCACATCGAGCTCGGCGAGCGACGGCACCAGCGTCCAGGTCGACGGCGCGCCCAGCACGGCCGCGGCGCACACCAACCGGCGGGCACCGGCATCCAACCGGGCCAGCCGGTCGCCCACCAATGCCGTGAAGCTCGCGGGCATCGCGCCCGACGATGTCGGCTGCGGGTCGGCGGCCAGCTCAACGGCCACCAGCGGCAGACCCTCGGCCCGCTCGACGATCCCGTCCCGTACCGGCCCCGGATGGGCCCGAACCTGATCGACCAGCGCCGCGGTGTCCTCCGGCGACAGCCGAGTCAGCCGGATCCGGGTCGCGGGCAACCGGTCGATCTGAGGTACCGGTGGCGGGTGGCTCTGGGTCGCGACGATCAAGATCGGTAGCTGCTCGACGGCGGGAGCCAGATACTTCAGCAAGGCGATCGTGTCGGGATCCGCGTCCTGCACGCCGTCCAGTACCAGCACTCGCACCGGTGCATCGATGGTCAGCAACAGGCGAAGGACACCTTCGCCCAGCAGGAGCACCGGGTCGACACCAGGCTCGGCGGGCCACGCCGACGCCCACCCGGGGAGTACCCGACCGAGTGAGCTGCGGAACGGCCGCAGGTCCTCGGTCTCGCGCACCAGACCCGCGCGTACCGCCGGCATCAAAGCCTCAGCGATCGGCCGGTACGCGCCACCGCCCGGTGCGGCCCGACCCGCGAGCACAACAGCTCCCGTGGGCTCGGCGTACGCGGTCAGGTCGGCCACCAGGGCCGACTTGCCGATCCCCGGCTCGCCGAGGATGACGACAAGCCCACCGCGGCCGCGCGCCGCCTCGTCGAGCAGCTGCCGAAGGGTCGTGCGCTCGAGCTCCCGCCCAACCAGGCTCACGGTCAGGCGCGACGGTGACCCGAGGGCCAGCGCAACCGCGCCATCGGCGGGTCCGTTGCTCCGGCCAGGTACTGGATGAACGACTTGATGAAGGCCAACAGGGGCACGGCCAAGAGCGCGCCGACGATGCCTCCGACGATGATCCCGACGGCGATCGCGAGCAGCACGGCGAGCGGGTGCAGCTTGACCGCGCGCCCGAGCAGGAACGGCTGCAGCACATGGCCCTCGACCTGCATCACCGCGATGATCCCGGCGAGCATGATCAACGCCTGCACCCAGCCGAGCGCGACCAGCGCCACGGCCACCGCGACGAAGCCGGAGACCAGCGCGCCGACGAGCGGGATGAAGGCGCCGATGAAGACCAGAGCGGCCAGCGCCGGAGCCGCCGGTACGCCGAGGATCAGCGCCACGATCAGAACGCCGAGGGCGTCCACCAGCGCCACCAGGATGGTGGCCCGGACGAAAGACGACAGCGACCGCCAGCCCTTGAGGGCGGCCGCGTCGACCCGCTCGCGGGAGTCGCGCGGGATGAAGTTCAGCAGGAAGCGGAAGATCCCGCGGCCGTCGTAGAGGAAGTAGAACAGCGAGAAGATCGCAATCGCGAAACCGGCCAGGAACCGGCCGACGCCGCTGCCGATCTCGGCCGCGTACCCGGCGATGGTGCTCTGGCTGTCCAGGAGGAAGGCCTGGATCCGGTTCGACCACTCGCTGGCATTGAGCCATTCCTCACTGATGGGAATCGGCCCGTTTCGCAGATAGTTGATGAGCTGGTTGAAGCCCTCAACCACTCTGGTGGACAGCGTCGAGGCTTCGTTGACGAGCTGGGAGCCGATCAGCGTCAGCGCTCCGGCAATTAGCGCCAGGCCGCCCAGCACGGTGATCGCCGTGGCCGCGCCGCGCGGCAGGCCCCAGCTGCGCAGCCGGTTCGCGACCGGGGAAAGCATGGCGGCGAGCAGGATCGCGATCGCGACCGGGACGAAGACCTCGGAGAGATAGCGGGCGACCCACCCGATGCCGAAGAGCACGATGACGACGAGGATGACCCGCCAGGACCAGGCCGCTGCGACCTGCAGCCCGCGCGGCACCGCCTTGTCGAACTCCGGGGTCGTGGTGGTGGCGATCGAGACATCGGGTTGGCTTGCGGCGTCGCCGCCGGACCCCATCGGGATGCTCGGCTCTGGCTCGGGGGTCGTGGAAGTCGTGGGGGTCGGGCTGACTGGCTGATCCGGCGGCGCGACGAGCGAGGACTCGGCAGCCAGGGCCGGGACCTCGTCGGCTTTGCCGTTCTGCGTACGCCAGGCCTCGGCCCGCTCGCGCAGCCGGTCGGTCAGACCCACCGTGCCTCCTGCTTCTCAGATCCCCCACCACGGTAGCGGACCGGGTCGAAACGGCTGGGGCCTCGCAGCGAGCGTCTAGGGCAGACTTGTCCGACGTGAGCAGGCTGGACGCGGTGCGGGACCGGATCCGCGCTCGAAGCTCACTTCCCCGCGAGGTCTACGTCCTCGGCCTGGTCGCGTTCTGTGTCATGGTCGGGTTCGGGGTCCTGGTGCCCGTGCTGCCGGTCTTCGCCCGCGGCTTCGGGGTGGGCAACTTCGAGGTCGGAGCGGTGATCTCCGCCTTCGCCCTGATGCGGCTGGTCTGGAGCCCGGTGTGTGCCCGCCTGATCGACGCATGGGGCGAGCGGATCGTCATGGCCACCGGGATCTACATCGTCGCGGTCTCCAGTGGGCTGGCCGGCATCTCGCAGAGCTATGTCCAGCTGCTTCTCCTGCGCGGGCTCGGGGGCATCGGATCGGCCATGTTCACGGTGTCCGCGTTCACCCTGTTGCTCACCTCGGTCGAGGCCGGCCTGCGGGGCCGGGCGGCCGGGTTCTTCCAGGGCGGGTTCTTGATCGGCGGGATGACCGGGCCGGCGGTCGGCGGTCTGCTGGCGACGATCTCGATCACCGCACCGTTCTTCTTCTACGCCGGAACCTTGGCCGTGGCCGGGACCATCGGCCTGGTCATGTTGCGCAGCAAGGGGCCCCGACCTGACGATCAGGCGGACGAGCCGGTCCTGCCCTTCCGCGCGCTACTCCGCGATGCCCGCTACCAGGCGGCGTGCTTCACCAACCTGGCTCAGGGCTGGACCGCGTTCGGCGTACGTACGTCGCTGATCCCGGTGCTGGTGGTGGAGGTGCTCGCCCGTCCCCCGGCCTGGACCGGGATCGCCTTCGCCTGCGCGTCGGTGGCCCAAACCATCGCCGTGGCGCCGGCCGGGCGGTTCACCGACACCGTCGGGCGGCGGCCGGCCATGATCGCCGGCGGGGCGCTCGCCGGGGTGTCGATCCTGCTGGTGCCGTTGGTGCCGAACGTCTGGCTGCTGATCGCCGTGCTCAGCGCGTACGGGGTGGCCTCGGCCTTCCTCGGCACGGCACCGGCGGCGGCCGTGGGCGACGCCGCGGGTGGTGGCCGGGGTGGTCGGGCGGTCGCGCTGTTCTCGATGTGTGCCGACATCGGCGCGATCATCGGGCCGCTGGTGGCCGGCGTACTGGCCGACCAGGTGTCGTATTCGGTCGCGTTCGGGGTCGGGGCAGCCATGCTGCTCGTCGGGGCCGGGCTGTCGATCCGGATGCCGCGCGAGACGGCGCCGGCGGCGAAGGAGGCGTCATGACCGCGCGCCCGCTGGCCGAGCTGGTCAGTCCGGACTGGGCCGACGCGTTGCAGCCGGTTTCGGGGACGATCGCAGAGCTGGGCCAGTTCCTGCGCGCCGAGCTGGCGGCCGGCCGCAACTACCTGCCGGCGGGTGACTGCGTGCTGCGGGCCTTCAGCCGGCCACTGGCCGACGTGCGGGTGCTGATCGTCGGCCAGGATCCCTATCCGACGCCCGGTCACCCGGTCGGGCTGTCCTTCTCCGTGGCGCCGGAGGTGCGGCCGATCCCGCGTTCGCTGCAGAACATCTATCTCGAGCTGCAGGCTGACCTGGGCATCCGACCGGCGGCGCACGGCGACCTGACACCGTGGTTCGGCCAAGGAGTGTTGCTGCTGAACCGAGTGCTGACCGTGCAGCCGGGGCGGTCCGGGTCCCATCGCGGCCGCGGCTGGGAGCAGGTCACCCAGCGGGCGATCGAGGCTCTCGTGGCGCGCGGCGGACCGCTGGTCGCGATCCTCTGGGGCCGCGACGCGCAGTCGCTGCAGCCGATGCTCGGCCGGGTGCCGTCGATCGCCAGCGCCCATCCGTCACCGCTGTCGGCCCGGGCCGGCTTCTTCGGCTCTCGCCCCTTCAGCCGCGCCAACGACATGCTGGTCCGCCAGGGCGGTGCATCGATCGACTGGGCTCTCCCCTGACCCTGCCTCCAGCGCTCGTCTTCAGACCGGCGGGCGGGTCGGCCACTGCACTCCAGATCTTCGCGCTGTACGCCCGAAGTATCGGGAGTGCAGCGCAAGGAACCGACGCAGCGTTCGATTCTCACAGGGAAAGGGAGATTCAGCCGAGTTCAACGCCATGCTTGTTCGCCGCCGCGACGATCTCGGACAGCGGCGCGCCGGCTGCAAAGACCCGGGCCATATCTCGAGCGAATCCGTCGTAGGGCGGGCCGATCGAGATCTGGATGACCCGTGCGGTGCCCTCCGGGATCCGAGCCGAGTGCGGTTCCCCTCGAGGCAGCAGCTGGACGGTGCCCGGACCGCCGCCCTGCCAGCTGCCGTTGACCAGGAACTCGACGTAGCCGTCCACCACTACCTGCACCTCGTCCCACGGGTGCCGGTGTGGCGGCGGGCCGTCCCGATCAGTGCTCGTCCAGTCGGCGACCTGGATGTCACCATGACCGACGGCACGCAGCCAGATCGTGTCGGCCGGATAGTCGATCCGCTCCGCCTGATCGCCAGGCAGCACGACCGTATCCAGCCGCAGGCCGGTCATCAGCCCGCCAAAGCCTGGTCGAGGTCGGCGATCAGGTCGCGGACGTCCTCGATGCCGACGCTGAGCCGGATGAGATCGCCCGGAACCTCGAGCTGGGTGCCGGAGACCGACGCATGGGTCATCCGGGCCGGGTGCTCGATCAGCGATTCGACACCGCCGAGCGACTCGCCCAAGGTGATCACCTTGGTCCGTGCGCACACCTCCAGCGCCGCCTCCTCGCCTCCCACGACGGTGAAGCTGACCATGCCGCCGAACCGCAGCATCTGGCGCTTGGCGAGATCGTGGCCGGGATGGCTGGGCAGGCCCGGGAAGTAGACCTGTTTCACCTTCGGATGCTCGGTCAAGAACATCGCGACCTGCTCGGCGTTGTCGCAGTGGCGGTCCATCCGGACCGCCAACGTCCGCAGACCACGCAGCACGAGCCAGCTGTCGAACGGGCTGGGCACGCCTCCGATCGCATTGTGGTGGAACCGCAGCCGCTCGGCGAGATCGTCGTCGTTGACCACCATGGCGCCACCGATCACGTCGGAGTGCCCGCCGCAGTACTTGGTGGTGGAGTGGATCACCACGTCCGCACCGAGCGCCAGCGGCTGCTGGAGGTACGGGCTGGCGAAGGTGTTGTCCACGATCATCAGGGCGCCCGCCGCGTGAGCCAGCTCGGCGATCGCGGCGATGTCGGCGATGGCCAGCAGCGGATTGGTCGGGGACTCCACCCAGACCCCGGTGGTCACCCCCGGTGTGATCGCGGCCTCGACCGCCGCAAGGTCGGCCAGCGGGGCGGGATCGGCCGTCACCCCCCAGCGCTCGTGCACCTTGGCGAACAGCCGGAAGGTCCCCCCGTAGGCATCGTTTGGCACCACGAAATGACTGCCGGGACTGGCGATCGTGCGCAGTAGCGTGTCCTCGGCCGCCAGCCCGCTGGCGAAAGCGAGCCCGTGCCGGCCCCCTTCGAGCGCGGCCATGCATTCCTCGAGAGCGGTCCTCGTCGGGTTCGCCGACCGCGAGTACTCGAACCCCCCGCGGCGTACGCCGCCCACGCCGTCCTGCACGAAGGTGGAGGTGGCGTAGATCGGCGGCACGACCGCCCCGGTTGCCGGATCCGGCTCCTGGCCGGCATGGATCGCCCGAGTGGAGAACCCCTGCTGCTGTGTCACAACACGCCAGCGTATCCGCGGAACACCCCGGCTACCGAGAGTGTTGTGTAAGCGGCCGGCGCTCCGATGCCGCCGTCCGGAAAGGCACACTGGACCGCATGTTCTTCTCCCGCAGCAAGACAAGCCTGATCGAGCCGGACCAGGCCCTCCGCGGCCGCGAGTCCGCGATCCTGGTCAACCCCACGTTCCACGACATCTTCGGCATCCCCGTGCAGAAGGTGCCGGAGGGCTCCGAGGTCGCCTACTTCGCGCTCGGCTGCTTCTGGGGCGCCGAGAAGCTCTTCTGGCAGACGCCGGGCGTGACCAACACCGCAGCGGGCTACGCCGGAGGCTTCACACCGAATCCCACCTACGAGGAGGTCTGCAGCGCGCGTACCGGGCACACCGAGATCGTCAAGGTCTGCTACGACCCGGACAAGATCAGCTACGAGAAGCTGCTCAAGATCTTCTTCGAGAACCACGACCCGACCCAGGGGATGCGTCAGGGCAACGACGTCGGCACCCAGTACCGCTCGGCGATCTATGCCACCACGCCGGAGCAGCTGGGCACAGCCGAGCGGGTCCGCGACGAGTTCCAGACCGAGTTCGGCCGGGCCGGATATGGACGGATCACCACCGAGATCAAGCCCGCTCCGGACTTCTACTACGCCGAGGACTACCACCAGCAGTACCTGGACAAGAACCCGCGCGGCTACTGCCCGATCCACGCCACAGGAGTCACGTGCGGGTAGGAAAGCCTCCTGCGAGTTCGGATATCTCGGAGGTGACGCGATGACCAAACGGCTCGTCGATGTCGATGACGAAGTGCTGGCCGAAGCGCGCAAGGTCCTCGGCACAACCACTCTCAAGGACACCGTGAACACCTCATTGCGGAGACGGTCGCTGCCGCTAGGCGACGGCAGGTCACCCTGGAGGACCTTCAACGTGTCGGTGAGCTCCTTGTCGATCTTGGAGATCCAGTGGTCATGGCCAAGGCGTGGGAGTGAGCCCGACCCTCTGGCTGATTGACAAGTCGGCGCTCGCCCGCCTCACGCAAAGGTCGGTCCAGGAGGCCACGCACGATCGGATTGCTCGCCGCACGGTGGGCATCTCGATCGTGACCGAGCTCGAGATGGGCTTCTCGGCACGATCAGTGGGCGACTACCGGGAGACGCGATCGAAGCTGATCGATCAACTTCTGCCGGTGCACATCCCCTTTCGTGCAGAGGCTAGAGCGCGTGAGGTGCAGGCCGCTTTGGTCGAGCGAGGTCAGCATCGGTCGGCTGGCGTCGCCGACTTGCTTATCGCGGCCACCGCCGAGATAGAAGGTCTGACGGTGCTCCACTACGACGCCGGCTTCGACCTGATCGCGGAGATCACCGGCCAGGCATGCGAGTGGATCGTCCCGCGCGGCTCGATCTAGCGCGCGACTCGGCTCAGAGGGCATTCGCGGCGAAGGTGTCGCACTGGTTGGGGTCACCGGTGGTGTAGCCCCGCATCAGCCACTTCTGCCGTTGGGCGGCGGATCCGTGGGTCCAGCTCTCCGGGGTCACCTGTCCCTGGGTCTTCTCCTGGATCCGGTCATCCCCCACCGCAGCCGCCGCGTCGATCGCCCGGTTGAGGTCGTCCTGGGTCACCTCGGTGATCGGGCTGTCCGGATCGGAGGTCGCGTGCTTGAACCAGACGCCGGCGTAGCAGTCGGCCTGTAGTTCGAGGCGTACGCCGGGCGACTTCGGCCCGCTCCCCTGCCCGCTGCCCTGGACCTGGCGCATGGTGCCGGTCAGGTTCTGCACGTGATGCCCGAACTCGTGGGCGAGCACGTACGCCTCGGCGGCGTCGCCGCCCTGCGCCCCGAGTTGCTGGATCAGCTGGTCGAAGAAGGCGAGGTCGAGGTAGACCCCCGGCGTGCCGGCCGGGCAGTAGAACGGGCCGACTGCGGACGACGCGGCACCGCAGGCCGTGTCGATCTGGCCGGTGAAGGTATTGACCTTGATCACCTGATAGCCCTGCACCGTCTCGCTCCAGTAGTCCTGGATCGAGTTCGTGAACGCCACGAACCGGCAGTCCCGATCCTTGCTGATGTCCGAGCCTCGGGTGCACTGCGCGAACGGCGTCTCGCCGGTCTCCGAGCCGGGGTCCGCCGTCTGACCGCCCAGGAGGTCGCCCGGGTTGAGTCCGAACAACAGGGCCAGCACGAGCACGATCAGGCCACCACCGCCGCCGATGGCGATCCGACCGCCCCGGCCCCGACCGCCCCCCATCTGTGAGGGGTCGAGCTGGGCTCCCTCGTTGTACTTCACGCGCCTGTCGTCCCTGCCGGGTGGCGCGGACGTCCACCCTCGCCGGAAGCATACCGAGGCGGGAATAGCCCGGATCCTGACGACGTTCGGCCTAATAGTTGAATCGTCAACTTGCCGAGGAGCGTCGCCAGCCATGCAGTTCGGAGTCTTCAGCGTCGGGGACGTCACCCCGGATCCCACCACCGGCCGGACCCCGACCGAGGCGGAGCGGATCAAGGCCATGGTCGCGGTCGCGCTCAAGGCGGAGGAGGTCGGCCTCGACGTCTTCGCCACCGGCGAGCACCACAACCCGCCGTTCGTGCCGTCCTCGCCGACGACCATGCTGGGCTACATCGCTGCGCGGACGAGCCGGATCATCCTGTCCACCGCGACGACCTTGATCACCACCAACGACCCGGTCAAGATCGCCGAGGACTACGCGATGCTGCAGCACCTGGCCGACGGCCGGGTGGACCTGATGCTCGGCCGCGGCAACACCGGACCGGTCTATCCGTGGTTCGGGCAGGACATCCGCAACGGGATTGCTCTGGCGGTCGAGAACTACGACCTGTTGCATCGCCTGTGGCGGGAGGACGTCGTCGACTGGGAAGGCCACTTCCGTACGCCGCTGCAGGGCTTCACCTCCACCCCGCGACCGCTGGACGGTGTACCGCCGTTCGTCTGGCACGGCTCGATCCGCAGTCCGGAGATCGCCGAGCAGGCCGCGTACTACGGTGACGGCTTCTTCGCCAACCACATCTTCTGGCCCACCCACCACTTCCAGCGGTTGATCACCCTCTACCGCACCCGGTTCGAGCACTACGGCCACGGGACGGCCGACCAGGCGGTCGTCGGGCTCGGCGGCCAGGTCTTCATGCGGGAACGTTCCCAGGACGCCATCGCGGAGTTCCGGCCGTACTTCGACAACGCGCCGGTCTATGGTCATGGCCCCTCGTTGGAGGAGTTCATGCGGGACACGCCGCTGACCGTCGGCAGCCCGCAGCAGGTGATCGAGCGGACGCTGACCTTCCGCGAGAACTTCGGCGACTACCAGCGCCAGCTGTTCCTCGCCGACCATGCCGGCCTGCCGCTCAAGACCGTGCTGGAGCAGCTCGACATCCTCGGCGAGCAGGTGATCCCCGTGCTGCGCCGCGAGTTCGACGCCCTGCGCCCCGCACACGTGCCGGATGGCCCCACACACCAAGTGATGCTCGCCGGGCATCAGCCGGTGGCGGTCCGATGAAGACGATCATGGTCGTCTCGGCCGGCCTGGGCCAGCCGTCCAGCACGCGGTTACTGGGCGAGCGGCTGGCCGCCGTGACCCGGTCGTCGCTCGGGGAGGCCGGGGTTCCGGGGGAGTTCGAGCACGTCGAGCTGCGGGCGTACGCGACCGATCTGACCAACCAGCTCCTGACCGGCGTGCCCAGCGCGAGGCTCGCCGCACTCCTGACCCGCGTGGCCGACGCAGACGGCCTGATCGCCGTCACGCCGATCTTCAACGCCTCGTTCAGCGGGCTGTTCAAGATCTTCCTCGATGCTCTCGAGCCGGGAGCCCTGCACGGCACTCCGACGGTGATCGCGGCCACCGCCGGGACGGCGCGTCACTCGCTCGCGCTCGACCACGCCCTGCGTCCGCTCTTCACCTACCTTGGTGCGGTGAGCACACCCACGGCGGTGTTCGCCGCGACGGAGGACTGGGCCTCGCCGGGCGAGCTGACCCGGCGGATCGAGCGGGCCGGCAGCGAGCTCGCCGACCTGGTCGAGCGACCGCCGCTGAACCGGCGCGACAGCGCGACCGCCGAAGTCATCCCGTTCGCCCAGCTGCTGGGGCGGGCGGCGCGATGAGTGATGTGACGATCGCGGACAATCCCGACGCCTCCCGCTACGACGCGCACGTCGGTGCCGAGCTGGCCGGGATCGCCGCGTACCAGCTGCGACCGGGAGTGATCACGTTCACCCATACCGAGGTGGACGACGCCTATGAGGGCGCAGGAGTCGGCGGCACGCTGGCTAGGTACGCCTTGGACGACGCCCGCCGACGTGGCCTGGCCGTCGAACCCCGGTGCCCCTTCATCGCCAGCTGGATCGACCGGCATCCCGACTACCGGGATCTGGTGCGTACCAGCCAGACCAGCCCGAGCACCGGCAGCACCAGCGGCACGAACCCGTAGCCGATCCCGTAGACCGACCAGACGGTCGCCCGCGGAAAGGCCTCCGGCTGCAGCACGCTCAGCGTGCCCACGATCAACACCCCGGCCAGCTCCGCGACGATCGCCACCAGGGCGACCCGGCGCGATGTGCGGGTGCCGCGAGCCAGGGTGATCGTGGCCACGACATAGATCAGTCCGGCCAGCGCCGAGAGCAGGTAGGCCAGTGGCGCCTCGCTGAACCGCGTGGCCAGCTGTACGCCGGCCCGGGCCGTCGCGGCGAGGGCGAAGACACCGTAGACCGCGATCAGCGCCCTTCCCGCGCCGGTGTTGGTACGGGGCGTGGGCTCGGTCGTCTCCGTCATGGTCATGCGGGGATCCACAGGCTCAGCAGCCGCAGCGTCATCGCCAGCGTGGCCATCGCGGCGACGGCGAGCACGATCCCGGAGAACCGGGTGCGCTCCACGTTCGCCCAGAACCAGGCCAGCGGGATGACGACCACGATGCCGATCAAGTAGCCGATGGTGGTGGCCAGTGACGCGGGGCGATACCCCATGCCGATCATGACCGCGGCGATCACCGACTGGACCAGCGTGATCACCCAGACGCCGGCAGCGAACAGCAACTGGGCCTTCCCCGGCGGGATGTCCTTGATCGCGGTGACGACCCCCCACACCACCGAGACTGCCGCCAACCCGATCACCGCGTACGCCAGGACCGGGATCATCGCCCAGACCGATCACTGTGCACGCGGCGACGCTACCGCAGGACGCCGATTCGGCTGTCAGACTTGGCGATGTGGCGTCCTCGACCCCCAGAGCCGGCCGCCGGCCCGGGAATGCCGACACCCGTGGGCAGATCCTGGCCGCGGCCCGCCACGCCTTCGCCGACAAGGGTTTCGCCGGGGCGTCGGTCCGCGGCATCGCCGCCGACGCGGGTGTCGACGCGGCGCTGATCCATCACTACTTCGATAACAAGCAACAGCTGTTCCTGGCCACGGTGTCACTGCCCTCGGAGCTGCCAGCCGTGCTCGAGAAGGTGGCTGCGGGTGGTGTGGTCGGGATGGGCCAGCGGATGGTGCGCACCGTCCTCGGGGTCTGGGACTCCGACCTCCAGCCGAGACTGGTCGCGGCGGTCCGGGCGGCACTCGCCGATCCCGAGATGACCCGCAGCGTCGGTGAGTTCCTGAACCTGGAGATCATCTCCCACGTGCTCCGCTCGGCCGACCTGCCGGCGCATGACGTCAGCCGCCGAGCCGGACTGGTCGGTTCGCAGATGCTCGGCCTGATCATGGGCCGCTACCTGCTGCGGCTGCCCGGGCTGGCGGATCGGCCGGCCGAGGAGCTGGTCGCCGAGATCGGCCCGACCGTGCAGCGCTATCTCGACGGAACCGCATGAAGATCATCGGTGGGACCGCCGACGGGGCGGTCGCGTTCACGACCGACCTCGAGCACGGCGTCGACCCGGGCGTGCTGGCGTACGAGCGCGGCTTCTTCGTCGAACGGCCGCTGTCGGCCGAGCGTGAGCACGGCGAGCTGGTGCTGCGGCTGGCCGTTCGGCCGGTCGCAGGCGAGCCACGTCCGGCACCCGTGCCACAGCGGACCGACCCCGGCCTGGTGCTGGAGGCGGGCATGGTCCCCGTCATCAGGCAGCGGGTCGCCGCGTACGCGGTGATCCGATCCCACCGCGGGCTGCTGGCGACCCAGTTCTCGGCCCGAACCGCGGTGGAGGGGCTGTGGGGCATGCCCGGCGGCGGCCTGGATGATCATGAAGAACCGGCCGACGGCGTGCTGCGCGAGGTGATGGAGGAGACGTCCCAGGTCGTGCGGCTCGGCCCGTTGACAACGGTGCAGACCTCACACTGGGTCGGCCGCAATCCGCTCGGCAAGATCGAGAACTTCCAGGCCGTGCGGCTGATCTACCTCGGCACGTGTGCTGACCCGACCGACCCGGTGGTCCGCGACCGGGACGGAACGACCAATGACGCCCGGTGGGTCGAGCTGGACGAGTGGCAGAGTCTGCCCTGGACCGTCGGCTGGTGGACGGTCCTCAGTGATCTACTCCGGTCAACGAGCAAGGGGGTCGACCCTCTTGAACCCCCGCCGGCTGCGCCGAGTTAGTGAACGTCGCTCAGCAGATCCTGTCGGGTGAGCACGCCGACGGGCTTGCCGTCGTCGAGAACCAGCAGGGCGTCACCGTCGACCAGCGCGGCAACGGCCTTGGCCACCGGCTCCGTCGCGCCGACCATCGGCAGCATGCCCTCCATCGCCACGCTGACGCGGTCGGCCGGGCGCGCGCTGCGGGTGAAGAGCGCGCCGAGCAGGCCGCGCTCGCTGACCGAGCCGACCACCTCGGCCGCCATCACCGGCGGCTCGGCCCGCACGACCGGCATCTGGCTGACCCCGTACTCACGCAAGATCGAAATCGCCTCGGCGATGGTCTCGCTCGGGTGGGTGTGGACCAGCGACGGGAGTAGCCCGGACTTCTCGCGCAGCACGTCGCCGACCACCCGCTCCCCCCGCGGCCGCGGCGCGAACCCGTAGCGGCCGAGCCAGGTGTCGTTGAAGATCTTGCCGAGGTAGCCGCGACCGGAGTCGGGCAGCAGGACCACGATCACTGCTTCAGGATCGTCCAGCTCGTGCGCAAGGCGTACCGCAGCGACCGCAGCCATCCCGCAGGAGCCGCCGACCAGCAGCGCCTCCTCGCGGGCGAGCCGCCGAGTCATCGCGAACGAGTCGGCGTCGGAGACCTCGATCACCCGATCGCTGATCGACTTGTCGTACGTCGTCGGCCAGAAGTCCTCGCCCACGCCCTCGACCAGGTAGGGCCGACCGGTTCCGCCGGAGTAGACCGACCCCTCGGGGTCGGCGCCGATCACCTGGACGCGCCCGTCGGACACCTCCTTGAGGTAGCGGCCGGCGCCGCTGATCGTGCCGCCGGTGCCGATGCCGGCGACGAAGTGGGTGATCTTGCCGTCGGTCTGCCGCCAGATCTCCGGGCCGGTGGTCTCGTAGTGGCTGGCCGGATTGTTCGGGTTGCTGTACTGGTCGGGCTTCCAGGCCCCATCGATCTCGCGGACCAGCCGGTCGGAGACGGAGTAGTACGAGTCGGGGTGCTCGGGCTCGACCGCCGTCGGGCAGACCACGACGCGCGCGCCGTACGCGGCAAGCACGTTGCGCTTGTCCTCGCTGACCTTGTCGGGGCAGACGAACACACACTGATAGCCGCGGGCCTGGGCGACAAGTGCCAGCCCAACCCCGGTATTACCGCTGGTCGGCTCGACGATGGTGCCGCCGGGCTTGAGCTTGCCCTCCCGCTCGGCGGCTTCGACCATCTTGACCGCGATCCGATCTTTGACCGACCCACCCGGGTTGAGGTACTCGATCTTGGCCAGGAGCAGCGGCTTGGCTCCGTCGGTCACCCGGGACAGTTTGAGCAGCGGGGTGTTGCCCACCAGCTCGATCAACGACTCGACGTACTGCACGCCGCCGACTCTAGCCATCACTCCGCTGCTGGTTGAGCTGTCAGGCCCACCAGTCTGCGCCGAATGGTCGCTGTGCTCGGATGGTCGCGACCGTAGGCGCGCTCGGCGATGGCGAGGGCACGCTCGAGCAGCGCCCGAGCGCCCGGCACATCATTCAGATCTTTCAGGACGGTCGCCAGATCGCTGAGGCGCACCGCCACCCTTGGATGCTCAGAACCGAAGGCCCCCTCATCGATCGTCAACGCCCGTTCCGCCAAGGGTCGTGCCGCCGCGGGGTCGCCCAACGCCGCGAGGACCGTCGCCAGATTGCTCAGACCGCTGGCCACCCTCGGATCGTCCGCACCATAGGCCGCCTCATCGCGGGCCAACGCCTGCTCCAACAGCGGTCGCACCTCGGCCAAGCGTCCGTGGATCCGCAGGTATCTCGTGGCCCCGCTCAGGACCAAGCTTGTCGCTTCCGAACTCAGATGAAGGGTGGCCGCCAAGATGTGGGGCAGCAACTGCGCCCAGCGTGGCCAACTAGCGAGCTCATCCTCGCCATCCTGCGGAGCAGCTTGGGACAGCAGCCCCAACGCTCGGTCCGCGACATCCGTCCGGTCAGCTCCGGCGCGTACCGCTGCTTGCAACAGTCGATGGAAGGTCATCGTCTCGGCCGTTCGGTTGAGCAGCAGCGAGTAGTCGCTCAAGGCACCGACCGTCTCATGAAAGGTCAAAGAATCGGCGGCCGCACTGGCCAGCGGCTCGGACAGTACGTCGGCGTGCTCGGTGAAGAGATCGAACGGAATGGGTTCGGGAGCGAGGTGGGCACAGATCTCGATCATCTGAACGGCAGCAGGGTTCTCCTTGGCCAGCCGGTCCAGACTCAACTGCCAGAGCGTGGCGACCGTCTTTTCCCCTCGATCCGGGTCAGCGCCACGCTGCAAGATGTCGCCCAGTCGAGTCTGCAGGAGCTCGGCGTAGGTCCGCGGGTCGATCCCGGTCCGCTCCAGGTAGGCGGTGGCCTGCTCCAGGGCAAGCGGGAGGTACCCGAGTAGATCGGCCACCCTCCCAGCGACCTCGGCATCGATGCCTGGGATCCGGGTGCGCAGCAAGGCCAACGCCTCGTCGAAACTGAGCAGCTCGAGGTTGACGACTCGACCCATGGATCCGAATCCGGCGCGCCGGGTGGTGACCAGCACATGACCCGCCCGGCCGGGCGTCAGCGGTTGCGAGGGAATCCATTCGCGGATGTCTCCGGGGGTTTCGGCATTGTCGAAGATCAACAGCCACCGGTCGATGTCCTGCAGCCTGCGATGGACCGCGATCCGTTGCTTGACGGGATCGGCGATCGGTGTCTGTCCGAGGGCATCGGCGAGACGGGCGAACTGGTCGGACAGCAGTGCCGCGTTCTCGGAGGCGAGAAACCAGACCAGGTCGTAGTCCGCGGCATGCCGGTACGCGTACTCGATGGCCAGCTGGCTCTTGCCAATCCCGCCCATGCCGCGAAGCGATTGCCGGGTGACGTTCTCGCCGGTCCGCAGCCCCTCGCGAAGATCGATCAACTCTTGGACCCGGCCGGTGAAGTTCGGGTTCCTCGGCGGCACGTTCCAGATCCGGGCGACCACGCCCGGAAACGGAGCCTGACCAGAGGTCGACGTAGGAAAGGCCGGCTTGGACGTCGGCATAGCGCTGCCGGACACCGTCGCCTTGATCTGCTGCAGCAACCGCTGCTCGGCGGCGGCTTCGTCAAGGCCGAACAGGTCGAACCCGGTGATTGCCTTGAGCAAGCCTGGCCGCTCGCAGTCGTCAACTTGCACCGGGATCAGGCGACGCCCGAGCCCTTGCGGATCCTGGGCGAAGGCGGCCTGCCACTCCGCCGCGCCGTAAGCCGAGCCGGCAAGAAACGCCGCGGAGAGCACCACCAGGGTCCGCCCGGCCCGGGTGCCTTCCTGCATCTTCGCCACCCAGTTGCTGCCGGGCACGAAGTCCCAGGCCTGGATGTGCACTGTGTAACCGACCTCCGTCAGCACCCAGGCGATCCACTCGGCCCACACGGTGTCAGCGCCGGTGTAGGAGACGAAGAAGTCCTTCGTCTCCGTCTCCGCGCCCGCCATGATCAAACCCTGGCAGAGAGACGACGAGGGCCGCCACCTTCACAGGGCGATCTCACCCGTGGGGGTCACCAAGGCATCGACCGTTTGCCATCTCGAGATGGCAAAGAGCCACCAATACGGGACCGCAGTCGTCATTTTCCCCGCTCGAGTTGGCTAACGAACGGGAGGGTGACAGCAACACCTTCGACTCAGACGAGCAGTAGGCCTCACACTCCGCCCCGCTGATCTGGCAGCGTGCGTGGGCCGAAACGCGATATGGAGCCCCCCATGCTGCCGAATCAAAGAACTGACGCCGAAGGGCCGCCACCTGACGGGTGGCGGCCCTTCGTGTCGGAGCTTCGAGCTAGCGTTACCTCCGCAGGTAGGACAGCAGCCGCAGGATCTCGATGTAGAGCCAGACCATGGTCACGGTCAGGCCGAACGCGGCCCGCCAGGACTCCTTGGCCGGCGCCCCCATCGCGATGCCCTTCTCGATGTAGTCGAAGTCGAGCACCAGGTTCAGCACGGCGAGCACCGCGCCGAGCAGGGTGACCCCGATGGCCAGCAGGCTGACCGGACCAGTGCCGTCGTCCCGCAGGCCCATGTTGACCCCGGCAAGCGCGAGCACGAAGTTCAGCAGCATGGCCACCGCGAAGGCGATCGTGGCGATGATCACGATCTTGGTGAACTTCGGGGTGACGCGGATGTTGAAGAACTTGTACGCCGCCAGAGTCACGCCGGCCGCCGCGAAGGTGCCGAGCACTGCCTGGGCGACGATGCCGTTGTAGAGGTACTCGAAGTACTTGCTGATCATGCCGATGAACACGCCCTCGATGGCCGCGTACACCAGCACCAGGGCCGGGTTGATCACCCGACGGAACGCCACCACGAGCACCACGAGGAAGCCGACCAGAGCCGACAGGATCAGGGCCGGGAACATCAGGGTGTCCGGAATGGCGAACCACGCGGCGGCCGCGGTCAGAACCAGGATCGCCATGGTGATGGCTGTCTTGGTGACCACGTCGTCGAAGGTCATCCGGCCTTCGGGCGCCTGCACGGGAGTCTGACCCGGGTACTGCGGGTAACCCTGTGGCTGGTTGGCCCACGGGGACTGCTGTCCGTACTGCGGTGCTGCGGGTGTGAACGCGTCCTGACGAGACAGGACCGGGTTCGAACTGCGCAACATGAAATGTGCCTCCTGGGATGTGCACCGCGGTTGGTGCGATGCGATCAGTTTACTGAACGCCGGAAGCACGGCCTTTCTTCCGCGCTGTCAATTGGCTGTGAACCGTGCCCCCGACGGGATTCGAACCCATACTGGAGCGGGTTTAAGCCGCCTGCCTCTGCCGTTGGGCTACGGGGGCCGCACGTGACGCGAGCGATCGTAGCCCGATCAACGAATCTGCACCCCTTCCTACGATCTGCACCGTATGCATCCGGTGCAGATCGTAGGAAACGGTGCAGACTTGGTCAGCGCGGAGTCTCCACGCCCGCCGGACGAGACTCGCTCGCCTCGGACGCGGGAGTGGCGCCGCCGAGCTTGATCCGGGTGTCGATCGGCAGGTTGTCGAGGTCACCGGTGGCGATCCGGTCCTCGATCAGCACGCTGGCGTCGGGCAGGAAGTGCACCGGCTGCACGCCGGTGATCAGGCCGGTGGCTCGATCGCGGAAGTAGAAGTAGGCGTCGGCGCTGATCAGCGGCGGCGAGAATGGCGTGCTGAACGAGGTGAACGTGGGCTGGCGTACGCCGCCCGCCGTGCCCTGCTGCATGCCGACCGTCCACGAGCCGTCGTCATGACTCACCACCGTCGGCCCCACCTCGGCGTGGAAGTGACCCCAGAGCACCAGCCGCGCGGGCGGATCGGGGGTGTCCATGACCACTGTCGATGCCGCCGGCTGATGCAGCACGATCACATCGGCACCTCGGGAGCGAGCGACATCGACCATCCGCTGTCCGAGCTGTTCCTCGGTCTCCGGCCGGTCCTTGATCCGGTCGACGCTGAACGGGATGTTCTGCTCCGGGTCGTCGTCGCCGAGCACGCTCAGCCCGCCGGCCTCGACCACGCCGCCGTCCAGCACGACCATCCCGTCGCCCGCCATCTGGCTCTCGGTCACATTGGAGTCGTGGTTGCCGGTGGCGACCAGGAAGGGGATGTCGCCGGCGATCGCCGCCTCCCGCCGGACACAGCCCCGCTCGCCCGCCGTACCGTTCACCGTGTCGTCACCGGCGCTGAGCACCAGCGTGGGCTCGGTCGCGCGGACCAGCCGGGACAACAACTCGGTCGTCGCGCGGTTGCAGTGCAGGTCACTGAACCCCATCAGCATCGACTCCGACTCCGCCGGACGCGGCAAGGCGGCCGACTGAGCGGCCAGGTCGGTGGCGGCCGTGTCGATGTAGGCCCGGACGGCCCTCTGCTGCCGATCACTGAGCAGGGCGATCCCCTTGATGCCGCGGTCCAGAAGATCCGCGAGCAGCACGCTGTCCACGGTGAGCGAGCCGAGTCGCATGCTGGCCCCGGGCACCGTGACCGGAATCCGGCGCTCCGCGGCCGGCGGCGGTGGAGTCAGGATCGAGCCGACCACGAGGACGAGCACAACCGCGTACGCGAGAACCACCCGGCGCACCGTCAGCCACTGCGCGGCCCACGGCGAGAGCAGCCGGCTGCGGAGCGCGAACGCCGCGGCGATGACCAGCAGCAACGCCTCGACTTTGAGCGCCTCGACAACCACCCGCTGCTGAAGCCGTTCGACGATGCCCTCGACCGCGCCCTGCGGGTCGTTGTAGAGGTTGACGTAGGCAGCGAGGGTCTGCTCGGAGAACAGCGAGCCGACCGACTCGGCCGCGGTGCCGACTCCGCCGACGGTGATCGTCACGCCGATCGGGTGGACCGGGCTCGGCAGGTAGGCGTTGCCGATCGGGCCGAGGTCGAGCTTCAGCTCGCCGGAGTAGCCGGTGGCGAAGCGGACCTGATGTGGTCCGAGATAGTCGTCGACCTCGGCATGGGCGATTCCCCACGCGACCGCCAGCGGTGCGGCGGCCAGCGCCGCCGCGAAGGTCAGCAGCAGAGCCCGCGCCAAGCTGGCAGCAAGCGCCCGCCCCGAACGCACCCGGGCCGCGTGCCGGGCCAGCACACCCGCCACGCTGCGTACTCGCCCGCTGCCGGTCCGGCGCCGACGTGGAGCCGGATCGTTCATACCCGGCCGAGATTACCTGGGCACGGCCTACTCGGGGCCGGCTTCACGACCCCCGGCCCCGGGCGGGAGATAGACCTTGCGGCTGTGGATCGCGTGTGCTCCGGCCACCCGATCAAGGAAGAGCAAACCTGCACAGTGGTCGATCTCGTGCTGCAGGGCGCGTGCTTCGAACGCGTCCGTGGTGATCATCACCGGCTCGCCACTCACCGGCAGCCGACCGGCTACGGTGATCTTGGTCGGCCGCTTCACGTCACCGGTCAGGTCCGGCACCGACATGCAGCCCTCCCGGCCTTTCTCGTTGCGGCTGGCCTCGACCACCTCAGCATTGATCAACACCACCAGACCGTGGCTGGTCCGCGTCTTCGGATGGGCCGAGACGTCGACACAGAACGCTCGGGCCGATACCCCGACCTGCGGCGCCGCCAGCCCGACACAGCCCGGCGATACCCGCATCGTGGCCACCAGGTCGGAGGCGAGTTGGATCACGGCCGGGTCGGTCGGGTCGACCTCCGGGGCGGGAACGGACAGCACTGCCGCCGGCGCACGCCGCACATCGAGGATTCGCCCCATGGGCAGCACCGGGAGGGCGATCACAGCTCGTCGTTCTCGACCTGCCGAAGCGTCGAGTCGACCCCGAGCTCGGCCGAGACGGCCGCCAGCCGCGCTTCCAAGGCCGCGACGTCGGCCTCCGGAGCCAGGTCGACCTCGGCGATGAGTACGTAGAGGTCGCCGGTCAACCGCGTGGTCAGGTCGGTGATGTTCCCGCCGGCGTCAGCCAGGGTGCCGGCCAGCCGGGCGACGATGCCGAGCCGGTCGGCGCCGTGCACGGTCAGCAGATAGGTGGTCCCGACCTGCGACGGGCCGGGCTCCTCCGGCACCGCGCGTACGCTCACCGCCAGCGAATCGTCCATGATCGACGACAACGCCGACTCCAGCTCGTCGCCATCCGCGTCGCCCGCACAGATCAAGGTCATCGCGAAATGCCCGCGCAGCAAGGTCATCGAGGAGTCCTCGAGGTTCATCCGATAGCGCGCCAGTACCTCGGCTGTCCGCGCGATGATGCCCGGCCGGTCGTGGCCCAGCACCGTGACCGCCAGCGTGCCCACCCTCAATGCCCGTCGTCGAGGAGCGCAAGCGCGATCCCGTCCAGGATGTCGGACTCGCTGATGATCAGCTCCGGAACCGGCGATCGCACCGCGACCCGGCTCACGATCAAGGCCCCGCCGGTGATGACGTCGGCGCGGCCGGCCGGCATCGAGGGCAGCGCCTTGATCTCCTCGACGTCGAGCCCGCTCAGCCGATCGAACAAGGCGTTGATCGCCGCGCGGGGAATGGTCGAGCCGTGCACCTTCTTCCGGTCGTACTCGGGCAGCTCCAGATAGACCCCGGCGAGTGTGGTCGCGGTGCCGGCCACACCGATCCAGCTGCCGATCCGGTCGAACGGGACCGCGGAGCGGTCCAGTTGCTCGTCCACGTACGCCGCCGCGCGGTCCCGATCCTCGGGCTCCGGCGGGGACTTCTTCAGGAACCGCTCGGTCATCCGCACCGACCCGATGTCCAGCGAGATGGCCGAGGTCATCTCACCGGTGACCGTGCCAACGATGAACTCGGTCGAGCCGCCGCCGATGTCCATCACGAGCACTGGGCCGAACTCGGGCCGAACCTGGCTGAGGGCACCGGTGAACGACAGCTGCGCCTCGCGGTCGCCGCTGATCACATCGGGGAGCACGCCGAGCCGCTGCTGGACTCCGGCGAAGAACTCGTCCCGGTTCCTCGCGTCCCGGGAGGCCGACGTGGCGACGAAGTGGATGCGGTCGGTCGGCACACCGGCTTCGTCGATCAACTGGGAGTACTGATCGACGGCGGCGAAGGTCCGGCGCAGCGCGTCCGGATGGAACTCTCCCGTCGCATCGACGCCTTGGCCGAGTCGTACGATCTCGGTGCGCCGCTCGACGTCGACCAGACCCGGGCCATCCTCGGCCGGCTCGGCGATCAGCAGCCGGATCGAGTTGGTGCCACAGTCGACGGCGGCCACGGCACTCATCAGCGGTCCTCCTCTTCGAGGCAGGGCCGGGTCCAGAACTCGCCGATCTCGGCCAGCGCCTCGTCGCCGATCGGATTGACCCCCGGACCGCAGGCCAGCGCATGGCCGACCAGCGCGTGCAGGCACTTGACCCGGTCGGGCATGCCACCGGCGCTGACCTCCGCGATCTCGGGCACGGCACCCAGCCGGGCCCGGTCGGCCAGGTAGCGGCGATGCGCCTGCCGGTAGCGCTCGGCGAGCTGACCCTCGGTCCGTAACCGCGCGGTCAGGTCGGCCATTCGGCCTTTCGCCTCCAGGCTCGAGCAGGCCGCCACCGCGCGCGGGCAGCTGAGGTAGTACGTGGTCGGGAACGGTGTCCCGTCGGCCAGTCGCGGCCGGGTGGCGACGACGGCCGGCTTGCCGCAAGGACAGCGGTAGGCGATCCCGGCGACGCCGCGCGGCGGGCGCTGCAGCTGGGCGGTGACGGTCGCCTCGTCCTCCGGGGTCATGGGCTCCAGCACACCGGCCATTCTGGCAGTCGCCGAGCTCGGCGCCGCCTTGCCTTCGAAACTGGCAGTAGTGTCCAGCCCATGTCTGAGCGCTCCGGCGTCGCCGTGGTCGGCAGCATCAATGCGGACCTCACCGTGTTCGCGCCGGCATTGCCGAGGCCGGGCGAGACGGTGACCGGGGACGACTTCTCGATGGTGCTGGGCGGCAAGGGCGCCAACCAGGCGCTGGCGGCGGTTCGAGCCGGGGCCCCGACCTTCATGATCGGCGCGGTTGGCGAGGACTCGTTCGCCGATCTGACCCTCGGCACCCTGGCCGCGGCGGGGATCGATGTCGGCCACGTCGCCACCGTGGCCGGTCCCACCGGGATCGCCCACATCCGGGTCGACTCCACGTCGGGTCAGAACGACATCGTGGTGGTGCCGCACGCGAACCACCGACTGAGCCCGGAGGGAGCCGAGGCTGCGCTTCGAGCTTTGGCCGGCAGCGTCTCGGTCGTCCTGGTCCAGCTGGAGATCCCGGTGAAGGTGGTCGCCCGGATCTCGGCGGTGTGCCGCGAGCTTGGGCTCCGGCTGATCCTCGACCCCGCTCCGGCTCAACCACTGCCCGACGCACTCTGGCCCGGCGTGTTCGTCGCGAAGCCGAACGAGTCGGAGGCCGCCGTCATGACCGGTGTCGAGGTCCATGACACCGGCACGGCCGTCGACGCCGGCCGGTGGTTCACCGATCGTGGGGTGACGGTGGCGGTGATCACCCTGGGCGCCAAAGGCGCGGTGGTCGTCCGACGGGACCAGGCCCGCCTCCTGGAGTCGTTCCTGGTCGAGGTCGTCGACACCACCGCCGCCGGCGATGCGTTCACCGGAGCCTTGGGCGCGGGGCTCGCGGGCGGCCGCGCTCTGGACGACGCCCTCAACCGGGCCATAGCGGCCGCCGCGTTGGCCGTGACCGTCCGCGGAGCCAGCCCCAGCCTGCCGACCGCAGCCGCCGTCGACGCGTTCCTCGCCGACCGAGGATGATTCTCGTCGCGGCGTTGGCTCCCTCGCTCGACCTCACGTACACGGTGGACGGGCTGCAGCTCGGGGCGATCCATCGCACGGATCCACCGCTGGCCGTCGGCGGCGGCAAGGGCCTCAACATGGCGCGAGCGGCCGTGACGATGGGCGCCCGCTGCCGAGTGGTTGCGTTACTGGGTGGGTGGACCGGTCGGCGCATCGCCGACCTGCTGGACGCCGAGGGCCTCGATCTCGTGACCGTGGACAGCGGCGCGGAGACCCGGACCTGCGTCTCGGTCGCCGACCGGAGCCGCAACGACCTGACCGAGCTGTACGCCGGCATGCCTCAGCTGGCGTCCGAGGCGCTCGCCGATTTCGCGAACGCGGTGACCACGGCACTTCAGGGGTCGGCCGGCTGGCTGTCCTTCTCGGGTCGCGCTCCTGGTCCGGCCGCCGACACGCTGGCCGAGCTGGTCACCGCGGGGCACCAGGCGCAGCGCAAGGTGGCGGTCGACACGCACAGCGAGGCGCTGACGGCGGCGGTCGGGCGCTCTCCGGAGCTCGTCAAGGTCAACCGCAGCGAGGCTGCCGAACTTCTGGGATGCCCGGAGGACAGCGACCTGGCCGAGATGGCCACGGCGATCAACGCCCGGGCGGGCGGGATGGTGGTGCTCACCGACGGGGTCGCCGGTGCCGTGGGATGCGAGGGCTCTCGCGTACTGCGGGCCCGTGGCCCCGGCGTACGCGGGTCCTATCCGGTCGGATCGGGCGATGCCTTCCTCGGCGGACTGGTCGCGGCCCTCGACCAGGGCGCCGATCTCGCCGACGGGCTCACCCTGGGCATGGCCTGCGGCACCGCCAACGCCCTGATCCCCGGGCCCGGCCGCCTCGACCGCAGCACGGCGTACGCGCTGGCCCGCGACATCACCCTCGACGCCGTCTAACCCGTCACAAGTTCCCCATGTTGCATGGGAAACCGGCTCTATCCGTAGGAAGTTTCCTGTGGAATCGGCCAGTTCCCCATGCAACATGGGAAACCGACGCGGTGGCTAGCGGGGCTTGGTCTTCTCGGTGATCGGCTTGGGCTCCTTGGGCTTGACCGGAGCAGGTGCGGGCTGGTCGGCCGCCTGCACCGATCCCCAGAGCTTGGACCACCAGGCGTCCTGGGGTTCGTCGCCGGGGCGGGTCTCCGCGGTGATCTCCGCACCGCCGCCGAGTGGCTTCCCATTCGCGTCGACCACCCGATATCCGGTCTCGCCCGGCACCACCCAGCCGAGGCGCGCCCGGGCCTGGGTCCGGACGTAGTCCAGGTTGTCCCAGCGTGTCAGTTCCGCTTCCAGCTCGGCGATCCGCTGCTGCCGGCTGGCGATCTCCGCCTTGGTTGAGGCGATCTCGTGGGCCTGGGCGAAGTAGATCCGCAGGCTCGACGCGTACGAGATGGTCAAGATCAACAGCACCACCGCGAGGGCGATCGCGCGTGCGGTCAGGCTCGGCTGCCGCCGGCGGATCGGGGCCGGAGCCTCGGGCGGCGGCAGTGCGGTACGCGGTTCCTTGGTCGACGTCCGGGCCTTCGCGGCTGTCCGCGCCGATGTCCGGACGCGCGGCTTACCGCGCCCGGGACCGGCCCCCGATCGCGCAGCCGGACGGCGGCTGGACGGCATGCGCTCAGGCCTTGAACCTCGGGAAGGCCGAGGCTCCGGCATAGCGAGCGGCGTCGTCGAGGTCCTCCTCGATCCGCAGCAGCTGGTTGTACTTCGCCACCCGGTCCGTACGCGCCGGAGCGCCGGACTTGATCTGCCCGCAGTTGGTGGCCACGGCAAGGTCGGCGATCGTCGTGTCCTCGGTCTCGCCGGACCGGTGGCTCATCATGCAGCGGAAGCCGTTGCGGTGCGCGAGATCGACGGCGTCCAGGGTCTCGGTCAGGGAGCCGATCTGGTTTACCTTGACCAGCAGGGCGCTGGCCGCTCGCTCGCTGATGCCCTTCTGCAGCCGGGTGACGTTGGTGACGAAGAGATCATCACCGACCACCTGCACTTTGTCGCCGATCCGGCCCATCAGCGCGCTCCAGCCGGCCCAGTCGTCCTCGGCCAGCGGGTCCTCGATCGAGACGATCGGGAAGTCGGCGATCCAGCTCTCATAGATCGCGGTCATCTCATCGGCCGACTTGGCGCCGCCCTCCCAGGTGTAGACGCCCTCTGAGCCTGCCGAAGCGTCGAAGAACTCGGTCGCGGCGACATCGCAGGCCAGCGCGATGTCCGTGCCCAGCTTGAGCCCTGTGGCCTCCACGGCCGTGGCGATCAGCTCCAGCGCGGCCCGGTTCTGCGGCAGGTTGGGCGCGAACCCGCCCTCGTCACCGAGCCCGGTGGACAGACCCTGCTTCTTCAGCACGGACTTCAGCGCGTGGTAGACGCCGGCGCCCTGCTCCAGGGCATCCCGGAACGTCGGCGCACCGATGGGCGCGATCATGAATTCCTGCACGTCGACGTCGGAGTCGGCATGCGCACCGCCGTTGACGATATTCATCATCGGCACCGGCAGCAGGTGGGCGTTCGGTCCGCCGACGTAGCGGTAGAGCGGCAGGTCGGCCGAGTGCGCCGCAGCGTGTGCGACGGCCAGGGACACGCCGAGGATAGCGTTCGCGCCGACCTTGCCCTTGTTGTCCGTGCCATCCATGTCGATCATGGTCTGGTCCACCAGCCGCTGCTCACTGGCCTCGAAGCCGAGCAGCTCCGGACCCAGTTGGTCGATCACCCCGAGCACGGCCTTGTTGACACCCTTGCCGCCGTACCGCTTGTCCCCATCACGCAGCTCTACCGCCTCGAACGCACCCGTCGACGCGCCGGAGGGCACCGCGGCCCGCCCTTCGGATCCGTCGTCGAGGATGACCTCCACCTCGACGGTGGGGTTCCCGCGCGAGTCCAGGATCTCCCGCGCGCCGATGAACTCGATGCTGGCCACGGCAGCCGCCTTTCTTCCTTCTCCGACGATGTCGGTTCAGACTATCGGCGCGGTCGGGGCGCGGCGATCAGGCAGTTCGGCAGTTTGCCTAACGTTTGCGGGGCTTGAGCGCAGCGGCGACGTTGACGCCGACGATCCCGGCCCAGGCGACCAGGACGCCGGCGAGGCTCGGCTCGACGGTGCCGGCGCTGATGGCGGTGATCGGGATGCCGGCGCCGAGCGAGATGATGCCCAGCACGAACCGCTGCTGCCGGGACTCCTTCTCCGCCTGAGCGTCGTGGTCGATGCGCTCGGCCTCCCGGCGGACCTCCGACGCCCGCATCAGAGCCAGTTGGTTCACCCGGTCGAGCAGGCCCTCCGCGATCGCCTCCTCGTACTCGAAGCCGAGCTCTCGACGCGCGCCCAGGGCGGCCTGCACCTCGCGTCGGGTCGCCTCATCACGAGCCGGGTCGGTCATGATCACCCCTTGATTTGATCAGCTCCGCATCTCAGGTTAGCCCGCCTCGGCGGCGTACCCGTTGGTCGTATCACCGCTCGCCCGCGGCTTCGCGGTTTCGCACGTATACGTTCGAAACCCGCACTGTGCCCACGAAGCTTCGTAGGCACAGTGACAGGGTCGAACGTATACGTGCGAAACCGCAGAGCAGCAGCAGGAGCACATGAGCCGGAGCACCGAGGACACCAACCGCCGGATGCTGCGGGCCCGGGACGCCATGGACCGTGCGTACGCCGAACCGCTGGACATCGCCGCTCTCGCCAAGATCGCGTACGTCTCCGAGGCCCATTTCATCCGCAGCTTCCGGGCCACCTTCGGCGAGACCCCGCATCGCTACCTGCAGCGGCGGCGGGTGGAGCGGGCGATGTTCCTGCTCCGGTCCGGCGACCGCAGTGTCACCGACATCTGCCTGGAGACGGGCTTCACCAGCCTCGGGACGTTCAGCCGCACCTTCTCAGAGATCGTCGGCGAATCGCCCTCCGCCTACCGCAGGCGCGGTCCGCTGTCTCCGGTGCCGAGCTGCTTCGCGATGGCCTGGAGCCGGCCGAGCGAGCACCCTGCGCCCTGCGCGCACATGTAGCAGTTTCGGAGAAGCACCCATCGGTCGTGACCACTAGCGTCGGAGTCATGATCACCTCATTGGGCATCTCCCAGCTCTTCGTCCTCGACCAGGACCAGGCCCTCGACTTCTACGTCGGCAAGCTCGGCTTGGAGGTGTCGGACGATGTCGACTTCGGCGCCATGCGCTGGCTCACCGTTATGGTGCCCGGCGACAACCGGCAGATCTTCCTCGAGCGGCCGGGACCGCCGCGGTACGACCCCGCCACCACCGACTCCGTACGCGAGATGGTCTCGAAGGGTGCCGCCGGCGGCCACCTGTTCTTCTGGACCGACGACGCGTACGCCACCCATGCCGACCTCAAGGCCAAGGGCGTCGAGCTCGGCGAGGAGCCGACCAAACAGGACTACGGCATCGACTTCGGCTTCCGGGACCCGTTCGGCAACCACATCCGGATCGCCCAGCGGCTGAGCTCCTGACGTTCGTCAGCGAGCGGCAGACTCGGCCTCGACCACTCGGCGCTCCAGGACGCGGATCGCGTCGCGGAGCGCCTGGTCGGGGTCGATCCCACAGGCCTGCGCACGAGCGGCGAGGCTGAGCAGCCCGTCGCCCACCTCCTCGGCCGTCACCGCCTGGTCGGGCAGCGTCACCGGCACGCCACGCAACCGACTCCGGCTGATGATCTTGGTCGCCCGCGACAGCGCCGACAGCTGCTCCGGGATCCCCTGCAGCACCGAGGTCCGCCCCTTTTCGGCGGCCTTGCGCTGCTCCCAGGTGGAGTAGAGATCGGCCGGCACCTCGGCCGTGGCGAACACGTACGGATGCCGCGCGATCAGCTTGTCGGCGATCCCCCGGGCCACGTCCTCGACATCGAAGCCGGGATCCTCGACCCTCGCGATCTCGGCGTGGAAGATCACCTGGAGCAACAGGTCGCCCAGCTCCTCCCGGAGATGGTCGGAGTCACCGGCCTCGATCGCCTCCACGGTCTCCGCGGTCTCCTCGATCAGGTACTCCACCAGCGACCGGTGGGTCTGCTGGGCGTCCCACGGGCATTCCCGGCGCAGCCGGCTCATCACCGCGACGAGCCGCTCCAGCTCCGGCAGCCGGGACGTCAGCTCGCCACCCGCCGGCTCGCTCAGGGGTTCGGCTCCGGGGTGGGCGATGCGGGCTTGGCGAGAGAGCCGGACTGATCCGGGATGATCAGCTTGCGGGTGGAATCCAGCACCCCGAACCGGGGGTTCAGGGTGACCGGACGCTCGCTCACCGCCTTGAGGTAGGCCTCGGCGCCGAGCTTCTCGGCGACGATCTGCTGGTCGGCCACGTCGTACGCGATCGGCCGAGCCGCCGGCACGTCGAGCAGCGGGGCCAGCTCGGTGTTCTTGATCGTCTGGTCCCGCTCGGCATCGCTCACGGTGATCTGGTTCGCCGCCGCGATCTGTTCGGCGAGGGCGCCGTGGATGAGTGCGTTGACCACCGCCTCGCGAGACACCGTCTGACCCGCCTCCAGCGTCTCGGAGATGGCTTCCACCGAGTCATCGAGCTGGTCCTCGGTGATCTCGGTGGGGCCGATGTACGCGACCACTCCGGGCTCGGCGTTGGCACAGCCGGCCGCCAGCGCCAGTACGGCGACGACCCCGATGACCGCTGCCCGGACGCGGCGGGTCCTGCTCACGCTGTCCATTCCGTCGGCGATCCTACGACACCGATCCAGCCGAGCCGCCCAGCACGATGTCGGTGATCACACTCGACGCCCACCGCAACAAGGCCTGGTCCTTGACCGGCGGGCCGCCGATCGTCGCGCTCTCATTCGAGGGGGCGGCAAGCGGTCCTCGGTCTGGGCACCAGGATGTGACCGGCCGCCTCCTTGACCACACTGCGCGGGTGCAGCCGGCGCAGTCGCAGTGCCCGGGACTCGGGCAGGCTGACCGGTCCGAACCGGATGAACGTGCCCTGGGTGACGATCTCGGTCAGCCCCGCCGTACGCGCCAGCAGCCGGAACCGGGCCACGGCGAGCAGGTTGTCGACGACCTCCGGCGGAGTCCCGTAGCGGTCGTGCAGCTCGGCCTCGATCGCCTTCACGTCGGCTTCGGCCCGGACCTCGGCCAGCCGCTTGTACATCTCCAGCCGCAGCCGCTCGGACTCGACGTAGTCGGTCGGCAGGTGGGCGTCGATCGGCAGCTCGATCCGCACCTCGGGCTCGGGCTCGGCGTCCTGGCCGCGGTACTCCGCGACCGCCTCGCCCACCAGCCGGATGTAGAGGTCGAACCCGACATCCGCGATGTGTCCGGACTGCTCGCCGCCCAGCAGGTTGCCGGCCCCGCGGATCTCCAGGTCCTTCATGGCCACGGCCATTCCCGCGCCCAGGTCGCTGTGGGCGGCGATCGTGGCCAGCCGGTCATGCGCGGTCTCGGTCAGCGGTCGGTCCGGAGGGTAGAAGAAGTAGGCGTATCCGCGCTCCCGGCTACGCCCGACCCGGCCGCGCAGCTGGTGCAGCTGGGACAGCCCCATCAGGTCGGCACGCTCGATCAGCAGCGTGTTGGCGCTGGCGATGTCCAGCCCGGCCTCGACGATGGTGGTGCAGACCAGCACGTCCGTCCGCCGCTCCCAGAAGTCGATCATGACCTGCTCCAGCCGCTGTTCGCCCATCTGGCCGTGCGCGGTGGCGACCCGGGCCTCGGGCACCAGCTCGGCGATCCGTCGGGCGACCTTGTCGATGCTTGCCGTGCGGTTGTGCACGTAGAACACCTGACCCTCACGCAGCAGCTCGCGCCGGATCGCCGCGGTCACCTGGCTCTCGTCGTACGCACCCGCAAAGGTCAGCACCGGATGCCGCTCCTCGGGCGGGGTGGCGATGGTGCTCATCTCCCGGATCCCGGTGATCGCCATCTCCAGCGTGCGCGGGATGGGCGTCGCGGACATGGCCAGCACGTCGACGGCGGTCCGCAGCCGCTTCAGCTGCTCCTTGTGCTCGACGCCGAAACGCTGCTCCTCGTCGATGATCACCAGCCCGAGGTCTTTGAAGGCGACCTCCTTCGACAGCAGGCGGTGGGTGCCGACCACGACGTCGACCCGGCCGTCGGCCAGACCCTCGATGGTCGCCCGTGCCTCGGCGTCGGACTGGAACCGGCTGAGCGGAGCGACGGTGATCGGGAAGCCCGCGTACCGGTCGGCGAAGGTGGCGTGGTGCTGCTGGACCAGCAGCGTCGTGGGCACCAGGATCGCCACCTGCTTGCCGTCCATGACCGCCTTGAAGGCGGCGCGTACCGCGATCTCGGTCTTGCCGTAGCCGACGTCGCCGCAGATCAGCCGGTCCATCGGGACCACCTGCTCCATGTCCTGCTTGACCTCCTCGACCGCGGCCAGCTGGTCGGGCGTCTCGACGAAGTTGAAGGCGTCCTCCAGCTCGCGCTGCCAGGTGGTGTCGGTCGCGAAGGCGTGGCCGCGGGTGGCCTGGCGGGCGGCGTACAGCTTGATCAGCTCGGCGGCGATCTCGCGGACCGCCCGGCGCGCCCGGCCCTTGCGCTTGACCCAGTCGGCGCCGCCCATCCGGTCAAGGGTGGGGCTCTCGCCACCGACGTAGCGGGTCACCTGGTCGAGAGAGTCCATGGGCACGTAGAGCCGGTCGCCGGGCTGTCCGCGCTTGGACGGCGCGTACTCGATCACCAGGTACTCGCGGGTCGCTCCGGCGACGGTCCGCTGCACCATCTCGACGTAGCGGCCGACTCCGTGGGCCGCGTGCACGACGGGGTCGCCAGGAGTGAGCTCGAGCGGGTCGATCTGATTCTTGCGCCGCGCCGGCATCTTGCGGCTCGCCTTGTCGGGCGCACGCTGACCGGACAGGTCGGCGGCGGTGAAGACGGCGAGCTTGATCGGTTCGGCGACGAAGCCGTGGGTCAGTTCACCGGTGACGATGCTGCCGATGCCGGCCTCCGGGATGTCGGTCAGGGCCGTGAGCGACCGGACTGGCAGCTCGCGCTCGGTGAGCACTTCGGCCAGCCGCTCGCCGGTGCCCTTGCCCTCCGCCACCAGGACCACCCGCCAGCCGTCGCGAATCCGCTTCGCGATGTCATTGACCGCCGACTCGGTGTCGCCGCGGTAGGTCTCGCCGATCTGACCCTCGATGATCCGGGACTCGACGCCGGCGGCGCTCACGTGCGCGCTGAGGTCGATGATCTCGCCGTCCTCTGTGCGGACAATGTGCCCTGAGCCTGTCGAAGGGCCATCCACCGGCCCGGCAGTGAAGGGCGACAACGTCCACCAGGCGAGCCCGCGGGCCAGCGCGGCGGCGCGGACGTCGGCGAGTGGCTGGTATGACGAGGCGCCCAGATCGATCGGCGCCTGTCCGCCGCCGGCGGCGGCCGCCCAGGACGCGCGGAGGAACTCCTCGCTGGTCTTGACCAGCTCGATCGCCCGGCCGCGGACCAGCTCCGGATCGCAGACCAGGACATGGGTGTTCGCGGGCAGCAGGTCGACCAGCAGCTCCATGCCGTCGACCAGAGCCGGGGCGAGCGCCTCCATCCCGTCGACGGCGTGACCCTGAGCGATCCGGTCCAGCATGTCGATCAGCTCAGGGTGCTGCGAGGTCAAGTCGAACGCCCGGCGGCGGACGTCGTCGGTGAGCAGCAGCTCGCGGCACGGCGAGGCGACCACCTCGGTGACCGCGAACTCGCTGGAGCGCTGGTCGGCGACGGAGAAGTAGTGGATCTCTTCGACGGTGTCGCCGAAGAAGTCGACCCGAACCGGGTGCTCCTCGGTCGGTGGGAACACGTCGACGATGCCGCCCCGAACGGCGAACTCACCGCGCCGTTCGACCATGTCGACCCGAACGTACGCCGCCGCGACCAGCGCGGTCGCAAGGTCGGAGAGGTCGATGTCCACCCCGACGGCCAGCCGGACCGGCTTCAGGTTGCCGAGGCCCTTGACCTGCGGCTGCAGCAGGCTTCGGACCGGTGCCACGATCACCGTCGGCGGCGGGAGCTCGTCGTTGCCGACGATCCTGCGCAGCACCGCGAGACGACGGCCGACGGTGTCGGAGCGCGGACTCAGCCGTTCGTGCGGCAGCGTCTCCCACGCCGGGTAGTAGGCGACCTGGTCGGGATCGAGCAGTGACTGCAACGACTCGGTCAGGTCCTCGGCTTCGCGATAGGTGGAGGTGACCAGGAGCACAGGCACGTCGGCGCCACCCCGGTCGACGTTCGCCGCCAGGGCGGCAGCGATCAGCGGCCGCATCGGTGCCGGTGAGGTGAGGTCCAGCGCTGGGATGGGCCGAGTCTGGAGGTCGGTGATCGTCCGGCTGAGGGTGGGTTCGGTGCAGAAGAG
The DNA here is from genome assembly GCA_963711015.1 of uncultured Actinomycetota bacterium. Lineage (GTDB taxonomy): Bacteria > Actinomycetota > Actinomycetes > Propionibacteriales > Propionibacteriaceae > Microlunatus. Next base: position 372,643 of record CAVQCQ010000005.1, read on the forward strand.
GTCGACGAGTCCCGAAAGGGTCACCGAGCGAATGTACTCGCCCGCCCTAGGGCGGATCCTGCTGCTCCAGGCACACGATCTCCTCGGGGCCCAGAGCCGCCTCGGGCGGACAGACCGGGACGGCCTCCGGCGTGCGCGAGCCGCTGTCGACGCCGGTGAGGGTGCCGCCGACCGCCAGGCTGACCGCGGCGGCGGCGATGGCCAGGCGCAGTCTGCGCCGCCGCCGGGGCGGTCTGGGCTGCGTGATGGAGGCCGCGGCGGTTGGCAGGTCGACAAGAGTCGTGTTCAGATCCGTACGGGTCTTGGCGGCGAGAGCGGCGGCCGTGCGCTCCTCGAACTCCGGCAGATCCAGCCGGCCCGCCACGTAATGCTCGGCCAACGCAGCGACGGTCTCGTCCCGTTCGGCGTCGCCGATCCGGGTCCGGCCCGCAGCGTCCGGCGACCCTCCGCGTGCCTCGGCAGGCTGCACAGCACCACCGTATGCCGAGCCGGGCCTGAACGGTCAGGAGTTGAAGACGTTCTGAGTGCGCTCGAGTCCGACGGTGACCAGCGACTCGACCGCGTCGGCGGCCCGGGCCACCTCGATCGCGACCTCTTCACGGGTGGCCGCCGGGAAGTTGCTGAGCAGGAAGTCGGCCGGGTCCTGACGGCCGGGCGGACGGCCGACGCCCACGCGTACCCGGTAGAAGTCCCCGTGGCCGAGCGAACGTCGGATGGATTTCAGGCCGTTGTGGCCGTTGTCACCACCACCGAACTTGACCCGGATCTGCCCCGGTTCGATGTCCAGCTCGTCGTGGATGGCGACCAGCTGGGTGCCCGGGAGCTTGTAGTAGCTGAGCAGGTTCGCCACCGGACCGCCGCTCTCGTTCATGAAGGTGCGGCCCTTCATCAGGAGCAGCCGGGGACCGTCGGACCCCGGCGGACCGAGGCGGGTATCGGCTAGCTCGGCGCGTACGCCTTTGACCGGCGAGAAGGCGCGACCGGTGCGCCGGGCGAGATCGTCGACCACGAGGTAGCCGACGTTGTGCCGGTGCCCGACGTAGGACGGACCGGGGTTGCCCAGCCCGACCACGAGCCAGGACGCCATGGCGCTGTCCTGGTCAGGGTCAGGCGTTGGCGGGCTCGGGCTCTGGTTGCTCGGCGGCCGCGGATTCCTCGGCACCCGGCTCGGCCAGGGTCGGCTCGATGCCGGCCTCGGCCTCCGCCTCGGCCAGCTCGGCCTCGAGCGCCTCGGCGCTCGGGGCGTTGGTGATGTTCACGATCAAGGTGTCCGGGTCAACGGCCAGCGTCGAGCCCTCGGGCAGCTTCAGGTCGGAGGCCAGAATCTGGGTGCCGGGGGGCAGATCCTCCACCGAGACCACGATCCGCTCAGGGATGTGGGTCGCCTCGGCCTCGATCGGGACGCTGTTGCGGTCGACCACGACGAGGGTGTCGTCGCCCGCCTCGCCCTCGATCACGATCAGGACGTCGACCGTGACCTTCTCGCCATGTCGGACGATGACCAGGTCGACGTGCTCGATGGTGTGCTTGATCGGGTCGCGCTGCACCTGCTTCGGCAGTGCGAGCTGCGATGTGCCGTTGACGTCGATCGCCAGCAGTGCGTTGGCTGTCCGCAGGGCCAGCAGGGTCTCGTGCCCGGGCAGGGAGATGTGGATCGGGTCGGTGCCGTGGCCGTACAGGACGGCGGGCACCTTGTGGGCACGGCGGATCCGGCGGGCAGCACCCTTGCCGAACTCCGTACGCAATTCGGCAGTGAGCTTTACCTCGGGCACGAACGAACTCCTCGAACTTCCTGGTCTGTGTATGTGGTTGCAGGCTCAACGAGGAGCGACTCGATCAGACAACCTAGTCGATCACGGTCTTCGACCCTCGCCGAGGCAACCGCTCAACCCTAGCCGACATCCCCAATGGTTGCCAGCCGGGATCAGGACCTTTCCGGAGCCGGCTCGTGTACTGGGCGAATGCCCAGAATCGGTCCCTAGTTTCGACTCGGTCATGACTATTACGCCTGAGCGGTCAGCCGCTGTCTCAACTGGGGACCGATTCTGACATCTCGCTTGAGCAAGACGGCTGGATCGGCATCGGGCGCGCGACCGACGGCACCCTGCGGGTCCACCTCCGCACCTGCCACTAGCCGCTGGACGGGACTTCGCTCTGCTGGCCGGGCACCCCAGAGGACGACTCGATCTGAGGCTCCGACCACAATGTGCGGCAGCTTTCTGCTGTTTGCCGGCCCGGACGACAGCAGAAAGCTGCCGCATCTCTGCTTTGGCTGCCTAGCCCTGGCCGTTGAAGAGGCTCGTTACTGACCCGTCCTCGAAGACCTCACGGATTGCGCGCGCGATCAGCGGTGCAATGGACAGCACGGTCAGCGACTCGAAGCGGCGCTCGGGCGGAATGGGCAGCGTGTTGGTCACGATGATCTCCTCGAACGCGGTGGCCTTGAGCCGCTCGACCGCCGGGCCGGACAGCACCGGGTGGGTGGCGGCCGCGATCACGGACTTGGCGCCGCGGGCCATGAGCGCCTCGGCGGCCTGGCAGATGGTGCCGGCCGTGTCGATCATGTCGTCGACCAGCAGGCAGACCCGGCCCGACACCTCACCGACCACCTCGTGCACGGCCACCCGGTTGGCGACGTCGGGATCGCGCCGCTTGTGGATGATCGCCAGCCGGCAGTTGAGCCGGTCGCTCCACATGTCGGCCAGCCGGACCCGGCCGGCGTCAGGTGAGACGACCGTCATCTCCGAGGTCTCGTACTTCGACGTGAGGTGGTCCGACAGCACCGGCAGCGCCCACAGGTGGTCCACCGGTCCGTCGAAGAAGCCCTGGATCTGCGCGGCGTGCAGGTCGACCGACATCAAGCGGTTCGCACCGGCGACCCGGAACAGGTCGGCGACCAGCCGAGCGGAGATCGGCTCGCGGCCCAGGTGCTTCTTGTCCTGCCGGGCGTACGGGTAGAACGGCGCAACCACGGTGATCCGCTTGGCCGATGCCCTCTTCAGCGCGTCGACCATGATCAACTGCTCCATGATCCACTCGTTCACCGGGGCCGCGTGGCTCTGGATGACGAACGCGTCGGAGCCACGCACCGACTCCTCGAACCGGACGTAGATCTCGGAGTTGGCGTACGAGATCGCCCGGGTCGGCACGATCTCCACGTTCATCAGATCGGCGATCTCCGCGGCCAGGTCGGGATACGCCCGGCCCGCGAACAGCATCATGTGCTTGTTGTTGGGCCGCTTGACACCGGTCACGGTCTCAGCCTTCCTGCGTGTCGAGCGCCGCCTCGGCGGCCTGGGCCGTACGCGTACCCGCGCGCTTGCGAGCCACCCAACCCGGAACATTGCGCTGCCGGCCGCGGCTCACCGCCAGCTCTCCGGGCCCCACGTCGGACGTGATCGTGGAGCCGGCCGCCACGTACGCGCCGTCGGCGACGGTGACCGGGTGCACGAGCACCGAGTCGCTGCCCACGAAGGAATGCCGGCCGACGGAGCTGGCGGTCTTGGTCACGCCGTCGTAGTTGGCGAAGATCGTCCCGGCCCCGATATTGGCACCGTCGCCGATCTGGGTGTCCCCCGCGTACGTCAGGTGCGGCACCTTGGCCCCGGCCCCGATCTGGGCGTTCTTGGTCTCGACGAAGGTGCCGATCTTGCCGCCCTCTCCGAGCGTCGTGCCGGGCCGGAGGTACGCGTACGGACCGACGCTGGCTCCGGCGCCGATCACCGTCAGTGATCCGTGGGTGCGGACCACCGTGGCCCCCTCCCCCACTTCGACGTCGCGCAGCGTGGTGTCGGGACCGATGGTCGCCCCCGCGGCGACCGATGTCGCGCCCTCCAGCGAGGTGCCGGGCAGCAGCGTCACGTCAGGCGCCAGGTCGACCGAGGCGTGCACCCAGGTCGTCGCCGGGTCGACCACAGTGACTCCGCGCCGCATCCATCCCAGCAGGATCCGGCGATTCATCTCGGCGTTCATCGCCGACAGCTGGACTCGGTCGTTGACCCCCTCGGTCTGCCACAGGTCGCCGGTGATCATGGCGCTGACCGTCCGGCCGGCCCGGCGGGCCAGGCCGAGCACGTCGGTCAGATACAGCTCATCCTGATCGTTGGCCGGCGTCAGGTCGGCCAGTCCCTCCTGCAGGGTCTTCGCGTCGAAGACGTAGATGCCAGAGTTGATCTCGGTGATCATCCGCTGGTCGTCGTCGGCGTCGCGATGCTCGACGATTGCCTCGACCAGGTCGTCTGCATCGCGCAAGATCCGCCCGTATCCGGTCGGGTCCGGCACCTGGGCGGTGAGCACGGTGACCGCGGCCTGCCGGTTGCGGTGTTCGGCCAGCAGCCCGGCCAGGGTCTCCCCCGTCAGCATCGGCACGTCGCCGTAGGTGACGATCACCTCACCGTCGAGATCGCCGAGCGCGTCCAAGGCGACCTGGACCGCGTGCCCGGTGCCGCGCTGTTCTTCCTGGACCGCGGTCGTGACGTGCGGGGCGATCTCCGCCAGATGGGCCTCGACCTGGTCACGCAGGTGGCCGACCACCACCACCACCCGCTCAGGCTGGATCGTGGTCGCCGCGGTCACGGCATAGCTGAGCAGCGAATGCCCGGCGACCTCGTGCAGCAGCTTGGATCGCGAGGACTTCATCCGCTTGCCCTCGCCCGCTGCCAGGATGACGACGGCAGCGACCGGGCGCGCGCCAGTTTCGGAGGGGAGGGTCAACCGCAGGCTCCCTACGTGTCGAATGCGGGCTTGGCTTCGCTCCCCGGGTAGGAGTCGAACCTACGTCGCTAGTCCTGATTCAAAGTCAGGCGGGCCCTGCCGGCAGACCAACCGGGGAACGTGACCGACCCGGGGGTTGGCCAGTGCTAACAGTACGCATCGTCGCGCCCCGACGCAGCCGGGTTCAGAACCGGTTTCCGGCGGGGGCGGTGGCCAGAGGTCTAGTGGACCGATCACACTGAAGCCCATGGCAACAGCACGGGAGGTCGGCCCACACGTACCGGCCCGGGCCCGTCGGTCGGACCGGGTGCGGATGACGGGGGCCGAGCGACGTGAGCAACTGATCGCGGTGGCGCGCTCCCTTTTCGCCGACCGCGGCTTCGAGGGCACCTCGGTGGAAGAGATCGCGACTCGGGCCCAAGTCAGCAAGCCAGTGGTCTACGAGCATTTCGGCGGCAAGGAGGGCCTGTACGCCGTGGTTGTCGACCGCGAGGTCCGCGCCCTGCTCGACGGCATCCGTGGCGCACTCACCTCCGGACGGAAGCGCGAGCTGGTGGAGCAGACAGCGCTGGCGTTCCTTGACTACATCGAAACCCACACCGAGGGCTTCCGGATCCTGGCCCGGGACTCCTCGGTCGGCAGCACCTCCGGCTCGTTCGCCACCCTGCTGAACGACATCGCCTCCCAGGTCGCCGAGGTGCTGACCCCGGAGTTCAAGAAGGCAGGCCTCGACGCCAGGTCGGTGCCCATGTACTCCCAGATGCTGGTGGGCATGACGGCGATGACCGGCCAGTGGTGGCTGAGCACGCGCAAGCCGAAGAAGCCTGAGGTGGCGGCCCACCTGGTCAATCTCGCCTGGAACGGTCTGCGCCATCTGGAGACCAAGCCAGGGCTGGTGACGCCCGGCCTGCTTTAGGACTTCATCCTCAGCGCTGGGTCTGCGCCGCCGCGACCGCCAGCAGGTCGACGAAGTCGTTCATCGGGTCGCCGGAATGGCCTTTGACCCAGCGGAAGGTGACGGTGCCCCGGCTCCGGACCTCGGTCACCAACGGCTCCCAGAGATCGCGGTTGGCCACCGGCTTCTTGGCGCTGGTCAACCAGCCTCGGGACAGCCAGCCCTGCCACCACCGGTCGCGGAAGCAGTTGACCACGTAGGTGGAGTCACTGACCACCACCAGCGGGCCGTCCAGGGCGCGTACGGCCTCCAACGCGGCCTGGATCTCCATCCGCTGGTTCGTGGTGCGCGGCGACCCGCCGGAGTCCTGCCGGCCGTCTTTGGTCGCCCACGCCCAGCCGCCCGGTCCAGGATTGCCCGAGCAGGCGCCGTCGGTCCACACCTCGAGGGCGGCGACGGGTTCGTCCGTGATCGGTGGTTGAGCCTCGCTGGTCAGGTCGAACAATCCCGGAGGACAGCTGACGTGGGCCCAGCGGCGGGAGGCCGCAGCGCCCGTGTCGGTGATCTCCTCGCCGGGGGAGATGCGTCCGCCGCACACTCCGCAGGTGGTGGCGTATCGCGCGGTCAGCGGCATGCGGCCAAGGGTAGAGATCTCCCGTGGTCCGTCAGGCCCCGCGGAAGCCGCTGAGCAGCAGGAAGAACACCACGACGCCGACGGCGAGCGCGCCGATGCCGACGGCCGCCCCGATCAGCGCACCCTTGCGCCGGGAGGCACCCGTGCCGGCGAGCCCGGGCAGCAGCGATCCCACGACGGCGCCGAGGCCGGCCATCACGACGGCGGCAATCGGGAGAATCCAGTTCTCGCTCCCCTGATCGTCGAAGAAGTACGCCGTCACCGGCAGGCTGAAGATGCCCAGGACCAGGAGGATCAGCACGGCCGCCCAACGCTGTCCTGTCACGGCGCGACTGTATCGACGCTCAGGAGCCGACCACCAGTGACGCGCCGGGGTCTCACTGCGCGCCGGATCCTCGCGCTGCACGCCGGAAGCTTCCGGCGTGCAGCGCGAGGAACGGACGCAGCGTTCGATCCTGCACGGGGGTACCGAGGGGGGAGGGGGCGAAAACGAGGTGGGTCAGCGGCGATCGAGACCGGTGATCCGGAGCACCTTGTCGCTGATGGTGACGACGAAGGCTGTTTCTCCGATGAGCTCGAACGTCGTCGGTCGGTCGAGGCCGGACACCAGGCTCCGGAACTGACCACGGCCATCGGCAACCATCAGGAAGCCCGTGTTCGGCGCCGCCGGGAAGCCTTCCTTGCCCTCCTGACCCTCGTACGGCCAGTCGCCCTGCGCGAGCCCGTACAGCCGATTCCGCGAGCCGCCCTCTACGTCGACCAGCAACGGGGCGCCCGCCGCCAGTGGCACAGCCCGGCCGCCTGCGCGCCGGACCCTGACACGTGTTCGCAGTTGTCCAACACCAGGAGAACCCGCTCCGACCCGATCGCTGCGCCGAGCTGCTCGGTGTGCGCTACCCCGTTGAGGCCGAGTCCCAGCGCCACCGCCCCCAATGACACCATCGAAGTCGACCGTGGTGGCCAGCGGAACCCACGACACCTGAAGTTGGTTGCGGGCCGCGGACCGCCTCGCCACCTCGACCGCCAGCCGTGTCTTGCCGGCGCCACCGACACCACAGATCGTGACGACCCCCGGTGTGCCGAGCAGCAGCGAGAGCTCCGCACACTCACGCTCTCGTCCGATGAACCGGGTGAGATAGGTGGGCAGCGCATCGCCGAACAGCTCAGCATCGACCGTCATGAAACCCCTCCGGCCACTTTGCCATTCCGTTCCGGTCCGCGTTAACATGGAGCGACTTTCTAAATCGATTCAGAACCATCCGAACCGTGACCTCCTCTCAGACTTTTCCCACCACCACGACCCCACTGTCCGGGCGGACCGGCACGATCGCCGTGACGCTGTTGTTCCTCGTGAACGGCATGCTGCTCGGCGGTTACGCCGGCGCGCTGCCCTCGCTGCGCGACAAGCTGGGGATCGACGCCAACTCGATTGCCGTCCTGCTGTTCTGCGCGGGGGCTGCGGCTATCGCCTCGATGCAGATCGGTGGCCGGCTGGCCGACGCGATCGGCGCGCGTACGGTCACGCTGGTCGCGCTGCCCCTACTCATCGCCGGGGCTTCGGTCACCGCCCTCGCGACGACGTTCCAGGTCGCCCTGGTCGGGGTCGTGCTGATCGGACTGGGCAACGGCTCACTCGATGTGGCCATGAACGCTATCGGGGTTCAGGTCGAGGCCGCCCGGCGGCGACCGATCATGAGCTTCTTCCACGCGATGTGGTCGGTCGGCAACTTCATCGGCGCGGCGACCGTGCTCCTGCTGGCCACCGCACTGGGGATGACCGGCGGCTCGATCGTGACTCCCCTGTTGATCACTCTGTCGGTGATCGCGACGCTCGCGCTGGGCGTCTTGATCAAAATCACGCCAGTGGCGGCGGTCGTCGAGCACAAGGTGGGCGGCGTACGCACCGCGATCCCGCGGGCGGCCTGGATCCTCGGGATCATGGCCCTCGGTTTCGGGCTCTCCGAGGGCACGGCCACCGACTGGTCCGCCATTCACGTCACCGACGTTGCCCAGGTCGACTCCACGACGGGCTCGCTCGGCCTGGTCGCGGTCAGTGGGTCCATGGTGGCCATCCGGCTGATCGGTGACCGGCTGGTCTCCCGCTTCGGCCGCCGGGCGGTGGTGCGGTTCGGCGGAGCCTGCGCCGCCGTCGGCTACCTCGCCGTCTCGTTCGTAACCGGTCTGCCGTTGTTGCTGGTCGGCTGGGCGCTGGTCGGATTCGGCGTCGGGATGATCGCTCCGCAGGTGTACGCGGTGGCCGGGCATCTTGGCGGCGGCCGAGTGCTGGCCGTGGTGGTCACCTTCGGGTACGCAGCCTTCCTGATGGGGCCGGCCGTGATCGGGTTCCTGGTCGACCAGGTCGGCATCCAACGGGCCATGATCGTTCCTGCCCTGCTCTGCGTGGCGATCGTCACGCTCGCCCGCACGATGCCGAAGCAGGACGCCGACCTCCAAGCCCGCTGAACCAGATGGGCATCGGATAGGGAGAACGCCCGATGTGGGCGGCCGGAGCCGACGGCAGCCTTCTGGCATGACCACTCAAACCGTTCCTCCCGCCGTTCCCGACCTGAAGACGCGCCACCGAGCGATGTGGGCGTCCGGCAACTACCCGCTGATGGTCGACACGTTCCTGCTGCCCGTCGGCCAGCGGCTCGTCGACGCCTGCCCGATCACTCCGGGCCTCCGCGTCCTCGACGTGGCCGCCGGCACCGGCAACGCGTCGATCCCGGCCGCACAGCGCGGCGCGAAGGTGACCGCGTCCGACCTCACGCCCGCCCTGCTGGAAGCCGGCTCACGTCGTCCGGAAGCCGAAGGGCTCGACATCGAGTGGGTTCCGGCCGACGCGGAGGACCTGCCGTTCGACGACGGCTCCTACGAGCTCGTGATGTCCTGCATCGGCGTGATGTTCGCGCCGTACCACCAGACCGCGGCCGACGAGCTCGTCCGGGTCTGCCGGCCCGGCGGCACCATCGGGCTGCTGAGCTGGACGCCTGAGGGCATGATCGGGGGTCTGTTCCGCGCCATGAAGGAGTTCGCCCCGCCCCCGCCGCCTGGCGCCCAGTCGCCGCCGCTGTGGGGCAGCGAGGAGCACCTGGCCGGGCTGTTCGGCGACCGGGTCGAGTTCCACACCCTGGTCCGCGAGCCGTTGAAGATCACCGCCTTCCGGCGCGCCCGGGACTGGGGCGAGCACTTCAAGACCTACTACGGCCCGACCATCGCCGCTCGGGCGAACGCCGACCGCAACGGCCGCGCCGCCGAGTTCGACGCGGCACTGGACAACTTCTGTGACGAGTGGAACCGAGGCAGCGATGAGCAGGCTTACCTCGAGCAGGAGTACCTGCTCGCCGTCGGCACGCGGGTTTAGCGTGGGGCACTAGGCGCGCTAGCCCTGGCGCGCGGCGTACGCGGCCGCCTCAGCCCGGTTGTGTACGCCGAGCTTGGTGAGGATGCGGCTGACGTGGTGGCCGGCGGTCTTCTCGCTGATCACCAGCGTGCGGGCGATCCGGGCGTTGGACATCCCGAGCGCGATCAGCTCGAGCACCTCCTGCTCGCGCGCCGTCAGCTCGGCACCCAGCTGCATACGGCCGCCGGTGGCGCCGCCGAGTTCGCGCAGTAGTGCACCGGCGGCGTCCATCGCCCGCGCCGCGCCCAGCGCGCGGAACGTCGCGTACGCAGCCCGGACCTCTTCGGTCGCCAGATCCGGGGACTCGGCCATCAGCGCCCGCGCGAGCTCGAGGCGAGCTTCGCCCACGTCCAGTGGCATGACCAGACCGCTGAACTCCAGCAGTGCTCGGCGAGCCGGCTCGGCGGCCGATTCCGGTTCCCGGCCGGCGAGCGCGACCCGGGCCGCCGCCAGCTCGGTGCGAGCGCGTACCAGCCGGATGCCGGTCTCGTCCGCGATCCCAGCGAGGTCCTCCGCGGCGGCGCGGGCCGCCTCCAGGTCACCAGCAGCCAGGCGGGCGTCGACCAGCACCGCCAGGAGCTGCATCGTCTGCATCGCGTCGCCTTCGGCGGCGCGCAATCCGCGCTCGAGCAAGGCGGCAGCCACCCGAGGCTGAGCCTCGGCGATGCGCAGCAAGGCCAGCGCCCGCAGCGAGGCCGGCTGCTCCTCCCGGCCGGCCAGCAGCTTGGCCGCGTCGCCAAGCCGGCCCTGCCGGATGCGCAGCTCGGCGAGTGTCGCGACGGTGGGCGCGTCCAGCTCCGGCACGTAACGGGCATGCAGGGCCAGGGCGCTCTCCAGCGCCCGCTCCGCATCAGGCCACCGGCCAGTCGCGATCAGCATGTCGGCGTGGATCGTGCGGCAGGCACCCAGCAGCGGTGCCGCGTCGTTGCTGCGGGCGAAGTCGTCGACGAGCTCGCACCACTCCCGCGCCCGCTCCCACTCACCGGCGCTGGTGCACGCCACGATCAGGTTGCAGTACGCCGACGCCAGCGTGTGCACGTTGCGGACCCGGCCGGCCGACGCCGCGGCCATCGCCTCCTCCAGCAGGCCCAGCCCGATGTCGCGCCGGCCCGCGCTGACCTCGGCGAGCCCGAGCACGCTGAGGGCGAAGACCTCGAGATCAGTGTCGGACTCGGCGCGGGCGATCTCCATGGCCTCACGCGCATAGCTGATCTGGTCGGTGACCGAGGCTGCGGTCCGGGCGCGCTCGATCGCGACCCAGCCGTGCCCGTCGCAGCGGGCGACCTCGGTCAGGACCCGCTCGGCCCTGGCGAGCCAGCCGCGGGCGGCCGACGCGCGGCCCGCGATCGTGTGCTGGTGCGAGACCCAGGCCGCCACCCGGGCAGCGTCGCTGCACTGCCGCTCCCGGGCGTACAGCTCGAAGGCGCGCTGGCGTGCGGCGATGCCCTCGTCCACCCGTCCGAGGAACCACAGCGCCAGTCCGAGCCCCTCGTACGCCGGTGCGGACTCCGAGGTTTCCAGCACCGCCTCGAAGCCGCGGCGGGCCTTGTCCCATTCCGCCTGGTCCAGTGCGCGCTCGGCCTCGCGGAGCTGATCGCCGTGCGAGACGCTCATCTTGCTGATTATCCCCGGACGATGCCTCCTAAGATTCCCGCTGTGCCGGAGTACTCCCCCGACGAGGTCGATCGGCTCGTTGCTGCCTGGCGGCGGGAACGTCCGGACCTCGACGTGACGCCGATGGAAGTGCTGTCCCGGGTCAGCCGGCTGGCCCACCATCTGGACCGGCGCCGCGCGGCGGCGTTCAGCGCCCACGGCCTGGAGTCGTGGGAGTTCGACGTGCTCGCCGCGCTCCGTCGGTCCGGCGAGCCCTATCAGCTGACCCCGGGCCAACTGGTGCAGGAGACGCTGGTCACCTCCGGAACCATGACCAATCGGGTGGACCGGCTGAGTGCCCGCGATCTGGTGGCCCGCGAGGAGCACCCGGACGATCGCCGCGGTGTCCTGGTCCGGCTGACCGACGACGGCCGGGAGGCCGTCGACGCCGCGCTGGCCGACCTGCTTCAGGCCGAGCAGGCGATGCTGGCCGATCTGGGTGAGGCCGAGCGCGCCGGGCTCATCGAGGCGCTGCGCGCACTGCTGGCGGCGCGCTCCGAAGCCGAGCTGCCCTAGCCGATCACCCGAGCCCCGAACACCGGTCCGGTCGCGCGGCGTACCGCCCGGCACACCCCGTCGGCGCTCAGCGCGACACAAAGATCGACCGCCGCCGACTCCGAGTCGACCAGGAACGCGCAGGTGGGACCGGACCCCGACACCATCGCCCCGAGCGCGCCGTACTCCAGTCCAGCCTCGAGCACCTGGCGCAGCCGCGGCTGCAGGTCGATCGCCGCCGGCTGCAGGTCGTTGACCAGCGCCGATCCGAGCAGCTTGGCGTCCCCGCTGCGCAGCGCGTTCATCAGCTCGGGCGGCACCTCAGGCGTCGGCGCATGCGGGTTCAGCTGGTCGAACCGCTTGTAGACCGCCGGCGTCGCCAGCCCGTGGTGCCCGAATGCCAGGACCCAGTGATAGGTGCCGCGGGCCAGCGCCGGAGCAACCTCCTCACCGCGACTGCTGCCCACCGCCGTGCCGCCGATCAGCGCGAACGGGACGTCGCTGCCCAGCTCCGCGGCCAGGGCCCGCAGCACCTCCGGAGCGATATCGAGATCCCAGAGCACCGAGCAGGCCACCAGCGCACCGGCCGCGTTGGACGACCCGCCGGCCAGCCCGCCGGCCACCGGGATGGACTTCTTGATCGACAGTGAGACGCCGAGCGAGTCGTAGGGGCCGAAGTTCCGAGCCAGCAGCTGCGCCGCCTGAACGGCCAGATTGGACTCGTCCTGCGGAACCAGGTCAGCCCCTTCTCCGCTGACGGCGACCTCGAACTCCTCGGGATTGGCCCAGGCGGCGTGGATCTCGTCGTAGAGAGAGACCGCCTGGTAGACCGTCGCGAGGGGGTGATAGCCGTCCCGCCGCGGCCGGCCAACCTTCAACGCCAGGTTGATCTTGGCCGGAACCCGTACGCGGACGCCGACCGGGCCGGGCGGCAGCGGGGAAGCCATGGCCCGAGGCTATCCTTCGGCGGTCTCGCGCGGATCCGGTCCGCCGGCTGGCGCGGAGAAGGTGGCCAACGCCTCAGCGATCCGGGCAAAATCCGCCACCGTCAGCTGCTCACCGCGCTGTTGCGGGTCGAGTCCCGCGCGGCTGACCGCGGCCGCCGCAGCTGCGGCCGACCCGGCCAGCCCGGAGAGCGCGGAGCGCAGCATCTTGCGCCGCTGGGCGAACGCCGCGTCGACCACGGCGAACACCTCGGCTCGGGTGGCCGTGGAGGCCGGCGCCGGGCGGCGGCGGATCGCGACCAGCCCCGAGTCGACGTTCGGCACCGGCCAGAAGACGGTCGGCGGCACCGTGCCGACCCGGGCCGTCTCGGCGTACCAGGCCATCTTCACCGAGGGCACGCCGTAGATCTTCGAGCCGGGCCGAGCGACCAGTCGGTCGGCGACCTCGGACTGCACCATGACCAGCCCGCGCGACCAGCTGTCGAAGCGGGCCAGCAGGTGCAACAGGACAGGTACCGAGACGTTGTACGGCAGGTTGGCGACGACGGCGGTAGGCGGCACCGGCAGGGTCTCCAGTCGCAGCGCGTCCGCCGCGAGCACGCTCAGCGCGCCGGCACGTTCGGGCATCCGCGCCGCCACGGTCCGTGGCAGCTCGGCGGCGAGCCGCTCGTCGATCTCCACCGCGACGACCAGATCGACCGCCTGGAGCAGACCGAGGGTCAACGAGCCGAGACCAGGGCCGATCTCCAGCACCACATCACCCGGCCCGACCGCGGATGCGGCGACGATCCGCCGCACGGTGTTGGCGTCGGTGACGAAGTTCTGACCGCGCTGCTTGCTGGGCCGCAGGTCCAGCCGTCGGGCCAGCTCACGGACCGCCGAGGGGTCGAGCAGGCTCAGCGAAGGCCCAGCTTGCGGGAGCAGGCCGGCCACTGACCCCACCCCGCGGCGGCCTGTAGCTTCTTGGCGATGGCGATCTGCTGGGCCTTGCTGTTCTGGTGCGGGTAGCCCTTGCCGCCGTACGCACGCCAGGTCCCCAGGGAGAACTGCACCCCGCCGTAGTAGCCGTTGCCGGTGTTGATCGACCAGTTGCCGCCGGACTCGCACTGCGCCAGCCGGTCCCAGACCCCGCCCGAGACGTTGTTACCGCCGCCGGAGGACTCCTCCCGCTTGGGCTTCGGCGGCTCCTTGGTGCCGACCAGGACGACCCGGTCCTTCGGCTTCTTGGTCAGATCACTGTCGATCCGCTTGACGCTGACGATCTTGCCGTCGTGCCGGACGATCCGGTAGGTCAGCGTGCGACTCCCGGTCACACCCGGGCTGTCCACTTTGGTCTTGCCGCGTTCCAGGGTCTTCGACTTCTTGCGCACGGTGTCGTAGCCCACCGACTTCTTCTTCTTCTTGGTCTTCACGTCGACCCGGACGTAGCGCAGCTTGGCGCCGTCCTTGAGCGCGGCGGTCGGGGCGGCGCTCAGCTTGTCGTCGCTGTCGACCTTGATCTTGGCTGCGGCCAGCGCGTCGGCGACGGTGAGGCCGGTCACCGTGACCCGCTTGTCCTTACCAGCCACCTTGATGATCACTGTCTTCGCGGTCGCGATGGTGATGTCCAGGCCGTCCCTGGGGATCGACGCGCTCCGGCTGGTGGACATATCGGCGCCCTCGGTGTCGACGATCAGGGCGTCCATCGCCTGATCGACCGAGGTCGCGGTGGTCCAGATGGTCTGCGGCTGGCCGTCGATGGTGAACGTCACCCGGCGGCCGAACCGGACGGCAACCTGAGAGCCGTCGGTGAGCTTGGTCTCCGGGGTCGGCGCGACCACATCGCGGGGGCTGATCTCGATGCCCTCGCTCTCCAGAAAGCCGCCGACCGTGGTGGCCATGGTGCTCAGCTGTTGGCCTTGGCCGTCGAGAGTCAGAGTCACCTCCTTGTCGGCCACCGCGAAGCCGGCCGTCGCCGCGGCGACAGCCAGAGCAGTGGTCCCGGAGAAGACGACTGGGAAGATCTTGCGCACAGCACTACCAACTTAATTGGGGGCAACGGTCACGGAATCATAACGGTCACGCGGCACATCCTCAAACCCCGGGTCAGGCACAGTGACTCAACTCGCAGGCCAGGAGCCGCGATGAATCAATCTTTCGGGAGGCGTACGCGGCCGGCGAGTGGGTGAGCCGGTGGCGGGTGCGGCCACGGCGTACCCGAGGCTGACCACCCCGACGCTGAGCTGGTCGACCGGGACGGCGTACGCGGCGCGGACGGCGTCGATCCGCTGGACGGGGATTCCGAAGAAGCACGCACCAAGGCCGAGGTCGACCGCGGTGAGCAACATCGCCATCGCCGCCATGCCGCCGTCGACGTACCAGTACGGGGCCGACCAGCGGCCTGGATCGCGATCGGTCCAGCCCTTGTCCGGCTCGGCATACCGGTCGAGGTAGGCCTGCTCGCTGGTCCAGACCAAGATCAGCGCCGGAGCCGTGCGTACGCCGCGAGCCCAGCTGCCGCGAGGGTCGCCGGTCAGCTGCCAGTAGCGGTCCCGATCGGTCTCACCGTTCAGGACGAGCAGCGAGACAGCCTGGGTGAACCCGGCCGAGGGCGCGCGGAGGGCGGCGGCGCAGACGGCGTCCAGGTCTGCGGCGGACGCCGGTCGATTCGGGTCGTACGCGCGAACCATCCGCCGCCGGCGCAACACCTCACTCAGCTCCACTGCGGCCCTACCAGGGACCGCCGAAGGCGGCGTCGGCATTGTCGGCCAAGGCGTGGCAGAGCTCGGCGAGGTCGTTGCCACGCGCGTCGGCCATGAACCGGGCAGTGTGCGGGATCAGGTAGGAGGCGTTGGGCCGGCCTCGGTACGGCATCGGCGTGAGGTAGGGCGCGTCAGTCTCGGTGAGGATCCGGTCCAGTGGGGTGGCCCGCAACGCGTCCTGCAGACCTGGGGCATTCGTGAACGTGACCGTGCCAGCGAAGGACAGGAAAGCCCCGCGGTCCAGGCAGGCCCGCGCGAAGTCGGCGTCGCCGGAGAAGCAGTGCATGACGATCCGGTCCGGCGGGCCCTCGGCGTCCAGCACGTCAAGGATGTCGGCGTGGGCGTCGCGATCATGGATGACCAGCGTCTTGTCGTATGCGGTGGCCAGCCCGATGTGAGTGGCGAAGGACTCCTTCTGCCGACGGTGCCCGTCCGGATCCCTGGTGCGGTAGTAGTCCAGGCCGCTCTCCCCCACCCCGCGGACTCGCGGATGCTGGGCCAGCTCCTCGACTGTGGCCAGGGCAGCGGGCAAGGCGTCGCCGAGCCGCGCCGCGTCATTGGGATGGATGGCCACGCTGGCCACCACGGACTCCCAGGTGGTCGCGGCCTCAACCGCCCAGTGCGAGCCCTCGACGTCGCAGCCGACCTGGACGATCCGGGTGACGCCCGCCTCGGCGGCCCACTGGACGGCTTGGCCGGGCTCGAGTCCGGAGTAGCGGGCGGCCACGTCGAGGTGGCAATGGGTGTCGACCACCGGGACCGGCAGCGGGTCAGGACGCTCGGGCAGCTCGCGTTGTCGGGGTCGTTCGCTCCGCTCGCTTCCGGGCACGGACGACACTCTCTCACCCGGGTCGCGACGCCTTGATCACCTGGTCGTAGAGCAGGTTCTTGGCCTGCCCGGTCCGCGACGCGATCTCGGCGACGGCCGGTTTGAGCCTGGTGCCGGACCGAGTGAGGGCCAGCACCGCCTCGACCGCGTCCGGCATGTTGGCGGGGCCCGGTGGGCTCGCTCCGGCGACCACGAGCGTCAACTCGCCGCGGATCTCGGTGCTGTTCGCCCAGGCGAGCAGGTCGGTCAGCGTGCCCCGGCGTATCTCCTCATAGGTCTTGGTGAGCTCACGGCAGGCCGCCGCCCGCCGCTCCGCCCCGAAGGTCTCGGCCAGCGCGGCGAGGGTGTCGGCCATTCGGTGCGGCGCCTCGAAGAAGATCATCGTGCGCGGCTCGCCGGCCAGCTCAGCCAGCCGCCGCATCCGCTGGCTCGACTTGCGGGGCAGGAAGCCCTCGAAGCAGAACCGGTCGACTGGCAGGCCGGACAGGGCAAGGGCGGTGAGCGCCGCCGACGGTCCGGGGATGGCGGTGACGGAGATGTCGCGCTCGGTCGCCGCGGCGACCAGCCGGTAGCCGGGGTCGGACACCGACGGCATGCCGGCGTCGGTGACCAGCAGCACCGTGGCGCCGTCGGCGAGGGCGCGTACCAGCTCGGCCGATGCGCGCCGCTTCGTTGCCCTCGAAGTAGGAGACGATCCGGGCGCCGGTGGTGACCTCGAGCCGGCCCAGCAGCCGGCGCAGCCGACGGGTGTCCTCGGCCGCAATGAGATCGGCCTCCGCGAGCGCGGCCCGCAACCGCGGCGAGGCGTCGCCAGCATTGCCGATCGGGGTGGCGGCCAGCACCAGCAGCCCGGTTTCGCGCCGGTCGGTCACAGTCGCAAGCGTCGCAGATACTCCCGCCGCCACCGATGTCACACACCAAACTGGCTCTGTCCACAGGAAACTTCCTGTGGAATCGGCCAGTTTCCCATGCGACATGGGAAACCGACAGGCGCCAGAGACGGGCCTTGATGACACCTAGGATGGCCGGGTGACTCGCCCGGTTCTCGAGGTGGACCCTGGGTTCGCCGAGGAGGGCAGGCCGGGGAATCTGGCGTACGCCGACCCGCCCGCCGCGCCGGCGGTCGAGGATCCGACCCCACTCGCGACCACGCGGGAGCGGCTTCGCGTCGCGATGCCTCCGGACAAGATCATCGGCTGGGTGGTCACCCTGGTGATCACCGGGATCGCGTTCGTGACGCGGGTGGTCAACCTCGGCTACCCCAACAAGCTGGTCTTCGACGAGACCTACTACGCCAAGGACGGCTACTCCCTTCTCAAGTTCGGCTACGAGCGGGAATGGCGGGGCGACGCCAACGACCAGGTCATCGCCGGCACTCCTGACGTCGGCCTGATGGACTCGGCGGCCTTCATCGTCCATCCGCCGGTGGGCAAGTGGCTGATCGGCTTCGGCGAGGCGATCTTCGGGATGAACTCGTTCGGCTGGCGCGCCGCGTCGCTGGTCTTCGGCACACTGTTGATCTTCGTCACCATCCGGCTGGTCCGCCGGGTCGCCAAGTCCACGCTGATCGGTGGCCTGGCCGGCTTGCTGCTCACTTTCGACGGCCTGGCCTTCGTGATGGCCCGGACCGCCCTGCTGGACGTCTTCACGGCCTTCTTCGTCGTCGCTGCGGTGAGCTGTCTGGCGGCCGACCGCGACTGGTTCCGCAACCGGCTGGCGTTACACCTGGATCGCACCGGTCTGCCCGACCTGCGCGGCCGCTACGGCCCCGCGCTGCTGGTTCGCCCCTGGCGGTTGGCCGCCGGTCTGTGCTTCGGCCTGGCCCTCGGCACGAAGTGGAACGCGCTCTACCTGCTGGCCGCGTTCGCCCTGCTGTCGCTGGCCTGGGACGTCGGCGCCCGCCGGCTCGCGGGCGCCGGAGGCCGGGCCAACCAGGCGATTCTGCGCGACGGCCTTCCCGCGTTCGTGAGCCTGGTGGTGGTCGCCGTGGTCGTCTACGTCGCCAGCTGGGCCGGGTGGTTCGCGAGCTCCGGCGGCTACGACCGCGACTGGGGCGCCAGCAATCCCGACGCCACCTCGGTGCGGATCTTCGGCGCGACGATCGCCTCCTTCATCCACTACCAGTACGACATCTGGAACTTCCATACCGGCGACTTCATCAACAACGCCGAGCACGCGTACCGGGCCGATCCGGCCGGCTGGCTGGTGCTCGCCCGGCCGATCGGCATCGACGCGGTCAACGGGATCAAGCCCGGCACCGACGGCTGCGTCGGTCCTGGCGACTGCATCCGGGTGATCAGCGGCATCGGCACCCCGGCCCTGTGGTGGGTGGCCATCTTCGCCCTGATCGCGGCGGCGATCTTGTGGATCGGCGGGCGGGACTGGCGGTTCGGAGTCCCGGTGGTCGGGGTGCTCAGCGGTTGGCTGCCGTGGTTCGCCTACGACGATCGGCCCTTGTTCTTCTTCTACGCGATCGTGATCATCCCGTTCTCCACGATGGCGGTGGCTCTGTGCATCGGCCGGCTGCTCGGGGCCGCGCGGCCAGGCGATCGACGCATGATCGCCGGCATCGTCAGCGGCGCCTTCGTTGCTCTGGTCGCGGCCAACTTCGCCTACCTGTATCCGATCCTGGTTGACGAGCTGCTGCCCTACCAGAGCTGGTTGTCGCGGATGTGGTTCAAGACCTGGATCTGATCGCAGCTCGCCGCTGGGGCCTGTGCTCGCTGCGCTCGCGCTGACCCTGATTCTGGCCCGAACCGGAGGAACGGCTGCGGACCGACCTGACTGCCCATAGGGTGTTGCCTGCTCGTCGCCCCCACGGGATCGGAAAGAGATGGACCGGCATCAGGACCAGGTGCGCTTCTCCGTCGTGATTCCGGCCTACAACGAAGCGGACTACCTCAGCGAAACCCTGCAGTCGCTGCGCGACCAGGACTTCGACGGCCCCTACGAAGTGATCGTGGTGGACAACCACAGCACGGACGAGACGGCCAGCGTTGCCGCCACCTTCGGGGTCCGGCTGCTGCACGAGGCGGAGCGAGGGGTCTGCGCCGCACGACAACGAGGGTCAGCGGCTGCCGCGGGCGAGATCATCGTGTCCACCGATGCCGACACCGTGCCACCCCGGAACTGGTTGCGCAGCCTCGACGCGACCTTCGCGGCGACACCGGACGCCGTGGCCGTTGCGGGACCTTGCCGGTACGCGAACCCCTGCTGGTGGGCCCGGGTGTACCCGACGCTGGTGTTCGGCCTGGTCGCCGGGGTGTTCGCCATCACCGGCTCGGTCTGCTACGTGACGGCGACGAATCTGGCCGTACGCCGCAGTGCGTTCCCGGGATACGACGTCAAGCTCACCCAGGGCGGTGACGAGCTGGATCTGCTCCGTCGGCTGCGCCGCGTCGGCCGGGTGATCTGGAACCGGCACAACGTGGTCACCACCTCGCCCCGCCGGCTGCACCAGGGCCTCCTCTACAGCATCGTCGTGTCGTTCTTCGTCTACTACCTGCTGGCGTACCTGGTGAACCGGATGGGCGGGCGGCGACTGCTCGGCACGGCACCGGCTTTCCGCTCTCGAACCGTGTCCCCGACCCGGCGCCGCCCGCGCCGGCGAGGCGCCCTCACCCTGATCGTGATCATGGTCGCCGGCGCGCTCGCGCTGGTCAGTGGCGTCGGCGCGGCGGCCGTCACCGCACTGGCCGGCGCCTGGTCGCCGTGAGTTTTCGCGGAGTCGCCGGCCGAGCGCTCCTCGGCGGCGCCTTCGGATTCGGTGCGGCGTACTGGACCGCCTTCCGGCCACGCTCGCAGGTCTTCGGCGAGTTCCCGCACCGCGGCCTGACGACCGAGAAGGTCGTCGCTCTGACCTTCGACGACGGGCCGAACGAGCCCTACACCTCGCGGCTGCTCGACGTGCTGGCGGACCGTGAGGTACTGGCGACCTTCTTCCAGGTCGGGCGCTGCGCGCAGCGATTCCCCTCGACCACCCGCCGGGTCGTGGCGGCCGGTCACGTGCTCGGCAACCACAGCTATCGGCATGCATTCACCGGCTATTTGCGCGAGCCGGACCAGCGGAACGAGATCGCGCGGGGGCAGGATGTGCTGCACGCGGTGGCCGGAGTGGCGCCGGTCCTGTACCGCCCGCCGTGGCTCTGTCATTGGCCGTGGGTGCTGGGCAGCATCCGGAAGCACGGCCTGCAGCCGGTGTCGGGCACGTTCGGACATCCGCTCGAGGTGCTGCAACCGCCTTCGACCTGGATGACCGACTATGCGGCGCGGGTCACCCGGCCGGGATCGATCTTGATCTTCCACGACGGACAGGAGGCACACGGCGGCGACCGGGACCGATCGGTGGCGGCGGTGGGACCGCTGATCGATCGGCTCCGTGCCGACGGTTACACCTTCACCACCGTGGACCGGCTCCTCGGCGTACCGGCGTACCTGGCCTGACAGCTTTCCGTGACGTCGGACCTTGGCGTAGAGGTCGCGCAGCAGCAGTGCGGAGTCCAGCGAGTGAAGACGCGAATGTCTTTCCGGCGGCGGTTCGGCTGCCGGGAGTTGTCGCCGGGAACGTAGTTGCCGTCGTCGCCGACGACGGGGGCGGGTACCTGCACCGACGCGCTCGAGGCCGGGTCCGGTTCGATGGCGGTGAGCAGTGCGGTGAGCAGGACAAGAGGGCTGTCGCCCAGGACGAAGGTCTCACCAGTGGGAACTCCCAAGGCGTTGAGCTCCTGGTTCGCCGACTCGAGCTCGCCGTAGGGGCGTGCGCCCAGCGGTCCGGATGACGTCAGGTTCAGCTCCAGGTCGGCCATGGATGCGATGACCTGGCGATAGGCGTCTCGCGGCACCTGCCAGAGGGGTATGTCGGAGTCGTTGAGCACCGTCTGGACCGCCGTCACGTCGAGGAAGGTGTTGAACTCCGTCGGCAGCGGCGAGGGTGGCGGCGGGTCGGCCAGACCCGGGTGCGCCCAGCCAGCTGCAGGACTTCTCGGGCCTTCGCTGCCGCCCGCTCGGGAGCGCCGAGCGCCGGATCCATGCCCGGGAGGGGACGCAGATGTGAGCCGATCACGGCCCGCACCTCAACGGAGGGACTCAGAACATGGTGCGCGAGCTGGACCAGGCCGTCGGGGTCACCGGCGTAGTCGTTGTCGCTGATCACCCGATACCTGGGCTCCGTCACGGCGTCTCGTGGTCAAGCCCCGATGACTCCCCCGGTTCGCTGGTGGACGTGATCACCCAGTCCACGTAGTCGGGGTTGCCGATCATGACCGGCAGTGCGATCACACAGGGCACCTCGTAGGTGTGTTCAGCCCGCACCCGGTCGATCAAGGTCGGCATCAGCGCCTCTCGCGTGTGCAGAGCGACCCTGGCCTCACGCTCGGTCTGCACCTCGCCCGCCCAGCGATAGGTCGACGACACCGAGCTGATCAACTGCCCACACGCGACCAGCCGTTCGTCGACCAGCGCTCGGGCGAGGTTGGCCAGCCAGTTCTCGTCGTCGGCCGTGATGATCACTTCGCAGATCCGTTCGGTCATGCCGTCTCCCTCCATGCTGGGCTTTCCCAGCAGTATGCGACCTGCTGCTCCGCTCGAACCTAGGCCGGTTCGTCGGGCCCGTCGACGCGCGAGCCGTACGCGGGGCCCAGGGCAACCGCCAACCCGGCGATGAGCAGAGCGAGGCAGCCGACGGTCCACCACAGCCGGGCCGGATCAGGGTCGAGGGCCGGCCATGTGCGCGCCAGGCCGAGCACACCGGCCGCACCGAAGGCGGGCAGCGCCAGCTGCTGCGGTCGGCTCTCCATCGTCGGCCGAAGGACCACCCAGCCGGCGAGCGTGGCCACGAAGAACGCCCAGCAGCCGAGCAGTTCGGCGCCGAAGGCCGCGGCCGGAACGGGCAGGAGGCCGGCCCCGCCCACCCACAGCGCCGCCGCGACCGCGAGCAGTCCAGCGGTGATCACGCCGGCCACGGCTCGGCGCCAGGTCGCAAGCCGCGGCTCCGCCGCGACCTCGGTCGGCTGTCGGAACTGAAGCACCAGGCCGATCAATGCCGCTACCGGGAAGGCCGCGAACAACACCACCCACGCCCACGCCTGCCACCGCACGAAGTCGAAGGCGTCGAGGTGACGCATCGTCACGACGAAAATCGGGATGGACAACGTCAGAATGCCGACCAGCAGGCCGGTCCGAGCGGCGGGCATCCGAAGCCCGATGCCATAGGTCAGCGCGGCGGCCAGGTAGCAGCCGCCGATCAGGGCGGCGACCGTCGCCGGTGCCAGTCCCCACGAGAAGAACACGCGGGTGTAGTCGGGAAAGGCGATCAGCGCAATACCGCTCACCCCAGCGGCGATCGCGACGATTCCGAAGAGCGTGATCGGGTACGCCGCGGGAGATCTTCCCACCAGCAGGTACCAGCCGACGACGGCGACCCAGACCGCATCCGCAACGAAGCCGGTGAAGGCCAGGGAGCCGAGCAGTCCCGAGGAGGTGAAGGCTGCCGAAGAGGCCAGCACGACCCAGGTTCCGATGACGCCAGCAGCGATGCGCAGCGGCCGCGGCAGGATCTCCGGTGCGGATCGGAACGCCCGCCACACCCCGAGCAGGAAGAGCCCGATGAACAGGCCGGCCACGAATCTCAGCGTCAGAGAGCTGCCGTGCAGCGTGGCGGCCGTCTGGAGATCAAGAGTCCCGGGACGAGCGAGCAACCAGCCACGCAGTGCCAGGCCGGTTGCCGCCAGCAGCGGCCCGCCGAAACCGCCGGCCAGCATCAGGATCGCGGCCGGTCGGCGTCGGGCGCCGGTCGGCAGCAACGCCCACAGCGCCGCCGCGAACACCAGGTACGCGCCGAGTCCGAGAAGTCCGGCGTACGCCAGGATCCCGGGCACCGTGGCGTAGTACGCCACGACCTCCGCCGGATCGGCATGGGCGCCGGGCACGGTGAGGAAGTCCATGTTCTCCAGGCCGGCAAGCACCGCGTACGCGACGGCGGCGGTACCGGCCAACCGGCCCTGCGCACGACTCACCCGCACGATCATGCTGTACGCGGACCCTGCCCGGATACCGTTGCCGGCATGTACACGACGCGTGCCTCGCAACGGGTGCAGGCCGCGCCGGCCGACGTGTACGCGGTGCTCCTGGATCCGGAAGCCATCTCCCGCTGGCGCGTTCCCGCGGGAATGTCCGCACAGGTCCACACCTTCGAGCCGCGGGAGGGTGGCCGCTTCCGGGTCTCGCTCAGCTACGACGCCCCGGGCGAGACGGGGAAGACCTCGGGCCGCACGGATACCTACGCCGGCAGGTTTCTCACCTTGGTGCCCGACCGGCTTGTCGTCGAGGAGATCGAGTTCGAGTCGGAGGACCCGGTACTGGGCGGGGTGATGATCTTCAGAACCGAGTTGCACGACGCCGTCGGTGGCTGCGAGGTGATCACGATCCACGAGGGCATCCCTGACGCCGTGAGCCCCGCGGACAACGAGACCGGCACCAGGATGGCGCTGGCCAACCTCGCTGCACTTTTCGATCAACGACCCGAGGGGCGCTAACGGCACGGCCTTTTGGCGCCGGGCGTGGCCCTAACGCTTCACCAGCGCCGAGATCCACATCCGGCCGAGCCAGGCCGAGAAGCGCTCGTCGGACCAGCCCTGTTGGGCCACCAGCCGATGCCACAGAACGCCGTCCAGAGTCCCCCACAGCACATCGCGGCACTCGTCCTCACTGACCGCCAACTGGCCCGTAGCTGCGGCGGCCCGCGCGTACTTCGCCGCGGCGTCCAGCCGGCGCTCGTCGAACTCGGCCAGCATGGCCGCCGCCGCCGGCTGGCTGGCCACCGCGCCCTGCAGCATGATCAGCAGTGGCGTGAAGCGCCGGAACACTGTCGTGAGGACGACTGCCTGCCGCTGAAGTCTGCTGGACAGATCCGGGTCGGCGATGACCGCGCGGATCTCCGGCCGATCCCATAGCCGGATGTCCTCCTCGTCGCCGCGGAAGCTGACGTACCAGACCTGTCGCAGCAGGGTGTGCTTGTTGCCGAAGGCCGCGTACACGGTCTCGTCGGCGATACCGGCGGCCCGCGCGATGTCAGAGATCGTGGTCCGCCCGTATCCCTGCGTGACGAACAGGTCGTGCGCACACTGGATGATCCGCTCCCGGTTTTCGCGAGCCTGCTCCCGGCGGCGGGTGGAGTCGTACGACCTCTTGACTACCTTCGACATTAGATACATCCTTACTTTATTGAACAAAGTCTAACTGTATTGGAGGTGGGTCGTGAAGACCGAGACCGACGACTTCCTCGCCGAGCTGCTGCCCAAGCAGGTGGCGGCCGAGACGGCGATCCATCAGGGCGACGCCGAACCGCGGCTCGCCCTGTGGTCGCAGACCGATCCAGTGACCGTGTTCGGCGCCAAGGTGTCTGGAGTCGGCTGGCCGGAGGTCAGCGGGATCTTCCGCACCGTGGCGTCCTGGTTCTCCGACTCGACCGACTACGACTTCGAGGTGGTGGCGGCCGGGGCCAGCGGAGATCTGGCCTACACCGTTGGCTACGAGCACAATCAGGTCAAGATCAACGGTCAACCGCGGACCTACACCTTGCGGGCCACGCACGTGTACCGCCGCGAGGACGGGCAGTGGCGCATCGTGCACCGGCACGCCGATCCCGTGCCGGACGGCCAGCCGATGAGCTAAGGCGCTACACGCGCCCGAATCTCGCAGACGACTGCCGCGGGCGGCATCGACTGGCTGCGTCGCCTACTCCGCTGCGGACCGGCCTGGCTAAGATCGGTCAGCGCTACGTCGAGGACAGGAGCGGCATCGTGTACATGATCTTCGTCACCCTGCCCGTGCGAGATCTCCAGACGGCGCGAGCCTTCTACGAGGCCGTCGGGTTCACCTTCGACCGGTACTGGTCCGACGAGCAGACGGTCACTCTCGCCGTCGACGAGAACATCGTCGTCAAGCTGCTGACGCGGGAAGCGTTCGCGGAACTGGTCGGCGGCCAGGTCGGCGATCCCGCCCAAGGGACGACAGCCGTCAACTGTCTAGGCGTCGGGAGTCGAGAAGCCGTCGACAACCTGGTCGCCAAGGCCGAAGCGGCGGGTGGCAGGACCTGGTTCCCCGCCGACGAGGAGCCGACCATCCACACGGGTAGCTTCGCCGACCCGGACGGCCACGTCTGGCAGCTCACCTGGCTGGAGCCGGTGCACGCCATCGACTGATGTCCGTCAGCTGACAACCTCCGCCCCTGGGAGGACGGCGGACCACCCACCATCCACCACCAGGTTGGCGCCGGTCACGTACGAGGCGTCGTCCGAGGCCAGGAACAGCGCGCACCGGGCCACCTCCTCCGGGTCGCCGATCCGCCCGAGCGGGATCGCCCGGGCGATCGTCCGCATCGGGTGGTCGGCCGCGAGCAGGTCGCCTTCGGTGGCCGGCGTACGGATCATGCCCGGGCTGATGCAGTTGACCCGGATGCCGTGGGCCGCGCCTTCGGCCGCGAGCTGCTTGGTCATCGCCACCACACCGCCTTTGGTCGCGGTGTGCGCGATGCGAGTGTTGGTCATCGACCCGCTGATGCCGGCGGTCGATCCGACCAGGAGGACACTCCCGCCGCCCCGAGCAACCAGATGTCGCCAGGCGTGCTTGGTGACGAGGAAGACGATGTCGAGCTCGTTGCGGACCACGAAGGACCAGTCGGAGTAGCTGGTCGCTTCGACGGACGAGAACCGGGTGGCGCCGGCGTTGTTGTAGACCACGTCGATCCCCCCGTACGCCTCGGCCGCGGCATCGATCCAGGCCTGCACGGCGGCTTCGTCGCCGAGGTCGAGCGGATGCGTGCTGTGCATCCGGCCGCCGGCAGCGCGCACCAGATCCACGGTCTCCGCCGCCCCGGCTGCGTTGAGATCGGTGCCGACGACGATCGCGTCCTCAGCCGCGAAGAGCAGGGCTGCCGCCCGGCCCTGACCGCCGGCGGTACCGGTGATCAGGACGACCTTCCCGCCGAACCGCCCGCTCATCTCTCCGGCGTCCGTGCTCACAGTTCACAATCTCTCACTGAGGCCCCGGCGCCGGTCCGGGAGTCATTTGCCATCTCGAGCGGCCAGACAGCCCTGCGAGTCCCGGGTAGCCGAGGCATTTCCCATCTGCAGCGGGCAAACGACCCGACAACTACCGCAGCGCCGCGGCCACCGCAGTCCTGAGGCTGGTGCTGGGGTGGCCGAGGACGCGCTCGAGGTCTTCGGTCTGGAATTCGAAGGCGCCCTCCCGGACGGCCGGACCGATCATCGTCATGATGCCTTCGTCGTCGCCGACCTCCTGACACGTGATCTGCCGGCCGGAAATCTCGGAGAGCACCTGGGCCAGCTCATCGAACGTCCAGCGGCGACCGGTGAAGTTGTAGCCCTCGCCCAGTCGATCATGACTGGTGAGCAGGTTCGCGGCGGCCTCGGCGAGATCGGCTCGGAGGGCCGTGTTCATGCCCCGGCCGCCGGTGCTACTGGTCAGCGTGCCATTGCTGATCACCTCCCGAAGACCCGGATAAATGAACCACTCCGAGTAGATCGGCTGCCGCAAGATCGTGTACGACAGACCGCTCTCCCTCACGGCACGTTCGGTGGCATGGTGGTCGGCCAGCCCGCCTTCGTCGATGACATCGGCTCCGAGCGCGCTGGTGTAGAGAAGGCGGCCGACGCCAGCGACCCCTGCCGCGTCGACGACGTTCTGGTGCTGTAGCGTCCGCCGCTCGTTCCCATCGGGTGCGGAGATGAACAGCAACCGGTCGGCACCGTCGAATGCCTGGCGCAGCGTGTCGGTTCGGTCGTAGTCGCCGTGCCGGACCTGTACGCCGCGGTCGGCCAGATCTGCGGCCTTGTGCACATTCCGTACCGCGACCGCGACCTCCGACGCGGGCATTCGATCCAGCAGTTGATCAACGACGAGGCGGCCGAACTCTCCGGTCGCGGCTGATACGACAATCATGATCTTCTCCAGCATCGGTCGGCGGTGTCGCGACATAGTGTGCACATGGTGAGAGCATGACGGGCCGTGCGACACCGCTGATTCTGGTCGTCACTGGGGACGAGACCGTCCGACGGCAACTCGTCCACGACATCGCTCACCGCTTCGGTGCGGACTACACGGTGACGACGGCGGCAACGACGGCAGCCGCGCTGCGCCGGCTGCAGGATCAGGCCTCGGCCGGCGCGGCCACTGCGCTGGTCATCGTCGACGAACGGCTGGGACATCAGCCGGACTTTCTGCTTCGCGTCCATCGGCTGCATCCGCAGGCCAAGCGGATCATGCTGATCGAGCGCGGCGACTACTCGTCCAGCCATCCAGTCGTGTCGGTGATGGCCCTCGGCCAGATCGACTACCACTTGTTCAATCCCTGGTTCCCGCTCGAGCGGATCCTCTATCCCGGGATCAGCGAGTTCCTCGCCGCGTGGGACACCTCGCAAGACGCCCACAACGTCGCGGTCAAGATCGTCGGTCACTCAACGGCCGCACGCTCGCACCAGGTAAGGGACCTGCTGACCAGAGCCGCGGTCCCCTACTGGTTCTTCGAACCCGAGAGTGACGCTGGGCGCAAAGCCCTGGCCGAGGCCGGCGAGGACGGCAGCCGGCTGCCCGTTCTGCACTTCTTCTCCGGCAACGTCCTGATCGATCCGAGCAACGCCGATGTGGTCGGGGAGCTCGGGATGACGATCCGGCCCCGGAGCCCATCCTGCGATGTCATGGTCCTCGGGGCCGGACCCGCTGGACTCGCCGCAGCCGTCTACGCCGCGTCTGAAGGGCTGCACACCATGGTGCTGGAACCGGAGGTCGCGGGGGGCCAGGCGGGCACCAGCTCCCTCATCCGTAACTACCTTGGCTTTCGCCATGGCGTGAGCGGCGAGGAACTGGCCGGCCGCGCCACCGAGCAGGCCTGGCTCTTCGGTGCTGACATCGTGATGGCTCAACGCGCGGCCAAACTCGAGGTGCGGGGCGACGACCGAATCGTCCATACCGGCGACGGCAGCTCCGTGGCGGCACGGGCCGTCGTGCTGGCGACAGGTGTGACGCTGGCGCCGACTTGATATTCCGGCTCTGGAGGCACGCGTCGGTGCCGGCGTGTTCTACGGAGCCGCCAGGGCGGAGGCCCAGGCCATGCGAGGCCGCGACGTGGTGGTGGTCGGCGGCGGCAACTCAGCCGGCCAGGCCGCAGTCCATCTCGCTCGGTACGCCCGTTCGGTCACGATGCTGGTACGCGGCGGCGGTCTTGCGGCCAGCATGTCGACGTATCTGATCACTGAGATCGCCGGCAGTCCGGCCATTGACGTAAGGGTGCGGACAGAGATCGTCGACGGCGTCGGGTCGAGCGGTCTGGAAGCCCTGACCCTGGTTGACCACACGACCGGACGCACCACCACCATCCCGGCGACAGCGCTGTTTGTGCTCATCGGAGCCGAGCCGCACACCGAGTGGCTGGCCGGAACCGTGGCGCGCGACCCACAGGGCTATATCCTCACCGGTCAGCTCGCTGCCGCCAACGAAGCCACGCCCGCTTGGGCGCTGAAGCGGCCGCCGATGCTTCTCGAGACCAGCGTCCCGGGAGTCTTCGCCGCCGGTGATGTGCGATCTCGATCGGTCAAACGGGTCGCCGCCGCCGTCGGCGAAGGCGCCACCACTGTCCAACTGATCCACGCGTACCTGGCGGGCGAGCATGTGTGATCACAAGATGGTGGCTGGTCGCGACCCGACCCTTACGCTTACTGCAGACCGGCGGTGAGCGGAAGTGGTGAGGTGACGAAGGGCCAGGCGGGGCGAGTCTTCATCAGCTACCGACGCCAGGAGACGGCGTGGCCGGCGCGACAGCTGTACGACGTCTTGGTCGCGGAGTTGGGCGCCGACCGGGTCTTCAAGGATGTCGACGATATCGACCCCGGCGACGACTTCGTCGAACAGCTCCAGTCGGCCGTCGGTTCCTGCGAGGTACTGCTCGCCCTGATCGGACCCCAGTGGCTGACGATCAAGAACGCCAAGGGAGAACGCCGCATCGATGACCCGG
The DNA here is from genome assembly GCA_963711015.1 of uncultured Actinomycetota bacterium. GTDB lineage: Bacteria > Actinomycetota > Actinomycetes > Propionibacteriales > Propionibacteriaceae > Microlunatus. Next base: position 401,977 of record CAVQCQ010000005.1, read on the forward strand.
AGGACTTCGTTCGGCTCGAGGTGCAGACCGCCCTGAACCGCGATGACGTTCGCGTCATCCCGATCCTCGTCGACAACGCCAAGATGCCGACGCCTCAGGAGCTGCCACCTGGGCTGGCGGCCCTGGCGCGTCGTCAGGCCATCGAGATCAACCCGGTCAACTTCGACACCCGTCGACTCATGAAGGTGCTGAACGACACCTTGAACGAGGTCGATGGCCGACGGGTGCGGCCACCGGTGACGCCACCTTCGGGACCTCCAGGTCGACCCCCGACCGGCCCGGACACGAACGACTGGCAGCTGCCCGGCCCGGCGGATTCCGGCGGCGACCGAGCGACAGCACGAAGACGAACGATGGTGGCGGCCATCGTCACCTCGCTCGTCGTCCTGGTCGCGGCCGGTGTCGCGGTGTGGTACTTCACGCGCGGTCCCGGTCAAAATACGGCGACGCCCGGCCCGAGCGGTTCGGAATCCGTCTCGATCTCGTCGTCGTTGACCACTGGTCCTTCGAACACGGCGTCGGAGAGTCCGTCGGCGAGCCCGTCGGAATCCGCCGACGACCCGACCGGCTCGAACGTTCTGGCCCACCGCGGCGGTGATGAGAAGTATCCGTTGCAGACCTTCGAGTCGCTCACCTCGGCAGCCGAGGACGGCTTCGCCGTTGAGACGGACGTCCGCTGGACCAGCGACAACGAAGCGGTGATCGTGCACGACGAAGACGCTGAGCTCGGACTGCGCTGCGACCAGCCCTACCAGGTGTCCAAGACGACCTGGAAGGTGCTCAGTGAGAACTGCCGCTCCTTCAGCAAGGACGGAAAGTCCTATCCGCTCGCGACCTACGAAACGGTGATGCAAGGCCTGGCGGGCCACCGCTCGCGGGTCTATGTCGAGGTCAAGGTGGACCAGACCGCGAAACAGAACCAGGAGTTTCTCGACGTCATCCGCAACAACGGGCTGAGTGACCGCACTGTGGTCACCTCCAGTGATCTGGGCCGGCTGGCCGAGATGGAGGATTTAGCGCCTGATCTACCGCGCATGCTGTTCGTGAGCAAGGAGGTTCCCGCGAGTCAGTTGGCTGAGGAGAACTTGTGGGCGGTTGCGGTCAACCAGAAGGTGGCGACGGAGAGCTACATATCCGAGCTGCAAGAGATCGGGCTCATCGTCATTGTCTGGACTGTGAATGAGGAGCAGGCCTGGGAGAAGGCAAGGTCAGTGGGAGCAGACAAGGTGCTGACCGACAAGCCGAAGGCCTACACCGAATGGCTGGCCAAGCAATGAGCGCCAGCGCCTAGGGCGAGCTCCAAGCCTCACGGGACGTGGTGACCGTCGTGTCGCTGTCGGCCGATTCCTCGATGGCCAGCGCAATCTGCTGGTCCTGTGCGCCCTCCGCCAGCGGATAGGGTTCCGGCCCCTCACCGCGGACCCAATCCGCCGTCTGGTCCAGCAGGGTGGCGATGGCGATCTCGTCGTCCATCCAGCGCCGGCCCGGATAAGGGTTGCGATACAGCACGTCGGCGCCGAAACAGATGTGCTCGGTGTCGTAGCCGATCAGGTCGAGGTCGTAGCCCGTCTGCCGGCGCACCAGAGGCGTCCGAACGAGCGTGCGAGGGTCGCACATCCGCACCACGTCATCGTTGTGCAGCTCCCCCGCCGTTCCCCGCACCGTGAGTCGCCGGAACCTCAGCTGGTTGCGTGTCTGCTGATCGGTGAAGTCGTACACCCCGGAACGTCCGTGCCCGAAGTCGAGCGTCGCGATGGTCGTCGTCGCCGGGTACGCCTCATCGTCATCGGTCCACCCGCTCCGGCTCAACGGCTGCACCAGTGGCGCGGTGAACCGGGTGGCCCGGACGGAGACCGTGTCCCGGCCGGCGGTCAGCAGACCACGGATCAGCGCAACCGCGTGGTACTGCTGCGTGGAAGACACCTGCACCTGGGTGGGTGTACCGATCAGGCCGGCGGCCACCACGGCGGCCCGGGCGGCGTGCGACGGCATCAGGAGATACTGCTCGGCCACCTGGACCAGTCCTGAGTCACCTACCGCGGACCACAGCGCGCGTAACGCCGGCAGGTCCGGGGCGGGCGGTGTCTCGACCAGCACCGGCAGCCCGCGGCCAACCGCGTCGACGACATGTTGTGGCGTGACCGATCGTGGCGTGGCCACCAGCACGAAGTCGACGCGAGCCTGGCGAAGACAGGCATCGAGAGAGGGAAAGGTCGGCACGTCCAGATGACGGGGTGTGCGTACGACCGCCCCGGCGCATCCGACTGTGCCCAGCTCACGGGCCACCTTGAGGAACGCTTGCGCCCGGAAGCCGCTCCCGATCAGCGCAAAGGTCATCACGGAGGAAACCGTAACGCCGGTGGCGCTTCCGACCGGGATCGAAAAGGGCCAGACTGGTATGAGGTCCACCGACGAAGGGAGGAGCCATGCGGGCAGTCGCTGGTGATCGTCTCCACTTTCCCGGCAAGGTGGTCGGGGCGCCCGAAGACACTGCTGTCGTTCTCGAGGCACGAGGACAGGACGGCGGGCCGCCCTACCGGGTACGCCACGAGAACGGCCACGAGACGCTGGTCTTCCCCGGACCCGACGTCTGGGTCGAGCACACCTCGGAGAAGACGTCTGGCAAGAACTGACGTCGGCCCGTCGAGGACCCCGATTGCCGGTACGGCAGCGCTTCGCAAACACTGTGCACCGCGGCCGCGCTGACACTTAGCGACGCGGAGGCCGGCGCTTGAGTCGTCGTGCGGTCCAGCCGAGATACGTGCCCAGTGCGCCGGCCATGCTGAGGCCGACCGCCATCATGGGTCCCTCCCATCGACCCCAGCGCTCCTTGTCGGCGGAGGCCAAGTCGCTGATCCCCCGAATGAAGGCGGCCGCGACGATGCCCGCGACCAGGCGGTCGCCGACCCGTTCGACCCGACCCACCAACGGCTCGAGCTCCTGGGCCTCCAGGCGCACGGCAACCCCGGACGCGTCCAGGAGATCGTAGAGTCGACGAATCCGATCAGGGAGGTCGGCCGCAAGGACGGCGGCGTCGCGGCCGGAGGACGCCAGCTGGCGAAGCAGAGCCTCTGGTGACAACCGGTCCAGCATGAGCTGACGGGCGTACGGTCCCAGGAAGTCGCCCAGGTTGAAGTCGGGATCCAGCCGAGCTCCCATGCCTTCCACCATCAAGAAGAACTTCAGCAGGGAGGCCACTTCCTGAGGGAGCTGCAGTCGGTGCTTGCGCAACAAGGTGAGTAGCTGAGACGCCAGCTTCGCGACGTTGACCTCACCCAGGCGGCGGCCTCGGTAGAGGGCCATGAAGAGGAGGAGATCGGCACGGAACTGCTCACGATCAGTCGGCCGCTTCACGATCGAGAGATCGAGCAGCGCCTTCGCCAGGCGCTCAACGTCGTGGCCGGTGAGCGCCGCCAGGACAGCGGCGAGCTGATGACGGAGGCTGTCGTCAAGTTCGCCCACCATGCCGAAGTCGATCAACCCGATTCGGCCGTCCGGCTCGATGAACAGGTTCCCCGGATGCGGGTCGGCATGGAAGAAGCCGTGCTCGAAGACCATGCTGACCGCCACGCCGGCGGCCTTCGTCGCCAAGGCGCGGCGGTCGACCCGGGCTTGCACGAGCGCATCGACGTCGTCGACCTTGATGCCGACGATCCGTTCCAGCGTCAGAACCCGAGACGTCGTCGTCGCCCAGTAGACGCGAGGGACATGAACATCGGGACTCTCGGCGAAGTTGCTGGCGAACCGCTCGGCGTTCCGGCCCTCCGTCAGATAGTCGAGCTCCCGGCGAATCGACATCGCGAACTCCGACACCAGTCCGGGCAGGTTGTAGTTGGCCGCCGCTCTCCATCGCCGGCTGGCCCGGTTCGCGAGACTCTGCAGGATGCCGAGATCGGTTTCGATGATGGCGTTGATGTCCGGCCGCCGGACCTTGACCACGACCTGACTGCCGTCATGCAGGGTGGCCAGGTGTGCCTGACCGATGGAGGCGCAGGCCAACGGCACACTCTCAAAACTGGCGAAGACGTCGCCGGGTGGTGCGCCCAGTTCTTGCTCGATCAAGGTGTAGATGGTCGGCAACGGAACCGCCGGCGCCGCGTCCTGGAGCTTCGCCAGTTCGCGCAGGTAGCTCGCCGGCACGATGTCGGAGCGGGTGGACAGCAGCTGGCCCAGCTTGATGAAGGTGGGGCCGAGTTCCTCGAGCGCTAGCCGGAAGTGCTCCGGCGTCGTGTACGGCTGATCGCGCCGCTCGTGGCCCAGTACGCCTTGGTGAAACGGGATCCAGCGGCTCAGACCCGTCACACCGACCAGAAACCCCAAGCCGTGCTTGGTGAGAACCTCAGCGATCTGCCGATACCGCTCGAACTGACTTCTCACGTCGGTCGCTACTCGCTACCAGGGCGGACCGAGCGACGCCCGCGCTGAGCGAGCTCGATCCCACTCGTCCTTCCCAAGTGCGGCAGCCTCCTCGGGTCTGTGATCCGGCACACCAGTCTGACACCAGACGCACGACGAGCAGGTGTCTCGGGGAGTCGGTACCCGTTCAGATGGTTGCCACACATGCGGGTGTGACCCGGGAAGACCCAAACCAGATCCGGGGAAGGATGACAAACCGGTGAGTCGCCCCAGCTATCGCGACATGGCGGTCAGTCTTGTCCGAAGGCCTCGCGCAGCTTGGCCTCCTGGTCCGGGCTGAGGTTGGTGGCGATCAACTCCGGCTTGTTGCCGATGAAGCGCTGCTGGATCCGATCCGGCACCCCACTGGACGACAGCAGGAACAACGCCGAGCTGCCCTCGGTGACCGCACCCTTGACCCGGTCGATGAACTCATCATCGATCCCCACGTGGCCGAGCTTGGCCGAGACCGCACCGGCTCCGGCACCGACCGCCGCACCGATCAGCGGCATGAAGAAGAAGATCCCGAACAAGAACCCCCAGAACGCGCCGCCGAGCGCCCGCTCTCCGGTCACGTCGTCGACCTGGCGGGTCTTCGGCTTCTTGCGGCCCTGCGGCCACTCCACGATGGCGGCATCATCGATCACGATCAGACCCTCGTCCTGTGCCTCCTTGAGGGTGCGGACCGCCTGCGAAGCACCGTCCGGGCTGTCGAACTTCCACGCCGTGAGGTTGGCCATGACTTCCTCCTGAATTCTGATCCGCAGCTCTGTCGATGAGCGGGGACGTGCTCCGAGTGAAGTTAGCCGCCTCAGCGATGGAGGGCATCACCCGAACCAGGTGAATCGACCCACGTGCGGCTCGAGGGAGGCGGACGCCGCTCTCGCCACCAGAGGACGAGCGCCATGATGATCGAGAACAGACCCGGAATCGTCACACCGACCAGACCGTCCAGGTCCGTCGTGTCGGCATAGGGAACCTGCCCGAGCATCTGAAGATCACCGAAGGCGGCGATGCTACGCGTCGTCGCGGTCAGAACGACGACGAGGATCCGGGCACCGAAGGTGGGAAGGCACAGGACGAGGGCGAGCGGTAGGGCGGCGTACCACGGCCAGCCACCAGGGAGGAGAGCGAAGCTCGTACACGCGATCACCGCAACACCGCGAACCAGCTGGCGATCGCCCGCCACCTGGGTGGAGACGAGCACGACGATGATGATCAAGATCGAAACCAGCAGCGCCTGGGTGATCTGCTCCGCTGCGGGATCGGCGACTCTCGCGCGGACCAGCGTCAGGATCAGTCCCGACGGGCTCCACCCCGAGTACAGGCGCCCGGACTCTCGGGTGCCGGCGAATGTCGCGGCTCCGACCCAGAACGGTGCGAACGCCAGTGCGGTGAGCGCAAGCAGCGTGGCACCACCGCACGCGACCTTGATGACGAGCAGGGGCTTCGAGTCGGAGCGGTGCCACAACATCGCCAGGAGGGGCGGAGCCAGGACCGCGGGCAAGTACTTGACGGCCACAGCCAGTCCCAACGCCACAGTGGTCAGATAGGCCCATCCCCGGACCCCGGCATAGCAGGCGAGCAGAACCAGGAAGATCATGACGGCGTCGATATGGCCATCTGCCCCGAACTCGACCAGGGTGATGGGACTCCACAGCCAGCCCGCCACTGCCGTCCACCGCAGCTGCGGCACCAGTCGCCGCGCGATCGCGAAGATCACCACCGCCGACCCCCAGGTCGCCGCCACCACGGGGACCTTGATCAGCACCTGTCCGGACTCGACGTCCGAGCCGGTGATCATCACCACCAGCCGCTCGAGCTGGGTCCAGAGCGGTCCGTACGGTGTCTGCGGGTGCAGCGGCAGCCAGCCGAACTGCCCCAGCGACTCGCCGTACGGGTAGGCGGCTACTGCGAAAGCCTCCTGGACGTACGGATTCAGCGGTGGGTGGGCCGCGAGGTAACCGTGAGCCAGGTAGGAGTACGGGTCCATGGACAGGGTCGGCCGGGTCGGGAGCGCCAAGAGGTGCAGCAGGGCCGGAACGGCGAGCACGAGTGCCGCCATGAACCGGCCCCGCCATCGGGAGACCCGAAAAAGGACCCACGTGTAGAGCAGGCAGCTGATGGCCACCAGCAGCAGGTAAGCGCTGAGAATGCGTCGGACCTGTTGCGGATCGACGTCCGTACGCGGGAAGACGAACGGGACCGAGGTCTCCAGCCCGTGCTCGGCGAGCTGCACCTGGACCAGGTAGAGCAGGATGTACACACCGACCGTGAGCAGGGCGACGACGCCCAGCTCGAGTCGCTGCCCGGTCCGCATCAGCGGCTGCCGTACGACATCAGTGCTGAAGGCCACCGCGTTCACCCAGACACCATGAACCTTCGCCTGGCTTGGGCGCCACTCCGATAGCGGAGATAGCTAGGGTCCGTAGTCATGGTGACTGTCCGGGCAGGTCGATCGGAGGACTTCGAGCAGTGGGCGCGCCTCTACCGGGACTACCGCACCTTCTATCGCTTGGAGCCGGATGAGGCGGTGGTCGAGCGCGTGTGGTCCTGGGTTCTCGACGACGAGCACGAGGTCAACGCCCTGGTCGCCGACGATGAGGGCCGGCTGGTCGGCCTCGCTCACCATCGCCGCTTCGCTCGACCGTCCTCCGGCACGACCGGCCTGTACCTTGACGACCTGTTCACGCTGCCGGGGTACCGGGGGCGGGGTGTGGGTCGAGCATTGCTTGATGCGCTCGCCGATCTCGCCGAGGCGGAGGGCTTGTCGGTCGTCCGATGGATCACCGCGGAGGACAACGCGCAGGCACGTCGGCTGTACGACGCCGTTGCCACGGCAACCCACTGGGTCACCTACGACATGCTGCCTGGGCGGGTTTCCGTCGGCGACCACGAGCGCTAACCTTCTGTCTACGGCGGGTCTGACGCCGAACTCCCTGACCGAGTCTCCACGCGGCTCGGCGGAGCGGGAGCAAAGGGGACCTCGGGAGCCTCCAGGACAGCCAGCGATTGCACATCTGAAGCACGGTCGCGGTGACGTTCTGAGCGTGGGGTCGAGCGTCACGGTGCGGCCGGAAGGTTTCGATGTGACAGCTCAGAAGCACCTCAAAGCTCGCATCCGGGTTCGGATGGCCACCACCGGCGAGCGCTACGCCGCCGCCCGCGCCCGACTGATCGGGGCCGGCGCAGACCAAGATCATCCCCGGGCGGTGGTCGACACCGGCTGGACCTTGCGGGGCGGTACCGATCCGGACGCCGCCGCATGTGCGAATCTGCTGGCCAACGCAGGTGTGGTCGGTCCCGAAGGGCCGCTGCCGGAGGAGTTGGTCCTCCTCGCCATGGGCGGTCTGGGCGCCGGCTACATCCTGTGGGAGTTCCAGCACGACGACAGCCGGATCCTGACCCTCGGATTCACCAACTCCGCGCACTACTTCGACCGGCGACTGTCAGCGGCGACTACTCGGCTCGGACTGCACGTGGACTGGTCCCGTACGTCGGGAGCGGTGGGAGCAGCGGCGGAGCTGCGGCGGGAGCTTGCGGCGGGGCAGCCGGTCATCGTCTGGCCCGACCGTTATCTGCTCGGGTACTGGCATCTGCCCGCCTGGCTCGACGGCCACGGCGGTCACCCGGTGATCGCGTACGCGGAGCAGGACGGCCGGATCCACCTGGACGACCGGAACCTGGCCCCGCTGACCGTGGCGGGCGACGACCTCGATCGGGCGCGGGCTCGCGTCGGCAGCTACCGGAATACCACGCTCGCCGTCCGTACCCGGGACACCGCGATCACCGGCGACCGGTTGCGGACAGCGGTCCGATCGGGCTTGGAGGACATGGTCGACTACCTCGGCGGCCGGTCAGACTCGTTCGCGGTCCCCGCCTGGCGCAAGTGGTCGCGGATGCTGGTGGCCTCGGGACCCGCCAAGGCCTGGCCTCGGGTCTTCGCCGACGGCGCCGGACTGTTCGGAGCTCTGCTGAGCGTCTGGGAGGGCGTCGAGCCCGCCGGCATGACCGGAGGCAATCTGCGGCGCGAGTTCGCGACGGGATTGACCGAGGCGGCCGCGCTGCTCGACGAGCCAGGGCTCGGCGACGAAGCCGCGCGCTGGGTGGAGATAGCCGAACTGTGGCATGCGCTGGCCGAGGCGGCGGTGCCAACCAGTGTCTCGGCGTGTGCCCGGGCCCGGGAGCTCACCGCGGAGGTGACCGGCGCGGTCGCCGAAGGAGACGCCGGCCGGACCGGCCGCGCCGCCGCGGCACGGGAGCTCTGGACCTTGCGCGACCGCTACGCTGCGGAGCCGCCGCTCAGTGCGGAGGAGACCACCGCGGTGCTCGCCACCATGAGCGGGATCCTTCAGGAGATCTACGACGCCGAACTCGGAGCGGTCCAACGGCTCGGAGCAGTCTTGGCCGCCAGCGCTCGGTGATTCACGGCGTCGGAACCCGTTCGCATGGTGCAAGAGGTCGAGGTAGCCGTCGACGTCCCCCTCTAGATAAGCGGTCGCGGCCTCCTCGGCACTCTGCACGAACTCAGCCAGCTCGTGGTCGGTCATGGTGTTGTCCACCAAGCCAGTCTGGCCATGGCTCGACCGGCTGTTGATGAGGGGTTCTGTCGCTAGAGGGTCAGCTGGCGCCGGTGATGGTCGAAGTGCTGGGTGCCGTAGTGGAACAGGTCCAGAACGCTCATGGTGGGGGCGAAGTAGGGATCCCAGGATGTTGGGAAATGCATGCGCAGTTCGAGGGTGGCGCTGCCGGCGGTTGCGAGTTGCCGCTGCAGGACGGTGATGGTGCGGTCGAGGATCTTGGCCATGGCCGACGGTCGCACGAGCTGGCCGCCGCCGCAGGACCCCAAGTAGTTGATCACGTGAAAGGGTCGGCGGGCCGCGTCCAGCGCGGCGGCGAAACGGCGACTCCATCCCAGTCTTCCCAGGGTACGGACGAGGGGCAGGAGCGCGCGGACGATCACGTAGCCGAACACCATGTGCCAGAGCAGCTGCCGATTCGTCCACTGGGTCCCGTTCGAGGGTCGGCGCAGGTCGCCCGGAGAGGCGTGATCGACCAGCTCACGGAACGTGCGGCGGGCGCGCTCCATCTCCTGGTCGATCTCCGATGGACTCATCGCGGCCCCTCCTGCTTCGACCGTAGCGCCGTCGACCTGCTGCCCTGCCTCGTCGGGTGGCAGACGAGCGTGTCAGGTCACGGCGAGCAGATCGCTCAGCAGCTTCTCGACGCGACCGCGGATTTGGTCGCGGATGGGACGAACATGGTCGAGGTCTTTCCCGGCGGGGTCGTCGAGGACCCAGTCTTCGTATCGCTTGCCCGGATAGTACGGACACGTGTCGCCGCAGCCCATGGTGATCACCACATCGGAGGCCTGGACAGCCGCAGTGGTGAGGATCTTGGGCTGCTCGGCGGTGATGTCGATGCCTTCCTCAGCCATCGCGGCAACGGCGACCGGGTTGATCACGGCGGCCGGTTCAGACCCCGCGGAACGGACCTCGACGGCACCGTTCGACAGGTGGCTGAGGTAGCCGGCGGCCATCTGGGACCGACCTGCGTTGTGCACACAGACAAACAACACCGATGGTCTGTCGGTCATGGAGTTCTCTCCTAGCGGGGACGGGGATAGAGGATGCGGGCGAGCAAGTAGCCGAGCGCGCCGCCGACCGCCTGGGCGGCCAGGAATGCCGGCACCGACGAAGGTGCGATGCCGGCGAAGGTGTCGGAGAACATCCGGGCGATCGTGACGGCCGGGTTGGCGAAACTGGTAGAGCTGGTGAACCAATAGGCGGAGCTGACGTAGGCACCGACCGCAAGACCCAGATGCTGCGAGCGCCCGGAGCGGACAAGCGCGGTGATCACCAGGATCAGCCCTGCGGTGGCGATCACTTCGGCCAGCCACAGCGCGGGACCGGACCGTCCGGTCGTCGCGATGGTGACCGCCGATTTGCCAAACATCACATTGGCCAGCACCGCACCCGCAAACCCACCCATCAGCTGGGCGGCGATCGACGCGGCGGCCCGTTGGGTGCCGATCACCCCGGTTGCCCGCTCAAGCACGGTGACGACTGGATTGAACGCCGCCGAGACCGGCTGAAGCGCCACGATCAGCACGGCCAGCACAGCACCGGTGACGATCGCGTTCTCCAGCAGCTGCAACCCGGTGTCGTTCGGTGAGAGGCGTTGCGCCGCGATGCCGGAGCCGACCACCGCCGCAACCAGCAGCCCGGTGCCGACCGCCTCGGCGAGCAGTCGACTGGCCAGCGACGGGGTCAGACTTACGGGCTTGATGGCAGTGACGATGTCAGGGGAGCTATCAGCGGTCTGGCCGGTGCCGGTCATCGACCGGCCACCGCGGGAACCGGGCAGCAGGCGGTCACGGGAGGCTGAGTCGTCAGAGCGTGGCGAAGCCAACCGGCATGTGACCCGTTGTTCATCGGCAACCGCAGCTTTGCGGCAGGCCGGTCACGGTGCCGCAGCATGAGCTCTTCACGTCGGCGGTGCAGCAGACACCAGCAGTGCCGTGATCGCAGCACACGTTCATTGCCGGACGGATTGACAGCTCATCCAGGGAGTTCTCGTCGACCGGCGCCGGAGCGCTGTGCTGCGGGCCGGGCTTTGTGGCCTGGATGATGGCGTTGTGCATGCCGTCGGCGACCTGCTGGGTAAACCGCACGGAGAGGTCATTGAAGCCGACCGCGGCCAGGCCTTCGAGGTACTCACGCCGCGAGAGTGCGCCGGCGATGCAGCCCACGTAGGAGCCCCGCTCGCGGCGCTCGGCGGGACTGAGGTGGTCCTCGGCGACCACATCGGAGATCCCGATCCGTCCGCCCGGCGCCAGCACCCGGAACATCTCGGCCAGCACCTTGGGCTTGTCGACACTGAGGTTGATCACACAATTGGAGATCACTACGTCGACCGAACCGGCGGATAGCGGGACGTCCTCGATGGTGCCCTTGACGAACTCGACGTTGCGGGCGCCGGCCTGAGCGGCGTTGCTCCGGGCCAGGTCCAACATCTCCTCGGTCATGTCCACCCCGTAGACGAACCCGGTCGACCCGACCCGCTTGGCCGACAGCAGCACGTCGATCCCGCCGCCGGAGCCCAGATCGAGCACTCGTTCACCCGGACGGAGGTCGGCGATCGCAGTCGGATTGCCGCAACCCAGACTGGCCGCCACCGCGGCGACCGGCAGGTCGTCACGGTCCGGCTGGGCGTACATGGTGCTGCCGAAACGAGCGTCGGCCTCGGCCGCCGTTGGACAACACGACGCCGCGGCGGCGCTGTCCCGGACCCCGACGGCGGCCGCTGCGTAGCGCTGCCGGACCTGCTCTAGCAGATCTGTCGCCGCATATTCACTGGTGTCAGTCATCGTGGTGGCCCTCCGACATGAAACAGATTGACGTCCATCGATGCATTCTAGACACGTCGCATCGAAATCTGTCAATATGTCGGATAGGCTGACGTTCATGGCCACCACCCGCGAGCCACTGGCCCTGCTCGAAGACTGCTGCTCGCCGGTCACCGGGCGAGCCATGAGCCAGGCCGACGCCGTACGGCTCGCCGCAGCCTTGAAGGCCGTGGCCGACCCGGCCCGACTACGACTGATCTCCCTCGTCGCCTCCTCCCAGACCAGTGAGGTGTGCGTCTGCGACTTCACCGGCTCCATCGGGTTGTCCCAGCCGACGGTGTCCCACCACTTGAAGATCCTGGTCGATGCCGGCGTACTGGCCCGCGAACAGCGGGGCAAATGGGCCTACTACCGACTGGTACCCGATGCCTTGGATACCCTCGGCCGGCTGATCAGCACTTCAGCCGCCATGCCCGGCTGAACTGGCCCGCCTTGGGTCGCCACGACAGTCAGCGGGTGAGTGGCCACACTGCGCCCGGGCCAGGATTACCCCGCCCCGCTCCGCCCGCTGGCCCCGTGAGGAAGGCGCAGGCGCCGTGACAGTTGTCATGGTCAGGTCCTGACGCAAGGCCGAGTCGTGCGACGCCGCCGACGCGAGACTGGTGACATGCCCGACATGCACCCCACCCAGCTGGCCCGGCCCACCCGCGCGGCATCCGGCTCGAGCGACCACGTCGCCGCCGTCCAGGTCACGAACCTGTCCAAGTCCTACGGTGACGTACGGGCGGTCGACGGCATTACCCTGCGCATCGAGCCCGGTGAGATCGTCGCCGTCCTCGGCCCTAACGGCGCCGGCAAGTCGACCACCAACGAGGCGATCCTCGGCCTGGCGAAGCCCGACGCCGGCTCCGTCGCGGTCTTCGGCCTCGACCCGCTCGCTGCCATTCGTGCAGGGCGGATCGGGGCGATGCTCCAGGCCGGCGCTTTGCTCGCCGACGCTCGGGTGATCGACGTCATCGAGCTGATGGCCGGCCTGCACGCCCACCCGCTCGCGGTCGGTGAGGTCGTCGAGCGGGCCGACCTCGGCGGCTTTCTCAAGACGAGGACCGACCGGCTCTCCGGTGGCCAGGCCCAGCGCCTGAGGTACGCCCTGGCGCTCCTGCCCGACCCCGACCTGCTCATCCTCGACGAGCCCACCGTGGGGATGGACGTCGAGACGCGCCGCAACTTCTGGCGTTCGATGCGGGACTTCGCCGACGCCGGGCGCACAGTGCTGTTCGCTACCCACTACCTCGACGAGGCCGACGACGTCGCCGAACGGATCGTCGTGCTCGCCGCGGGCCGGGTCGTGGCCCAGGGCACCGGTGACCAGATCCGGTCCCGCGTCGCCGGGCGGACGATCACCCTCGCCGCCGACGGCCTCGACTTGGCAAGCCTCGGCGGCCTGCCCGGCGTCGCCGCGGTCGAGGAGGTCGGCGCCCGCTGGCACCTGCACAGCACCGACTCCGACCGCACCCTGCGCGTCCTGCTCCGCGACGACCGCGTCCACGACGTCGAGGTCACCGCCGCCAAGCTCGAGGACGCCTTCCTCGCCCTCACCGCCCTCCCCGACACCCCGCAAGGAGCGACCCGATGACCACCCTGGTCGAACAGCGACCGACGATCCGGCCGGCCGGCCTCCCGCCGGCACTCCACTACGCACTGCACAGTGCGGTGCTCACTGCCAAGAACGTCAGCTTCGTGATCTTCACCGTGATCATGCCGGTGACCCTCTATCTCGTCTTCTCCGCCATCTACGGCAGCGAGGCCGACGCCGGGCTGGCCTCGGCGATGATCATGGTCTCGATGGCCGCGTACGGCAGCCTCGGCGCGGCGATGAGCGGCGGCGCCCAGCTCGCGCTGGAGCGTCGGTCCGGCTGGTTCCGCCAGCTGATGATCACCTCCGTGCCGCCGCGGGTCTTCTTGTGGGCGCGGGCGGCGGTGATCATGCTCCTCGTCCTGCCCGCATTGCTCCTCGTCTTCGCCGCCGGCGCATTGGTCGGCGGGGTCACCGCCACCGCCGGTCAGTGGCTCGCCTCGCTCGGCCTGCTCTGGCTCGGTCTCCTGCCGCTGGCGGTGCTCGGCATGGTCGTCGGAGTGTGGGTCAAGGCAGAGGCGGTCCAGGGCGTGACCACCTTGCTACTCCTGGCGCTCTCGCTGCTCGGCGGCCTGTGGTTCCCGGTCGAGGCGATGCCGCCGGCGATGCAGGCGGTGGCGCACATCCTCCCCTCGTACTGGCTGGGCGAGCTCGGCCGCTTCCCGTTCCTGCCGGACGCGGGCTTCCCGTGGGGCGGGATCTGGGTGCTGCTGGCCTGGTCGTCGGTGCTGACCGTCCTCGGTGCGCTCGGCTATCGTCGAGCCGCCGCCACCAGCAAGCGGTGAGCGCGAGGAGGTGCCATGGCCCAATCGGTCCTCGGCGGCCTGCTGCGGCCCGCGCCGTGCGGGCCGGGCGACGACCCCAACGCCGCGCCGTGGGCGCTCCCCGGCCGTCCGACCGACCTGCCGAACCGCTGGCATCGGGTGCGGCCAAACCTGTTATGGAGCTACGTCGTCGGCTTGGTCTTCCTCGTCTTCGCCATCCCCGGCATCGCCGACGGGGTGGGGCCTGTGGGGCTCGGCCTCCGGATCGGCTACCTGGTCGTGTTCGCCGTGGCCTACGTCGGCGCGGCCTGGACCGCCGACGCGCCGCTCCGGTTCCGCTGGTGCTACGTCGCCGGGTTCACAGCCTTCGTGCTCAGCGGAGCGCTGCTGTGGGGGTGGGAGTTCGCCGGCCTCGGCGTGTATCCGGCCATCTTGATGGCCAGCCTCATTCCGTGGCGCCAGGCCCGCTTCGCTTTGATCGGCTGGTCGCTGGTGCTGAGCCTGGTCGGGCTCCTCGGCCACCTGTGGATGCCGGTCTTCATTGCCGCGCTCGCGCTCGGCATCGGGCTCGCGATGGCGGGTGGGATGGAGAGCAGCCGGGTCACGCGCATGCTCGAGCAGAGCCAGACCAGGGTCGCAACGCTTACGGTGGCGGCCGAGCGGGAGCGGATCAGTCGCGATCTGCACGACATCCTCGGCCACTCGCTGACCGCCATCACGATCAAGTCGTCGCTGGCTGCGCGCCTCGCCGACACGGACCCCGCCGCAGCGAAGGAGCAGATGGCCGCCGTCGAGGCGATCGCCCGCCAGGCTCTGGCCGACGTCCGCGCCACCGCGTCGGGGCTGACCGAGATCCGGCTCGCCACCGAGATCGCCAGCGCGCGCTCGGTGCTGCTCGCGGCCGGCGTCGAGGCCCGTACGCCCGTCGCGCTGCCGACACTGTCTGAAGGGGTCAGCGAGCTGTTCGGGTACGTGGTTCGCGAGTCGGTCACCAACGTCGTCAGGCACGCGGAGGCGACGTGGTGCGCGATCGAGGTCGACGAGCACTCCGTCGAGGTGCGCGACGACGGCGTCGGAGTCGGCACGGACCGGTCGGGCCGCGGGCTGACCGGGCTCGGCGAACGCGTCGCCACCGCCGGCGGCGCGCTCGAGGTCACGGTCGCCCCCGGCGGCGGCACCTCGGTCCGCGCCGTCCTCGCCGTGTCGTCCCAGCCGGCTCGGAGCGTGCCATGATCCGGGTGCTCGTCGCCGACGACCAGGCGATCATCGCCGAGGCGCTTGCGGCGCTGCTGCGCACCGAGCCCGACCTGGAGGTGGTCGCCCTGGCCAACAGTGCGCCGGAGTCGGTACGCCGAGCCGCCGAGGTCGAGCCGGACGTCGTCCTGATGGACGTGCAGATGCCCGGTGCGGCCGACTGCAAGGACGGCATCGAGGCCACCGCGGCAATCGTGGCCGCCCGACCGTCGGCGAAGGTCATCGTCTTGACCACCTTCGGCCGCCCCGGATACCTACGGCGCGCCATGGAGGCCGGAGCTGTCGGGTTCATGGTGAAGGACGCCTCGGCCGACAGGCTGGTGGACGCCATCCGGCGGGTTTCGGCGGGTCTGCGAGTGGTCGACCCGACGCTGGCCGCGGACAGCCTGAGCATCGGGCCTTCCCCGCTCACCGAGCGGGAGACTGAGGTACTGGCGGCGGCCGCCGGGGGCAGGTCGTCAGCAGCCATCGCCAAGGCGACCTTTCTCAGCGAGGGGACCGTGCGCAACCACCTGTCGGCGGCCATTGGCAAGCTCGGCGCCGGCTCGCGGGCCGAGGCCGTCCGGATCGCAACCGACAACGGCTGGCTGTGATCCGTATCCACCAGACGACGCAAGATGAACCTTGGGGTGCAGGCGGGGCGCACGCCTTACGTCCTTGATCGCGATCCGCTTGGCTGCTGCTGCTGCAGCAGCAAGGCCTACTCCTCACGGAGCTCGATCTCTCTCACCCTGGCCGCTGATCTGAGGAGAACCGCCATGGCGCTACTCACCCGCGAAGAATCGATGCTGCTCGTCATCGACATCCAAGACAACTTCTACCCGAAGACTCGCGACGACGTCGACCGAGATGCGTACTCGGCCTTCGTCGATCGGGCGGCTTGGCTGGTTGCCGCGGCGACTGCGTTGAGTATCCCGGTCGTCGTGACCGAGGAACAGGCCGAGGCCAACGGGCCGACCGAGAAACGGGTCCGGCAGTACCTGAACGAGGCGACCCCGATACTCCGAAAGGACTTCTTCGCCGCATCGGACAATCCACACATCCGACAGGCGATCGATGCGACCGGCCGCTCGACCGTGGTGGTGCTGGGTCTGGAGACCGACGTCTGCGTGGCCCACTCGGCGCTACAGCTCGCCTCGCTCGGCAAGCGGGTCGTGGCCGCTAGCGACTGCCTCTTCTCGCCGGGGGAGGCACATGCGCAGGGACTGCGGCGAATGGAGCTCGCCGACGTGGAGCTGCTGTCGGCCAAAGGGGTGTTCTACGACTGGATCCGCGGCGTTGCCAGCCTCGACCACTTCTGCTCGACCCATCCGCAGCTGAGCAGGCCGCCCGGCTTCCATTTGTGATCGGCGCCCGCGCGCCGGTGCTCGGCATACTCGGCTAGACCGGATTGGGCACCGTCAATATGTCGCCCCCTGGTCGGTCGCTCGAATCGCAGCCAGCCTCGGTTCGGCCCTATCAAGGAAGGCGTCAACCTGACTGGCCTGGACGTTCAACCCCCGAGTCGCACCGCGCTGGTACCTGGTCGCGCTGATCATCGCCGTCGCGATCTCGTACCTGCCCACCCTGCTGGCCTGGATCACCGGCAGCCTGGGACAACCCGTGCTGGACGCCGGCGCCCGGTTCACGCTGTTCGTGCCGATCCTGCTGCTCCAGCTGCCTGGGCGAAGAGCCCGGCTGGCGCGGTTGCCTGCTGCCCAGGCTGCAGGAACGGTTCAGCCCGGTCCGGTCGGTGTGGCTGCTGGGACTGGCCTGGGCGGTCTGGCACTACCCACTCACCGCGATCTACGCACTGTCCGGAGTTCCGGCGGACGCCCCGGCTGCTGCCGGTGTGGTCACGGTCGTGATCGCTCTGCTCAGCCAGACGATTGGGATGATCGGTCTCACCTACGTGTACGTGTGGCTGTTCAACCGCACCCGCAGCATCTTCTTGATGATCGTCTTCCACGCGCTGACCAACGCCCTGCCGTTCCTCGTACCGCCAGCGCTCGGCCCGTGGGCGCTCGTCGTCGGCGTCTTCCCGTGGATCGTGGTGCTGGTTCTGTGGCTGGTCACCCGTGCGGACTTCTTGATGGTCGTTCGCCGAAGTCAAGGAGTGACGTCGTGACGAGTGGGGGACGCGCCGGTCCGCGGTGAGCCGTACAGCACCAGAGAGTGCTGCGGGTCGGCGACCTCGATACGCACCGTAGGTCGGGTCGGATACCGGTAGCACCCAGACCGACGAGGCATTGAACGGCCCGACGCGGCTGACATTTGTCACGTTGATCCGGTGATTGGTGGCACTACGCGGTGCGCGCCCTGCCCGGGAGCATGGGTTCATGACAGATCGAGCTGCCGACAGGGAGTTGCCGGGTGCCGTCATGGCCGAGCTTCGCGGCGCATCGAAGATGGTCGGGTGGTTCGGCCGTTCTTCTCAAGTTAAACATAGGAGGAAGGCAATGGAAGTAGAAGAAAGAAGTGTCATCCAGCGCCACCTGGCCATCGTTGCCGTCCTGTTGCTGTTGCTCATCGGGCCGATTTTCGGACCGGTACCTAATTTCTTGAGCGAGCGATTTGGGATCGAAACTGCCGTTGTTATCATGCTCCTCACCTTTGTCGTCGGCTTTAGCATCATCCTGACTGTCATCTTCAGATTCAACGAAATGAGGTCAGGTTCATATCGCGAGAAACTGGGCAGATTGGGCTGGGGACAGCCGACTCGCTTAGCGGCCATCATCGTGGCAGTAATTGCTGGTTTGGCTTGGGGAGCTCTGTTTCTGAGCACCACTCTCCAATTCGATCCAGACGCCAACTTGGCCGAACTCAGCATGTTCAGATTGGCCGCCATCCTAATAGCGGTCATCGGCGCCATCCTGGAAGACCTGATCACCCGCGGCTACGTCATGAACGGCTTGCGCCAGATCAACATCCCCAACTGGGGGCAGCTTGTAATATCGGCATTGCTCTTCGCCCTTTATCATACTATCTGGGCATTTAATGTGTTTAGCTTCATTTTCAGCGTGGTCTTTGGGTTGATTTTGGGCGGTCTTTTCTTGTGGGGTAAGCGCAGTCTAACCCCGGTTGTTGTTGCTCATCTTCTGCCAGTTATCATCTCCGAACCGTTTTCTTCTATGCTCATCTTCTTAGCACCTCGTGCCTGATCAGTGAAACGAACTGCATCAGGAAACAAGGCGGGGGACTGACCCGGCGTCGAGCTGCTCGCCGCCTATATGACATGACCGTCGATCAGGATGAGCAACTGCTCCGCGGAACACGCGTTAGATGTGCGAGACCGCGGCCGTTGAGTCCGGGCACCGAGGCCGCCACCTGACCCGGGCTAGCGGGTGGTCACACCGGCAGCACCAGCACTCGTACTCGACGGTCTCGATGACGAGCGGTGTCCAAGCCCTATTCGATGCTTACGCGCCGGTGCACAACGCAACCACCGCCGTCCTGGGTATGACTCCTCGACCTCGGGAGGAACTCCTCTGACTGCTTCCGTGTCAGTCCTGCCCGAGCCGGTCGGACCGACGATGCTGAGCGTGGCTGGCGTCCGTGCGAGTACCGGTCTGACCGGCGGCGCTCGAAGCGATTGGTAAGCAGATCGGTAAGCAGATTGGTAAGCAGGCCGCCACGACCAGCTTTGAAGACGCCCCCAGCAGGTCTGCAGCCAGGTTAGTTTCATTTCGCACAAGAGGCTGGACGAGCGGCGGCATGCGGTTTTCGGCCAAGACCTACAAGTCTGATGCCGCACTCCCCCGGCTGGTCCCGACGTCGCTGGCGGCGCTCCAGATCGGTGCGGTGACCGATCGGGAGGTGAGTCGCGCCCTGATCGGGTTGGTCCGAAGCGGCCTGGCCGAGTCGTCGGTGAAGAGGTTCCGTGACTCGCTGTCGGCGTTCTTCGCCTGGGCGGTGCGAGAGCGGATGATCGCGACGAATCCCGTCACGCCGACTCGGGTGCCGAAGGCGAGCGCACCGCGGGTCGAAATGAGGTGGTGCCGCCCCTGCGTAGGTTCAGCTCGATGGCTTACGCCGACCAGTCGCCGGCGTTGTCGCGCTTCACGACGAAGTCAAGTGCGAACCTTCCGAGAGCACCCTCTCTGGCCAGCCGGTCCACTGATCCTGATCGCCGGCTCACTGATCAGTCGGGAGTAGGCCGGGTCGGCCGGGAAGATGCAGCCGAGAAAGCTCTGCCCGCTGGCGCCGCCGAGAAGCTGATCATGAGTGGACAACAGTTCCGGAATCCGATCCGGGCGTGTTCGCAGTTGGACACTGGGGCTGCGCAGCTTCAAACCGACGATCCGCTCTTCCACAGTTCCGCCGTTTCCTCGAACTTCGCCTCGTACGCCGCTATCGGCGTAGTACCCGATTCAAGCTGAATTGAGCGGACCCGCTGTGCCACCAGGGAGCGACGATGCGAACCCCCTCGTATCGGATATGTGCCTCGCAAGTCAACAAGCGCGTTGCCTGCCCCAGACACCCCCTCGTTCTACTTGACGATCACCTCGCCCGTGCTGGGCCGCTCCTGGAGCATTTGGACTATCGCGTCGGTCACTTCTTCGAAGCTGTGGAGGTATTCCACGCCGATGGATGCAGTAGTTCCTCCGCACCGAACAGTCGCCGGCACCCAGTCTTGCTACCAAGGTCAGCGAGCCGCAGGTCCGCGCCGTACATCGGAATGCCGAGGGTCAACGCTATGTCGCGTTCGAGACTGGTGGTGACGTACGGGATGAGATGACAGAGCTGCCGATTCGGGATCATCGCGGCGATCTTCGCCAGCATTTGAGGACGGTCAAGAAGCTTCTCGCTGAGCGGCCGAGGCGACGAGTCGTCAAGCGACATCAAGGCCAACCTGGCCAGGGCGTGGCTGGGGATCACTCCTGCCAGCAGCGCGAGTTAGTCTCAACGATGCTCGGCTTGATCGGCATCGACGTGACGTAGATCATGCGCAGCCGAGGTTGCCGGAGCAGCAGCAGGAGGACCGAAGGCACCACGACCACGGACTCATCCTCGAGGCCGAGTCGAAAGGCCTCCCAAACGGCCGGCATCCGCTCCTGCACCTGCGCGAAGAGACCGCTCGTTCGTGTTCGTTCAAGTCGGACAGGCGCTGCCCGGTCGTGCGAGCGTCGGTGTTGAGCTGCGTCACGAAGGCACCTCCGCTGTGCTGTTGATCATGCGAGACACGTTGAATGCACGAATCGATCTGCTGAATCCTCGCAATTTCAGAACGCCGACCGATTCGCCTACCGCGTGGCTCTCCACAGCGCTGAACACTCTCTGCGCCACTAACACCTGTCCCGAGTCGGCTTCCGCACACAACCGGGCCGCGAGGTTAGTGACGGTGCCGATGGCCGAATAGTCGAAACGTCCTTCATATCCAATGCGGCCCAACGTGGCGAAGCCTTGGGCTATGCCGACGCCGAAGCCGAGATCATGACCGAGGCGGCTCCAACCCTCGGTCAGCGTCGCTACTCGGTCCCGCATGGCGAGTGCCATCTCCACCGCTCGTCGGGCAGGCTCCTCGAGGCGAATCGGGTCGTTGAAGAAGACCATTAGCCCGTCGCCGGTAAAGCGGTCCAGAGTTCCCTGGTATCGGAAGATCTGCTCGCCGAGCGCCGCGTGGTACTCGGCAAGTATCGTCATCACCTCTTCCGGCTCACTCGACTCAGCGAACGCCGTGAACCCGCGCAGATCGCAGAAGACCACAACGATCTCGCGACGGTGACCTCCAAGGAAGGAGTCGTCGCCAGAATTGATCACGAGTTCGGCCACCTGAGGAGAGAGGAACCGTCGCAGCCGATTGACCCGCTGCAGCTCCTCCACTTGCGCCTCGACTCGGGCCTGGAGCTCGACGTTCCACTGAGCGAGCTCAGCCGCCTGCCGAGTAATGGTGTCGTGATACCGCTTGATCCGAGCCAACGAGGCGACACGTGCGAGCAGCTCGCCCTGGTGGAACGGCTTGTCGAGGAAATCGTCAGCCCCAGCCTCGATCGCCCGCGTTTTCTCTTGATCGCCGCTCGCGGTGATCATGACCACCGGAAGAAACGCGGTGCTCGGCTCGCTACGGATTCGTCGGCACACCTCATACCCGTCCATACCCGGCATCACGATGTCGAGCAGCACCAGGTCGAAGTCCGATTCGGGCAGCAGCTCGAGGGCTTGCTCACCGGAGGATGCCGTGATGACTCCGTAGCCCCTGGGCGAAAGGATTGCGTCCAACAGCCGCAGATTGGCCGGCTGATCGTCCACCGCCAGAATGGTGACTTGCTCAGTCATCCGCGCGCCTTTCGGGCAGGAACTCCGTAATCAGACCGGGGAGGTCACGAACGCTGATCGGCTTGACCAGATAGCCGTCAAAACCGTCGCGGAGGGCGCGCTCGCGGTCTTCCGACATCGCGAATGCTGTCAGCGCGACGATCGGGATATGGGATCCAACCGGATTCCCCTTGATCGTCCGCATCGCCTCGGTGCCGTCGATGTCGGGCAGCTGAAGGTCCATCAAGATGATGTCCGGCTGATATTTAAGAGCACGCACAATTCCGTCCTGGCCGGAGCGCGCCTCAACCACATCGAAACCCGCGTGCAGCAAGACATCGCGAACCAGCTTCAAATTCAGGGAATTGTCCTCAACGACAAGGACGCGGTTCGGGATTGCCATTTCAGTCTCGCTCCCCCACCGCGACGACGATGGTGGCGCGCGTGTCGCGAACTGTTAGCTCCTCTGAGGCGTCGGCGTAGTCCCGCAGCAGCCTGCGGTGGTCCTCAACGCTTGGCATGGACACGGCCACCGGCGCCTTCTGTGAGTGCGTGAGGTCCCAACTCGCCTCAGGCTCAAGTTTGCTCGACCTGACCGTCGCGGCGCAACGGAGAGCCTTCTTTCGCTGGCTGGTCCTGACTGGAGGCAGCAGTCGCATGCCCCGGGTCCGTGCCCGATGATGGACATATGTCGGAGCAAGCCGACGGACGTCGTGTGATGTCCGAGCACACG
The DNA here is from genome assembly GCA_963711015.1 of uncultured Actinomycetota bacterium. Taxonomy (GTDB): domain Bacteria; phylum Actinomycetota; class Actinomycetes; order Propionibacteriales; family Propionibacteriaceae; genus Microlunatus. The sequence goes on from CAVQCQ010000005.1 coordinate 424,341, forward strand.
TTGATGCACCTGAACTCCACGGAGAAGTGCGGCTGGCAAATTGCCTGCCGGCCCGGAGGTCGCGGCCTGCAACGGATTCGACGTCAGGGCACCGATGGTCGAGCCTGAGGTGAGGGCCAGCACGGTCAGTGCGAGTCAATACGAGGAACTTCGACGCAGCTACGCAGCACTGCAAGATCAGTTCGACGCTGCGAATGAGGTGCTGTCGGCAGTCGGCCGCTCTGCGGGCGACACAGATGCGGTCTTGACCTCGATCGTCGAGAGCGCTCGTCGCCTGTGTCGATCCGACGCCGCTCACCTCTATCTGCTCGAGGATGGTGTCTACAGACTTCTCAAGGCTGTCGGGCTATCTAATGAATCCATCGCCTACATCGCCGAGAACCCGATGCCCATGGACCGCGATACGTTGATCGGTCGGGTGGGGCTGGACCGCAGAGCGCAGCAGATTCCAGACGTCGTTGCCGATCCGGACTTCGGGAGGCTCGATCTCCAGCGCGTTGCCGGCTTCCGCACGACGATGGGCGCCCCGATGATCGTCGACGACGAGGTGGTCGGGGCGATGTCGATCTGGCGCAACGAGGTGAGTCCCTTCGGCGATCGCGAGATGGCGATCGTCACCGCCTTCGCCGGGCAGGCCGCGATGGCGATCAACGGCGTCAGGCTTGTCGAGGAGCTGCAGGCTGGCCGCGCAGAGCTCGCGCGCAAGGTCGGCGAGCTCGAGGCTCTACGCATGGTCGGCGAAGCTGTGAGCTCCAGCCTAGATGTCGATCATGTGTTGTCGACGATCGCCATGCACGCTGTCGAGCTGTCGGGTACGGACGGTGGCTCGATCATGGAATACAACGATCGTGAACGTCGGTTCGCGGTACGAAGTGTCTACCGGACCTCCCCTGATGTCGTTGACCGGCTGCGCGGCGTACGCATCGACCTCGACTCCACCCTTGTGGGCCGCGCGGCCAAGGAACGTCGGCCTATCGCCGTTCCTGACCTGAGCTCTGTCGAACTGGATCCGCACTTAGAGATCCTCTTTGATGACGGCTGGAGGTCCGTTGTGGCGGTGCCGATGCTGCGGGAAGAGCGGATAATCGGGTCGCTCGTGGTCCGCCGCAAGGCGACTGGCGACTTCACGGAGGAAGCTCTCGACCTGCTCGAGACCTTCGCTAGTCAATCGGCGCTGGCGCTTCTCAATGCACAGCTCTTCACCGCGCTCCAAGAGCGAAGCGCCCAGCTCGAGGTCGCAAGCCGTCACAAGTCCGAGTTCCTGGCCAGCATGTCGCACGAGCTGCGGACGCCGCTCAATGCCGTGCTCGGCTTTTCGGAAGTACTCCTCGAGCGGATGTTCGGCGACATCAACGAGAAGCAGGATGAGTACCTCCGCGACATTCACAACTCGGGAAAACACTTGCTCGAGCTGTTGAACGAGATTCTCGACCTGTCGAAGGTCGAGGCTGGTCAGATGGAGTTGGAGTTCACGTCACTGGACGTACCAGCCGCCCTCGAGTACGCCGCCTCCATGCTGAGGGAGCGTGCGACAGCGCACTCGATCGACCTCCGAATCGAGCTCGGCAGGAGCGTCGACGCCGTCGAGGCCGACGAGCTCCGGTTCAAGCAGGTCGTCCTCAACCTCGTGAGTAATGCGGTCAAGTTCACACCGGACGGCGGGACGGTTGTCATTTGGGCCGACGAGGTCGACACGGACTTGCACGTGTTAGTCAAGGACACTGGCGTCGGAGTCCCGGTCGACGACCGCGAACGGATCTTTGAGTCGTTCCAGCAGGGCGGCCGCGGTGCATCCCGAGAGGAGGGCACGGGTCTCGGCCTCACCCTGTCGCGCAGGATCGTTGAGTTACTTGGTGGTCGAATGTGGCTCGAGAGCGAGGTCGGCGTCGGCAGTACTTTCGGATTCTCGATACCCAGGCGGCGTGGGCGCAGCGAGATCCAGCGTGACGGGGAAACACAGACGTCGGCGTCAATCGTGGTGATCGAAGATGACCGAGCGTCGGCGGACCTACTGACCGCGTACCTGTCCGGAGCGGCGCTACGCGTCACGACGACGCGCGATGGTCAGTCCGGCCTTGACGCTGTCCGGCGCGACAAGCCCTCCGCAGTGCTGCTCGACATCGTGCTGCCCGGTCTTGATGGCTGGGCCGTACTCGAGGAACTGAAGTCGGCGGCGGATACGAGAGACATCCCGGTCATCGTCGTGTCCATCGTCGACGAGCGGTTGCGGGGCACCGCTTTGGGAGCGGCAGCCTATCTGGTTAAGCCGGTTAGCCGCGACGATCTGCTGGCAGCGCTCACCGCTGTCGGAATTCCGGTATCGGCGTCCGGCGCGCTGAGCGTGGGCGAGGCGTCGTGACTTCGCCGAGCCTCCAGCAGATCTGAGGGACGCTCTAGATGTGACCACCGGTCAGTCGTTGTTCCACCATGCCTACGGCTGAACGTCAGGCGAGAGAGACATCTAACACGGCTTGAATGGTGGAGCTAAGGGGACTCGAACCCCTGACCTTCTCGTTGCGAACGCGGGGCAGCGGCTGACGCCAGCGGTTGCAGCGCTTGCAGCGCATGCTATCGGTGACTGAATCAGCAGGCGTCTACTTCCTGGGGGTGCACATGGGGTGCACGTCCGCAGGCCATCATCAGCTTGGGAATGCCTCTCGACGGGTTGACGGGCCTGGTCGGTGCGCGTGAGGTACCGCTGATGACCGCGGATGAAGGTGAACTGAACGGGCGCCGGCGTATTGGGACTTGTCCACACGCGAGGGCGAAGGGCGTCCAGGCAGCCGGACCCTGCCAGAGGATCTGGTCCGTCTGCGCGGTTCACAGGTGATCGTGAAGGGTGTTTGATGAAGGCGGGCTGGACGGTTTGGTTGCCCGCTTGGAGGGACTGTGGCTGGACCGACAGACTTACCTGAGGGTGCTAGTAGACGGCTCCCGCAGGTGCTGGCCCGCCGGACTGTTGTCGCCATCGCGGCCATCCTGATTGCGAGCGTGCCGTTCGCGGTGTTCGCGGTGATTAGCGGCCAGCTCGTGGCATCGTCGTAGGCGCTGCTGGGCGGCGCGACCGCCCTCATGAACCTGCTGATCGGCGGCCGGCCGATCGCCTACCTCACCGCCGGTTTGCTGACGGCGTTGACCCCGGTCGCGATCGTGTCCGGGGCGGTCCCGGTGGCGGGCGCTGGGCTGATGGCAATCATGTGCTTCGGGGTCGGATTGAGCGCCGCCCAGGGACTGCACAGAGGAATGCTGCTGATCCCGATGTACCTCTCGTTCATGATCATTGCCCCACCGCCGTGGAGCGGGCTTGCGGAAGTAGACCGGACCAGTACCTCGTACCTGTTGTGGAACATGTTGTTTTCGGCGGCGGGGCGTTGTGGGCGGCGCTGGTCTTCCCGCCGTTACTGCGGAAGTCGAAGGTTGCGCGGAGTCGCCCCGAGCCATGGCCTCGGGAGGACACCCTGGCCTACACCATCACCATCACCGTGTTGTGCACAGTGAGCACCCTGGGGGTGTTGATCTGGTGGCCGGGGTCCAACGGAGCTTGGGTGGTGTTGACGGTGTTGGCGGTGACCCAGTTCGGCGGCGACGCCTCGGTGAAACGGACGCTGGCTCGGATCGCCGGCACGATACTCGGAGTGGTGATTGCCGGGATCGTGGCATCGGCCATCGGTTCTGAAGCCGTGTTACTCGCTGTCGGCATGGTCTTCCTGACGATCACAGTGGTGATCATGCTCGGCCCCCACTCCCACCTCCTGTACACGACCTTCATCACCCCCACCGTCGTGCTCTTCACCTCGAGCAGCATCGCCGACGTAGCCGCAACCGATGCGCAGCGGCTCGGGTTCACTCTGATCGGGTCAGTGCTCATTCTCCTCGCGTCGGCGATCGCTGTTTGGTGGGCGCACTACCAAAAGGCTCATGGCCTGCTAGCCGATGGACCGTAGCGATGGGGCTCGCCGCCGTCGAAGGCCATCTAGGGCCGCAACCCCAAGGTCAGTCACCCTCCGAACTCTTCGACGTGGCCGAGAAGGGCGGACTGATCTCTGCAAAGACGAAGGATGCCCTGCTTGGCGTTACGGTGATGCGGAACTTGGCTGCCCATGCGCCTGGTGAGGAGGTCAGCCCCGAACGGGCCCGCGAGTTCCTGTCCCTCTCTCGGAAGGCACTGCATATGCGCTCCGTCATGACCTGAAGCGCGCCTCGTGAGCCATCGTCCAGCGGCGCGGCCCGCAGCGGAGCGAGGACACGCGCCGCGTGGCCGGGCGCAGCCCGGCCCTTGATCAATTAGAGCCGAATTCGACAGCGCGGCGCGGTGTAGTGGCTGTCCTGTGCCGGGTGACGGTTGACGGTCGTGTGCCACGTGATGCTTGACACCGGCGTCCCGTGGCCGGGTCCAAGCGCGATGGTACGGCGCGCGGTCGGCGGCAGATGAGGGCGCCTTTCCTAGAAGGGTGGGGGTCCGACAATTGTGATGCCCCCGTTTTGCTCAGCGCTAAGCGCGATCCGGGCGAAGTCCACGACGCACGCCGATCCTTCGAATGGTTCGCTGGCGCCGCGGTAGAAGGGTTCGCACTCGCAGGTTGGCTGGATGCCGAGCACCTTGGCCGTTGCGCTCTTGACGATGAAGGCGTGAGGCACACCCGCGGGCACCATGACGAAGTCGCCGGCACCGAGTTCGTGTTCGTCGTCGTTGATGCGGTACTGAATCTGTCCGTCGAGCACCCACATCGACTCCGAGACCGGGTGGGTGTGGATCGGGGTCCACTTGCCCTCGACCATGTCGACCTCCCACAGGCCGATGTCCTCGTTGGCACTGCTGAGCTTCCAGGTGAAGACTCCACCGCCGAAGAACCATCGCTTCTCGCCCTCGCCTGCCCGTCGGATCACCGGCGCGAGCGTCGTCCTTTCAGTCATCTGACACTCCGATCGTTCATGAGACTTGAGTCTTGTAATGAGAGTCGCATATCATGAAGACCATGTCAACGGACTACCTCGAGTCGGGTCGCACGCGGCAGAAGCAACGCACCCGCGACCAACTGATCGCTGCGGCGCGCGAGCTGATCACCGCGGGCGACACGCCCCGTGTCGAGGAGGTCGCCGAGGCTGCCGGGATCTCTCGCCCCACCGCCTACCGCTACTTCGCGTCACAGGCCGAACTTCTCGCCGCGGCATACCCGGAGACAGCAGCCGCGTCGGTCCTTCCCGACCCGCCGCCGGCAGCCCTGGACGAACGCGTGGCCGCCGTTGCCGGGTTCGTCATCGGCCGCGTGCAGGAGAATGAGCCGCAGCAGCGTGCGATGCTGCGCCTCTCGCTGGGCGAGGTGCCGCACGAGCTGCCGCTGCGCCAGGGCCGCGCCATTCCGTGGTTCGTCGAGGCGCTCGCGCCCATGGCCGAGTCGATCGGCGACGAAGAGCGTCCACCGGCTCGCGTTGGCACTCCGCGCCGCATGTGGCATCGAGACCCGCGTCTGGCTGAGCGACGTCGCCGGACTCGCGCCCGCAGAAGTCAGCGCCCTCCAGCAATGGATGGTCGACGCCCTCGTCAAGCGGGCCCTCGAAACACCGCCGACGTGACAGACCCGTGCACTGCTCTCGGCATGTGTGGACGATCGCCGCCGCCCTCGGCCTAGGCGAGGCTGTCAACCATCAGGTGGCACCGAACCGTAAACCGGCCACCTGTCTGGCCTGAGGAGTGCCAGCGGAATGACACGGCTGTTGACGCCATGCAGCTCGCGCCTCACGAATGACAGTGTCCGATTAGGCCTGTGAGGAGGACTACCTGGCGACAGGTCCGGCCGGCGGCCAGCTCTGGCGGTCGGCATTCCAGCGCGCGAGCTCGTGGGAGTCGGTGGCCATGGGTCGACGGCTTCACGATCTCCGACACACGGCGGCGTGCTTGTGGCTCACCCGCGGGGTCGACCTGAGCACGGTGTCAGCCTGGCTGGGTCACGCCTCGATCGCCACGACGAATCGCTACCTGCACTACCTCGGAACGGCGGCTGATACCGCAGGTCTGGAGAGGCTCAATAGGGGTCGGGGTGCACATGGGGTGCACGCGCCGGCCACGAACGGGGATTTCTTGGTGGAGCTAAGGGGATTCGAACCCCTGACCTTCTCGTTGCGAACGAGACGCGCTACCAACTGCGCCATAGCCCCGTGTACCGGCCGGCGGGCCGATCAGCACGCAGACTTTACCATCGCTACGCGGAGGCAGCCTTGCGATTGTCGTCGGCCTGCTCTTCAGCACGATCGGCCTTCTCCGGCTCCGGTGCGTCGGCGGTGACGGGCACCTGGGGACTATTGGCCGGGGGCACCGGGGGGCCGGAAAGGTCGATGGTGCGCACCGTGCGCGGCGCCAGGGGCTTGGAGACGTAGGTCGGCATGGTGATCGGGACGGGGTCCCAGAGTGCGCCGGGCTTCGGCTCGCCCGCATCGGCATCCTTGGTCGCCGACTCGGACTTCTTGGCCTCCGAATCCTCCGGCTTCTTGATGCTCAGAAAGATCGTCGACTCGTCGCTGCCGTGCGCGATCTGCTGATAGCGGGCATCCAAGCTTCTCGTCATCAACCGCACACTGATCCGGGCCACCACCACGAAGATCACCAGCAGGCCGCCCGGGATCGCCATGCTCCACCACGGAATCAGCTCGACAGCGCACAGGCCGATCACCAGGCTGATGCCGGCCATCAGCACCAGCAGCACCCGCCGGCGCCGTAGCGCGGCGACCGACTCCAGTCGTCGAAGATCGCTGATCGCCGCACGCCGGGTCTGCGGAGTGGAAATCTCGTACGTCTGTATCTCTTCCAGGTCTTGATCAAGGAGCGGCGCGGTACCGGACCGCACTATCCGCATGGAGTCGGCGAACCGGTTGGTCGGATCGACCTCGTCCTCGACGGTCTCGTCGTCACGGTGGCGAACGAAGTGGGGTACCAGGTAGGCCAGCCAGGCGATCGCGATCGCCGCGAAGATCAAGCCGGTCGTACCCACAACCAGACCGTAAGCGCGGGCACCGGCCGGGCTCGTGATCTTGAGGCGGTGTGTCGGAAAGAATCGGATGTGACGGATGTGACGAGAGGTCTCTCGAGGGCACCTGACCAAGCTCAGCAGGCCCGACGGATCAGCGCCGCAGGTTCTCCCAACGCCTCAGCAGACCCTCCGGCACCTCCTCGGCGTTCAGCGCGAACACCAGATGATCACGCCAGTCGCCGTCGATGTGCAGATAGCGCGGCCGCAGCCCTTCCGGCCGGAACCCCAGCTTGGCCACCACGCGCAGACTGCGCACGTTCTCCGGCCGGATCGCGATCTCGATGCGGTGCAACCCCATCACGCCGAAGCAGTAGTCCACCGCCAGTGCCACGGCGGTGGGGATGATGCCTCGACCGGCCAGGTTCTCGTCGACCCAGTAGCCGATCTGGCCCCAGGACGCAGACCCGCCGACGATCCCGCTCACCGTCAGCTGGCCGGCCAGGTCCGGTCGGCCTCGACCCTCCAGCCGGTCATAGAAGACCAGCCATGGCAACATCCGGCCCTCCCGAGCCTGTTTGCCGAGCGAGCGGACCAAGCCCGCATAGGTCGCCGGCCCTGGCTCGGCACCCGGCGGCAGGGTCGCCTCCCACGGCCGCAGCCACGAACTGTTCTGCCGCCGCACCCGCTCCCAGGCCGCCTGATCCCGTCGCCGTAGCGGGGCAAGGATCACCGGGCCGTGCCGCAGGGTCACCGGCCAGCGGTGCTGCCCGAACCGCCGGTAGCCCATCGAGCTGGCCGGCGGCTGCTCCAGGCTGCCCGGCATGTCAGTGGTCGCCACCCCGTAGCTGGCTGACGGCGTGCTCCAGCACCGGCGCCAGCACGGCCATGCCGTCGCGTGCGCCGCCACTCGACCCCGGCAGATTGATGATCAAGGTACGCCCAGCAACGCCGGCAATCCCCCGGCTCAGCATCGCCGTCGGCACCCCATGATCGACACCGTAGCGGGCGATCGCCGCCGCCAGTGCTGGCACCTCCCGCTCGACCACCGCGCGGGTCTGCTCGGGCGTGTGATCATTCGGGTTCAGCCCGGTCCCTCCCGTGGTGATCACCACCGCGTACGCCGCCGCCACGGCCTCCCGCAGCGCCTCCCCGACCGGATCCCCGTCGGGGACCACCACCGGCCCGCTGACCGCGAAGCCGAGCTCGGTCAGCGCATCGGCGATCAACGGTCCGGAGCGGTCCGCGTACCGGCCGGCCGCCGCCCGGGTCGAGACCGTGATCACCAGCGCGGTGTCAGCCATGCCGGGTCCAGTCCCCGCTCCGCCCGCCGGACTTGCTGAGCACCCGTACCTCGCTGAGCACGGCCGTGCGGTCGATCGCCTTGATCATGTCGATCACCGCCAGCCCCGCGACACTGACCGCCGTCAGGGCCTCCATCTCCACGCCGGTGCGCTCGGTGGTCCGCACCGTCGCCCGCAGCTCAACCCCCTCGTCGGTGACCTCGGCGGTGACGTCCACCGCGCTCAGGAACAATGGGTGGCACAGCGGGATGAGGTCGGGTGTCTTCTTGGCCGCCTGGATCCCGGCGATCCGGGCGACCGCCAAAGCGTCACCCTTGGGCACCGACCCGGCCCGCAGCGCCGCGACGCACTCCGCGCTGACCCGAACCAAACCGGCGGCGGTCGCGGTCCGGGTGGTGGCGGGCTTCCCGCTGACGTCGACCATCCGCGCATTGCCAGCCTCGGACAGGTGCGGGAAGGCCTCGGTCATGGCAGGAGTCAGCCGAGCAACTCGTCGAGCAGCCAGACCTCGACGGCCTCGCCGGCGGCCACATACTCCACGTCAGCCGGCAGCAGGACCAGGGCGTTCGCCCGGGCCAGGCCACCCAGCAGATGCGAGCCGTGGCCTCCGGCCAGCTCGACCTGGCGTCGCCCCGACGGACCGAAGCTGACGACGCCCCGAGCGAGCTGTTGGCGACCGGGCATGGACGTCATCGCGTGCGCCGCCTCGCAGCGCACTGCGGTCCGCGCGTAGGGCTTCGCGCCCATCAGCTTGCGGATCACCGGTCGGACGAACGCCTCGAAGGACACGTAGGAGCTCACCGGATTCCCCGGCAGCATGATCATCGGTACCCGGTCGTCGCCGATCAGCCCGAAGCCCTGCGGCTTGCCCGGCTGCATCGCCACCGAGACGAACTCGCACGCCCCGAGCTCCGGCATCACGGCCTTGACCAGGTCGTAGTCGCCCTGGCTGATCCCTCCGCTGGTCACCAGCAGATCAGCCCGGATGAGCTGGTCGGCGACCAGCTGCCGCAGCCGTTCGGCATCGTCGCCGACCTGGCCGACCCGATAGACCTGGGCACCGGCCGCCTGCGCCGCGGCGGCGAGCAGGAAGGAGTTCGAGTCGTAGATCTGCTGCGACTCGGCGAGCTCGAAACCTGGTTCAACGAGCTCGGAGCCGGTCGCGATCACCACCACGCGCGGTCGCGGCCGGACCAGCACCTTGTCTCGGCCGATACCGGCCAGCACACCGATGTCCCGAGGGCCGAGCAGGTCGCCCTCGGCGTACAGCTGGTCCCCCGCGCGAATGTCCTCACCGACCCGGCGGATGTGCTGACCGGGTTCGCTGGGCGCGGTGACCTTGACGTCGCTGACCCCGCGGTCGGTGTTCTCGTAGGGCACGATCGTGTCGGCGAGCTCGGGCACCGGAGCTCCGGTCATGATCTTCATCGCGGTGCCCGGAGACAGCCGGTGCGGCGGCGCTGCGCCCGCCGCGATCTCCCCGACGACGGGCAGACTGATCGGGCTGTCCGGGCTGGCGTCGGCCACGTCGACGGCGCGCGCCGCGTACCCGTCCATCGCCGAGTTGTCGAACCGCGGCAGGTCGACGGACGCGACGATGTCCTCGCACAGGCTCAGGTCGAGCGCATCGAGGATGTGCTGGCTGAACGCGGGCAGCTCGGTGACGCAGCTGAGCAGATAGTCGCGATGCGCCGCCATGGTGCGCAGTTCGGTGGCATCGGCATCGGGGGGTGGTGGCAGCGGCTCGTACTCCCCCGGAACGGACGCGCTCGCCTCGGTCTTCTTACGGCCGAACAGAGACATGAGGTTTACATTACGTTCAGTCCCGCGGCCAAGCCGTGAACCACACGGTGCTCTCCCCCGGCAGGATGCCGAGTTCCGGCGCCGCACTGGCGACCCGGACCACCCCCTCGGGCAGCGGGTAGGGCTCGGTGCCGAAGTTGGTGATGCAGTGCCAGCCGCCGGGACGGACGAAGTGCAGCACGTCAGGACTGGTCGTCTCGATCCACGTCAGCTCCTCGGCGGTCTGCAGCTGGCGACGGACTCGTAGTGCATCACGATAGAGCTCGAGCGTGGACTCCGGTCGCCCGTACTGCGCGGCGACGGCCGTACGCGAGAAGCCGGCCGGCTGAGGCAGCCAGGACGGACCGCTGCCGAAGCCGAACGAGTCGCCGTCATCGGTCCACGGCAGCGGCACGCGACAGCCGTCGCGGCCCTTCTTGGTCTGCAGCGTACGCATCCAGATCGGGTCCTGCAGCGCGTGCGACGGCAGGTCGGAAACCTCGAAGAGCCCGAGCTCCTCCCCCTGGTAGAGGTAGGACGAACCGGGCAGCGCGAGCATCAGCAGCGTCGCCGCCCGGGCCCGCCGGAGGCCGGCGATCTCGTCGGGCAACGGAAGAGCACCGTCGCTCATCAGCCACTCGTCGTAGTCGGTGCCCGCGGGGAGCGCGTAGCGCGAGCTGTGCCGGACGACGTCGTGGTTGGACAGCACCCAGGTCGACGAGGAACCGGCCCGCTCGGCCTCGGTCAAGCAGAAGGTGATCACGTCGCGGAACTCGGCCGCGTCGAACTCGGCCTTGAGCAGGTCGAAGTTGAACGCCTGGCCGAGGCCGGTCGGCTGCGCGTAGAGGGCGCGGCGCTCGGAGCGGGCGAAACACTCGGCAACCGCGGTACGCGGCGGGTCGTACTCGTCGAAGACCGCTCGCCACTCGGCATAGATCTCGTGCACCTCGTCGCGGTCGAACAGCACGTCGTTGCCGTCGACGCCGAGGCTCTCGTAGAGCTCGGGCTTGCTCCGCAAGGGCTCAGAGAGGTCCTTGGCCAGTGCGTGCGCGACGTCGACCCGGTAGCCGTCCACGCCACGGTCGGCCCAGAAACGCAGCGTGGTCCTGAAGTCCTCGCGCACCTCCGGGTTGTCCCAGTTCAGATCGGGCTGTTCGGGCGCGAAGAGGTGGCAGTACCACTGGCCGGGGCGGCCGTCCGGCTCCGTGATCCGAGTCCAGGCCGAGCCGCCGAAGTGCGACGGCCAGTCCGACGGCGGCTCCGAGCCGTCGGGGCCGGTGCCGTCGCGGAAGATGTAGCGGGCCCGGGCAACCGAGCCCGGAGCCGAGGCGAGGGCTTCGGCGAACCAGGCGTGCCGGTTGGACGTGTGGTTGGGAACGATGTCCACGATCACTTTGAGACCGACCCGGTGAGCGGCGACAACCAGGTCGTCGAAGTCGTCGAGTGTGCCGAGCTCAGGGGCGACGTCGCGATAGTCGTCCACGTCGTAGCCGCCGTCGGCCAGCGCGGAGGGATAGAACGGACTGAGCCAGATCGCGTCGACGCCGAGGTCGGCGAGGTAGCCGGCCCGAGACGTGATGCCCGGAAGGTCGCCGATCCCGTCACCGTTGCTGTCGGCGAAGCTCCGCGGATAGATCTGGTAGACCGTCGCCCATCGCCACCAGTTGGCGTCCAGCGTCGGGTCCTGGGAGAGCAGGATCTGCTCGGTCACTCGAATTCCTCCGGTCTTGAAAGCGCTTGCACTATCCTAGAGAATCTCGGTGTACGCGCAAAAGGCGATTCGGCGTACGCCGCGTGAGGTCCATCACATCAGGAGCACGCATGGCCAACCAGCCGCCGGCCAGCATGGCCGACGTCGCCCGGCGGGCCGGGGTCTCGGTGCCCACCGTGTCCCGCGCCCTGCGCGGGTCGTCCCTGGTCTCGGCAGCGACGACCGCCCGGGTGCTGGAGGCGGCCGACGCCTTGTCCTTCACGGTTTCCCGCGCCGCATCGAGTCTGGCGACCGGGAAACTCGACCGGGTCGCGGTGCTGGTCAGCGGGTCGCTCGGCTCGTGGTTCAACGGCACGCTGCTGGATGTGATCTACCAGACCCTGCACGACCGCCGGCAGGAGATGCTGATCTACCGGACGCTCGATTCCGAGCAGCGGGACGAGTTCTTCGCCACGCTGCCGGCCCGCCGGAACGCCGACGCCCTGATCGTGGCCTCGCTGGAGTTGACGAGAGCCCAACGCCAGCGCTTGCAGAGCCTCGACCTGCCGGTCGTCTTCGTCAACCACCGGGCTCCGGGTGCCGCTTCGGTGTCGATCGACGACGTCGCCGGAGCCACTGTGGCCACGCAGCACCTGATCAATCTCGGACACCGTCGGATCGGCTATGTGGGTTCCGCGGCCGCCGGCAGCGCGCGACCGAGCTCGACGAACCGGCTGTCCGGCTTCCGGGCGGCCCTGGCGGCGGCCGAGGTGGCGAAACGAGACCAGACGGTGATCTCGGTGCAGCGCGGGGAAGGCGGCGAACAGGTGGTGGCCCAGCTGCTGAGCCACTCCGACCCGCCTAGCGCACTCCTGGTGGAGTCCGACGATCTGGCAATGAGCGTGCTGGCCGAGCTCTGGCGGGTGGGGATCCGGACGCCGGAAGATCTGTCGGTGATCGGCTTCGACGACCACGCGATGGCCACCACCTTCGGTCTGACCACCATCGCACAGCCGGTCGATCAGCTCGGCGCGCAGGCCGCCACATTGGCGTTGGCGCTGTCCGCAGGCGAGTCGCCGCCACGGCGGGTCAGTTCGATGCCGACCCGGCTGGTCCTGCGCGCGACGACCGGCGTACCCCGCATAGGCTGAGCGGGTGCTCGAATCCGATCAGACGGTGGACGAGACAGCCATTCACGGCGCGAAGCGCATGTTGCGCAAGGCGATTCTCTTCCGGCGGGACACGCGTCCGGTCGAGCAGCGGGTCGGCCGACGACGAGGCGCGGCTGGCGCTGATGATCGCGGCGCTGTCCGCACGGATGCCAGACACCGTCGCGGCGTACCTCTCGGCCGGAGCCGAGCCGGCCACGCTGCAGCTGATCGCCTGGTTGGCCGCCCACCGCGTGCGAGTCCTGCTGCCGGTGCTGTCCCATCCGATCGGCGGCCGGTTGGAACGGCCAGCGTGGGCGCCGTACGAGGGGGCGGACGCGCTCCGGATCGGCTCGTTCATGATCTTGGAACCGACCGGCGACCCGGTGCCCAGCGAGCAGCTGCCGGAGGCGGAGCTGATCATCTGCCCGGGGCTGGCGGCGAATCGGCTGGGCGACCGGCTGGGTCGCGGCGGTGGGTGGTACGACCGCGCGTTGGTGCATGCCTCGCAGAGTGCGCCGATCTGGACTCTGCTCAACGACGACGAGGTGCTCGAGGTCATCCCGGTGCACCCCTGGGACCGGCGGGTGGACGTGATCATCACTCCGACGCAGATGATCACCTGCGAACCGCCGGTCTTCGACCACTGAGCGACTTGTCGGCTCAGCGGATCTGGAAGCCGACCATTCCTTCGGGTGACTCCTCGTACACCTCGGTCTCCGCGACCGTCGCCGACCGGGGTCCCCGTTCGGCCCACGCCACCATGGCCGCCACGGAATCCTCGTTCCCTTCGAAGACCGCCTCGACCGCACCATCCTCGCGATTGCCGACCCAGCCGGCGACACGGCGACGCCGGGCCTCGCGCTGGCAGGTATCCCGGAAGAAGACGCCCTGAACCCGGCCATGGATGACGACGCGGCGCCGGATCATGGTCTGATTCTTCCGGCCTCGGCTCTCGGACGCCAGAGTCAGCGTGAAGCTCGTTGGTCAAGCCCTCGACGACCACCCCGACGCCCGCACCATCCGACCCCGCTGGGCCGGCGAACCGTTCAGCGTGCACGAATGCGTCCAAGCCCTGTTCACCATGAAGATCAAGACCGATCAACAAGATCAACAGGCGGCGTGGCGCAACACTGATCAGGCGCGCCCGAGCGAGATCCCGATCGACTGGCGATCACCCACCGTCGCAGTGGTCATCGGTCCGAGCTGGCCGTTGCCGACCGACAGCGAGCTGGCCAGGGTCTCAGACTTGATCAACTCGACATGCGCCTGGACCGCCGCGTTGACATCGGCGTCTCCAGACAGCGACAGCGTGATCCGGTCGCTGACCTGGAGCCCGGCGTCACGCCGAGCCTGCTGCACCGCGCGTACGACGTCGCGGGCCAGACCCTCGGCGGCGAGATCCGGGGTCACGTCGGTGTCCAGGATCAAGAAGCCGCCGCCGGGCAGCATGGCCACGGCCCGCCGGTCGCCCGGATCGGCATCGGCCACCACGGTCTTCAGCTCGTACTCCCCAGGCAGTAGCGCAATACCGCCCGCGCTCACCGAACCAGCAGCATCGGTCGACCAGTCCCCCGCCTTGGCGGCCTTGATCGCGGTCTGCACATCCCGGCCCAGCCGCGGACCCGCCGCTCGGGCGTTGACCTGGAGCACCTGCCGCACGCCATAACCACTGCCGGCCGCCTCATCAGTGAGCACCAGCTCCCGCACGTTGAGCTCATCGGTGATCAGCTCCGTGAACGGGCGCAGCGCCTCCGGCTCGGGTACGGCGACAGTCAATCGCCGAAGCGGTAGGCGGACGCGCAACCCTTCGGCCTTGCGCAGGGCCGACCCGGTCGAGCACACCTCGCGTACCCGGTCCATTGCCGCCACCAGGGATGGCCCTTCGACAGGCTCAGGGCGCAGCAAGGTGGGCCAGTCGGTGAGGTGTACCGAGCGCTCGCCGGTCAGCCCGCGCCAGATCTCCTCCGCCGTCAGCGGCAGCAACGGGGCCACCGCCCGGCAGGTGGTCTCGAGCACGGTGTAGAGGGTGTCGAACGCCGCCTGCGACCCGGCCGAGTCACCGTCCCAGAACCGGTCCCGCGACCGCCGGATGTACCAGTTCGACAGCACCTCGAGGAAGTTACGAGTCGCATCACACGCCGAGGCGACGTTCAGTGCGTCCAGCTCCGCCGTCATCGTCGCCACGAACTCGTCGGTCTTGGCCAAGATGTAGCGGTCCAGCACGTCGGAGGATCCGGTGTTGATCTTGGCGTCGTACCCGGCACCGCCGTTGGCGACGTTGGCGTACAGGGTGAAGAAGTACCAGGCGTTCCACAGCGGGATCAGCACTTGGCGGACCCCGTCGCGAATCCCCTGCTCGGTGACGATCAGGTTCCCGCCGCGCAGGATCGGCGAGCTCATCAGGAACCAACGCATCGCGTCGGCGCCGTCCCGGTCGAACACCTCGTTGACGTCCGGATAGTTCTTCAGCGACTTGCTCATCTTCTGTCCGTCGCTGCCCAGCACGATGCCGTGGCTGATGCACGACGAGAACGCCGGACGGTCGAAGAGCGCCGTGGCCAGGATGTGCATGGTGTAGAACCAGCCGCGGGTCTGCCCGATGTACTCCACGATGAAGTCGCCCGGGTAGTGGTGCTCGAACCAGTCGCTGTTCTCGAAGGGGTAGTGCACCTGCGCGTACGGCATCGACCCGGAGTCGAACCACACGTCCAGCACGTCGGCGATCCGGCGCATGGTCGAGCGCCCAGAGGGATCGTCCGGGTTGGGCCGGGTAAGCGTGTCGATGAACGGCCTATGCAGATCATCCACGGGCACACCGAAGTCGCGCTCCAGCTCGGCGATCGAGCCGTAGACGTCGATCCGCGGGTACGCAGGGTCGTCGGACTTCCAGATCGGGATCGGCGTACCCCAGAAGCGGTTCCGGCTGATCGACCAGTCGCGGGCGTTGGCCAGCCACTTACCGAACTGCCCGTGCTTCACATGATCGGGTACCCAGGTGATCTCGGAGTTCAGCTCCCCCATCCGGTCCTTGAACCTCGTCACCTCGACGAACCAGCTCGACACCGCCCGGTAGATCAAGGGGTTCTTGCAGCGCCAGCAGTGCGGATAGGGGTGATCGTAGGTCTCGCGCCGCAGCAGCACGGTGCTCGCGGTCACCGATCCGGACGGGTTTCCGGCCGTGGTCGCCTTGAGATCGTCGATGATCAACAGGTTGGCGTCGAAAACGTGCACGCCCTCGTAGTCGAACACCTCCGCGGTGAACCGGCCCGCCGGGTCCACCGGCACCACCGTCACGATCCCCGCGGCGTCACAGGCGATCTTGTCCTCCTCGCCGAAGCCCGGCGCCTGGTGCACGACACCGGTGCCGTCCTCGGTCGTGACGTAGTCGGCGGCCAGCAGCCGGTGGGCGTTGGTGTGGCCGAGGAAGTAGGAGAACGGCGGCACGTACGCGCGTCCGACCAGGTCGGCGCCCTTCAGCCGCTGCACCACCCGCTCGGCCGCGTCCGCCCCGAGCTCGCGCGCGTACGCGGCCAGCCGGGACTCAGCCAGCAGGTACCGCTCCCCCTCATGCTCGACGACGACGTAGTCGATCTCGGGATGCACCGCGACGGCCAGGTTGCTGGGCAGCGTCCACGGCGTGGTCGTCCAGACCAGGATCAGCTCGCCGGACTCCAGCCGGAAGCCGACGGTGACCGCCGGATCCTGCCGGGGCTGGTAGACCTCGTCGTCCATCCGCAGCTCGTGGTTGGACAGCGGCGTCTCGTCGCTCCAGCAGTAGGGCAGCACCCGCATGCCTTCGTAGACCAGCCCCTTGTCGTAGAGCGACTTGAACGCCCACAGCACGCTCTCCATGTACCAGGGCTCGAGAGTCTTGTAGTCATGATCGAAGTCCACCCAGCGGGCCTGCCGGGTGACGTAGTCCTGCCACTCGCGGGTGAACTTCAACACCGAGGAGCGGCAGGCCTCGTTGAACTTCTGGATGCCCAGTTCCTCGATGTCGGCCTTGGTCTTCAGCCCGAGCTGGGACATCGTCTCCAGCTCGGCGGGCAGTCCGTGGCAGTCCCAACCGAAGCGGCGCTCGACATGCCGGCCGCGCATCGTCTGGTAGCGGGGAACGACGTCCTTCACGTAGCCGGTCAACAGATGTCCGTAGTGCGGCAGGCCGTTGGCGAACGGCGGGCCGTCGTAGAAGACGAACTCGTTGGACCCGTTCTCCCCGGCCGGGTTGCGGGCCACCGAGGCCTCGAAGGTCTGGTCGGCCTTCCAGAAGGCCAGTACCCGCTCCTCGATCGCGGGGAAGTTCGGGGTCGCGGAAACCGGGGCGGACTCACCCTTCGGATAGCTCATGGTGCGGTCGGACATTTTCGTTCTCTCGTTCGTCGGGACACGAGGACGATGTCACCACCGCGGTACCACCTCGCTTGCCGCTCCGGGGAGCGGCCGCTCATTCGCGGGCGATGACGGGCCCACCCGTCCGGTTCTAATGAGGCGGCCAGTGGGCCACCCGTTCTTCCGGAGGCTCGCCGGTGATGGCCGGGTCAACGCCGATGTCTCATCCTATCGCCCGTGTCGTGCGGGTTTCCTTACCCAGCCGGCACAAGCTCCAGGCGATCAGTGGTCCGCGCCTCGACGGCGGCCCGGCTGGACACGAATGGCCACATCCGGTTGCCGGCCCACAACTCGGCCTGGTCGTCGTAGTTGCGATGGAAGGCGTGGCCGGAGGCCCCGCTCTGGTTCACCCACCGCGACTGGTCCAGGTCACCGAGGTCGACCAGCATCCGCATGGCGGGGGCGGTGGTGACCTCGTAGCCGAGGGTGTCGGTGTAGGCCTGGGCGTTCACCACCCCCGGACCGCCGCCCACCCGGAACTCGCCTCGGTTGAACAGCGCCTCCACCGGCCTGATCCCGCTTTGTCCCAAGGTCTGGTTGCGGAGCGTGACTGTGTGGATCCTGCCCCATTGCCACTCGTCGACGTCGCGGGCCATCAGTGACGTGATCTCCTTGCGGGCGTTGGTCAGCGCCGCCAGCAGGATGTCGTCCCGAGTTTCTCGGTGATCCGCAGTGTTGACGTCGTCCCACCACGGACTACGCGGCTGCTTGAGCAGATCGGACACCACGGCGTACCACCGGTCCCCGCCGGTCGGCCAGTGCGGCTCGGGCAGCTCGTCGCGGAAGGTCAGCTTCAAGATGTTGTGGAACACGACGTTGTAGTACGCCGCGGCCGCCGAGTTCGATGCCGCGGAGTAGTCCCACCCGACCATCGTCTGCTGACCCTCCAGGACCCAGGGGTCGGCGACATGGATCCGCAGCAACCGCGGGACCAGGTCGGCGGCCACCCGGATCGTGTCGTCGTAGAACATCTGCTCGGCCTGGTCAGGGGTCAGCGGCCCGGCGTCGCGCAGCCGGTCAACGATCTCCTGGCTGCGCCAGCCGTAGGAGAACGCCGAGCCGAGCGGGTAGGGGTACTGCCGGCCGATCACCGGCTGGTTGGCCGCGACGATGAAGCCGCCCGGCGGGTTGTAGGCAAAGGGCAGCTCGGCGAACGGGATCAGGCCCTGCCAGTCATAGCGGGCGTCCCAGCCCGGCGACGGCGTACGCCCGTCCCCACGACCACGACGTGGCGCCGCGCCCGGCAACTGGTAGCCGATGTTGCCGGCCGTGTCGGCGTACACCAGGTTCTGCGAGGGGGCGCTGAGCAACGCGGCTGCTTCGCGGAACTCGTCGAAGTTGCTCGCCTGGTTGATTCCGAGAAGGGCGTCCAGGGTGCGTCCGGGAGTCGAGGCCACCCAGCTCAGCGCCACCGCGTACGAGCCCGCGGCGTCTCGGGCCCGGGACCCGACGACGCCCTGCAGGTCGATGTCGACGTCGGAGAGCAGTGGTCCGTGCCGGGACGAGCGGATCCTGATCAGCCGCGGCTGGTCCTCGCCGCGAACCTGGATCTCCTCGGTGCGGACCGTCAACGGCACGAACACCTCGCCCTCGCGCACGGTGTCACCCTCGACCTGCTCGATGAAGAGGTCCTGCACGTCGAGGTAGCTGGTGGTCAGTCCCCAGGCGATCGAGGTGTTCCTGCCGATCACCACCCCGGGGAGCGAGGTCAGGCTGAAGCCGGTGACGTCGAAGGGGCAGCTCGGCTGCTGCACCCGGCAGTGCAGGCCGACCTGGGTGAGCAGCGACGGCATCGAGGTAGCCACGTGCGGGTCGTTGGCCAGCAGCGCCGCGCCGCTGACGGTCCGGGAGCCGGCCACCACCCAGGAGTTGGAACCGCGGTCGGTGTCGGATCGGCGGGAGCCGAGCAGCTCCGGCAGCCGGCCGTTGAGCGAGTGCACCTTCTCCAGCACACCGCTTGCGCCGCGCAGCTGGGCCGCGGCCAGGCCCGACGGTGAGCCCGCCGACCTGCGGCGAGCGTCGGGATCGAAGGCACCGTCCACCACCGTGCCGCGGCCGACGATCGGTTCGTGGCCCTCGCGTGGATAGGACGGGTACAGCACGGTCGCTCGGGCCGCGCCGAGGGAACCGGTCAGGATCGCTCGCTCGGACTCCTGCTGGAGGTTGGAGCCCAGATCCCAGGCCATCACCTTGGTCCACGCCAGCGAGTCGACGGCAGTCCACGGCTGCGGCTCGTAGTCCAGACCCTGTACGGCGAGCAGGCTGTACTCCAGCGAGAGGTCCCCGGCATTGCGATCGGTCAGATAGGCATTCACGCCACTGGCGTACGCGTCGAGAAAGCGCCTGGTCGACGGTGCCAGCAGCGCCAGCTCGGCTTCCGCGACCCGGCGCCAACCCAGCGTCCGGATGTAGGCGTCGGTCTCGACCTGCGACTCGCCGTAGAGCTCCGAGAGCCGTCCGGAGGCGAGATGTCGTCGGAAGTCCATCTCATAGAAGCGGTCCTGGGCGTTCACGAAGCCCTGGGCGGCGAACAGGTCCTCGGCGGTGTCGGCGTAGACATGCGGGACGCCGTACGCGTCCCGCAGCACCTCCACGTTGTCGTTCAACCCAGCCACGTCCACCTGGCCGTCGATCTCCGGGAAGGACTGCCGCGTCGTTCCGACCGAGATGCTGGCCAACGCGCCCGAGGCCAGCACCAGGACGACGAGGGTGAAGACCAGCCAACGGGGAAGCCGACGCACGCTGCCACTGTAGGGCGACGAATGCGTTAGCAGTCGGTATGCTTGAGTGCTAGTCCTCGCAGAAAGAGGCTCGATGCCTACCTACCAGTACCGCTGCGCCGCGTGCGGCCACGACCTCGAAGCCACTCAGAAGTTCAGCGATCCCGCACTCACCGAGTGTCCGAACTGCGGCGGGTCGCTACGCAAGGTCTTCAATGCGGTCGGTGTGGTCTTCAAGGGTTCGGGCTTCTATCGCACGGACAGCCGAGTCGGTGCCAAGAACGGTTCGGGCTCCGACGGCGGCGATTCAGCCGGCGGCGGCAAGTCCGACGGTGCGAACGGAACGCCGGCGAAGAAGGAGCCAGCCACCGCGGGCAGCTCGACGGCGAACGGCAAGACCTCCTCATCCACAGAGGCCAAAGCCGCCACCTGAGCCTGTGGATGGCGCGGTCGGTTGGCTCGCGCGTCCTTAACCTCACGGTGTGACTCCTCGCCAATCTGCCCTCCCCCGTGCCGATGTCCGGTCGCGAAGCTCGCCGGCTCGCCGACGGTGGCGCAGTTTCGCCCGGGCGGTGAGCTGGCACCGTCGCAAACTTGCGGTTCTCGCTGCGCTGGCGGCCGTACTCACCGGACTCGCCGCAATGTCGTCCGAGGGGCCACCGACGGTGATGGTGGTGCGGGCCTCCAGCGAGCTTGCCGGCGGCACGCTGCTCGATGCCTCCGACCTGGAACTCGCCCGCGTGGTGGCACGGGAGGCACCGGAGGGCGCGGTCAGAGCCAGCGAGGAACTGGTCGGTCAGCGACTCGCCGCGCCGGTGGCCGAGGGCCAGATCCTCACCCCGCTGGCCCTCGTCGCAGCGAGAGCGGACGTCGTCAAGGGCCATGTGGTCGCACCGCTGCGGCTGGCCGACGCCGATCTGGCTGCGCTGCTGCGAGCCGGCGATGTGGTGGATGTGATCGCCGCCGGCGACCCGTCTGCTGACGCAGGGTCGAGTATCCCCGGGGCAAGGGTGGTCGCACAGGCCGTCCGGGTGGTGACCGTGCCCGAACCGGTGGACGGTGCCGAGATGACCGGCGCCCTGGTGCTGCTGGAGGTGACGACCGGCACTGCGCAGGCACTGGCGCAGGCTGCGGCCACGGCCTCGCTGACCGTCATCTGGCGATAACCCGGCACTGTTAAGGTTCCTCGGCGTGAAGGGATTTCAGGACTTCCTGCTGCGCGGCAACCTGATCGAACTGGCCGTGGCCTTCGTCATGGGCGCGGTCTTCGCGACGGTCGTCGAGGCGTTCACCAAGATCTTCTTGGACGTCCTCGGTCTGCTGGTCAATGTCGAGGGTCTCAGCGACATCACCGTGAGTGGCGTCAACGTCGGCAACTTCCTGACTGCGGTGATCACGTTCGTGCTCACCGCAGCGGTGCTCTACTTCGCCGTCGTGCTGCCCTACAACAGGTTCAGTGAGATTCGCAAGAAGGACGAGCCGGAGAAGTCGGCATCAGCCGAAGACCTGCTTGCCGAGATCCGCGATCTGCTGCGCGACCGGAGCACCTCGGTCTGAGACTGGGAGAGCCTGGATCAGCCGTGATGCGGCGGTCGGTCAGTCTCCAACCTGCGTTCGTCCGACGTGAGCGGCCGGCTGGCGACGACCGGACCCGAGAGTCGCCCCGTCAGCAGCAGGACTTGCAGCTCGGCCAGCGCCGCCTGGAACTGCGCCGGGCCTATTCCGTGCATCAGATCGTCGGGAACGCGGTGCGGTGGCCCGCCGGAGGCCGCGTCCGTGGCCATGAATGTCGGGAGCCGACCGGTCAGTTCGGCGAGGTCGGGCTGCGCCTGGTAGCCGAGCTCGGGCCGGCGTTGCCCGGTCACCGCGTACGCCAGCGCCTGGTGCCAGGCCGGCTCGCTCATCTCGGGCCTAGTCGCGCGGCCGCAGCGTCGTCCCGGCCGGGATCGTGCGCGGCTCGCCCGGGTCCTCGAGCGTGACATCGCCGACCACCGATACCTTCGCCTCGAAGGTCCAGTCCCCCATGACCACGAGCCGCGTCGCCGCCGCAAGCGATGGGGCTCCGGCCGGAAAACGCTTCTCGAAGTCCGCGATCGTCTTGTAGTAGCGAGAATCCAGGTCGACCAGCGGCGCCGGCGCGTCCTGCTTGATCATGCGGCCGTCCTCCCCCACCGCGTACACGTCGGACCGGAGCACCAGCAGGTCGCTGGTGGTCTTGACCGGGAGGAAGCGCTCCCGCCCGACGCCGATCGCGGTCGCGCCCTCGAACACCTCGACCGCGGCGCCCATGGCGCTCTCGATCTGAATCACCTCCGGCGAGCTGGGGTCCGAGGGGTCGACGGTCTTCGAGTTCTTGATCATCGGCAGACCGAGCACCGCGTTCCGCTCCGTGAGCGTCTGGGCCAGCGCCGACAGGTCGAACCACAGGTTGTTGGTGTGGAAGTAGGGATGTCGGAACTCGTCGGTGAAATAGTCCATCTCGTTCGACGCCGTCTGGGCGGTGTCGCGCAAGATCAGCCGGCCGTCCTCCTTGCGGATGGCCAAGTGCCCGCCCTTGCGGTCGGCGGCGGTGCGGCGGCACACCTCGGCCGCGTACGGTGCACCGCTCGCGGCGAACCACCCGGCGATCGTGGCGTCCGGCGCGGCGCCGAGGTTGTCGGAGTTGGACACCGAGGCGTACCGATAGCCGAGGTCCAGCAGGCGGTCGAGCACACCGGAGGCGGTCAGGGAGGTGTAGAGATCGCCGTGCCCAGGTGGGCACCACTCCAACGACGGATTCGCCGGCCATTTCACCGGCGTCAGGTCGTCGGCGGTCAGCTTGGGCTCCTGGCTCTGCACGAAGTCCAGATCCAGCCCGTCCACCTCCAGATCGGGATAGCGGGCCAGCGCCGCCAGCGTGTCGTCGTGGGTCCGGAAGCTGTTCATGAACATCAGCGGCAGCTTGACGCCGTACGCGGACCGCGCGTACCGCACCTGGGCCACGATGAGATCGAGGAACGACTGGTCGTCGCGGACGCCGAGCAGCGACTTGGCCTTCTCCATGCCCATCGAGGTACCGAGGCCACCGTTGAGCTTGATGATCACGGTGCCGGACAGCGCCGCGGCGCCGGCCTCGTCGCTCACCGACACCTCACTGAGCAGATCCGGGTTCTGCAGCGGGGAGATCGAGTCCTCGAGGATGTAGCCGGTAACGCCCTCCTCGAGCTGGCGGTAGTAGTAGCTGAACACGTCGATCGCCTGCCGTGGAACATCGGCCGCCGCCATCTTCTCCCGCGCCAGCGAAAGACCGGATTCGCTCATGGGGCGATCTTAGGGATTGCTACTTCTTCTTCGGCGGTGGCGGCGGTGGCGGCGGGGTGAGCGAGGCCAGCAGAGCCTGGGTGGCCTCAGCCATCTTCGCCTGCGCGGTCGCCCGGTCGCCCACCGGTGTACCGTCGCCGCGCTGGTCACCGTAGTCCCCGAA
Source organism: uncultured Actinomycetota bacterium (assembly GCA_963711015.1). Lineage (GTDB taxonomy): Bacteria > Actinomycetota > Actinomycetes > Propionibacteriales > Propionibacteriaceae > Microlunatus. The sequence continues at coordinate 447,802 of CAVQCQ010000005.1, forward strand.
CCAACTGTGCGGCGCGCCGTCGATGATCACGAACTGGGTCGAGGGTGGCAGGTCCAGGCGCGAGGCCTCGATGTCCTCGGAAGTCGTCAAGCCATCGGCAGTGCCGGAAATCGATACGACCTTGAGGTCGCCGCGCTGTACCCGCCTGGCCGGATAGGAGCCGTAGAGCACCAGGCCGGTGACTCGCTCATCCGCGTCGGCGACCGCCGCGGCCGTAACCCCGCCGAGCGAGTGACCGCCGACCGCCCAGTAGGTGATCTCCGGATGCACGTCGATCACCCGGGCCACGTGATCATCGGCCAGCACGGAGAAGCCGAGCGGGTCCTTGAGCACCGCGACGAAATAGCCGGCGTCGACGACCGGGCGCAGCACATGGGCGTACGCCCGGGGATCGACCCGGGCACCCGGCACGAAGACCAGCCCGGTGGTGGGCTTGATCGCCACGCCGGCCTCGTCCTCCTTGATCGGGACCATCTCGTACCAGGTGAGTCGCTGGTTGATGCGGACCCCCTCGTTCGGGACGAGGGCGGCGACCGCCACGTCCCCGGCCGGGTGCGGACGGGAGTAGCCGATGACGCCAACGAGCACTGCGCAGACGATCAGTGCCGGCGTCGCGAGGATGATCCGTCGCCGCGCGCGACGGAGCAGCTGCGCGCGGTTGCGCCGTGCCGGGTGCCCGGAGTCGCCTTCTCGGTCCAGGCGACCGCCGATGATCAACGACGCCACCGACCAGGTCACGGCGATCAGGCCGGTGAGGGCGCAAAGGATCACCAGCAGGAGCAGCAGCGGGTGGCCGCTGAGGATCGCCGACCAACGGGTCATCCCCAGCCAGACGGGTAGGCCCACCATGGCGAGGCCGAGCACCAGCCAGACGACGGCGAGTACGTTGCGACTCGTCGCACCCGCCTGCGCCATGCCGGGAAGTCTAGGTTGGCGGGCGCTCCGCCTCGGTCACGTCGGCCACCGCGTTATGGTCGCACGATGGACGGATTCGTTCTTGACCGCGCCGACGGCCGGGAGGACGGCGAGGACTGGACCGAGAACTACGAGGAGCTGCCCGGCTCGGCCAACATCTCGATCATCCTGGAGTCGACGAGCAAGGCCGGGGTCGGGCCGCGGTTGCACCAGCACCCGTACGCGGAGACCTTCATCATCCGGCGTGGTTCGGCGACCTTCACCGTCGGCCCGGATGAGCTGGAGGCGCATGCCGGCCAGGTCCTCGTGGTGCCGCCGCAGACGCCGCACAAGTTCGCCACTGGACCGAACGGCTACGAGGGGGTGCACATTCACGCGAACCCTCGCTTCGAGACCGAGTGGTTGGAGTAGGTCAGGACAGGTCGGTCCGTGATTGATCGAGCCAGGCCTGACGGGTGAGCCGGTACTGCCGGAAGGTCGCGCCACCGTAGGAGACCTGGCCATCCGGCACGAACCCGAACCGCGCGACCACCCGGTCCGGACTCCGGGTGAACGGCAGCGCGATGATCACCGAGTCGAGGCCGAGCTCATCGAAACCCCGGTCGAGCGCGGCTCGGGTGATCTCAGCACCGTGGCCCCAGTGTCGGGGAAGGAGGACCAGCGCGAAGTCGGCGCCGTTCGGCTCCCGCTGGAATCCGCCCCACCCGGCGAACTCGCCGTCGACCAGTACCGCCCAGGGCCCGTAGCCCTGCTGCTCCCACTGACCGTCCTTCTCGGACACCCATGAGGCGCCGGACTCCTCGGTAAAGTTCCCGGCCAGCGGCATGTGTCGCGCGTTGCGTGGCTCGTTCAGCACCTCGAGCACCGCGGCGAGCGGCACCTCGGTCAGCCGCACGAACGAGATCACAAATCAGTTGTAGCAACCAGCCAATCCTCGCGTGAGGCCTCCCTCGTCGAACCCTGGAGCGAGAGTGTGTGGTGACGACTGGCTGACGATCTGGAGGAATCAGATGGCGCGCTTGAAACCGGTAGAACGCAGATTCGCAATGTTCACGCAGACGCCCGTGTCCGTGCGCCGGGCGATGGCCGTCATCGTGGCGGCGACTGTGGTGAGCGTGATCGTCGGCGGAGTCTTGATCCGACTGCTCGATCCGGAGGAGTTTCCCGATCTCGGTACCGGCCTGTGGTGGGCGCTCCAGACGGTCACCACTGTGGGCTACGGCGACGTGGCCCCGCAGAACGCGAACGGCCGGATCGTCGGGGCGGTGATCATGCTCGAGTCGATCGCCTTCGTCTCCATCGTCACGGCGGCGATCACGTCGAGCTTCGTCGAACGGGCTCGCCGCGAGCACATGCCGCCGGCCGATCCTGACGAGCGATTACACACCCAGCAACTCGCCGCCCAGCTGGAGGAGATCAACGAAAAGCTGGACCGGATCCAGCGAGCGCTAGCCTCTCGCGGCTCGGGCGATGAGCCGATGTTCTAACCGACTGGACTATTGACTTTCGATAGAGCTTGAGCGATAGTCGATCTGTGTCGATAGAGAATCGAGCGGTGACTGCGCTCCGCGTCTTCTTGGTGCTGTTGTTCGGGGTCTTGGTCTTGTTTCAATTGTTGGCACTACCCGGGCAGTTCAGATACATGGCGCAGCAGGATCCCGAGCATGCCTATCTGAGGTGGCCGGCGACTGCCGTCACCGTGTTCTGGGTGCTGTGCATCCAGGTGGTGATCGTGTGTACCTGGCAGCTGCTCACCTTGGTCAAGAACGACCGCATCTTCAGTGATGCCGCCATGGCCTGGGTGAACGCCATCGTGTGGGCGATCGCGGCGGCGTGGGTCGTACTCGTGGGCGTGTTCTTGTACATCGGCTTCAACGCGAGCGACCCCGGGCTGCCTCTTCTGCTGTTCTTGATGTTGATCGGTGTCACCGTCCTGGGGCTCCTCATGATCGTGATGCGCGCCCTGCTGCGCCAGGCCACGACGCTGCGAACCGACATGGAAGCAGTCATCTGATGGCCATCGTGGTACGCATCGATGTCGAGCTGGCCAAACGGAAGATGAGCGTCGGTGAGTTCTCCGATCGTGTCGGGCTCACGCCGGCGAACGTCGCGGTGCTGAAGAACGGTCGGGCCAAGGCGGTCCGGTTCAGCACGCTGGAGGCCATGTGTCGGGTGCTGGACTGCCAGCCCGGTGATCTCCTCGAGTGGGTGAAGGAATGACGTACGCCATCGCCATCGGTGTCTTCGCGCTCGGTGTTGCCGCGGTCGTGGCTGGTGGGTACGACGACGCTCCCGGCGCGCAGCTCATCGGCGTTGTGCTCGTTCTCGGCGCGGTTGTCCTGGCCGTCAGGACCGCCCGGCGGCGTTGATCAGGAGATCGCCAGCAGCACGCGGCTGCGGCTGCCGCCATCGACCATGTCGTGGGCCTCGGCGGCTTGCTCCAGCGGCAGTGGGTCGACGATCGGGATGACCAGGTGGCCCGTACGAGCCGCCTCGGTGAGGTCGGCGGCAGCCTGTTGTCTCGCCTGGACCGGAAAGTCGTCGCTGCCGAAAAGACGAATGGTGAGGTTGGCGAACAGCATGGGCCAGAACGGGAAGTCCGGCCGGTCGGCCTGACTCGCGTACGCGGCGATGACCGCGTCGTTGGCAGCGACGGCAGCGTCGAGGTCGACGTTGTCGGAGAAGGCGACTTCGATGACCCGGTCCACCCCGTCCGGGGCGTACGCGCGTATTGCCTCCACCGGATCGTCGCGGTCCAGAGCAACGGCGCGATCCGCAGCCGGACCGTTGAGCAGCCGAAGATCAGACGTGCGCCGGACGGTGGTGATCACCGTGGCGCCCGCCCACGAGGCGAGTTGGGCGGCGAGCGCACCTACCCCGCCCAGAGCGCCATGCACCAGCACCGTCGCGCCCTCGACCGGGCCGTCGGCGAAGACGGCTCGGTGGGCCGTGATGCCGGGAATGCCCAAGCAGGCGCCGGTTTCGTCGTCGACCTCCTCAGGCAGGCCGACGGCGAGCCGGTCCGGGACGACGGTGTACTGCGCGGCCGTGCCAAACGGCCGATAGGACTGGGCGTTGTAGACCCACACTCGGTGGCCGATTCGGGCCGGGTCGACACCAGAGCCGACCTGATCGACCAGCCCAGCTCCGTCGCTGTGCGGGATCACCCGCGGGTACGGCATCGTCGAACCAAGCCAGCCGCGTCGCTTCTTGGTATCGCCCGGGTTGATCCCGGAGAAGCGCACGCGTACCCGGACCTCACCTGGTCCAGGCTGTGGGTCCGGCAGGTTGCCGATCTGAAGCACCTCAGCAGCTGGGCCCTGCCGGTCGTACCACACTGCGCGCATCAGAGGCCTTCCTGGTCAGGCGACCTGAGCGTGGTCGGCGAGCATGTCGCGGAGCCAGGCCCGTTCCGCACGGCTGGTTGCGCCGGCGATGACGAACATCCCTCGGCGGTAGGGATCGTTCATCTCCCGGGCACGCAGCGGCCGGTTGCCCTCATAGAAGAAGCTGGCCGGCTGCTCGAGGAAGGTCAAGCGTCGCCGCAGCACCGTGCGGCGGTCGTTCTGATCGGGCAGCAGCGACAAGAAGGCGAGGACCGTCAGGAACCGCGCGGGGTTGGTGATGTCGATTTCGGACGGCTCCCGGAGCCTCCGCAGCAGCTCGGACCGTCCGGCCTCAGTCACGTGCAGTACCTGCCGCGGCGCCGCCCTCGTGCCAGCCGCAGCGTGGCGGTCCACCCAACCGTCACGGACCATCCGGTTGATCGCGGGATAGAGACTGCCTTCGCTCACCGGACGGGCGTATCCGGACAGCCGGGCCACCCGACGGCGGAGCTCGTAGCCGTGCAAGGGACCCTCGGTCAGAAAGCCCAGAATCGCCAGTTCCAGCATCTTTGGACGGTACCCCGAACCACTCGCTGAATACAACGATTCGCCCTATGACGATTCGAGGTATAACGTCGAGATATTGGTGTCGCCGACGGTTCCGAGGAGTGGGGATGGTTGCTCGCGGCGACGAGTCGACTCCGTTCCCGGCGGGAGACCCTGCCGGTTCGACGATCGGACCGCCGGCGGTCACAACCGGGCTGATCCTGACGTTGGCGCTGCAGAGCGCGGTGCCGCCGTTCGCCACCGATATGTACACGCCCGCGTTCCCTCAGGTCACCGCGGACCTCGCTACGACGGCGTCGCTGGTGGGCCTGACCATGACCACATTCTTTCTCGGCATGGCGGCCGGACAGCTACTCGGCGGTCCGTTGTCGGACCAACGTGGCCGGCGGATGCCGATGATCATCGGAGGGCTGATCTGCACCGCCGGGGCGATCGGCTGCGCCCTCGCACCGTCGATCTGGGTGATGATCGTGTTCCGCGTCGTGCAGGGCTTCGGGGGCGGCCTGGCGGCGGTGGTCGCCCGCGCCGTCGTGGTCGACGTCGCCAAGGGCGACCAGCTGGCGAGGGTCATGTCGATCCTGATGGCTCTCGGCGGGCTGGCGCCGATGATCGCGCCCGTGTTCGGCGGCGCAGTGCTGACCCTCGGCGGAACATGGCGAACGGTGTTCTGGTGCCTGGTCGGCTTCGGGCTGCTGATGATGATCACCGCCATCACCCTCGTCCCGGAGTCTCTGCCCAAGGAGCAACGCCACGGCGGCGGGTTGCGGCAGTTCGCCGTCGGATTGCATGACGTGCTGCGCCGCCGCCTGTTCGTCGGTTACATGCTGGTCAGCGCGTTCTCGGGTTTCAGCATGATGGCGTACATCGCGAACTCCTCCTACGTCCTGCAGGAGATCAAGGGCATGGCACCGATGCCGTTCGCTTTGTTCTTCGCCGCCACCGCCTTGGGCCAGATTCTGCTGTCGATCGTCAACGCCAAGATCGTGGGGCGCCGATTCGCACCGCGCGCCCTGATCGGCTTCGGCCTCACGCTGGCGACGCTTGCCGTCGCCGCCTTGACCGTCAGCGTGCTCGTCCTCGACATCCCGCTGATCTTGACCTGCGTCGCATTCCTGGCGCTGATGGGGGTCCAGGCGTTCATCTTCGGCAACGCCAACGCACTCGCGGCAGCCGATACCGCGCATGTCGCGGGCGCCGCTTCTGCCGTCCTCGGCGTCAGCCTGGCGGTGGCCTTGGCCACCGCGGCCCCGATCGCCAGCTCCGGTGGGGCCAGCACGGCCGTGCCCATGATCTGGGTCATGATCATCGGGATCGTCGGCTCGCTGTTCAGCTATCTGGTGCTTGCTCGACCACGGTCTGCGGCTCCGGCCGGCCTCAACCGACGCCCCTAGTCGCGGAATCCTGGTGCGGCCCACTGGTCTTTGACAGGCTGAGACAGCACAGATGTCGTTCTCAACTCGGCTGAGGAGGCCAGTTGTGCATTCCTACCTCATAGTGGCCAACCAGACTCTTGGCGGTCAGGAGCTGCTGGACGCCATCCGCGATCGCATGGACCGTGGCCCCGCCCAGTTCTGGGTTCTCGTGCCCGCCACGCCTACCACGCATCTGATCAGCGACTTCGGTGCGCTCAGCGCCGCGTTCCCCCTCGACCCGGGTGTGATGCCCAGCATGGCCGACGTGCGCGATGAGGCGATCGCTCAGGCGAAGTCCAACCTCAGCACCGAGCTGGGCCGGCTGCGAGCGATGGGCGCGACCGTCGATGGTGCCGTGGCCGAGGCGAACCCGATGGTCGCCATCGAGAAGGCCGTTGCGAAGCAGCAGTTCGACGAGATCATCCTGTCGACACTGCCCCCTGGTCTCTCGCGCTGGCTGGCCCTCGATCTCCCCCATCGCGTCCGGCGCAAGATCAACGTGCCGCTGACGGTCATCACGGCGCGCACGTGAGCTAGGACGTGGATCATGCGGCGTAGGGCTGCGGCATCTCAGCCACCGCCGAGTGCCGGCCCATCCGCGTGACCAGATCTGCTATCGCGGCGGTGACCGTGGCGCGAGTTTGAGGTAGGAACCCGCTTTTCGCGGTCAGTGACTGGCTGTGTCTGGGAGGACTTGATGACGGTCATTCATCTGATCAACGCCACTCTCGACGGACGGTGCGACCACCGCAGCGTGGTCGCCGACGACGATCTCGATGCCCACGCCTTGGAAACGATCACCAACGCGGACGCGATCCTCTTCGGCTCATCCAAGCAAGTCCTCAGTTGGCACGCACCCTGCGCCGTGCGGGTCTGGTCGACGTACTGCGCCTGCTCCTCCAAACCGATCGTGGCCGGTACCGGTCCGAACCTGTTCGATCCCGAGGAGCACTACGACGATCTGACCCTGTTCTCCGTCCATCGGACTGCTTCGGGAGCGGCCGCCTTGGACTACGCCTTTGAGACGCGGCCGGCTGTTGGTTGACCCAGAAGGTGTCAGCCGTAAGTGAACTGTGTGAGGGCTAGCAGATTGCCCTCGCTGTCACGGAACCAGATGGCGCGTTCTCCGGCCGCTGGCTGCGAGGGGTAGTAGTCGGGAATGGTGACAATCCCGTCGTCGCTGACCTCGAGACCGCCGAAGTCGAATCGTTCGAAGCTCAGGCCGCGTGCTTGTAGCTGGGCGACGACTGATTCGAGGTCGGAGACGATGAAGCCGAGCTGGGTGTGGTCTCCCGACGGTCGGCCGGTCGAGGCGAAGAGGGCGAACTGCTGGCCACCGCAGGAGTAGAGCAGCCCTCCTTCTCGTTCGTCGATCGGTTCGAGCCCGAGACGCTCGGAGTAGAACGCGCGGGCGCGGGTGAGATCCTGCGCCGGCAGCCGCACGGCGAGCCCGGCCCCGGCGAGCGGGCCGGCTTCCTGACCCGAGCGCGCCAGTTTCTGCTCCCAGTAGCTCGGCGTGGTCTCGATCAGCTGCACATGGTTGCCATCGGGATCCGCGACGGTGGCGAACCACAAACCCGCGTCACGGAACTCCACCTCCGCGATCCAGGTCACGTTCATCGACTCCAAGCGAGCTGCCGCCGCGTGAATGTCAGGCACGTGGTGGTTGAGGATCACGCGGCCGGGTTCGCTGGTCACGGGCCCGACGTCGTCACGGCCGTCGATCAGGACGCCGAGACCGAACGCGAGGAGCCCGTCGGCGTCCGGTTCAACACCGAACGCCTGCGCGTACCAGCTGCGCAGACGTTGCGGGTCGGCGCTGCCGAGCAGGATGCTGTCGATCGAGGAGGGGATGTCTGGCGTCGTCATCAGGTTCCTTTGGCGTCGGTGGAGAACTCTGGTCAGACTCATGCATCTCCCCAGCCACCCGTGCGGATCCGCCGGTCACCGACCGGGATCACAGTGGCGTTGCTAAACGATGTGGGGTGAGCTCACGGTGCAGGACGACCGACGCGGCGCCCAGTGCGGCCGCATCCGGCCCTGCCGAACCAAGCCGCACCGTGATCGGATGGACCTCCCGCATGAACGCAGTTTCGGCGAGCCGAGCCTCGATGATGCGCTGATAGTTCTCCCCCAGCTCGGCGAAGCCGGGACCTGCCAGAGAGATCAGATCGAGATCCAGAGTGTTCACCAGATCAGTTACAGCGCTGGCGAGGTGATCCGCCGCGGTGTGAAACAGGTCGACGACTGGCTCGACCCCTTCGCGAACAAGCTGCCCGTAACGCCTATAGATCTCGCCGGACTCCATCCGATTGGTGACCTTGCAGACTGACCTGAGGGTCGAGTCATGCAGGATCCGCTCATTGATCGCGAGAGGACTCGCCACCGTCTGAAGGCAGCCGCGTCGACCGCACCAGCAGAGCTCACCGTGTGGATCGGCCAATGTGTGACCGATTTCGCCGGCGTTACCGGACGCACCACGATAGATCGATCCACCGATGACGACGCCGCAGCCAATGCCTTGTGCCATGTAGATCGTGGCGAAGTCCCTTGTCGGGCTGCTCCCCGTCGTCCAGTACTCGCCGATCGCGGCACAGTTGGCATCGTTCTCGCGGAGCACCGATAATCCGGTGAGCCTGGACAGCTCATCCTCGGTGGGAAAGGGTTCCCACAGGTCGGCGAACGCCGCGTCAAGGCGCCAACCGAGCGCGGATCCGCGACGTCCGCCGGATGCCACTCCGATGCCGACCACCGCCTCCTTGTCGATTCCACGTCGTTGCAGCAGCCGCAGCAGGGTGGCCGAAACGCGCCTCAGCACGGCGGCCGGCTGCTCGGCACCCGTGCCGCGAATCTCGCTGCGCGCGAGCTCAGCTCCATCGAGAGCACAGAGCACGATGATGCAGCGGGCGAAGTCGAGCGTGAGCCCGACCGCGTACAGCTCCTTGTCGTTGAGCCGCAGCAGGACGGGCCGTTTACCACCGGTGGACTTGGCGTAACCGGACTCGACGACCACACCGGAGTCGATCAGCGACTTGACGATGCCGGAGATCGTCTTCTCGGTGAGCGCGGAACGGCGGGCGAGGTCGGTCCTACTGATCTCGCCTTCGGACCTGATCAGATCGAGTACGGCGCCGCGGGTTTCTGCGAACGAGCGACCCTTCAAGCGTTGGGTTCCCACGGTCGCGTCGGACATAACGCCTGACCCTAACCTGCGTCGACTCATCGTGGACGTCACCAAACAATCGGAGGGTAGTTGTCGAGCCAGTTCTCCGGATGAGGGACGAGCGCCTCGATCTCCTCCCAGAAGGGCTCGGGCAGGTCGGCGTCAAGCGCTTCGAGCGTGCGGGCCAGTGTGGACGGTTTGGTGAACCCGGTGACGGTGGAGGCGATCCTCGCGTCGCGCAGCGAGAAGTGCAGAGCGGACGTCGCCAGGTCGGTGCCCCACCGTCGGCAGACCTCGCCCATCTCCCGTGCGGCCTCGCGGACAGCAGGGCGCGCCGGACGGTAGGCATAGGTGCCGTTCCCACCGGACGCCGTCAGCAGACCGCCACCGTAGACCGCTGCGTTGACCACCGCCATTCCCGCCGCGAAAGCCCGGTCGAACAGCGGACCGGCACTGCGGTCGACCAGTGTCCAGCGGTTGTGAACCAGGACCGCCTCGAAAACACCGAGATCGACGTAGCGGCTGATCTCGCGGTTGTCACCGCCGGCGACGCCGATGTGACCGATGTCCCCGGCATCACGCAGTGCGACAAGCACCTCGACTGCCCCGCCAGGCCCAGTGAGCGCCTCGTACGGATGGAACTCGGGATCGTGGAGGAACACGATCGGCAGCGTGCCGATGCCGAGCCGGTCCATGCTCTCGCGGACCGATGCTCGGACCCGGGCTCCGGAGTAGTCGCCGTCCAGGGCGTCGACCTTGGTCGAGATGACGAAGTCGGCCGGCAGCCCGCCGTGTTGGGCGATGGCCCGACCGATGCGTTCTTCGCTGCGACCGCCCCCGTACCCGTTGGAGGTGTCGAGGAACCGGATCGGTCCGTGCATCACCCGCCGAACCAGATCGATGGCGGCATCCTCGGTCACCTCATAGCCGAACAGCTCGGGCATACTGCCCAGCTGCGCACCGCCCATACAAATGGCCGACACGGTGATGCCGGTGCTCCCGAACGGTCGCAACCAGGCGGTCGCCGTCTCGACATTCATGGCTAGAGCTCGCGAATCCGGAGGTTACGCCAGCGGCAGCGAGCGGCCGGAGCCCACCGGTCGTCGCCGAGCATCGGGTCGGTGTCGTGTACCTCCAACGCGATATGCCCTTGGCGGCCGAGCGCCTCGCGTACGGCGTCAGGATCGTAGTTGTCGGCCTTGAGGCTGCTCAGATCGATTTCAGCGACCAGCAGGTCGTTGATCCAGACGGTCGTCTGCGGCAGCTCTCCCACACAACGAACCGTGAAGGCGTTCCAGTCCCCCCACCGCCACACCGAGAGGAACTCGTCAACATCGGCGCTGCGGGTGAGCATGGCCTGTTTCGAGGGGTGGAACGGCTCCACGCTTGTTGCCGGATCGTCGGGTCGCAGACCGACTGGTTCGCCGTTCGCGCCGCAATCCAGATCGATAGCGAAGGGAACGGCGTGGAAGCCGCCGATGCCATTGCCGTAGAAGCCTCCGATAGACCCGGAGCGGCGATGATCGATCAGAACCTGCAGCCCCTCCCAGGTATCGCGACGGCGCCGGACCATCACGCCGGTGTCTGCGGGCCAGTCCGGGTTCGCCTCGAATCGCAGCTCGAAGTCTCCGTACGGCTGGTCGGTGATCAGGTAGCCGCCGTAGCCGGAGCCGGCGGGCTGTTGACGACCGACGATCTCCCCGTCCTCGACACTCCAGGCCGCTGGGAATTCCTCGGCGCGCTGCTGGTAGTCCGGCGGAAACACGGTGATCACATCGAGCACTTCTGGGCCACCTGGATACAGGCGTCCATACGTGCGTGGGATCGCGCTCCACCCGGTGAGCGTGGTGCCGTCGAACAACGAGGCGAAGCCCGGTTCGAGCGTCACGACGGATCCTCTTCCGACACGGGGTACGCGACGTAGGCGAAGCGGCGGCTGTCCGGTGACCAGCTGTTGACGTTGATGGTGCCCTGGCCACCGAAGAGGGGGATCCTCAGGATCGGGCTCGCCCAGTCGGCCGTGCGAACGAGCTTGATCTCCACCTGGAGGTCGGCCGGGTGCCCGAGCGTGCCGGTGGGGAAGCTGATGTACGCGGCGACCTCGCCGTCGGGTGACAGGTGCGGGAACCAGTCGACGGTGTCCGACTCCACCAGGCGCTGCAGCTCCCCACCCTCGGCCGAGACGCGGGCGAGCTGCGCGTGACCGGGCCGGACGCCGAACTCCTCGGTGTTGAGATAGATCCACGCACCGTCGGCGGAATACTCCGGGCCATCGATGTGGTGGCTGCCCGCCGCCGGATAGCTGGTCTCGCCCCCCGCAGCCGGGATCACCGCCAGCCGGCCGGCGGCGGTGAAGTCACCGCGCGGCAGGTCGACGAAGGCCAACGTGGTGCCATCCGGACTGACCCCATGGAGGAAGTGGTATCGAGCGGAGTCGTGACTGATCTTCCTCGCTCGACCGCCGGCGATCGGTGCCACGTAGAGATGCCCGTCGTTGGCGGAGAGGTAGATCAGCCCGCGCGGCGCGTCGAGGACGTGATCGTTGTTGATCGGTGGCAGATCGTCGATCAGGACCTGCTCGAGTCTCACCTCTGGCTCGAGGTTCAACCTCCACAACAGCCCATGGCCGTTGAGCAGCAGGGCACGGCCGTCCGGAGCCCAGTTGGGTGCCTCGAGGAGCAGATCGTCGCCGGTATAGACGAGTTGCGGGCTCCCTTCGACAACATCCGCGATCCACACCTCCGTCCGTTGTCCCGGTTTCAGATCCCGGGTCGGCAGCAGCTCGTCAACGGACGTGGACATCTTGTATCTCCTTTGGTCGAATACTTCAGATGACCCCACGGGAGGGTCGAGGGGTGATCGTGAGTCTATGAGAATATCGGTCTTAACAATATATAGGTAAGTAAGATTGTGCTAGCTTTTTCAGCATGCTGTCCAGCTGGTTCCCTTCGCCGACCGTCGCTCCCCTTCGTGGCGGGCCAGTCCCTCGCTGGGGCATCCTGGCTCCGGGCGGGATTGCGGACTACTTCGCACACGCGGTTCTCACCCATACCAACCAGCGCATCGTGGCGGTGGCCTCACGCTCCGCCGAACGGGCCGCGGCGTTCGCGGCTCGCCACGGCATCGACCGTAGCTACGGTTCGTACGAACAACTCGTGCACGATCCCGACCGTCCAGATTGTCTACGTCGCCGCGCCGCACAGTGAGCATTTGCCCCTAGGGCTGCAGGCCATCGCGGCCGGTAAGCACGTGTTGATCGAGAAACCCCTGGCGCTCTCCGCCCACGAGGCGGAACAGATCACGGCCGCAGCTACGTCGAGTGGGGTGCTGGCAGCCGAGGCCATGTGGACTCGCTATCTGCCCCAGTTCGACGTCTTGCACACCATTCTCGAGCGAGGCGACCTTGGCATCATCCGGCTGGCGACCGCCGACGTGGGCTGGCAGATGGGGCCAGATGCTCCACCTCGGTTCTTCGATCCCGCGCAAGGCGGCGGAGCGGCACTCGACATGGGCGTCTATGGCTACTGGTTTGCCCAGTCGCCATCGGCCGGCCTGCGCGGGTGCGAGCGCTGGGCAGCATGACCGACAGTGGAGTCGACGACCAGGCAATCGTTGCACTGGCGACATCGGACGGACGGTTCGCGTCCGTCACCACCAGCATGGCCGTCACGAACTCAGGGCTCGCCGCACTACACGGCACCGGCGGCACTGCCCGGTTCCTCGATCCTTTCGTGTTTCCCGCCCGATTCCTCGTGGAGCGCAGCGGCGAGGTCCACGAATGGCGCGACGTGAGTGGATTGGAGATGCGCGACGGGCTCGCCTGGCAGACCACAGCACTGGCCCACATCATTGCGCAGGGGATGACCGACTCCCCTGTCCACAGCATCGACGACGCCATCAGCGTCCTCCGCACCATCGACAATGTTCGCGACCAGCTCGGCGCTAACTGAGCTGGCGCTCACGCAAGGAGAGCAGCATGGCCGACCAAGCCCCCGATCTTGACCGGTTCGATCACGACGACGCCTGGCGGATGGGCAGCAGCCTGGTCGCCCGCTGCCGCGCGGAGAACCTGCCGGTCACGATCAGCATCTGGCTCGGCCGCCAACGGGTGTTCCACGCCGCCCTCCCCGGCACCAGCGCCGACAACGACGCCTGGGTGGAGAAGAAGGCTCGAGTCGTCTGGCGTTTCAACCGCTCGTCACTCGAGGTCTACGAGCACTATGTGGCGAACATCCCGGACTTCTTCGAGGTGTTCGGTCTCTCCCGCACCGAGTACGCCCCCGGAGAGGGTGCCGTGCCGATCCGAGTGAACGGAACGCTGGTCGGTGTGCTGGCGATCTCCGGCCTGGAGCGTGGAGGCGATCACGAACTCGCCCTCAGCGCATTCCCGTCGGCGCCTCGTTCCTGATCCTTCGACCGATCCAGCATGACCCACGCCAACGCTGCTCCGCGGCTCCTTTCACTCCACCTCTACATGCGTGCCGTGGGGCAGTGAAATCCTCTCAACTTACTTTCGTACCTATCTATTGCTAAATCTCCGATTTCGATTTATGCACGATCGCGATCGTGTATGCGCTGACCATGGCCGCCTCCTTCGGTTTCTCCAAGCTGCGGATCCGCAACAAAGGAGGTGTACTTCTGGTTGCTCATGGGTGTGCTCACCTTGCCCGAGGTCGTGCTGCTGACCCCTTTGGTGATCACAGTCGTCCGGGCCAACCTGGCCGGCTCACTTTGGGCAGTGATCATCCCGCTCGCGGCGATGCAGATCCCCTTCACGATCTTGCTGGCCCGCGCCTACGTCGACGGCATCCCGGACTCGCTGCTCGAGGCCGCGTGGATCGACGGTGCCGGCGCGGTACGACAGTTCTGGAACGTGATCGTGCCGTTGGCCAAGCCGATGACGATCGCGATCATCGTCCTGGTACTGATCAACTCGTGGAACACCTATCTGTTGCCGCTCGTCCTGCTGGGCCAGGGTGAAGGCCAGGGCGTCGTCACGCAGCTGCCCAACTCGTTCAAGGCGATGTACACCGACGACCAGACCAAGATTCTCGCCGGCGCGGTCCTGGCGGCACTCCCGTTGGTGATCGCCTAGATCGCCCTACAGCGGCGCTTCGAGCGCGGCATGGCCGCGGGCGCCCTCAAATAGCAAAGGAGATCTCCCATGGACCATCGCATTTCTCCCAACAGGTTTCATCCAAGTCGCCCTCGTCGTCGACGACCTCGAGAAGGCCATTGATGCCTGGTGCACGCTCTTCGACGCCCCTCGCCCCGATATTCGCATCACCGTGCCCGAGCCAAACCCGGACGAGAAGTACCGTGGCGAGACAGCCGCGTACGGCCTCAAATTGGCGGTGATCGAGGTTCCGGAGCGGGGGTTCATCATCGAGCTGCACGAACCGGACGAGAACCCCTCCACCTTCCGGGAGTTCCTCGACAAGCACGGCAACGGCCTGCACCACCTCGGCTTCCAGGTCGGCGAGGCTCGGGACGCGGTCGTCGCCGAACTCGAGGCCACCGGGTACCCGGTGCGGAATGTCGGTATCTATCCAGGTGGCTCGTGGACGATCATCGAGGCGGAAGACTCACTCGGCGTCAACCTCAACATCAAGCCTCACCTGTGACGCGATTGCCTCGCGGATAGCGTCGACGACATATTCAGCATGCTCATGCACTGCGCCGAGGTCAGGCCAGCTGTCCTCAAGGTCACCGTGCAGGTACATGTCGCGTGCTCGAGTGAGGACAGCGCGATGACTCGGCGGGATGCGCTCGAGCACCCAATCCGCCGCCGTGTCCTTCGAGCCAATCTGGCCGGTCTCCAAGGTCAGCCAAATCCGCGCCAGCGTCAGGAGCACGTTCCGGGTGTCGGATTCGAGGTCCTCGAGCAACTGTGGAATGCCAGCCGTGGCGCCGCGAACGAGATCCTCCGGTGGCACGGGGTCCAACAGCTGCGCGGGCGGTGGTCCCACGAGGCCGGCATTCCCCTGCAGCACCATCGTGATCAAGACAGACAGATCCGGAGCATGCTCGCGCTGAGGAACGACACCCTGCTCGAACGCGTCACGTAGCCACTCTCCGTACAGGAAGTCCTGTTGGGGCGGATAGCGCCACGGCTTGACGTCGCCGAGGGCCACCACGCTGAGCTCGACCGGCCGGCCCGCGCCGGGCTCCCCCACTGAGACAGATACGTCGAGCAGACCATCAACGAGCGATCTGCGCTCGACCTCGGACATCCGTCGCCGGCTGACGACCAGGACATCCAGATCGCTGGTCGGCCGTAAGCCACCCAGCACCGCCGAACCGTGCAGGTACGCGCCCAGCACCTGATCGCCCAAGACTTGATCAACGAGCACCAAGATCTTCTGCAATTGACTCGAATCGGAGGGACTCCGACTGTCAGCCACTCGTGTCACGCACGGACGCTAGGCGCAGCACGCTCCGCCGAGCAAGTTGACCTGCTGAGCCATGTACTGACAGGTCCTGTTTCGCGGATGGAGATCCGGTCTAGTTTCGGTTGCTGTGGATCACCGCCGAGACATCCAGGACTTCCTGGTCAGCCGCCGGGCCCGGATCACGCCGGAGCGAGCCGGGCTGAGCAGCTACGGGAGTACGCGGCGGGTTCCGGGGCTGCGGCGGGAGGAGGTCGCGATGCTGGCCGGGGTGAGTGTGGATTACTACGGCCGGCTGGAGCGTGGCAACTTGTCGGGTGCATCGGAGTCGGTGCTGGAGGCGGTCGCGAGCGCGTTACAGCTCGACGACGTCGAGCGTCAGCACCTGTTCGACCTTGCCCGGCGATCCGGCAGTTCAGCTCCGCGGCGGCCCCGCCGGAAGGCCGCGTCCGCACCCCGGCCGGCAGTGCTGTCGATCCTGACGGGTTTGACGATCCCGGCGTACGTGCGGACGTCGCGGATGGACATCGTCGCCGCGAACGAACTCTGCCGGGCCCTGTACGGCGGTGTCCTCGATGCCGACCGCTTGCCGGTAAACCTGGCGCGCTTCCTGTTCCTGGATCCGCAGTCGCGCGCCTTCTTCCTCGACTGGAACCACGTCGCCGACGACTTGGTGGGGTCGTTGCGGGTTCAGGTAGGCCGGGATCCGCGGGACAGAGGGCTGAGCGATCTTGTCGGAGAGCTGTCGACCCGCAGCGACGAGTTCGTGTCCCGCTGGGCCCGGCAGAACGTACGGCTGCACCAGACCTCCCGCAAGCGGCTGCACTGCAGAGTGGTGGGTGACATCGAGTTGACCGGGAACGCGATGGAACTGCCCGCCGACGGTCTCATCATGATCGCCTACACGGCCGACGTCGGCTCCCCGGCCGCGGACCAACTACAACTGCTCGCCGCCTGGACTGCCACCCAGCACGCGGCCACCGGGCAGACAGCCGCGCAGCAGTCGGACAGTCGGCCGAAAACTGCTGCGGACTGACCTCGTCCAAGACCTCTTCCAACCCCCCAACACCGAACTTGGCACCCTGGCCGAGAGAAACGAGACGCACCATGCCTGACGTGTCGACACTGACGTTGAACAACGGCGTCACCCTGCCCGCCCTCGGTCTGGGGGTGTTCCAGACCCCTCCGGACGAGACCCGCGATGCTGTGGCCGCCGCCCTTGAGGCCGGGTACCGGCACATCGACACCGCCGCCGCGTACGGCAACGAGCGGCAGGTCGGCGAAGCGGTCGCCGCCTCCGGCGTGGACCGCGACGAGGTGTTCCTGGAGACCAAGATCTGGATCAGCGACTACGGCTACGACCAGACACTGCACGGGTACGAGAAGTCCGCCCGCAAGCTCGGCGTCGACCAGATCGACCTGCTGATCTTGCACCAGGCGATGCCGTCCCGGTTCGACCTGACGTTGGAGGCCTACCGGGCGCTGGAGACGCTGCTGGCCGACGGAAAGGTCCGCGCGATCGGGGTCAGCAATTTCATGGTCGACCACCTGAACCGGCTGCTGGACCAGGCGAGTGTGGTCCCGACCGTGAACCAGATCGAGCTGCACCCGTACTTCCAGCAGCGGGAGGTGCAGGCCCTGGGTGCCGAGCACGGCATCCTGACCCAGGCGTGGTCGCCGATCGGCGGGATCACGTTCTACCGCGACGGGCAGCACACCAGCACCTTGGACGACCCGGTGATCGGTGGGATCGCCGACGCACACGGCAAGACGCCGGCGCAGGTGATGCTGCGCTGGGGTGTCCAGCAGGGCCGGTCGGTGATCCCGAAGTCGACCAAACCCGCCCGGATCGCGGAAAACCTCGACGTGTTCGACTTCGACCTCACCGCCGACGAACTTGCCGCGATCGATGACCTCGACACCGGGATGCGCGGTGGGCCGGAGCCGGAGATGATCACGCTCGAGGCCTTCGGCCGCGTCATCCCCGAGGACTGACCGAGCTCGCCGAAAGGCCGGACGGCGACCGCCACCCGGCTCCCCCGACCCGACCACTGATGAGGACCTCCTGCGATGAACCCGCGCCTGTCGCGGCGCGCCCTGCTGCATCGAGCCGTACAGGGCGGCACAGCCGCCCTGCTGCTCGGTGCCGCGGGTTGCGCCGGAACCCGGCCGACGCCTGAGTCCCCGGGAGTCGGCTCGGGGCGGGTGCTGCTGGCGTACTTCTCGCGGGCGGGGGAGAACTACTTCTACGGCGGCCGCCGGGAACTGGAGGTCGGCAACACCGAGGTGCTGGCAACCATGATCGCCGGGCTGATCGACTGCGACGTCTATCGGATCGAGGCGGTCGATCCCTATCCGGACAGCTACGACGCCACCGTGGCGCGCAACGTCGCAGAGCAGGAGGCCGACGCCCGGCCGGCCATCGTCGACCTACTGCCGTCGATCGACGGCTACGAGCAGGTGCTGCTCGGCAGCCCGATCTGGAACGTACGCCCGCCGATGATCATGTCGGCGTTCGCCGAGGCGTTCGACTCCACCGGCAAGACAGTGCTGCCGTTCGTCACCTACGCCGTCAGCGGCCTGGGCAGCACACAACGCGTGTACAGCCAAGCCTGCCCGGGCGCGCAGATCGGCGAGGGGCTGGCCGTGCGGGGCGAGGAGGTTGCCCAGCACCGGGCTGACGTCGAGACCTGGCTGCGCACCGCCGGACTCATCTGACTGAACAACGAAAGGAACTGTTTCATGGAGAAACGACATCTCGGGGCCCTAGAGGTCTCGGCAATCGGGCTGGGTTGCATGGGACTGAGCGCCAACTACGGTGAGCCGGTCGACACCGAGCACGGGGTGGACCTGATCCGTGGCGCGTTCGAGCAGGGGGTGACGTTCTTCGACACCGCCGAGGCCTACGGCCCGTTCACCAACGAGACCCTGGTCGGGGAAGCCCTGGAGCCGATCCGCGACCAGGTGGTGCTCTCGACCAAGTTCGGCTTCGGCTACGACGGCACCGCCCGGACTGGGCTGAACAGTAGGCCGGAGAACATCGTCCGCGCCGTCGACGGCTCCTTGCGCAGACTGCGGACCGACCGCATTGATCTGCTCTACCAGCACCGCGTCGATCCGCAGGTGCCGATCGAGGACGTCGCCGGCGCCGTCAAGGGCCTGATCGAGGCCGGCAAGGTCGCCCACTTCGGCCTGTCGGAGGCCGGCGCCGACACGATTCACCGCGCCCACGCCGTCCACCCGGTTGCCGCCGTGCAGTCGGAGTATTCGATCTGGGCCCGCGATCCCGAGGCGGACGTGCTGCCCGTCTGCGCCGAGCTCGGGATCGGGTTCGTGCCCTGGTCGCCGCTCGGGCAGGGCTTCCTGACCGGCACCGTCAGCCGCGACGCCTCGTTCACGGCCGCCGACATCCGCAGCAGGTTCCCCCGCTTCACCCCGGACGCCCTTGCCGCCAACCAGCCGATCGTCGACCTGGTCGTCGAGATCGCCGAACGTCAGCAGGTCACGCCCGGCCAGGTCGCATTGGCGTGGCTACTGGCGAAGTCGCCGACCATCGTCCCGATCCCCGGCAGCCGTCGACCCGAACGGGTGACCGAGAACATCCAGGCCACTCAGGTCACTCTGACCACCTACCAGGTGGCCGAGATCGACGCCCGATCCGCCCAGCTCGCCGTCGCCGGCGCTCGCGGCAGCGGCCACGAGCACTACGGCTGAGAAGGAGCCCACCATGGAAGTCCTACCCTCGACACCGACCAGCAAGGCCTCCGCGGCCAGGTTCACCGGCGATGTGTGGCTCGACATGCTCCCGACCAGCGACCCGCCATCGCGGCTCCGCGCGGGCGTGGTCCGGTTCGCTCCTGGCGCGCACACCGCCTGGCACCGCCACCTCAACGGGCAGACCCTCCACATCCTCGACGGATACGGCCTGGTCCAAGCCCGCGGCGGCCCGGTGATCAAGGTCGGCCCCGGCGACACGATCGACACCCCACCCGGTGAATGGCATTGGCATGGCGCCACCCCGGACCACTTCATGACCCATCTCGCCCTCTCCCTCGACGCCGCCGACGACCAGACCGGATCCGTCACCGAGTGGGGCGACCACCTCAGCGCCGACGAGTACCCCGGCAACGAAACGTCGACCAAACCGAGATCTGAGGAGAAGTGATGACCGAGAACGAGAACATGACGATCGCGCAGCGGGCCATCGGGGACTTCGCCCCAAAGCTCGTCGAGCTGACCGACGGCGTGCTGTTCGGCGACGTGTGGGAACGCCCGGAACTGTCCAAGCGCGACCGCAGCCTCGCCACCGTGGCGGCGCTGGTGGCTGGCGGCAACACCGAGCAGCTGCGCAACCATCTGATCCGGGCGACGGAGAACGGACTGACCGAGACCGAGCTGATGGAAGTGATCATCCACCTCGCTTTCTACGCCGGCTGGCCGCGCGCCATGTCCGCCATCCAGGTCGCCAAGGCCGTGTTCGCCCAGTGACCCGCCAGCTGTCTGCCCTCCATCCTGACAGACCCTGCAGAGGAGAACTCTTGTGACCGACGACGATGTCTGACCGGTGGCGGTGATCACCGGCGCATCGTCCGGGATCGGCGCTGCCACGGCCCGCGCCCTGACCGCCCACGGCCATCGGGTCGTGCTGCTGGCCCGCCGAGTCGAGCGCCTCCAGCAACTGGCCGGTGAGCTCGGTTCGTCCGCGATGGCGATCGGCGCCGACGTTACCGACCGGGACGTCCTGCTCGCCGCCGCCGATCAGGTCCGGCGCGACCTCGGCCGGGTCGACGTCTTGGTCAACAACGCCGGGGTGATGCTGCTCGGCCCGTTCGGCGCCGAACAGCGCGTGGAGGCCCGCCGGATGGTCGATGTCAACCTGCTCGGCGCCATGACCGCCACCGGGGTGTTCCTGCCCCAGCTGCGCGAGGGCGGCGGAGACCTGGTCAACATCTCCTCCGTTGCCGGACGTACCGCCCGGGCCGGCAACGCCGTGTACGCCGCCACGAAGTGGGGCCTCAACGGCTGGTCGGAGGCGCTGCGCCAAGAGCTCCAGCCCGACATCCGGGTGACCGTCATCGAACCCGGCGCCGTGGCGACCGAGCTCACCGACCACATCACCGACCCGGGCGTGAAGCAGACCACCGAGCAGTTCTATGCCCGGCTGGCGATCACCGCCGAAGACGTCGCCGACGTGATCGCGTTCGCCGTCACCCGGCCCCGCCGGCTGACCCTGAACGAGATTCTGCTCCGTCCGACCGCGCAGCCCGGCTGAAACAGAAAGGCACCAACATGTCGACCTGGCTCATCACCGGCTGCTCGAGCGGCATCGGCCGCGCGCTCGCACGGGCCGTTCTGGAGGCCGGCCACCGGGCAGTCGTCACCGCCCGCGACACCAGTACGATCGCCGATCTCGCCGACGCGTACCCCGATGCCGCACTCGCCGTGGCGCTGGACGTGACCGACACCGTCCAGATCCGGGCAGCCGTCGAGAAAGCCATTCAGCAGTTCGGGCAGATCGACGTGCTCGTCAACAACGCCGGTTACGGCTACCGATCAGCGGTCGAGGAGGGAGATGACGCCGACATCGCCCGCCTGTTCGCAACCAACCGTTCGGCCCGGTCCACCTGATCCAGGCTGTCCTCCCGGGCATGCGGGAACGGCGGGCGGGCACGATCGTCAATGTTTCCTCTATTGGCGCGCGGGTATTCGTGCCCGGCTCCGGCTACTACGGCGCCAGCAAGGCGGCCCTGGAGGCCGTCTCCGGTGCCCTCCGACACGAGCTCGCTCCGCTCGGCATCGCGGTCATCGTGGTCGAGCCGGGCGCGTTTCGCACCGACTTCTACAGCCGATCACTGCAGCAGTCGCCGCAAGCCCTGCCCGACTACGCCGACACCGCCGGCCGCCGTCGTCTGGAGAACAGCCCCGACCTCGGCAACCAGCCGGGCGATCCGGCGAAGGCAGGTCCGGCCATCATCGCCGCGGTCGAGTCACCGAAGCCGCCGATCTTGCTGCACCTCGGCAGCGACGCCGTCCGCATCTTCCGCGCAGAACTGGATACCAGGGTGAAACGCGAGCCGGGTTGCGAGCGGATCGTCATTACGCAAAACGACATCAGCTTGACTTCGACGGGCTGGCGGTGTTAGATCGATCTAACGTCGCTAGGATCGATCTAAACGACGATCCAGCGATGGAGTAGAAGATGGGACGAACGACATTGATGGACGTAGCGAGGCACTGCGGTGTCTCGCGGGCGACCGTGAGCCTCGTGTTGAACGACAGCCCGCTGTGGCCGCTGGGACGCGGGAACGGGTCCGTACGGCGATGCCGGATCTCGGCTACGTCTACAACCGGGCGGCGGCGTCGCTGAGGACTCAGCGCAGCGATGCGATCGGGGTGGTGCTGACTCAGATCACCAACCCGTACTTCGCCGAATTCGCCACCGGCCTGCAAGACGTCCTGACTGATTCGGGCACCGTGCCGCTGCTTGGCGTCAGCAACGAGGATCGTGAGCTGCAGCGCCGCCTGATGAGAGTCGCTGGTGGAGCGCAACGTTGACAGCATCGTGCTGATACCGGCCCACGGCACGACCTCGGCTGATCTTCCACGACTTGCTGGGCACGCCCTTGGTGTTGATGGCGCGCCGAGTGCCCGGCGCCGACGTCGACTACGTAGGTGCCCAGAACCGCGAGGGCGGATATGCCGCCGCCGAGCATCTCTACAGCCACGGCTGTAGGCGGATCACCTTCGTCGGCGGGTTCGCCGACGCGTCTGCCGCGAGAGGAACGGGCCGGCGGCGTGAATAGCGTTCTTGGCCGAGCATGACCAGACCGTCGACCCGTACGGCTCGGTGACCTGCGAGCCGCTGCGACCGCCGGCCCGGGCGGCGGCAATGCGGCTGCTGACCGACCACCCGGAGATCGACGGCATCGTCTGCTTCAGCGACGTCGTCGCGTTCGGTGTCCTCGACGCGCTCGCCGACCTGGGCAAGACCGTCGGCTCCGACGTACGCGTGATCGGCTTCGACGACGTACACGACGCCGGACTGAACCGGCCCTCGCTGAGCAGCGTCGCCGTCCCGGCGAGGGAGACCGGCCGCCGGGCCGCCCAGCTCGTGCTCGAGCGGGCTGCGGGCTCGACCCAGCCCGACCGTACGCGAAGAGCTGCCCACCAAGCTGCAGCCGCGGGAGACCTGCGGCTGCCCGCGTCCGCAACCACCGACCTGAGTGCCACCCACACCCTCCTTAAGGATCGCCCCGAAATGCGCACCGTGCCCGTGCTCTCCGGCGCCGAAGCCGCCCGGCTGATCGCCGACTTCGACGTCATTACCGTCTCCTCCTCTTCTGGGCTCGGCTGCCCGGACGCCGTCTTGGAGGCGATCGGTCAGCGGTACGCCGAGACCGGCGCACCGGCCAAGCTGACCTCGCTACATCCGATCGCGGCCGGCGACATGTACGGGATCAAAGGAATCGACCATCTCTGCCGACCCGGACAGTTGCGCCGAGTCGTGGCGGGCTCCTGCCCTCCGGCGGCTCGAAACTGGACCCTCCGCTGATCCGGCAGCTGATCCACTCCGACCAGATCCAGGCCCTCAACATCCCGTCCGGTGTGCTGTTCCAGATGCACCGAGCCGCCTCGACAGGGCAGCCCGGTGTGCTGACCGAGGTCGGCCTGGGCACCTACGCCGATCCGCGGCTCGAGGGCGCGAAGATGAACGCCGTCACCGACGACTTCGTCAAGCTGATGGAGGTCGGCGGCAACGACTACCTGTTCTACCCGGCGATCAAGGTCGACGTCGCGATCATTCGGGCCACCACCGCCGATTCGCACGGCAACCTGTCCTACGAGCAGGAGTGCGGCACCCTCGGCGCCCTCGATCAGGCCTACGCCGCGCACAACAACGGCGGCATTGTGATCGCCCAGGTGAAGCGGCTGTCCGAAACCCAGCTGCCCACCCGTCCGTGCACGTGCCTGGAGTCCTGGTCGATGCGATCGTGGTCGCTCCGGACCAGATGCAGACCACCCAGACCGTTTACGACCCGGCCCTGTCCGGTGAGGTCCACCGCGACCTCGACGACGTCGAACCGATCGAGTTCGGCCTCGAGAAGATCATCGCCCGCCGGGCCGCGGCCGAACTCCAGGTCGACGCCATCGTCAATCTCGGCTTCGGGATCTCTGCTGCTGTCCCTCGGATCCTCCTGGAGGAGGGCCATGCTGAAGACGTCACCTGGGTGATCGAACAGGGTGCCGTCGGCGGGTTTCCCGCAACCGGGTTCGCCTTCGGCTGCGCCCTGAATCCGCAGGCGCTGGTGCCAGAGCGTCGATCAGTTCACGTTGTTGCAAGGCGGCGGATTCGACGTGGCGATGCTGTCGTTCCTGGAGGTGTCCGGCCAGGGCGATGTCAACGTCTCCTATCTGCCGGCCCGGCCGCACGTCACCGCCGGCGTCGGCGGCTTCAACGACATCGTCACCCGGGCGCCGAAGATCGTGTACTCCGGCTACTTCACCGCCGGCAAGAAGGACATCCAGATCGTCGACGGCCAACTGGACGATCGTCTCCGACGGCACCGTCGCCAAGTTCGTCCCGGAGGTCGCGCCAGGTCTCCTTCTCGGGCGAGATGGCCCGCCAGCGCAGCCAGGACGTTCTCTACGTCACCGAACGCTGCGTGATCCAGCTGACCCAGTCCGGACTGACGGTGATCGAGATTGCACCAGGTGTCGATCTGGAGCGCGACGTGCTGGCCAAGGCCGGCGTCCCGCTGCTGGTCAGCCCGGACCTCCGGCAGATGTCGCCGGCCTTGTTCCGCCCCGACCCGATGGGACTGATCTTGTCCCGCAAACCGTCCCGAATCGCTCGCTTCCTCCAGCGCAGCGAGCACCCTCACCATCCCGCGCCCGCCTGACTCCGGCCCTCACCGCTCACCGACAAGGAAACGTCCACGATGACCGCCACTTCCTACGACTACGTGATCGTCGGCGCCGGCGCCGCCGGATGCGCCGTCGCCAACCGCCTCTCGGCCGACCCTGGCGCGACCGTGCTGCTGCTCGAGGCCGGCGGCCGGGACTGGTCCCCGTTGGTCCATATGCCCGTCGGCTTCACCAAGCTCTCCGGCCCCCGTTACAACTGGGAGTTCTCCACCGTCCCGCAGCCGCAGCTGAACAACCGGGAGATGTGGTACCCACAGGGCCGCACCCTGGGCGGCAGCACCTCGATCAACGCCATGATCTACATCCGCGGTCAGAAGGAGGACTACGACGCGTGGGCCGCAACTGGGCAACCCGGACTGGGGCTATCGAGCAGGTGCTGCCGTTCTTCCGCCGGGCCGAGGCCAACGAGCGGCTGAACGACCGCTACCACAGCAGCGTCGGTGCGGTGAACGTCGTCGAGCAGGTCCAGCACAACCCGCTCAGCAAGGCGTTCATCCGGGCCGCCCAGGAGCTCGGTGTTCCCTACAACGCCGACTTCAATGGCGCGAAACAGGAAGGGGTCGGCTGGTACGACGTCACCCAGAAGAACGCCCGCCGGGACAGCGCCTCGACGGCCTACCTCAAGCCCGCCCGCAGCCGTAAGAACCTCACCGTCCAGACCCACGCACTCGGCCGGAAGATCCTGGTCGAGAACGGCCGCGCCGTCGGGCTGCAGTACCTGCACAAGGGCAAGCCGGCCGAGGTCCGGGTCGACCGCGAGCTGATCTTGAGCAGCGGGGCGGTCAACTCACCCCGCCTGCTGCTGCTGTCCGGAATCGGGCCGGGCCGAGGAGCTGGCATTCGCTCGGCGTCCCGGTGCTGCACGACCTGCCCGGTGTCGGCAAGAACTTCCAAGATCACATGGACGTCTACCTGACGGCGGCGACGGCGGCGGTCAGCTACAACGCCTCCGACCGCCCCGACAAGGCGCTGCTCGCCGGCCTGCAGTACATCACCACCAGGACCGGGCCATCACCGCATGTGTCTGCGAGGCCGGCATGTTCGTCCGCAGCACCCCCGACGTGGCGACCCCGGACATCCAGATGCACGCCCTGCCCGCGTACGTGATCGACCACGGCCGGATGCGGGTCCAAGGCCATGGCATGACGATCAACACCTGCCACCTGCGTCCCCGCAGCGTCGGCTCGGTGACCCTGCACACGGCCAACCCGGACGACCCACCGGCCATCGACCCCGCCTTCCTCACCGATCCGTACGACTGGGAGAAGTCGTTGGAAGGGTTCCGCTGGGGCCGGGAGATGATGCGCAGCAAGTCGTACCAGCCGTTGGTGGTCAAGGAGTTCCTGCCCGGTCCGGAGGTCGAGACCGACAAGCAGATCCGCGACTACGTCCGGCAGTGGGCCAAGACCGACTACCACCCCGTCGGCTCCTGCAAGATGGGCAACGACGATCTCGCGGTCGTCGACCAGGAGCTCAAGGTCCGCGGCATGGAGGGCCTGCGGGTGATCGACGCGTCGATCATGCCCAAGCTGATCAGCGGCAACACCATGGCCACCTCGACCATGATCGGCGAGAAGGGTGCGCACCACGTGCTGCGCGGCCTGACCCCGCCCGACCCAGCGACGGTCCGGTATGAGTCAGACCGCTGCCTCCGAGGTCGGCCAGGTCACCGTCGACGTCGACGAGCGATCGCCACCATCTGCCTGGACCGGCCGGCCAAGCACAACGCGCTGACCCCGGAGATGCTCGGGCAGCTGGAGCAGATCCTGATCGAACATCGACGCCGACCGCACCGTGCGGGTGGTGCTGGTCACCGCCGCAGGTGACCGCTCCTTCTGCGCCGGCGCCGACATCAAACGCTTCAAGGCGCTGCCGCCGCTTGGACATGTGGGCGCAGTGGACCCGGCGCGGGCACCGGGTCGTTCGACCACCTCGCCGGGCTGCGGCAGCCAACCATTGCCGCCGTCTCCGGCAACGCCTACGGCGGCGGGTTCGAGATCGCCCTGGCCTGCGATCTCCGGATCCTCGCCGACGACGCCACCCTCGGGCTGACCGAGGTCGGTATCGGCACCCTCCCCGGTTGGGGCGGCACCGGACGGCTCCGTGACCTGGTCGGGGCCGGCCGAGCCAAGGAGCTGATCTTCACCGGGGAGCCGCTGATCCGCCGACCGCGCCCTGGCCTGGGGGGTCGTCAACCGAGCTCGCTCCCGGTCGAGAGGTCATTCCCCGCGCCCGGGCGCTGGCCGCCAAGATCGCCGACCCGGGCCCCGGTCGCGGTCCAGATGGCCAAGCAGGCCATCGACGCCGGGCCGGCGTACGCGGCGATGGAGCAGGTCAGCTCCGCCGCCACCGCCTACACCGACGACGCGGCCGAAGGTCTGGCGTCCTTCACCGAGAAACGTGACCCGCGCTACCGCGGCACCTGAAGCCCCTCACACCACCATCCAGCACGCCACCGAAGGCAACGCCATGACCACGATCGCCAGCAGCGACCCCACCACTATTGACGCACGCGTCTGGCCCAACTCATCGACGGCCGGGAGATCGGCGGCGGCGGGAAGGAGGTCCTCCGGGACAGCCCCGCCCACGACATCCGGGTCGCCAGCTACCACAGCGCCAGCGAGGCCGACGTCGATACCGCAGTCGCCGCCGCTCACCGTGCGTTCACCTCCGGCCCCTGGCCGAGCGTACTCCGGCGCCGAGCGCGCGGCACTGCTGCGTCGGGTCGCGGCCCGGATCGAGGCCGAACGTGACGAGCTGGCGCTGATCGAGACGCTGGAATCCGGCAAGCCGATCTCCCAGGCCCGGGACGAGGTGTCCAGCGCAGCTGGGATCTGGTACTACGCCGCGACCCTCGCCCAGCACGCCTACGGCGACGCCCACAACGGTCTCGGCCCGAACTATCTGGCCGTCACGGTCAAGGAGCCGGTCGGCGTGGTCGGCATCATCACGCCGTGGAACTTCCCGCTGCTGATCGTCTCCCAGAAGCTGCCGTTCGCGCTGGCCGTCGGCTGCACCGCCGTGGTCAAACCGAGCGACATGACCCCGGGCACCACCACCCGCCTGGTGCAGATCCTGCACTAGGAGGGTGTGCCCAACGGGTGGTCAACCTCGTCCACGGCGGCGGGGACGTCGGTGGCTGGCTGTCGGCCACCCCGGCACCCAGATGACCACCTTCACCGGCTCCACCGGGGTCGGCAGGATGGTCGCCCAGCCGCGGCCGCCACGGTGAAGAAGGTGAGCCTGGAGCTGGGCGGGAAGAATCCGCAGGTGATCTTCCCTGACGCCGACCTCGACGCCGCCCTGGAGAAGGTCGTCTTCGGCGCGTACTTCAACCAGGGCGAATGCTGCAACGCCGGCTCCCGACTGCTGGTCCACGCCAAGATCGCGGACGAGTTCACCGAACGCGTCGTGCAACGGGCGAAGGAGGTGCACGTCGGCGACCCCCTCGACCCGACCACCAAGGTCGGCGCGCTGATCTCCGACAAGCACCTCGGGTGGTGGTCAGCGGCTACGTCGACCTCGGGCAGACCGAGGGCGCCTCCGTCGCCCTGGGCGGGGAGCGGCTGGCCTCCGACCGGGGCCGCTACTTCTCCCCCACCGTGCTCGCCGGCGTACCCAAGACCGCCCGAGTCGCCCGGGAGGAGATCTTCGGACCGGTGCTGTCGGTGGTCAGCTTCGCCGACCTCGCCGAGGCGGTGGAGATCACCAACGCCACCGGATACGGCCTCAGCGCCGGCGTCTGGAGCCGCGACATCGACACCGCGCTCGGGTACGCCCGCGCCACCAAGGCGGGCACGGTCTGGGTCAACTGCTACATGGACGGGTTCCCGGAGATCTCCTTCGGCGGCTACGGCGCCTCCGGCATCGGGCGGGAGCTCGGCCGCACCGCCACCGATGAGTACATCGAGCACAAGAGCATCATCATCCGGACCGGCGCCCAGGCCCCCTCGTGGGTCGGCGGCGTCGGGGAGAAGTGAGGTCGGACCATGTACTGGAACTCACGACGAGTGACGGAACGCCGCACTCTCCCCTTCGGCGACCGACGACCGCCGCGGCGCAGCCGCGCTCGAGGTCGCCAGCGACAAGGTGTCGCCGGCTGATCACCAACCATCCGGACTACTTCCCGGTCTACACCGACCGGGGCCGCTGGCAGCACGACAAGGAGAGCCTGGACCAACTGGTGCGAGGGCTTCCTCGGCGGCCAGATGTGGCTCTTCGCCGAGCTCGGTCTCGGCGACGACTGGCGGGCCCGCGCCGAGCACTACATCCCGGCTGGTCGAGCAGCGGCAGTACGACGACCAGGTCCACGACCTCGGCTTCGTGCTCTGCCCGACCTGGAAGAAGTGGTGGGAACTCACCGGCGACGACAGCAAGCGGCAGGTCGTCATCCAGGGCGGCCGGACGATGGCCACCCGGTTCAACCCCAAGGGCCGGTACCTCCGGTCGTTCCTGGCCCCCGATTCCAACTTCATCGACATCATGATGAACGTCGGCATCATCGCCCTGGCCGGGCTGGAGACCGGGCGACGAGCAGCTCCTCGACGTGGCCGAGCAGCACTGCGAGACGACCCGGAAGTACCTGGTCCGCGGCGACGGGTCGGTCAGCCACGAAGGCATCTTCGACCTCGACACCGGCGAGTTCCTCCGCCAGACGACTCAGCAGGGCTGGCGCGACGACTCGCTCTGGGCCCGAGGGCTGGCCTGGTCGCTGTACGGGTTCACCTCGATGTACGCGCTCACCGGCAACCCGCACTGGCTGGCCACCGCTCAGCTGAACGCCGACTACTGGCTGGAACACACCAGTGGTACGGATCCCGTCCCGCCGAACGATTTCGACGAACCGAACCCGGTACGGCGCTGGGAGTCCTCGGCGGCCGCCTGCGCCACCGGTGGACTGATCATGCTCGCCGCGCTCGTCGCCGACGACGAGCTGGCCCAGCGATACCACGGCCGCGCCGAAGCCACGGTCGCCCGGTTGTGCGAGCCGGAGTTCGTCGCTTCCGAGGAGGACTGGGAGGGCGTACTCAAACACGGCATCTACCACGAGGCCAGGCAGCTCGGCGTCGACGAATCCGTGATGTGGGGCGAGTACTTCTTCGTCGAGACCCTCGCCCGGGTGGTGCAGCGACGATGACGCGCCACGCCGCGCCGATCAGCGACCGGCTCACCCGGCAGACGGGTGATCGCCGTGCTGCGCGCCCGGCACGTGCCTCCGCGCTCGGCCCGGTCTGCGACGTTCTCGTCGAGGAGGGCATCCTCAGCCTCGGAGCTGACGCCTCACCACCCCCGACCTGTTCGACTCCCTGTCGAGCTGGTCGACCGGTACGGCGACGACGCCGACGTCGGGGTCGGCACCGTGCTGACCGCACCCGGCCAAGCAGGCGATCGACGCCGGCGCCAGCTATCTGGTCACTCCGACTATGAACCTGGAGGTGATCGAACTCGGCCCTACAGCAGCGGATCGCCATCTTCCCCGGCGGGTTCACCCCCACCGAACTCGCCGCAGGCTGGGCCGCCGGGGCAACCGCCGTCAAGATCTTTCCCGCACAGACCGTCGGCGCCGGCTACCTCAAGCACCTCCGCGGGCCCTTCCCCGACCTGCAGGCCGTGCCGTCGGGCGGAATCGACCTGGACGCCACGAAGCACTGGCTGGCGGCCGGCGCCGCGGCGGTCAGCATCGGCGGCCCGCTGGTCGGGGACGCCCTGACCGGCGGCGAGCTCGTCCGAAGCTGCGCGACCGCTGCCGCGCGGTGACTGCCGCCGTCGCCGAGGCGATGGCCGTCGGGACGCACGAGCGTGCTTCTGTTCGGGGAGGCGCTGGTCGGCTACGGCAGCGTCGAGCCGACCCTGCGTACGGCGACGCGAGTTCATCGATTTCCAGGCGGCGCGGACCTCAACGTCGCGGTCGGCCTGAGCCCGGCTCGGGGTCCGCGCAACCTGGGCCAGCGTCCTCGGCGACGACGCGCATGGCGACTACCTGGCCGATGCCGTAACCGGTCTCGGGCATCACCGCGCTGGTACCCGGGCCCCCGGTCCGACAGCGCTGATGTTCAAGGCCGGCGGCGGCGACCGCGATCCGGAGGTGCTGCAGGTCCGTCACGACAGCGCATTCGCGCAAGCACGCCGACGCGCTGCTCACCGAGGACGTCCTCGGGATGGGGGGCATCGACCATCTACACCTGACCGGAATCACCCTCGGCATCTCACCGGTGGTCCGGGCCGCAGCGCTCAGCTCTGTTGGAGGCCGCCGCTCGCTGCGGAGGTCGAGTGTTTCGTTCGACCCGAACCTTCGGCTCAACCTCTGGCCGGACCGCGAGGAGATGCTCACCGTCGTCAACACCGTCGCGGCCGCGTGCCAGCGTAGTGATGCCCGGACTCGGCGAGGGCCGGCTGCTGACCGGACATGAGGAGCCGGAAGCGGTCGCCGATTCCTACCTGCGCTCCGGAGCCGGCGAGGTGGTGATCAAGCTCGGCGCGGCCGGCGCACTGGCCCGGACCTCGGACGGTCGAGACGGCTCGCTCCCGGTCCTTTGCCGTGCACGCCGATCGACACCGTCGGCGCGGGCGACGGGTTCGCGGCCGGCTATCTCGCCGGCCTGCTGACCGGCGCCGGCCTGCAGCAGCGCTCAGACCAGGCCGCCGCCGTCGGTGCCCTCGTCACCACCCGTCGGGGCGACCTCACCGCCATGCCGAGCCCGGGCCGAGGTCGACGACCTCCTCACCCTGGAGACCACCATGACGTCCGAGCTTCGTCCCGACGCGCTCGTCGACCCGACCGACAGTCTGACCGCCGACGTCGTGATCATCGGCACCGGAATGGGCGGCGGCACGCTCGGCTGGGCCCTCAAGGACAGCGGTCTGGACGTGCTCCTCGTCGAACGTGGCCAGTTCCTGCCCCGCGAGCCGGAGAACAGCCAGCCCGACCACGTGTTCATCAAGAAGCGCTACGTCACCTCCAAGCCGTGGTACGACGCGAGGACCGGAAAGCCGTTCCAGCCGGGCGTCTACTACTGGGTCGGCGGCAACACCAAGATGTACGGGGCCTGCCTGCCGCGGTTCCGGCGCAGCGACTTCGAAGAGACCGCCCACCACGACGGCACCTCACCGGCCTGGCCCTTCCGCTACGACGACCTCGAACCGTTCTACGGCCAGGCCGAACAGCTCTTCGAGGTGCACGGCGCGGTCGGTGAGGACCCCACCGAACCCGAGCACTCGACGCCCTATCCCATATCCGCCACTCAATCACGAACCGGCGGTCGAGCGACTCGGCAACCACGCTACGCGGCCAAGGGCCTGCACCCTTTCCACATGCCCAACGGCATGCACCTCGGCACCGATGGAGGAACGACGCGCCGACGCACCGTCGGACGGCTCACCGTCGGCCACCGGCGCCAAGAGCGACGCGGAGAACCGAGCGGTCCGACCAGCGCTGGAGTCGCCGAACGTCCGGCTGCTGCTCGGCGCGTACGTGCGCCGACTCTTGACCGGTCCTGATGGGCACACGGTCACCGCCGCCGAGGCTCAGATCGGCGAGCGCACCGTTCGGATCGAGGCGAAGACGTTCGTGTCTCCGGCGGTGCCGTCAACTCCGCTGCGTTGCTGCTGCGCTCAGTCAGCGACCAGCACCCCGCCGGGCTCGGCAACTCCTCCGGCCTGCTCGGCCGCAACTACATGGTGCACAACAGCACCTTCTTCATGGCGGTCGATCCGCTACACCGAAACGAGACCGCCTGGCAGAAGACCCTCGGCCTCAACGACTGGTACGAGGCGGGACCCGACACTCCGTATCCGCTGGGGAACCTGCAGATGCTCGGCAAGCTCCAGGCTCCCATGGTCAAGAGTGCGCGGCCCTGGGCCCCGATGTGGGCTCTGAAGATGGTCACGGACCGCAGCCTCGACATCTACCTGACCACCGAGGACCTGCCTCGACCGGACAACCGGATCACTGTCGACGGGGACGAGATCAGGGTCACGTGGACACCTAACAACCTGGTCCCCCACGAGGAACTGGTGAGGAGAGTCAGCCGCGCGGTGCGCAAGGGCGGCTACCCCATCGTGCTCACCGAGCGGATGGGCATCGCCACCAACTCGCACATGTGCGGAACCGCCGTGGCGGGATGGACCCGGCCCGCAGCGTGCTCGGCCCGAGCTGTCGCAGCCATGACGTGGCGAACCTCTACGTCGTCGACAGCAGCTTCTTTCCTTCCTCCGCCGCCCTCAACCCGGCGCTGACCATCGCTGCGAATGCTTTGCGTGTTGCTCCCACCATTGTGAGCTCCACCCAGAGTCGCTAGATCCCCGCCGGCCCTGCATGGGTCCTTTCCGGCCCCCTTCGCGTCGCGCCGACAACAACCAAGCCAATTTGACAACCGTCATCCCTACCTGTTTAGATCGTTCTAACTTCTGTTAGATCGATCTAAACAGTCGATCTGCTCATCGAAGGAGATCGCGAATGATCACAGGTTTCGGCAGAGCCGCCGTCGACGGCTGCGGGTTGCTGCGCACGTTCTTCCGCGTCATGCTGCCCCTGTCCATCGGTGTGACACCAGCGTCGACTACGGCACCCTGATGGCCGGAGCGCTGATGGTCGCCCTGCCCACCGTCCTGGTCTATATCGGCCTCGGACGCTACTTCATCGGTGGCCTCACCGCAGGATCGGTCAAGTGACCACAACGACGCGGAGCAATCGCACTCCGGCC
This sequence comes from uncultured Actinomycetota bacterium, assembly GCA_963711015.1. Taxonomy (GTDB): domain Bacteria; phylum Actinomycetota; class Actinomycetes; order Propionibacteriales; family Propionibacteriaceae; genus Microlunatus. The sequence goes on from CAVQCQ010000005.1 coordinate 481,201, forward strand.
GGGCCGTTCACCATCGGCCTGGCCGGGGCCAGCAACATTGCTATGACCCGGATGCTGCCCGCTTTCGCCAATGTCGGCATACAGGTCGCCGGGCTGTACGACAACGAACCTCGCCGATTCTCCTATTGGATTGACAGCGGCATCGACGACCACACCACCGACCTTGACCGACTCCTCTCCAGCGACATCGACGCTGTCTACATCTCGACCCGCAATGATCAGCACCGGACCGACGCCCTGGCTGCCGCTGAGGCCGGAAAACACATCCTCGTAGAGAAACCCATGGCACTCAGCGTGTCCGACGCCCAGGCAATGATCGACGCCGCCAACCGCAACGGCGTCGTCCTCGCCGTCAACCACCACCTACCGGGCAGCCCACTGCACAACACCGCCCGGCAACTGGTGGCGGATGGCCGAATCGGCACCCTCTACTCCGCCCGGGTCAACCACGCCGTGCTCCTCCCGGAGAATCTGCGTGCGTGGCGCCTGGCCGACGCACCCGGCGGTGGTGTCGTGTTAGACATCACCGTGCACGACGCCTCTGTCCTCAATCGGCTGTTCGGGTCCGCGCCGACCCGGGTCACGGCACTCGGTCTTTCCCAGGCCAGCTGGAACCAAGCCGGAACCCGTGATTCGGTGATGACCATCCTGGAGTATCCGGCCAGCGACGGTGGGGTACCGAGACTGGCCCAGACACATGACGCGTTCACTGTTCCCCAACCGGGAACCAGCATGGAGATCCACGGCGAGCACGGGGCGATCGTCATTGGCGACGCCATGACCCAAGAGACTCTCGGAACGGTGACGTTGCACACCGCCGACGGGGTTGAACCGATAGAGGTGGATTGCCGCGAGGACCTCTACCACATCAACGTCCAGCACTTCGTGGCCGCCATCCGAGGGGAAGGGCGTCCCACAGCGACCGGCACTGATGGCCTGGCCGCTCTTCAGGTGGCCATCGCAGTGGAGGAATCGTTGCGAAGCGGTCAAGTCGTCGTTCTGGACGAGCTGAAATGAGCATCGACGCCAGCGGGCACCAACGATGCCACCCAGCAGCGATTTCGCTTGGTTAAATGCTTGGCGCCCCCAGTAGGAATCGAACCTACGACACAGGGTTTAGGAATCCGCTGAGTGGCAATTTGCATGATCGCGCATGGCTGCTCAGGATCGTGCATCTTACCTAGTCAACGAACATTTGGTAGACCACCCTTGTTTGTGATTGTGATGCAATGAATCGCAGAGTTTTTCGGGCTCATGCGGCCTGAATGCGGCCTGGAACATGATCACCGTCATCATCGACAACCAAACCTCCCTGAGCAAGTGGTGAGCACCGCGGCGCCCTCACGATCAAAGCGTTGGACGTCCCATGACCAGACCGGCCGAGGCGCGCACCTGCCAGGGGTTCCGAGCACTACCCGAGAGAGTCGCGCGAGGTATTTGTCGCTTCGGCAACCGTTGCCGGTGGTCCGGCCGCGCACGCCTGCGCGCGCGACCGGACCTCTCAGGAGATGGGTCCGGTTAACGACTTCACCACCGAACCGTTGCTCTTTTGCCGTCTCGCCGGATCCCGTTCCGCGCGGCGAAGTCCTCGAAGCTGTACAAGAGCCCCGGTAGGGCGGCCTGCGGGTGCTGCGCGTACGGCTTCCGCCGCGGCCCAGGCGCATGGACCCCTACGCCTGTCCGGCCGTCCCCTCGTTGGCATGATCCCGGGCGGAGTACCTCGCCGTCACCCGGCTGCAGGCGGGTGTCCGCGGTCGGCGCCAGGCTTGCGCCGTCAGCCCGTGGAGGGCTCGTCGATGCACATGATGTTGCCTTCCCTGTCCTTGAACCACGCCGCGCGGCCCATGTCCGGGATCGAGGCGATCTCGCCGTCCCACTCTTCGCCGGGAATATCCGCCGCCCACCGGTCAGGTTTGATCTGGGGCCAGGGCCAGTCGTTGCAACGCGAACAGCAGATCGCCAATGGCGCCGGCGTGTGCCGCCGCCCGGCAACCTGGTCACCGGAGGCCCCAGAATCAGCGGTAGTGCGCTGCCTGTCATGGTGTAGACGATGGGCTTAGGGCGAAGTGCACGATGTCGCGGACATCGAGGCCTCGTCCGGTCGCGCGAGCGTCGGCGTATGCGCTGTCGCCGAGAGTCCGTCGGGAGCGCTGCTCCACCTGCTCCTGCAGCGACTCGTCGGGCAGGTAGTACCCGTAGCTCTTGTTGTCCGTGCTCTCGTGCAGCGTCTGCGCCGCTCCCAGCAGGACCGGAACGCGATCCGCGGCGTTCTCCGCCGACTCCACAATGGCCAGGGCCTCCAGGAAGTAGGCCAGGTTGGCGAGATCATGGTTCTGTTCCGACAGAGTGATGCCTTCGTTGAGGTGCGTCCGGGCGCCGTCGTGGTCCCCTTGGGCGATGGCGGCCTGTGCCAGGTTGTAGAGCGCGACATAGATGGCGAGGCGGTCCCCACGCCGTCGTGCCAGCTCCAGCCCGCGTTTTATCTCCACTTCTGCGCGGGCGGGATCATCCCTGACCAGCTCGATCGTGCCCAGCCAGACATGGAGAAGCGACGTCATCCACATATCCCCGGCCTGCTCGGTTAGCGGAAGCGCCTCGCGAAACAGGTGCTCCGCGTTGTTCAGGTCGCCCAGGGCAAGTGCTGCCAGCCCGGTTCCGGCCCGAGCCGCCCCAATAATCGCGATGTCCTGGTGCTCGGCAGCGAGCAAGAATGCCTTCTCCCAGTGCTCCGCGCTGGCGGGCACCTGGCCAGCCGCGTACGACGTCGTCGCTGCCGCGAGATGAACCCGGGCAAGCACCTGTGGCGGCAGATCGGCAGACAGGCACCGGAGTGCCCGCTTCAGTCCCACCAACGGCTTGCTGCGCAGCCACCAGTACAGCCACATCGCCCAGGTGATCCGGCCCGCCTTCTCCCCGTCGCCGCCGTCGAGTGAGCGGTCGATCGCCACCAGCAGGTTCGCCTCGTCTGCTTCGATGCGGTCCAGCCAGAGAAGCTGGTCGGATCCCTCGTAGCCGGCCGCTGCCTGTTCGGCCAGCTCCAGGAAGACTGCCGCATGTGCATGTACGGCTCCAGCCGCCTCGTCACCGACCAGAATGCTTCGGGCGTACTGGGCGACCGGTTCCAACATGTCGTAGCGCTGCCCGAGTTTCCCGCCCGTACGCGCGATGACCAAGGACTGCTCTGCGAGCCCCTCGAGCAGCCCCAGCACATCTTCGGACCGGACGCCTCCGCTGCGGGCAGCGACCTCCTCGACAGCGGTCAAGGTGGCTCCGCCGCGGAAGACGCTCAGCAACTGGAACAGGGCTTGTTCCTGTTCCGACAACAGTCCATAACTCCAGTCGAGGGTTGCGCGCATGGTCCGCTGCCGCTTCGGGAGGTCGCGTGGGCCGGACGCTGTCGCCTGGTCCAGCCGCTCCACGAGGGTCTGCGGGCCGAGCAGTCGTAGGTGCGCCGTGGCGAGCTCGATGGCAAGCGGTAGTCCGGCCAGCCTTCGACACAACTCCCCCAGGGCCTGTACATCACCATCGGCGAGGGACAGGTGCGACACCTCGATGGCCCGGTGGAGTACGAAGGCGCCGGAGGCGGAGCCTGCCAGCGAGTCGACTGATGCCACGTCCGATGCCGGCAGGGCCAGTGGGTCAACGACGTACTCCTGTTCGCCCCGGACCCGCAGCGGTGATCGGCTGGTCACCAGCACAGTGACATTTCCACAGCTCGCCACCAGCCGGCCGATATCGGTTGCCGCGCTGAGCAGGTGCTCGAAGTTGTCGAGGACGAGCAACAGCCGCCGCCGACCGATCTGCTGCGTCACGACCGAGACGCGCTCCGCTCCCTCGAGACCGGCGAGTTTGAGCGCATGGGCCACCGTGCCGATCACATCATCGGCATCGGCCAGAGCCGCCAGAGAGATGGGGAAGACGCCGTCGGGATAGTCCTCGATCAGCTCCTCGCAGACAGCCATGGCCAGGCGGGTCTTGCCGACTCCACCCGGACCCGTCAACGTGAGCAGCCGCGACCGTGCCGACCGCGCCAGCTGGGCGACCTTCGCGATGTCGTCCTCGCGCCCGAAGAGCGGGGTCGGTGGCACGACGAGACTCAAATCAGCTTCAGTGCCATCGGCCCAGTCGTGCGGTGCTCCTTGGGACTCCACTGTTTCTGACTGCGAGCGGCGACGTTTGCGGATCGAACCGATCAAATCAGCGCGCTCGCTCTCCGAGAGCTGCAGCGCGTCGGCCAAGGACCGCACCGTGTGCGGGTAGGGGCGGGTACGCGTTCCCCGCTCCAAGGCGCTGACCGCGTTCGGGGTCAATCCAGCGCGGCTCGCCAATTCTTCCTGGGTGAGACCGGCCCGCTCGCGCAGCGACCGAAGCCGGTCGCCGAACGCGTCGCCCCCGGTGTCCAGCTGCGCCGGCATTCGTTGATGGTACTGAGACTGTGCGACAACCGTGTGAGCTCTGTACGTGGTGCCCCGCCTTGGTGACGATCAGGCTGGCTGCGTGCCCGATGCTTCCGACAACAACGATTCAGGTGACTGGCTGCCGCCGGAATGGCAGCACCCCAGACGATTCGAGCTCCCCACCGGCCATCACCTACGCCCGGTCAAGTCCAGCGACGTTGACCTGCATATGCGGGCCGTGATGGAGTCGCAGGAACGTCTCTGGTCGATGTACGGCCGCACCTGGCACTGGCCACCTCGCACGCTGACCGTTGACGAGGACCGCGATCAGCTGGCCCGCCGCGAGACCGACGCTAACCAGCATCGCTCGTTCACCTATGCGTTGTTCGACCTGGGCGAAACCGAACTCCTCGGTTGCGTTCACATCGACCCCGGTCCGGCCGTGTCGTGGTGGGTAGTCGACTGGCTCGTCGACAGTCCGATCGAGCGAGCCCTCGACGAGGTCATTCCGGCGTGGATCGCTGCCGACTGGCCACTTCGGTGATTCGCAGGTAGTGACCGCCGGGATCCAGGACCCGAAAGTCGGTCAGTCCCCAGGGCCGATCCTGCATTGGCTCCTCGAAAGGCCAGCCGGTGGCGACCACGCGATCGTGCTCCGCCCTGAGGTCGTCGACCTCGAGCACCAGCTCGATACCGGTGGGCGGATGACGGGCCGCTGGGTCGACCGGATCGGCGCGATAAGCGGCTCCGATCTGCACTGAGTCACGCTGCAACGCGACGTATCCGACAGGGGCCGTACGCTCGTCCCGTACCAGGGTGAAGCCCAGTACTTGGGTGTAGAACGCAACCACGCCGCCGAGATCAGCGGTGAAGATCTCGAAGCGCAACGACATGCCCACACCCAGCAGCCTGGCACGACACCCAGCAGGCGTATCCCAACTGTCCGGCGTCGACGACAACTGTGTGAGCGATGTGCGGGTCAGTGTGCGTGGGCAACCAGCGGCCTCCCGGCGACAGTGAACACATGCTGCATGTCGAGACCTCCTCGCCGCTGAGGATCCGCGCGTTGGTGGCCCGCCACCCGATCGCGGCCTTCCTGACCATGGTGTTCGCGGTCGCCTACCCGATGATGAGCCTGCCGATCTTGGCCATCCACGGGGTGCTACCCGGCGGCACATTGCTGCAGCGACTGCCCGTCAGCCCGGACGAACTGTCCGGTCTGGCGCTGACCATGTTTGCCCTGTTGCCCTCCGCGATCTTCGTCACCAGGGCCACGGAGGGCCGCCAGGGCCTGGTCAGGCTGGGCCGGCGGATGACGCGCTGGCGCATCGGCCTCGGTTGGTGGCTGGTCGTCCTCGCCGGACTGCCCCTGCTGACCATCGCATCCGCGTTGCTCCTGGGCGACACCCTTGCCTCGATAGATCCCGCCGAGCTGCTGACAGATCAGCTCAAGCTGCTACTGATCAACTTCATTCTGGTCAACCTATGGGAGGAGACCGCATGGGCCGGAGTCATGCAAACCCGGCTCGAGCGACGCCACAACGTCTTCGTCGCAGGACTCTTGTCGGCCGTACCCTTCGGATTCGCCCACTGGCCGCTGGCCTTTCTCGGCGACTTCACGCTCGCATCCGCGTTCACCAGCCTCGGCCTGTTCATCCTGCTCGGCGCACTGGTGCGGCCGCTGCTGGGCCTCATACTTCGCGGCAGCAGGGACAGCCTGTTGGCCGTCGGGCTGATGCACAGCATCTTCAACCGCACCAACAACCCAGACGGCATCTCGGCTCGCCTGCTCGCCGGCGACGGCTACCAGCTGGGCGTCCTGATCGCTCTGCTGGTGCTGACGGCTGCTCTTGCCGTGGCGCTGCGCCGCAGGCTCGGCCGGACATCTCGTCTGCAGCTCGACGGCACTCCACTCACCTGATGAAACAACCACAGAAGGAATCACCGTTCATGTCGACCCCGTCATCAGTCATCGGTTGGATCAAGACAGGCCTCGCCGCCCTACCCCTGTACGGAATCCTTGTCGGCTACGCGACGCTGAAGCCTCAGCCGGACCAGACAGCTGACCCTGAAGGGTGGGCGCGGTTCGTCAGCAGTTCGTCGTACTTGGCGGAACACATCGCCAGCAACGTCGTCGGACCCGTTCTCGCGATCTTCGGGACCCTCGCGCTGGGCGCCTTCCTGTCGCAGGGCCGGGCGCCACGGTTAGCCCTGTCGGGAGCCGTTCTAGCGGTCGCCGGCCACATCCTGTTCATGGTGCCCGGCACCATCTCGACGTTCGCCACCCCACCGATCGGAGCCGCCTATCTGTCCGGCAACCACGAGGTGATGGCCCTCGAGTTCTCCCCAGCGCTCACGTTGATCACCGCAGTGGCGCTGCTGCTCGCCGTCGCCGGCAACGTCATACTCGGTCTCGCGATCTGGCGCTCGGGCACACTCCCGAAGTGGGCCGGGGTGATCTGGATCGCAGCAGCACTGATCTTCTACGTCCTTGGCGCCGCCCTCGGCATGGCCACCACCGACGCCAGCCTTCCCACCCAGCCGGTCGGCGCAGCGCTCACGGCAATCAGCAGCGCCTGGATTGCCTGGACCGTCATGCGTTCCCAACCAGCGCAAGGCCTGACCGAACAGCACATGCCGATCAGCCCGACTCGCCGAGTCTCGAAAGGAGTCTGATCATGAACACTTCCGCTGCGGCTCAGTCGCACGTTGCAGCACCGTCGGACAGCTCGACCTGGATCGCGCGTCATCGAGTCGGCGTCTTCCTCGTCCTGGCTTTCGCCTTGTCCTGGTGGCCGTGGCCACTTGCCGTGTCCAATCCCGACAGCAACGCCATGGTGTCCTTCGGCCCGATCATTGCGGCCTTCGTAGTCGCGGCGGTCGCGGGCGGGCGTCGCCAGATACTCGGGCTGCTGAAGGCGGTTGTTCGCTGGCGTGTGCCGCGGTCACGGTATGTGATCGCGCTGGCCGGACCGTTTCTGATCGTGGGTGTCACCGGGGCGCTCGCCATCGCGTTCGAGGTCGTCACACCTTCATCGCTCGGTGAGGCATTCGGCTGGTCCACCTGGTCGGCGCTACCACTGCTCCTGGTGACGACTGCTCTCCTTGGCGGCCCCCTCTTCGAGGAGGTCGGCTGGCGGGGGTTCCTGCTGGACGGGCTGCAATGGCGCCATACGGTGCTGGTCTCGACGGCGGTGGTGGCGATTGTGTGGGCCGGCTGGCATCTGCCGCTGCTTATCTCCGAACCCACAGGCCAACGTCCACCGCTGCCCTTCCTGGTATGGATCCTGGGGCAGGCCGTAGTGCTCACCTGGATCTACAACACCAGCCGCGGCAGCGTGCTCTTGGTGATCCTGTTCCACACCGCCGCCAACGTCTCCGGCCGGTTGCTGCTCGAGCCGTTCGTCGGTCAGGACGGCTTCCTGGTGGTCTGGTGGCTGATGGCGGCCGGGTACGCCCTCGTCGCCGCGGTTCTCGTCTGGCGCACCCGGGGCCGGCTCGGTCGTGGACCGGTGGCAAGTCGGGTGGACCGGTCATGAGGTCGTTCGTCGGCCGGCATCCGGTGGCGTCGTTCCTGGTAGCGGCGTACGCGATCTTCTGGGCGAGTTGGATGCCGGTCCTGTTCCTTGGGGCACCGCCCCGCCTGTTCAGCGCCATCGGGGCGGTACTCGGACTGGCGCTGCCCGCCTTCCTGGTCACCGCTGCCACCGACGGTAGAGCGGGTGTGCGCGATCTGGTGCGACGTACGCTGCGCTGGCGAGTCGGCATCGGCTGGTACCTACTTGCTCTGCTCGCCATCCCGGTCGGCGCGCTGCTCCTCGCCCCGCTGGTTCTCGGCCAGGCGCCACTCCAGGCGTTCGGCGAGAACTGGGTTCTGCTGCTCACCGCATATCTGCCGCAGCTGTTGCTGGCGCTGATAACTGTGCAGTTCTTCGAAGAGCTCGGCTGGGCCGGCTTCGCGCAGCACCGACTACAAGCTCGCCACGGCGCACTGAAGGCGTCACTCCTGGTTGCGCTGGCATTCGCATTCCTGCACCTGCCCACCTACCTCCGCGCTCCGATCAGCGGCCAGAGCGCGGCTCGTGACCTGTCGGTGCTGGTGATCGTGATCCCGTTCGCGATTGCCTTCCGGATCCTGATCGCCTTCGCCTACAACCGCACGGCATACGCCGTCCTGGTTGCCGCGATCACCCACGCCTCCTTCAACGAGGCATCCGAGCTCATCGCCCCGAACGTGCAAGGCGGGCTGGAACAGATTCTCGCGTTCGCCTCCACCGGGCTGTTGGCACTACTCGCCGTGTTGGCCAGCAAAGGAGTTCTGGCTTACCGCCGCGAGCACCGTGAGGCCGAGTTGCAGGCGGAGGCGGTTAGCTGAGCAGTTGAACTGGCTGGTCTGAGATCCGAGAGAAGACAGACCATGACTGAGACGATCAACAACGCGGCATCAGCACAGCAGGTGTCGGCAAACCCGGCGACACCGGTGGATCAATAGCACCTCGCCGCGCGTCTGCTACTGCAGGCGCAAGATCGGGTGGCGAGATCGACGTTCCCAAGACGTCGACACCTCATTTACTCTGAAGATCCTGCGGAATGGATAACGCTGGCTGCCGGGGCGCGAATACCCAGAGATTTGGCAGGAGCCTGACCAGGGCAAAGTCCCACCGGCGCGCCCATCGCCCTGGGGTCTGGTCGCGGCCCGACTGGCGATCTTGCGGTGCTTGCGCTGAGTCGCGCAGTTCACGGCGAGCCCCACACACGTTGACACATGTGGCGACCCCGGAGCCCGCTCCATTCACACAGTTCGAATGTGTGAGTGGTGTGCGGGTCACTGTCCGTGGCCAAAGCATCACAAACAGCGCGATCTTGGGCTTATCGAGCTTAACCTCCGGCGCCTCAGCGCCGACGATGAACGGAGTCTCTGCTGATGTTTATCAGGATTAGCCACCGAAGCACCACGCGGTCGGTATCACTCCCGACGTCTCGGCCTGCAGCTCTCGGTCTTCCCGATCGTGCAATGGCCTGTTGCGGCGGCCGTGGCCGGTCAGACCGGGAGCATCCACGCCACCCACCGAAGGCTCGAGCTCCTCGAGTCGCTAGGACGCCTGCGGCTATGCCGCCGACATCTACACCGCAGACCGCCCCCCGCTACACCAGCGACCAGGCGCTCAACAGCCCTGCCCGTACATCCGCAACCACAAGATAAGGAGATCCACGCCATGACAACTCAACCCCGCCTCCTCGGGAGGCCATCCAGCACGCACCACGGCACCGACGTCGAGACCCGGAAAGCGCACGGCTGGATGATGCAGCACGGGCTGCTCAGCTACACCCTGATGGCCTACGGCGTTAGCTGGAGTCTCTTGCTCGGTGGATTCCTGGGTAGCCAGGCCGGCATTCTTGACCCCGACGGAGGACCGGTTGGTCTGATGATCCAGCTCGCGGCTGCCGGTCCGCTGATCGCGGCCGTGGTGGTCCTCGCCCTCACCCGAGGCCGGCCAGGCCTGGCCGCGTTGGGGCGGAGCCTGATCCGGTGGCGGGTCAATCCGCTCTGGTACGCGTTCATCTTCCTTGGCGTCCCGCTGCTCATGGTGCTCGTGATCACCGCCTTCTACGCATCGGACATGATTCCGGCCCTCGCCCAGAGCTGGTCATTGCTGTACACCCAGCTTCCACTCAGCGTGCTGACCATCGCCCTCTTCACTGGGCTCGCCGAGGAGCCAGGATGGCGCGGATACGCTCAACCGACAGCCAATCGGCGGTACCGGCCCTTGGTCGCAGCCTTGGTGGTGTCGGTGATCTGGGCGGCCTGGCACCTTCCCAACGCTCTCTTCGGCCAAAGCGCGACGGAAACCATCACCCACCTCCTGGCGACCGTGGTCAACGGTCTCGTCCTCGCCTGGGCCTACAACTCCACCGGCGGCAGCGTCCTCATCGTCATGCTGCTCCACGGTGCCCAGAACGCCACCGCCGGCCTGATGGCAGAGCTGCTGGAGGGCTCCCAGAGCGGACCCTCAGCCAGTGCCTACTACCTCATCTCGGCAATGACATTCGGTGTGCTGATCATGGTCGTTGCGGTACTGACCCGAGGCCGATTGGGAACTAAGCCGCGGTCGACGGGCATCGGCAACCATCCCGACGACGACCCCAAGCAGCCCGACACCACACCCCGCTGAGCACCACAGCAGCCGGGCCGACGAGAGATCTCGCCTACCCAGGAATAGGCCGGGCACAGCGACCGCCTTTGCGTCGCTGTGCCCCGCACGACCCTCGCAAGAAGAGACGACGATGCACGAACCGAAGTGCCCACATCGAAGTGCGTAGCCAAGTCGGAGACGTTCCCCTGCCACCGCCGGGCTGATGGCTCGACCGTACCGTCGGTCACCGTGTGCGCCTTGGTGCTAGTGGCACTGGCCGTTCCGATGCCTTGTAGAACTCAGCACGCAAGAATTCAGGACATCGGCGGGTCCCTACGCCAAGTAACTGCGCAACCCTTACCGTCGGCACTTGAACCACCGCCTTGTCGACGGCATCTGCAACCTGAACAGGGCGTGGCAACCGAAAACTAACCAGCTTCCGGATGACCCTGGCTGTCCATCAAACCAGGGAGGAAGTGGGTGTTGAGCGTGGAGGACTGGGCAGAAATTTACCGGCTGCGGCGGGCGGAGAAGATGTCAATCTCAGAGATCGCGAGGGTGTTGGGGGTGGCGAGGAACACGGTGCGGGGCGCGCGTTGGCGTCCGGATCCGCCGCCGAGGTATGAGCGCAAGCCGGCCGATTCGATCGTTGGATGCCGTCGAGCCACGGATCCGGGAGCTGTTGACGGCGTTTCCGACGATGCCGGCGACGGTAATCGCTGAACGGATCGGCTGGACCAGCCAATGCCAACCGATGCCACCCGGACGGGGAACTGCGCCCGCCGGACACTCAACTTAGTGGCGCATTTGCACGAAGTCATCCGGCCGGGGTTATCTCTAGGACCTGGTTGATGCTGAGGCCACGCCCGCGGTCGGTCGCAGCCGTGTACGCGTGGTCGCCCAGCGCGGTCCGGAGCCTTGCCGCGGTCTCGTTATGGCTGGCTCGGTCGGTCATCCAGACCCCCGCTCCGATCGAGCGGCGGACGCTCTCGCCCGCGCCCAGCATTGCCGCGCCGAGTTCCGGGTCGCCCGCAGTGTCGGCGACGGCGGCTAGTGCGTCGAGCGCGCGGGCCAGGCTCTCCCGGTTGTCAAGGGCTGCAGCGTGGTGGACCGACTCGCGCAGCCGTCTCTGTGCAGATTCGAGGTCGCCGAGCCGATGGTGGACCCAGGCTAGGTTGATGAGCGCGTTGCTCAGGAAAATGTCGGCCTTTACCGCGCGGGCCAGCTGGACGCCCTCTTCGAGGGGCGGGATTGCCTCGACGTACCGGTGGTGCAGCAGCAGCGCACCGCCGATACTCAGCAACGCGAACGCAAGGCCCCATCGGTCGTCCAGTTCGCGGAACGTCTCGGCGGCGCGAGCGAGCAGGTCTTCGCCTCCGTTCGCGTTCCCGACGGCTTGGATCACACCGAGTGGAACCGAAGCCGTTGCCACCTGCCGGGCATCACCCATCTGGGTGTAGGCCTCGATTGCCGCGGTCAGTGCGGGCGCTGCCCTTTCGTAGTCGCCCTGCCCGAAGGCAAGCATCCCGAGCCCGAGACGTGCGTGCGCGCGCTCGGCGGCGGTGAGCGCTGTCTCGTCGAGGAGCGCCTCCTGCACGACCTCAACGCCTTCGGTGAGGAGCCCGGCGATCCACAGAAACGGCCACATCGCGACCGCCATGCGGGCGACGCGACCGCCCTCTTTGACGTCCAGCGACCAGCGGATCGCGGCACGGATGTTTGCCTGGTCGGCGCGGTACTTCTCGACCGCTGGATCCGGATCGTTCCGCAGCTTCGCCTCGGCGGCGATGATGACGCCTTCGAAATAGTCGGCGTGCGCCCGTCTGAGTCGATCCGTTTCCCCTAACGCATCCAACTGTTCCAGCGCGAAGTCGCGGACGACCTGCAGCATTGCGAAGCGTGGCTGTCCGTGCAGCGTGTCCTCGGTACGAAGAAGGCTCTTGTCCAGCAGGGACGCGATACCGTCCAGAACCGCTGGCGCGGTGTCGTCGGCACACACCGTTTCGGCTGCCGCCAACGAAAAGCCGGCGGCGAACACACCCAGCCGGGCGAACAGCCGGCGTTCGGAGTCGTCGAGGAGATCGTGACTCCAGGCGATGGTGGAGCGTAAGGTCTGCTGTCGCACTGGTAGGTCCCGCGGCCCGCCGGTCAGGAAGCTGAGGCGGTGGTCGAGCCGGCGGAGAAGTTCTTCTGGTCCCACGAGCTTGGTCCGCGACGCGGCAAGCTCGATGGCGAGCGGTATTCCGTCGAGCCGGCGACATATTTCGGCTACGGTTTCGAGCCGGCCATGGTCAAGATCTAGGTCGCTCCCGGCCGCGCGAGCGCGGTCGACGAAGAGTTCGACGGCGTCGGAGCCCCGCAACACCTCGTCGTTGTCGACGGTTCCCGGGACTTGCAGCGGCGGCACCTCGATCACGTGTTCACCGGAGAGGCGCAGCCGTTCCCGGCTGGTGACAAGCAGTACTGCGTCCGTCTGGGTGATGAGCTGCGCGAGCACGCCAGCGGCGGCCAGTACGTGCTCGAAGTTGTCGACGATCAACAGCATTCTGCGGGCACCGAGGTAGCTCATGACCACATCCAGTAGGGACCGGCCCGGTGACTCGTGAACACCCAGAGAAGAGGCGATCGAGGACACGACTAGATCCGCCGAGGACACCTCGTCGAGCGCGACCAGGACCACACCATCGAATTCGCCCGTCAGGGCCGCGCCGACCTCGAGGGCCAACCGTGTCTTGCCGATTCCACCTGTTCCCACGAGGGTGACCAGCCGCGCATCTGCGCCGGTCAGTAGATCGCGGACGGTCGATCTTTCGTGTTCTCGTCCGATGAACCGGGACGCCGGGGCCGGCAGCGGGCGGCTTGGTCGCCCAGTCTCTCGCGGTTCGCCCTCGAGATCGAACCGCTCGCTGAGCAGCACTGCGAGGTCGTCCGCGATCAGCGCGCCGAGTTCCTCGCTGGTGGCGAAGCTGCGATAGGACAACCCGTCGGACTGGATGCGGTTGAGCATTGCGCTGAGGCGCGGGTCACGGTCCGGGGCGGGCGACTGCACGTAGACGAGCTTTGGCATCCCGCGGGCGTTGACGTACTCATCCTCAAGCCCGGAAATCTGCTGGTCGGGCGCTATCCACCCGTACTGCTGCCCGTAGATGCCAATGAACACGTCGCTTTGCCGCAGATAGGCAAGGTAGAGCTCACGCGGAGGGTACGGCCGGGCGCCGAGCTCGAACAGCACGGGGATCAGCCGGAGTCGCTCGATGGCCGCACGCGCGGCCACGCGTGCATTAGCCAGCTCCTTCATCGTCGAGCTCACGAAGATACGGAGCCGCTGGTCTGGCGTTCGGATCGCGGGCATGCCGGCCTTCCGTCGACTCGGCAGGTCAGCCTAATCCCTACCCGGTAGTGAGCAGACCGACGCCGAGCGTGACAGCTCCGATGGCAAGGGCGAGTCCGCCCGCGTAGACCAAGGTGATGACGCCGTTGGGCCGCTCTGCGTCGGGCCGGGTCACGGACAGGAAGAAGCCGAGCGGCATGAGAATCGGAGCCACCGCAAATGCCAGCCGGACGACCCACTTCAGCGGCTCCCCCAGATCAGTCTGGTCGACCCAGAGGAGCGCGACGAGAGCGAATACCACCCATACTCCGGCGTGGGCATGGCCCGCCCGGAACATGTTCTGCCGTAGCGGATTGTCGAGGTATCCGGGAATCCGACGGGTCAGCATCGCCAGCAATGCGAGCCCACCAAACTCAACCGTCACTACCGCGATGAGCAGGATCGCCGCTACGATCCGCGAACCGTCGGACATCGCTCAGCTCCTTTCGTCCTGCTCGACCAGCTGCTGGCGCACCCGCAGCTGGTCGACCTCCAGCTCACCAATGCGCAGCCGCCGTACGGCCGCGTCGCCGATCCTGAGCCGCCCGACCGCCAGGGCACCGACGGCGACGGCGCCCATGGCCACGCCTCCGGCCGCGGCCGCGATGACGGCGGCGAACGCAACCGAAGCCGCGCCGGTGGAACTGGCGCCGGTTGCCTGGGCGTGCATGGACGTGGTGCCCACTCCATGTGTACGCATGATCGCTCCGCTCCTTTTGGGAACTGGGTCGAGGTGGAATCGCACGCCAACCCGGGACGTGGATCACGCTAGGCGACGAGCAGTTCGGTCTCGACGGCAAAATTGCCGGGTTGCATTGGGTGTCCATGAGGCGTCAGTCCCATGGAAGGCGGGCCAACTCGGTACGTGAGCTGATGCCAAGCTTTGCGAACACGTTGCGGAGGTGGAAGTCGACCGTCCGCGTGCTCAGGAACAGTTGCGCCGCAACCTCGCGGGTGTGAAGCCCGCGGGCGACGAAGCGGGCGACCTGCATTTCCTGCGGAGTCAGCTGCAGAACCGTCGATGGGTCGCGTTTGCGTGCGGTTCGGCCGGCGGCGCGCAGCTCAAGTCGGGCCCGCTCCGCCCACGGACGGGCGCTGAGCTGTTCGAATCTGTCGAGGGCGGCTTGCAGGTGGGTCCGTGCGTCGACTCGCCGTCGGCCCCGGCGCAGGAATTCGCCGTAGGCCAGTTCGGTGCGGGCGCGATCAAACAAGCGCCCCGATCGTGCGTGCAGGGTGAGGGCCTCCTCGAAGAGGCTGCGCGCGGTCTCACCCTCGGCCAACAACGCCCGACAGTGCGCGACGCGCGCCTGTGTCGCGGCGATGCCCGTATGTGTGGCGAAGGCGTCGAGTCTTCCCAACCATTCCAGCGCCTCGTTGCGGTGGCCGCCGTAAATCGCCGCCTCGATACGATCCAACGCCGCGGCCATGCCCGCCACAGCGGGATGTGACATGGCGGAAAACCAGGCCACCGCGGACTCCGGGTTGCCCGTCGTGAGCTCGTGCAAACCTCGGGCCCAATGTAAGGCGTCGCGAACCTGTGCATCGAAGACGCCGAGGCCGTGGGCGCGGGCCAGTGCCTCGGTCTTCGTCAACAGCGATTGAAATCGTTCCTCATCCCCGGTGAGCACCGCTAGCACAACCAGCCACCCAAGCGAAACCGCACGCAGACCCGGTTGACCCGTCTCCTTCGAGAGCCGCTCCGCCTCGGCGGCACTGACCTCGGCCGCCGCCCACCGGCCAGTGGTGATCTCGGCCAGTGCCAGCCGCTGCAACGTGAACAGCAGATCGCCAATGGCGCCAGTTGTGCGGGCGGTGGCCGCCAGCTGAGCATTGAGCCGGTACGCCGCGTCGTCATCACCCAGATAGAACGCCAGGTGTCCGGCAGGCACGACGAGATCTGGCAGGTCCGGCTCCGCGGCACGCTTCATCACGTCATGGAGGGCGCGTACAGGGCGGGCCACTTCTCCGTTGAGCAGGCCGACAAAGCCATGAAGGATTTGGGTCTGAAGCTGGGTCGGGAGCGTGTCAGCCGGCGGCAGGCGCGCGGAGACCCGGCCCAACTCGGCTGCAGCCTCGTTATCGCCAGCAGTCCAGGCGGCCTCGGCGGCGGCGGCCAGCATCGGTGCCGCGCGATGCGGGTCAACGTCCGCGATCTGGTTTGCGGCATCCACCAGCAAACGCCTGGCGGCCACGGCCGAGCCGATGCTGAGCTCGATCCACGCCCTGAGTTGATCAACATCGGCGCCCAGAATCGGATCAGTGGTGAGCAGCCGTGCCTCCTGCAGCAGACCAGCGGCGCGGACCAGTTGGCCGGCCTGCCACGCGGACTGGCCCGCAGCGGCCAGTCGACCGGCACGAGACTCGGGTTCAGAGGTCAACTGTGCGGCCCGTGCCAAAGCCGTGCAAGCCGCCTCGAACCCGCCGCGACGGCGGGCACGTGCCGCGGACTGCTCAAGCAACTGCACGACAGACTCGTCCGGCCGCACGGCCGCCAACGCCAGGTGCCAAGCTCGTCGGTCGACATCGTCCTCTTCGATGAGGACGTCGGAGAGCGCGCGGTGCGCGGTGCGCCGCTCTGCGTCGGTGGCCGACTGGTAGATCGAGGACCGCAGCAACGGATGTCGGAAGGCAAACTGGCCGGATTGGATCCCGACCAGATCGGCCTTCTCCGCTGAGTCGAGCGCGTCGGCCGGAACACCCAGCAGCAGCGCCGCTGCGAGTACTGTCGCGAGCCGGCACGTCTCGTCGGCGGCAGCCACCAGGAGCAGGCGTTGGGTCTGCTCGGGGAGTCGGCGCACCTGCCGCAAGAAGATGCGCTGGACCGCATCGGTCGTCGGCAGCGGCCACGGCAACGGCTCCCGACCTGCGAACTGGCCCGGAGTGATCATCGAGGGGAGCTCGAACAGCGCAAGGGGGTTGCCTCCCGTTGCCTCCAGCAGACGGCTCAGCACCTCGGGCGGGATTGGGACACCGACGCGCTCGGCCAGCAGTTGTCCACCGGCCTCCGCCGCTAGCCCGTCGACAGGCAGTTCGGGTAGCCCGGGTGCGGAGAACTGGCGCACATCACCATCGCGGGCTGCGAAGAGCAGAGCGATCCGGTCCGCCTCGACCCGGCGGGCGACAAACGCAAGAGCGATGGCCGACGCTTCATCGAGCCAGTGGGCGTCGTCGATCACGCAGAGCACCGGGGACTCTGTCGTCAGCTCATCGAGCAATCCCAGAACGGCAACCGATATCAGGAAGCGGTTGTCCTGGCCGTTCGCCACCAGACCGAACGCGACCGACAGTGCGTTTGCCTGCCGTGCGGGAAGTCGCTCGATGTGGCTCAGCGCGGGTCGGAGCAGTTGGTGCAGCGCAGCGAAGGGCAGCTCAAGTTCGGACTCGACACCTGTCGCGCGAAGGACAAGCATTTCCGGGGCAGCCGCGACGGCGTCATTGAGGAGCGCGGACTTGCCTGCGCCGGCCTGGCCGCGCAGAACCAGTACGCCGCCGCGACCCAAGCGGGCGCCGTCGAGCAGCGTCTTGATCGCGGTCCGTTCGACGTCCCTTCCGTAGAGCATTGGCTTCAGTATCTCGACGGATGTCTTACCTTGCCTTGCCTACCTGCCGTTTTTCGTGGTTGTCAGGCACTGCCTGCCCGCGCCACCCGACCTACACCCGGCGATTTCGCCGGTTCGAACGGGCAACTCGGCCAATAGCGTGAGCACTCGATCTGTTGGGAGGTGGACCTTGAGTTCCGACATGGAATATCTGAACCGCGTGTTCCACAACGCGCTCCGTCGAGACCTCAAACGCTCTATCGACGCGCTGACGGACGCGACGCATACCACGCCGGCGCAGCGGGCAGCGCTCGCCGGCCACGTGAATTTGGTCCTTGACCTGCTCCACCGTCACCACACCGGCGAGGACACGGGCCTATGGCCGCTCGTCCGACGCCGCGCCCCCGACCTCGGCGCCCAACTGGACGCCATGGAGGCTGAGCACGCTGCCGTTGCTGGCGCTATCATTTCGACCCGCACGGCCGCGCTTCAGTATCCGGCGACGACCGAACCGGCTGCCGCTGGGCACCGACTGCGGCAAGCGCTCGTCGAACTCGGCGACCTGCTGTTGCCCCACCTCGACCATGAAGAGACTGAGGTGATGCCCCGAGTGATGCGGGCTCTCACGCAGCGGGACTGGTCTGTGCTGTCGCGCGGGGAGGTCCGCAACTGGGGTTCGTTCGCCATGGCTGGCACCGGGCTGATTTGGATGGCCGACGGTTTGAACCAGACCGAACGCGCCATGTTCAACAAGCAGGTCTCGCCGCTCTTTCAGTGGCTGGTCGACAAACGATACGGTCCGGCGTACCGACGCCGGACGGCTCTGGCCTTTCGGAAGCCGACACATGGAGGGTCGACATGAGTCGTGACGCCTGGCTTTCGCTCCACATCTTGGGGGTCGTCCTCTTCCTCGGGAACATCATCGTGACGATGATCTGGAAGGTGCTCGCCGACCGGACGAAGGGTCCCTCCGTCATCGCCTACGCGCAGCGCTTGGTGACGACAACCGACGTCGCGTTCACGGCGACGGGCGTCGTTCTAATCGTCGTCTCGGGGCAGGTGATGGCCGGGGACTTCGGCGGCGTCTTCGGCGGGCCTGCCTGGCTGACGATCGGCTGGTCCCTCTTCATTGCGTCGGGTGTGATCTGGGTGGCCGCTCTCATCCCGATCGAGGTAATGCAAGCGCGGATGGCGAAGCGATTTTCGATGGAGGCCGTCATCCCGGCGCGGTACTGGCGGCTCTCGACGCTGTGGTTCGTCTTCGGCGCAGTCGCGACGTTGCTGCCATTGGCAAACCTCTACTTCATGGTCTTTAAGCCAGACTGACGAGTGGCAGGTTCCCGAGACGCGATTTACAAAAGTTACAGGAGGGTAAAGAAATGAATGCATCTACCGTTACAGATTCCCTTGGAAATCCATTCTTTGTGGAACAAGGCAGGATCATAGGACAAAGAGTACTTGCTGTTACACCACAACCTCAGTTAGAATCCAGCTTCATGGCTAACGCGACTATTACCAATGGTAGTGATACTGTGACTAATGCAATAAACACCGGGACAAGCGTAAGCACACTCAATGCCGGTGGAACATTTCGTGGTGAAGGGCAGGGTATACTAAGAACACAGGGTGGTGACGTCGCAACTTGGACCAACCAGGTAGTAGGTAACCTTACCCCTGAGGGAACTATAATAACCCGCGGTGTAGGATTCTGGAGTACACCTTCAACAGGTGAACTAGCTTTTATGAATGGCATGATAACGCTCTTTGAAGTTCAGATAGATAACGAAGGGAACCTGTCAGCCAGGGAATGGGAGTGGCGTTGACAGTTCCTTGATGTCTCGGGTCTCATACCTGCAACCTGGCGCCGGGCTGCGGACATTCTGCGGACATCTGGTCACTGGTAGCGCTCGACCCCGTTCGAGCGCCGCGTATGAGCAGGGGCCGTGGGGCGGCAATGGTCCGCGGCGGAGGGAGGACCGGGGCTACTAGCGCGCGTGGCCGTGAGTCTTAGTGCCGACGGTTTAGGAATCCGTTCAACGTGATCTGGCATGCACTCGCAGAGGTAGTAACGAACGATCATATCCCCTAGTCACGAAAGTTTTGATCACGTATCCGACCTGTAGCCGTAATGCGCTGAAATTCAGCGTTTTGCAGCCTCGTGCGGCCTAGCTGCGGCCTGAAGATGATCACTACCACGGATGCTCGAACGTGATGCGTGATTTGTCGCTTCAACCTCAATTGGCCCTACCGTTACGGAGAAGCTTGGCCGCACCCGGTCTCAATGGCGCCAGAGCTTGATTGCTGAGAGCAGCAGGAGCAGGGCGAGGGCGGGGATCAGGAGCAGGTTGGGGATGACGCCGAGAAGGAGGGCGCCAATCAGGGTTCCGACGATGGATCCGGCGGTCATGGCGATTACGAAGCTTCCGTTACCGCGAAGAGCAGTGAAGGCTTGGTCGCGGCTGTAGCGGGCGAACGCGACGAGCATGGTCGGCAAGGACACGGCGAGGGAGAGGCTTCCGGCGATCTTGATGTCGATGCCGTAGAGCAACACGATCGTGGGAATGAGCAGCTCGCCGCCGGCGACGCCCATGACGCAGCGACGACACCTATGGCGAAGCCGGCTGCGATCCCGGCGACGGCTAGGACGGGTGCGGGCATGTCGAGGCTATGGGCGGAAAGCGTGACGTGGGTCCAGACCAATGCCGCAGCCATCAGCACGAGAAGGGCCGCGAGGACTCTGTGCAGGGTGGCGGTCCGCACCCGGATTGCCCAGGAGGCGCCAACCCAAGCGCCGGCCAGGCTGCCGGCGAGCAGATTGATCACTACGGGCCAGTGCAGGGTGAGGTCTGCGAGAGGGACCGCGACGAGGCGGGCAGGCAGTGCGGTTGTCACGACGGCCAGACTCATCGCTTTGTTGAGGATGACGGCGTGGAGGGCGAGGAATCCGAACAAGCCGATGAGGAGCGGGAGCCGAAACTCGGCGCCACCTAGGCCGATCATGCCGCCCAGCAGGCCGACCGCGGCGCCGGCTACGAACGCCACCGGTGCGGATCGGCGCCACCCGCCCGGCGCGTCGGCCTGGGCGCCGGTCGCCCGGTCGGGGCTGGTCACTGGGTAACGGTAACCGGGCTGCCTGGAGGGTTCGCGGTTCAGCCGATCTGGCGGCGACAGTGGTTGCGAGCCTGCCCCGTCAGACACCTCGGTCGTCATCCTCGGCAGGAACCCGACGGTAGCTCAGCTGCTCGTCTTCCGGAAGATGACCGTGCAGCAGCGGAGATGTTGATGCGCACCGTCATGTCCCAACGCCCTGGTGGGCATTGACATCACATACAACTCAACCATACTTGAGTCAATGACGGTGGAGTTAGCATGACCACTAGCGACCGAGGGTTTACGGAAAGGGCCTCATGACTACACCGACCTGGGCTAGCCACAGCATCGATACGCAGGTCGCGCTGCGTACCGCCGCCGCTCGCCTGGCCGAGGAGTTCCGCGGCATCTATGGCACTGAGACGATCGAACGGTACTTGAACTCCTCTTATGATCAGCTCGCGGACCGGGCGGCGATCACGAAGTTCCTGCCCTTGATGGCCGAGCGGTTCGGGCGGCAACGACTAAGGGCCCTCGCCAAGGTCGAAGGGCTGCACAATGACAGCAAGCCCGCCGTCTTGTTTCTCTGCACCCACAATGCCGGTCGATCCCAGATGGCTCTGGGCTTCTTCGAGGCGATCGCCGGGGACGCGGCCGTCGCTTGGTCCGGCGGCTCCGAACCTGGCCACGAGGTCAACCCGTCTGCCATCCAAGCGATGGCGGAGCGCCGCATCGACATCTCCGCCGAGTTTCCCAAGCCGTGGACCGACGAAACCGTCCGAGCTGCCGACGTGGTGATCAGCATGGGTTGCGGGGACGCTTGCCCCATTTTTCCGGGCAAGCGGTATGAGTCTTGGGATGATCTGCCCGACCCCGCCGGCCTCGACCCGGAGGCGGTTCGACCGATCCGCGACGACATCGAGCGGCGTGTGCGGCATCTCATCGATCAGCTCGGCATCGACACCGACGCAGCCCGGCATCAACCTGTCGCGTAGTCGTCCGTTGACGACGGTGGGCGAGCGCGGATGTGATCAGGAGGCCTTCGAGGTTTCAGCCTGGATCGTCGACAGGTGTCGCACGCGGTCATTGATCTGGGCGTAGGCGTCCTCGAAGGATGCCTGGCTGCCTCGGCGCACGGGGTCGGGAACCGACCAGTGGATCCGCGGCAGATCGGGGCTGAGCTCTTCGTGGGCGTTGTCGCAGACCGCGACGATGAGTTGGTCACCGCCACGCAGCACGTCGTGGATGCTGATGGGGACTGCATTCTCCAGTCCGAGCCCGTGCCGGCGGGCGACGGCGATGGCCCGCGGGTGTACCCGCCGGGCTGGATGGGTCCCGGCGGATGCGGCCGGGATCGTGCTGACGCTGTTCCAGGTCGCGGCCGCGATCTGGGACCGCGCTGAGTTGGCGGTGCAGACGAACAGCACATGACTCACCGACGGGTGGAAGACCGCTGGGACGAGCGTTGGCTGCGAGTCACTGCCGCCACGGTCTCGTCGTCGACGCGCAGTTGGACGTAGCTGCGTCGGCGGTCGCCCTCGGACCGGACGCGCCGGATCACGCCGGCGTCCTCGAGCACTTTCAAGTGGTGCGCCAGCAGGTTGGTGCCTAGGCCGAGTTCGGTGGCGAGCTGGCCCGGCGAGAGGTCACCTAGGACGAGCCGGTCCACGAGGGCGAGGCGTACGGGCTCCCCGAGGGCGGCGAAGATCGCCGCTCGCCTCTGCAGCTGTTCATCCACGATTTGCCTCCATGACTATTGAGTCAAGTATGGTGATGCGGTGTCGTCGGTCAAGCCGGAACCTGTTCCGCTCCGTCGGCGGCTCGTCGCGGAGTTTCTCGGGACCGCGCTATTGGTGACGGTCGTTGTCGGCTCGGGTATCGCGGCCGCCGCCCTGTCGCCCTCCGACGTCGGCCTGCAGCTGCTGGAGAACAGCACAGCGACGGCGTTCGGGCTCGCCGTGCTGATCCTGATCTTCGGCCCGGTGTCGGGGGCGCATTTCAACCCGGTGGTCTCGGCCGCGGACTGGCTCCTGGGACGCCGCTCGGGTACCGGCTTGGTGTTGGGTGACGTGCTCGCCTACACGGCCGCTCAGATCCTCGGCGGGATCGCCGGCGCCCTGCTGGCCAATGCGATGTTCGATCTGCCGGTCGCTCAGATCTCGGCGAAGGACCGCGTCAGCGTCGGCCATGGGCTGGGCGAGGTGGTCGCGACGGCCGGCCTGATCCTGCTGATCTTCGCGCTGGCGCGTACGGGGCGGGCCGCATTGTCCGCAGCCTCGGTCGGCGCCTACATCGGCGCCGCGTACTGGTTCACCAGCTCCACCTCGTTCGCCAACCCGGCGGTGACCATCGGGCGGGTGTTCTCCGACACGTTCGCCGGCATCGCACCCAGCTCGGTGCCACTGTTCGTCGGCGCGCAGCTCCTCGGCGCAGCGGTGGGGCTGGCGCTGGTGCGCTTTCTGTTCCCGGACGCGGCGGTCGCCGCTGATCGCGTCGTCATTCCCCACGCCATCACCCGTACCGCGAAGAAGGACTGACCCATGTCGAAACCCAGCGTGTTGTTCGTCTGCGTGCACAACGCCGGCCGTTCCCAGATGGCCGCGGCCTTCCTCACCCACCTGTCGCAGGGTGCGGTTGAGGTCCGGTCGGCCGGGTCTGCGCCCGCCGACCAGATCAACCCGGCGGCGGTCCAGGCGATGGCGGAGGTCGGGATCGACATCACTGCGGAGAAGCCCAAGATCCTGACCGATCAGGCGGTCCGCGAGTCCGACGTCGTGATCACCATGGGGTGCGGTGACACCTGCCCGTTCTACCCCGGCAAACGCTACGAGGACTGGGTCCTCGACGACCCCGCCGGCCAGGGAGTCGAAGCGGTCCGTCCGATCCGCGACGAGATCCGGCGGCGGGTCGAGGTGCTCATCGGTGAGCTGGTCGCTGTCTAGCCCGAGGGACCGGCCATGCATGTGGTGATGATCGTGGCAGTAATGCGGGTACGTCTGCATGTGCATGGACGTGACCGGGAGCAGAAGCTGCTCGATTCTGCGATCAGCTAGCCGCCGTTCGCCGCGGGGGCACAGTGGCCAGGCCGAGGACGGCTGCGGCCAGCGCGAGGCCGACCATCGTCCAGAGCATCGGGGTGTAGCCGCCGAGTTGCGCGGCCAGTGCCGCACCGACGAACGGTGCGACCGCGGTCGTCAGGGTCAAGGGTGCCGCGAGGATCCCGCTGAGTGCGCCGTAGTGCCCGACGCCCCAGCGGTCAGTGACGGCCGTGGCCTGCAGCAGCGTGAACACGCCGCGCACCATGCCCGCCAGAACCGCGGCCGCGGCAATCATCGTCAGCGATGTCGGCACAGCCAGCAGCGCCGTCGTCGCCGCGACACCGCTGAGGACGACCGCAGTGCGGACGCGAACACCCAACCGGTCGGCGAGGCGGGGATAACCCAACCGGCCCAGCACTTGCCCAATTCCGCCCACGCCGAGCACCACGGCCGCAGTGCCCGGCCCGATCCCCCGCTCCCCCAGTAGCGGTACCAGGTTGATCAACACGGCGTGCGCAGCGCAGGACGCTAACACCAGTGCGATCACCAGGCTGACAAAGGGCCGGCTGCCGATGACGGCCACCGGCCGCACCGCGTGGAACGGGGTTCTGGCGGCTGTTGGCCACGGGAGCCTGAGGCCGATCAGATGGGCCGGTACGGTGACCACGGCGAGGAGTGCGGCGAGCACCAGATAGGTACGGCGCCAGCCCATCTCGGCTTCCAGTGCCGCGGTCAAGGGTGCGAACACCGTGCTGGCCAGTCCGGCCGCCAAGGTCAGCACCGTCAACGCCCTCACCCGTTGATCGCCATACCAGCGAGTAATCGCGGCGAAAGCCGGTGCGTAGAGCACCGCACTCATAGCCACGCCGGCCACGACCCAGGCCACCACGAATGCCGCCAGGCTGGAGGACAATGCGATGCCAATCAGCGAGAACACGCTGAGTAGCGACCCGGCCGACATCAACCACCGGGGCCCATGCCGGTCCAGCCAGCTGCCGACCGCTATCCCCAGCAGCCCGGACACCACCAGGCCGATGGAGAACGCCGCCATCAGCGTCGTCGGGGCCCAGCCCGTATCGGCCCTGATTCGTCCCGACAGCACGGGAAACGCGTAGTACAGCACGCCCCAGCTGGTGATCTCGGTAATACACAGCGTCACCAGCACACCCCGCAGCCCGCGTGTGCTGGTGGGCAGCACCGGGCCGGTAGCCAGCGTTGCCGACGAACCGGTCAGCGTGCCCCGATCAAGCCGGTCAGCTCGATGAACGGCGACCCAACGGCGCTCACGTCGAGCTCGTTCTCCGAACACCCCGACGCCGGTGCGCCGCAACAGCCGCCCGCATCCGCGCCGGTCGGGTCGTCGATCAGCCCGGCGCCCCCGCACACCCCGGTGTCGGGCAGGGTGAGCTCGACCCGAGCGGCGCCGTCAAGGTCACCAGTCAGCGCGGCCACCACGCTCCGGACCTGCTCGTAACCGGTCAGGGCCAGGAACGTCGGCGCCCTTCCGTAGGACTTCATTCCCACCAGGTACAGGTTCGGCTCGGGCTGCGCCAGCTCCGCGGCGCCGTGTGGACTCACAGTGCCGCAGGAGTGCACATTGGGGTCGATCTCGCTGGCCAGCCGCACTGGCGCCTGCAGCACAGGGTCCAGATCAAGCCGCATCTCGGACAGGAACGACAGATCGGGTCGGAATCCGGTCAGCACGACGACCTGGTCGGCGGCCTCGAGCCGACGGCCGTCCTCGGCCATCAGCACGACCCCAGCCTCGGTCCGGTCGACCCGATCGATCCGGAATCCGGTGACCAGGTTCACCGACCCGCTGTCGACCGCCTGCCGAGCCCGCACGCCCAACGCGCCACGTCGCGGAAGCTGATCCGCCGCCCCACCGCCGAACGTCGTGCCGACCACTCCTCTACGGAGCACCCAGCTGACCCGGGCACCCGGATTGGAAGTGGCCAATGCGGCCAGGTCGATCACCGCAGTCATCGCGGAGTGCCCACTGCCAACCACAACCACGTGACCACCAGCAAGAGCCTCCAATGTGGCCGGGGTCGGCGGTACATACGTCAGGACGCCGGTCCTGGCCGCCGCCCGCTCGCCGATGGCTGGCAAGCCGTCCGCGCCAGCCGGTCCCGGATGCCCCCAGGTGCCCGAGGCGTCGATGACTGCCCGGGCATCCAGCCGGAACTCCTGCCCATCGGCCACAGCATGGACCGTGAACGGCTGCTTATCACGTCCGGCGCTGACCAGCCGGTCGCGACCCCGGCGCGACACGCCCGTCACGCGGGACCCGTACCGCACCCGATCACCGAGCGCGGCCGCGAGCGGAGCCAAGTATCCGTCCACCCAGTCCCCGCCGGTCGGATAGCCCTCCGTCGGGGCAATCCAGCCCCTGGCCGTCAGCAGCCGAGCCGCGGCCGGGTCGACCAACTCATTCCACGATGAGAACAATCGCACATGCGCCCACTGGCGCACTGCGGCCGCCGCCGCGTCCCCAGCTTCCAACACCAGCGGGTCATCACCACGCTCGAGCAGATGGGCCGCCGCCGCCAAGCCCTGCGGCCCAGCTCCCACCACCACTACCGGAAGATCAGTCATCGCCCTACCTCCAACGCATCGAGAACAATCAATGTGACGACTGTAGCCTCACATCGACAAATGTCAATACGAGTGGCACACTGGACTTATGCCGACCGCCACAATTCCGCAGCTGCCCGCCGATCTGGCCGCATGCTGCGCCCCCGTGACCGCCGGCGTGCTAGACGATGACACGGCCGAACAGCTGGCCCGGGTCTTCAAAGCACTCGCCGATCCCACGCGGGTACGCCTCCTCTCGATGATCGCCGCCTCCGCAGGGGGCGAGGCCTGTGCCTGTGACCTGATCGAGCCGGTCAACCTGTCCCAGCCGACGGTGTCCCACCACATGCGCCAACTCGTCGACGCTGGTCTGGTCACCCGGGAGCAGCGCGGCAAGTGGGCGTACTACCGCGTCGTCAACGACACGTTGCAGGCGGTGGCCACGGCACTCACGCCCACTGCCCAGGAATCATGATCGCCACCGCGCGGGCGGGACATCTACGCCCGGCTCGGTGCGGATGCTGCAGGCAACCAGGCGATTAGCTCGCCGAGCTCGGTGAAAGTCTTGGTGTATTCATCTGCCGCCGCTGCGCCCCGTGGGCCATACGCCACGCCCCCTTCCTCGGCAAGCGGCAACCAGCCGCTACCTCGGGCGATCGGTGTCGCAAACGCATCTGTCGCCACCCCGGGGCTGGTAATCGATCACTCCACCGCGGCGGTCGAGGTGGATGTCGCAGCAGTCGGCGAACAGGTTCCGCAGCTGATCGCGAGCCCGCTGCACCCGCGACTTCATGCCCGATGTCGATAGCCCGAGCCGGGCGCCGGCCTCAGCCTGGGTCAGGCCATCAAGGTCGGTGAGTTGCAGCGCCTTCCGGTGCGCCGGAGACAGTCGGGCCAGCAGCGGCTCCAGACAGCCGGTCAGCTCGCCCCGGCGGAGGCCGGGTGTCGGGTGATCGACAACCGCGCCGGGCTCGTCGATGTGGATCGGATTGTCGACCGGCACTTCTCGGCGGATCGCGGCCCGGTAGTAGTCGATGATCGCGTTCCGGGTGATCGTGTGGATCCAGCCGCTGATCGAGTCGACGTGTCGGATCTCGTCAGCGTGGCGATGCAGCCGCAGCATGACCTCCTGCAGGATGTCTTCCGCGCTGGCCCGGTCGGGAATCCGGTTGGCGATGAAGCGCAGCAGCGGATCGTGCAAGTCCCGCCACACCGACTCAACCGTCGCCTCCATTTGGTCCAACCCCGTCGGGCTCAGCGACATCCGCAGCCCACCCCCTCGGTGCAGCAGTCCGCCTTGTCCTCTGGCTCACAACAGGTGTCGTGTTCAGCCGGTGAGCAGCATCCGGACCGGGTGACCGAAACCAGTTCTAGGATGCCCGAGGGGGCCGGCCGGCCGGCGAAGAAGCGCTTCAGGTTGTCCGGCAGCTGGTAGGGCCGGTCCTCGACGGAGCCGGTGGGCTGGCCATACACCTGCCGCAGGATCGCGTCGACGATCAGCTCCGCCGGTGGTTCGGTGTATTCCCGGTCCCCGAACATCCAGGTGCGGCAGGCGATCTGGTCGCCGCAGCCATCGATGCATGCCTCGGACCCACACGAACTCTCCCGCAGCTCGAAGGCGATGTCGGCACCGTTGATCCGAATCGTCGGGGACGACACGAACCGCCACATCCGGGCCTCTGCCTCGGACCGGATCTGCACCTTGCGGACCTCGACCTCGACGCCCGCGGCGGTCAGCACATCATCGACCACGGCAAGTGCTGCCTGAAGGCTGCGGTCGGTGCCGCGACACCGAGTGCATGTGCTCAGGTCCAGATAGAGGAAGTCGATGGTCAGCTTCTTGGCCGACGCGGTCGTCGGCTCGGTCACGACGCTGCTGGCGATGGTCATTGGTCGGGCCCTTCGGTTGATTTCCACTCTGCCACCCCAGACGACGAGACCATCCGGCAAAGGACGCACCGCCAACCGGCCTACGACCACCACCGACGCCAACTCACTTTGGGAGCGACGACGACAGCCGAACAGAATCGGCGGGCACCCAAGGCGACGAACGGTGAGGAATAGGCTTTATGCGGATCGGGGCCAGCCGCACAGGGGACGGCCGCTAGCCAGATCGTCGTCGAATTGGTGCAGCCTCGCGATACCCCGGCCATGGTGTGGTGCGCTGGGTCGGTCTTTTCGGACACGCTCACGCGAACGGGATGTCCATCTCCTGACATAAGGCCTGAAGGCGAGTTGCGATATCGCCACAGATGCGGCGTACCTCCTCCACGGGTTGCCCGATGGGGTCGGCCACTGGCCAGTCCATGTATCGGCGGCCGGGATAGATCGGGCAGGCGTCTCCGCACCCCATGGTGATCACGTAATCAGCGGCCTGCACTACTTCGTCGGTGAGGGGCTTGGGGAACTCTGCGACCACGGGGACACCGATCTCGTCCAGGACCTCAACAACCGTTGGGTCGATCTGGCCGGATGGGCGCGAGCCTGCGGTGCGGACGTGTACCTCGTCTCCGGCCATTTGCCGCAACAAGGCCGCCGCGATCTGGGACCGTCCGGCGTTTTGAACGCACACGAACAAGATCTCGGGCGTTCCCCGCAGATCTCGGCCGCCGGCCACTGCCAGGGCGTTTAGCCTGTCTTCGACGAACCGGGTGGTCAGCGATGGTAGATGTTCAGATACTCGGGCGCGTTCTGCCAGCAACCGGTAGCTGTCGACGACGTAGCGCTCGACGGTCTCCTTGGAGAACGTCGAGCTGAACCGGTACGCGAGCCTCTCGGTGATCCGACTCAGCACCGGCGGGAACTCGACCTCACCGCCGACTTCATCTCGATCCGCCGAGAGGCTCGCCGGCGGATGGACTGGTCGCTCGACTGCTGCGACCAGTCGACTGAACCTCAGCCAGGTGTCGGCCGTGGGCGTGAAGCTGCCAGGTCGGTCCTCCACCTCCTCCAGCAGCTGGAACGCGGTGAGCACGGCGATGTGCTTCTCGACCTCGCCTGCTTCGAGGCCTAGCTCCGCGGCCAGCGATGCGGCATCGGCTGTTCCGTCAGGGCGAGCAGCCACTCCGCTCAGCACTCGCAGGCGATCGGGCTCGGCCAACGCATCCAGCTGCCGGGCGCGAGCGGCCGCGGCTTCACGATCGAGTGGTGTCGCATACCATCGCGGCCCGGACTTCCGCGCCTCGGTCATCGCAGGAGGTCGGCGATTGCGTCACGACGGTCCTCGGCGATCGAGTACCACACATGGCGTCCCCGTTGCTCGCGGTCGAGCAGGCCGTCTTCGTGCATCAGTCGCAGGTGGTGGCTGATCGTCGGTTGACGTAGACCCAGGTATTGCGTGAGCTCGCCTACCGTCACTTCGTGCCCCGGACTGCCGTTGATCATGCTGAGCAGTTGAAGTCGGGTCGGGTCGGCCACCAGCCGCAAGGTCCGGGCGAGGGCCTCCGCCGCGGGTCGGGTAAGGGGTTCGGACGCGCTGGAGTCCGCGGAGGTCGCTGGCTGCACAGGGTCATGTGCGGCTGAGGGAACCACAAACGGGAGCCTATCTTTCGTCGTGGGTTCCAGCGTGGTGCAGCCGCTTCACCCGACATGTGCTCGATCCTCAGGCTTTGCACCGGTCACGATGTAGATCACGGATTGGGCGATCGCCACGGCGTGATCAGCGAACCGCTCGTAGTAGCGGCCCAGCAAGGCGACATTGACCGCAGTTTCCACGCCATGGGACCAGTCGTCCACCAGTGCCCGGAACAGCGCGCGGCGCAGGCCATCCATGACGTCGTCGTCGACCTCGAGACGAGCCGCGTCCTGCGCGTCGCCGATCTTCAGCGTGACTGCCGCACCATCAGCGATCCGGCTCGCGACGTCACCCATCCGGCGAAAGATTCTCGACAATTCGTCGCGGGAGAGCCGGCACCGGATAGGAGCGACTGGCTGCGGTGCCGATGTGGTGAGCCAGCGCACCCATTCGTCGGCACTCGGCGCTGATCTTGATGGCGGACACGAGCAGCCTTAGATCACCCGCCACCGGCTGCTGTCGAGCCAGCATGTGGAACGTACGGCGCTCGAGCGCCAGGCTGTCATCCTCCAGTTCCTGCTCCAGTGATGCGGTCACACGAGCAGCTTCCAGGTCCTGATCCAGCAAAGCCGTGGACGCGGCCCGGATGGCCTTCGATGCCGTCGCCGTCATGGTGACCAGGGAGTCACGCACCATCCGCAGGTCGCTGGCAAACTCGAGTCGAGCCATCCCGGGTTGGGTCACCGTTGATCTCCCAAAATCTGAGGATCGACCCAGCTGTCCAACACCTGCAGGCCCCGTGCGGTGATCTGGGGAAGTCCTAATCCGAAGGCCCCGAGTCGCACCAGGCGATGGAGGACCAACAGTGTCACGGACCAACTGACCGGCCGTGTCCCTAACATCCATGGAGCGAGATCGCCATACAAGGGATCGCGGGCGACCCGTCCCTCTCGGATGGCGCGGAGCACGTGAAGCTCACGAGGCTGGATGCGCCAACGCGGCCGCCGGGCCAGACCGGCCCGCGAACGCATAGCTGAGCGTCTATATGTTCTCATGGCGGTTCTGGTCGTCGACCAGCCGATACCCCAGACCACGTACGGTCTCGAGGGCCACCGGCTGTCCTGGTCCCGCTTCGCTGAGCTTGCGCCGCAGGTTCTGGACGTACTTGCGAACCCTCACCGGATCGACCATGTGTGGGTCGCCACCGATTACGACTGCGATCTCCGCCACGGAAACCACGCGCGGGGCTTGCGCAACGCAGGTACTGGACGAGGGCAAACTCACGCGGCGCCAGGCGCACTGGGTTGCCCGACACATGCACCTGGTGCGCTTGGACGTCGAGTTCGATCGACCCGTATCGAAGGATGGCGGCTGACTCTGTCCTGGTCAGGCCGAGATGTCGGATGGCGGACGTCAGCTGATCTGGGCTGAACGGAAGTCCGACCAGCCCGCGAGCCCCCGCATCAAGGCCCTGGAAGGCGCGCTGACGGGACTCTTCATCGTCTCGTCAGGCCGATGATGACGGGAATGTCGGACCAGGCGACAATGGCCCGTACGAAGCCTCGGAAGTCCACGCCGATGAGATCGGTCGGCGCCAGGACAGCCGCAGGATCCTCGGCCATCAGACCGAGCAACGCCGAAGGGCCGTCAGCGAAGGGACGTAAGGCAATCCCGCTCGCGAGCAGATGCTCATAGCTGCTGCGCGTAAGCATGTGAGACGGCGACTCGACGGCGATCACCCGGTACGGCCAGCGAATCGCGCCTAGACTGGTCAGCGCACCGTTGCGTGCTGCCTGCGAGGTCATCGGCTCAGACGCGAGCTGTCGTCAGCTCATCCGAAGCGACCCGAGATGTAGTCCTCGGTGCGCTTGTCCTCGGGATTTTCAAAGATCTTCGTGGTCTTGTCGTATTCGACCAGCATCCCGGTGCGGGCCCCAGTGTCCTCACTGGGAATGGCCGTAAAGAAGGCTGTCCGGTCCGCGACGCGAGCCGCCTGTTGCATGTTGTGGGTGACGATCACGATGGTGTACACCCGGCTCAGCTCCTCCATCAGGTCCTCGATCCGGGCGGTCGCGATCGGGTCAAGTGCCGAACAGGGCTCGTCCATCAGGATCACTTCGGGCTTGACGGCGATGGTCCGGGCAATGCAGAGCCGCTGCTGTTGACCACCTGAGAGGCCGAAAGCGGACTGCTTCAGCTTGTCCTTGACCTCGCTCCACAAGGCCGCCTGGGTGAGTGCTTCCTCGACCAGGTCGTCCATATTGGACGGCTTCATCCCGATCACCCGCGGACCATAGGCGATGTTGTCGTAAATCGACTTCGGAAACGGGTTGGGCTTTTGGAAGACCATGCCGATCCGCCGTCTCACCTCGATCGCATCGACGCCGCGGCCGTAGATGTCCTCACCGTGGTAGGTCACCTGACCGGTGACTCGGGCGCCAAGGACGAGGTCGTTCATCCGGTTCAGAGATCGCAGCAGCGTGGACTTGCCGCAACCCGACGGACCGATCAACGCGGTGATCTCGTTGTGGCCGAATGCCAGGTCGACACCGGACACCGCCCGGAAATCACCGTAATAGACGTCCACGTTGCTGCACTCCATCACCGCATCCGGAACCTCGGGCAAGTCGTCGTCACGCGAGTGGTGTGGCTCGAAGTGCACCTCGGCATGTGGTTCATGCTCGGCAGTGATAGCGGGATCCGACTTTGCAAGTTCCGCCAGGTCGGTGTCCATCTGTCTGGGGTCTATCGGTGCGTTCATCTTGTTCTCTTGGTTCCTTTGGTTCGGTTACCACCGACGCTGGAAGTGGTTGCGGATGTAGATGGCGAGCCCGTTCATGGCCAGCAGGAGGACGAGCAGGAGGATGCTGGCCGCGGCAGCGAGGACGCGGAACTCCTCCTGCGGACGACCGGTCCAGTTGAAGATCTGGATCGGCAGAGTGGTGTAGCCACTCAGCAGTCCGTTCGGGTCGTAGCTGACGAACACCAACCCCCCGAGCAGCAGCAGTGGCGCCGCCTCTCCCAGTGCCCGCGACAACGCCAGGATCGCTCCGGTGGCGATGCCCGGCACCGCTGAAGGCAGGGTCTGCCGCCACATCGTCTGCAGCGACGTGGCGCCGAGGGCAAGCGATCCTTCGCGGATCTCCGCAGGCACTGATCGCAGCGCCTCCCGGGTGGCGATGATGATCACCGGCAGGATGAGCAGGCCGAGAGCCGTGGCTCCGGCGATGACCAGGTTCTTGTTCTGCACCCCCACCAGCGTCAGCACAGCCAACGCCAGGAGACCGTAAACCACCGATGGGATGGCGGCCAGGTTCTGGACGTTGACCTCGATCAGATGGTTGACCCGTTTTGTCTTGTCGGCGAACTCCTCAAGCTGCACCGCGGCCGCGACGCCGAGGGGAATCGCCAACACCGCAGTGGTGCCGATCACCCAGATGGAGCCGAGAATCGCCGGCCGCGCGCCAGCCCGAGCCGGCGACGAGGCAGGGTACTCGGTGAGAAGCCGCAGATCGAGCCGTGGTGCGCCCTGGATCAAAGTGGTGATCACCAGGACCAGCAGTACCGACATTGCGATGAACATGCTCAGCCACAGCAACACCAGGAAGACCATGGATCGTGGATTACGTTCGCCGCTCTTGGCCGTGGCCTGCAAGGACCGATCGCGGCGTAGGTCAGTGGCGATGCTCATCAGTAGGCCTCCCGGAACCGTCGCACGAACCGGAAGCTGACGAAGTTGATCAGCAACGTGATCACGAAGAGCAGCAACCCGACCGCGAACAGCGTGTTGTACTCGATTGAGCCAACTCGCGAGTCGCCCAGCGCGGCGTTGGCGATGAAACCAGTCATGGTTTGGCCCTGCTCTAGCGCACCAGTGACGATACGGGCCTGACCACCCGCGGCGATTGCGACGATCATGGTCTCCCCTACCGCGCGGGACACGCCGAGGACAACGGCGGCGACGATGCCGGAGAGGGCCGCCGGGAACACGACCCGCATGCTGGTCTGCATCCGGTTGGCTCCCAGCGCGGCGGAGCCTTGTCGCATGCTGTTCGGAACCGCGGACATGGCGTCCTCGCTGAGCGAAGCGACAGTGGGCACGATCATGACGCCCATCACAAGACCGGCGGCCAGCACGCTGAACGATCCGGTCGGAAGGTGCAGCCAGTCCCGAAGGACCGTGTTCTGCACGAACGCCAGCGCAAACAGACCGTAGACGACGGTCGGGACGCCGGCCAAGATCTCCAGGATCGGCTTCAGAACCGCGCGCAACCTGGGTCGGGCATACTCCGACAGCAGGATCGCCGCACCGAGCCCGAGCGGGACGGCGGTGATCAACGCAATCGCGGTTGTCCAAAGGGTCGCGGTCACCAGCGGGATGACACCGAAGGACGCGTCGGCGAATCGCGGTGCCCACCTTGTCCCGAACAAGAACTCTGTGATCGGGACCTGCGCGAAGAACTGCACCGCAGGAATGATCAGCGCGATGACGATTCCGACCGTGATGGCGATGGTCAGCCATGCGGCAAGTCGCAGCACGATCTTGGCAACAGCCTCACCGGGTCGCCGCACCGAGGTGGTCAACGACGGTGGCCGCTGAGCCGGCGACGGGCGCCGACTCAAGGGCCGATCCGTAACGAGTGCCTGTGACCCTGACTCAGATTGGGTCGCGGTCAGGTTGTCCATGGCAGTCAGCCGGCGATGGATCGAAGCTCGTCCTGCGCGGTGTTCTTCTGCTCCGCGGTCAGCCCGACAAAGAGCGCCAGCTCAGCCACCTTCGCCTCGTTTTCGACAAAGAAGTCGACATAGGAACGGACCGCCTCGCTGTCCTTGTAAGTCGAGTTCTTCACGTAGATGTAGAGGGGCCGGGCCAACGGCTTGTAGGTCTTGTCCTGCACCGTCTTTGCGCTGGGCGCCACGCAGCCACCACCACCGTCGACCTCGACGGCCTTGATCGCATCCGGGTTCTGCTCGACGTAGCTGAGGCCGAAGTAACCCGTGGCACCCTTGTCGCCCTTCACACCCTGGATCGTCACGTTGTCGTCCTCCGACGGGCTGTAGTCGGTGCGGCTAGCGCCCTCTTCACCGTTGATGGCCTCGGTGAAGTAGTCGAACGTGCCTGAATCAGTGCCTGCGCCGTAGAGAGCCAGCGGCACATCCGGGAAGGACTCGTCGACCTGATTCCAGTTCTTGATCTTGCCTTCGGACTCGGGCGCCCACATCGTCTTCAGCTGCGCCACCGTGAGGCACGTGGCCCAGGTGTTTTCGGGGTTCACCACCACCGACAGGCCATCATTGGCGACGATCACCTCGGTGTAGTCGATCCCATTGGTCTTGCACTCCGCGGCCTCCTCATCCTTGATCGGCCTCGAGGCGTCTGAGATGTCGGTCTCGCCGGCGCAGAACTTCTTGAACCCGCCCCCGGTTCCTGCTGTTGCGACGGTCACGTTGACCCCCGGCTCAACATCACGGAATAGGTCGGCGGCCGCCTCGCTCAGGGGGGCGACGGTCGACGATCCATCCACGGTAACCGTGCCGCTTATCCCCTCATCGCTGGCACCGCCTGCATTGTTCTGGCCACCACATCCGACGACCAACAACGACGCGGCAGCCAACGCAGTCACCCCGGCGAGCTTCAACGAAACAGAAGACACGTCAGATTCCCTTCCAAGATCAATTCACCCTGATCGGGCGGTTGGCGTAGCCACCAACGCGACCCATAGAAGAGGGCCTATATGAACTGCGAGTGAACGGACCGTGAAGAGGCCAGGACCTATAGATGCACATCTATAGTAAGAGGACCTGTCACAGCCGATAGACGGCCACCGTCGCGCCGCCGAATCCCATCTACTTCAGTACGGCAGATCCCCGGGAGGAAGTGAGGAACCCACCGGCGGCTGGCCCTCGGGTACCGGACCGGGGCATTTGGCGGTGGGCTCGGGCGTTGCCAGCGTCCCAGGCTCTGATCAGCGGTGGAATTGAAGGCCGACTCGTCGATCATGTGCCGGACGCGGCGTTCGATGTCGTCGCGGAAGGGACGGACGACCGCGGTGGCGAGACCCGCCGGGTCGTCCAGGTCGTCACAGGATTCGTAGCGTTTCCCGGGGAAGACGGGACTGAATCGCGTGGCGGTACCGGGTGGGCGCGCCCTGGCGGGACCTGCCCGCCGAGTTCGGACCGTGGCAGACGGTGTGGAAGCGGCATCACCGCTGGTCGCTGGACGGCACCTACGCCAAGGTTTCCTTGCTGTGCAGGACTTCTTTGGCCCGTTGCCGCCCAACAACGAGCTGGCGAAGGTGTTGGTGTCTATCGATTCGACCAGTGTGCGAGCGCATCAGCACGCCGCCGGCGCCGGCAAGAATGGCCCGATCGCCGGTCTCACAGGGGGCGGGATCGAATTACACGATTCCGCCGCTTGAGCCGGCTGATCACGCCCTGGGCCGCTCCCGCGGCGGCTTCACCACCAAGATCCATGCGCTGGTCGACCACCGGATGCGACCAGTAGTGCTGCGGCTGAGTCCCGGGCAGGCGGGAGACAACCCGCAGTTGGTGCCGCTGCTCGACACCTGGCCGGCCGGGCGGGGGTCGCCGCGTCAGCTTCAACTACTCGCGGACAAGGCCTACTCCCACCCATCGACTCGCGGCGAACTTCGCAAGCGTCGGATGCGTCACACCGTTCCCGAGCGCGCTGACCAGCGTGAACACCGCGCCCGACAGGGCTCACGCGGTGGGCGACCACCCAACTTCAACCCCGATGCCTACGCCCAGCGCAACACCCTCGAACGCGGCTTCGGACGACTGAAGCAATGGCGAGGAATCGCCTCCCGCTACGACAAGTACGCACTCACCTTCCTCGGCGGCGTCCTCCTCGCAGCGATCCTGCAATACCGCCAATGAATCGGGAGATACGCTCTAGTCCTCGATCGATGAGGCGGCGTAGTTGGTCGACTCGCGTGAGCAGCTCGGTGCGGAAGAAGCCGGGCTCGACCAGCATCGTGTGGATCCCGAACGGAGCAACCTCCGGGGCCAGCGACTCCATCCAGCCCTCCACGCCGAACTTCGACGCGGCATACGCGCTGGTGAACTCGCCGCCCTCAAGGCCAGCGGTTGAGGAGATCGTGATCACGAGGCCGGAGCGTTGGGCACGCATCACCGGGAGCGTCGCGCGGGTGACGTTGATCGGGCCGAAGAACGTGGTCTCGATCTGCGCCCGGAACTCCTCAGGGCTCAGCTCCTCGAAGAAGCCGGCGTTGAAGTTGCCCGCGTTGTTGACCAGCACGTCGACCCGGCCGAACCGGTCGACCGCAGCCGCCACAGCCGCCTCGGCGTCGGCGGGATCGGTGACATCCAGCTTCACCGCCAGAAGGTCGCCATGCTCCCCGATCGCTCCACTGACCTTCCCGGGGTTCCGTCCGGTGGCGACGACCTCGTGACCAGCGGCCAGCGCAGCCTTGGCGATGTCGACGCCTAGGCCGCGGCCGGCGCCGGTGACCAACCAAACTTCTTGTCGCTCATGCTGACCGCACGTCCTCTGCTGAAATCTGTCGATCTGCCCGGACGGTCCCACCGGAGAACCGCGTCTCTGTACCACCTAGATAACCACCAGGCGCTCGGACAGTCCGAAGAGTGTCAGCTTGACGTCCGTCGAACCCTCTGCTTCCAAAGGGGCGGCATTGCCATCAACGCGGCGTGCTCTACGCCTCAGAGGGCTTGGCTGGACGATGGTGGATTCACGGAGTAGCGCCACCGTTGCTGTACTTCGCTGGTGTACGCGATCGCGCTGTCTTTGGCTCTAGACGGTATGAGCAGGCTGAGGCCTCGCTCGCAAGTGGTCGTGGGTTGCCGGGCAGGCTTTCGGCTCGTCCGGTAGAGCCACAAGTTGCGGGAGGCCTCAGTGAGGAATGAGCGTACGTTCGTTGGGTTGGATGTGCACGCCAGGTCGGTGACCGGGCATGCCATAGACGGGGTGACTGGGGAGGTGTGGCAGCGCAAGCTGACCCCCGATCCGGGCGAGATCCATCGGTGGGTGTTGGGCCTGCCGGGGCCGGTGCGCGTCGGCTACGAGGCCGGCCCAACCGGCTACGGCCTGTACCGGTATTTCGTTGATCATGACGTGCGGTGCTCAGTGGGAGCGCCGTCGAAGCTGCAGCGGCCGCACGGTGACCGGGTGAAGACCGACGCCAAGGATGCCGAGCTGTTGGCCCGGCTGCTGGTGGTTGACCAGTTCGTGGAGGTGGTTGTGCCGTCGGTCGAACAGGAGGCGGCGCGGGACTTGGTCCGGGCCCGGGAGGATGTCCGCGGCGACCTGATGCGGGCCCGGCACCGGGTGTCGAAGATGCTGCTGCGCAACGGCATCGTCTACTCCGGCGGCGAGGCGTGGACCAAGGTCCACGACACGTGGCTGCGGGGCCAGCGGTTCGACCAGCCCGGTCGACAGCTCGCGTTCGACACCGCCTACGAGACGATGATCATGACCGTGGACCGCCGCAACCGGCTGGATATCGCGATCGAGGCCATGGCCGCCAACTCCTGCTACACCCCGGTGGTGCGCCGGCTGGGCTGTCTGCGCGGGATCTCCACGTTGACCGGGTTCGGGTTGGCCGTCGAGATCGGCGACTGGACCCGGTTCAGCGGCAACAGCATCGGCGCGTTCGTCGGGCTGGTGCCCAGCGAGAACTCCTCCGGCCAGTCCAGGTCGCAGGGCCCGATCACCAAGGCCGGCAACACCCACGCCCGCCGACCAGCGTCGACGCGACGGTGACCTGCCTGGATCGGTGGTCATTGACCGCAACGTGTTGGAGTGGAGGTTGGACCCGACCTGCCCGCACCACATTCCCCAGGTGAGCAGCGCCGACGTTCGGATCATCGTGGTCTGCAACGAGGGATACAGCTCAAGTCTCGCGGCTGCAACACTGCGCCAACTCGGTCTCTCACTCGCCACCGATCTCATCGGCGGTTTCCAAGGGTGGAAGCAGTTCTGCGATGACTCGACGCATTCACAATGAAATCAGGGCGGATCTGGCGTCCGCTGGAAGGCGAGCGACACTGTGGGCGATGGGGATCTCGCTCGGGGCAACGCCGGCCCCTCAACCAGTCCAAAGCCGCTGGCAAAGAGCCCGGCGGTCACCAGCGACGATTCCGGTCTGCTCGACGTACCCCCACCCGATTTCAAGATTCGATGTGCCACACAGACCCGTGAATACCCGACCACAGGGCAGGCTGCGGCAGCGTCGGGCCCGCGAACTCGACGCTGATTAGAGAGAACGAATGTTTAGGCGGCTGGGTTGATGATCACCGTGTGTCCGAGGCGTTCGAGCTGAGCGACGAGCCGTCGGGTGTGCGCTTCGTCATTTCGGCGGCGGTGCCAGTCGGCGCCCAGGTCGTGGTAGGGCTGGTTGCGTTTCAGCATCCAGTAGGCCGACACCAAGATCGAGTGTGCGACCGCGACCTGGGCCCGGCCCATCCCGCGCCGGCGCATCAGCCGGGCATGCTGGACGGCCAGGTAGTTCTTGCCGTGCATCCGCCCGACTGATCCTGCGGCTTCGACCAGCATTGCGGTCAACCATTTGTTGCCGTGCCGTTTCCCGGCCGGAGACTGTTTGCCGGCGGACTCGTTCATCGCCGGTGCCAAACCCGCCCAGGCAGCCAGATGGGCGGCGGTCGGGAACCGCGACATGTCGCCACCAGTCTCGGCGATGAACACCTGCGCCACCTTCGGCCCGACTCCGGGAATGGTTTGCAGTAGCTCGATCTCGTGCTGCCATGGCTGGCAGGCCTGGACGATGACCGCGTCCAGCTCCGCCAGGGCCTGCTCGACCAGATCCAGCCGACGCAACATCGAGCGAGCCAACCGGGCATGGTTGGCGTCAAAATGGCCGGTCAACGCCTGCGCCAGATCCGGGATCTTGCGCCGCATCTTTCCTTTGGCCAGATTCGCGAGTATGAGCGGGTCGGTCTCACCATTGATCATCGCGGTCAGCATCGCCCGGGCCGACACGGTCTTCAGGCTCGAGGCCACCGAGGAGAGCTTGATGCTGGCGTCTTCCAACATCAGCTCCAACCGGACAATATCTCGGCGCCGGTCACCCATCAACTGGGTCCGATACCGGGTCAACATCCGCAACCGACGAATCTGCGGTGGGGGCACGAACGACGGCCGCAACAACCCGTGCTCCAACAGCTGCGCGATCCACTCCGCGTCCCGGACATCACTCTTCCGCCCCGGCACGGCCTTCATGTGCGCCGCGTTCAGCAGCCACACCTCCATCACTTCCTCGAGGCAGTAGAACGGCGCCTTCCAATACGTCGACGTCGATTCCATCGCCGCGATCGCTACCCCGGCCTCGACCAGCCAGTCCCGCATCAGCTGCAACGATCCCGTTGTCGTTTTGAACGTCTGCGTCTCCGCGTGCCGCCGGCCCCGTGGGCCGGGCGTGCGCAGGCACACCGTCACCGAGTTCTTGCCGACATCGAGCCCAGCGACCCGGTCGAACAACACCTCCATCGCGTCCCTCCTTCCCCCCGTGAGGCGACCATCGCCTCACGGCGCCGGTCCGGAGGGACCTCTGCCAGGACACAGACCCGCGTGCTCGTAGCAACAATCCAGTGACACCCGAGACCCCCGCGCCATACACCTGCAACGGGCTCGCCCGCACCAGTGTGTGTCGACGTCGCCGGCCGACCCCCCATTCTCATCAGCCAGTGCAGCGACTCGAAGAGCGCAACCGATTACACCTCATGCATTCTGGGGTCGCACCATACGGATCGCGCCCGATGCGATCACGCCATGACGGTCTATCTCCGGCTGGAGAGCTGTGTGCCCGGTGCGTTTTGCCTGGTCAGGAGGTACGCCAGCTCCAGCTGCTGGTCGAGGGGTTGGGTAGGGCCGGGCACGCTCTGTCCGGTGCCAACGTTGCGCAGGCCGACCCTTACTCTCGACATCGCCGTCTGAAACAGCAGCTCGGGGATGGCCAACCGTGGCACACGTGACGACGACCCCGGCCCAAGCCCTGGTTCCTCCCTAGAGGGGTGGGTGCGGCTGACGCAATGGAGGCACGACTAACTGCCTCACGGCAAGCTGCGTGGCAGAGCTTCCAGCCTCAACACCCTGCTCTTCGCTGCGCGTTCCACCACACCCACCTCCCAGGAGAGTACCGCCGTAAGACGAGGAACCTCCCGGCGCAGGTCAGGCGAGGCTGCGAGGCATCGGCAGCCCGGAATCAGCTGTTCGTAGACGCTGGGACGCGAACGTCTACTGCGCCTCCGCGGCTAGTTTCCGGCTTTCCGGTACTGGTCGACCACATCGGCCGGAATCCGGCCGCGTGAACTCAACTCGATGTTGTTCGACTTTGCCCACGCGCGTACCGCCTTGGTGTCCACCTGGGAGACAGACGTTGCCTTGGGACCGCCACGCCCACCGCGAACCTTGCGTGCCTTCTCGGCGTAGCCGGCGACTGCGTCACGCAGCTTCTTCGCGTTCTTCTCGCTCAGGTCAACTTCGTACTCGACGCCGTCGATGGCGAACCTGACGGTCTCCTCCGCCTTACTACCGTCGATGTCGTCGACGAGTTCGGTGATGATGCGCTGCATCGTGCTCCTACTCCCCCGAGTATTTACTGGACCGAGAGAGAGGCTAACGGAATCGGGGCGGAAGCGGCGACGGACCCGCGACGATTGGCGGCGTCCTCGGCCTTCCTGCCGTTGAACGCCGCTCCAGCCTGTGCGGTAAATCCCCCCGCAGCGATATCACCATCAAGTAATCGGAGCAGGTTATCCCGCCCAGCGCTTGCTCCCCACGACTAGGACGAGCTGAGAGGCGACCCTCATGAACGGTTCCTTCTGCCCTGGAGATTGAGACATTGCGGAACCTCGCAGCCAACATCACCCGATCCGTACCCCAGCCAGTAAATCGGGACGTACCTCCATGGAGGCACCAGGTGCCTGACCGGTCAGGACGCGTACCCCCAACACTCCGCGAATGATGGCTAACCCGAGCTGGCATCCAACGTCACCCACCCCGTACCTCCCGGTCGGCGCGCTGCCGGGAGGCATCTGCGCCCGGCACCGGCAGCACGACGTTGGCTCAGCCATCGTCGACGTCCCCAGTAGGGAGTGGATCACAACCGCGGTTAGCGCGTCACACGCACTTCTGCATCGGACACACCTTGCCAACCGGGCAGTCGATCTTGTGAGCCACATGAAGTGCAGAACGCCAACCAGCACTCGTGGGAGGAGCGCCGCAGCAGTCCGTATGACGCACGTCAGAACGCCTCCAGGCGGGTAGGCACGGGTCCGATCACAACGTGCGGCTCACCCCTCGCTATAGCCTCCTTTCTGAGCGCCGGATAGTCGAGTAGAGGTTGTACTGGCGGGCCGTTCTGCGCAACCCAGGCGGGGTGGCTGGCGGGGATGCGGCTGGCCATCTCGCACCCAGCACGCCGGTCTCGTCGCCCTGGGCGGTGTTCCAAGGGGTGGGGCACCAGGCACGGTCGGACCATCAAGCGTGAAATCCGGGTCGCTCGGGGTTTCTCCCGGACATGTTTTGCAGTCTGAAGGCCCACCTGGACGGAGGGGGGAATCCCTCGACCGCTTTTCGGTTGCGCGGGTTCGGTCCGGGCTGAACAGTTGTGCCAGGAAGGAAGTGCCCATGCGCCCTATTCAGCACGACTCGTACGTCGCGGGGATTGACGATGAAGCTCGCGCCGAGCTCGTCCGAAACGCTCTGCAGGATCGCCAAGCCCGGCTGGTTTCCTGGCGCGAGGAGGCGATGGGCGGTGGCGCATCGGGGTCGGAACTCTATACGGTCTCCGGCGAGGCGACCTCCAACGGCGCAGCTGTCCCCTGGAAGTTCATCCTGAAGATGTTCAACCATGAAGGCGAGGGCTGGCAGGAAAGCAGCACCGACCCGATGGCCTGGGACTTTTGGAAGCGCGAATGGTTGGTCTATCAGGCTCCTTGGATCCAGGACCTCCGGGAGGGTCTGGTTGCGCCACACTGCTTCGGATCTGGCGAGCTGGGCGAGAGCGCCGCCTGGGTGGCTATGGAGGATCTTGCCGCAGCCGACCAGCGACCATGGTCACCGAGCCGCTTCGCGAGCGGCTGCGCGACATCTCGGTGAGTTCAACGGTCGTTTGGTTGTCGACGGCGACCCACCAGCGGACTGGTGGCTGAGCCGCGGCTGGCTCCACGGCTGGACGGAGCGCGCCGAGCCGATGATCACCCAGCTCCCGTCCCTTGCTGAGCACCCAAGGGTCGCGGAGCTGTTCGCGCCGTCCACCATCGGGCTTCTGATGCAGGTTTGGGAGCATCGGCGCGAGCTATACGAGGCGCTCGACGCACTTCCGCAGTCCATTTGTCACCAGGACCTGTTTCCCCGCAACGCCTTCATCCGTGTCGCCGACGGCACGGAACAGACGGTTGCGATCGACTGGGCGTACTGCGGCTGGGCAGCCGTCGGTGCTGATCTGGCGCCCCTGCTCGGGGCCTCTGTGGGGTTCTTCGAGGCCGATTGCGACAACGCGGACAAACTGGAACGGCTCTGTCTGGATGCCTACCTCGACGGGCTGCGACGCAGCGGCTGGCAGGGCCACCGTGACGCCGTCTTCGTTGGCTACCTCGCCACGATCGTCCTACGATTCATGGTCGGAGTAGTGGGCCCGATGCTCACCGTCGCTCTGGACAACTCCTTGGATGCGATGGTCGAGCGCATTTTCGGCCACCCCAAAGCCGAGCTGAACGCAAAGTGGCAGAGAACCCACAAGGTCTTCAACGAGCCTCGCCTAGAGTCCCTGCTCGCCACCTTTGGATACGCGAGCCAGCACAGATGGCAAGGGCGACCAGCTGTCTAGCGACCTAACTAACTGAACGCTCCAATGGGCCACCCAGATGGCCCTGAATCGCCCCGGGTTCAGTGGAGGGCGGGTTCTCCCGGCAGCGGTTGCTGCTGGGGGTTGTTCTGACGGTAGTACTGCTCTTCGAACTCGATCGGGGTGGCGTAGTCCAGGGCGCTGTGCAGCCGGTTGGTGTTGAACCAGTGCACCCAGGACAAGGTCCAGCTGAGCCAGGACTCAACCTGGGCCGATGCGCCCCAGCTTCTCTTCGGAACGCCACGTGCGCCCGGGTTAC
Source organism: uncultured Actinomycetota bacterium (assembly GCA_963711015.1). Taxonomy (GTDB): domain Bacteria; phylum Actinomycetota; class Actinomycetes; order Propionibacteriales; family Propionibacteriaceae; genus Microlunatus. Next base: position 524,984 of record CAVQCQ010000005.1, read on the forward strand.
CGCGTGTGACGCATCAGGTGGCCGTTTGTGTCTCGAGCCAGCAAAACCCGCCCCGGTCACCGATTAGATCTTGCCAGTTCCGTGCCAGATTCAATGGCAGATGATGCTCACAGACGACAGACAACAACTGGTCACCGGACTGGAGCGAGGAGCGTTTACCCTAGTCGTTGAGCAAATTCTCACGGCGCCCCCAGTAGGATTCGAACCTACGACACAGGGTTTAGGAAACCCTTGCTCTATCCCCTGAGCTATGGGGGCCGACATGTGATTGTGACAGGTATGGACGAACTGGTGGTTCAAGCCCATGCGGCGACGATCGACCAGGATTGGTCGAGGGTACGTCAGCTGCGGGACGGGCAGATCTACCGCTGGCGGGTCTGAACGAGACCGGGAAACGGACCCGTCGACGGCTAGGGTGACCGAGTCCACCGCCGATCAGCATCGTCCACCTCTCACGTCAGGGAGACCCCCACATGCCCCGATCGATCGTCGTCGTCCTCGCCCTTGGCGCCCTGCTTGCCGGCTGTGGCCTACCCGATCTCACCCCGGATCCCGGTACGCCGCCACCGAGCTCAGTGCCCGCCCCGCCGAGCACGGCCGGCTCGCCCTCGTCCGCCGGCCAAACCCCGGCACCGACCGTAGGTACGCCGTCGGCTCAACCGTCCGCCCAGGTCGTGGCCACCCGGACCTCCACCGACGAAGGCGTCCCGCTCACCATCGAGCTGTATCCGCTGGTGCGAAACGGCAACCTGACCGAGCTCAACCTCACCCTGCGGGCCGATTCGGAGGAGAAGTACCAGGTCGCCGATATCTTCGCGGACAACAACTACCAGTCGAGCGACTTCTCCGGTCACACGGTGGACGGGATCCAGCTCGTCGACGGCAAGAACTCCAAGCTCTACCTGGTGGCCTCCGACGGCAAGGGGAACTGCCTCTGCTCCCGTGGCCTGGCCAGCGTGTTCATCGCCGACAACGAACCGGTGCTGGTCTCCGCGACGTATGCCGCACCGCCACCGGATGTGACCGAGATGTCGGTTCGCATCCCGAGCTTCGGCGTGATCACCAATGTGCCCGTCGGCTGACCGGCGCCGGCTCTCGGCGGTGCTGATCGCCGCCGCATGTGCCCTCGCGATCGCGTCGCCACCGGCCCTCGCGAAGCCGAACGACCCGCTGCCGGTGATCGACGTCGTCGCGCCCGTGCTCGACATCGAGACCGGTACGGCTGACCTTAAGCGCGAGGCGCGGGTGGAGCGGCAGGGCAAGAAGATCAGGGTGACCTTGGACGCCACCGTCCTGTTCGGCAAGGACAGCGCCAAGATCAACGCCCGGGCCCGCGGCCGGCTCGACGAGGTCGGGGCCGACCTGCGGCAGGCCGGGCCGGGTACCGTCAAGATCACCGGCTACACCGACGACCTCGGCAGCGCGCGCCACGGACTCGTGCTGAGCCGGCAGCGAGCGAGGGCGGTGGCCACCGAGCTGCGCCGGCAGCTGCCGAAAGCCGACTACCCGTTCCGGCTCAGAGGTCGGGGCGAGCGCAACCCTGCGGTCCCGAACACCTCGGAAGCCAACCGACGGATCAACCGCCGAGTGGTGGTCGAGTACCAGCCCCGCTGACGCTGAAAGATCGTGAAGGATGTTGAGTGGTAGACCACCCGACATCCTTCACGATCTTTGCGGCTCAGTGCTGGCCGTGCTCGGCCTTGAGCTTCTCGACCTGTTTGTGTACCTCGACCATGTCGAGGCCCTTGACGGCGTCGACGACCTGCTTCAGCGCCGGCCCGGGCAGCGCCCCGGCTTGGTTGAAGACCAAGACGCCTTCGCGGAAGGCCATCAGCGTCGGGATGCCCTCGATGCCCAGCATGCCGGAGAGCTCCTGGTTGGCATCAGTGTCCAACTTGGCGAACACGATGTCGCCGTGCTCCTCCGAGGCCTTCTCGTAGATGGGTCCGAACCGCTTGCACGGACCGCACCACTCCGCCCAGAAATCCACCAGCACGATGTCATTGGACGTGACGGTGTCCTCGAAGTTCTCGGCGGTGATGTTGACCGTTGCCATGCCTCTCCTCAACTGTGAACGTTGCCATCTCAACGACCTCGGGTGCGGTGCTATTCCCCAAGAGAAGCCACGCCAGCGACGCGAGCACCAGCCCTCGCGGCGAGCGATGACTACTTCATCGCAACGATCCGCCGCATCGGGATGGCCACGTCGATGACCTCGCGCCGCTTCAGACCGTCCTCCAGATACTCGATCGCCCGCTCGACCCGTGACCACCGGGTGTTCGGCAGGTAGAGGGCCGACATCATCAGCTCCGCGTCGGCGCGGTTCCGCACGCTGAACCGGTAGCGCTCCCGGGCGTCCTCCATGGCTCGCATGCCTTGCGCGGCCAGAGCTTTGGCGAAGCCGGTGAGCTCCACCGGCCCGGGGAACTGTGGCTTGGTGCGGAGTCTGCCATTGATCCGGGTGAGCACCCGGACGTCGCGAGGGGCCAGCGGACGCAGCGCCGGCGCGATCCCCGCCAGCACTCCCCCGGGCCGCAGTACCCGGGCCACCTCAGCCAGGACGCCGGACATCGGCTGCACAACCACGAGGCCGAGCGAACTGGTCACCGCGTCGAACGAGTGATCCTTGAACGGCAACCGCAACGCGTCCGCCTGGACCCACGGTCCTGGGCCGCGGTCAACGGCCAACGCCAGCTCGTGCTCGGAGATGTCGAGGCCCACCACCATCCGACCGGGCTGCGCCAGCTCTCGCGACATCGGCCCGGACCCACACGCCAGATCGAGCACCGTTTCCGCGGTGGCCGAAACCGCTCGGGCGAGCCATCGATAAGGTGAGTGATCACCAGACAGCGCCCGGGACAGGACCGCCTCGGTCACGCCAGCCCGCTCGCGGTGGAACGTCGCGAGGTAGCTGCGCCAGTTGACCGCGTCGTTTTCACGCGCGCTCCCGTGTTGTTGTGCGCGCGACGGGGGTCGAGGGGTGGTCCCCCTCGTGTGATCGGTCACGCCACTACCTCCGTCGTCGCCAGCCCGCCAAGCGCCCGAGCCACATCATCACCGATGTCGCGCAGCAGCCGCCCCGGACCCATCGGCCGACCGGCCACTGCCGACACCACAGCGGACAGTCCCGGGAGCGCCTCATCGGGCGGCGGCCGGCTCTCCAGGCCCGGCGCCAGCAGCGGGTTGGCCCCGTCGCGCCAGGGCGTTGACAGCTTGTCCCAGGTGCGCAGCCAGGCCTCGGAGATCTCGGCCGGGGACGGCACGCCGAAGAAGTGGCCCACCGGCGCGTGGTGCCGCAGGGCCACCAGTGGGGACTCGACGTAGATCACCGCGAGCCGGACGCGGGCATCCAGATCCCGCCGGTGCTCTCTCGGCAGCGCGGTGACGAATCCGCACGGATTGGGGCAGCATTCGCCCACGTCGGGCCGATCGCCACGGCCCACGGTGTCGAAGTTCAACGCGCACACGCCGAAGGCATCCCCCTGCCGGGAATGGAAGCGATCGAGGTAGGTGGTGTAGCCGGCGGTATCCCCGGAGCAAGCGTTCAGCGCACGCTTCGCCGTGCTGCGCAGTGCCGAGGAGTGTGGGCAGCTCGGATCCTCGGTTCCCCACCGGCTGCCACCGACGAAATCGCCAAGCAGCAGCGGATCTCCGCCGTGTCCGAGTGTTGACTCCCAGGCCAGCTGGATGAGGTACTCCCCGATCAGGTGCGCAGTCACCACGACCTGCAGCGGCTCCCCGCGGGCAGCCCGAATCTGCAGTACTTCGAGCATCAGCTCGTACAGCGGGACCAGCGAGGCAAGCGCGCCGCGGACCTCATCGCGTGGCTCAGCCGGGAAAGATGCCGCAGCGAGCGTGCCGGCCCACGGTTGACGGTGCTGACGAGCGAGCACGAGAAAGTCCTCGGCGTCGAGATCGAGTACGCGGCGGGCGACCTGAGCGAGGTTGCGGGCCCGCACCAGCTCGATGGTCGCGCCGTTGCTGGCCCGGGCCGCGTCACTGAGCAGGCCGGCGACGGCGTCGAACCAGTAGCCCTTCAGCAGCGCGCCGACCGTGGATGAGCCCGACGAGCCGGCGGATGCCATCGACGGGCGGTCAGACCCGCGAGACGAACAGGTGGGTCGATGCCTCGCGGTCGATTTCGCAGCTGGGCGAGCCGTCGGCGGTCAGCCGTACGCCGAGACCGCCGGCTTCAGCGCTCACCTCGGCACCCGGCTGGATACCGGCCTGCCGCAGGGTGCCCATCATCGCCACGTCCTTCTGGATTTCCTCGCTCATCCGCTCGATCACCACACGGATCGGCTCGACGTTGCTGCGTACGACGTCGCGGAGCTGCTCGTTGCCCTCGCGGAACGGCGCGATCTCCTGGATCACGCCGAGCTCGGCGAGGCCCGGGATCGGGTTGCCGTACGGCGAGGACGTCGGTGAGTTGAGCAGGTCCACCAGCTTGCGCTCGACGTCCTCCGAGATCACGTGCTCCCAGCGGCACGCCTCGTCGTGCACCTTCTCCCAGTCCAGCCCGATCACGTCGATCAATAGCCGCTCCGCGAGCCGGTGCTTGCGCATCACCCTGGTCGCCCGGGCCCGACCCTCCTCGGTCAGCTCCAGGTGCCGGTCGCCCAGGACGTGAACGAGGTTGTCCCGCTCCATCCGAGCCACCGTCTGCGACACCGTCGGCCCACTCTGATGCAATCGCTCAGCGATCCGCGCCCGGAGGGGCACGATGCCCTCCTCCTCCAGCTCGTAGATCGTGCGCAGATACATCTCCGTGGTGTCGATGAGATCGCTCACGAGGCAAGATTAGACGATGGCCTCCCCGACCACCGCCGCCGTCTGGTGGCTCCGACGGGACTTTCGGCTGGCCGACAACCCCGCTCTACGGGCCGCCATCGATGAAGGTGAGGCGGTCCTTCCGCTGTTCGTCCTGGATCCGGCCCTGCTCCGCACGGCCGGTATCGCTCGCAAGGCCTGGTTGTTCGCCGCTCTCGCCGCTCTGGACCGCGACCTGGTTGATGCCGGCGGTCCAGGGCTCAGCGTGGTGCGCGGCCGGCCGACTCGCGTCGTGCCGCGCGTCGCCCGCGCCTGCGAGGCAGGATCGGTCCACATCAGTGCGGACTTTGCGCCCTACGGCCGGACGCGGGATGACGCGGTCGAGGAGGCTTTGGAGAAGTCGGGGATCGCGCTCACCCGTTCGGGATCGCCCTACGCGGTCGCACCCGGCACCTTGACGAACGGCTCCGGCCAACCCTTCCAGGTGTTCAGCCCGTTCCACCGCGCCTGGCAGGACCACGGTGTGCACGATCCCGCGCCCGGCGTACGCGCCAGTGCGGTCGCGTGGCTGAAGGCTGACGACCAGGCGAGCTTGACCGACGCCGATCCCGACCTGATGGAGCTGGCCGGCGAGGGGCCCGCCCGACGAGCGTGGCAGCGGTGGCTGCGACAAGACCCGGGCGGGGTCGCGGACTACGCCAAACTGCATAACTTCCCCGGCGCCGACGCCACCTCGCACCTCTCGATCGCGCTGCGCTGGGGGCACCTGCACCCGCGTACCGTGCTCGCCGACCTCGCCCCCCTCCGCTCGCGAGGTGCCGCCGCCCTGGCCCGGCAGATCGCCTGGCGAGACTTCTTCGCCGACACCTTGTTCCACCGGCCGGAGGCGACGACGCAGCCGATCAAGCCCGAGTTCCGCGCCATGCCGTCCGACGAGCCGAGTGAGGACAGGACTGCCGCGGCGCGGCTGACGGCGTGGCAGCAGGGCCAGACCGGCTACCCGCTGGTGGACGCCGGAATGCGGCAGTTGCTGGCCGAGGGCTGGATGCACAACCGGGTGCGGATGGTCGTGGCGTCGTTCCTGATCAAGGACCTGCACGTCGGCTGGTGGCACGGCGCCGACTGGTTCATGAAACACCTGCGGGACGGCGACATCGCTCAGAACCAGCTCAACTGGCAATGGGTGGCCGGCTGCGGCACTGACCCGGCTCCCTACTTCCGGATCTTCAACCCGGTCACCCAGTCGGAGAAGTTCGACGCCGACGGCGACTACATCCGGCGCTACGTACCCGAGCTGCGCGACGTGCCGGACGAGCATCTGCACGAGCCATGGCAGGCGCCGGGCGGGGTCCCTTCGGGCTATCCCGGGCCTCTCGTCGATCACGCCGCCGAGCGCAAGGAGGCACTGGAGCGGTACGCCAAGGTCAGGACCTGACGCTTCCGGCGAAATCCGTTGACCGTGACTTGAGCCGCCGCATAAATTTGAGGCACACGGGAAGGAGGTGGTCCGAAGAATGAGTGACTCTTGGACATGTGAGGTGACGGCTAGCTAGCCGCCCGCCCCTGCTGCACGGCAGATCGTGCGGCGAGGCTAATCCACAGTCGACACCCGAACCCGCGAGCGCCGGCCTTGTCTCCCGGCCAATGCCCAGATCGAACGCGGCATTGAAGTGCTCGCGGGTTTGTTCTTGAAATGATGACCACTTCGCGAACCGTCACCGTTCCACCCGAGCGACTGGCCGGGTGGATCGAGAGGTTCGCTGACCGCCACGGCTCCGTCGATGTCGATCATGATCACGATGAGGTCAGGCTCTGGGCGAGCGATGGAGCGACGGCGGCGATCACGGTTCCGTTCCCGCCTTTGGCCGAGTCGACCGATCCTCTGCCTGAGCTGCTCGCTCACGTCGGCCGGGACCGTCGGATCGGTGCCCTGCTGGTCCGCCGTGGTGGATTCGCCGTCGGCGTCTTCGACGGTTCGGAACTGGTCGCCTCCAAGGTGGGTGGCAGCTACGTCCAGGGCCGGACCAAGGCCGGCGGGTGGTCTCAACAGCGGTATGCGCGGCGCCGCGCGAACCAGGCGGCACACGCGTACGCGGAGGCCGCCGAGGCGGTCGTGCGCGTCCTCGGGCCGGTGGCCGGCGACCTTGATGCTCTGATCGGTGGTGGTGACCGGCCCGGGGTCGAGGCGGTACTCGCCGACTCGCGACTCACCGAGGTCCGAGCTCGCTTCACCGGGACGGTGCTGCCTACGCCGGACCCGCGACTGCGAGTGCTCCAGGCGTTCATCGACCAGGTCCGGGCGGTGATGATCACGCTCAACGACCTGGCTTAGTCGACGATCGGGCTGAGCGCCTTCACCATGTCGATGGTGTCGGCCTCGTCGGCCGCCTTGTCCGGCCGGTAGCGCAGCACCCGGGCGAACCGCAGCGCCACCCCACCGGGATAGCGGGTGGAGACCTGCAGCCCGTCGCAGGCGATCTCGACCACCATTGTCGGCTCGACGTAGACCGTGTACGCGGTGCGCCGGACCTCGCGCTTCAGGAACTCCTCGGTCTGCCAGGCGAGCATCTCGTCGGTCATCCCCTTGAAGGTCTTGCCGAGCATGATCAGCTCTCCGGATCGCGGCTCCCGGGCCGCGAGGTGGAGATTGGAGAGCCAGCCCTGCCGGCGGCCGTGGCCCCACTCGACCGCGGTGACGACGAGATCGAAGGTGTGCCGCGGCTTGACCTTGACCCATGCCGAATCCCGGCGGCCGGCCGCGTACGGGGTCTGGAGATTCTTGACGACCACGCCCTCGTAGCCGCTGCCGACCGCGTCGGCGAACCGCTTGACCACCTGCTCGGTGGTGCTGCAGACCTCGCGCGGCACGGTGATCTGGGCCGGCAGGACCTGGTTCATCACCTCGAGCCGATCCTGTAGCGGGGTGTCCAGCAGGTCGCGGCCGTCCACGTGCAGCAGGTCGAAGAAGTAGACCTGCAGCGGCAGGTCCTGCGCGAGGGCCGGCACGTCGATACTGCTCATCGTCCGCGATGCGACCACCTGGAACGCCTCCGGCCGCCCGTCCGGGCGAAGCGAGAGCACCTCCCCGTCCAGTACCAGGCTTTGCTGCGGCAGGCCGCGCGTCACGGAAACCACCTCTGGGAGCCGTGCGGTGATGTCGTCCAGGCTGCGGGTGAAGACCCGGACCTCTTCGCCCGAGCGGTGTACCTGAACCCGGACACCGTCCAGCTTGTGATCGACCAGCACGGGTAACCCGCTTTTGGCGACTGCGCCCTCCGGGTCCGGCGCGCTGGCCGCCAGCATCGGCTGAACCGCGGTGCCGACCTGTAGGCCGACCCGTTCCAGACCAGGCAGTCCCTGCTCGAGCAACACCGCTGCAGCTGCTGTGGTCGACGACAGCAGCATGGCCGCGCGGCGTACGGCGGCGACGGGTACGTCGAAGGCAACCGCCAGCCCGTCCTGCACCGCCGCCTCCATGGCACCTTGCCGAAGTTCCCCCGAGACCAGCCCGAAGAGAAACTCCTGCTCCTCGCGGGTGGCGCGGCCGAACAGCGCTTGCACCGCTGCGGTGCGCGCGGTCGCCGAGCCGGACCCGCTCAGCCGGGCCATCTCCTCGAAGGCGGCGTCGACCTCGGCGACGGTCAAGCTGGACTCGGCGGCCGGGGGCGGGGCCTGCTGCAGGGTCCGCCAGCCCACTCCCGTCCGGCGCTGCCGGAGGCTGCCGGACAGGTAGGACACCACGATCTCCACGTTGTCGGCCGAGACCTCTCGAAGCACCGCCGCAATCAGGTCACGCTTGGCGTTGCGCGACCGGGTGGCGACCAGCGCTCGCCGGGTCTCGGTCAACCGGCTGAGCAGCATGCGAGGAATTCTGTCGCAGCCATCGACTGCGCAGTTGTGGCCCCTCTCTTCTCGGCGGAAGGGCACATAGCGCGCAATGGGTGCCGTTGGCGTCCGTCATGCTGAGGAAATCGAACGGCGCCCACCCCGTTGGGCGGACGCCGTCCTCGCGTACGGATGCTCCGGTCAGCCGGCCTTCTCGAAGCCCGCGGCCTCGGCCGCCGCTTCGGTCTCGAACCAGACCTCGGCGATGGTCTGGTCGTACCACTGCGACTCGGGCGTGTGGAACTTCATCGAGTCCTCGTTGCCCTTGATCGCATACCCGGTCGGCGGCTCGGTACCCCGGAAGGAGCCCTTGCCGTAGTCCTTGGCCTCGTCGGTCGCCTCGGCCTCCTCGGCCGAACTGTCGTCGCTCGGAGCCTCCTCGGTGGAGGTGGACTCGTCCCGCTCCTCGGTGTCGCCGACCAGTTCCTCGGCCGGGCTTTCCTCGACCGGCTCCGACGCCGCGGGCGCCTTAGGCGCCGCCGGAGCAGGAGTCGACGCAGCGGACTTGGCAGGAGCCTTGCGCGCGGCCGACTTCTTAGCCGGAGCGCTGGACTTGGCGTTGGCCTTCTTGCTCTCCTCGACCGTCTCGGTCACCAGCTCGATGACCGCCATCGGGGCGTTGTCGCCCTTCCGCGGGCCGATCTTGGTGATCCGGGTGTAGCCGCCCTCGCGCTCGGCGAAGGTCGGCGCGATCTCGGTGAACAGCACGTGCACCACACCCTTGTCCTTGACCGTGGTCAGGACCAGCCGACGGGAGTGGATGTCCCCCCGCTTGGCCTTGGTGATCAGCTTCTCGGCCAGCGGCCGCAGCCGGCGGGCCTTGGCCTCGGTCGTGGTGATCTTGCGGTGCTCGAACAGCTGGGTCGCCAGGTTGGCCAGAATGATCTTCTGGTGGGCAGCGCTACCGCCGAGGCGGGCACCTTTGGTGGGTGCGGGCATCTCATTCGCTCCTTCGGTCCCGGCCGCGCGCCCGTGTGTTATCGGCGCGGCGCGGGGGGTTCAAGGGGGGTCGTCCCCCCTTGCTTGGTTCAGTTCAGTACTGCTCGGTTTCGCTGAAATCGACGTCGTCCAGCTCGTCGTCGTAGCGGCCGATGGCGCTCAACGGATCGAAGCCGGGCGCGCTGTCCTTGAGCGACAGGCCCATCTCGTGCAGCTTCAGCTTGACCTCGTCGATCGACTTGGAGCCGAAGTTGCGAATGTCCAGCAGGTCCTGCTCGCTGCGGGAGACCAGCTCGGACACCGTGTGGATACCCTCGCGCTTCAGGCAGTTGTAGGACCGGACGGTGAGGTTGAGGTCCTCCACCGGCAGCGCCAGGTCGGCGGCCAGCTGCTCGTCGATCGGCGATGGGCCGATCTCGATGCCCTCGGCCTCGACGTTCAGCTCCCGGGCCAGGCCGAAGAGCTCGACCAGGGTGCGTCCGGCCGACGCCACGGCGTCACGAGGCCGGATGGCCTGCTTGGTCTCGACATCCAGCACCAGCTTGTCGAAGTCGGTGCGCTGCTCGACGCGGGTGGCCTCCACCTTGTAGGTGACCTTGAGCACCGGTGAGTAGATCGAGTCGACGGGAATCCGGCCGATCTCGGCGTCGGCGGCCTTGTTCTGCACCGAGGAGACGTAGCCGCGGCCACGCTCGACCACCAGCTCCATCTCCAGCTTGCCGTCGGAGTTGAGCGTGGCGATGTGCAGCTCGGGGTTGTGCACCTCGACTCCCGCGGGCGGGGCGATGTCGGCCGCGGTGACGGCCCCCGGGCCGGCCTTGCGGAGGTACATAGTGACCGGCTCGTCCTCCTCGGAGGAGACGACCAGGCCCTTGAGGTTGAGGATGATCTCGGTGACGTCCTCGACGACACCCGGGATGGTGGAGAACTCGTGCAGGTTGCCGTCGATCTTGATCGAGGTCACCGCGGCGCCCGGGATGGACGACAGCAGCGTGCGCCGGAGCGAGTTGCCGAGGGTGTAGCCGAAGCCCGGCTCCAGCGGCTCGATGGTGAACCGGGAGCGGTCGTCACCGACGACTTCCTCGGACAGGGTGGGGCGCTGTGCGATCAGCATTTCTTTCTTCCTTCCCCGCGCTCACCGCTATTTGAAAGCGCGGAACCGCAGGTGCATCCGGCACCCGCGGGCCTTACCTCTCCGACTTGTCAGCGTGGATGGTCGCTATGACGACCACCTACGCTGACAAGTCGGAAGAATTACTTCGAGTAGAGCTCGACGACCAGCTGCTCGCTGACGTCGATGACGATCTGCTGGCGGGTCGGGAGCTGGTGCACCAGGATCCGGCCGCGGTCGGGAGCGACCTGGAGCCAGCCGGGGACGTCCCGCTCGTTGTGGGTCTCCCGGTTGATGATGTGCGGCGTCATCTCGCGCACCTTCTCGGCCAGGTCCACGATGTCGTGCGGGCTGACCCGGTAGGACGGGATGTTCACCTTGTGGCCGTTCACGGTGAAGTGGCCGTGCACCACGAACTGACGGGCCTGCCGCCGGGTACGCGCCAGACCGGCGCGGTAGACGACGTTGTCCAGCCGGGACTCCAGGATCTGCAACAGGTTGTCACCCGTCTTGCCCTGCATCCGGTTGGCTTCTTCGTAGTAGCGCCGGAACTGCTTCTCCAGCACGCCGTAGGAGAACCGCGCCTTCTGCTTCTCCCGGAGCTGGAGCGAGTACTCCGACTCCTTGGTGCGGCCCTTCCCGTGTACGCCGGGCGGGTAGGGGCGGCGCTCGAACGCCTTGTCGGCACCGACCAGGTCAACCCCCAGCCGGCGCGACTTCTTGGTCATGGGACCGGTGTAGCGAGCCATGTCCTTTGTCTCCTTTCTGGCCGGGGCCTAGACGCGCCGCCGCTTGGGCGGGCGGCAGCCGTTGTGGGCGACAGGGGTGACGTCGGAGATCGCACCGACCTCGAGGCCGACGGCGCCGAGGGAGCGGATGGCGGTCTCGCGGCCCGAACCCGGGCCCTTCACGAAGACGTCGACCCGCTTCATGCCGTGCTCCATGGCCCGGCGACCGGCGGCCTCCGCGGCCATCTGCGCGGCGTACGGGGTCGACTTGCGCGAGCCCTTGAAGCCGACCGTGCCGGCCGAGGCCCAGGCGATGACAGCGCCGGACGGATCGGTGATCGTGATGATGGTGTTGTTGAACGTGCTCTTGATGTGCGCCTGACCGGAGACGACGTTCTTCTTCTCCTTGCGCCGGACCTTCTTCGCGGCCGAGCCGCGGCCTCCTGCGGTTGCCATTACCTTGCCTTCTTCTTGCCGGCGACGGGCTTGCGGGCGCCCTTGCGGGAACGGGCGTTGGTGCGGGTCCGCTGTCCGCGCACGGGCAGGCCGCTGCGGTGGCGACGACCCTGGTAGGAGCCGATCTCGACCTTGCGGCGGATGTCCGCGGCAACCTCACGCCGCAGGTCACCTTCGACCTGGTAGTTGGCCTCGATCCAGTCGCGCAGCGCGACCAGCTGCTCGTCGTTCAGCTGGTGGACGCGGAGGTCACCACTGATCTGGGTGGCTTCGAGGGTCTGGGCGGCGCGGGTCTTCCCGACACCGAAAATGTAGGTGAGGGCGACCTCGAGCCGCTTGTCGCGCGGCAGGTCGACCCCGATCAGGCGGGCCATTCGGCAGTCTTACCTTTCGTCAAGCCGGAGGTGTCTGGCGTGATGCGTCCCCGGTGGCCCAGAGCAATGGCGCTCTCCGAGCGAGGCGACCAGGAGCAGGCCTGGTCCCGGGGCCTCGGCCTCCGACCGAGGGTGGGTCCGGAAGGATTCCCGGACTTGCGATCACACTTTTCTTGGTCTTGCGGTCTTGCGTCGTCGGGCGAATGCGAGTCTCGCCGGCCAGTGGCTGGCGGGGCCTCAGCCCTGCCGCTGCTTGTGCCGCGGGTTCTCGCAGATCACCATCACGCGACCGTGCCGGCGGATCACCTTGCACTTGTCGCAGATCTTCTTGACGCTCGGCTGAACCTTCATGTCGAGCTGCGGGTCCGATCTTGTGTTGTGGTGGCGTGCGAAGTGGCTACTTGTGCCGGTAGACGATGCGCCCGCGGGTCAGGTCGTAGGCCGACAGCTCGACGACGACGCGGTCGGCCGGGAGGATGCGGATGTAGTGCTGCCGCATCTTGCCACTGATGGTGGCCAGCACCTTGTGACCGTTGGCCAGCTCAACGCGGAACATCGCGTTGGGCAGGGCCTCGACCACGGTGCCCTCCAGTTCGAGCGCGCCCTCTTTCTTCGCCATCTACTCTCAATCTGCTTACGCGGGATCAACGACTAACGGCCAAAGATGGCCGACCGAGAAGTCTACGCGAACGCTCCATCTGACCCAAATCGCCGCTGCGGCAGGATGTGGCCATGCCGGAGCACATCGAGATCAACCGCCGCCTGTGGGACGAGCGGGCCCCGGCCCACGCCGGCTCCCCGGAGTACGCACTGGACCGGTTCGCGGCTGATCCGGAGTTCCTCTCCGACGTGGTCCGCTTCGATCTCCCTCGGCTCGGCGACATCTCCGGTCTCCGGGGCGTCCACCTGCAGTGCCATATCGGCACCGACACCGTCTCGCTCGGCCGCCTCGGCGCGGCCATGTCCGGGCTGGACTTCTCCCCCGCCTCGATCGCCGTCGCACGAGACCTGGCCGCACGCGCGAACGCCGACATCGACTTCCACGTCGCCGACGTGTACGACGCCGTCGATGTCCTCGGCGCGGAGGCGTACGACCTGGTCTTCACCGGGATCGGCGCGCTCGGCTGGCTGCCGGACGTCGATCGCTGGGGCCAGGTCGCGGCCACCCTGTTGCGGCCCGGCGGCCGGCTGTTCCTTCGGGAGGGCCACCCGGTGCTGTGGTCACTGAGCGATCCCCGGCCCGACGGGGTGATCGCCATCGAGTACCCCTACTTCACCCAGGTCGAGCCGATCGTCTGGGATGAGGAGGGCACCTACGTGACCAGCGACGTCACGTTCGAGCACACGGTCTCGCACGAGTGGAACCACGGACTCGGCGAGATCGTGACGGCCCTCCTGGAGGCCGGACTGGTGATCACCGGGCTGACCGAGCACGACTCCGTGCCCTGGAACGCCCGGCCCGGTGAGATGGTCGAGACCGATGGCGAGTGGCGGATGCGCGAGGGCCCTGAGCGCTTCCCCTGCTCCTACACCCTGCAGGCTGGCCGACCGGCCTGATGTCGACAGAACCACTGACCGAGGCCGACCTGCCCGCGCTCCGGGGTCTGGCTCAGGCCTGCCTGGACACCGACGGCGGGCTGCCGATGTTCGCGACGGCGCCGATGCTGCGGTCCCGGCTGCTGCGGGCGCAGACCTTGGCGGTCCGCGACGCCGGTCGGCTGGTGGCCGCCGCGGGGATCTCCGTCGAGGGGGCGACCGCGACGGCGAGCGGGATGGTCGCACCCCACGTACGCGGCCGCGGCGTGGGGTCCCGGCTGCTCGACTGGACGGACGACCAGGCTGGAGATGCGAGATTGACCGTCGCGACCGAGACTCTGGCCCCAGACGCCGAGCGGCTGTACGCCCGGCACGGGCTGGTGCGCACCTTCGCTGAGGAGGTCATGCGGCACGACCTACAGGCGGTGCCGGTCGTCGCGGCGCCGAGCAGACTTCGCGTCGTGCCGGTGACCGACGGCCGACCGACAGACCTGTTCGGCGCGTACGCCGCGTCGTTCGCGGAGCGGCCGGGCTTCGTCGAACCGTCACCCGGCGAATGGTTGGGCGACCTGGAGTCCGATCCGGACTGGCGGCGCGACCTGTCTGTGGCCGTGCTGGACACCGACGGCGTACCGGTCGGATTCGTCAATGTGACGGGTCGCTGGATCGACCAGGTCGGCGTGATACCGGCGTGGCGGGGCCGCGGGCTCGGCGCGCATCTGGTGTCGGCCACCCTGCAGGCATTGGCGGGCGAGGGAACGGAGCCCGTCTGGCTCACCGTCAACGAGAACAATCCGGCCGCGGCGCTCTACCGGCGCCTCGGATTCCGCAGCTACGGGACCCGGGCCCGCTACGTCAGGCCGGCGACAGCCCGCGGGCCAGTCGCTCCCGATACAGGTCGACGCTCTCCCGGAGCGCCTTGAGGATGTAAGGCGGGATCTCCATCCCCTGCCGATGGGCCCAGAGCAGCCGGCCCTCCACCCGGCCGATCTCGCGGGCGTACGCGGTCAGGTCCGCGTCGATGCCGAGGTCGACCATGACGCCACCCATGTCCGCCTTGTACTGCTTCATCGCGTTGGTGCCGACCAGGTTGTAGGACTTCTCCCGCAGCACCCGGGTCAGGAACAGCTGCCAGGGCCGGAGCACCCTGTCCTGGATCATCGCGGTGGCCGACATCTGGTAGAACGCGAAGTGCCCCGGCTCCTGCTGCTTGATCGGGGTGATGATCGTCTCGGAGATCGCGGTCTCGCCGATCTCCTTGAGCCCGTCGTTGATCCGGTTGTAGGCCAGCACGGCCTGCCGCTCGGTGCTCGCCCCGGTGAGGAAATAGAGCAGCTTGGCGATGTCCTGGATCGGCTTGAGGCCGGCCAAGGTGCCCAAGATCTTGATCTTGAGGGAGACGTCGAGGTGCGGCTGGGCGGGCTGGTGGCCGAGGTCTTGCTGCAGCCGGTCCAGGATCAGGCCGTGCTGGATCTCTTGCGGCTGCCACACGTCGGCGTAGAAGGTCTTGTTGATGTCGTCGACGTCCGGGAGCAGGCAGAGGATCTCCAAGACGTTGCGGTCGACCTCCAGCTCCACGCGGGCCAGGTAGTCGATGACGTGCCCGAACCTCGCAACCACGAGTCGCGGGTTCTTGATCGTCCGGTCGACCGAGTCGAGCCGGATCGGCGGATAGAGCTCACCCAGCCGCTGAACGTGCTCAGCGATCTTGCGCTGGGTAATCGGTTGCCGAGGCACAGTCCTCATTTTAGAGTTCCCGAATCTGTGCGAACCACGTCGAAGCAGTTCTTGCCAATAGTAAGGGTAGCCAAACCAAACGACTTCGGCTGGCTCTCCTGCCGCTGATTCGTAGACCTCAGCTGATGTGCTTGGTGGCCGTCCAGGTGCTGCAGCGGTTGAACCGGTCGGTGCCGAAGCCGCGGTTGATCCAGTAGAGCTGCGATGCGGTCTTGCCATGGATGTCGTCGGCCGCGGCCTCCCGCCAGCGCACCATCTCCGCTCGGTCCTCGTCGGTGAGCCCGGTGCTGCGTACGGAGATGCCGGTCATGGCCATGAAGCAGTCGGCCTGGAGCTCGACGCGGCGGCTGATCTGGTTCTGCTCCTCGTCCCGGGTGTACGCGGCTTGCAGCACGCCGATGCGGCGCTGGACGTGGTGGGCATACTCGTGGAAAACGATCCAGTAGCCGGCCAGCCGCAGTCCGTCCCCATACTCCGCTGTCGAGCCGGCCGAGGAGTAGACCGTCTGGTTCGCCGGGCAGTAGAACACCGGATAGCCCTTCAGCCCCTGGCCGCACGGAGTCTCGACGGTCCCTCGGTAGACGACCAGTCCGGGCCTGGTCAGGGTGAATCCGGCCCCTTCGAGCGGCGCACGATAGGCGTCGGCCATGCAGCCGATGACCGCCTTCAGGTAGCGCTCGTCGGCCTTGGCGCTCGTCGGCAGCGGACGGGGTGGCCGTGAGCAGTCGGAGTCGGGGATCCGGCGACCGTAGAGCGGGTTGCGGACCAGCACGTCTTCCGGGCCGTTGGGCTCATCCGGCGTGGGCTCCTCGGTCGGGGTCGGCGCCTCGGAGGTCGGCTCTGCGGTGGACGGTTCGACCGCCGAGGGTGTCGGAGTCGTAGTCGATGGCGTACGCGGGGGCGGCGAGACCGGCCGAAGGGACGGCGGACTCGCGCTGCCGGGACTGCTGGTGATCGGTGGCGTCACTGCCTGCGGTTCGGGCTGCTGACTGATCAGCACCACGCCGAACGCGACCACCGCGACGATCGACACCAGCAGCACAACGAGCACGGCCAGCAGGGTCCGGCTACGGCGCGGCGGTGGCGGCGAGGCCGGCCGCCACTGGTTCCAGCCGCCCGACACCTGGAGCGGCTGGGACATGAGAGAAAGGCTAGATCAAGATCACCAGCAAGATGGCGATCAGGACGATCAGGAGGACCACTCCCCCAGCGGCGATGAGTGCCATCCCGGTGGCGCTGCGGGGCTCGGAGACAACGCCCGGCTGCCCGCCGGTGCCGGCGACGATCTTGGGATCGGTGTAGGTCTGCAGCGGCGGCAGGCCCTCGACCACGGGCACCAGCTGGCCCAGCTTCTGGGCGGCGAACAGCACGTCCAGCCGCTGCCGATAGTCGTCGGCGTCCAGGCTGCCGGCCTCGAAGGCCGCGTTCAGACGCGTGCTCAGCTGGTTGCGCTCGGCCTCGGTGACCGGGGCCTCTGGGGTGCTGCGGTACGGCGAGGAGATGGGCAGGTTGCTGCTCACAGCGCCCAGGCTACCCAGCGGTCCCGTTCGCGCCCGGCGGCAGCGTGGCGGGCAGCCCGAACCGCTCGAAGAGGCTGAGATCGAAGAAGACCCCGACGCGGGACACTCCTTGCGGGCCAAGTGTCAGCACCTGGAGCTGAAACGCCGCGTACGAGCCGTCCGGTTGGCGCATGTACAGCCCGAAGGCCGGCTGGCCGTTCGCCCCGGTCGGCACCAGGACCTGGTCGCCCGCGGCCTGCGCCGGGCAGTTGAGGCGGATCAGCTGCCCGATCTCCTCCGCCCCCCGGTACCAGCCGAGGTAGGGCGGCATTTCCCAGATCGCGTCGGCGCTGAGCAGCTCGACGATGCGCGGTACGTCGTAGTCCTCGAACGCGGCGACGTAGTCGCTCAGCAGGGCCTTCGCCCGCTCGTCGGTCAGCGGTTCGGCGTCGGTGTCGACCTCCTCCAGCTGGTGAACGTGGGCCCGGGCCCGTTGCAGGCTGCTGTTCACCGCCGCGACCGAGAGGCCGAGCAGCTCCGCCACCTCGCTGGCGTGCCAGTCCAGCACGTCGCGCAGGATCAACACCGCCCGTTGCGGCGGGGTCAGGTGCTGCAGGGCCGCGACGAACGCCAGGCGTACGCTCTCCCGGTCCACGACCGCGTTCGCCGGGTCGGCCGGCGTACTGCCCCAGACCATCGAGTCCGGCAACGGCTCCAGCCAAGTGATCTCGGCGTTCTGTTGCAGGCTGGCGTGCGGGTCGGCCTTGGGCTGGCCGAGGCCGGTCGGCATCGGCCGGCGACTGCGCCCGTCCAGGGCGGTCAAGCAGACGTTGGTGGCGATCCGGTACATCCAGGTGCGCACCGAGGAGCGCTCCTCGAACTTTCCGAACGCCCGCCACGCCCGCAGGTAGGTCTCCTGGACCAGATCCTCGGCGTCGTGCACCGAGCCGGACATCCGGTAGCAGTGGGCCGTCAGCTCACCCCGGAGCGGCTCGACGATCGCGGAGAAGACGTCATCATCAACAACCGTCGTCACACCGGGCACTGTACGCCGGTCAGTTCCCCATGTTGCATGGGAAACTGGTCGATTCCATAGGAGGCTTCCTGTTCAAACGGCAAGTTTCCCATGTTGCATGGGGAACTTGAGGCCGGTGTGGTGGGCGGCGAAGGCCAGCAGGTCGGCCCACTCAGCGGCGACCAGGGCGGTGGGCTTGCCGACACCGTGGCCGGTGGCCACCTCGATTCGCGTGAGGATCGGCGCGTCGCCGGCCTGGGCGTGCTGCAGCGCGGCGGTGAACTTGTGGCTGTGCAGCGGCACCACGCGGTCGTCGTGGTCGCCGGTGGCGATCAGCGTCGCCGGGTAGCGGGTACCCGGGCGGACGTTGTGCAGCGGCGAGTACGCCAGGGCCGTGGCGAACTGCTCGGGGTCGTCGGGGTCGCCGTAGTCGGAGATCCAGGCCGCGCCGATGGTGAACTTGTGGAACCGGAGCAGGTCGAGTACGCCGACCGCCGGCAGGGCGACCGCGGCCAGGTCGGGCCGCTGGGTCAGGACGGCGCCGACCAGCAGACCGCCGTTGCTGCGGCCGTGCAGAGCCAGCTGCTCCGGGGTGGTCACCCCGGTCGCGGACAGATGCTCGGCGACCGCGATGAAGTCGTCGAAGACATTCTGCTTGCGCTCCAGCCGCCCGGCCTCGTACCACTCGGTGCCGAACTCCCCACCGCCGCGCAGGTTCGCGATGGCGACATGTCCGCCGGCCGCCAGCCAGCCGGACCATCCCGCCCGATAGTCGGCCGCCAGCGGGATCTTGAAACCGCCGTAGCCCCAGAGCAGCGTCGGCTGCGGCTCGGAACGGTCGGCATCGACCGGGCTGACCAAGAAGTAGGGCACCTCCGTGCCGTCGGCACTGGTAGCCCGGAGCCGCTCCACCCGGACCGGCGGCGGAACGAAGGAGCCCGGCTTGGTCGGCACCAGCTCCGGTAGCGAAGTGACGTCCCCCGTCGCGGCGTCGAGGAGATAGCTCTCGGTCGGCGCGGTGATGGATGACAGCCCGACGAAGCACTCCGGGTCGCCCGGCTCACCTTCCAGGCCGAGCACCGCGCCGCCGGACACCGGCACCGGGCCGAGGTCGGTGCCGTCCTGACCGAACCGGCGCACCTCGGGTTGGGCGTCCACCAGGTACACGGCGACGAATCCGTCACCCACGGCATCGACGAAGGACAGCGTGTGCTCGGACTCCGCGATCACCTCGCGAAACTCCGGCAGGTCCGCGCGACCATCCCACTCCGCCAGGTCGACGCTGACCAGTCGGCCGCGCTCGGCGTCCAGGTCGGTCCGCAGATAGAGCGTCGTGCCGTCGGTGAGCACCGGCGCGAACTCCGCCCGTACCTCGTCGATGATCTTGATCGGCTCGCCCAGGCGGCTCTGGCCGTCCGAGTCGGTGACCGGATAGACCCAGAGCCGGTTGCGGTTCTCGGTGCCCTCGGCGATCGCGACCAGCAGGTAGCGCTCGTCGTGGCTGAGCTCGGCCCAGAAGAAGAGCTGGTCGTTGTCGGGGAAGGTCAGGATGGTCTGGTCGTCGGGCTGGTCGTTTCCGACCCGATGCAGCCGCAGCCGTGGCCCCGGCAAGGCCGTCACCTCGGTACCCTCGGCGCCACCCTCATGATCGAAATGGGTGTAGACGTAGGACCGCCCGTCGGGCAACCATTCGGCGCCGGAGAACTTGGTGATCACGTCCGGATCGGCGACCGGCGCGCCGGTCGCCAGATCGAGCAGGTGGAAGGTCGCCCAGTCGCTACCGCCGTCCGACCGGCCGTACGCGGCATACCCACTGGTCCGCGAGACCGTGAAGGCGCTCAGCGCGCTGGTGCCGTCCTCGGAGAACGTGTTCGGGTCCACCAGCACCCGGCCACCGGAGCGCAGCTCCGCCAGGGTGTCGGCGACGTACAGCACGTCCTGGTTCTGGGTGCCGTCGTTGCGATAGACGAAGTAGCGGCCGGCCTTCCGGAAGGGCACGCCGGCCCGCGGCCGGGCAAGGATGGCGCGCATGGTGTCGGTGAACCAGGCCCGCTCGGGAAGGGCCTCGAGGTAGGCCTCGGTGACCTCGTTCTGGCGTTTCACCCAGTCGGCGGTCTCGGCGGAGTCCGGATCCTCCAGCCAGCGGTACGGATCAGCGACCGGGCGTCCGTGCAGCACCTCGACGAGATCATCGCGCCGGGTTTGTGGATAGTCAGGCACAATGCCCATCGTGGCATCCCGGTAATTCATCGCTTGTTGAATTTCTCGTCTGAGAGGTCTACCGTCACTTCATGGAACACCTGGTCGACCTCGCGGTGCTCGGTCCCGACCGGATCGCCGATGCCGGGGGCAAGGCCGTCAACCTGGGGGTGATGATCGCGGCCGGGCTGCCCACGCCGCCAGGATTCTGCGTTTCCACCGGGGCCTACCGGGCCGTGGTCGCCGACCGGCTCGACGAGCTGTTCGAGCGCCTTGCGGCGGGCGGGCCAGATCTCGCCGCCGTGACCGAGCATGCTCGCGAGCTGGTTCGCGACGCCCCCGTTCCCGATGACCTGCGGCGAGACATCCTCGCGAGCTACCACGGGCTGGGCAACGACGTCGCGGTCGCGGTCCGCTCATCAGCCACGGCGGAGGACCTCGCCTACGCGAGCTTCGCGGGCCAGCAGGACAGCTACCTCAACATGGTGGGCGACGACGCGGTTCTCGACGCGGTACGCCGCTGCTGGGCCTCGCTGTGGACCGCGCGAGCGGTCAGCTACCGCAACGCCAACGGGATCGACCACCGCGACGTCGCGCTGGCCGTCGTGGTGCAGCGGATGGTGGACGCGACGATCGCCGGAGTGATGTTCACCGCCAACCCGGTCACCGGCGCACGGCATGAGACGGTGATCGACGCCAGTCCCGGGCTGGGCGAGGCCGTGGTGTCGGGTGCGGTCAACCCGGACCACTTCGTCGTGGACAGCCGCTCCGGCACCGTCGTCGCGCGCCGAGCCGGGGACAAGCGGGTTGCCGTGGTCAGCCGGCCCGGCGGTGGCACCGACCGCGTGGTCCGCGACGCCGGCGACGCCGAGCCCTGCCTGAACGACGCCCAGCTGGGCGAACTGACCCGTCTCGGCGCCCGGGTGCAGGAGCACTACGGCGCGCCCCAGGACACCGAGTGGGCACTGGACGCGGACGGCCGGTTCTGGCTGACCCAGGCCCGGCCGATCACGACCCTCTATCCGCAGCCGATCACCCGCCATGCCGGCAGCCGGCTGTTCCTCTGCATGAGCCTGGCCCAGGGCCTGGTCCGGCCCATCACCCCCATGGGCCTGGCCGCGTTCCGGCTGATCGGGTCCTCGGTCGCCCGGCTGGTCGGCCGGCCCCCAGCGGACCCGATGCAGGGTCCGGCGCCACTGGCGATCCTTGGCCAACGCCCGTTCATCGATCTCACGCCGGTCATCCAGCACCCGCTGGGCCGTCGGCTGATCCCCGCCGTCGGCCGCGCCATGGAAGCGCGGACCGCCGCGGTGCTCGCGACGCTCGTCCGCGACCCCCGATTCCCGGTGCGCCGAGAGTCCCCGCATGCCGCCGCGCGCCCGATCGCCCGGGTGCTCGTGCTGCGGGCCAAACTGCCGCTCCGGATGGCAACGGCCCTGGTCTCGCCTCGGGCCGCACACGCGGGGATCGCCCGGGTGGAACGTGATCTCCGTCAGGCCCTGACGCTGCCGGCCAACGCGACCCTGGAGCAGCGGATCGACCACGTCGAGGCGAGTCTCAGTCGCGACCTGTTCCTGATCATGCCCAGGACGTTCGCGTACCCGGCGCTCGGACTGTTGCTGAAGAACCTGGCCCGGCGCCTCCTCGGCGCACACGCCACCGAGAGCGAGCTGCTGACCGTGCTGCGCGGGCTGCCGCACAACGTGACCACCGAGATGGATCTCGAGCTGTGGCAGGCCACCACCTTGATTGCCGAGGATCCGGACTCGGCCGCGACGTTCGCCTCCGGAGACGTGCCGGCACTGACCCGGGCGTACCAGGAACGCACGCTGCCACCGGTGGCGCAGCGCACGTTGACGGCATTCCTGCGCCGATACGGGCATCGGGCGGTCGCCGAGATCGACCTCGGCATGCCGCGCTGGGCCGGCGATCCCAGCCACATCGTCGGTGTCATCGTCAACTACCTGCGGCTCGACGACCCCGACCTCGCTCCGCCGCGACAGTTCGCCCGCGGCCGGGCCGAGGCGGAGGCGATGCTCGACCACCTGGTCGCCCGCGTTCCGGACCGGCAGCAGCTGCGTCGCCGGGTGGTCGCCTTCGCCCTTCGCCGGGCGCGGCAGCTGGTGGGTCTGCGGGAGAGCCCGAAGAACCTGCTGATCGTCACTCTCGGCCTGATCCGGGCGCAGCTGGAGATCGTCGGTCAGGCGCTGGCCGAGCGCGGCGCGCTGGAGACTGCCGAGGACATCTTCTTCCTCGAGCTGAATGACGTACGCCAGGCGCTGGCGGGCCAGCCGGTACGCGATCTGGTGGCCGAGCGGCGAGCGGCGTACGCGCTCGAGCTTCGCCGCCGGCACATCCCGCGACTGCTGCTCAGCGACGGCACCGAGCCCGAGGCGACACTGACCAGCGCGCCCCGGCCGGACGGGGCGCTGTCCGGCAGCCCGGCCTCGCCCGGCACCGTCACCGCGCCGGCCCGCGTCGTGCTGGACCCGGTCGGCGCGCGCCTGGAGCCCGGCGAGATCCTGGTCGCCCCGTCAACCGATCCGGGCTGGACGCCACTGTTCCTGACCGCCGGCGGTCTGGTGATGGAGATGGGCGGGTCGATGTCCCACGGCGCCGTGGTGGCCCGGGAGTACGGCATCCCCGCGGTTGTCGGCGTTCCGGATGCGACGCAGCGGATCGAGACCGGTCAACAGCTGACCGTGGACGGGGCCGCCGGCCTGGTGTTCAGCGGCTCCTGAGCTGACCGCTGGGGGCTGCAGGTACGGGAGGGAGACTGCTGGGTAGCCTGCTCAGCTGCGGGCGGTGGTGGCCTCGTCCAGAGCGGCGAAGACCCGCTCGGATACCTCGTCGATCGGCCCTAGGCCGTTCACCTCGACCAGCACACCGCGATCCCGGTAGACGTCCAGCAGCGGGGCGGTCTGGTCGGCGTACACCTGCAGCCGGACCCGGATCGTGTCTTCGTTGTCATCCGACCGACCCTCGATCTCGGCCCGCTTGAGCAGCCGGGCCACGATCTCCTCGCTGTCTGCGGTCAGCGATATCACCGCGTCGAGCGCGGTGCCGGAGTTGGCCAGGGTGCCGTCGAGAGTCTCGACCTGGGCGACCGTGCGCGGGTATCCGTCGAGCAGGAAGCCCTTCTCGCAGTCCGGCTCGATCAGCCGCGCCGCCACGATCGCGTTGGTGATCTCGTCGCTGACGTAGCCGCCGGAGTCCATGATCGCCCGGACCCGATGGGCCAGCGGGGTGTCCGCGGTCTTCATGGCGCGGAAGATGTCGCCCGTGGAGATGGCCGGAATGCCGTAGTGCTCGGCGATCAGCCCGGACTGCGTACCCTTGCCCGCCCCCGGCGGACCCATGATGACGAGACGCATTAGCGCAGGAACCCTTCGTAGTTGCGTTGCTGAAGCTGCGACTCGATCTGCTTCACGGTGTCGAGCCCGACGCCGACGATGATCAGGATCGAGGTTCCGCCGAAGGGGAAGTTCTGGTTGGCGTCCAACAGGATGAACGCCACCGACGGCAACAGGGCGATGAGCCCCAGGTAGAGCGAGCCCGGGAAGGTGAGCCGCGAGAGCACGAAGCCGAGATAGTCCTCAGTGGGCTTGCCCGCGCGGATGCCCGGGATGAATCCGCCGTACTTCTTCATGTTGTCGGCCACCTCCTGCGGGTTGAACGTGATCGCCACGTAGAAGTAGGCGAAGAACACGATCAGCAGGAAGAACGTCGTCATGTAGACCCAGTGGTCGCCGGTGACGAAGTTGGCCTGGATCCAGGTCGACACCCGGCCCTCCGGCCGGAACTGCGCGTAGAGCGCGGGCAGGTAGAGCAGCGATGAGGCGAAGATGACCGGGATGACGCCGGCCTGGTTCACCTTGATCGGGATGTAGGTGGTGGTGCCGCCGAACATCCGCCGGCCGACCATGCGCTTGGCGTACTGCACCGGGATCCGGCGTTGCGCCTGCTCGACGAAGATGACGCCGGCCATGACCGCCAGCCCGAGGGCGATGACCAGCAGGAAGACCACCCAGCCCTGCGAGCCCGGGCGGGCGACCCGCAGCGCCCACAGCGCGCTGGGGAAGGTGGCGGCGATCTGGACGAAGATGAGCACCGACATGCCGTTGCCGACGCCGCGCTCGGTGATCAGCTCGCCCATCCACATGATCACGCTGGTGCCGGCGGTCATGGTGAGGATCATCACCACGACGGGGAAGATGTCGTCGCTGTAGACGATCCCGGTGCAGCCCGGGAACAGCCGGTCGTTGACCGCGACGGTGACGAACGCCGTGGCGTTGAGCACCGCGAGCACCAGGGTCAGGTAGCGGGTGTACTGGGTGATCTTCGTCTGACCGGACTGGCCCTCCTTCTTCAGCGCCTCGAGCCGCGGGATCACCACGGTGAGCAGCTGCAGAATGATGCTCGCGGTGATGTAGGGCATGATGCCCAGCGCGAAGATGGCCAGCTGGAGCAGTGCCCCGCCGGAGAACAGGTTGATCAGCGAGTACAGGCCCTGCTGCTCGCCTGCGGTCGCCTGGGTCAGGCAGAAGTCGACCCGGGCGACGTTCACGTTCGGCGTCGGGATGATCGAGCCCAGCCGGAACACGGCCAGAATCGCCAACGTGAAGAAGATCTTCTTGCGTAGGTCCGGAGTCCGGAACGCGTTGGCGAACGCGGCGAGCACTCCTGCCCTCCCTCTTCTGTAGTTGACCGCTCGGTCACGAGCAGCGCACGTTACGTCGAGCAACTCAAGCACTACCGACCAAACGGCAGGACTACGTACGCCGGACCGCCCGACTTTATCAAGAACTGAACCGATGACCGCATTCGTCCGGCCCGAGGTGGTCCTTAGGGTAAGAAGCATGAAGATTCTCGTTGGCTATACCCCCAGTCCGGAAGGCAATGCTGCCGTCGACTTCGCCATGGACCACGCCAAGCTCACCGACGCGCACCTGACGGTGCTGAACACGGGCAAGAACGGCGACTACTCCGATCCGGTGTACGCCAGCAGTCAGGAGATCGACGCGCTCGACAAACAGCTCTCCGAGAAGGGGATCGAGTACGAGATCCGCCGACCCAACGACGGATTGAGTGCGACCGACAGCCTGCTGAGCACCTGTGAGCAGATCGGCGCCGACCTGCTGGTCATCGGCCTCCGGAAGCGGTCCGCGGTCGGCAAGCTCATCAGCGGCAGCACGGCCCAGGCGGTGCTGCTCGGCTCGAGCGTCCCGGTTGTCGCGGTGCCGGCGAAGAACTAGGGCTTGTCCGACAGCGAGTGGGTCGACTATCGAGCCTGCCCGCGCGACCCCCGACACGTCCTGCTCGAGGAGGACTGCCAGCGCTGCGACCGGCCGGAACCGACCGACCGGGCGCTGCAGCTGGCCGGCAAGTTCCACTGGCTCTGTTGGCAGTCGGAGCTGGACCCGACGGCCCGGCATCGGCCGGACCAGGTGTACGACCTCACGGCGACGGACTACATCGCCTGGGCGGCCGACCAGCCCGTCCGACACCACGAGTACCTGGACTACTTGGCCCGATCGGCCGTCTTCACGCCCGCTGACGTCGCCCAGCCGACGCCGGCGTTCCTGGTTGCCCCTGGTCAGCCGCCGATCGAGCTCGCGCTGCAGCCTGACGGGACACTGACCCGCGGCCCGGGGTCGGGCCCGGGCCGCTGGGGCTGCGACCCGGCCGGCGTCCTGGTGCTCAACTTCGACCGCACCCAGTACCGCATCGTCGGCAACCGCAAAGGGCTGCACGCCGGCCGGCGGGTTGCGCATGGTTCGACCGTCGGAGAGCCGGTGCTGCTAGGACTCTGGTCAAAGACGATGACCGGCACCGGCGCGCGCCTCACCGGCACATCGATCAGCTGCTTCACGCTGCTCGACCGTGACGAATACCTGGAGCGTGACGTCTTCGTCGGGTCCGGTCAGCGGACCTCGATGTTCGGTCGCGGGCGACGGGTCACCGTCGCCGTGGACAAGGACACCAACCAGCTCGCCTACCGACCGGGCGAACGCGCGGTTGTGCTCTCCGGACCGCCGCCGATCTACCGCGGCCTGGATGCCCACGCCGACTGGCGGATCGGCTTCCTACGGCCAATGGCGGCCTAGCGAGGTCACCACCAAGCCGCGCGGCACGTCTTGGAACGCAGCCCAGCTGGTCAGCAGCCGGCCGCAGTGCCCGAGGAGGCTCGGCCGCGCCGCCGGCACCGTCCGGGAGAGAACCACCTGGGCACCCGATGTGCCGAGCATCTGCAGCTGCGCCGGTTCGACCACCCAGTCAAGGCAGTGCACCACCAGATCCGGGCGCTGCGGTCCCACCCAGGTGATCGGACGAGGCTCGGTTCCCCAGACCACCACGAGCAGCCGGGACCCGTCGAGCTCGGCGTCGGGCGGCGCCACCGGCATGGCGCTGCCGTACGCCGCTGCCCCACCGTCAGGCGGGTACTGCGGCAGCGCGCGTACGTCGTACGGCACGGTCTCGCGCAGCACCCACTCGACACCCGGCGCCCCGGCGATGCCGACACTCACCCGGACATCACGCCGGCGCCCGGCACTGTCCAGGAATGCCGCCAGCCCGTCTCGCAGCCGATCGGCCGCGCAGATGCCGAGCACCGTGACGTGTTGAGCAACGGGGGACGACCCCCCTTGAACCCCCCGCGCCGCGCGCACCGACTCGGCCTCCTGCGGCGCCGCGGAACTCGGTGCGGGTTCGGCAGGCGCTGGCGGCGCGGCCCGGCGCGCCCGCATCAGCTCCGGATAGGCATGGAAGGCGATCGGCTGGTAGGTCGCCAGGGAGAAGCTGGTCACGCCCGGGCCCAGGGCCAGAACGACCGCTTCGGATCGTCGGAGACCTCCAACAAAGCGGTGAGTCCCGGGCTGAAGTCGGCATGGCCGGCGATCTTGGTCCAGTACTGGCGAAGCAGTGGCCGTGCCACCTGCGGATCGCGGGCCCCGAGCACGTCGAGAATGAACAGCCGAGTGGTCCGCGCCGTCTCCAGCAGGCCGTTCACCAGGACCTCCAGATCGGCGTCCGGCCACTCTCGCAGCCGCTTGATCAGCGCGACCGGCGTCTGCCGGCGGTCGACGATCATCGCGTCGACCGCCGCCCCGAAGGCCACCGGTTCCCGGGCGCAGGCGTCGCGCAGCCCCGGCGGCAGTGGTCCGCCGTCGACCACCCACGCCTCCAGCCGCAGGTCGGTCATCGCCGACCAGGCACTGGTCTCGGCGTACCAGGCGAACGCGGTGACCGGCACCCCGTCTTCCGCCCGCGCCGCATCGGCCACCAGATCGGCCATCGCAGTGGACGCAACCTTGACCGGTACGCCCTGGCGAGCCAGGGCGAGCACGCCGGGCAGCACTCGGCTCTCGAACTCCTTCCTCCCGAGCGACGCGATCAGCTGGTCCTGCAGTTGGCCCTGGCCGCGGACGTCCAGGCCGACCGGTTGCGCCACTGCCCGAGCCAGCTGGTCGGACAGCGCCCGGCTGGGCCGGGCCAGCCGGCGGCTGAGGACCGGAGCGATCTCGGGGTCGAGCAGGCAGTCCAGGAGCAGGCTGGTGGGTCCGGTCCGGTCGACCGCGTCGAGGAAGGACCGCCACAGCGGCCCTGCCAGCAGCTGCTGAATGGTGTCCGAACCGAGGTCCCCCACCTGTCCGGACTGGAGCTGGGCCCAGCCGACCAGATCGGCGACGGTCTCGGCCTGGTCCAGCTCGGCGTGCGGCTCCGCGGTGACCAGGGCCGCGGCCATCGTCAGTGCCGCGGGACTCGCCGGCGCTGCCCCGCCGCCGTCCAGATCGACATCGACCCGGCGCGCCGATGAGAACGGGGGTACGCCGACGCACAGATCGAGCCCCGACTGGTCCGGCTCGCTCGCGAATGTGGACAGCGACAGGTCCCGGGCCAGGCGGGCGGGTAGGGCGGTCAGCAGCCGGCGGACGAGATCACGGGCCCGGTCCGGGTCCGACGCCTGCACCACCATGGTCCGCGACCCGCTCAGGCAGTCCAGGAGCACCGCCAGCGCGGCCTCTTCGGCGGTATCCAGAGCCGGCTCCGGGGTCGTCCGGACCAGCGGCACATCGACCGGCGGCCAGGCACGATCGGCCTCGCCGGCCGGCTGCTCGACCAGCAGCAGGCCCTTGTCCGCGCACGCGAACAGGTCCTGCGGCCGCAGCGTGTGGCTGGGGTCGAGCAACGCGTGCACCAGATACTGGCCGGACCGGCTGCTGCGGGCCGCGTACGCCTTGCTGACCAGCAGGGTGCCGGCGTCACTGCGGGCGTACGTGAGGCAGCGCGGCGGCGTCCGCCCCTCGGCGATCATCGAGTTGCCGCTGGAGGACAGGAAGCGCGCGTGCTCCCCGAGCCCCGCATCGCGGTCACCAGGCGGCAGCGGCCAACCGGCCGAGGCGAACACCGGCCCGAAGCCGTCCCCGCCCAGCAACGAGTAGTGCGACCAGCCGAGCACCACCTGCTCACAGCGCACGGTCCTAGACATGGGTGTCCGACCGTCCGATCAATCCGAGCCCGTGCAGTACCGCAAGCAGCGGCTCGGCGACGTTGAGCGGCCGGTATGCGGCGAAGACGCCGTGTTCGTCCGGCTCGCAGCCCATCGCCGAGACGGCGTGGAAGGTCTTGCGCCGAGAGATCTGCTCGATCGCCTGGAGGATGCCGGCTCCGGCGTACCGCCGGGTGATCTCGTACGGCAGCCGGCCCTGCTGTACCTGCAGGTCGATCGGGTTCTGGAAGTAGGTGGCGTCCAGGGCCACGCTGGTGAACGCGGCGCCCTCGAACTCCCGGGCCACCAGCTCGACCAGCTCGTCGGCCTTGGACAGCACCACGGCCACCGGCAGGTCGCGGGTCGGATGCCGGCCGACGTAGGCGGGGTGTTGGCTGAGCTGGCTCTGCAGGGTGCCGTAGGTGCCGACCACCCGGCTGGGACCGGGCGCGGTCTGCGAGAACTCCTCCGCCGGCAGTCGGTAGACGTCGGCCGGGAAAGCGAGCGCCTTCGGCGTGTAGAAGAGCAACGCCGCGTGCATCATCTGCACGAACGGGTTGTAGGTGGCCACCTCCTGGCTGGTCTGCTGCACCTCGCCGGCGGAGTCGAAGAAGATCAGGTCGTACGCCGCCTCCTTGCCGGCCGGGGGGCTGACGGTCATCCGGACCACGAGTGGGTCGGTCTGCCGGACGCCGGCCGGCCGCAGTGTGGTCGCCGGAGCGCGCCGGTTGCGCAGCTGCGCCTCGTAGCGCTCCTCCCAGCGACGCCGGGACGGCTCGTCCAAGATCGTGAACCGCAGACCCATGTCGGCCAGGATCGCGTGGTCGCGGAGCTGGTAGATCAGGCTGCCGAGATAGCTGCTCTTGGTTGTCGCGGTCGGTCCGATCAGCCCGATCACCACCGGCTTGACCTCGCGGAAGTCGTCCGGCTGCTCGTGTCCGGCCGGGCAGCGCCACACCGCGCCGAGCCGACGCAGCGTCAGCGCGGTCCGGGCCCGGCGGTTGTGGGCACGCTGCCGCAGCAGCGGGGTGTGCTCCAAGAGCCGGAGCAGCCGCTCCCGCACGGTCTGCTGGGGATCGGAGAGTTCCGTGCCTTCACGGTCGACCAGCCGGAATGCCTCGCGCGGATAGCTGGCGGGGCATTGGACGCATAGCGGCATCCGGCGGCCTCAGACCGGGATCATGATCAGGAAGAGGATGACGAAGAACAGGTACCAGGCGAGCAGCCAGCCCAGGAACCAGCGCCGGCGGCGGGCGAACCGCTGCTGCCGGCGGGCTTGCCGGATGGCCGCGTGGTCGATCCTGACCTGGTCCTCGAAGGCGCTGCTCATCGGGCCGCCATCACCCCGAACGCGAAGAGGGTGATCATGGCCAGCGCGAAGGCGACCAGGATTCCCCCGCCGGCGTAGACCAGCACCGGTTCCCAGGCCAGCCGCTCCTCACCAAGCCAACCGGCCGACGTCGCCCAGCGCGCGGGGCCCGACGCGGGCATCGGCTCCTCCGCCACGTACCCGCCGGGCTGCCGGAGCACCTTCGTCGCGCCGACCAGCACCTCGGTATTGGTCCCGGTCTCACCGAGCAGCACCAACAGGTCGCGGGCGGTGCCGCGGGCCTCCGGCCGCCAGCTGAGGGCCTTGCGGACCGCGTCGCGCAGTCCGCCGAGCGGCAGCCCGTCCAGGTCCGGCTCAGGTGCCGCGAACCCGGTCAGCACGGCCTCGTCGATCACTCGCATGGTGGCCTCGTCGAAGCTGCCCAGGCAGTAGGGGTGCCGGCCGGGTGCGAACATCTGACAGACGGTCAGGGCCCAGGAGAACAGGTCTGTCGCCGCCGTGAGCGGTCGGTTGGCCCCACCGCCGAAGAGTTGTTCCGGACTCGCGTACGGCTTCGTCGCCTCGACAGCGCGGAAGCCGTTGTCCCGGTGGTCGCGGGAGGACTCGAAGTCGATCAAGGTTGCCCGCCGGCCGTTGACGATCACGTTGGCCGGCTTGATGTCGCAGTGGATCTCCTGCGCCATGTGCACCCGGTCGATGCCGACCAGGATCACCCGGGCGGCGCTGGTCGATCGTTCCCGCGTCCACTCCCGGCGGCCGATCAGCTGGTCCACCGAGACGCCCTGGTAGAAGTCCCGGGCCACCCAGCTGTACCCCGCGTCGGCGCCGCGGACGGCGGCATCCTGACTGCTGCCGCGGAAGACGTACTGCTCCTGCGACCAGGCGTGCTCCTCGGCCAGCCGGATCCGGCCCTGCGGCGTCGGATCCGCGGTCAAGACCTTGATCACGACGAAGTCGGGCGCGCCGTCGGCGCTCGGTGACGGCAGCTGGCCGAGCAACGGGGTGGGCTTGTCGGCGTTGATCGGCTCAGCGCCTGGCTTGAGCCGGTGAATGCAACGGAAGGGCCCGATGGTCCGCGGGTCGGTCGGAGTCAGCTCGTAGAGCTGCTGCTGCCGGGCCTCGGGCGCGACGACGAGGCGCGTGTCGTCGTCTGCCACCTCACGCCTCCTGCTCGACCCACACCTGCGGCGACTGCGTCCAGCAACTGTAGTCGCCGCATCCTAGGGTCCAGGAGTGTCAGATCGCCCTACTTTTCGCACGCGGAACTGCGTGTGAGGCCGGATTTCGGCCTAATCAAGCAGTTCCGAGTGCGAAAAGTAGGGAACCGTCAGCGTTCGCGGTCGATCCGAGTGACCCAGTATGGGGCGTCCACCGGGAGTGGCGTAGGGCGGAAGCGAGCATTCGGCAGGTAGAGGCTGCCCTTGTACGCGGCGACCGTGGTCGGCACGTCGAACCTCTCGCTGGTCAGCGGGTCGCCGACCAGGCGGCCTTCCGTGCCACGCCGGTTGAGCTTGAACACCGCGACCTGGTTGAGCTGGTTCTGCACCACGTAGAGGGTCCGGCCGATGACCAGGAGGCCGTCACCATTTCTCAGGACGTAGCCGCCGAGATCGACCGCGGTGGTCTCGCCGGTGCTCGGGTTGACCCGGTGCAGGATCCCGGTGACGGTCTGAACGACCAACAGGGCACGGCCGTTCGGGGTCAGCGCGATGCCATTCGCGTTGAAGCCGGTCTGTTGCATCCAGTCACCGCTCAACGGCAGCGTGGTGACATCGAGGGTCCTCCGGTCGACGCGGTAGAGTTCCGCCAGCTGGGAGTTGGTGAACCAGGCGGCCCGCCTGGTCAGGACGACATCGTTGATGAAGCTCGGCTCGATTGTTGTCAGCTGGACAGTCGTCGTTTCTCGGCGCCGCAGGTCGATGATCTTGGCGGTGCCTTCTGTGCCGCCGGCGACATAGAGCGTGCGGCCGTCGTGGGAGATCTTCAGTCCCACCGATGGAGTGCCGTCGCCGGGAACGACGACCTTGCCCTTGCCGGTGCGCAGGTCGGCGGCGAAGATGTCGCCATCGGCCAACGAGCCGATGTAGGCGATCGGGCGCTTGCCGATGGTGATGCCTTCGGGCCGGAAGCCGTTCGGCAGGGCGATCTCGTCCGGATACGAGTTGCGCTTCTTGGCCTCGGCCGGAGCGAGGAGGGTCAGGCTCAGTGCCGCGGCGAGGAGCGCCGTGGCGAGCAGGCGGAGGCGGGATCGGATGGTCTTCATCGAAGTTCCTTACCCCGGCAGCAGCCGGAACGGGGGCAGTGATCTGACTGTGCTTGACCTTACGGAGGTGCAGACGACGCGGGCGCGGGTGGGGTTCAGCGCCTCTGGCGTATCCGCCGGATGATCAGCCAGACGACCAGACCGAGGAGCACGGCGTACACGAGATAGTTGAGAAAGCGGGAGTAGCGCTCCACCAGCGCGTACTGGGTCCCCAGCGCCGCGCCCAGCCCGACCAGCAGACCGCTCCACAGAGCGCTGCCGGCGATGGTGAACAGACTGAACCGGCCGAGGGGCATCCGGTGCGCGCCGGCGGGCAGCGAGATCAGGCTGCGTACGCCCGGGATCAGCCGGCCGAAGAACACCGAGGAGCGGCCGTGGCGTTCGAACCAGCGGCCGGCACGGCGGAAGTCCTCGGCGTCGACGAGCGGCAGCTTGCTGAGCAACCGCACGGATCGTTCCTGGCCCAGCCTGGCGCCCAGCCAGTACAGGCCGAGTGCGCCGAGATAGGCGCCGATGGTCGCCGCCAGGATCACCAGAGGCAGCGACAGGGTGCTCTGGCTGCTCAGGAAGCCGGCCAGCGGCAACACGACCTCGCTCGGCAGCGGCGGGAAGATGGTCTCCAGCAGGACCAGGAACCCGACCCCCCACTCCCCCAGCGCGTTCATCACCCGCTCGGCCCAACCCAGGAGTCCGGTCAGCTCGAGGGCGCGCATGACAGGCCAGTCTGACATTCAGCCCGGCATGGGCTGATCATCTCCCCTATTGTCTAAGACATGTTCGTCCAGGTGATTTCTGGCAAGGTGGCTGATCCCACGACATTGAAGGCGCTGGACCGGCGATGGATCGACGAGCTCAGTCCCGGTGCGACGGGCTGGCTCAGCTCGACCTCGGGCGCAACGGCAGATGGCATCGGTGTGGTGTTCGTCTGCTTCGAGTCGGCCGAGGCCGCCCGGCAGAACAGCGATCGGCCGGAACAAGGTGAGTGGTGGGCCGACGCCGAGAAGTGCTTCGCCGAGCCGCCGACCTTCGCTGACTTCGACGACGTGATCGAGGTGCGCGGCGGCGTGACGGCCAGCGCCGGATTCGTGCAGGCGATGCTGGGCCGGGTCTCCGATCCGGAGCGCGATCGTGAGTTAACCCGCAACTTCGTGACCATGGAAGGCGACATGCGACCCGACCTGGTCGGCGGAATCGTGGGCATCGGCGATGACGGGCGGTTCGCCCAGGCCTTCTACTTCACGTCCGAGGCCGAGGCCAGGCTGGGCGAGCAGTCCGAGGTGCCCGAGGAGATGGCCAAGGCCTTCGCCGAGGAGCAGGAGCTGATCACCGAGATCAACTACTTCGACCTCACCGAGCCCACGATCCACGTCGAGGGCTGAGCCGCCTCGCCCTCGATCAGCCTTCGACGTGGGCCTTGAGGCCGTCGAGCATCTGCTGCCAGTTGGCGCTGAACTGCTCAGCCTCCTGCTCGTCGGCACAGTTGTCCTGGGTGAGTGACACCCGGGTCCCGCCGTTGTGCTCGTCCAGCGTGTAGACGAGCGTGTGGTAGTTCTCCGGCTTGTCCTCCTGGCCGGCGAGCGGGCTGTAGTGGGTGACGGAGAGCTTCCGTGGCTCGTCATAGCTGAGGACCTCACCCTTGTCCTGATAGGGCCTGCCCTCGTACTCCCCGTTCCAGGTGATCGGGCTTCCCATCTCCCAGCTCGTCTCGACCTCGGAGCCGAACATGTACTCCTTGATCTGATCCGGGTCGGTGAGGGCCTCCCAGACCCGGCTGGGCGGGGCCTCGATCTCGGTCTCCGCCTTGGCGAGGATGCCAGACATGCAGATGCCTTCCTGTAGCTAATGTATGACTTGCTCATACATTAGCTCTCACGCCTGACGCGGCGTCAATAGACTCACCCAATGGCCGATGGCCCCGTCGAGCAGCCGCATCCCCGGCTGAGCAATCTGCTCGCCGCCCTGTCCCTCGGCCTCGTCGACGACGGAGTTGTCGCCATGGAGGAGGCGACCGGCCTGTCGGCGACCGGCGTCGCCGCCCTGATCTCGCTGTCGGAGTTCCTCGACGGCGCCAACGTCGGTCGGCTGTCTGCGGTGCTCGGTCTCAGTCATTCCGGCGCTGTGCGGCTCGCCGGCCAACTGGAGGCGCGAGGGCTGGTACGCCGCCAGCACGGCCGAGACCGCCGCCAGGTCAACATCGAGCTGACACCGGAGGGCCGAAGGCTGGCCGGCCTGGCCGCGAGGGCTCGGACGGAGGTTGTCACGCATGCCGTGTCCGCGTTGGCTGAGGAGGACCGACGGACACTCGAGCGCCTCCTTTCGACCTTGACCGAGTCTCGAGTGTCGGAGCGGATGCGCCGCCGCGTCGAGGAGGGCTGGAGCGGAGCCTGGTGGTGCCGGATGTGCGACTTCGAAGCATGTGGACGTCCGGATGGCCGCTGCCCCGCCGCGCAACCCGACTGATCCCACTGATCGCGGGGTTCGGGGAGAACCCTCTCGCCTGGACGCTCCTCGCGGATGCGCGCTCGATGTCAGTGGCCGGTCCTAGCCTTCAGGTCCACCACACAGATCGGGGAACCCAACGATGAACGAGTCCGACGAGGACGATCTCGCCACCTATGCCGAGGAGCTGCCGACGTGGTGGTGTGACAACCAACAGGTGCTGCGGGACCTGGTCTCCGTCACTCTGGCCGAGCTGACCGACCTCGATCTCGAACGCCTCGACGACGACACCTGGCTGCTCGAGATCGAGCGTCATCGCTGTCTGGTCAGCGTGCTGGATGTGGATCGTGGAATCGAGGTGACCAGCCCACTCGCGTACGACGTGCCGTGCCGGCCGGAGTCATTGGCAACGGTCCTTCGGTTCAACCACGGCGGCTCACCGGCCCGGCATTGGCTCACCGAGAGTCATCACCTCATGACCACCGTCCGAGTTTCCGCGCATCCCTTCGTCGGCGCGCATCTTCTCGAAGCGATCCAGATCGTGTTCGGTGCGTCAGCCGAGGCACATCACGCCGCGGCCGCCTGCGGCGGTGTACCTGCGCAGCCTGCCGGCCACACCTACGATGAGCTACAATGAAGCACATGCCAGAGGCAGGCATCAGAGCTCTAAAGCAGAACGCGTCGGCGGTAGTGGCCCAGGCGGCCTCAGGGATCACGGTCACCATCACTGATCGTGGTCGACCCGTCGCTCAGCTGACCCCCATCCCCAGTTCGCGGTTAGCAGGGATGCTCGCGTCGGGTCAGGCGCGCCCAGCCCGACGTCAACTGCATGACCTGACACCGCCCGCAGTCCGTCAAGATCTCTCGGCGGAGCTTGCCGCGATGCGCGCCGGTGAGCGGTACTGAGGCGAGCGGTTCTGGATGTGGTCTACTACGTCGATACCTCGGCTCTGATCAAGTTGGTCGTCGAGGAGGACGAGACGACAGCACTGATGGGTTGGCTGGGGGCCGAGGAGCGCACGGCAGTCTCGTGTGACTTGGCCCGCACCGAGCTCGTCCGCGCGACACGACGAGCCGCCCCTGATCAGATGGGCAGAGCCCGGCAGGTGCTCGACGGGTTGATCCTGACCGAAGTCACAACCGCCGTGTTCGAGGCCGCCGGCCGACTGGATCCCATGATCGTGCGAAGCCTTGATGCCATCCATCTCGCGGCGGCGCTCGATCTCGGTGACGATCTCGACGGCATCATCACCTACGACACCCGGCTAGCCGACGCTGCGCGGGCCGACGGAATACCGGTCATCACCCCGAGCTGAGCGCCGTAGCAGCGCTGAAGACTAGAGTGACGAGCATGCTCGAGGGCCGCAGGATTCGGCTGCGAACGGTCCGTGAGAGCGATCTCGACACCCTCTACGACGCCCACTGCGACATCCGCAGCCGAGGCGCGTACTTCCCCCTCGGGGTCTTGTCCGAGCCGGCCTTCCGGCGCGACTTCGCGGACCACGGGTTCTGGCAGAAGTCCGAGGGAATGCTGCTGATCACCACCCTCGACGGCGAGGTCGCTGGCCACATCGAGTTCTTCCGGCCGATCAGCTACTGGGACGCGTTCGAGCTGTCCTACCAGCTCTACGACGATCGTCATGCCGGCCAGGGCTACGTCACCGAGGCGATACAGCTGCTCGTCGACTACCTGTTCTGGGCCAAGAAAGAGCACCGGATCCAGCTGGTGATCGTGCCGGAGAACGCCGCCTCGGTACGAATAGCGGAGAAGTGCGGCTTCACCCTCGAGGGCACGGTCCGAGGCGCCTTCTTCAACCAGGGTCGCAGCCAGGACGTCCTGCTCTACTCACTGCTCAGTACCGACCCGCGGCCCTGGCGGCCGAGCTAGAGCTCGGTGGCGCTGCCTCCCGCGGCGGCGATCTTGTCCTTGGCGGAGGCGGAGAAGGCGTCGACGGTCACCTGGACCGCGACGGTGATCTCTCCGGTGCCGAGGATCTTGACCGGCTGTCCGGAGCGTACGGCTCCGGCGGCAACCAGATCCTCGACAGTCACCGGACCGCCGTTGGGAAACAGCTCGTTCAGCCGGCCCAGGTTGACCACCTGGTACTCGGTCCGGAACGGATTGCGGAACCCGCGCAGCTTCGGCACCCGCATGTGCAGCGGCATCTGGCCACCCTCGAAGTTCTGCGGCATGTTGTGCCGAGCTCCGGAGCCCTTGGTACCGCGGCCGGCGGTCTTGCCGCGCCGGCCGGCCTCGCCGCGCCCGACCCGGATCTTGGCCGTCTTGGCCCCCGGCGCCGGTCGCAGATGATGAACCCTCAACGTCATTTCGACTCGACCTCCTCAACACTGACCAGATGGGCGACGGTCGCGATCATGCCGCGCACCTCCGGCCGGTCCTCGCGGACCGACACGTCACCGATCTTGCGCAGACCGAGCGTCCGCAGCGTGTCCTTCTGGTTCTGCCTACCGCCGACCCCGCTACGCACCTGGCGAACCTTCAACTGCGCCATCACGCCGACACCGCCGCGCGGGCCCGCAGGATCGCGGCCGGAGTGACGTCCTCGACGGACTTGCCGCGACGCTTGGCCACGGCCTCCGGCTGCTCGAGGCTCTGCAGTGCCGCCACCGTGGCGTGCACCACGTTGATCGCGTTGGCCGAGCCCAGCGACTTCGCCAGCACATCGTGTACGCCGGCGCACTCCAGCACCGCGCGCGCCGACCCGCCGGCGATCACGCCGGTACCCGGGGACGCCGGGCGCAGCAGCACCACGCCGGCCGCCTTCTCGCCTTGCACCGGATGGGGGATCGTGCCCTGGATCCGTGGCACGGAGAAGAAGTGCTTCTTGGCCTCCTCGACACCCTTGGCGATCGCCGCCGGCACCTCCTTGGCCTTGCCGTAGCCGACGCCGACCGTGCCGTCGCCGTCGCCGACGACGACCAGCGCGGTGAAGCTGAACCGCCGGCCACCCTTGACCACCTTGGCGACCCGGTTGATCGCCACCACGCGCTCGATGTAGTTGCTCTTGTCCTGCGCCTGCCCGCCACGACGATCGCCGTCACGGCCGCGACGCTCTCCGCCGGCACCGCCACCGCGGCGCTGGGTTCCAGCCATATCGCTACCTTCCGTTCTTCCGTTCGAGGTGCTTGCAGCCTCGAACCATCGTCATCGTCGTCGTCATCAGAATCCGAGGCCGCCCTCGCGGGCGCCGTCTGCCAGCGCCGCGATCCGACCGTGGTACTTGTGCCCGGCGCGGTCGAAGACCACCCGCTCGATCCCGGCCGCCTTGGCCCGTTCGGCCACCAGGCCGCCGACCTGCTTGGCCTTGTCGGACTTGTCGCCGGTCGCGCCGCGCAGATCCGCCTCCATCGTCGACGCGTACGCCACGGTCCGGCCAGCCACGTCGTCAACCACCTGGGCGGAGATGTGCCGGGCCGACCGGGTGACCACCAGCCGGGGCCGCTCGGTGCTGCCGAAGACCTTCTTCCGGCCGCGCAGCTGCCGACGCAGCCGTGCCCGCGACTTCGCGGCAGTGCCCTTGTGAGGGGTCAGGGATACACCCATCGCTTACTTACCAGCCTTTCCAACCTTGCGCCGGACCCGCTCGCCCGCGTACCGCACGCCCTTGCCCTTGTACGGTTCGGGCTTGCGCAGCTTGCGGATGTTCGCTGCCACCTCGCCGACCTGCTGCTTGTCGATGCCCAGCACCGAGAACCGCGTGGGCGCCTCGACGTTGAACGTGATGCCCTCGGGCGCCGACACCTTGACCGGGTGCGAATAGCCCAGCGCGAACTCCAGCTCCGTCGGGCCCTTGGCCACCACGCGGTAGCCGACGCCGACGATCTCCAGCTTCTTCTCATAGCCCGTGGTGACCCCGGTGACCATGTTCGCCACCAGGGTCCGGGTCAGCCCGTGCAACGACTTGCTCACCCTCTCGTCGTCCGGTCGGGTCACCTCGAGCTCGCCGCTGTCGGCGCGCGCGATCTTGATCGGCTCGGCGACCCGGTGCTGCAGCTCGCCCTTCGGGCCCTTGACCGAGACCTGCTGACCGTCGAGGCTCACCTCGACCCCAGCCGGGATCGCCACCGGCATCCTGCCAATGCGTGACATATCGTTACTCCCCTTCCGCCTGCTCGTTCACCACACGTAGGCGACGACTTCGCCGCCCACGCGCGTGCGGTTGGCCTGCTTGTCGGTGAGCAGACCCTGAGAGGTGGAGATGATCGCGATGCCCATGCCGCCGAGCACCTTGGGCAGCTCGTTCGACTTCGCGTAGACCCGCAGACCCGGTTTGGAGATCCGGCGTACGCCGGCGATCGACCGCTCCCGGTTCTGCCCGTACTTCAGGGTGATCGACAGCGTCTTGCCGACCTCGCCCTCGGTCGGGTCGTTGACCGCGTACGAGGCGATGTAGCCCTCGTTCACCAAGATCTCGGCGATGCCCGCCTTGATCTTGCTGTGCGGCATGATCGCCGTCTCGTGGTAGGCCTGGTTGGCGTTCCGGACGCGGGTCAGCATGTCCGCGATCGGGTCAGTCATGGTCATGATGTTGATCTTTCTCGCCTGGTTTCCTCAGCCGAGGACCTGTGGCGCATAGTGTTGAGTTGTCCGCGCGAGCGAAGCAGGCTCCGGCCCTCGCGGCGAGCGACGACTACCAACTGGACTTCTGGATGCCGGGTAGCTCGCCCCTGTGGGCCATCTCCCGCAGACAGATCCGGCAGAGGCCGAACTTGCGGTAGACCGCCTTGGGTCGACCACATTTCTGACACCGGGTGTAGGCGCGTACCGCGAACTTCGGCTTGCGGGCCTGCTTGACCCGGAGCGCTGTCTTAGCCATATCGAATCCTCAGTTGGTCCGGAACGGGAAGCCGAGGCGGCGCAGCAGCGCCCGGCCCTGGTCGTCGTTGGGCGCCGTGGTCACGAAGGTGATGTCCATCCCCCGGACCCGGTCGATCTTGTCCTGGTTGATCTCGTGGAACATCACCTGCTCGTTGAGACCGAAGGTGTAGTTGCCGTGCCCGTCGAACTGCTTGGGCGACAGGCCGCGGAAGTCACGGATCCGGGGCAGTGCCAGGGTGAGCAGCCGGTCGGCGAACTCCCACATCCTCGTCCCCCGCAGCGTCACGTGCACGCCGATCGGCATGCCCTCGCGCAGCTTGAACTGGGCGATCGACCTCCGAGCCCGGGTGATCACCGGCTTCTGGCCGGTGATGGTCGCCAGGTCGCGGACCGCACCGTCGATCAGCTTCGAGTCACGGGCCGCCTCACCGACACCCATGTTGACGGTGATCTTGGACAGGTTCGGGATCTGCATCACGTTCGCGATCGAGAACTCCTCCTGCAGGGCCTTGGCGATCTCGTCGCGGTAGCGCTGCTTGAGCCGAGGAATACTCCCTGAGCCCGTCGAAGGGCCCGTGGTCGTCGTCGCGGTCATCAGATCTCCTCTCCGGTCGCCCGGGCGATGCGCACGCTGCGGGTCGACTTGTACTCCGAGCCGTCCGACCGGCGCTTGGTCACCTCGACCCGGTCGTAGCCGATCCGGGTCAGCACCTCGTCGCCCTTGTCGTTCTTGACGACCAGCTGGACGTTGGACGCGTGGATCGGGGCCTCCGAGGAGATGATCCCGCCCTTGTTCACCTGCCGGCTCTGTGGCTGCTTGGCGGTGTCCTTGACGTGGCGCCTGACGATGTTCACACCGGCCACGGTCACCCGGTCCCGCTCGGGATAGACCGCGATCACCTCGCCGACCAGACCGCGATCCTTGCCGGCGATGACCTTGACCCGGTCGCCCTTGCGTACGTGCAGTGTCTTGCTCATGACTCCTCAGATCACCTCAGGTGCGAGCGAGATGATGCGCATGAAGCGCTTCTCGCGGAGTTCGCGGCCCACCGGGCCGAAGATGCGGGTGCCGCGCGGCTCGCCGTCGTTCTTCAAGATCACCGCAGCGTTCTCGTCGAACTTGATGTAGGAGCCGTCGGCCCGGCGCCGCTCCTTGGCGGTGCGCACGACGACGGCCTTGACGACCTCGCCCTTCTTGACGTTGCCGCCGGGGATCGCGTCCTTGACGGTGGCCACGATGACGTCGCCGATGCCGGCGTACCGGCGTCCGGAACCGCCGAGCACCCGGATGCACAAGATCTCCTTGGCACCGGTGTTGTCGGCGACTTTCAGCCGCGACTCCTGCTGGATCATCTCTCTTCTCTCTTCTCTGACTTGTCAGCGTGGGTGGTTGCTCTGGCGACCACCCACGCTGACAAGTCGGAACTCACTTCGCCTTTTCGACGATCTCGACCACTCGCCAGCGCTTGGTGGCGCTGAGCGGGCGGGTCTCCATCACGCGGACCCGGTCGCCGACGCCGGCGCTGTTCTCCTCGTCGTGCGCCTTCAGCCGGATGGTCTGCCGCAGCACCTTGCCGTAGAGCCGGTGCTTGACGCGGTCCTCGACGACGACCACCACGGTCTTGTCCATCTTGTCGCTGACCACGTAGCCCACGCGGACCTTGCGCCGGCCCCGCTCGATGCTCTCGGCGGCGCTCTCGTTCACAACCTCACTCATGCCTTTGCTTCCTCTTCACCCGTGTCAGGGTCGTCGATGATGCCGAGGTCCCGCTCGGTGAGCACGGTGTAGATCCGGGCGATGTCCTTGCGGACGGCCCGGAGCCGCCCGTGCGACTCCAGTTGGCCGGTGGCGGACTGGAAGCGCAGCGTGAACAGCTCCTCCTTCAGCTCGCTGACCTTCTTGGTCAGCTCGTCCCGGCTCTGGCCGCGCAGCTCGGCGGCGGTGACAACCTTCGCCATCAGATCTCACCCGCCTCACGCTTGATGAAGCGCGCCTTCATCGGCAGCTTGTGAATGGCCAGCCGCATCGCCTCGCGCGCTGTCTCCTCATTGACACCGGACAGCTCGAACAACACCCGTCCGGGCTTGACGTTGGCGATCCACCACTCCGGCGAACCCTTGCCCGAGCCCATCCGGGTCTCCGCGGGCTTCTTGGTCAGCGGGCGGTCGGGGTAGACGTTGATCCACACCTTGCCACCGCGCTTGATATGTCGGGTCATCGCGATACGCGCCGACTCGATCTGCCGGTTGGTCAGGTACGCCGACTCCATCGACTGGATGCCGTAGTCACCGAACGCGAGCCGGGTGCCGCCCTTGGCCACACCGGTGCGCTTCGGGTGGTGCTGTTTGCGGAACCGCACCTTGCGGGGAACCAACATGGGTCAGCCCTCCTGTCCAGCGGACTCGGGCGCTCCGACGGTCGCCACCGGCGCCGCGGTGTCCTCCGTGGGGATACTCCCCGAACCTCCCGAGGCGATCGGAGCGTCCTCCCGCCTCCGAGCGCCACCGCGCTCGGGACGGTCCGCACGCTGCGGACGGTCGCCCCGACCGGGCCGGCCCGGGCGGGTACGCCCACCGGCGGCATTCCGCGCCGCCTTCTGAGCCGCGCGCTCGGTCCGGGTCCCGGACACGTCGCCCTTGTAGATCCAGACCTTGACCCCGATCCGGCCGAAGGTCGTCTTGGCCTCGTGGAAGCCGTAGTCGATATCGGCCCGCAGGGTGTGCAGCGGCACCTGGCCCTCGCGGTAGAACTCCGAGCGGCTCATCTCCGCGCCGCCGAGACGGCCGGAGCACTGGATCCGGATTCCACGGGCCCCGCCGCGCATCGCGCTCTGCTGCGCCTTGCGCATCGCGCGGCGGAACTGCACGCGGGAGGCCAGCTGCTCGGCCACGCCCTGGGCGACCAGCTGCGCATCGATCTCGGGGTTCTTGACCTCGAGGATGTTCAACTGGACCTGCTTGCCGGTCAGCTTCTCCAGGCCGCCGCGGACCCGCTCGGCCTCGGCCCCGTTGCGGCCGATGACGATGCCGGGTCGCGCGGTGAAGATGTCGACCCGCACCCGGTCCCGGGTGCGCTCGATCTCGACCGAGGAGATGCCGGCGCGCTCCAGGTTCTTGGTCAGCATCCGGCGGATCTTGACGTCCTCGCCGATGTAGGAGCTGTAGAGCTTCTCGGCGAACCAGCGGCTCTTGTGGTCGGTGCTGATGCCGAGGCGGAAGCCGTACGGATTG
Source organism: uncultured Actinomycetota bacterium (assembly GCA_963711015.1). Classification (GTDB taxonomy): domain Bacteria; phylum Actinomycetota; class Actinomycetes; order Propionibacteriales; family Propionibacteriaceae; genus Microlunatus. Next base: position 567,824 of record CAVQCQ010000005.1, read on the forward strand.
ATCTTCTGACCCATGGCTGGTTCACGCCTCCTTTCGGTTTTGGGATCGAGGCGCCGGCTCCGCGGCGCGGGGTTCGACGACAACGGTGATGTGGCTGGCCCGCTTCAGGATCCGGCTGGCGCTGCCCTTGGCCCGCGGACGGATCCGGCGCATGGTGACGCCCTCGTCCACGAAGGCCTGGGACACATAGAGATCGGCCCGCCGCAGGTTGTCGGTCTGCTCGGCATTGGCCGCCGCGCTGGCGATCACCTTGTAGACCGGCTCGCTCGCCGCCTGCGGCGCGAACTTCAGCGTGTCCAGGGCAGATGGGACATCCATCCCGCGCACCAGGTCGACGACCCGCCGGACCTTGGTCGGAGACATCCGGACCTGCCGGGCGATCGCGTACGACCCGGGGCGGTCCCCGAGCAGCGTCGCGCGACGGGTCGGTCGAATATCGGAACTCATCGGCGACGCGCCTTCCGGTCGTCCTTGACGTGGCCTCTGAACGTGCGGGTGGGCGCGAACTCGCCCAGCTTGTGGCCGACCATCGAGTCGGTCACGAAGACGGGGACGTGCTTGCGACCGTCGTGCACCGCGATGGTGTGGCCGATCATGTCGGGCACGATCATCGAGCGGCGCGACCAGGTCTTGATCACGTTCTTGGTCCCGCGGCTGTTCTGCACCTCGACCTTCTTGGCCAGGTGGTCGTCGACGAACGGGCCCTTCTTCAGGCTGCGTGGCATCTTCTATTAGCTCCTGCTCAGCGCTTCTTGCCGGTCTTGCGGCGGCGGACGATCATCCGGCTGCTCGGCTTGTTCTTGTCCCGGGTCCGGCCCTCCGGCTGGCCCCACGGCGAGACCGGATGGCGGCCACCGGAGGTCTTGCCCTCACCACCGCCGTGCGGGTGGTCGATCGGGTTCATCGCGACCCCGCGTACGGACGGCCGCTTGCCCTTCCACCGGTTGCGGCCGGCCTTGCCCCAGTTGATGTTGGACTGCTCGGCGTTGCCGACCTCGCCGATCGTGGCGCGGCAGCGCACGTCGACCATCCGCATCTCGCCGGACGGCATCCGCAATGTCGCGTTCTTGCCCTCGCGCGCGACCAGCTGGATGCTCGACCCGGCCGACCGGGCCAGCTTCGCGCCGCCGCCGGGCCGCAGCTCGACGGCGTGCACGGTGGAACCGACCGGGATGTTGCGCAGCGGCAGGTTGTTCCCGGGCTTGATGTCGGCGCCCTCGCCGGCCTCGACGACCGCGCCTTGGCGGAGCGCTTCCGGCGCGATGATGTAGCGCTTCTCGCCGTCGGCGTAGTGCAACAGCGCGATCCGGGCGGTCCGGTTGGGGTCGTACTCGATGTGCGCGACCTTGGCCGGCACGCCGTCCTTGTCGTAGCGCTTGAAGTCGATCAGCCGGTACGCCTGCTTGTGCCCGCCACCGATGTGCCGGGTGGTGATCCGGCCGGTGTTGTTACGCCCGCCGGTCTTGTGGCTGGGCACCAGCAGCGACTTCTCCGGGGTGGACCGGGTGAGCTCGGCGAAATCGGCCACCGAGGCGCCGCGGCGGCCCGGGGTGGTCGGCTTGTACTTGCGAATAGGCATGGTTCTCGAAGTCCTTCGCTCAGCTCGCCGGTGAGGAGAAGATGTCGATGCGCTCGCCGTCGGCGACGCTGACGATGGCCCGCTTGGTGTCGTTCCGCTTGCCGTAGCCGTAGCGGGTCCGGCGCTTCTTGCCCTGGCGGTTGAGGGTGTTCACCCCGGTCACCCGCACCTTGAAGATCGTCTCGACCGCGATCTTGATCTCGGTCTTGTTCGCGTCCGGGCGGACCAGGAAGGTGTACTTGTTCTCGTCCAGCAGACCGTAGCTCTTCTCGCTCACCACCGGGGCGAGCAGGATGTCGCGATGGTCGTGGATCTTGACGCTGCTCACTTCTCCTCCTCGTCTGCGGCAGCCGGAGCAGGCTCCTCGTCGCTCTCCGCGCCGGTGTCACCCTGCGCGTTGGTGAACCCGGCCGCCTCGGCCGCCTCGACCGAGCTGAACCAGACCTCGGCGATGGTTCGGGTGTAGTAGGGCGACTCGGGCGTGTGGAACTTCATGGAGTCCGCATTGCCCTTGATGTCGTAGCCGTTCGGCGGCTCCGTGCCCGCGTAGGAGCCGTCGCCGTACGGCGCAGCCTCGTCCCCTGAGCTTGACGAAGGGGCCAGGGGCGCTGCCGCCGGAGCTTCGATGGGCTCAGCCAGCTCCTCTCCGCCCTCGATGGCCAGGCCGGCACCGGAGCGGGCCACGTACGCCTGCAGCGCGGGCGAGGTGAAGACCACCTCGTCGCTGACCAGGACGTCGTAGGCGTTGAGCTGATCGACCGTGAGCGCGTGCACCGTGGCCACGTTGCGGAGGCTCAGCCAGGCCAGGTCGTCGTCGCGGTGCAGCACCACCAGCACCTTGTCGGTGCTGGCGACGTTGCGCAGCGCGGCCAGCGCGGACTTGGTCGACGGCGCGTCACCGGAGATCAGGTCGCTGATCACGTGCACCCGGCCCTCGCGGGCCCGGTCGGACAGCGCACCGCGCAGGGCAGCGGCGATCATCTTCTTCGGGGTGCGCTGGGCGTACCCGTGCGGCTGCGGACCGTGCACGGTGCCGCCGCCGACCCACTGCGGAGCCCGCCGCGAACCCTGCCGGGCGCGACCGGTGCCCTTCTGCCGGTACGGCTTGGCGCCACCACCGCGTACCTCACCGCGGCCCTTGGTGGCGTGCGTGCCCTGCCGCGCGGCGGCGAGCTGGGCGACAACCACCTGGTGGATCAGCGGGATGTTCGCGGTCACGTCGAACAGCTCGGCGGGCAGCTCGACCGTGCCGGTCTTGGCGCCGGAGACGTCGTAGACATCGACAGCTCTGCCGGACGCGATGGATGCATCGACGCTCATGCCGCAGCTCCCTTCTTGGCGGCGGTGCGCAGGACGACCAGACCGCCCTTGTTGCCGGGGATCGCGCCTTTTATCAGGATCAGGCCGCGCTCGGCATCGACGGCGTGCACGGTGAGGTTCTGCACGGTGACCCGCTCGACCCCCATCCGGCCGGCCATCTTGAGGCCTTTGAAGACCTTGCCGGGGGTGGCGCAGCCGCCGATCGAGCCCGGCGAGCGGTGCTTGCGGTGGACACCGTGGCTGGCCCGCAGTCCGTGGAAGCCGTGCCGCTTCATCACGCCGGCGGTGCCCTTGCCCTTGCTCACCCCGGTGACGTCGACGACCTCGTCGGCCGCGAACACCTCGGCGGTCAGCTCCTGGCCCAGGGTGTACTCGCTGGCGTCGGTGGTCCGGATCTCGACCGGCCTTGTCGAAGTGTCCGGCACTATGTTCCCCGCCCTGGTCGAGTTGGAGCGGGCCAAGGTGGACGCCGGCCCCGAGTTGGCGGGCCAGGTCGCGGACCCCCCGTCGGTGACCCTGCTGGGCGACTTCCAACTGCTGCGGGAAGTGGGCCGGGGCGGGATGGGGGGTGGCGTACGAGGCCGAGCAACTCTCCCTCGGCCGGCGGGTCGCCCTCAAGCTGCTGCCCGCCGAGGTGTTCCGTGAACCCGACGAAGAAGCGGCGGTTCGAGCGGGAGGCGCAGGCGGCGGCCAAGCTGCACCAGCACGAACATCGTCCCGGTGCTCGGGGTCGGGGAGCACGACGGTACGCCGTATTACGTCATGCAGTTCATTCCCGGCCTGGGCTGGACGCTGTCATCGATGAAGTCGGCCGCACGCTCGAGCCGGACCGGCCGCCGACCGGCGAACGCACAGCCTTAATCCGCCGCCCTCGCCCGGTCTCTGTTGGGGGAGGACGACGAGCCGAGGGCCGGAAAGCAGCGGCCGGCAACGCCCTCGCGATGACATCGGCCGGCGGGAACACACCCAGCCCGGCTCCATGTTCCGATCGGACCGCGGCTCGTCGGTTTCCCTCAGTACCTCGGGGCGTCCACCTGCCCGGGCAGTCCCGGGTCCGCCGCGGGCGGCGGGTCGGGGAAGGGGACCACTTACTGGGAGAGCGTGGCCCGGGTCGGGGTGCAGGTGGCGGGGGCACTGGCGTACGCCCACCGGCAGGGCGTGCTGCACCGCGACATCAAGCCGGCTAACCTGCTGCTCGACGCCGCGGGGATGGTGTGGGTGACCGACTTCGGGCTGGCCAAGGCGCGACGAGTCGGACAACCTGACGCACACCGGCGACGTCGTTGGCACGCTGCGGTACATGCCGCCGGAGGCGTTCGAGGGCACGGTCCGACGCCGCGCAGCGACGTGTACGCTCGGGCTGACGCTGTACGAACTGCTGGCGCTGCGGCCGGCGTTCGACGAAAAGGATCGCAACACGGCTCGTCAAGCAAGTTACCACCGGGGAACCGACGCCCCTCGGCAGGTGAGGCGGGAAATCTCGCGCGCGATCCTGGTTACGATCGTTCAGAAATCGATCGCAGCGCGAGCCCTCGCGACGTTATGCGACGGCCGAGGAATTAGCCACCGATCTGCAACGGTTCATCGATGACGGACCGATCCAGGCCCGACGCCAGACCCACTGGAGCGCTACGTCCGCTCGGCACGTCACAACCCGGCATCGCGGCACTGGGTGGCGTGCTGACGGCGGTGCTGGTGTTGGCGACTGTTGCGTCTTTGCTCGTGGGCCGGCCACATGGCGAGTCTGGCCAAAAAACGAGGTGCAGGGCGGCTGCTGGACGAACGAACGGCCCGCCTCCAGGCCGTCAACGCTCAGGAACGGGAGGCCGAGGAACGCGAACGGGCCGAACGGGCGAAAAAGACCGCCGAAGACAGCAAGCGGCAGACGGAAGAAGCCCTGACGAAAGCCCGCGCGGCCGAGGCGGCCGCGAAAGCCGCGAGCAAGCGGGCCGACAACGAGGCCGAAGTCGCCCAGCGGAACCTCGATCAGCGCGGAGACCACCTGGCCCAACAGGCGTGGCGGGACCACCGCGGCTTGTCGCACATGCGCGAGTTGCTCGCCAACTGGGCTGCGCCAAGGGCACAGTCGTCCGACCGCCGCGGTTGGGAGTGGGTTCTACCTTATACTCGCTCCCGTACCAGAACCTGAGGACCATGACCGAGGGCGGGGCAGTCGGCCCAGTACCGTGGGCGTGGCACCTGGCGAGCCGGCGACTCGCCGAGGGGCACGGCTGACGGCTCGATCCGCGTCTGGGATGTCGACCAGGAACGAACGACACTGGATTCTGAACGGGCCAGCGCCATACGACGCCACTGGTGGCGGGCCGCGGTGGCTCGGTTGGATGCCCAGGACGGCGGTCAGCTGGCCGCGGGATTCACGACGGAACGGTTCACGTGGGAGCCAGCACCGGCGGGACATCGACGTTCCGCGAGGGCAGAAGTCCCCGGTCCGGTCCGTGGCGTTTAGCTCCGAGGTACGCGCGGTCGCCTCCTGGGGTATCGGACGGTGCGATCCGGATTCGGGATGTCAACTCGGGTCGATTGACCGTGGAGGTGGTCCATCCGGGCGGAGGTCGACCGGGGCCTGGAGTCCGGACGACAAACTCCTTGCCTCCGGGCACGCGACGGGACGGTGACCGTCTCGGGCATTCGCGGCCGGCGCCGAGGTGGTGACGTTGCGGGGCCACGTCAATTAGATCTACGCACCTGGCGTTGAGTCCCGACGGCACCCGGCTCGCCTCGACGAGCGACGACTTTTCACGGCGGAGCGTCTGGGAGGTCGCCTCGGAGACGATGGTTCTCGGCCCGTTTCGGCACGGCCACGAGGTCGTTTCAGTCGCGTGGGAGCCGGCGGGAAGCGACTGGCGACCGGCAGCATCGACGAATCGGTCAAGATCTGGAACGCGACCACCGGCCGTGAGGACCTCACGCTCCGTGGGCATCGGGAATTGTCGCCTCACTCGCATGGGGCCGGGCAGCCGCCTGGCCTCGGGGGGCGGTGACGGCAGCGTGAGGATCTGGAACTCGATCCGCGATCAGGAGTCGACCGTGTTGCCGGGTCACGCGTGCGGGCGACATCTGTGGCCTGGAGCCCGAACGGCAAGCGGCTGGCTCGGGCGGCGACGACGGCCAGGTCCGGATCTGGGACCCGGCCACGCGCAAGAGGTTCTGGCCATCCAGGGACACGATAAAGGCCGAATTCGCAGCAGTTCGGGCTGATCCGATCGCTGGCGTGGAGCCCCGACGGTGCGCACCTGGCGTCGGGTAGTTTGGACGGCACGGCCAAGGTCTGGGACGCCGCCAACGGCCGGGAATTTATGCCTTGCCCGCCGACCGTGGGTCGGTCTGGTCGTTGGCGTGGAGCCTGGACGGTACCCGCCTGGCCGCCGGGTCGGAGGACGGGACGATTCGCGTGGTCGAGGGGCTGAAGTAGACGCCGAAGGTCCATTCGTTCAAGGCCCATCAAGGTCGCGTTCGCTGGGGCCCGGGGTGTACCCTGGCCTGGAGTCCTGAAGGGGATCGCCTGGCTTCCGGGGGAAAGGATAAGCTCGTAAAGCTGTGGGATCCGATTCGTGGTGCCGAACTTGCTCGAATGCACGGTCACCAAGTACTGGGTCATGGGTGGCCTGGAGCCAGGACGGCAAGCGACTGGCATCGGCCTCCGGCGACCGCCTCGTCATGGCTTGGAACGCGGAGACTGGTCAGAAGCTCGCGACCATGCGCGGCCACAACGACTTCGTGGACGCTGTCGTCTGGAGCCCGGACGGAACCGGCTGGCATCGGCGAGCATCGAGAACTCGGTACGCGATTGGGCATCCGCGAATGGGCGAGGAGGCGTTCGTGCTCCGTGGCAACACCGGGATGTTCCACGACGTCTCGTGGCACCCGACGGAGTGCAACTGGCGGCGCGCGAGTAGCGATGGTCAGATCTGGATCTGGACGCGACGCGCGGCTTCGAAGAGATGCGACGCCGCGGGCGTTGCCCTACGTCGACCGAAGCGGTCGCCGCGGGGACCGCACGCGGCGAGGACTACCCTCCGCCTGGTATGCGGAGTCCTACATCCGGGCCGGGAAGCTGACGGATGCCTTGGCCTTGGTGAAAGACGACCTCCCGACGGGGTGCCGGTACATCGCCGCGTGTGCGGCAACTCTTTCCGCCGCCGGGCAAGGCCGTAACTGGACGCGCCGCTCGATGACGCGGCGAAAGCGAAATTCCGCCGACAAGCCCTCGAACTGGCTCAAGGCGGACCTGACGTACTGGGGCCAAGCTTCTCGAAGACTCGGCCCGTCCCGGACTCGCCCGATCATCGTGCGGACCCTGAGTCACTGGCGGCAGGACGCCGACCTGGCCGGCATCCGCGATTCGGCGGCGCTGGTGAAACTCCCGGTCGAGGAGCAGACGGCGTTCTCGCAGTTGTGGGTCGACGTGGCGGCGTTGCTCAAGATGGCGGATGAGAAGCCGCAATAGCGGCGGTCGGCTGCCGGGCCGTGGCTCCGAGGGGAATCGACATGGCGGATACGAGCGAAGTTCGCGACGTGTTGTTGAACCAACTGGCCGACGAGTTCGCCGCCGCCCGCCAGCGGAACGGGGAGCGTCCGCACCTCGACGAGTACTTCGCCCGGCACCTGGACCTGGCCGACGACATCCGGTCGCTGTTCCCCGCCCTGGTCGAGCTGGAGCGGGCCAATGCCGACGCCGGCCCCGAACTGGCCGTACAGGAGTTGCACATGGCACCGGTGACCCTGCTGGGCGACTTCCAACTGCTGCGGGAAGTGGGCCGGGGCGGGATGGGGGTGGTGTATGAGGCCGAGCAACTCTCCCTCGGCCGGCGGGTCGCCCTCAAGCTGCTGCCCGCCGAGGTGTTCCGGGTCTGACGAAGAAGCGGCGGTTCGAGCGGGAGGCGAAGGCGGCGGCCAAGCTGCACCACACGAACATCGTCCCGGTGCACGGGTTCGGGGAGCACGACGGCACCCCCTACTACGTCATGCAGTTCATCCCCGGCCTCGGACTGGACGCCGTCATCGACGAACTCGGCCGGTTGCCGGCCGGCGGTCGCACCGCCGAACCGAACAAGCCGTTGACCAGCGAGCAGGCAGCCCTGAGCGCGCCGACCGTGCTCGCCCGTTCGCTCCTGCGGCAGGACGATGCGGGAACCGAGGGGGTGGAAAGCCCCGGTCGGAACGCCCTCTCGCAAACATCGGTCGGTGGGAGCACCCCCGACCCTGGCCCCGCTAGCCCGGCCCGACCGCGGCTCGTCGGCGCCCTGCAATACGTCGGGCGTCTACCTTCCCGGGGGTATTCGGCGTCCGCCGCGGGCGGCGGGTCGGGGAAGGGGACCACTTACTGGGAGAGCGTGGCCCGGATCGGGGTGCAGGTGGCCGAGGCCCTGGCTTACGCCCACGCGTAGGGGGTGCTGCACCGGGACATCAAGCCGTCCAATCTGCTCCTGGACCGGGACGGGGGGTGTGGGTGGCCGACTTCGGGCTGGCCAAGACCGACGAGGCGGACGGGCTGACGGAGACGGGCGACCTCGTGGGCACCCTGCGGTACATGGCCCCGGAGCGGTTCGCCGGCTGGTCGGACGCCCGGAGCGACGTGTACTCGGCTCGGGATCACGCTGTACGAGCTGTTGACGCTCGGCCGCCGTTCGAGGACCGAGACCGAACCGGGCCGAGCTGATCGACCGGATCCCACCCGCCCCGCCCCGGCCGCGGCGGATGAACCGGGGCGCCGTGCGACCTGGAGACGGTCGTTCTCGAGCGATGGCCAAGGAGCGACCGGCCACCGGTACCCGTCGGCCGCGGCCCTGGCCGAGGACCTGCAGCGGTTTCTCGATGGCCGGCCGGTCCTCGCCCGGCCGGTGTCGGCCGGCGCCGGCTGTGGCGATGGGCCCGGCGGCGGCCGGCCACGGCCGGGCTGGTCGCGGCGTTGTTCCTGTGTCTGATCGCCGGGTCGGTCGTGTCGACGGCACTCTGGTGGCGGGCCGACGGGTTCGCCCGCGACGCAGCATTGCGGGAGAAGGAAGCGACCATCGCCCGCGACGCGGCTCGTCGGAACGCGGACGACGCGGAGAAAGCCCGCGACGATTCCATGAAGACCCGCAACGCCGCCGCCCGCCAGGCGGCCGGGTTGCTCCTCGACAAGGGGATCGAGGACGCCCGCGGCGGGGAGCCGGCCCGGGCGCTGCACCTGTTCGTCCAGGCACTTAAAACGCTTCCGGCCGACGACCCGGAGACGGCCCCGCTCGAACGGGTGATTCGGGGCGAACCTGTCCGCCTGGGCCGAGACCGTGCCGGCTCTGGAACACATCTGGCTGAGAGGGGGCCAATACGCGGATGTCGCCTACTCCGCGGACGGCGAAATGATCGCCATGGCCGTCGGGTCGGACGAAGTCCAGTGCTTCCGGACCGACACCGGCCGGCCGGTCGGCCCGAAGTTTAAGATCCCACTCGGTCTCGGAATGTTTGAGCCGATGGCGTTGGCGCCCGACGCCCGGAGCCTCTGGGTGGCGTCGACCAGCCGGGATATCGTGGCCAAACAGTGGGGCGTTCACCGTTTCGACCCGACGTCGGGCCGCTCGATCCAGCCGCCGATCCCGAGCAGCGGGCCTGTCATGCACTTCGTGATCACCCCGGACGGGCGGTACCTCGTCGGGGCCGTCTGGGGACTGCACCCGGAGAACGGAAGTGGTATTCAGGACTCGAGTCGGACCCAGCGGTGGCGAACGGAGTCGATCGTGGTGTGGGAGGCGGCGACGGGCAGCGTTGCCCGGAAGGTACCGGTCAACGCCGAGCGCGACCTCCTGACCGCGAACGTGTCGCCCGACACGTACCGGGCCTCTCGCCCGACGGGAAAACCGTGACGGCCTGGGTTCATGCCGGACGAACCGGTTCAGGGGATGACGTTCGCCGTCGCGGGAAACGAGCCGCCGATCCGGGTGGCACTCCCCGCGGTGGAGTCCGATGCTGGACCCTGCATTTCCAGAACAACATGCGAACCGGCGATCAAGGACGACAAGGTTCACCGCTGGTCCGCCACCGAACCCGGCGTCCTCGGTCCCGGCGTCCCGAGCCCGTTTCGCGGCATGCTCAGAAGCCCGTCGGCGGACGGCCGATCCGTCATCTCCCAGAATGAGGGCCGGGGTCTTCGACACCGGGGCCTGGCCGCCCCGGCCGTCAGGCGTCCGCTTCGCTCACCCGGGATGGACGAAGTTCAATTTGACGCCGAGCCCGGACGGGCGATTCACGGCGACTTGGGAGCCCAATTTCCAAGGCGGTCATCGAGACGGGCGACTCTGGGTGGCTCCCCCGGCCCCACAGCCGGCCCGCGAACCCCGCTCCACGAGCTGGCACGGCAACCGGAACGCAAGCTGGACTTCCAATTTGCCGGGTTCGACTCCGTCGCGGGACGATGGCGGTCCCTCTGGTCGTTTTACCGGGGAGCGGAGGGGTGGTCGGAGCGGGAGAGCAATCAAAGCAAAAACGTCCGGATCGTGGACGCGACGACCGAGGCCGTCCGGGAGGCGAGCCTTCGTCATTCCGCCATGGTCCGGAGAGGTCGTGTTCAGTCCCGACGGCCGCCACTTCGCCACGGGCAGCTTCGACGGCACTGCCCGCGTCTGGGAGACGGCCACCGGGCGGCCGGCCGGACGTGCTGCGGCACACGAATTTCGTCGCGACGGTCGCGTTCAGCCCCGACGGGACCACCCTCGCCGCCGGCGACTACGGGCCGGCCGGACTCGTCAAACTCTGGGACTGGCGGGCGGGGAAAGAAGTCCGCCCGGCACTCCAGCCACGACGACATCGTCCTGAACGTGTCCTACAGTCCGGACGGCCGCTATCTGATCGCCATCAAGGTGCCCGACTGGAAAAAGAACCCCGAACTCGTGGTCTGGGAGGTCGCGTCCGGGACTGTGGTCTTCCGCGTGCACTATGCTTGCCCAGGGTATGTGGTTGGGAATCGACTCGATTCCGGCCGGACGGTCGAGCCGTGGCGGCCCGTGACGTCAGCGGCGTGTTGCGCCTTGGGAGGTGCCCTCCGGCAACCTCCTCGGCGAGCGGCGGCTCGACGGCGACGGGGTGACGCGGTTCTCGCCGGACGGCCGGGTGATTGCGGCGGCGGCGAACCTCGGCGTGCGCCGTGGACGGTGCCACCCTCGCCCCGCTCCGCGGCGGATTCCTTCCCCGG
>CAVQCQ010000006.1:0-176539 GCA_963711015.1 uncultured Actinomycetota bacterium
AGGGAAGACGCCGCGGGCGATGTCTCGCAGCGCCTCCAACGCCTGGGTGGTTGTTTCCGAGGCCGAGTCCAGCAGCCCACTCGCCGCGGCCGGGTCGGTCACGCCCGATGCCCGAGCGATCTCGACCCGGAGCTGGCTCAGATGAGGCAGTACCTCCGCGTTGACCGCCCGGGTCAGTCGCTGGCGTTGCGATGCCTGGGCGGCCAGCAGCCGAAGCCGGGAGGCTTCGAGCTCCTCGGTCTGCGCGCCGGCCTGATCCACCTGGACTCGCAGCTGTGCCGCGAGCTGGGCAGACCGCATCCCCAGCCCGGCTTGGGTGGCGATGTCCGCTAGCAGGATCTTGTCCGTGCCGGAGACCTGCCGTCCCGCCGGCATACGCACCGTGATCTCGCCGAGTTGCCCGCCGCCTTCCCACACCGGCTGCGCATACGCGCTGCCGGCCGGGCGGTCGGGCGCCGGCGGCGTCGGCCAGTGTGCGACGACGTCGTCGCTCCCGCTCACCGCCAGCCGAACGGTGGCCTGCGCAGCGCCGATGCTGCGCCCGGACACCTCAGCGATGCCCGGCAGAACCTGCTCCAGCGAGACCGCTTGGGCCAGGCGGCGGCCCAGGTCAGCCAAGGCCTGGTACGGGGCGGCTCGGCGTCCGTAGACGACCCGGTCACCCAGCCGTTGCACCCCACGCCGCAGCGGCTGGAACGCCAGCGCCACCAGGGCGGTCGCGACCACCGATGCCCAGTACTGCTCGGAGACCCGGCCGCCGACGAGCGCCCCCAGCAGGACCACCGCGGTGACGTACCCGAGGGTCACGAAGATGACCACGGCAGCACCGACCACGGCACGGTTGATCACCAGGTCGATGTCATACAGGCGGTAGCGCAGGATCGCCACGCCCGCGGCGATCGGCACACTGATGTACGCGAGGAAGAGCGGAACCACCGCCCACACCCGGCCAGGGCCGGTGCCGAGCCCGGCCAGATTCGCCAGGGCAAAGCCCGCGACCAGCGCGAACGCCGAGGCCGTGATCCAGCGCAACTGCTGGCGCTGCTCCCCGCGTGAGCGTCGAAGTCGGAGCACGAGCGCGACCAGGCTGAGCAACAGCAGCAGGACGCTGACCAGGGCCGATATCGGTCCTACCGTCGACACCAGCGGGCTCAACTCATCGGCGCGGGTGATCGAGTCGATCGGCACCACGAGGAGGGTGCTCAGCAGGAGAGCGACCTGCGGCACCGGAAGGGCCCACAGCACGACCCGCCACCGGCGCGACGGCAGGGACCCGTCCGGAAACAGCAGGAACACCGCGGCGAGCACCGCCAGCGCCCAGCTGGCACCGAGGGCCGATGCCACCACGGTGGCGAGCTGGCCTGCCAGCGGCGGGCCGAGCGCGCCGTCCTGCAGAACGCGGGAGGCGTACGCCTGACTCACCAGGCCGATCCCGGTGCCGAGCTGACCCGCCAGGAACAGCCATCCGATCGGATTGCGCGGCTGTCGCGTGGCCACCATGGCGCCGACCAGAGCGCCCAGCACACACCCCACCGTGATGAGCGGGAACGAGTTGAGTCCGCCCTCCGGGTCGACCAGCGGGGTGGAACCGGAGACGACCAGCACGCCCTGCGCGATCGCGAGTGCCGCGGTTGCGGTGAACAGCGACCAGGCGAGGCGCTTCGCGGTGGACGCCTTCACGGCGTGAGCACCCCCGCGGCCAGCGGAACCTCGGCCCGCACGGTCGTCCCGTCGCGGGGCTCCGAGCGAATCGACAGGGCGCCGCCCACCTCCCCGATCCGTTCGGCCATGTGCGCGAGGCCGCCCTCGCTCGGTCCCGACACGTCGAAGCCCCGCCCGTCATCGCGAACACTCGCGGTGACGCTCCGCTCGCCGCCATGCAGCTCGATCAGGACCGCCTGGGCGGCCGCATGCTTGGCCACGTTCTGCAACGCCTCGAGACAACAGAAGTAGAGAGCCAACTCCACCTCCGCCGGGTAGCGTCCCAGCCCGCTGCTGACGAGCTCGACCGGTACCGGACTGGTGTCGGCCGCTGCGCGCAGGGCTGCCGTCAGCCCTCCTTGGGCGAGCAGCCGCGGCCGACCGCCCACGACCTCCAGCAGGTCGGCCGCCGCTTGCTGGACAGACTGATCAAGACTCTCCAGCAGCTCAGCGGCCTGGCGCGGGCTGTGCGGCAGCAGGCTCTGGACCAGCCGGATGTTCACCGCCAGGGCCACCAGCTGCTGCTGCGCGCCGTCATGAATGTCGCGCTCGAGAAGCTGGCGCTCGGCGTCTTCCGAGGCGACGACCTTGCGTCTGGACTCCCGCAGCAGGTCGGCCCGGGCCGAGACGGCGACCAGCTGGTCGTGCAGGTCGGCCGTCAGCCCCAGGTTGCGCAGCACCAGACCCGCCTGCGCCGCAAGGCTGTCCAGCAACTCCTCCTCCACCGGCGTCAGCCGCTCACCCTCGCGTTCCTCGACGACGAGTACGCCCAGCAGCTCGCCTCGGTGCCGGACGGCCCGGACGTGCCGGCCCGGCACCGGATCGTCGGATAGCTCGGGTGGGGCTGGAGGCTCACTGTCGGTCTCGGGGTGGACCGCGGCCAGCCTGATCCGACCACCGGCCAGCAGCCACACCTGAACCCGGCGGGCGCCCACCCCCGCAGCGAGAACCTTCGCCATCCACGCCGGCGTGTCCTGCGCCGAGGCCCCACTGTCCGGTGCGAAGTGGGCGAGTACGTCGTACGGCAGCGGGTGCGGACGACCCGACAAGCGGTTCGCCCATGTCCGCAGCCTCCGTCGGACCGGCTCGAACCCCACCGCGACGATCGCCGTGGCTACTACGGACAGCAGGGTGCTGGGCGCGTCCGAGCTTCCCAGGAAGCGGCCCCCGACGACCACGATCGCGACGTAGACCGCGCCGACGTACGCGATCAAACCGGCCAGGACGAGGAGATGCTCAGGCAGTCCGCGAGCGAGCGATCGCCACCGTCCGCGCGGCGGCCAAGCGCTCATCTCATCAGTCTGCTCGCGGTTGCCACATCGGGATAGGCGCCTGACCTCCCTCCCCGGTGGGGTTGGCCGCACACGTCATGCGGCCACCCCGATTGGTCGCGACCGCGCCGACCGCTGTGCTGGGAGTCAGCCCACCCAGAGGGAGATCTCGATGGCGCGCTCACCGATCGGTCGCTGGTTGGCCATCCTCCTGGGAGCCGATCTGCCTGGTCGCCTTCCATCGTTCGTGACCCGCCGCAGCGAACCCTGCTCCCGATCTGGCCAGCATCGACGCCTATGTCGAGCAGGAGATGCGGGAGGTGCGCATCCCGGGCCTGGCGCTCGGCATCGTGCACAACGACGAGGTGGTGCACCTTCGGGGCTTCGGTGAGGCCGGCCCGGATGGTCGAGCCGTCACGGCGCAGACGCCGTTCATCCTCGCGTCGGCGTCGAAGTCGTTCACCGCGCTGGCGATCATGCAGTTGGTGGAGTCGGGGAAGATCGATCTCGATGCGCCGGTCACGGCGCTATCTCCCCGAATTCCGGGTGGCCGACGAGGCGGCTTCAGCACGGATCACGGTCCGGCACCTGCTGCACCACACCAGCGGCCTGCCGGAGGACAGCGCGTTCGGGCCGATGCTCAGCAACGACATCAGCGATCAAGCGCTCAGCGACCGGGTGCGCGCGCTGGAGAACGTGCAGCTCGCCCATGGCGTCGGCGAGGTGTTCGAGTACACCGACGCCAACTACGACGTGCTGGGACTGATCGTGCAGACGGTCAGCGGCCAGTCCTACGAGTCCTACATCGCCGAACAGGTCTTCGCGCCGCTGGGCATGAGCCACTCCTACACCAACCAGGCCGACGCGCAACGCGACGGGCTGGCCACCGGCCATCGCTCCTGGTTCGGCTACCCCAGGCCGTTCGAGGCACCGTATTCGCGAGCGGCGATGCCCAGCAGCTACCTCATCTCCAGCGCCGAAGACCTCACCCACTTCCTGCGGATGCAACTCAACGGCGGGCAGTACGAGGGCCGGTCAGTGGTCTCACCCGACGGAATCGCCACCATGCACCAACCGGCGGTCCGGGAGGGGACCAAGGACATCTTCTACGGCATGGGCTGGGAATCGCGGTCGGTGAACGGCGTGCCGGTGGTGCGCCATGACGGCACCAACGCCAACTTCTACGCCGACCTGGCCATGGACCTCCAGGATCGGTGGGGAGTGGTGATCTTGACCAACTTCGACTCGCTCAACCTCAACGGCGGACGCCTGCAAGGGCTGAGCAGCGGGGTGATCAACCTGCTCCACGGCCAACCGCCGCCCGAGGTGCCGATGCCGCACCATCCGCTGCTGGCCTCCGCCACGCTGCTCGTAGCTGTCGTCACCGTCTTGATGCTGATCGGCATCGGCCGCTTCTTCGTCCTGCTGCGGCGTTGGCGTACCCGGCCGGAAAGCCGACCGCAAGGACCGTGGGCGATGGCGCTGCGCGTGGGGCTGCCGTTGGTCGCGTACCTCGGCTGGGGACTCGGCCTACTGCTCGTCTTCCCGCAGGTCGCCTACCCCCTGAGACCGACCATGCTGATCGTGCCCGACCTCGGCTATCTGATCGTGGCAAGTGCTCTGCTGGCGCTGACCTGGGGCATCGTGCGAACTGTTCTGGCGTACTTCGCGCTGCGCCGACGCCAGGCATCGAACACGTGAGTGACCGAAGGTCCGCAGCCTTGGTTGTGCGGCGGTACCAGCTCCCCGCGTTCTTCGTCCTGACGTTCGCGATCTCCTGGACGCTCTGGCTCGGCCTGGCGGCGGTGGCCCTCCCCATCACAACGACGACGGGCGCGGTTCTCAACATCATCGCGATCGCCGGTCCGAGCATCGCCGCCGTGCTGCTCACCATCAGGCTCGGCCAGTTTCGTGAGCTGCTCGCCGGCTTCTCACTGTCGCGACTGTCGCCAGGTTGGTCGGCCGTCGCACTGGGCCTCCCGCTGGCCATGATGGCGATCGCCATCGCCGTCTCGGTGGCCCTGCTCGGCGCACCAACCCCCCAACTCACCGGCGGCGTTCTCGGCGTGCTGCTGGTCGAGTTCGTCCGCATCCTGTTTCTGGGCGGGCCGCTGGGCGAGGAACTCGGCTGGCGCGGCTTCGCCCTGCCGCGGCTTCAGCAGCACCGAACTGCCTTGACGTCGAGCGTCCTCCTCGGTGTGATCTGGGGACTCTGGCACATCCCCCTGTACTTCGTGCCCGGCACCGGGCAGCACGAACTCCTGCGCACTGGCACCAGTCCGGCGTTTGCCATCGGCGGATTCGTCGGCTGGACGATCGGGCTCTCCGTTCTGTTCACCTGGCTGTTCAACCAGACGCGGGGCAGCCTGATCGTGGTGATCCTGTTTCATGCGGCCGTCAACCTCGCCGCCTTCCTGCCTGCCGCGGTCGGATCGGCGGGAGCGGCATCGCTGCTGAACGTCCTTCTCACCTGGATTGCCGCGATCGTGGTGGTGGTGTGTTTCGGACGGTCGAGGCTGGCGTCGACTCCACGTGGGGCGTGAACCCGCAGCTCCCATCCTCGAGTGGGGCTGACCGCACACCTGCCCGCCGGATTCCTGCGGATGCCCTCCCGTGCCGTGCGGCCACCCCGATTGGCCCCGACCGCGCCGACCGATGTGCTGGGAGTCACCCACGAAGAGGGAGATCTCGATGGCGCTCTCACCGATCGGCCAGAAGGCCGGCCCGCTTTGCCTGATCGCGGCGGTCCTGATCGTGCTGAGCCAGGTCATGCGCCTGGTCGGGGGCCGACTGCTCGGCCCGGACTGGGCGACCACGCCGGCGTACGCGCTGATCTACACCATCGCCCTGCTCGGGATGGGCACCCTGCTGCTCGCCCTGACCGCGATCTACACCCGCGAGTTCGCCGCGCCTGGGCAGGCTCGGCCTGATCGGCTACCTGATCGCGTTCTTCGGCACCGTGATGGTCGCCGGCGACTGGTGGTTCGAGGCGTACGCGATCCCGAAGATCGCAGCCGAGGCGCCCGCGTTTCTTGATCTGCCGCCATCTGGATCCGCGCTCGTCGGCGTCATCGCCACGGTCGGGCTGTATTCGGTGGGCTGGACCCTATTGGGCGTCGCCGCCCTCCGCTCCCGCGCCTTTCCCCGCGCCGCTGCTCTGCTGCTGCTGATCGGCGGGCTGGCCGGACCGCTCGCCCTGTCGACGCCGTACCAGATCCCGCTGGCGATCGCGATCGGCTGGATCGGCCTCTCCCTCAAGCCAGAAGTAGCCCAGGTCACAACGTCCATCAGAGCTGAGGCAAAGGCATGAAGCCAACACGAACCATCGCCGTCCGTTTCCTGGTCGCAGTGGCCTGCGGCATCGCGTCGGCGATGCTCGGGTCCACCCCTGCCGCCGCGGACGACCGCCCGGACCTTGCCGCCATCGACCGATACGTGCGCTCGGAGATGGATGCGCAGCGCATCCCCGGTCTGGCGCTCGGGATCGTGCAGGGAGACCGGATCGTGCACGTGCAGGGCTACGGGCAAACAGGAAGGTCCGGACCGGACGTGACCCCGCAGACGCCGTTCCAGATCGGTTCGGTGACCAAGTCGTTCACGGCGCTGGCCATCATGCAGCTGAGCGAGGCAGCCCGGGTGGACCTCGATGCGCCAGTGCAGCGGTACCTGCCGTGGTGGCAGGTCGCCGATCCGGACGCGTCGACCAAGATCACAGTTCGCCATCTGCTCTACCAGGTGAGCGGCCTGTCGAAGGCGACCGGCAACGCGTACGCGACCAGCGGGGACACCCACGACTCGGCCCTCGAGGACCGGGTTCGGGCGCTGAGCGATGCCGAACTGACCCACCCGGTGGGCACGACCTGGCAGTACAGCAACGCCAACTACTGGACCCTGGGCATGATCGTCCAGGCCGTCTCGGGGCAGTCGTACGAGACCTACATCCAGCAGCACATCTTCGACCCGTTGCAGATGGGCAACTCCTACACCTCCCAGACCGAGGCGGCGGCGAACGGCCTACCCACGGGCCACCGCTACTGGTACGGCTTCCCGGTCGCCTCCGAACTGCCCTTCGATCGCGGGGGCCTGGGGTCCCAGGGCATCAGCGCCAGCGCGCAGGACATGGCCGGCTACCTCAGCCTCTACCTCAACCAGGGCCGACATGGCACCAGCGCGCTGGTCTCACCCGCCGGTGCGGCCGAGCTGCAGCGGGCCGGGGTCCCCACCGGCCTGGAGGGCGTCTCGTACGCGATGGGCTGGGACGTGGGCCAGATCCATGGCACCACGGCGATCTCCCACGACGGCAGCGGCTTCGACTCCCACGCAAACGTCGTTCTCATCCCCGACCGCGGTTGGGGCGTCGTGGTGATGGAGAACGGCGAGAACTCGCCGGACGAGTTCTTCGGCTCGCGCCGGATGACGGGCATCGCCTACGGCGTCGCCGGCCTGCTGATCGGCGAGGAGCCACCCGCGACCTCGTCCAGCTGGTCGCTGTGGGTGGTCTACGGCGTCGTCCTGGGGATCCTCGTTCTCCAGGTCGTCGGGATGGTCCGGAGCGTGCGGACCATCCGTGGGTGGCGCACCGACCCGCTGCGACGCCCGACCGGAGCCTTGCGGATCGCGCTCCGAGTTGGCCTGCCCCTGCTCGTGAGCTGGTCGTGGGCCCTGCTCGTGCTGGTCGGACTGCCCCGAGTGATCGGCGCGCCGCTGCCGGCCATGCTGATGGGACTGCCCGATCTCGCGTACCCGCTGGTTGCTAGCGCTGTCCTCGCCCTCGGTTGGGGTCTGGCCAGAGCGATCTGGGCGATCCGGACTCTGCGCACACCGCCTGCCCCCGTGCCTGCGCCCTCGACCGGCGCCACCACACAGCTGAGCTTGTCCACTACTTGAGGAGATTCGATGTCCACCACCACAGTTGCCCCGCGCCCAGCTCACACCCAGAGCCTGGTTCGGCGGCACCCCCTGATCAGCTTCTACGTCCTGACCTACGCCATCGCGTGGATGCTCTGGGCCCCATTGGTCATCTTGCGCGACAGCATCCCCGGCCCGGTGGGATTCATCCTTCTCCTGCTGGGATCCCTCGTACCGTCCACGCTCGGCCTGGTGTTCATCGGCCTCCTCCGGGGAAGACCCGGCGTGCGTAGGGTGCTTCGGCGCCTGGTTCAGGGCCGGATCGGGCTCCGCTGGTACCTGGCGGCGCTGGCCCTGGCCATGCTGGTCCCACTCGCGGTCGGCGTGAGCATCCTGATGGGTGGGGACACCCCGGTCGTCGACAACACCATCTTCGGCGTCCTGTTCCTGTTCGCGTTCATGATTTTCCCGGGCAGCGCTCTGGGTGAAGAGATCGGATGGCGGGGCTTTGTCCTACCGCGGATGCAGGCCCGCCACAGTGCCCTGAAGGCCAGCCTTCTCATCGGGATCCTCTGGGGACCCTGGCACCTGCCGCTGTGGCTGAGGGGGAGCGAGGGCCATCCGATCAGCCTCTACGTCCCCTTCGTCGTCGCGGTCAGTCGTCTCATCCGTGTTCTACACCTGGCTGTACAACAACACTGGTGGCAGCCTGCTGATCGTCGTGCTGTACCACGCAGCGAGCAACCTGCCGATCACGCTGCTCATCACTCCGCTCGGCAGCCAGATGGCGCAGCCCTTCCTGATCTATGTTGCGCTCACTGTGGTCGCGGCGGTAGTCGTCGTGATCGTCAACGGCGCCCGAGCATCTGTCCCGCACCGCTCACCGCCAGATCGAGCAGCCGTAGAGGCACACCCAGCACACCCGCACGATCTGGGTCAGCGAGCTGGAGGATCAGTGGCCTTGCTCGGCAATTGCGAGTCGGCGTCGAAGAGTCCAGTCTGGTAGGCCAGCACGACGGCCTGAACGCGGTCGCGGAGGCCGAGCTTCTGAAGTATGTGCGTGACGTGTGTCTTGACGGTCATTTCGCTGATGTAGAGCTCTCGCGCGATCTCGAGGTTGGAGAGCCCGCGCGTGACGGAGCGGAAGACGTCGAGCTCACGTTCGGTCAGCTGCTCGAGCTCTCGGGGGGGAGTGGGGCGAGAGACCCGGGTGAACTGCCGGATCACCCGCTTCGTGATGGACGGGGACAGCAGCGCATCTCCGGCGGCAACAACCCGGATGGCCGCGAGGAGCTGTTCGGGCGGGTCGTCCTTCAGCACGAATCCGCTGGCGCCGGCGCGGAGCGCCTCATAGACGTACTCGTCGAGGTCGAACGTCGTCAGGATGAGGATCCGGGCGCTGTCGTCAGCGGCGAGAATGCGGCGGGTCGCCTGCAGCCCGTCGAGTTCGGGCATGCGGATGTCCATCAGCACCACGGTGGGATGGAAGCGGGCGACCTGCGCGATCGCGTCGAGCCCGTTGCTCGCCTCGGCGACGACCTCGATGTCCGGCTCGTTGGCGAGCAACATCCGGAAGCCGGCGCGGATCATCGACTGGTCGTCGGCGACCAGGACGCGGATGCTCATGACTCCGTACCCCCGATCGGCAGTCGCGCGGTGAGGACGAACCCGCCGTCGGGTGCCGGGCCCGCAGTCATCTCGCCACCGTAGATCTTCACTCGTTCCCGGATACCGAGGAGCCCGTGGCCGAGGCCGTCGGTCGCGGCGGCCCCGACGCCGTCGTCCCGCACGTCGATCCGCAGCTCGCCGGGCCGGTAGTCGAGGGTCAGCTCGGCCTTGGTCGCCCGCGCGTGCTTCAGCGCGTTGGTCAGGCCCTCCTGAGCGATCCGGTACGCCGAGAGGTCGACCGCACGCGGCAGCGGAATCGGCTGTCCGCCGACATGCAGCACGACAGGCAGACCGGCGCGGCCGATCTCGTCGGCCAGAGAGTCGAGGTTGTCGAGGCCGGGGTGCGGCATGAACTCGGCTTCCTCCCCATCGAGGCGCATGGCGGCCAGGAGTCGACGCATTTCCGTCAGCGCAGTCCGACCGACCTGCTCGACGCCACGCAGCGTGTCGCGGTCGTTGGCCAGCGAAGCGGGGAGCCCGTGTCGGACAGCGCCGACCTGCAACACCATCACGCTGACGGCGTGAGCGACGATGTCGTGCAGCTCCCGGGCGATCCGGGTCCGCTCCTCTGCTACGGCGATGCGGGCTACGGCGTCCCGTTCGCGCTCGGCTTGGGCCGCCCGTACCTCTGCGGCTTCGGCCTGCACGGCCCGCTCCCGCAGCGCGAACCCGGCGAGCCACGAGATCCCGAACACCAGTGGGGTGAAGAGGAGCTGGCTGGCGGTGTGCTCGGGCAGGTTGTAGACGATGATCACCGCCGCGCCGAGCACGACGGCCAGGCCGATCCGCGCTCGCCGTGCATCGCGGACGTTCCCGAGCAGGAAAGCGGTCGTCATCCCGAGGGCGTACACGCTGCTCACGAACGGAATCAGGCGTCCATCTACGAAAGAGAATCCGGCCGCCAGCAGCCAGTAAACCGCCGGTGCGCCGAACGGGAAGCGTCGCCGCGCGAAGAGCGGGAGCACCATGATCACGACGGCCGTCACGCCGAACCACACCGGAGTCTCCGGCGCTCTCGGTGAGTCGCGCCGGAACACGAGCTCGAGCACGGCGGTGGTCGTCAGCACCACGATCAGCGCGTCGAGCCAATACGTCCGCGGGAGCGACCAGCGGCTTCTCATGTCGTGAACGTACTGCGCGATCTCACTGGTCGCCTCCTCCCTAGGTAGGAGGCGAAATCGCTCTGGAGGGGGAGTGCGAATCCAGCCTTCTGGCGATGTGGTCGCCGGCCCAGGTTCCTAGCGTCGAGGCATCGAACCAACGACGCACAGCAAGGAGCAGCCATGACCGACACGACACCCCGGACGTACTCGACGGGACCGGCAGTCGTGCCGGCCGACGCCGACTCGCGACCGTTGCCGCAGTACTCCCGCCGCCGGATTCTCGGCACCTGGGCCGCGGCAGCATTGCCGATGGCCGCACTCGCCTGGATCGTCGCCCCATGGCTGGCGAGGACCTTCGAGGGCCCCAGCGCCTGGCCCCGGGCCATCCTGCTCAGCCTCACCGTCGGAATGGTCTGGCAGTTCGTCTTCGTCGTCCTCACCGTTCACCGCGAGCAAGGATCTCTGCGCTGGTCGGTGGTCAAGGACGCGCTCTGGTTGCGAGCGCCGCGCAGCCCTCGCACGGGGCGCCGCGGAGGCCGTCTCTGGTGGGTGCTCGTCCCGCTGGTTCTCCTGGTGGCCGCGAAGGAGGCACTGCCGAAGATCCCGGCTCCCGTCCACCGAGACCAAGGCCTGTTCCTGCAGTCGGCCGCCGGCCAGGAGTTCTTCTCCGGGAACTGGCCATGGTTCGCGCTGACCGTCACCATGATGATCTTCAACACCGTGCTCGGTGAGGAGCTCCTGTTCCGCGGCCTGCTGCTGCCTCGCATGCGAGGCGCCTTCGGCCGGTGGGACT
The DNA here is from genome assembly GCA_963711015.1 of uncultured Actinomycetota bacterium. Classification (GTDB taxonomy): domain Bacteria; phylum Actinomycetota; class Actinomycetes; order Propionibacteriales; family Propionibacteriaceae; genus Microlunatus. The sequence continues at coordinate 11,385 of CAVQCQ010000006.1, forward strand.
GGTTGGTCAATGGTGTGCTCTTCGGTGTCTACCACCTGCACCTGCCGTGGTCCATCCCCGCGAACACGCTGGACACGTTCTTCATCTCCTACCCCGCCAGCCGGTATCGCAGTGCGCTGATCGGCATCTGCGTGCACAGCGTCCAGACCGTCTTCTTCACCGGGCTGCTGCTCATGGTGGTGCTCCGATGACCTGACGCGGCGCGTGCTCCGTCACGGCACCGGTACCCGGGACGGGAGCACGCGGCCCCGTTGCGCCCACCGCGTCGCTCTCCACCCAGATCACACCGACGAAGGAGTTGCACCATGTTCCCCAGGATCGGGCGTCACCGAATCGGCGTCTTCCTCGTCCTTGCCTTCGCCTTCTCCTGGTGGGCGTGGCCGCTCGCCGTGCTCAACCCCGACAGCACCGCCATGGTGTCCATCGGCCCGATGATCGCGGCCGTCCTGGTCACCGCGGTCGCGGGTGGACGTCGTCAGCTGGCGCACCTCCTCCGAGCGATTGTCCGCTGGCGGGTGCCCTGGCCGCGGTACGTGATCGCGCTGGCCGGGCCGTTCCTCATGGCCGGCGCCATCGGCGCGGTCGCCGTAGCGTTCGGGGTCACGGAACCGTTCTCGCTCGGTGACGCGTTCGACTGGTCCGCTTGGTCGGGGATACCACTGCTCTTCCTGACCACCGCGGTCCTCGGCGGACCGCTCTTCGAGGAGGTCGGCTGGCGCGGGTTCCTCCAGGACGAGCTGCAACGGCGCCGTACGGTGCTGGTGTCGTCGGCCGTGGTCGCGACGGTGTGGGCGCTCTGGCACCTCCCGCTGCTCGTGTCCGAACCCACGGGACAACGTCCGCCGCTTCCCTTCCTGCTGTGGATCGCGGCTCAGGCCGTGGTGCTCGCCTGGGTCTACAACACCAGCTCCGGCAGCGTGCTGCTGGCGATCTTGTTCCACACCGCGGTCAACGTCTCCGGCCGGTTGCTGCTGGAGCCGTTCGTCGGCCAGAACGGCTTTGTGACGCTGTGGTGGCTGATGGCCGCCGCGTACGCGCTGGTCGCCGTTGTCCTCATCTGGCGGACCCGAGGCCAGCTCGGACTTCGCACGCTGGCAACCGCTCGCTCGAGACGACCCGCATTTCCCGGATTGGCCGGGCTGCGCACACAGGAGGATCCGTCATGACATCGACCACTTCCGCTGTAGAACCCCGAGCCTCCCACGGCTGGCTGCGGCGAATGGCCGCCCGGCGACCACTCACCACGTTCCTGGTCCTCGGCTTCACCCTCGCCTATGCGTTGGCCTTCGTCTGGGGCTTGGCCTACCACGGCGTGATCCCGGGCGGCGGGCTGGCGGATGCGCTGCACATCGCGCCCGACGAGGTCACCGGCGCCGTGATCCTGCTGGCCCTGCTTCCGGCGGCGCTGTTCGTGACGTGGGCGACCGGCGGTGGCGCTGGCGTACGCGCTCTGCTCCGCCGTTGCCTGCGGTGGCGAGTCAACCCCGGGTGGTGGCTGACCGTGCTGCTCGGGCTGCCCATCCTGACGATCGGCCTGGCCCTGCTGCTTGGAGACAGCCTTCGCCCGGTCGACGCGACCTCGCTGATCATCAGCCAGCTCGGGTTCCTGGTCGTCAATCTCGTCGCCATCAATCTGTGGGAGGAGGCGGCGTGGACTGGTGTCTTCCAGACCCGGCTCGAGGAGCGGCACAACTGGGCCGTTGCGTCCGCGATCACCGCGGTCCCGTTCGCCGCCATCCACCTTCCGCTGCAGTTCTTCCTCGACGAACCGGTCACGGCCGGCTCACTCGTCGCCGCCTTCGGTCTCTATCTCCTACTGGGCCTCCTGGTCCGGCCTATGCTCGCGGTCTTCCGACGCGGAACCGGCGACAGCCTGCTGCTGGTCGGCCTGCTGCACACCGTCTTCAACCGAACCAACAACGACAACGGTCTCGCCGCCACGCTGCTCGACGGAGACGCCCGTGGGCTCACCATGCTGATCGCGGTCGTCGTGCTGACCGCCGTGACCGCGGTCGTCGTCCGGCCCCGACTGAGCCGGGCCTACGGGGCGGAGCTCGCCCAGCGGTCGAAGAATGCGCTCGTTCCTACGTCGCCGCCCGAGGTCCGGCGTCGTGGTCGAAGCGAAGAAGCATGACGGCGAGCATGGCCGGGATCATCGTGAGATGGCCGACGGACATCAACCACATTTATCCCGCTGGTCCAGGTGGAGAGCGGAAGTCGATGTTCTCCATCACCGGCACGACCAGGATCAGGCACTCTTTCAGGAAGTAGTGCAGTGAAGAGCTCCACGCGTCCTGCGAGCGCGTCGTACCGTCGCCCTCGGCTGGGGCCTGGCCCAGAGCGATCTGGCAATCCGGACCCTGCGTACGCCCACTCCACCTTCTGGTACGTGCCGTCCCGAGCCGCCGTGATCGTCGTGCTCGCCAACGACGCACGGGTCGAACCGCGCGATCTCGCGGAGCTCGTCATGCGGCGGTTGCCCAGGCGGGGGGCGTGACGGGTGCGAAAGAGGGATATCGATTACCGGAACGGATTCCTGTGACATGCGAGTATCGATGCTTCTCACCAAGAAGCCAGGGGCCGCAGTTGGAGGTGACGGCCCGACCGACCGGAGGAGCGGTGGCTGAGTTCGACACTGAGGTGCTCGTTGTCGGCGGTGGGCTGGGCGGTGTGGCGGCCGCGTTGGCGGCGGTCCGGCGCGGTCGTCGGGTGATCATGACCGAGCAGTATGACTGGCTGGGTGGGCAGCTGACCAGCCAGGCGGTTCCGCCGGATGAGCATCGGTGGGTTGAGCAGTTCGGCGTCACGCGTAGCTATCGCGAACTTCGCGAGGGGATCCGCCGCTACTACCGGCAGCACTATCCGCTGACCGAGCGGGCCCGAGCATGGCAGGAGCTCAACCCGGGCGCGGGCACGGTGAGCCGGCTTTGCCATGAGCCGAGGGTGGCTGTCGCCGTCCTGCACGCCATGCTGGCGCCCTATCGCTCATCGCGGCGTCTGCAGATCCTGCAGCCCGCGGTGCCGATTGCAGCGACGATGGACCTCGATGCGGTCACCTCGGTGACCGTTTGCGACCCCAGATCCCACGACGAGACAACGATCACCGCCGACTATGTGCTCGACGCGACCGAGACCGGTGACCTGCTGCCGTTGACCGGCTGCGAGTACGTCACCGGCTTCGAATCCAACAAAGACACCGGCGAGCCGAGTGCGCCGGACGAGGCGCAGCCGCTGAACATGCAGGCGATCTCGGTCTGCTTCGCGATGGATGACGTCGACGGAGACCACACGATCGACAAGCCGGCGTCGTACGACCGGTGGCGCGCGTTCCAGCCTGACTTCTGGGGCGCGCCGCTGCTGTCGTGGACTGCACCGAACCCGCGTACGCGCAAACCCCAGACCCGCTTCTTCAGGCCCAATCCAGACGGCGAGCCGCAAGACGTCCAGGGAGATCTGACCATGGAGGGCGGCGACCTCGAGCTTTGGACGTTCCGCCGGATCGCCGCCCGGAAGAACTTCGTCGACGGCCACTACGCCAGCGACATCACCCTGGTGAACTGGCCGATGATCGACTACTTCGAGGGCCCGGTGTTCGACGTCCCGGACGCCGCCGACCACCTCCAGCGTGCCCGCGATCTCAGCCGATGCTTCTTCTACTGGATGCAGACCGAGGCGCCACGCCCCGACGGCGGAACAGGCTTCCCCGGGCTCAGACTCCGCGGCGATATCACCGGCGGCGCCGACGGGCTCGCCATGGCCCCCTATGTCCGGGAGAGCCGGCGCATCCTGGCCCGCCGAACCGTCGTCGAGCAGGACCTCTGCCTTGCCGTACGCGGAGACCGAGGCGCTATGAGCTATCCCGACTCGGTCGGCATCGGGATGTACCGGATCGACCTGCACCCCTCGACCGGCGGCGACAACTACATCGACATCGGGGCATCGCCGTTCGAGATCCCGCTCGGCGCCCTGCTGCCGCAACGGCTGACCAATCTCATCGCCGCCGGCAAGAACATCGGCACCACCCACATCACCAACGGCTGCTACCGGCTGCACCCTGTCGAGTGGAATCTCGGCGAGGTCGCCGGAACCCTAGCCGCCTTCTGCCTCGACCGAGGCATCCGTTCCGCCCAGGTCCACGAACGCACGGACGATCTCGCCGCCTTCCAGCAGCAGTTGGTCGCCGCCGGTGTCGAACTCCACTGGCCGCAGGTCACCGGCTACTAGGGCAAGGCCGTAGGTTGGTCCCGGAATGAAGGCAATCGTCTACACCGAGACCGGTGACCCGTCCGTCCTGCGCCTCGTCGATCGTGACCCAGTCCCGCCCGCCCCGGGAGAAGTGCGCGTACGCGTCGTGGTTTCCGGGGTCAACCCGACCGACTGGAAGTCCCGACGAGGGTCAGGTCCAGGCCAGCCACCGCCCTTCCCCCAGGTGACACCGAACCAGGACGGCGCTGGTGTGATCGACGCCGTCGGCGAAGGGGTCAGCGACCTGGCTGTTGGCGATCGGGTCTGGATCTATCTGGCCGGCCATCAACGGCCGACCGGCACTGCACAGGAGTACACCAACCTGCCCGCCGAACGCGTCGTCCGGCTCCCCGACGGCATCAGCTTCGACATCGGGGCCAGCCTCGGCGTGCCCGCCATGACCGCCCACCGTGCCCTGACGGTGGCCGAGGACGGACCGCGCCGGCTGCAGCCGGGCGCCCTGGAGGGCAAGGTCGTGCTCGTGGCTGGCGGCGCTGGGGCGGTGGGTCACGCCGCAATCCAGCTGGCGCGTTGGGCCGGCGCCACCGTTATCACCACCGTGTCCGGACCCGCCAAGGCCGATCTCGCGAAGGCTGCGGGTGCGCATCACGTGATCAACTACCGCGAGCAGGACGCCGCGGCCGCCATCGCCGAGATCGTCCCGGACGGGGTCGACCTGATCGTCGAGGTCGCGATCGCTGCCAACGCGGCGCTTGACGTCCAGGTCGCGAAGTCGCGTACGGCGGTGGCCATCTACGCCAACGACGGCGGCAACGAGTTCCGCCTGGACACCCGGGCGAACATGATCAAGAACATGCGCTACCAGTTCGTGCTGCTCTACTCCGTCGGCGACCTGGCGCTGCGCGAAGCCGTGGCCGACGTGACCCAGGCGCTCAACGACGGCGCCCTGCCCGTCGGGGAGGATGCAGGACTGCCACTGCACCGGTTCGCCCTCGCCGACACCGCCGCCGCCCATCAGGCCGTCGAGGATGGTGCGGTCGGCAAGGTTCTGATTGACGTGGCCACCGCCTGAGCCAACCGTGTGGAGCGCCAACGGGACTCAAGCTTCACGCACCAGCTGCACCGGCCCGAGCAGGCCGTGATCGTGCACCGTGGAGGATTGCATCCGCGAGTCCATCCCGTGCCACTTCATGACGACGTCGGGCACCCGGTCGTAGTAGCCCCGGGCCAGCAGTCGGTTGTTCAGCGAGCTCGAGACCCGGATCGTCACACTGTTGTCGCCGGCGCGCAGGTCCTCGGTGACGTCGATGACCGGCTTCGAGGTGTCGAAGCCTTTCGCCTCGGCGTCGTTGATCCGGACTGAGCCGAGGCCCCCGGCGGTGGAGCCGAGGTCGAGCACGTACCGGTATCCCTGCTGCGGATCGTGGTCGAGATGCAGAGCGGTGGTGTACTCACTGACCCCGAGACGTCCGGGTGATCTGAGAGTCGTTGACCCCACTCCTCTGAGCCCCAGCCATAGCACGAGTGGTCGATGTTGCCCTCGTCCATGGCGAGGAACTCCACGCCTCCGAAACCGAGCCAGTGAGCGACATCGATCTCATGCCGCATTCGTCGGTGTGCAGCCCTTCTGCAAGCCACCAGCGCAGCTCGGGACGACATTCGATCGGTGGGTTCTTCATCAGCTTGGCGAGGTCGGTCATGGTCATGAAGCTTGTCCTTTGCCCAGTTGAGCCGAGTGGTCAGCCGCTAACTAACCAGCGGACGGTTCGGCATTCACCGATCTTTGACGCCTGCGATCACGAAGAGGTCGAGGTGAGGAGTTGTTGGGTTTCTTCGGCGGCCTTGCGGATGGCTCCACGTTCATCGAGCCAGCCGCCGGCAAGGCCGACCACGGGAACCTTGGCGAGGGCACGCGCGAAGAGGTTCCCGCGGGGACGCTCGTCGAGTAGGTCATCGATGCTGAGAAGAGTGCGGGCGAGCCGCCATAGGGTCCGCACGGCCCGTTGGGCTACTTCGCTGAGGACGTCCATCGTGCTGGGCGGCTCGCTGGTGTCGGCGGCGGCATTCTCCAGCTGTTCTTCGGATTCTTCGGGGTCAGGGACCGGCGCGGCCTGTGGCGCAAGCTCACGGTTGAAGAGCACCCGAGCGAGCAGGGGAATCCACTCGTCCGCGGTCGTCTTGCCGTGCTCCCGGGCGACAGCGCAGACGGCGATTCCGGCGGCGGATGTGCCGAGGGCCGCTTGAAGCGGCACTCGGTCGGCGAGCGCACCCGCGAATCGGGGCGCGGCAGCGGACAGGCCGCCTACCAGGGCGATTCGGTCAGTCCACCAGTCGATCCGTTCAGTTAAGGGCCGCTGGGCCCACTCCGGTGAGCCCGGAGTCGTCTCGCCGAGGGTGCGATCCCTCACCGCGTCAATGACCCGGACGGGCAGGCTGGCATCGGGAGACGGCTCCTCATCGCTGCCCAGCCAGCGATGCGGATTGCTCAGGATCTGGCGGACCATGCCGGCGTACACGGCGAGCGCCTTCGTCAGGGTTGCGTCGGACACGGCGTGCTGCTTGGCCATCGAATAATCGTAAGGACTTAGCCTTCGAGGTGTGACCAGGTCGCGCGGCGCCAGAGTCGTGGCGGTTCTCGGCGTACTGGTGTTCTGGGCCGGCGTCTTCGGGGCTGGAGCTCTGGTCAGCGGGTACTCCGCGCGCGAGGACTACATTTCGAGCTTGGCCAGTCGCGGATCACCGGTGGCTGCCTTGGGCATCGCTGCGCTGTTGGCCAACGCGGCTGCTCATCTGGCCACAGCAAGCGCGGTCATGACCGGATGGCGGGCACAATTGTGCGCCGCGTTCCTCGTCGCGGCCGGGGTGGCGTTGACGGTCGTGGCGGGGTTCCGCCAGTCGTGCCCAGATGGGCCCCCGCGATGTGGCCTTTCCGATGCGCCGGCGGCGGATTGGGTGGACGTCGTACACGGAGCAAGCGTCGGCGTGTACCAACTGTTCACCCTGGCGGCGATGCTGACCTTGACCGTTGGCGCCCTACGTCGCAGATCCGCCCCGCCGCGGTGGTTGGGCTGGGTGAGCCTTGCGTTTGCGGCCGGATCGATGGCATTGATCTCTCAGACGATCGGCGACCACATCGGCATGTGGCAACGCCTCTGGCTCGCCAACAATCTCGCCTGGCTGTTCCTGGTCGCCTGGACCGCCACGGCGCGAGAGCGCGTGATCGGCACAGCCAGTTGACGCCGAGGACTGCCGGAATCGCTGCGCTGAGCGTGTCGATCGGTGTCGGCATGGCGAGCAACGTGCTGTTCCTCGCGGCGTTTCAGTTTCGCCTCGACTGGTTCCGCGATCCGATCGCAGGTGCTGGGAGCTGGAGCAACATCGGCGGAGCTGCTGCGCTGGGCGTCTGTCCTCGACCTGATCGGTTACTACCTGGCGACCGGTGTCCTGGCGTACGTGCTGTGGCAGTGGCTCCGACCGCGCAATCCTTTGATCGCCGATCTGTCGGCGCTAGCGGCGGGAGGCTACGTGCTGGCCGGAAGTATTGGTGCGGTGGCGCTCGCGATGGTCGGGCCGATGCTGATGCATCGCTACATCGAAGCCGCGCCGGCGGATCAGGCGGTGATCACCGTTCAGTTCGCGGTCCTGCTCGAGCTGGTGTGGCGCGCAATCTGGCAGGTGCTGGACGGCATTCTGGTGGCCGCGTGGTGGCTGGGGATCGGGCTGCTTGTCCGAGCGGATCGGCCCGGCCTATCCCGATTGTCGCTGGCCCTGGCCGCAGCAGCAGTTGTGGGCGTCGCCGCCAACGTCATCGGACTCGGTCTCGTCCGGGACGTGATGCTCGGTATCACCTTCGCGCTCTGGACGGCGTGGTGGATCTGGCTCCTGGTGCTACTGCTCCGTTCCAGGAGAATGTGGGAGTTGCCACAAGGAGGTCAATGACATGCAGTACGACCAGGTTCGGGAGCTGCTGCTTCAGCAGTGGACGTACACCGGAGGGCCGAACGAGGACAAGGCCGCGGTGTTCTACCACGACGACGCGGTGCTGGAGTTCCCGCAGTCGGGTGAGTGGTTCCAGGGCAAAGAGAACATTCAGGGCTGGCGGCAGCAGTACCCGTCGAAGCTCGACTTCCATCCCCAGGAGATTCGGGGCGGCGGTGACCTCTGGGTCGCCGAAGCGGTTCTGACCTACGACGGGGGGAGCCCGGTCAACGTCGTCAAGATCATGCAGTTCGACGGCGACAAGATCGCTCGCGAGACTCTCTACTTCGCCGATCCGTTCCCGGCCGCGGACTGGCGCAAGCCCTGGGCCGAGGGAGGTCCGCGGCCCAAGCGCCAGGACGACCTGCCCAAGCACATCGCCGCCGGCAACTGAGCTCCCGACCAGCGCCAGAAATCCCTAGCCGCGGCGAGCCTTCAGCACCGCGCGTACGCCGACGAAGATCAGCCCGCCGGCGAGCAGCCACGGCCCGGCCACGATGATCGGGTCGAGCGGCTGGTGCACCAGGTCGGCTCGCTTCTGCCCGACCCGGGAGGCGATGCCGCGGTGGGAGAACTCGCTGAGCACCCCGGTCTCGGTGATCGGGTTGTCCGGCCGCAGGGTCAGCATCGACTTCAGGTGAGCCTCACCGGCGTCGACCCGGTCCGCCGCCAGCAGCAGCAGCCAGTGCGCGGCGCGGCCCTCGCTGTAGCGGCGGTAGGCGACCTTGCGGATGGCTCCGGAGAGACCCTTCGGCGGGCACGACGTACCGAAGACCGGCGTCAGGAACTTGTGCTCGATCGAGCGCTCCCGCGGCCACTTCTCGGGCTGACGGTCCGGGAAGTCCCAGTGGGCACCGGTCGCAGCCGGGTCGAAGCGTTCCCGCGGGAACGCGGGCCGGTCCTTCGGATCGAGGTCGACGCCCCAGCCGGGGATGCGAGCGCGTAGTTGATCGCTGGTCTCGGCCAGCGGCGGCTTCTCGGCGGTGTACGGCATCGCGGCACTCCTCAGGCGGCACTCGGGACGATCAGGGGCTTGATGCAGTTGTCGAGCTTCGCCGAGAAGATGTGGTAGCCCTCGGCGATGTGCTCGAGCGGGATGCGGTGGGTGACGATGTCGCTCGGCTTGAGGTAGCCGTTGCGGATGTGCTCGAACAGCCGCGGCCACTGCCGCTTCACCGGGCCTGGTTCATCCGCAGCGTCAGCCCCTTGTTCATCGCGTCGCCGAACTTGACCGCGCTGAACATCGGCCCGTACGCGCCCATCACCGAGACCGTGCCGCCCTTGCGGACGGAGTCGATCGCCCAGTTGAGCGCGACCGGCGAGCCGCCCTGCAGCTTGAGCTTGGCCGCGGTGACGTGCTGGGTGAAGTTGCCGTCGGCCTCGGCGCCCACCGCGTCGATGACCGAGTCCGCGCCCGAGGTAGCCGGTGGTCTTCTTCATCTCCACCACGATGTCGTCGTACTCGGTGAAGTTGTAGCGTCTCGGCGTGGGCGAAGGTGCGCGCCTTCTCCAGCCGGTACTCGAGGTGGTCGATGACGATCACCCGGCCGGCGCCCATCAGCCAGGCCGACTTGGCGGCGAACAGCCCCACCGGACCGGCCCCGAAGACGATCACCATGTCGCCCTCGACGATGTCGGCGAGCTGGGCGCCGAAGTAGCCGGTCGGCAGGGCGTCGGTGAGCAGCACCGCGTCCTCGTCGTCCATCCAGTCCGGGATGATGCTCGGTCCGACGTCGGCGAACGGCACCCGGACGTACTCCGACTGCCCGCCGTCGTAGCCGCCGCAGGTGTGGGAGTAGCCGTAGATGCCGCCGACGGCGGTGGCGTTCGGGTTGACGTTGTGGCAGTTGGAGTACAGGCCGCGGGCGCAGAAGAAGCACGAGCCGCAGTAGATGTTGAACGGCACCATGACCCGGTCGCCCGGCTTGAGGTTCTGCACCGACGAGCCGACCTCGTGCACCACGCCGATGAACTCGTGACCGAAGGTCATCCCGACCCGGGTGTCCGGCATCATCCCGTGGTAGAGGTGCAGGTCCGATCCGCAGATGGCCGCCAGGCTGACCCGGACGATCGCGTCGTTCGGATGCTCGATCGGCGGGATGTCCTTCTCCTCGACCCGGACCTTGTACGGCCCGCGGTAGACCATCGCTCGCATTCGAGCCTCCTCGGCGTCAGGGCGTATCCCACCGTCGAACTACCCAGCACCTCCGTCCCGAACCCAGGTGGGCTGAGCGGTCGGCGTACGCGGTCCGCCGGCGGAGCCGGTCAATCGTCGCGGAAGGCGTCGTCGACCGGCCGGTAGCCGATCCGATCCATCGTCGGCCGGTGTGTCGTCGACCTTGGGGCGCTGCTCGAGGAACCAGCCGATGCGCAGCGCCACCACCGAGATCAGCGCCACCACCGAGATCGACGCCTCGGCGACGATCCACGAGCCGATCGCTCGGCGCAGGCCTTGCTCGCCCCCGTACAGGTTCACCGGCCGGGAGCGATCATCCGCCCGCCGCTGCGTGTTCTCGGGCAGACCGCCGACAGCGTGCAGACTGCTGTCCAGGACCAACCTGCGTACGCCGGAGTCAGTCCCTGTGGATGCTCGAGCAGGCTGGCGTCCCGAGCGCCGCTACGCCATCTGGCACGAGCGGGCGGTGCTTCACTTCTTCGTGACGGCTGAGGAACGGACCCGTTACCTCGAAGTGCTCCAAAGGCCATCGGCAGCGGCTCGGTGGCGGTGTTCGGAGTCTTCTCCCCGGAGGGGACCATCCAGCTGCTCGGGACCGCCCGCCGCTCTTCCGAGAGCAAGGAACACCGCACACTGGCCGGAGGAATCCAGCACTTCGGCTGGGCCGTGTTCGGCGGATCTAATGCTTTTGGGAGGATGCAGCGCCCCGGGTGGTTGGATCTCGGCTTGCCCGGTTAGCTTGCGGCTATGACCACAACCGACTACGCGGAGCCTGCCGCGGCATTGCCCAACGGCCGCATGCCGCTGCTTGGATTCGGTACCTGGCAGATCGACAACGCTGATGCTGTGGCGGCGACGGGCCACGCCCTGGAGGCGGGATACCGGCACATCGACACGGCGACGGCGTATGGCAATGAGGCGGGCATCGGGAAGGCTTTAGCCTCCGCGGGGCTGGCCCGCGAATCGGTGTTCGTCACCACCAAGCTGCCACCGGAACATGCCGGTCGGGAGCGTCGGACGCTATCGGAGAGCCTGTCGAAGCTCGGCTTGGACTTCGTCGACCTGTGGCTTGTGCATTGGCCGCCAGGTGGACACGCGGCTCCGAAGGTGTGGGAGCAACTCATTGGGGCTCAACAGGAGGGTTTGGCCAAAGCCATCGGGGTGAGCAACTATTCGCTCGAGCAGATCGATGAGCTGACGAAGGCGACAGGGGTGGTTCCGTCGGTCAACCAGATCCGCTGGAGTCCGGCGCTCTACGACCCAACTGTTGCCTCTGGCCTGGAACGGCGCGACGTTGTGCTGGAGGGGTACAGCCCGTTTCGAAGGAGCAACCTCGATGAACCGACTCTGGTCTCGATCGCCGCGCAACATGAGGCGACGGCGGCGCAGGTGATCGTCGCCTGGCATGTTGCGCACGGTTTCGTCGTCATCCCGAAATCGGCGCGGCCGGAACGCATCGTGGCCAACGCCGCCGGGGCACGTATCGAGCTGACCCGCGAAGAGGTAGCGGCCATCGATGGGCTTTCCGAGGTGACCACGATCTGACCGTCGCGCGGGTGCGGTTCGGCGATCGGAGGCGGCAGCAACGGCGTGCAGTCGGGCAGGGTTTGCTGCGGCTTAGTCACGCGGCACGCGACGCGGCCCATTGCTCCCGGAGGTCGCGACAGATTTCGGCTGCCGTGTTGACAAAGGGCAGCAAGGCCACTGGCGGCCGGCGCTCGGCATGCCACGAGATCCCGAGCCGGCGCGGCGGGGGCTCGGGTCGGATGGGGATGACGGCAACGCTTGGATCGTTTTCGTCCACTGTGAGGAGCGGCAGTACGGCGTAGGCCAGACCTGAGCCGACGAGGCCTTGGATGGTCGGGGTGTCGTCGGAGCGGAAGACGTAGGTCGGCAAGACTGCCGCCTGGCGGAAGGCGTTGTCGATGATCTGCCGGCATCCGGGGTTGCGGGTGCCGATCATCGGGAGGTGCGCGACGTCGTCGATACTCACCGCACGCCGTCCTGCCTCGGGTGCACCCGCGGGCGCAACGAGCACCATCGGGTCATCGAGGAGGCGGCGGACCTGCAGCAACCCTGTCTCGTACGGGCCGATATCGATGAAAGTGACGTCGATCTGGCCGGTCTCGACGGCGCGGATCAGATCGGCGGACTCCCGCGATTCATGCAGCACGATCTGGACGCCGGGCCACTCCGCGCGGAAGGTTCCGAGAAGGCGTGGCAGGATCTTGGTGCCGACGCTCGGCAGTGTCCCGACCCGCAGCTCGCCCTGTTCGCCGGAGGCCAGCGCCCGGAGGTCGGCGGCGGCGGCGCTGACCCGGGCGATGACCGCCCGAGCGTGGGCCAGCAGCATCTGTCCGGCCGCCGTGAGCTGCACCGGCCGCCGGCCGCCTGGGCGCTCGAACAGCGCCGTGCCCACGATGCGTTCCAGGATGCCGATCTGTTGGCTCACCGCTGACTGGGTGTAGCCCAGCTGCTCGGCAGCCGCGCTGAAGGTGCCGGTCTCCACGACGGCCACCAAGGCGAGGAGGTGCCGCATCTCCAGGCCAGGCCAGGCGGAGCTAGTAGCGTTCATGATGGATACCAATAATAACTTCGTTTGTGCTTATGGAGCACCTCTAGGAAACTCAAATCCATGTCGGTAGATGTTGCAGGGATCGCGAGATCTGTTCGTCAGGAACTCAGGTCTGGTCGGCACGGACCGGTGATCTACCCGGATGACCAGGGTTACGACGCGGCGCGCGCCGTGTTCAACGGCATGATCGATCGACGCCCGCTGGCCGTGGTCCGGCCGTCGGATGCTTCGGAGGTGGTCCGCTGCATCGAGTTCGTACGCCAGCACGACCTTCCACTCTCCGTACGCGGGGGCGGTCATAGCGTCGCCGGGTACGCGGTGCGTGATGGCGCAGTCATGCTTGACCTGTCCGGAATGAAGTCGGTCCAGGTGGATCCAGCGAGTAGGACGGTCCGGGCAGCACCCGGTCTAACGCTGGGGGAGTTCGACCGCGCCACGCAGGCGTTCGGATTGGCAACGACGCTCGGCGTGGTGTCGGTGACAGGCATCGCAGGGCTCACCCTCGGCGGCGGATTGGGCTGGCTCAACGGCCGCTATGGACTCGCCTGCGACAACCTGATATCCGCCGACGTGGCGACCGCCGACGGGCAACTGCTGACGGCAAGCGCGCAGGACAACGAGGACTTGTTCTGGGCCATCCGAGGCGGCGGAGGCAACTTCGGGGTCGTTACCTCCTTCGAATACCAACTTCATCCGATCGACGTCGTACTCGCAGGCGCCTTGTCGTACCCCCTGAGCACAGCGCCGCACGTCCTGCGTTTCTACGACGACTTCGTCAAAGCGGCGCCGACGAGCTGTCCACAGCCGTGTCGCTCGCGCTGACCCCGACCGGGGAACCCACGGTGTCCATCGTGGTCTGCTATTGCGGTCCGACCGACAAGGGCGAACAGGTGCTCCATCCGCTGCGGACCTTCCGAGTCGCCGGTGGACGACAGCATCCAGCCCATGCCCTACACGGCGCTGCAGAGCGCTCGCGACGAGGGATTTCCCTCCGGTCGACTGCACTACTGGAAGTCTGGCTGGCTTCGCGATCTCAGCGATGGCGCCATCGAGACCCTGATTCAGTTCATCCCACAGATGCCCTCCTCCGCCAGCGGCGTCGGCCTGCAACAGATGCACGGAGTGGCGAGCCGCATCGCCCCATCGGCCACCGCCTTCCGCCATCGGGCCGAGCAGTACGACTTCCTCATCCTGTCGCAGTGGTCCGATACGACCGACTCGGATCGCAACGTCGAATGGACCAGTGCGTTGTTCCAGGCGATGCAGCCACACCTCGAGGAGTCGGTGTACGTGAACAACCTCGGGAATGAGGGCCCAAGCAGGGTCAGAGCGGCGTACGGGGAGAACTACGATCGCCTGGCCGCCCTCAAGAGAAGCCTCGACCCGGACAACCTGTTCCGCGCAAACCAAAACGTCGATCCATCACAATGAACGCATCCAAGCCGATCGGCCGAGGGCTGGGCATCAGCGCGGGCATTGACGCGGGACTTGCTCGCGACCTAGCCGTCAACTGTGAACGCCTCGGTTACCACTCGCTGTGGTCGAACGACGAGCCCACCGCTACTGGCCTGGAGACGCTGGCGCAGTTCGCCGGCGCCGCGCCACAGCTCGAACTGGGAGTGGGGGTTCTTCCTCTCGACCGACATCAGCCGGTGACGATCGCGGCGGAGATTGCCCGTCTCGGGCTGGATCCGGCGAAGCTCTGGGTCGGCGTCGGGTCTGGCCAACTGCGCGCGCCGCTCGACATCGTGCGGCGGGCCGTCGCCGAGTTACGGGAACTCCTTCCGCACGGAACGCGCATCGTTGTCGGAGCCATGCGACCGCAACTGTGCCGCATGGGTGGGGCGATCGCCGACGGCGTGCTGCTCAACTGGATGCTGCCTGTCCAAGCCGCGTTGTGCCGTCGATGGGTGCTGGAGGGAGCGGACCAGGCCGGCCGGTCTTCCCCGATCGTCGCCTCGTACGTCCGCGTCGCCCTGGGGCCCAGCTCGCTGCAACGGCTCCGCGACGAGGAGAGCCATTACCGAAACATCAACCGGGCCCATCGCCGGCACTTCGAGGCCTTGGATGTCCCGCTCGGCAGCGTCGGTGTGGTCGCATCGACACGGTCGCAAGTGCTCGAAGGTCTGGCACCGTACGACTCCGCGGTCGACCTTCCGATCGTTCGGCTGCTCGCAGAAGAGAGCGCGACCTCGCTGCGATCTGCCGTGATCGCAGCGGCGCCGTGAGCGGTGGTAAAGGAGATGAGCGTTCTGGAACGGATTGAGTGGGGACGGCACGGCCCACGAGTCGTCCTCGTCCATGGCGACGTTTTCGACTCGCCTGCGATCTTTGCGGCGATGGAGCCGCTGGCGGCGAACCATCGGCTCGTCCTGGTCAACCGGCGGGGCTTCGGCGCCAGCCCGGCAGTTGAGGGGGAGGACTTCGACGTTGACGCGGGCGACCTGGCGGAGGTGCTGGCTGAGGCGCCAGCCCATCTCGTCGGGCACTCGTACGGCGGCGTCGTGTCGTTGATCGCCGCAGCGCAGGTGCCCGACTCGGTCCGGTCTCTGACGGTCTTCGAGCCGCCAGCATTTGGATTGGTGGCGGACGACCCAGGGGTTCGCCGCTTTATCGATGCGGTGAAGACCATGCTGACCGAGGACCCACCGCCAGATGAGTTCTTGCGCAGGTTCGCGGCTCTCGTTGGCACTGACCCCTCGCGATTGCCGACACCGCTACCCGAGTCCTTGCTACGCGCCGTACGGGTTCAAATGCACGGCAGGTGGTGCTGGGATGCGGTAATCCCGCTCGAGGCCCTCGCCGCCACGACATGGCCCAAGCTCGTGGTGTCAGGAGGACACAGTCGAATCTTTGACTTGGTCTGCGATGTGCTGCAGGAGCGACTGCCGGCGCGACGCGAGGTTTTCCACGGAGCTGGCCACAGCGTTCCTCGACTGGGCGGCCCAGTGAATGAATATCTCGCGCGCCTATGGGCAGTGGGATCGGATTGCGCACTTTCGCAGGTTTCGGAGTCTCCGAAACCTGTATAGGCGCGCAATTCGTGGAAGCGAGTTGCGGCGCGGCGTGCCCTGGGGTTCGCTTGGGCCACGACGAGCGGTGCCGTCACGATCGCATTGAAGATCCCGCTGGCCAGCCCGACAGCATCCCGGCGACCTGAGAAGAGAGCGTCCAGCCGACCGTAGGATCTTCACGTCGGGGAGGAGGCGGGCGTGGAGGGAATCTTCGGACGTGACCTCGAGCTCGCCGCGATGGAGCGGTTCCTGGACAGCGCGCCGACGTGGCCGAGCGCGGTCGTCATCGAGGGCGAGGCGGGAATCGGAAAGACCACACTGTGGCTGGAGGGCATCAGGCGCGCAGAGGATCGGGGTGCCCGGGCTCTCCGCGCACGGCCAGCTGAGAGCGAGCAGAAGCTGTCGTACGTTGCTCTCGCGGATCTGGTCGACGAGGCGTTCGATGAGGTTGGATCGGCCCTTCCTGAAGTCCAACAGCGTGCGCTCGCCGGTGCTCTCGTCCGGGACGACGCCGGCGACGGAACCTCCGCGCGGACGACGGCAACCGCCTTCGTCAGCGTGCTCGTAGCATGCGCCGAGAAGGGCGCGGTGCTACTCGCCGTCGACGACATCCAGTGGCTCGATTCCGCCTCGGCACAAACGCTGGCCTTCGCGTTGCGGCGACTGCCGCCAAAAGTCGGTGTGCTGCTCGCACACCGCGCGGAGGTTGGACACTTCCTGCCGCTGGGGCTCGAACGAGCACTGCCCGAGAGCCGATTGTTGCGCATCGCCCCCCGTCCACTCTCGTTGGCCGCGCTTCACCACTTGGTGAAGTACCGCCTCGGCACGTCGCTTCCGCGGCCGCTCCTCGCGCGCCTGACCGAGGCCTCCGGAGGAAATCCCTTCTACGCACTCGAGATGGCTCGTGCACTCGCGGCACGCAGCGATCTAGAGCCGGCGCAGCCCTTGCCAGTCCCCCGCAACCTCGAGGAGCTAGTGGTCTCGCGCGTCGCAAGCTTGTCGCCGCCCGCAGGGCAGCTCGCGCTCGCCGCGGCGGCCACCTCGCAGCCGACCCGGTCCATCCTTGCCTCGACGCTTCCCCCGGATGCTGACATCGCCCCAGCGCTCCTCGAGGCGGAGGAAGCTGGGGTACTGACCTCCGAGGATGACCGGATTCGCTTCCAGCATCCGCTCCTCGCATCGGTGATATACGGCTCAGCCTCGGCCGAGCGGCGGCGGCAACTGCACATGCGTCTCGCGCTTCTGGTGTCGGACCCCGAAGAGCGAGCTCGCCACTTGGCGCTCTGCACGACAGAACCGGCGGAGGAGGTCGCCGCAGAGATCGCGGAGGCCGCTGCGTTGGCCGCAAGACGAGGCGCACCCGAGGCAGCGGCAGAGCTCTTTGCGGCAGCAAAGCGGCTAACTCCTCTGGCCCGCGAGGAGAAGCTGACGAGCCGAGGGCTCGGCGAGGCTAAGGCGCTCCTTGCGGCTGGCGACATTAGTGGTGCGCGCAGGATTGCGAGCGAGGCTGCCGCCGCCAGCACCGCCGGCCTTCATGCCGAGGCGGAACTTGTCCTCGGTGACCTCGACTGGATCGGCGGCTCCTGGGCCAGCGCAATCGAGCACCTGGAGAACGCACTTTCGGCGAAGCCGACAGATCTGGCGCTCGCGGCGCGCGCGTACCCGAAGCTTGTCAATTACACGGTCGCTCATGCTCCTGGTCAGGCGATCGAGCGCGCGGAGCGGGCCCTCGCGACTCTGAACTTCGAGCAGGTACCTGCGGCGGCCGCTTCCGTGGCGTTCGACTTGTACTGGGCCGAGCTCTTGCTCGGGCACGGTGCACGCCCGGAGCTCGTGGAGCGTTGGCGAGAGCTCGAGGATCAGGCCGGGCCGGAGGCCTCGAAGAGCGTCATCCCCCTCATTTACTTCACCGCGATCGATGACTTCGACTCCGCACGCAATCGGCACGCCGTCGAAGCAGAGTGGTATCACGTGCGTGGTGAGGAGGGGTGGGCGGCGGAGCGCCTCGCGCATCTCGGGTTCGCCGAGTTCCGCGCCGGACGGTGGGACCTGGCCGAGCGGCTCGTTGAGGACTCCTGCACCACAATCGCTCAGCTCGAGCGCCCGGGCCCGTGGACGATGCCCTTTCGCCACCGCTCGTTCGTCGACGCGGGACGCGGCAGGACCGAACGTGCGCGTACGACGCTGCTGCCTCTGATCGACGAAGCGAGCCGCTCAGGGCGGAGAGCCTGGGAAGCGCTCTTCCTCTCCACGCTCGCGTTCGTGGAATTCACCGATGACGACCACGCCGGTGTGGATGCGGCGCTGACTCGGATGTACCGCTGCACCGAGGACATGGGCACCAGAGATTTCGTACCCGACCGAAGCGAGCCGCTGTACGTCGAGTCGCTCGTCGCTCTCGGCGAGGTCGAACGCGCGAAGGGCGAGCTCGCCCGGCTCGAGGAGCGGGGACGTGTCTTTCCGCGACTCTGGATCGATGTAACCCTGCCGCGGACGCGAGCGATCGTACTGGCTGCGGAGGGAGAGCTTACGAAGGCATTCGCTGCCCTCGACGCGCTGGAGGATGCGGCGGCGGCAAATCTACCGTTCGATCTCGCGTGGACCCTTCTCGTACGCGGCCGACTGCACCGCCGCGCGAAGCAACGGCGCGCGGCCGGAGAGGCGTTGCGCGCGGCGCTCGAGCAGTTCGAGCAGCTGGGCGCGCCTAGCTGGATCGAGCGGACCCGAGCGGAGCTCGACCGCATCGGCCTACGACGTGCTCCAGAGGAGCTCACGGTCACCGAGCGTCGCGTTGCGGAGCTGGCAGCGAGCGGCCTCACGAACCGGGAAGTCGCCAGCAAGGCGTTCATGAGTCCCAAGACGGTTCAGGCGAACCTAGCCCGGGTGTATCGCAAGCTCGGCATCAGCTCCCGAGCTGAGCTCGGGGCCCGCATGTCCGAAGAGCGTCGTCGGGTGGCGGCACAAACGTAGCCAAACGGCCGATTCGCCAGAACCTACGTCGCCCGTACGGTCATTCGCATGACGAAGGCCAGCCACGGCGGAAACGTCTACCTCGTCGAGCACTACTCGCCCGGTCTGACGGCCGATGGGCTTGGTTGCCGGGCGGCACGCGTCCGTGAGACGGCGGTCGCGATGGGAAGTGAGGGAAGGGCCGTCCGCTATCTGCGGTCGACGATCGTGCCGGCGGACGAGGCGCTCCTATGCGTCTTTGAAGCAGGTTCCGAGGAGCTGGTACGCGAGGTCTACGCGCGTGCAGGTGTGCCCTTCGAACGTCTCTCGGTTGCGATAGCGGACGAGAGCGAGTGGCTGGATGCAACATCACTGCCTGGCGCCGGCGGTGCAGCGAAGCGACAGCAACGACAAACGAAAAAGGAGAAGCCATGACCAAGGCAAGAACAGTGCTGGCAACGCCCGTACTGATCGTCATATCAACATTGGTGGTTGTTTTTTGCGTTGGCATTTCAGCGGCGCCAGCCTACGCGGCCAATAGCGGATCGATTTTGTTCACGAGCGATGAGGACGGTCGCAAGGATATTTGGATCATGCGGCCCGACGGTACCGAGAAACACAAATTGACCAACGATGAGATCCCGGATGACTTTGCCATGGCATCGCCCGATGGCCGGCGGGTGGCTTGGACACGAGGAATCCCTTCTGAGCCGGATAGTGAAATTTGGGTGATGAATATCGACGGCAGCGGCAAACAGCAACTGACGTTCAATGACGCTCCTGATGGTGGGGCTGCGACGTGGTCGCCTGACGGCCGCAAGATCGCGTTTCGGTCATCAAGGGGCTCAAACCCAAACAACCCGAACCACGAGATCTACGTCATGAATGCCGACGGATCAAGCCAGCACAACGTCACTAATCACCGGGCCGAGGAGGTCCTGCCGGACTGGTCGCCTGACGGCAAGAAGATCGCCTTCGTCAGCGACCGAGGTGGGGACTTTGCGATATATACGATGGCTACCGATGGCAGCAATGTCCAGAAGCTGACCGCCGACTCCCTCTATGCAGCCAATCCACGGTGGTCGCCGGATGGCAAGCGAATCCTCTTCGCCGATGGGTTTTGCCATAGGGCGTGCAAGGACAACGGCCATGACTTATGGGTGATGAGTGCCGATGGCACCCAACCGAGACAGGTTACCAATAGCGCAGTGAACGAAGTGCCCGGCGATTGGTCACGCGACATGAAATATGCGATAGTGGAACACTTCTCTTTCGGGACCGAAGGCCCGCCGATCTCAGACCTCGCTGTTGTGGAACTGAGCACCGGGACGGTGACCACATTGACCAACACCCCGGCAGGCAACGAGGCGCATCCATTCTGGGTGTATTAGACCCTTCATGTCCTGAGGTCCCAGCGATCCGGCGCCCCCAAGCCAGGGAGCGCCGGATCGACCGGGTCTGGATGCGCCCAGATGCCTGCCGAACCTCCCAGCTACCGCCGATTGGCTGCGAGGTCAAGGGCGGGCGGTGTCCCACCGAGCAGGTAGTCCATCGAGCGGGTGACGAAGTCCGCACGTTCCTCCGCCGAAAGCCCCTCGAGTCCGAAGCCGGTGTAGATCGTGTCCGT
The DNA here is from genome assembly GCA_963711015.1 of uncultured Actinomycetota bacterium. GTDB lineage: Bacteria > Actinomycetota > Actinomycetes > Propionibacteriales > Propionibacteriaceae > Microlunatus. The sequence goes on from CAVQCQ010000006.1 coordinate 31,910, forward strand.
CGTGACCGTCACCGCACCCTCCTCGTAGGCGAGCATCTCATCGATCCCCCGATCGGTCCTGGCCCTGCGTTCCCCCTCAGGGCACCCTTGCGCACTCTTGGTTCCCTGCGCCCTCGGCCGAGCAGGGTCCGCTCCTGAAGCTAGGTCGTCAGCTGGTTCAGAGCAGCCGACAGCTCGAGAGTCGTCCGGCTGACCATGCTCTGGGTGACTGCGGTGAGTACGGCCGCGAGGAGCTGTTTGCAGGTGGCGAGTTGCTGCTCGAGCTCGTCGAGGTGCTCGCGGAGGAGCGGCTGCTGCGTTTCACGCCAGTCCGTGGAGGCGTCGGTTGCACCCGCAGCTTCGGGCCGGGAGTCCTCGCCCGCCAGGAACTGGAGCAGCTGCAGTCTCAACGCGGGCAGGTAGAGGTTGGCGAAGCGGTCGTGCAGGTCGCAGGCCCGGTCGTGCTGGAACGGGGAGGCAGCCGGCGCGGACGGGTCGTTGAGGAGCGTGCCACGCAGGAACGAGCGGTCCAGGCGAAACGTGTTCTGGAGCTCGACGGCTTGGCGGAGGGCGGCCACCAAGGACCAGTACGGGCTGCCCGGAGCGGCAAGCGGCGGGTGCCGCAGCTGGCCCACGGCGTACCGGCGCCGTAGCTGGATGTAGCTGGCTGAGCCCCGGTGGGCCCGGTGGAAGGCGGCGGTCGCGTCCAGCCCGGCGTGCAGCTGGAGGATGGGCGCGCCGCCCGGATGCTGGGACAGAAAGCCGGTGAGGTCGTAGACGGTGCCGTCCACGGCAAGCCACCAGCCGTGCTCGAGGTCGTTGTGTCCGGCGAGCTCCGCGACCGTGACCTCGCCGCAAGCCGCCACCGCCGGGCGTGGCGGATGAGTCGGTCGTGACCTGTTTCTCGGCGGCGTTGCTGTCTTGCGGCACCGTCGGGTCGATGAGGCGCTCGGCGCGGGATGCGCGCAGTTCGCGGTCGACGTCGTTCCACCGTCGCGACTGCGGCGGCCCGGCGAAGCCTCCGATCGTCAGGTCCCGGCCTACGGTGAACGCCACCGCGAGGTAGCCGTAGACCTTGCGCCGGTGCCGGCCGAGGAAGCCGTCGTCTCCGGCGTAGGCCTCGAGCGCCGACTGGTACTCCCGCGCCGCCGCACCACCAGCGTGGGACCTGAGGGCCGCAGCAACCGACACGCCGTCGACCGCGCTCAGGAACTGCTGCCAGTGGCGCGGATAGGCCGATCGATGCGCCAAGATCTCGCGGCCCAACTGACTGTCATGGCGGGGTCGCCCGAAGAAGGCGTCAAGCAGATTCATGATCGGTGAGGCCGTTCCGCTCGGACCCAGCAGCCCGGGCCTGGCCGGTACGGCGAGCGGGGCAACGGTCTTGGCCCACAGCACGGGATCCACATGCGTCACTGCGCTAGCACGAGGGTCGATAAGGCGGAGCGAGACCCGGTTCACGCTGCGCAGGGCCTGCTCGATCAGGTGCAGGGCGCCGCGAAGCAGGTCGGTGTCGTGGTCGCGGTGCAGCTGGCGCCGCCGGCCCGCCGACGCAAGGGCCTGGGCGGGGCCACCGGCGCCTTCTGGCTTTTCGTGGGGCCGTTCCTGGTCGGGTTGGTCATCTTCGTCTACGTGCCGATCGTCTGGTCGATCGTGCTCAGCTTCTCGCGGGCCCAGAACACGGTGACCCCTGGCGACTGGGTCGGCCTGCAGAACTACATCGACCTGCTCCAGCCGGGCCCGTTCCTCGACAGCCTGATCACGTTCACGATCTTCGCGGCCTTCATCGTGCCGCTGACCTTCGCGCTGTCGCTCGGTCTGGCCCTGCTGCTCAACCAGGTCACGTTCATGCGCGCGTTCTTCCGGTCGGTCTTCTTCCTGCCCACCGCATGCTCGTACGTGGTGGCCTCGCTGGTCTGGAAGCTGTCGATCTTCAACGGCGTACGGTTCGGGCTGGCCAACACCGTGCTCAGCTGGTTCGGCGTCGACAACGTCGCCTGGTTGGCCACCACCGACCCGCCCTGGTACTGGCTGGTGATCGTCACCGTACGGCTCTGGCTGCAGATCGGGTTCTACATGATCTTGTTCCTGGCCGGGCTGCAGCGGATCTCGCCGGAGCTGTACGAGGCGGCGGCGGTCGACGGCGCCCGCAACTCCTGGCAGACGTTCCGCTACATCACGTTCCCGCAGCTGCGAGCGACATCGGTCGCGGTGCTGCTGCTCTTGTTGATCAACGCCTACCAGGCCTTCGACGAGTTCTTCAACCTGCTCGGCAACTCCTCGTTCGCGCGTCCACCGCTGGTCTACCTGTACTACACGGCGCAGGGCAACCAGGACTACGGCCACGGCACGGCCGGCGCGGTGATCCTCGCGGCGCTGATCATGATCGTGACGTTGGCGCAGGGCCGGATCTTCGGGTTCGGGAGGGCGGATTGAGCACCCTTCCCACGGCTGTGGCCGAGCAGGATCCAGCCCAAGGCCAACCGGTTTCGCTGCGGAAGCGCCGGCGGGTCACGCCGGGCGGTGTGGTGGCGACCGTCTTGCGCTATCTGGCGCTGGTGATCTCCGCCGTGCTGTTCCTGCTGCCGTTCTACCTGATCGTCCGCAACGCCATGTCCGTGGACACCGAGATCACCGCACCGGACTGGACACTGTTCCCGACACAGATCCACTGGGAGAACTTCCGCGAGCTGTTCACCGATCCGGCCGTGAACATCACCCGATCGCTGGCCAACTCGGCGATCATCGCCGTGCTGCAGACGGCCGGGATGCTGCTGTTGTGCTCGATGGCCGGCTACGGTCTGGCCCGGATCCCGTACCGGTGGGCGACGCCGATCTTCTACTCGATCTTGGTGACGTTGATGATCCCGCCGGCGGTGACGTTCATCCCGTCCTTCATCATCGTCTCCCAGCTGCGCTGGGTCGACACGCTGCAGGGGATCATCGTGCCGGTGCTGTTCAGCGGCTTCACGACGTTCCTGTTCCGCCAGTACTTCCTCAACTTCCCGCGCAGCCTGGAGGAGGCGGCGCGGGTCGACGGGCTCGGGTACTTCGGGGCGTACTGGCGGGTCGTGGTGCCCAACTCGGGCGCCTTCTTCGCGGCGATGGCGGTGATCACCTTCATCGCCAGCTGGAATGCGTTCCTGTGGCCGCTGGTGATCGGCCAGGACTCGTCGATGTGGACGGTGCAGGTGGCGTTGAGCACGTTCCTGACCGCGCAGACCATCAACCTGCACGAGCTGTTCCTCGCCGCCGCGGTGTCGATCGCGCCGCTCGTCCTGGTGTTCGTCTTCCTGCAGCGCTACCTCGTGCAGGGTGTGGCCGAGACCGGCATCAAGGGCTGAGCGAGTCGTCGCGGAAGGCGTCGTCGGTCGGCCGGTAGCCGATCCGCTGCATCGTCTGCTCGAGCTCGGCGAACCGCAGACGGTTCGCCGAGATGCCGTAGGCCACGACGAAGTCGATCCCGTCGGCTTCGACCGCGGCGCGGACCAGTTCCGCCGCATCGCGGATGCTGAGCCAGCACGACAGGTCGACGTGCGAGGCCTCCTCGAGCGTGGGGCGCCGCTCGAGGAACCAGCCGATGCGCAGCGCCACCACCGAGATCGACGCCTCAGCCGCGATCCACGAGCCGATCGCCTCCGCCCAGGCCTTGGTCGCCCCGTACAGGTTCGCCGGCCGGGCCGGGTCGTCCACCCGCCGCTGGGTTCCTTGTGGATATCCGCCGACGGCGTGCAGGCTACTGGCCAGAACCAGCCGGCGTACGCCGCCGTCGGCCGCCGCCCGGGCCACGTTGTAGAGCCCGATCACGTTGGGCGGCAGCAGCTGGTCCCAGGTCGCCTCGGGATCGGGGACCGCCGCCAGATGCACCACGGCGTCCGCACCAGCGAAGGCCGACCGGCATGCCGCCAGGTCAGTGATGTCCAGTTCGGCGATCTCGTCATCGGGCTGCAGGTCCGTCAAGCTCAGATCCCAGCGCCCGGCCAGCTGCGGTGCAATCGCTCGACCGATCCGGCCTGCAGCTCCGGTCAGGACTACCCGTCGTTTTGGCTCAGCCACAGCGGCAACCCTAGGGGAGCCGACCCATGTCCAATTGCGGCTGGCAGGGGAGGTGGGGCTACCTTACTTGAGGGAGGTGGCCGGGAGCGCACACATCGATGTCATCCTCGACCAGGCCGCATTCCCCCCACAACTCATGGAGGTCTCGCATGGACCCGCATTCGACCGATGTCGAAACGAACGACGCGCAGAGTGGCTTCGACCGCGCTGTTGAGGGGTACCGACGGGCCCTCGAATCGTTCGTGGCAGGCGACCCACAACCGGTGACGGAGTTCTTTTCGCGGCGCGACGACGTTACGCTCGCCAACCCGCTTGGCCCGGTGCGCCGCGGACCAGCGGAAGTCGACAAGGCTATCGCCGATGCAGCAGCCCAGCTCAGGGACGGCGTAACTCGGGGGTTCGAAGAGGTTTCCCGATGCATATCGTCTGATCTTGGTTATGTCGTCCAGCTCGAGCGCACACAGGCGCGGCTGGGCGAGAGCGATGACATGGTCTCGTTCGCGCTGCGCGTCACCATGATCTTCCGGCGCGAGGGGGACGCGTGGAAAGTCGTGCACCGCCATGCCGACCCCATCACGACAGCTCGACCGATCACCTCAGTCATCGAGACGTAGCGAGAGATCGGTCCCTATCGGACTGCGGCCACCAGCCCTGTGATCTCTTTGACGACAAGATCTGGCTCATTGGCTGGGATCTCATGCCACTGGTTGCAGACCGGGAATGGCACGACGGTTTGTCCCAAGCCGCATGCTCGACTGAGACATAGTCGCGTCGCTTTCGGTTATCCGGATGATCACACTTCAGCTCGCCGAGGAGATCCGGGGCGCGGTCTTGGTGTCCAGCGCCGGGAGCGTGTCCAGGAGCATGAGACCAGGAACCTCTTCGGGATGATCGAGGGTGTAGTTGGCGGCTAGATAGCCGCCTCCTGAGGTCACTCTCGAAATGATGGTCGGCGACCCGGTGCCGGCACATTTCACGTAGAGCTTTCGGCCATCACCGATATCGACAGTTCCCGAGGCTTGCGAGACAACGGAGTCCGAGCCTGGATGCGACATTAGCGCCATTCGTCAGCTCACGGAGCTGCGTCGATCAGCCGGGCGGCAGCGCCCCGGGTGGCTCTGTCCTCAGGCTGCCGGGTTAACGTGCGGCTATGACGACTACCGATTACGCGGAGCCGGCCGCGACCCTGCCCGCCGGGCGGATGCCCCTGCTCGGGTTCGGTACCTGGCAGATCAGCAACCGAGACGCTGTGGAAGCGACGGGCTTTGCCCTGGAAGCGGGATACCGGCACATCGACACGGCGACGGCGTACGGCAACGAGGCGGGCATCGGAAAGGCCCTGGCCTCCGCGGAGCTGGCCCGGGGATCGGTCTTCGTCACCACCAAGCTGCCACCAGAACATGCCGGTCGGGAGCGTTCGACGCTGTCGGAGAGCCTGACGAAGCTGGGCTTGGATTTCGTCGACCTGTGGCTGGTGCACTGGCCGCCCGGCGGGCAGGCGGCGCCGAAGGTGTGGGAGCAGCTGATCGCGGCGCAGCAGGACGGTCTGGCCAAGGCGATCGGGGTGAGCAACTATGCGCTCGATCAGATCGATGAACTGACGGCGGCGACCGGGGTGACGCCGTCGGTCAACCAGATCCGCTGGAGCCCGTCGCTCTACGACAGGGGAGTTGCCTCCGGGCTGGAGCAGCGCAACGTCGTGCTGGAGGGGTACAGCCCGTTCAAGAGAAGCAATCTGAATGATCCGACCTTGCTCTCGATCGCGGGCCAGCATGACGCGACCGCCGCGCAGGTGATCGTCGCCTGGCATGTGGCGCACGGTTTCGTCGTGATCCCCAAATCGGTGCGGCCGGAACGGATCGTGGCCAACGCAGCAGGGGCACGTATCGAGCTGACGCCCGATGAGGTGGCGGCCATAGACGGGCTTACCGAGGTTGCCACGATCTGATCAGCATCACCACATGCCGCGAACCTTCAGCTAACGCCGGTTGACGGATTGGCCGCCAGGTCGACGGCGGGCGATGCACCACCGAGCAGGTGCTGCATCGAGCGGGTGACGAAGTCCGCGCGTTCCTCCTCGGATAGCCCCTCGAGCCCGAAGCCGGTGTAGATCGTGTCCGTCGTCACCGTGGCGGCACCCTCCTCGAAGGCGATCTGGGTGCGCGCCCAGTCATTGGTGCTCGGCGCGGAACCCTCTGGAGGCCCGGCCACCGTCCAACCGCCGAGGTCCGCCTCGAACGAGGTTTCGGTGACGGGATCTCCATCCGCCGAGATCGTCACGTCATCGAGGAACACTCCAAGGCCTTGGGTCGCCCAGTCGGAGACGTAGCTGATGGACAGCTCCACTTCCATGCCGGCGTACGCGGACAGATCGACGGCCCACTCCTGCCAACCGTTGGATCTTCCGGTAGCGGCGTTCCACTCGCCGCCGGTGGGACCAGTCCCTGAGCAGTCAGCGCCCTGGTAGTTCTCCAGGAATGGGTGCAGCTCGTGCCAACCCTCCGGGCAGCTCTCTCCCGTACCGGTGTCGGTATGACCGTTGATCTCCGGCAGGGTGGTCCACTCGTCGCTGCCGACCTCGTGTGCCTCGACGAACAGATAGTCCCAATCGACCTCGGTGTCGTAGGAGGTGAAGAAGCTCAGCTCTGCGCTAGTCGCGCCGGTGAGGTCGACCGTTCGAGTGAGCCGCTTGTACGACACGTCGGCCTGGCCGCTGTAGACGTACCAATCGCCGGTATGCGGCTCGAACGGGGCAGCGCCCGGCCGTACCCAATCCACCGGGGCCGAACTGGGTCCGAACCATGGGAACTGGTCGGGTGGCAGGAAGCTCGACAACGGCAGGAACGACGCGGTGTGATCCTGGTTCTCCGCCGAACCTGGGGCGTTGAGCGTGCCGTTCCACCCGTTGTACGGCGTGTCGACGCCGACGAGCGGGTAGGGATTGCCGGTGTCGGGATCGGTGCCGACATCATCGACGTAGGTGTGAGCCCCGAGCCAGTACTGCTGGAAGTCGTTCAACACCGGCAGGCAGACCAGGTTGTCGGGATCCGCGCACTCCGGCTCGGCCGGAACATTCGGGTTGTAGAAGTAGGCACCGTTGGCCCCTTGGGCGTAGAGCGCGTACTTGCCGCTGACCAGCGCCTTGCCGCCCTCGTTGAGGTAGTCACGGACCGACAACTCGATGTCCAGCGCGGCCTTCATCGTGGTACCTGCCACCTGGCCGGGTGCACGCAGGATGATGTCGTCACCGGTCTCCCACAGCACGGCGTCGTAATGCGACAGCACACCGAGGTGATGCGGAGCCTCGCGGCCCTGAGTGTCGAAGTCGTAGACATCGCTGGTGTATCCGGCTGCGGTGAGCGCCGCCGCCATCTCGTCGGCGTACTTCGCACTGGTGGCACCGGTCTGCACCGGGCTGAGGCCGGTCACGTCCTCGACCGCGAGGATCAGGACCTCGCCGCCGATGTCCTTGTGCACCGTATAGGTGAAGCGCTCGCTGGTGACCCGCCCTTCGCCGCGTTTGCGGCCGCTGAACCACACCTCGACCTCATCGCCGGCCGCGGTCCCCCGGACCGTGCCGCGCAGCTCCGCGTAGTAGTCGTCGTGGGTGTTGCCGTACCGCTCGCCGCCCTGCCATTCGCGGACGTCTACCGAGCGGGTGCGGCCGCCGTTGACGGAATAGTGCATCTGCACGTTCCGCAGCGCGCGCCGAGCGATCACCGCGACCGGCTGCCGGGTGCCGTAGGACACGTCGAACGGATCGATCACGAAGTCCGGCGTGGATTCGCCGACCACCGATACCGGGTCATCGGGGTCGAGCGCCGACCGGCCGACGGCCAGGGCGAACGGGATGTTCTTCTCGAACTCGGCCTGAATCAGTTCTTCGTCGTCGGGGAAGTTGAAGCCGCTGACGCAGGCGTCGGACTCCCACTCGTCGTCGGGGATGGAGTCCGAGACGGTTTCACATGTGGTCATCTCCGGGGTGAAGCCCAGCGTGCCGTAGCGCACCGTCGCGTGGGTGTCAGTGTCGCCATTGGTGGTGTAGAGCTCCGCGGAGATGTCGGGGTCATAACCCTCGACCGCGGGGTCGGCGTCGTCGCCCGCCATCGCCTTGTAGATCTCGTCGTCCGGCGTCGGCGTGCTGACCTGCCAGCCGACCCCATAGAGCAACAGCTCGGCGGCCGAGTGGTAGTTGATCAAGAACTCGAAGCCGATCCGCCGGAACAGCCGGTCCAGTGCTCTGGTCTCAGGCTCGGAGTTGGGCGCCGGCCCTCGGTAGGTCTCGCTGGACGGGTCGGGCGATGAGCCCTCGTTGTCCCAGCCCCACTTGTAGGAGAAGTTTCGGTTGAGGTCGACCCCGTCGACCTCGGTGATCTGCCCGTCGCCGTTGTTGTCGCGCAGGTTCTTACGCCACAGCCGGTTGCCTTCGGTGAACGTGTAGTCGTACCCGTCCGGGTTGGCGACCGGGACGAACCACAGTTCGGTCTGGTTGACGAGCCTGGTGATGGTGGGGTCCGTGCCGTAGTTGTCGAGGACGTGGTGCAGCAGCCGGCGGGTCATCTCGACGGTGATCCACTCGCGGGCATGCTGCGTGCTCATGTACAGGGTTGACGGGCGCGAGCCGTCCCGTATCTGCTTGGCGTTCCTGGTGACCTTGACCGCCAGTATCGGCTTGCCCTGGACGGTCCGACCGATCGTGACGACCTTGGTCAGCCGCGGGAAGCGGGCGGCGGTCGCCTCGATCTCATCGCGGATGCCGCCGGGCTCGCTGTAGGAGCGGTACGCGTCCCAGCCCGCGGCTGCCTGCGCGCGCAGCACCTCCGACGCAGCCTTGCCGTCGATCCGCTTGACCCCCAGCCTGACGCCCTTCGCCGCCAGCCGGGCAGCCTGACGCTCGGTGAGCACCGTCTCCACCTTCGTGGAGCTGCCGTCGGTCTCCTGGGCGATGTCCTTGGCGTCGACGCCGGCCTTCCGCAGCTCGTCGAGCTGCTTCGGGGTCACCGTGCCCTCGTAGACCTCGAAGGTGTCCTTGTCGCTGGGGTCGGGTTGCTTGGCGTACGCCGGCCCCGCCGTCAGTGTGACGATCAGCGCTGTGGTCAGGGCAAACGCGAGCGCACAGGCTCGTAGTCTCGAACTCATTCACTTCCCCCGAGTCGGTCCGGGCCCGCGAACCCCCGGGCACCAGTGCGCAGCCTGCCGCTTCGGACATGGATTGGTCAATGCTTAGTCACGAATTGGTTACAACTTCGCCGAGGTCGCCAGGATGGCTCTATGCGCCTCGATGAGAGCTGCAATGCCGGCGGCTCGCCGGGTCGGGTGGGGCTTCATCTCGCTGTACACGTTGGCGTACTTCGGCACCTGTCTGGTGCTGATCGCGCCCCTCCTGGTCACCTTGGCCCTCAAGATCAACTCGCTGGTGGGGATCGAGCAGGCACCGAACAGCTTGGCGCTGGTCACCGGGACCGGCGCCTTGCTGGCGATGGTGGGGAATCCGTTCTTCGGCCGGATGAGCGACCGCACCTCCTCGCCGCTGGGCATGCGGCGACCGTGGATGATCATCGGCCTGGTGGGCGGGACCGTCGGCGTACTGATCGTCGCGCTGGCACCCAACGTTCCGGTCGTCCTGGTCGGCTGGTGCATCGCCCAGCTGTTCTTCAACGCCCTGCTCGCCGCCATGATCGCGGTGCTCCCGGACCAGGTCCCGACCGATCAACGCGGCCTGGTGGCCGGTGTCCTCGGCATCTGCCTGCCCATCGCGTCGGTGAGCGGGACCTTCCTGGTCCAGTTGTTCACCGGCAACCAGCTCGCCATGTTCTTGGTTCCTTGCGCTCTCGGCGGGGTTTTCATCCTGCTCTTCGCGATCACATTGAAGGATCGGCGGCTGGCCAAGACCGATAAACCCATCTGGTCGCTGCGGGAGTTCGCCGGCACGTTCTACGTCAACCCGCGAAAGAGACAGGACTTCGCCTGGGCCTTCGCCAGCCGCTTCCTGTTCGTCACGGCCTACGCGTTCCTGATCACGTACCAGGCCTACTACCTGCTCGACAAGATCGGCAGCGCCGAGGCCGACGTACCGCGACAGATCTTCCTCGGCACCCTCGTCCAGTCCACCTTCGTCATCCTCGCCTCCCTGGTTGGCGGCAAGCTCTCGGACTGGACCGGACGACGGAAGATCTTCGTCCTCATTGCGGCGATCATCTACGGATTGGCGCTGTTCGCCATCGCCATCGCGAGCGACTTCAACGCTTTCCTCGTCGGCATGGCCATCGGCGGACTCGGTTTCGGCATGTACGTCGCCGTCGACCTCGCCCTGGTCGCCGACGTGCTGCCGGAGAAGGAGAAGGCCAAGGATCTCGGTGTGATGAACATCGCCGGCGCGCTTCCGTTCTCCATCGCGCCGGCGATCGCCCCGGCCGTCCTAGCGGTTGGCGGCGGCAGCTACGGCGTGCTGTACGCGTTCGCCGGGGTCTGCGCCATTCTCGGAGCCATTGCCATTCTGCCGGTGAGGAGTGTTCGCTGAATTCGCCCATTCGATGGGCTCGTACTGGCCCTGGTCCAGACGGAACGGCGGGTACTCGTCGTGCATCAAGGCGACGTAGGTGAGGACTCGGTAGAGCCAGCGATTGATGCCGATGAGCAGGTCGAACAGGCTGCGCGGGTACTGCCGGGTGATCAACAGGAAGAAGCCGGCGAGCACCACGAGCAGGTTGAGCATTGAGTAGCCACCGATGGGCTGGAATCCGGCGGACCAGTCATAGTCGGTCCACCAGTACGGGAGAATGACGCCGGCGATGAGGCCGACGATGATCAGGTGGGGAATGGCGAGCAGCCACTTGACCAGGACCAGGCCGCGGGAGAGGTATTCGGGGTATTCGACGTCGATGTCGGCCGGGTAGTCGGCTCGGGCCAAGGTGAACGGCGGGTAGCGGTCGGTGCCGATCGCGGCGTAGACGTAGAACCCGACCCGCCAGTTCCAGCGCAGTACGCCGATGTTGAAGTCGAACAGTGGGCGCGGATAGCGGCCGGTGAACAAGATCGAGAATCCGGCGATCACTGTCGTGACCAGGAAGGCGACCCACAGGAACGTCAACACGACGTAGTGCGGGATGGCCAGGAACATCTTCACCAGCCACAGCCAGCGAGAGAGGTTCGGATCGAGCTCACCGGTCAGCCGGACCGGATAGCCGGCCAGCGATGTTGTCGAGGTCATTTCGTTGTCCCAGTCAGTAGAACTTCGGATGGATGCTGCGTCCTGAGCTTGTCGAAGGGCCCTTCGACAAGCTCAGGACGGCGCTTCGACAGGCTCAGGCCGCGTTCCGCATGGTCAGACCGCGGCGGTCATGCCGGCAGTAATGGGCGAGGGCTTGAAGCCCTTGACGACCAGGTAGATACCCAGCGACAGTTCCCAAACGAAGATCGGGATGACCGCCAGATTCGCGGGCATGGAGAACTGCTCCCAGACCCCGAACATGATCGCGATATCGGAGGCGAAGAGGATGGGCGCTCCAATCAGCCCCATCAGGGGAATGATCCGCGGCACCAGGCCGGACCGATACATCAGCGAGCCCAGCAGCAGTGCGTTGACGCAGGCCATGAAACCTGGCCCGAACAGGAACGTCCAGCCATACATGGCGACCAGTGCCTGGCTGGTGACCAGACCGTCAGCTCCGACTCCCGCCTGCCGTAGGGTCACTACTGACAGAAGGCTCACGACGCCGGCGACGATGATGGCAGCTTCCAGAGTCCGTGAGCCGATGAAGCCCAGCGCGACTCCTTCGTTCTGCCTTTTGACCACCGGGTACAGCGCGACGGCGGTGCCGATGCAGGCCAGGGCCACGAGCACGTCGAGGAACCCCGCGAAGAGCACCTGCGTATCTGCACCCGGGCCGAGGATGTAGTTCGGATCGTTCCGCACCGGGGCGTTGAGGAGCCGACCTGGGATCGAGGTGGCAAAGGTGATCACATAGAGCGCACCTCCGACCAGCGCGGTCTTTCGCAGTGAGCTCATCGGGACTCGGGTCGATGCCGGAGGCCGGACGTTCGTGGTGGTCATGACTTCTCCTTGTGTTGATCGGGTTTGACCTGCGTGACCGAGACCAGGGGCAGGCCTAGGTCACGCACCTTCTGCAGCAAGCCATGAAGAGCGGCCTGATCGGCCACCAGGCCAGAGATGACGGTCGTGCCGTCGCTCTCGTTGCTGAGGCTCAGTCCGTCGAACCATGCGGCCCATCGGGAGCCGAGGTGACCCTTGAGGCGGATTTCGTACCGTCCAGCCTCACGATGGCTGTCGGTCGCTAACTCGCTCATGGTCCTCCGTCATGGTTGCTTGCCTTGATCGCAAGCTAGGAGGAGATGTGGTGAGCGGGCATCACCAGAAGTGGTGATTGATGTGATGATCTTCGGCAGGTGTGCCGACCGTTTTGGCTATTTGAACTCCTGTCACATGACTGCCGTGCCTGTCATATGACAGGTAGACTGCCCCTGTGTTATTGAACGAACCGTTCGGCGGACTGATCCCGGGCGCGCGTGGAGCCGTTTTGGGGGCTCTCCTGCGCACGGATAGTCCTTTGACTGGGCGACAGATCCACGGACTCGTCAGCGATGACTACAGTCTTTGGACCGTCCAAGAGGCATTGAAGGTGCTGGCCCAGCTCGGCCTGGTCAACACCCAAACCATTGGCCGGGCAGGCGTGCACACAGTCAACGAGGACCACGTCTTCGTGGGGCCGCTACGAGCCTTCCTTGATCCGATCGCCGCCCTGATCGACACGGTGAGCGAGGCTGTCGGTGAGGTGGTGGAGGCCGTCATCCTCTTCGGGTCCATCGCCCGCGGTGAGGCCACCATCCATAGCGATGTCGACCTCGCGGTCATCGCCCCGGCCGGGTGGGATGGGCGCACCGACCTGGAGGACACGGTTCGTACTCGGCTGGGCAACAACTGCGATGTGCTCGTCTTCACCGCCGAGGACTTCGGTCGCCAGTCTGACGCCGTCGAACCTGTTGTCCGGGAGATCATTACCGATGGCGTCGCACTCATCGGATCCATGCCGCGAGTGAGGAGCGGAGTCGCCTGATGGCAACGGCCGAGCAGCGGGACCACGCCAAGAGCTTTCTCAGAAAGGCCGAGGAGTATCTCGCCTCTGCTGAGGACAACCTTGCTGCCGAACGCCACACCCCCGCAGCTGGCGACGCGATTCACGCCGGCATCAGCGCCAAGGACGCAGTCGTCACCACGCTTACCGGCTCGACCACCAAGCGCAAGGACCACGCGACAGCTACGAAGGAACTGAAGCAGGTCCTCGGCAAGCGTCCAGAAGCCACCACGGCCGAGAGAGCGCTCCGCGAACTGCTCTCCGCGAAGGGCGACGTGGAGTACGGCATCGCGCTTCTTACGGCTGCCCGAGCCGAATCACTCGTCCGGCGGGCCCGAACCCTCGTCGAGCTCGCGGTCCAGATCGTCAAGTTGGGGCGCTAGCGGGTACGCGACAACAGGTCGAGTTCCTGGGCTCGGCGTACCGCAGCGCGACGGCTGTTCACGCCCAGCTTGGCGTAGATGTTCTTGGTGTGGGTGCGGACGGTGTTGAGGGAGACGATGAGTTCGCGAGCGATGTCCGGACCGTCCAGGTCGGTTCCGAGCAGCCGAAGTACGTCCAATTCGCGTTCACTCAGGGGCTCGATCAAACCTTGATCGACGGGCATGCCATACGCGGTTTGGTCAATGGCGTTGAGGAGTCGACGGACGTAACTCGCGCCGGTCCCCTTCTTCGCAGCTGCTCGCAGGAGTGACCCCATCGGTGAACCCTCATCCACGAAGATCCGGACATATCCCTCGCGCTCAGCCAGCGTTAGCGTCCGTTCCAGTGCGGCCAACGCGGCAGGCATATCGCCGCCCGCCTGGTGGGCCAGCGCCTGCAGGACCAAGATTTCGAGCACGCTTCCCGCCCTCGCCCCCTCCTCCGCCGCCCGCCGCAGGCGTTCCAGGAATCGCGTGGCGTCGGCAAGGACGCGCTTCGCAGGATCGGCCGTGTGCTGCGCCACGAGCACCTTGGCGAAGGTGATGTGCTCGAACTCGCGTACGTAGCTGAGGTCGTCCTCGACCGAGAGACCTTGGTCATGTGCCCAGCCGAGCGCTTCGCCGATGCGGCCCATGGCGATCCACACCCGCGCCCGCAACGCCGGAATTGGTCGCACATTGGGGGAGAAGTCGCCCGCGTACACGCGCTCCGCCTCGTCCAGCAGTTCGAGAGCGCCCGCCGGATCTCCTTCGGCCTGCCGGATCCGCGCCATCGCAACACGCCAACGGTACGGGTTCTTCGGGAGACCGGCATGATCACCGAGCTCCCGGCTCGCCAGCAGGTGCCGCCGTGCAGCATCAAGATCATTGTGTTCAGTGAGGAGCTGGCTCATGCCGACGCGCATGTCCGCCGCCCCCCTCAGGACGGGCGCGCCTGGCGCTGTCGCGCGCTGTAGGCCCCGCGTGTACGTCGTCATCGCCTCGCGCAGCCGGCCTTGCGCAATCTGGAGGTCCGCCACGGTGATGGCGCCACCGACCACATCCGAGATGTACCCGGCCTGCTCCAGGCTTGCCATGCCCTGGGCGTACCAGCGCTGTGCTGCATCGAGATCGCCGCTCGTCCAGGACGCGAGTCCCAGCAGGGCGAATGAGGCTCCGCGGCCGACATGATCATCTTGTCTGGCGAGTTCGAGCGCCCGCCGGGCATGGGTCATCGTGGTTTCGACATCGCCCAGGAGCTGGGCCTGACCGGCCCGGTAGTTGGCGATGCCAACCGGCAGATCGCGGAACTGATCATCGTCTGTCGTGTTGCTCAGCCAGCGCTCGGCCTGTTGGAGGCCCGCCTCGACGCCTTCGACCTCCCCCCTGACGAGAATGGCCCCGATATACGCAAGGCTGAGCACCGGCCTGACCTTGATCACTTCGTCGGGAAGCGCCTCGAGCCAGCTTTGCAGCGTGGCGTCCTGCCTCGCCTTGCGCAGTGCTGGGATCGCGAGCTCGATCAGATCCGCGGCGCGCTCGAAGTCCTTGCCGGCCAGTGCGTGGCGGAAAGCTTCCGACAGGTCGCCGTTGTGCTCGTACCACTCGCTCGCACGCCGGTGCAGATCCGGAAGATCATCAGGCTGCTCGTCCAGCAGGCGCGCTCGCAGGACATCGGCGAACAGGTGGTGGTAGCGATACCACCGGCGCCGGTCGTCGAGCGGAACCAGAAACAGGTTCCCTCGATCGATCGATTCCAACATGGCCTTGCCGTCGTCCTGGCCCGTCACGGCATCGCACAGCGAGCCGGTCAGCCTGCTGAGAATGGAGGTTTGCAGCAGGAAGATCCGACGATCTTCAGGCTGACGTTGCAGGACCTCTTCGACCAGGTAGTCGACGATGTAGCGGTCGTCACCGGCGAAGCCCGCGATGAAGCCGGGAATGTCGTCTCGGCCCTGCATCGAGAGCGCCGCCAGCTGGATCGCAGTGATCCACCCCTCGGTCCGCGTCTCCAGCGCTGCGACGTCCTGGGCCGTCAGGTCGAGCCCCATCGCGTCGTTGAGGTACGCCGCAGCCTCGTCGGGCGTGAAACGCAGATCGGCGGCACGGAGCTCGACGAGTTCGCCACGCCCGCGTAGCCGCGCGAGCGGCAGCGCTGGGTCGGCGCGGCTGGCGAGCACCACATGTAGGTGTTCGGGGAGGTGCTCCAGCAGGTAGGCCATCCCGTCCTGGACCTCATGCGCGTCGATCACGTGGTAGTCGTCGAGCACCAGGACCACGTCGTGCGAGATGGCGTCGAAGTCGTTCAGCAGAGTGGCTAGGACTACCTCGATTGGCGTCTGGGGCGACTCCAAGAGGTTGCCCGCGTTTCGGCCGACCCCGGGTGCTGCCCTTTCGATCGCGGCGAGAAGGTAGGGCCAGAACAACGCGGGATCGTTGTCCCGCTCATCGAGCGAGACCCACGCCGCGGAGGACCCGTCGGCATCGGCCGCTGCCAGCCACTCCGCCAATAACGTCGTCTTACCGAACCCGGCTGGGGCCGACACCAGCGTGAGCGCCGCCTCAGCCCCAAGACTCAAGCGCTCCCTCAGTCTGGGACGCGCCACCAGGCCGCGCCGCCTCCTGGGGATGTGGAGCTTGGTCTCGAGCAGTGGGCCCGCCATGACCACCTCCTCACCGATTCCACCGTACGACCCGCGTCGATGCTGCGGCGCGGTCGTCGACCAGCTTGATCAGATGATCAAAAGGCAGGTGGAGATCCTCGAGCGCTTGTTGCGCTGTTGTTGGAGCCCGGATTTCCATGATCACGTGTAACTCGGACCGGCGTTCGAGCACAAGCTGAATCGCCAAGAAAACAAGGAAGATCTTCCATCCGTGGCCATTCGACAAGCTCAGGGCGCATAGCCGACTAGCCTTCGGGGGGTGACCAGATCGCGCGGTGCCAGAGCTGTGGCGGTTGTCGGGGTGCTGCTGTTCTGGGTGGGCGTGTTCGGGGCTGGAGCGCTCGTCGCCGGCTACTCCGCGCGGGACTACTACATCTCGAGTTTGGCCAGTCGCGGATCGCCGGTGGCTGCCGTGGGGATCGGTGCGCTGTTGGCCAATGCGGCTGCGCATCTGGCCACCGCGCTGGCGGTGCTCGATGGATGGCGGGCGCGAGTGTGCGCTGCATTTCTGGTTGCGGCCGGGGTCGCCGTGACCGCCATAGCGGTGTTTCGGCAGTCGTGCCCAGATGGGCCTCCGGGTTGCGGCCTCGCCGATGCGCCTCCGGCCGATTGGGTGGACGTCGTACACGGCGCGAGCGTCGGCGTGTATCAGCTGTTCACCTTGGCGGCGATGCTGACCTTGACCGTCAGTGCCCTCCGTCGCAGCTCCGCGCCGCCTCGGTGGTTGGGCTGGGTGAGCCTGGCGTTTGCGGCCGGGTCGGTGGCCTTGATCTTTCAAACCAACGGCGACCACATCGGCATGTGGCAACGCCTCTGGCTCGCCAACAATCTCGCCTGGCTGCTCGTTGTCGCATGGGTCGCCACCGCGCGGGAGCATGCGATCGATCGAGTCCCTTGATCCAGATTGATGGCTACGCCCGCCCCGTCCGCGGGAGAGCCGGCTGATCCGAGACGGCGCCTGTCCGCCACAGCTGGAGGCCGCACCAGGCCAGGCCAGCGCCCAGACTGACGACGCCGATGACGGCAACCAGCCACCAAGCCGTTGCGACAAGCTGCGCCAAGCCGAAGCCGATGAGGTGGGCCGGCGCCCCAACCGCGATGAGCAGCCCGGCCAGCCGGGGCAACGCCGGTGCTCGGGTCAACGCGACTCCGAAGAGCGCGAAGCCGATCATGAAGGCGATGGCGGCCACGCCGTTGATCCCCACTGCGGGCGCGTACTGAGTGATCGAGTCGAGTACGGCAGGCGACTGTCGAGCCAGGACCGGAGCGAGGAATCCGAAGTTCCCGGTGACGGCGATCAGGTACGTGCCGGAGAATGCCACGACGAACCCCGTCAGGCCCAACCGCCCCAATGCGTGGCGTTCGGCGGCGTAGAGTCCCGGAAGGCCCAGCAGCACTAACAACCAGGACACCGTGTAGAGCACGTGGGAAGCGACGAGCCGCCCCTCGGTTGCGATGATCGTGCTGGCCGTCTCACGACTCGGATGCAACAGCGTCGCAACGGCCATCAGAATCCCTGCGACCACGAGGGCTATGCCGCATCCCTTGAGCAAAGGCTCAGATCGGTCAGCCACTGTCCTCAATCACCGCACCCTTCCGAGCCCCGTCGCCCTCACTTGGCACAGTAGCCCCGCGGATGGTCGCTGCGATCATCTCCGGTTGGGAGAGCTCGGGGCCGCCGCGACGACATGCGTAATCTGAGGCAATGCGTGTAGCCATTGCCGGGGGCCACGGCCAGATCGCCCTGCGCCTCGCCAAGATCCTGTCGGAGCGCGGCGACCGGGTCGTCGCCCTGATCCGCAATCCCGACCACGCGGATGATGTCAAGGCCGCCGGCGCGGAGCCGACGGTGGTTGATCTCGAGCAGGCGATCGAGGAGGACGTCGCCGCGGCGATCACCGGCTGCGATGCGGTGGTGTTCGCCGCGGGCGCCGGCCCCGGAAGCGGATCCACGCGCAAGGACACGATGGACTACGGCGGCGCGGTGAAGCTGATCGAGGCGGCGAAGCGCGCCGCGGTCCGCCGCTACGTGATCGTCAGCGCCATGGAGGCGAACCCCGACGCCCCGGGCGATGACACCTTCGCCGTCTACCTGCGCGCGAAGGGCCGGGCGGATCACGCCGTACGCGAGAGCGGACTCGATGCGACCGTCGTACGCCCCGGCGGCCTCACCAATGACCCCGGCACGGGCCGGGTCCGCCTCGGCGCGAAGCTCCCTCGGGGACAGGTGACGCGGGATGACGTCGCCGCGGTCCTGGCGGCGGTGCTCGACTCGCCGCACACGATCGGCCGGACATTCGACCTCATTGGCGGTGAAACGCCGATCGCTGAGGCCGTCGAGGCACTCTAGTCAGATGCCACCGGAAGACAAGGAACTGGCGCGCGAGGTACTGGCCACCGAGTACAACGTGCTGATGTCGGCCCTGAATGCCGCCTGGTCGGCATCGCTCACCCGAACCAGTCTGTTTCTCGGAGTGCTATCCGCGGCCGGTGTCGCCTTCGGGTTCGCGTCACAGGGAGGAGTGGACCAGTCCACCTTCCTTGCTTTGGCCTTGCTGGTCTTGGTTCTCGTGTTGTTTCTCGGGATTGCCACGTTCATCCGGTTGGTCCAGGTCCAGCGTGAGTCGATGGTCTACATCACCGGGATGAACCGGATACGGCACTTCTTCGCCGACGCGGCGCCCGTAAGCCGCCCCTACTTGGTGCTCCCGATCTACGACGACGGTCAGGCTCTCTACCGAAGCATCGGAACCGGGATGAGCCTCAAACGCCCAAGGTTCGAAGTTCTCCACCTGACGGTCCAAACCCAAGGAATCGTGGGCATCGTCACGGCCGTGGTGGCGGCCGGCTGTGGAGCGCTGGCGGCGTCACCGGCCGGGAGCGTTGCCGCATGGATCGCGGCGATCGTGGCTTTCTTGATCACCCTGGTTGCCGTCTTCGTCTACTGGCACCGGTCCCTGGTCGGAATGCGTGCGGCCATCCGCCCGATCTATCCCACACCTAGCGAGCAAGTCAGTGCGCCGTTCTGACTTCTCGAACTGACTGGCTTGGGCGTGCGTCGAGTCCTGGGCCACGCGCTGGGCGCCATCGCCATCGCGCTGCTGCTCGTCGCCCTTGCCATACCTGCCCTTGCCCAGTACGAGGTTGCACCGCTCGCAGTCCAGAAGACCGCGGTCGCTGCCCCACCGTTGAAACCTCCGGGCCGGACCCATGCCGCCGGAGTCCGTGCCCTTCCGCTAGCGCCGGCTGGCGGCCTGGTGGAACGCACGTTCCCAAACGGCCTGGGGCGTGACGATGCTCAGCGCGTCCGAGCCGCTCTGGACGAACTCCTACCGCAGCTTGGACTGGATGGGGTCGTGCCCCAGCTGATCGGGGTGATGCCCGAGTTCGGCACCGGCTACCCATACCGATATGCACCGCACGACACGTCGATCAGGCGCGCGCTCCGGTCAAACCTCAGGCCAGTGGATCCGCGCGTTGCGGTCGAAGTCGCGACGCTGACGATTGTCCTCGCCGTCCACGGCGTCTACGGCGAGGAATTCACGCCTCCCGTCGCCCCCATCGCCTATTCGCTGCTCCGGGAGGTTCGCGACCAGGGCAACACCTGTGACGTGCAGACCAGCATCGCCTACCTGGTAGCGATCGACACAGAGGCAGATCTGGATCACGTACGTCGAGAGGTTCGGCTCGCTGAGCAGATGTGTCCGAATGACCCGACGCCGATGTGGCTGTGGGCGAGGGTCCTCTCGACTCAAGCTGCGGTAACCGGGGAGTTCCGGGATCTCGCCGAGACGTCGGCCGAGCGGCGCCGGTTGGCTGAGGCGGCCTTCGCCGATTTGCGCACCCGGTTCCCGGACATCCCGGTCGGCTACGCCGGCGCCGCCGATCTCTATCTCTACTGGGCCGACTCGGCGGAGGGCGAGGGCGGCGAGCCATTTCAGGTCCGGGCCTGGCGCCGCCAGGCTGTGGAGTTGTACGGCCAGGCACGCCAGCGATTCGACGATCCTCGGTTGGCAGCGGGACACGCCCGTGCCCTCAGCGACGTCGGCCAGAGCCAAGCGGCTGTCGACCTGATCAACCAGGTCGTCACCCAGGATCCCAGCGACCCGGCAATCGCCGCGCTGCGGTCAAGCATCCTGAGCCAGGCCGGCCGGCACGCCGAAGCCGCTGCTGCCATTGCAGCCGAAGCAACACGCCAGCCGTGGTGGCAGGGCCGAGAATCGTTCTTCGGGGCGGACCACCTGTCGGGTTACTACGGCTGGACCGAGTATCCGCCGTTGGATATCCCGGTCAGAAGCATCTATGAGTATGGCGCTGGCGGGGTGGATGACATTTCCTTCATCCCTCTTTCGCGCTTCGGGCGTGTTGGTTCGGCCTGCCGCACCCTGGTGGCGATGGAGGAGTGGTTGCTCGCCGGCCAGCCGGACCGGGTGCACCAGCTCGCCACGGAGCCATCCGACGGATCATCGCCGGAGGATTGCCGTGACGGGATCCCCGACATGACCGCGCTCGCTCATCTGGCGACCGGATCATGGTCGGACTTCGAAGCGGTGATTGCCCGGACTTCCAATCGCGACGGCGACTCGACCGATCAGGCGTCGGTTCTCCTCGATTCCTGGCAGGACCTGTTGCGGTCGGCAGGGCAGTTCGACGCCGCTCGCCTCGCCGCGCTGGCCTGGACTCAGCGTGAGCCGAGGAGCCCTCACGCTTTCCAGCGGCTGGCGGAGACCAACTACTTCCTCGAGAACTATGACGAGGCTGCGGATCTATTCGCGCGGTCGGCCACCTTGTACGCCCGGCAGGCGAGGAAGGATCCGGAGACCTCGGACCACTTCGCGGTCTATCCCGCCGAGAACAGAATCTGGGCCCGGTTGGAGCAGGCCGCCGCCCTCCAGCGGCTGGGTCGCGACGACCGAGCTGAGCAGGTGTTGTTCGAAGCGGCGGAGGGTGCGGCCAAGATCACGATCGAGGGCTCTGACTGGACTGAATACGTCGAGCTGCACGCTCACAGTCAGCTAGGAAACCTTGCCATCCGGCGAAAGGACTGGTCGGCCGCCGCGGACCACCTTCAGCGGGCGATCATGATCGGACAACCGCACGATGAGATCCTCAGTGGGCGCCTCGACTCGTTCCCCACCGAGGAGCTCGGCCAGAACGGCATGCTGCACGGCGCCCAAGAGAACAACCTCGCGCTGGCGTATGTGAAGCTCGGCAAGTCCGATAAGGCGATCCCGATCGCAGAGAAAGCCCTGGTCCGAGACCCGGCCAGCCCGATCTTCCTCGACACCGTGGCGTTCGCGCTGCACGCGGAGGGACGGACCAGCGAGGCGGTGTCCTACTACCGGGAGGCTCTGCGCTCCGACCCCACCTCCTACGCCTCGGCGAACAATCTCGCCGTGCTGCTGGCCGAACGCGGCGACCGGGCCGGGGCGCGTGAGGTGCTCGAGACGGCGGTCCGTGCGGAGCCGAACTACCCGCTCGGCTGGCACAACCTCGGCGTTCTCGAGCAAGGCGAACGATCGATCGCGGCGTACCTGCGCTCGCAGGGCGCGCTCGGTCGGGCGGCGCTGCTGGACCCCGGTCTGCGCGGCGCCGACCCGGCCCTCCGGCCCGATCGGGTCATCTACGACGCGGGGGTCGACGTCTCCCGGCCGATCCCGCCGGAGTGGACGTACGCCGCGACGGCGAGCCCACCGCGCACCTACTGGACGCTCACGGTGATCGTGCTGCTGCTGCTCCGCGTCGGCTACTCCTTGGTCGCCAACCTGGCCGGCGATCGGCTCTCGGGACGGATCCTCACCGCCGAGCCCGGAATACGCCCGGCGTGGTGGCGCCGGTCGCTGCCGGCCGTGCTCGCCGGAGGTCTGACCGTGCTGATCCTGGTCGGACGTGGCCTGTGGTTCGCGCCGAACACGACGAACCTCGTGCTCGCCCTGGCGATGATCGCGCTGGTCGCAACGCCGATCGCGGTGCGCTGGTGGTCGACCCGATCGGCCGAGCAGTACTCGACGCCGCTGGTGATGACCGCCGGTGTCGTCGGCGCGTCGGTCGGGTTGGCCTTCGCACCATTTCCCAGCATCCGAGGACCCCGGCTGCGGCCCCTCGCGTACTGGATCGTCCCGATCGTTCTCGCCGTGATCGGCGTTGTCTCCGCGGTGTCGGTGCTGATCACCGGCGTACCGCTGGCCCGACTGTCGGCCCTGGCCTGCCTGACCATGCTCAGCTCGATCTTCGTGGCCGTGCCGCCGATGGACGGCGCTCATATCAAGGGTCGGCTGGTCAATCTCGGCATCACCGTGCTGCTCGGAGCCGCGGCGGTGGCCTTCGCGGTGCCGCTGCTCTAGTCGCTGCTCAGGATCTGCACCCTTTCCTCCCATCTGCACCGGGTGCAAGCAGTGCAGATCGTAGGAAGCGGTGCAGATTAGGGAAAGGCCGGTCTTGGATCCGAGGCGAGGGCTCGAGTGGCCAGAGCCGCGAACAGACAGACGGCGGCCGTCTTGGCAATGGTCGGCCAAGGGGTCGCCTGCGGTAGTGCGCGTCGCGCCCTGGGCCAGCCCGGCCCCCACGAGTCCGGCCACGGACCAAATCATCAAGATCGCGTGGGTTTGCCTGGACCCTCTCCGACGGGGCGACCACACCAGACCCAGCCGCACGTGGGACGTGGTTCCTTTGGTCCGGACGAGGACGATGGCGGCGACCACCAGGGCCAGCACCGCAGCCGCGACATGCAGGCTGCCGAGGAAGCTCATGACACTGACGGCCGGGATTGGCGATCAAAGGTGGCGGCGAAGGCGTCCAGCTGGCCGCCGTCCGCTCGGCGAATGGCCGACTTGATCAGCGGGCCGAGCAAGCGCATCGGACCGGTCATCGTGCAGTCGGCGACCAGGCCCACCCGGGTGCCTCCGTCCTGCTCGACGCACTCGTACGCGTAGTCGGCGGTGACACCACCTTGCACGGACCTGAGCGTCACGCTCCGTCCGGGCTCGACGGCGGCAATGCTGCCGCGGCGCTCCTTGCCCCGGGCGGTGAAGATCAGGGTCGTGCCAGCGGCCAGTGGACCCTCGGCCCGCAGCGCTTCGACACCGGGCATCCACTGCGCTGCTGAGCTCCAATCCACCAGCCGGTCCCACACGAGACCGACAGGCTGGCCAATCGTTGTCACTGAGGTGAATGCCACGGTCATGGTGCTCCCGGTCGTCGTTGTTACGGCAATAGTCGGGCCACGACCGTGGAGCGCGATTGGACGGATTTCACCTCTGATCCGGAATGAATCCGGCGGACACGGCCGCCTCCGCGCGGTCGTAGGTCGACCGTTGCGCCGCCACGTAGTCAGCGGGTGTGACACCGGTGTGCCGCTTGAAGTCGCGGATCAGGTGCGCTTGGTCGAACCACCCAAGCTGGGCCGCCATGCTCGCCCACGCCACTGACTCGAAGACATCGATGTAGTCGAGCAGTCGGCGCATCCGCAGGATCCGGGCGAGGGTACGCGGGCTGAGGCCGACCTGCTCGGTGAACTGCCGATCGAGGTGCCCGTGGCTGATGCCCAGTTCTGAGGCGATATCGGCGATCGGCCGGGCCGGATCTATCGAGAGCGCCTCGACCGCTGCTTCGCATCGCGCGAGCGCGTGGACGTCGAACGGTTCAGGCTCTCTCAGTGCGGACTCGACCATGTCCAGGGCGCCGGCGGATGAACGACACGACAGAAGCTCAACCCGCAATTCGTCGGCCCGAATCCAGGCGTTCAGCGCCATCACCCGTCCGCGCAATGTCGCCGGATCGAGCCCGAAGCAGGGTCGACAGCCGATCGGGGTGGTCACGATGCCGACGCAGTGAGTCTCACCCAGTGGCTCGTTGGTGACGGGCCGATCATGGGGACCGAGAAGGAATCCCGTGTCGGTCACAAGTGACGTGTCGCCATGATCGGGAGTGAGCCGAATCGGGTCGCCGAGAACGACGGCGGCTACCGTCGACCCGGTCGGGGCGATGCGCTCGCTGACTCCGGTGATGCGGCCTCGCGCGAACCAGATCAGCTCGACGAATCGGCTGGTCCGGCCGCTGACCTTGCGGGTCAGGTACTCGAACACGAGTGCAACGTAGTGCGCAAGCAGGCCCGCCAGCGCTCTACGTTGGGGAGATGGCCGAGAGCGCACGTATCGATGTCCTGCTCGACCAGGCCCGGCGCGGCCTCGACCGGGTCGAACCGGCCGACCTGGAGAAGGAGATGGCGGCTGGCGCGGTGGTGGTGGACACCCGCCCGGTCGACCAGCGAGAGCGTGACGGTCAGCTGCCCGGAGCGCTGATCATCGACCGCAATGTGCTGGAGTGGAGGCTGGACCCGACCTGTCCGCACCACATCCCCGAGGTCTCGGACCCGGGGTTGCGAATCGTCGTCGTCTGCAACGAGGGCTACAGCTCGAGTCTGGCCGCGGCGACCCTGCGTGAGCTCGGGCTCGTCCGAGCAACCGATCTGGTCGGCGGATTCCAGGCCTGGCGGGTGCTGCAGGCCGCCCGGCACTGGGACGCGGCGTACGCGCAGGGTCACGCCACCCGTAGTTGGGATCAGGACCGGGCGCTCCCCTCGCTGGGGATGCTCGAACGGGCCGGGATCACCTCCCGCGACAGCGTGATCGACATCGGTGGGGGAGCGTCGCCCCTCGTCGATGCGCTGATCGATGCCGACTGGTCCGATCTGACGGTGCTCGACGTGTCGACGATCGCGCTGGAGACGGCACAGGCGCGACTCGGCGAGGCCGCCGACCGGGTGCAGTGGATCACGACCGACCTGCTCAGCTGGCGTCCCGAGCGTCGCTACGCCGTCTGGCACGACCGGGCCGTTCTGCACTTCTTCGTGACGGCCGAGGACCGGAGCCGATATTCCGACGTCCTTCACCAGGCAACGGAGGTCGGCTCGGTCGCGGTGTTTGGGGTCTTCTCGCCCGAGGGTCCGCCCCGCTGCTCGGGACTTCCCGTCGCCCGATACGCCGTCCACGACCTCGCCGGCTTCCTGGGCAGGTCGTGGACGTTGCTGGCCGACGACCGCCAGGCGCATCGAACTCCGGCAGGGCGGACTCAGAGCTTCACGTGGGCCGCGTTCCGCCGCGGAGCACCATCGTGACCGAGTCGGTGGACCGCCGGTCGATCCGTACGCCGAAGGGCCGGCTGACCCGATCGAGCGTTCTCCGCAGCCACTCGACGTCGCCTTCGTTCGCACGCTGAAGCCGCATCCGGCGAGCCTGCAGCGGCGCCAGCTGCAGATCGAGCAGCCGGCCGGTCCCGGGATCAAGGCGGGCGAGGTAGAGCAGGCGCAGATCGTTGCGGTACTGCTCGTGACCGGTGATTCCCTCGTAGTCGTCGACGAGATCACCGCAGCCGTACAAGATCAACTTGCCGCGATAGACCTCGATCGGCCGGGGATGGTGGGACGAGTGGCCGTGCACCAGGTCGATGCCGCCATCGATCAACTGGTGGGCGAACCGCACCTGATCGGAGGGCACTCGATAGCCCCAGTTGCCTCCCCAGTGCACCGAGGCCACCACAAGGTCACCAGGTTGGCGCACCGCCACGACCGGCTGGCACCACTCCTTGGCCGCGGTGGGGGTCAGCTGGGTCAGCAGGTGCACCCCCGCCCGGTCGTTCGTCGCGGCCCAGTCGAGCGGGATGCCGCTGGACGGCGTACCGGCCGCCAGCACGAGAACCCGGCGGCCGGTGCGGGGGGTCGGCACGATCGCCGGCGCCTGCGCCTCGGCCAATGTCCGTCCGGCGCCGGCCACAGCGAGCCCGCCGGCCGCCAACACATCGAGCGTCTCGAGCAGCCCGCGCCGGCCGAAGTCGAGGACGTGGTTGTTCGCGAGTATGCAGACGTCCGGCTGGACGGCATGGAGCGCCCCGAGGTTGGCCGGCTGCATCCGATAGTGCACGCCCTTGCCCGGAGCAAAGTCGTCGCTGATGGTGATGCTGGTCTCCAGATTGATGATCCGGACGTCGCAGCCCGCATCGCTGAGCAGCTGCAGCGCCTCTCCCCAGGGCCATGACCAGTCCACCGGCCGGGGGATGGGTCCGTTGACCCGCTCGGCCAGGGTGACATAGGTCCGGGCGTCGCGGACGGCCCGCTCCTCCAGTCGCGGATCCCCAGGTTGTGGAAGGATCTGGTCGACCCCGCGCCCTAGCATCACGTCACCGCAGAGGAACAGGGTGAGGCCGTCGTCCTGACTCCCGGGGCGAGCGCTCATCCCATCGAGTTTCCTCTCTGAGCGGGGAGGTCCTGACCAGCCGGTGTCCCCTCCAGCTCGGGGCGCCGGGTCCAGAAGCGGCGATCGAAGATCAGGAGTGCCAGCGCGACGACACACCACACGAACGCGTACACGTAGTTGAGGCGCTCCAGGTCCGCACCGACCGGCCACAGATTGCTGGTCTCTACCGCACCTTCGGTGCCGTGGGCGATCAAGGTCAGCAACGAGCTGCCGGACGCGTGGTTGAACAGCCACGCGTACCAGAAGGTCACCGCGACGGTGGACACTGCGCCGATCGGATGCGCATCGAAGACCGGCATGAAGAACAGCGGCGCATGCCAGCCGGTGATCAGCACGGCCATGATCGCGGTCGCCGACAACGGCGAATGGCGGATCTGCAGCTCGGGTTGGGCGAAGCCACGGAAGCTCGTTTCCTCCATCAGCGGGCCCCCGAACGGACTGATGGCATGCAGTCCTATCGCCAGTGGAAGGCTGTACCAGGGTGATAACAGTGCGAGCGAGGGCGGGGGCGCACCCAGCCCGACGTTGATTGCGGTGGAGGCGACGTGCACGAGTAGCGGTACGCCGATCGCCAGTGCGTACCACACCCAGCTGACCCGCCAGCGAATGAGCCGGGCACCCAGGGCGCGCAGTCCGGCCAGGCCTTCGGTGATCGATACCACGATCAGGGCCGCCAGCAACGCACCGGGGGCGAAGAAGCTATTCCACGGGATCGCGCCCCACGTCAGGACGCACGCGAGGAGAAAGAACACGGCCACCCGATGGCGCTGGATGAAAGACATGAACGCACCCCCTCTTTCATCTCAATTCTCACGTTGCGGTGATCATGTCGCGGACTGCCTCAACAGTGGCTCGGGTGTGCTCGCGATCGGTCAGGAGTGACAGATGGGTGGATCCGGACACGCTGATGTGCCGACCGCGGCTGGACAACGCCGCAATCTCGGCGTGCAGTTGGTGTGACCCGTCAACACTGCCGGTTCCGGCGGTCAGGACGGTCAGGGGAAGGTCGCCGAGCGGTTTGGCGGGTTCGAGCTGGGACGCGATGTCGCTCCAAGCGGCAATCTCGTGCTGGACCGTCGACCACTGCCCTGGCTGTACGAAGATCGCGCCGGCCTCGTCGGCCTGACGCTCAGGTAGATCACCGATCCTGTCGTCGAAGATGCCGGTCGCCAGGCCGAGGCGCAACGCTCCGGTGTGGGCAAGGGCCACCATGAACCACATCGAGCCGCCGGGCTGCTCCTCACTTCCCGGACGGCCGCCTTGGTTGGGATGCGAGGGATCGACGAGCACGAGGCCATCGACCTCATTCGGATATTCGGCAGCGAACACCCGGCTGGTCAGCCCGCCATAGGAGTGCCCGACCACGATGTAGGGGCCGGGCAGGCCTTGTTCCTGGAGGGCGGCGTGCAGATTGTGAGCCGTATCCCGAGGATCGTGGCTTGCGTCGTCGCCCCGCGGGTCGCTCCAGCCCAGCCCGGGTCGGTCGTAGGAAACGACGGTGGCGAACTCGGCAATCGCCGGCTGGATCCAGCCCCATTGAGCGGAGAACCCGGGAGTACCGGCGTCGAGCACGACGACCGGGGCATGTCGCGTTGTTCTCGCGGTGTTGCCGACCCTGGGTGTGCACATGCAGCCGGGTCCCGTGTTCGTCGACGGCGACGAGCTCACCAGGTGGGGGATAGCGCCGTTGGTCACGGAGAGTGGCGAGGCGTTGCCAGCCTGCCCCGATCAACGGCAATGCGGCGAGGACGAGCAGGACGACAAGAATGCGACGGCGTTTCATGACGGAGCTCCTTGCAAATCCAGGTTCTGTGGGGATCGACTAAGCCACCGACGCAGCAAGAAGGCGGCGAGGATGGTGCCCAGCAGGATGAAGAGGCCGGTGTCTCCGGCGAGGTACTCGTTGACCAGCACCGGCGATGTTGTGACCGTCAGCGCTGACAGGGCACCCCACGCGGCGTTGTGTACGCCGTGCGCGATCGAAGCCGGCCAGATACTTCCGGTGGCGAGCCGAAGGTCGCCGTAGACGAAACCGGCGGCGACGATCGTGCCGACGAACAACGGCAGAATGATCAACAGGTTGCCGTCGGGGTGATAGAGCGGGGTCAGCAGGATCAGCGGCAGGTGCCATCCGGCGTGCACCAGGCCGGTGATCGCCAACGCACGGTTCCGACCGAACTGCAGCAACCGCGGCAGCAGGTAACCGCGCAAGGCGAGCTCCTCGATCGCAGCGAACGTCAAGATCGTCACGATCGCGTTGACGACGAAGTTCAGCACCGTGTCGAGAGGCCGGTCCGGCGTCGCGAACGAGGCGAAGGGGGAGGCCCAGGCGAGCACGCTGGCGAGCAGGCTGATCGAGAAGCTGCCGAGGATCGCGATCCACCAGAGGCGCACTCCCAGCCGATGCACTCCCAGGAGCTCCAGGCCCGCACGCGTGCGGCCGTCATGGGTGATCAGGAACATCATGATCAGGACGGCGACGAGCGGCGAGCAGCCCCAGATGATGTACGCGAGCAGCTGGGGAGGGTCGAGAGCTCTGATCAACAGCGCGGCCAGCAGCGCGAGCATCAGGAACAGCGCACTGAAGATCGCGGCTTTGCCGGTCTCGGACAGGCGGCGCGACTTCGTGGGCGTCGGCCGGGACGAAGGAGTCATCGCGGCCGCCCGTTGATTTCAACGCTGCTCGAGCAGTGGGCTCGACCGTCGATGGCGGCATTCGAGACAGGCGTGGTCCGAACACCAGCACGAGAACGAGCGCCGCGGCCCCGTAGACGCCGGCCAGGAGCCAATACTGCGCCGCCGGGTCGACCCACCGAAGAAGACGCCCTGGAACCAGCGCACGACGCGCTTCAGCAAGGCCTTGACGCCAGACCGGCCGTTGAGTATTGCGGCCATGACGATCGCCGCGAGTGCCGGCCCGAACAGGCCGAAGAGGCCGAGCAGCGGTTGAAAACTGCAGGAGCGGGAACATCCACCAGGTCAGGACGTACGCCAGAAGGAAGTACGCGATCACCGGATGTCTCTTCACGGCATGCACGCTGCTCACCTCCCGATGGGCGCTGCCGATGCCGGCAGCGAGGTTTGGCCAGGTTTCGAGGCCGGGTCGGCGGAGCGTGCCGTACACCAGAACGGTTCGCAGCGAGCCCCAGGTCAGTGCCAGCGCAGCACTGGTCACGACCAGGTAGCCGAGGTCGGGCACGATCAGCATGGTGGGTCTGAGCGGGTAGGCGATTCGGGGGAAGATCAACAGCAGGCCGAGTCCCCAGCCGAGGCTGGCGATCAATGGCAGCCCGACGCGCAGCCACGTGGCCCGAGGGCCGTGGGGACGGCTCTCCGGCCGGGTACGCCAGCGGTACAGCAGCACGAGCGTCCGGGCGATGCCGACCAGTATCAAGACGGTGACGAAGGCGACGACGAAGGTGGCGGGTGCCAGCAGCGGATGGTGCGGCATCGGCACCTGCGGCGGGTCTTGGCCGTTGAGCAGGCTGATCACTCCGCTGCTCAGATTTTGCAGGCGTCCTCCGTTGAGGTTAAGGGAGTCGAAGTTGGTCAAGATCACCACTCCCCAGCGATCCTGGGGGTCGAGGACCATGTCGGCGTAGAAGTTGGCGTTGGTGCCGTCGTGGCGTAGCACCGGCACGCCGTTCAGCGACCGGGATTCCCAGCCCATGCCGTAGTAGATGTCCCGAGTTCCCTCCCGGATCGCGGGCGAATGCATCGCGGCAACTCCTTCGGCCGAGACAACCGACCGGCCCGCATAACGCCCACCGTTGAGCTGCATGCTCAGGAAGTGGCTGATGTCATCGGCGCTGGAGATCAGATAGCTGCTGGGCATTGCAGCCCGGGAGTACGGCGCCTCGAAGGGGCGGGGGTAGCCGAACCAGGAGCGGTGGCCGGTCGCCAGACCGTCGCGGCGCGCATCCGACTGGTCGGTGTAGGAGTGCCTCATGTCCAGCGGCGCGAAGATCTGGTCGGTGATGTAGGCCTCGTAGGACTGGCCGCTGACGGTCTGCACGAGAAGTCCCAGCACGTCGTAGTTGGCGTCGGTGTATTCGAAGACCGCGCCGACCTCGTGGCGAAGCCGCACATCCTCCAGGGCGCGTACCCGGTTGCTGAGTGCTTGATCGCCGATGTCGTTGCTGAGCATCGGCTTGAACGCACTGTCGCTCGGGCAGCCCGCTGGTGTGGTGCAGCAGGTGGCGCACGGTGATCCGGGCTGACGCCGCCCCGTCGGCGACCCGGAAGTCGGGGACGTAGCGCTGCACCGGCGCATCGAGATCGATCTGTCCCGACTCGACGAGCTGCATGATCGCGAGTGCGGTGAATGACTTGGACGCCGAGGCGAGAATGAATGGCGTCTGCGGCGTGACGGATCGGCCACGCTGGATCGGCCTCGCCGAAGCCCCGAAGGTGCACGACTTCGTCGTTGTGCACAATGCCGAGCGCCAGGCCGGGGATGTGCACCGCCCGCATCTGTTCCTCGAGATAGGCGTCGATGGTGGCGAAGTCGGGAGTTCGGGTTTGCGGACGCGCGCAGGGGTGTTGTCGGTGGCCACCAGGCACGCGGCTACCAGGAGCGATCGTCAGTGCTCGGAGATGCGTCACGGGTGTGGCTTTCGGCGGCCGACCAGGAAGTAGACGATGGGGCCGACTCCCAGGTAGTTGACCAAGGAGATCGCTGCCCAGAGCGCCTTCGGCCCTCTGATCTGGCCGGCCGGTCGCCGGCGGAGGTCGTTCAGGGCGGCCGAGAGGAGTCCGAGCTGCAGCGCGCCCCGGACGATCATGGCCTGTCGCTGTCGGAGGCTGAGCTCCCGCCACGGCGTGCGGCGGCGCAGCGCCACACCCCAGGAGTCCAGGAACACCAGTGCTGAGTTCAAGAAGTGCTTGCGTCGATCCGTCACCGGAGTCTCCATTCGTGGAAGAGCAGTGCAACGAACAGCGAGCCGAAGGCGAGCGTTCCGAACGGGAACGGGTGCCCACCCAGCAGGAACCCCGCGGCCAGAGCGAGCGGAATCCACTCACCTCGGGAGGCTCCCAGGCGGCGAGCTGCCAGCGCGAGTGCGCCGACGGCGATGACCCAGCCGAGAGTCCCGACAACGCTCAGCGCGAAGACCGGCCCGATTCCGGGCCAATCCTTGACCACGGCGAAGACGCCTTCCTGCTGGGCGGCCGGCAGCTCACGGGCGCTGTGCATCGCCAGCCCGGTGCCGATTCCGGCAAGCGTGTCGTACGCGCCGAAGAAGAGCAGGAAAGCCCCGATACCCAGGCGGGTCGTCCAGGCGTTCGCCCGGTCGAAGTCGGCGGCCAGAAGCAGCACCGATAGCGCAACCATCCCGGTGAGCACGAGCTGGATGACGTGGAACCAGGCGAACCACGTCGAGGCGTCCAGCAGGGCCGAGACGTTGTACTCCGGGTGCGGATGGAAGACCTGGAGGACAGCCAGAGCCAACGGCGGCGTCAGCAACAGCGCGCGACGGAGCGGCAGCGGCAGCGACCAGGTCGCATCGGCTTGGTAGGACGGGCCGTTCTGAACAGTCTCGGCCGATCGGTGACTCATGGGATCTCGACCTTGCTGACCCTGGTGACCTGCGTTCGCTCGGCGACGTAGAAGGGAAGGAGAGCGAGTGCCTCGCTCTCGGAGTCGGCTTCGACCGTCCACCAGATCGCGTGGCCGCCGGACCGGCAGGAGGCGAGCGTCTCCTGACGACGAAGCGGGCTCTCATGGCCCTTGAAGGCGGCGAACACCACACCGCACTCGCGCGGCTCGTGGCGGTGGTGAAGCAGGTAGGAGGACATGGAGCGAACCTGCTACCTCGAGCGCCACCCGGACATCAGGGAAACACCCTCGATTTATCCTCTCCATTGGAGGGGAGAGGTCGCTTGCCACGGACCATCGTTGGGCGCGCCGAGGAGCTACTCGCGATCGGTGAGGCCCTTGCCGAGCTCGGTCAGGGTGGGCCGGCCGCACTGGAGGTCAGGGGCGAGCTCGGAATCGGCAAGACCCGCCTTCTCGCCGAACTGGCCGCTCGGGCCGACGCGCTTGGCTACCTCGTGCTGTCGGGCTCCGCCTCGGAACTCGAAGCCGACCTGCCGTTCTGGGTTCTCGTGGATGCGCTCGACGAGTACGTCGCCGCCCTCGAACCGCATCGCCGAGACGCACTGGGTGAGGATGTCGTCGCCGAGCTGGCCACGGTCTTTCCGGCCCTGTCTCGGTTCGCGGCAGCCCGTGCCACCGCGGTTCCGCATCCGCGGTACCGCACCTATCGGGCCGTGCGGGAGCTCCTGGAACGGCTCACGGCGACCAAGCCGCTCGTGCTCGTCCTGGACGATGTGCATTGGGTTGACCCAGCATCCGCGGAGCTGCTGGGCACGC
The DNA here is from genome assembly GCA_963711015.1 of uncultured Actinomycetota bacterium. Taxonomy (GTDB): domain Bacteria; phylum Actinomycetota; class Actinomycetes; order Propionibacteriales; family Propionibacteriaceae; genus Microlunatus. The sequence goes on from CAVQCQ010000006.1 coordinate 64,724, forward strand.
TCCTACGCCGGCCGCCAGATGCGGCCGTCCTTCTCGCGCTCGCGGTTCGTCCACGTCAGGTGCCGGGACGAATGGCCGGCGCGCTGGAACGGGCGTACCGCGTGGGCACTGTGCACCGGCTCGCCCTCGGTCCGCTGACCCGGGCCGAGGCTCGTGATCTCCTCGGTGAGTCCGTCGACGACTCCGCAGCACACGAGCTGTATGACGAGAGCGGTGGCAACCCGTTCTATCTCGAGCAGCTTGCCCGCTCGCTCCGTCGAGTCTCGACAGCAGGCGCCGGCCCTTCGTTGGCCGGCCTCGACGTGCCGGCGGCCGTCGCTGCCGCCTTGGCCGAGGAGTTCGCGCTGCTCTCTGACCACGGCACGACTCCTGCTTCAGGGCGCCGCCGTGGCCGGGGACCCCTTCGAGCCCGAGCTTGCGGCGGCGGCAGCAGCCGTCCCGGAGCCGCAGGCGCTCGAGGCACTGGACGCCATCCTCAGCCTCGACCTCATTCGCGAGACCGACGTACCGCGCCGGTTTCGCTTCCGGCACCCGCTCGTCCGACGGGCCGTGGATGAGTGGACACCAGCGGGCTGGCGCCTCGGCGCTCATGAACGATGCGCCGCAGCGCTCGAGGCACTCGGCGCCCTCGCGGCAGAACGTGCCCACCACCTTGCGCGGGCCGGGCGCAAAGGAGACCTCACTGCTGTCGCGGTCTTACGAGAGGCCGGCGATTCAGTCGCCCAGCGGGCACCCGCGAGCGCGGCCGTCTGGTACCTCCACGCTCTCCGACTCCTCCCGGATTCAGCTCCTCCACAGACCCGGGTGGAGCTGTTGCTCGCCCGCGCCAGGGCGCTGGCGGCGACCGGGCAGTTTGCCGAGAGCCATGCTGCGCTGCAGGAGAGCCTCCGGCTGCTGCCACCCGAGGCACTGCCGCTGCGGGTGCGGCTCATCACGCGTGCGCCGGCGTCGAGCACCTGCTCGGCCGTCACGAGCAAGCCCATGCCCGGCTGGTCAGCGCCATGGACGGGCTGCCGGACCAGGCGTCGGCCGCCGGGGTCGAGCTGATGATCGAGCTCGCGATGGACGGCTTCCACCTCATGGACTACCGGCGGATGTCCGAGTGGGCCGAGAAGGCGTTGACCACGGCGCAGGGAATCGTCGACCGACCGTTGGCGACGGCCGCCGCGGCGGTTCTGGCCTTTGCGAACGCGGCCAATGGAGCCATCGCGGTGGCCGAGACCCGCACGACCCAGGCGGCAGCGATGGTCGCGGATCTGTCCGATGATCAGCTCGCCGTCCGCCTTGACGCCGCCGTCCACCTGTCGGGCGCGGAGCTCTACCTCGACCGCTATTCAGCAGGCGGAGGCCCACGCCGAGCGAGCGTTGACGGTCGGTCTGGCGACGGGGCAGACCGAACTCGTCCCGCTCGCGTACTCGATTCTCGGTCAGGTCAGGTTGCTGCGCGGGCGGCTGAGCGAAGCAGGCGATCTGCTCGACAATGCCGTCGAGGGCGCGCGCCTGTCCGGCAACGTGCAGGCCCTCGCCGGGAACCTGGTCAACCGATCACTGACCGCCGTTGCGGCGGGCGACCTCGACCTGGCGCTGAGCACTGCGCAGGAGAACGCCGAACTGACCGAGGGGCTGGACCAGAGCCTCGTCTGTGCCGCCGGTGTGGCGCTCGCCACGGCGCTGCTGGAAACCGGAGATGCAGGCCGCGCGGTCGACTGCCCTCACCCAGTCCTCCGGCGGTGACGACCTCCCGCTCATCCCCGGCGTCTGGCGAGCCAGGTCGCTCGAGCTGCTGACCCGCTGCTGGCTCGCCCTCGACCGCCAGGACGAGGCGGCACGCGCAGCATCGCTGACTCAGAGCGCCGCGGAGGAGCTGACGCTTCGCGTGGCACATGCCATGGCGGACCGAGCCGCACGCCGCGGTCGCGCTCGCCGCCGGCCGGCCGGAATCGGCGACCCAGCACGCCCTCGCCTCCGCTGCTGCCGCCGACGAGGTCGGCATGCCCGTCGAGGCCGCGTTGTCGCGTACCCTCGCCGGCCGCGCGCTCGCCCAAGCCGGCCAGCGCCGAACGCGCCGTCACCGAACTGCGGCACGCCGCCGAGGCCCTGCACGCCTGCGGCGCCCTTCGCTATCGAGCGGCCGCGGAGTCCGAGCTGCGCAAGCTCGGCCAGCACATCTCCCGGCGCACGAAGCCGGGTAACCTCCACGGATCCGGCATCGAGTCGTTGACATCGCGCGAACGTCAGATCGCCCAGCTCGTGGTGGACCGCAAGACCAACCGCGAGATCGCCGAGATCCTGTTCCTCAGCCCCAAGACGGTCGAGACCCACATGCGGACGCTCGTTTCACAAGCTCGATGTCACCTCTCGCGTCGAGGTCGCCCGCGCCATCGAACGGTCCGGAACTCCGAAGCGCGTGTGAACGTCAGGGGCTCCCGCCTTGACGGTGCCGGTGAGAGCATCGGCGTATGGGTGAGGTCACGGACTACATCGCCAGCGTCGGCGAACCGGCCAGCGCAACACTCGAGCGATTGCGAGCGCGGACCGTTGCGCTCGTGCCCGAAGCCGAAGAGGGCAGGAGCTACGGCATGGCGGCTCTCCGCTATCGCGGCCGCCCTCTGATCAGCGTCGTCGCGGCCAAGCACGGCTACTCGCTGTTCCCCTTCAGTTCAGAGATCGTCGAACGGGCCGTCGCCGATCTGCCCGGTTTCGACTACTCCAAGGGCGGCATCCGGTTCACCGACGACCGACCTATTCCGGACGCGGTGTACGACCGCATCGTCCTCGACCGGCGCGACGAGATCGACTCCAGCCGCCGAGGGTGAGCGCCGATGATCGGTGTGCGCTCCGCGTTGGCTGCTGGCCACGATCGTCACACTGGTGGCCGCAATGGGTTGTTCGGCCACGACTACGCCGCCCGTCCCGACGTCAGCGCCCGCGACGGCCAGCACGTCGGGTATCGATTACGTGGCGCTCGAGGCCGAGATCGAGAAAGCGATCACCACCGGTCCCGCGACGCTGGACAACGTTCGAGCCGTGCTGATCAGCGTGGACGGCGAGAGCAAGATCGCTCACTACCGGCACGGCTTCACCGAAGACCACTACGGGCACGTGTTCTCGGTGACGAAGAGTGTGCTTTCCATCCTGATCGGGATCGCCATCGACGATGGTCTGATCGACGACGTCGACCAACCGCTGATCAAGCTGTTGCCCAAGCATCGAAAGGCCATGAGCGGTGACACGGGCAAGGTCACGTTGCGCCATCTCCTGACCATGTCGGGTGGTTTCAACGACGACTGGCCGGGCGGGTTCGTCTGGGAGGAGTACGCCAAACCCGGCAAGAGCTTCATCGACGTGCTGCTTGATCGGCGGCAGGAGTTCGAGCCAGGCGCCACATTCTGGTACTCCGATACCAGTGCTCACCTTGCGGCGGCCGTGCTTCAGGCGGCTCTGGAACGGGCCGACGGAGACTCTCCCCGTACGGTTCTGGACTACGCCAGGGAGAAGGTGTTCGATCCCCTGGAGATCTCGACCCATCCGAGCTTCTCCCGGCCCGTTCCCGATCCCTTCTACACCCCTGGCTTCGTCGAAGCCGGGTTCGGTTGGGGAACCGACCCGAATGGTATCGAGCTGGGCGGGTTCGGCCTCCGGCTGACTGCGCCGGACATGATCAAGATCGGGGAGCTCTACCGACGCGACGGTGTCTGGAACGGTCAGCGGATCGTGCCGTCCGAGTGGATCAAAGAGAGCATCACGCCGGCGACGTATGAATCGCAGATCGGCGGCCACTCGAGTACGGCGGTATCGACACAATTGCGCGCCATCGGCCGGTCCGAGGCGATGGAAGGGACCAAAGCTGCGCAATTTGGCATCGTCCGGCAGTCCCCGCTCTCACAGCTCACGGACCCCGATGGTCAGCAGCAGGTTCGCGTAGGTTCGGACGTCGGCGGTGATGATCGCCAGTGCCAGGTCGTCACTTCGCGCCTGCGCGTAGAAGGCGAAGCGGTCGAGCTCCTCGACTGGCACGGAGGCCAAGCGCCCGCGGTATTCGCGGATGGCCGCCGGCATGGGTTGCCCAGCGGGCGGGACCATGACCGCAGCTGCCTCGATGGGGATGGTGCGCAGCAAGACGTCGAGCACAGTCGAGACGTCCAGCACACCGGGTGTGAGGTTGAGATACACAGTGCGGGCCTGCCGTCCAACCGCCGTGCTCGCCGGATAATGGCCGTCGGCGAGCAGGATTCGGCCTCCGTGACCGGCACTCGCCAGCGCCGCCAGGATCTCTGGGTGCAGCAGCTCAGTCAGCAGCATGTGGCCAACGGTACGTACGTCGGGCGGTGCCGGACAGCACCTGATCCAGTTCTGCGGTCGACAGGGGAGTGAGCAACTCCTCGGCGGCCGCGGCCCACACGGCCCAGCCGCCCGCGATCCGGCAGACCGGCCAGTCGCTGCCGAACATCAGACGCTGCGGCCCGAAGTCGTCGAGAAGCTCTTCGGCCACCGGTCGAAGGTCATCCACTGTCCAGTCTTCATGATCAGCTTCGGTGATCAGGCCGGAGAACTTGCATACCACCTGCTGCGCCGCGGCCAGCGACCGTACGCCCTTGGTCCAGGCCCGCAGGTCGCCGGAGCGCAACGGCGGCTTGGCCGCATGATCAAGCACCAGCCGTAGGTCCGGTGCCTGTCGCGCCAGGGCGGCCGCCGCCGGCAGCTGGTGAGGCAAGATCAAAAGGTCGTAGCACAAGCCGCGCTCGGCCACCGCGTCCAGGCCACGGCGTACGTCCGTCCGCAGCAACCACCGCGGATCGGGCTCGGATTGCACCAGGTGCCGTACCCCGACCAGCAACTGCCCGCCGGGTAGGGATCACAAACGATCAAGCTGGGCTTCCCACGTCGGGGTCGGTGAGGTCCACCCAGCCGATCACGCCGGCCACGAGCTGATCTTCGTCGGCCAGCCTGAGCAGGTCCTCGGTCTCCGCCACCAGAGGAAGGCACTGCACGAGGACGGTTGCCACCAACGGCCGACCACACAGTCCTCCGGCTGCGTCGGCGATCAGGTCGGCCGTACCGAAGGAGCGGCGCAAGACCTCCAGGCCGGGCTCGTCCAGCCACGGCTGTGGACGGCGGGTCAGATCCCAGACGTGATGGTGCGCGTCGACGAAGCCGTCGCTAGCCACGGCGTTCCGCCCAAACCGGTCCGTCGGGATAGGCGTACGTCGCCAGCGACCCGGCGCGCATCTCGGCGCTGAGTCCCGGGGCAGATGGCGGCACGTAGCGCCCTTGCTCCACGCGTACCGGGTCGACGAAGTGTTCGTGCAGGTGGTCGACGTACTCCAGGACCCGGCCGTCGGTCGTACCCGACACGGCCACGAAGTCGAACATGGCCAGGTGCTGAACCATCTCGCAGAGTCCGACCCCGCCGGCGTGCGGACAGACCGGCACCCCGAACTTCGCGGCCAGCAGCAAGATCGCGAGATTCTCGTTGATGCCGCCCACCCGCGCCGCATCGATCTGAACCACGTCCACCGCCTCGGCCTGGAGCAGTTGTTTGAAGACGACCCGGTTGGCGACGTGCTCACCGGTGGCCACCTTGATCGGAGACACCTCTCGGCGGATCCGGGCGTGCCCGAGGATGTCGTCCGGCGAGGTCGGCTCCTCGATCCAGTACGGATCCCAGGGCGCCAGCCGTCTCATCCACTCCACCGCGGCGGCCACGTCCCATCGCTGGTTGGCGTCGACCGCAATCCGGATGTCCGGGCCGACGGCCTCGCGGGCCAGGCGCATCCGGCGTACGTCGTCGTCGAGGTTCGCCCCGACCTTGAGCTTGATCTGGGTGAAGCCGTCGGCGACCGCCTCCCGGGCGAGTCGCTGCAGCTTGGAGTCCGAGTAGCCCAGCCAGCCGGGGCTGGTGGTGTAGGCCGGATATCCGCTCGACCGCAGCACCGCTGCCCGTTCGGCACGGCCAGGTTCGGCCCGGCGCAGGATCTCCAGCGACTCCTCCGAGGTCAGAGCGTCGGTGAGATAGCGGAAGTCGATCATCGCAACCAGCGCGTCCGGCGGCATCTCGGCCAGGAACTGCCACACCGGCTTGCCGGCCCGCTTGGCGGCGAGGTCCCAGGCGGCGTTGATCACGGCACCGATCGCCATGTGCATCACGCCCTTCTCCGGGCCGAGCCAACGTAGCTGCGGGTCGTACACCAGGCGACGGCTGAACCCACCCAGGTCCGCACAGATCTCCTCGACATCAAGATCGAGCACATGAGGTCGCAGGGCTGCGATCGCTCGAGCCTGGACATCATTGCCGCGGCCGATGGTGAACGCGAGTGCGTGGCCCTCGAGTCCGTCCGAGGCGTTGGTGCGCAGGATGACGTACGCGGCGGAGTAGTCCGGGTCGGGATTCATGGCATCCGAACCGTCGAGCTGATCAGAGGTCGGGAAGCGGATGTCTCGCACCTCCATCGCGGCGATTACAGTGCGAGGTGCCGTCATGACCAGAGTCCATCATCCCGACACTCCCGACCTGTGGGCGACGCTCAGCCGCCCATTGCCGGAATGGTTCGCGCAGGCACGATTCGGCATCTTCATCCACTGGGGCGCCTATTCGGTGCCGGCGTGGGCCGAGCCGACCGGCGCGCTCGGGGCGGTGCCGGAGAGCGAGTGGTTTCGCCACAACCCGTACGCGGAGTGGTACTTCAACACCATCCGCATCCCCGGCAGCCCGGCCGCCGAGCACCATCAGCAGGTGTACGCCGGGGCACCGTACGACGACTTCCTCGATGCCTGGACGGCCGAGGCCTTCGACCCGGCGGATTGGGCGCAGCTCTTCGCCGCCGCCGGCGCCGAGTACGTCATCCCGACGACCAAGCATCACGACGGAATCGCCCTCTGGGACGCGCCCGGGACCGGCACTCGCAACACGGTCCAGCGCGGACCGCGCCGGGACCTGATCGCCGAGCTCGCCACCGCAGTCCGCGCTGAGGGCATGCGGTTCGGCGTGTACTACTCCGGCGGACTGGACTGGTCCATCACGAACCTGCCGCCGATCACCTCAGCAGCAGATCTCCACACGCTGCGACCGACCGACGCCGCGTACAACGCCTACGCCTATCTGCACGTGCGACGACCTGATCACCCGCTACGCGCCGGACGTGCTGTGGAACGACATCGACTGGCCGGACGCCGGCAAGCGGAGCGGCCGCTACTCGCTTTCTGATCTTCTGCAGCGCTACTACCAAGCGGTCCCCGAAGGTGTGGTCAATGATCGTTGGGGCATCCCACATTGGGACTTCCGAACCAGTGAGTACGAGGCCGCGCGGGAGAACGAGGGCGCGTGGCCGTGGGAGAACTGCCGCGGGATCGGCTTCTCGTTCGGCTACAACCAGAATGAGGACGAGAGCCAGTCGCTCAACGGGTCGGAGCTGGCCGAGTATCGAAGCGACGTGGTGTCCCGCGGTGGCCGCCTGCTGCTCAATGTGGGGCCCACGGCGGAGGGATTGATCCCGACGGTGCAGCGACGGGCACTCGAGGAGCTCGCGGCGAGAGGTGGAGCATGATTGCTGCCGTGACTGGCGAATTCGAGGGACTGTCGGCCATCGTCACGGGCGGCGCCTCCGGCATCGGCCGGGCCACGGTCGAGGAGCTGGTGGCGCGGGGAGCCCGCGTGGCCTCCCTTGACCTGCGGCCCGCAGCGCCCACCGAAGCGGTCGAGGAGATCACCGCCGACGTCAGCGACGAGCAGTCGACCCGGGCAGCCGTTGAGCGCGCCGCCGAGCTCCTCGGTGGAATCGACGTGGTCGTCAACAATGCCGGGATCGGCGCGCACGGAACCGTGGAAGAGAGCCCCGATGAGGAGTTCCTGCGGCTCTTCCAGGTGAACGTGCTCGGCATCGCCCGCACCAGCCGGGCTGCGCTCCCGCACCTCCGCCGCTCGGAGCATGCGGCGATCGTGAACACCTGCTCCCTCGCCGCCTGGACCGGGCTGCAGAAAAGAGCCGCGTACAGCACGTCGAAGGGCGCCGTCCAGGCGCTGACCCTGGCCATGGCGGCCGACCACGTGCGCGAAGGCATCCGGGTCAACTGCGTGAATCCCGGAACCGCGGACACCCCATGGGTGCAGCGGCTGCTGGCCGCCGCGCCCGACCCGGAGGTCGAGCGGGCCGCTCTGGAAGCCCGCCAGCCGCTGGGTCGGCTGGTGAGTGCTCACGAGGTGGCCAACGCCATCTGCTACCTGGCGAGTCCGCGGTCGGGATCCACGACCGGAACGCTGCTCGGGCGTGGACGGCGGCTCGCACACTCTGCTGCTCACCCGCTAAGTGCGTACCCGCACCGTTTCCGGCACCGACGTCTCCCTCACCGAGATCGGCTTCGGTGCCGCCGTCATCGGCAATCTCTACCGGGAGACATCTGACCAGGACGCCGAGGAGGCAGTACACGCCGCGTGGCAGGCGGGCATCCGGTACTTCGACACCGCCCCGCACTACGGGTTGGGGCTGTCCGAACGGCGGCTGGGCCAGGCACTGAAGGCGTACCCACGCGCCGACTTCGTCGTGTCATCCAAGGTCGGCCGGCTCCTCGTTCCGAATCCGCACCCCACTGGTCAGGACAACGAGAACTTTGCCGTGCCCGACGACCTACGGCGCGTACGCGACTACAGCCGGGACGGGGTGCTGCGATCCATCGACGCAACCCTGGCCCGCACCGGACTGGACCGGCTGGACGTGGTGTACGTGCACGACCCGGACGACCATTGGCAGCAGGCGGCGGAGGAGGCCGTGCCAACCCTCGACGACCTGCGCTCGCAGGGGGTGATCAGGGCGATCGGGGTCGGGATGAACCAGTCGCCGATGCTCGCCCGGTTCCTGCGGGAAACCCCGGTGGACGTCGTCATGATGGCGGGCCGCTACACCCTCCTGGAGCAGGACGCACTCGACGGCGCACTCGCGGCGGCAACCGCGGAGGGCAAGAGCGTGGTTGCGGCCGGCGTCTTCAACTCAGGGATTCTGTCCCGGCCTCGACCACGGTCCGGTGCCACGTACAACTACAAGGACGCTCGACGCTGAGCTGATCGCCCGCGTCGATCAGATGGCCGACATCTGCGAGAGGCACGGAACAAGCCTTCCGGCGGCCGCCATCGCCTTCCCCCTGGCCCACCCGAACGTGGTGAACGTGACCTTGGGTATGCGGTCCGCGACGGAGGTCCAGCAGAACATCGATGGCTATCACGCGGCTGTGCCTGAAGGCGTCTGGTCCGATCTCCGGGCCGCCGGCTTGCTGCGGCCGGACGCTCCCACCGGCCGCCGGGAGGAGCGACTCGGCTAAGGTCCGATTGCATGAGCATCCGCTTCGCCGCTGTCGGACTGGATCATTCCCACATCTTCGGTCAGATCGCCGGGCTGTTGGGCCGAGGGCTGCGAGCTGGTGGGCATCGCCTCGGATGACCCGGATGCGGCGGTGGCCAAGGAGGTCCGCAGTCGGTGGCCGGACGCGCCGTGGTTCGACGATCCCGACGCAGCTGTTGACCGACAGCGAGGTCGACCTGATCACCACCGCTGCGGTCCCGGATCGCCGCGCGTCGATCGCCATCGAGGCCATGCGCAACGGCAAGGACGTCGTCACGGACAAGCCAGGTTGTGTCTCGTTGGAGGAACTGGAGCAGGTCAAGAGCACGGTGGCCGAGACGGGCCGGTTCTGGTCGGTCACCTTCTCGGAACGGTTCGAGGTGCGGTGCGTGACCCGGGCGGGCGAGCTGGTACGCGAGGGTCGGATCGGCCAGGTGGTGCAGACCCTGGGGCTGGGTCCGCACCGCGAGGGCGACCGTGCCCACCTGGCCGGCGGCGCCGGCCGCCCGGACTGGTTCTACGACGCTGATCGATTCGGCGGGATCATCACCGACATCGCCAGCCATCAGATCGACCAGTTCCTCTGGTTCACCGGCGCGACCACCGCCGAAGTCGTGTCGAGCACGGTGGCCAACTACACCCATCCCGACAGCCCGAAGATGCAGGACTTCGGGGAGGTGCTGCTGCGCAGCGAGTCGGCGCAGGGCTACATCCGCGTCGACTGGTACACCCCCCAGGGTCTGCCGACCTGGGGCGACGGCCGGCTCTTCGTGCTCGGCACCGAGGGGTACCTGGAGATGCGGAAGTACGTCGACCTCGACGGACGTCCAGGCCGCGACCACCTCTTCCTGGTCGACCAGGAAGGGACCCAGTACATCGATTGCTCCGACGCTGCGTTGAGCTACTACCCGGATCTGGTCCGTGACGTGCAGGAGCGAACCACCACCGCCTGCCCACAGGAACACACCTTCGAGGTGATGCGTCTCGCCTTGGAGGCCCAACAGCAGGCGACCCGTCGCGGGGCGGCCCGCTAACGGCCGCTGCTAGAGCCAGTTCTGCAATCGCTCCATGGCCACCCGCTTGGCAGAGCCGAGGTGCTGGTCGAGTTCATCGAGCCGCTCGCGAAGGAGCGCCTGCGGCACCACGTGCCAGTCCTGGCCGCCGTCGGACGAGCCCGAAGCCTGCGGCGTGTATCCGGCGCCCTGCTGCAACTGAAGCAGTTGCTCTCTCAACGCGGGCAGGTAGCGGTTGGCGAAGCGGTGATGCAGGTCGTGTGCCCGCTCGTGCTGGAACGCGGACGCCGCCGGTGCGGACGGCTCGTTGAGCAACGTCCCGTCATGGAAGGAGCGGTCGAGGCGGAACGTGTTCTGCAGCTGCACGGTCTGATGGAGGGCAGCGACCCAGGACCAGTACGGACTGTCGGGACCAGCGTGCGGCGGGTGCCGCAGCCGGCCGACCGCATGCCGACGCCGCAGCTGAAGGTAGCTGGTCGATGCCCGGTGCGCTCGGTGAAACGCGGCGGTGGCGTCCAACCCTGCGTGCGCCGAGAGGATGGGCGCGCCGCCCGGGTGCAGCACCAGGAAGTCGGTCAGGTCGTAGACGGTGTCGTCCACCGCCAGCCACCAGCCGTGCTCGAGGTCGTTGTGCACGGCGAGCTCGGCGACCGTCACCTCGACCAGTTCAGCGCCGGTGGAGGTGACCGGGCTCTCGGCCGCAGTGACGACTGGTGGTTCCGCCGGATTGGTGAGTCGCTCGGCGCGCGATGCGAGCAGCTCCCGGTCGACGTCGTTCCACCGGCGGGACTGCGGCGGCCCGGCGAAGCCACCGATCGTCACGTCCCGACCTACCGTGAACGCAACGGCAAGATACCCGTAGACCTTGCGCCGGTGCCGACCGAGGAAGCCGTCGTCCCCGGCGTACGCCTCCAGCGTCGACTGGTACTGCTGCTGCAGTGCCGCACCGCCGGCGTGTGATCTCAGCGCCGTACCCACCGGCATTCGGTCGACCGCATCGAGGAACTGCTGCCAGTGACGCGGATAGGAGGCTCGATGCGCCAAGATCTCCCGGCCCAGCTGGCTGTCATGGCGGGGTCGCCCGAAGAAGGCGTCCAGCAGGTTCATGATCGGTGAGGCCGTCCCGCTCGGGCCGAGCACGCCGGGTCGGGCCGGCACGGCCAGCGGAGCAACGGTCTTCGCCCACCGCACCGGGTCGACATAGGTCGCCGCGCGAGCACGCGGATCGATGAGGCGGAGCGAGACTCGGTTCACGTCTCGCAGAGCCTGCTCGATCACCAGCAAGGCGTCGCGAAGGACGTCAGCGTCGTGGTCGCCGACGGCGTCCTGAGCTCGAGCGACCGCACCGACGACCGGGCCGCAGCGGCTGAGGATCTCCAGCTGGGTGAGGTAGAAGACTCGCTCTTCCGGGTTGCCGGCAGTCGGCACGAGCAGGTCAAGATCGTGCACCTCGAGTACGCGCGGCCGGCCGGCAGTACAGAGCACCCAGTTGTTGAGAATCAGGTCCTGATAGCTGAGTACCGGCTCGGTCGGACGGCCGAGCCGGCGAAGAACCTGCGCCCACGGTTCGGCGATGCTCGCCGGCAGCCGAGGTGGGTCACTCAAGGATTGATGGAAGTACGCGTGCGCCACGACACCCAACACGGTCGCGGCGCGCGCCAGCTCATGGTCGGGCAGCGCGGCGGAATCCGCGGCGAGCACCGGCATGGCCTCAACCGTGGACCGCACCGTCAGGCTCCGATAGAGCTCCGGGAGCCCAGCGGCCACCCGGTCCCACTCGGCGTGTCGCGGGGAGAACGACTGGAGCGGCGGACGGCTGGGCAGGAAGCCAGTGGAGGGCGACAACGGCCCGAGGTTCTCGTGTCCGAGGCGGTCATTCGTACGCTCGACGTCGAGCAGAACTCGCGAGGCCGGCGACAACCGACATCCGCTCGTTCTCGTCCGCTGATCCATGCCTTGCACATCGGCAAGAGACAGAACTCAAGTCGCAGATACTTGGCTACATGTCCGATCCGAGCCAGCCCGCAACATCTTCAGCACGGATGCCGGCGGCATTCATCGGTCATGGCAACCCGATGAATGCTCTCGAGGTCAACCGCTACACCGTCGCCTGGCGCAGCCTCGGCGAGTCGGTTCCCCGTCCCCGCGCCATCCTGGTCATCTCGGCGCACTGGTACATCAACGCCACGGCCGTCACCGCGATGCCGAAGCCCCGCACCATCCATGACTTCTTCGGCTTCCCGCAGGAGCTCTTCGACGTCGAGTACCCGGCCCCCGGACTGCCGGCGCTGTCGGACCAGGTCGCCGATGTGGTCAAGCCATCGTGGTGCGGACGCGACATCGACAGCTGGGGCATCGACCACGGCACCTGGTCGGTCCTGGTGCATGCCTTCCCCCAGGCCTCGATCCCGGTGGTGCAGCTGTCGATCAATGCCGACAAGGATCTCGACTACCACCTCGAGCTCGGCCGGAAGCTCGCCCCGCTCCGCGACGAGGGCGTCCTCATCGTCGGCAGCGGCAACATCGTGCACAACCTCCGCGCCGTCGACTTCACTCGGCCGGACAGCGGATACGACTGGGCGTACCGGTTCGACGAGCACGCCAAAGAGATCCTGCTCGACGATCCGACGTCGGTGACCGGCCTCGACGCCGACCCCGACTACGGCCGCGCGGTCCCGACTCCCGACCACTTTCTGCCGCTGCTCTACTTCGCCGGCCTGGCCGGCGACACCGAGGAGCCGGTCGAGCTACTGGTCGACGGGCACGCTGCCGGCTCCATCAGCATGGCCGCGTACACGCTCGGCGCCAACTGCCCTCGCAGCGACAGCGTCGATCCGGCGGCGCCGCTCCCGCAGTCGGTGCCCATCGACCAGACCAACCTGTAGCCCCAGACCAACCTGTAGCAGGCCACATCCCCTCACGGCTGCACGACGATGGCCACGCCGTGGGCTCGCAACGAGATGCCGTCCGGGAGCGCGGTGACGTCGGTGAGCTGATGCCCGAACGGCAGGGTGCCCAACGGGACACTCAACCTCAGGCGCTGACCGAGGAGCAGCCGGCTGGCCTGGTTGAGGCCGGAGTTGCCGGTGTCGATCTGCTGCGGCGTGATCCGCAGCACCGCATCGGCGACCGACAGCGTTGCTGTCGCCGTGACCGGCACGCGCTGGTTGAGAACCTCGACCTCCCCGGTGAGCCGGGTCTCGCCGTTCTCGCCCGGAGCGAGCTGCAGCGGCCGACCGGTGGCGAGGAAGTAGGCGTTCAGGTCTGAATAGAGCAGGGTGACGGTCTCGTCGGATCGGCCGATGCCGACGCGTCGAATGTCTTGGACCAGCACGTCGTGGAACGGCACCCGGACGTCGAACAACGTTGAGTCGACCCGGTCGATCCGAAGCGGACCGCTGGTGATGCCCCGCGTGGTCACGTTCACCTGGTTGTACGCGCCGCGCACCACCTGCGGCACGAACGCGAATCCCTCGACGCTGACCTCGGGCGGCTCGCTGACCCCGGTGGCGTACTGGATGTTGCGCGCCAGCAGAGCCTCGGCGCCGGCGCGAGCCAGCGAGTCCGCTCCCCAGCCCAGGAAGAACACCGCGGTCACGAAGATCACGACCTCGATGCTCGTACGCGCCCGCTGGCTCAGCCCGGGACGGCGTGCCGGCTCACCACCCGTGGTCGGCTCAGACACGAATCGGCTCCGCGCTCGTCGGGGCCGCGACGGCCCTCGGTTTCCCCGCGGACATCCGCTTGCTCGGCCAGGTGGCCCATCGCCCGAGCAGGATGAGCACCGCCGGCGTCAACACGGGACGGATGATCAAGGTATCCAGCAGGATGCCGACCGTCATGGCGAAGGCGATCTGCCGGAAGGTCGACAGCGGGATGATGGCGACCAGGGCGAAGGTCGCCGCCAGGATCAGCCCGGCCACGGTGATGGCGTGCGAGGCCTTCGGGACGGCGACGATGATTGCCTCCGCCATCGGGCGCCGCTTGGCTTCGTCCCAGATGGAGCCGACGGCGAACACGTTGTAGTCCGACCCCAGGGCGATGAGCAGGATGGCTGCGGAGAACGGGGCGTAGAACGTCAGCCCTTGCCCGCCGAGGATGTCCTGGAAGAACAGCGTGGTCAGACCCAGGGCCGCGGTCACGCTCAGCACGCTGCAGAACAGCAGGGCGAGCGGCGCGATCAGCGCCTTGAGGTACAGGCTGAGAATGAGCAGCTCGATCAGTAGGGCGACCACCAGGGTGATCTGCAAACTGTCCCGGGTCAGCTGCGCGACCTCGGCGGCGACCAGGGTCTGACCGGTCATCGAGATCTGCGCCTGCGACAGGCCGGCCTGCTCCGCCAGCTCAGGTATCCGCTGCTGCAGGATCAAGACGTTGTCGATCGCCTGGCCGGCGAGCGGGTCGGTGTCGTAGATCACCACCAGTCGGGCGGCATTACCGCTCTCGGCCAGCACCAAGCGGCTGGCCCGCTCGGTCGGGAGGTCGTCCAGACCGAGTACGCGGGCGACGCCGGGCTGGCGGGCGATGGCGTCTTCCAGCTTCGCGATCTCGGCGCGCTGGGCAGTGACTCCGGTGCCCTCGATCAGGATCTCGGTCGGAGCTGAGATGCCGTGGATACCGGCCTCGCCGAGCAGTTGGGCACCTTCGGCGACGCTGTCGGCCCGCGGCAGGCCGGCGGTGAAGGACATGTCCAGTCGTGCGTGGGCCAACGGCACGCTGGCCAGGACCAGCAGGAACACGACACTGATCGCGGCGATCCAGGCCGGCCGTCGCCTGGTGAGCAGTCGGATCCCGCGGGTCATGAGACGGCGGCGTTCGGCCGCGTGCCCGAACTCGATCTCGTCGGCGCGCTCGGAACCGCGTACCGGGAGCACCGTGAAGAGCCGCCAGCTCAAGATCGTCATCACCGCCGGGGCGAGCGTCAGGCAGAGGGCCATCCCGACCAGCACCGTCAAGGCCAGCGAAGGTCCGAGAGCGCGGAAGATCTCGAACGGGGCGGCCAACAGGGCGATGGTGCCGCCGGCCACCGTCAGCCCGGCGACGGCGACCACCGCGCCGTTGAGCCGCAGCGCGTTCCGGGCGCTCGTCACGCTGTCGGTCCCGGTGTCCAGCTCGTCGCGGAATGCGGCGAAGAACAGCACGCAGTAGTCGGTGACCACGCCGAGCAGCAGCGCGAGGAGCACCGGCTCGAGCTGGCGCGGGACCTCGAAGTCGAGGGCGTGCGCGAGCTGGTCGAGGAGCGGGAAGTACACCAGGTAGCCGGCCGCAGCGATCGCCAGCACCACCAGAGGGGCAAGCAGGGAACGGAACGCCAGGGCCACGACGACGAGGATCAGCAGCACGCTGGCGATCTCGAACAGTGGCAGCCGGGACCGCAGGTAGTCACCCTGCGCGACCTGGGCCGGAACGAAGCCGGTCACGTAGGACTCCACGGCCGACTGGTTCTTGAAGTGGGCCGCGTACCCGTTCGCCAGTCGCACCGTGTTGCGCAGCCCGGTGCCTTCGGTGACGTAGAGGTAGGTCACCGTCGTGTCAATCCGTCCGGTCGGCACCGGAATGGCTGCCTGGAGGCTGCCCGGCGGCGGTGGGACGGAGGCCTGCACCACGTCCTGCGTGGTGGCCAGCGCCCAGAGCACCGAGTCGGCCCGGGTCAGCAGGCTGAGCCCGCCCTCCTGATGCACCACCACGGTGGTGCCGGCGATGACCGGGACGCTGAACTCCTGCAGGACCCGTTCCTGCACCTTGAGGACCTCGCTGTCCGGCGGCAGCAGGTCTCCGAAGCCGCCACCGCCACCGGAGCTGGAGGGGATCAGGATCGTCACCAGCGCAGCGGCAGCGATCCAGGCCGCGACAATGATCCAGCGGCCTGCGGTCACGGCGGTCCGGTACGCCCGACCGAGCGCCGCCCAGCCCCGGGACGCGGTGGACGCCCCGTTGTGCAGCACCGGGGACGGGTCCACACCGACTCCTCTCGAGGCCCTGATCAAGTCCGAGAAGCTATGCCAGAAGTATCATTCAATCCGCCGTCGTCTGGTACTGCTCAGGAGGCACCGTGACGAACTCTGACGACTCCGACGACCGGCCGACGCAGGCCGCAGCCCCTACGGTGCGCGCTTCGACCCGGCGACTGCGATGGTGGGTTGCCGGGATCACGTTCGTGGTGGGTTTCGTCTTCGGGATCCTCGCCGTCGGTCTGCTCAACCTGGCGACGCCGGAGTTCGGAGCCGAAGCCCAGACCAGCGCGTCGGCGTCACCGACGCAGGTGCCCGGTCCGGTCAACACCAACCCCGTGGTCGCCGAGGCGCGGGTCAACGCGGCCTGCCTGGCGGTGATCAACGGGGCGCAGGACATGTACAGCATCTTGACCGGCGTCGGTCAGGCGGTGAGGGACGTCGACCTCCAGCAGTTGGACGACATCGTTCGGCGGCTGCAGCCCGTCGAGGCTCGACTGGGCCAGGATCTGCAGAACTGCCGAGTGGACACCGACGTCGTTCCCCCGACCGCAAGTGCGCCACCTTCGGAGCCGACTGCAAGTGCGCCACCTTCGGAGCCGACCGCGAGCCCTCCGCCCACGGTGCCGAGCACCGTGCCGCCCACCCCATCAGCGACGAGCACCGTGCCGCCCACCCCATCAGCGACGCGTTGACCTTCTTCTCTCCGATTGCCCCCTCGTCGAGTCCGGGGAGTATCGTCAGCCGAGCCGGGGGCGGCGTGTAGACGTCGAAGTCCATTCAGCCCCTCCGCCGCGGAGGCGGCCCCGCACCCCGGACGCAGGTTTCAGCGAGGAGGCGCAGGGGTACGCCCCTGCTCGGAGGGCGCGCAGCCGCGTACGACCAGAAGAGGTTCGGCGATGAAGATGTATCGACCACGGATATCGGGGGCGTCCCGGTGAGGGTGGCCGTCGTGTCCACCTACCCGCCTCGAGCGTGCGGCATCGCGGTCTTCTCCAATGACCTCCGCAACGCGATGCTCGAGGCCGACTCCTCGGTCGAGGTCGAGGTCGTCGCCATGGTGCGAGAGGCTGGGTCCGCCATTTCGCCGCACGTGGTCGGCACCATTCGACAGGGCATCGCCGACGACTACGCCGCGGCCGCCGCCGACCTCAACCGGCGAGGCGTCGACGCGGTCATGATCGAGCACGAGTTCGGCATCTTCGGCGGCGAGACCGGCTGTCATGTCGTGCGGCTGGCCGAGGCTTTGACGGTGCCCGTCGTCGTCACCTTGCACACGGTGCTGGCCGAGCCCTCCGAGGCCCAGTCGCGGACCCTCCGCGCACTGTGCGACCGCGCCGACCGCGTGATGGTGTTCACCGAGACGGCCCGGCGGATGGTCGTCTCCCAGGGGCTGGCGGATCCGAACCGCGTACGCGTGGTGCCGCACGGCGCGCCGGACGTGCTGAGCGAGACGGCCTGGGGTGATCACGGCAGCGACGAGCCGCTGCCCGACCTGCTCACGATCGGCGACGAGACCTTCGCGGTGCAGCCGGCCCAGACCGTGATCTCCACCTTCGGCCTCATCTCGGCCTCCAAGGGCTTGGAGGTGGCGATCCGCGCCCTGCCCGCCATCACCGCGGCCCATCCAGAGGTCCTGTACCTGGTGGCCGGTCAAACCCATCCGGACGTGATCGACCACGAGGGGGAGAGCTATCGGCTCGGACTGGCCAGTCTCGTACGTGATCTTGGTCTCGACCAGCAGGTGCGCTTCCTCGACCGGTTCCTGACGATCGACGAGCTGGCCCGGCTGCTGCGCCGCACCGACCTCTACCTGACGCCCTACCGGTCCCGGGAGCAGATCGTCTCCGGGGCGCTCACCTTCGCGGTCGCCGCCGGTTGCCCGGTGGTCTCGACACCGTACTTCTACGCTGAGGACCTGCTGGCATCCGGCGCGGGCCGGCTGGTGCCGTTCGGCGACGAGCGGGCCTTGGCCGATGCGGTGCTGGACCTTCTCGACGCCCCGCAATCCCTGGCGGCGGCTCGGGCGGAGGCGCGACGGGTCGGTGCCGAACTGACCTGGTCGAGCGTGGGCAAGGCGACGCTGGCGGTGCTCGCGGAGGCGGCGGCGGATCGATCGCCGGGAACCGGCCGCGATCGACTCAGCCTCTCCGCCACGTCGGACGTCCGGCCCGACCACCTGATGCGGCTCGTCGACGACGTCGGCATCGTCCAGCATGCCGAGGGCCGGCAGCCGGATCTCTCGACCGGGTACTGCGTCGACGACGTGGCCCGTCTCGCGATCGTCTCGATCGGACTGGAACGGGTCCTCGGCGATCCGTCGTTCGCGCGCATCCGGAACCGCTCGGTCTCGTTCCTGTGCCGGGCGTGGGATCGCGACTCTGCCCTGATGTACAACTTCCTCGACCGCCATCAGCGCTGGCTGGACCGGCCGCACGACGGCGACCACCTGGGACGGGCGGTCTGGGCTCTCGGCGTGGCCGGCTGCCTCGACCGGATGCCGGAGATGCGCGGCACCCTGTGCCGCTCCAGCAGCCCGCGCGAGGTGGCGTTCGCGATTCTCGGCCTCACCCGGACGGACCTGTCGACTCTGCCGGCGCCGCTGCGCGACACCCTGACGAGCCTCGCTGGTCGGCTCGCCGGGTGGTTCGACCGTGGTCGGAAGCCCGGCTGGGTCTGGTTCGAGGACGTGCTCGCCTACGACAACGCCCGGCTGCCGCAGGCGTTGATCGCCGCCGGCCGTCGGCTGGGCGACCTGGCCCTGCTCTGCCGCGGACTCGAGGCCCTCGACTGGTACGCGGCCAAGTGCGGAGTGGACGCCGAGTCCATCCGGCTCGTCGGCAACCGCTGGCGGTACGCGAGCGAGCCGACCCCGGCGTGGGCCGAGGAGGGCGACGAGCAGCCGCTGGACGCCGCCGCGCTGGTCGAGGCCCTCGTCGAAGCCCAGGTGGCGACCGGTGAGGATCGGTACGGGCGGCAGGCCGTGCGCGCGTTCGAGTGGTTCCTCGGCCGCAACCAGCTCGGCGTGCCCGTCTACGACGCCGCCAGCGGCGGATGCCACGACGGACTGGGACCGAACGGACTCAACGCGAACGAGGGCGCGGAGTCCACGCTGGCGTACCTGCAGGCGGCGCTGGCGCTCGACGAGGCCGGACTGCGGTCGGTGAGACGCCCGCGCAGCATGAAGGTCGCCCTGCTGGGGCCGATCGCCTGGCGTACGCCGCCGCGGCACTACGGGCCCTGGGAGCAGGTGACCAGCCTGCTGGCCGAGGGACTGGTGCGTGAAGGGGTCGACGTGACCTTGTTCGCGACTCTCGACTCGATCACCGCGGCCGCACTGGACGGCGTGGCGCCCACCGCGTACGCCGAGGAACCGGCGTCTCGACGGGCGCGTGTGGGAAGCGCTGCACGTGGCCCATGCCCTGGGTCGCTCGGCCGAGTTCGATCTGGTGCACAACCACCTGGACTGGCTGCCGCTCGCGTTCTCGGAGCACTGCCGGGCGCCGCTGCTGACCACGATCCACGGCTTCTCCAGCAACCGGATCCTGCCCGCCTACCAGCGGGCTCGTTCGGCCTACGTCTCGATCTCCGACGCCGACCGCTCACCCGACCTCGACTACTGCGCCACGGTCCATCACGGCATCGACCTCGACGGCATCGCCTTCTCCCCGGTCGGCGGCCAGACGCTGGTCATCCTCGGCCGGATCCATCCGGACAAGGGCACCGCGCACGCGATCGACATCGCCCAGCGCTCCGGGCGAACGCTGCTGATCGCCGGTCCCATCCACGATCAGGACTACTTCGACCGGCAGGTGGCGCCGCAGATCGACGGCGACCGGGTGCGCTACCTCGGATCGGTCGGGCCCGCGGAACGGTCAGCCTTGCTCGGCGGGGCGCTCGCGCTGCTGCATCCGATCGAGTTCGCGGAGCCGTTCGGGCTGTCGGTGGTCGAGGCGATGGCCGCCGGCACCCCGGTCATCGCGTACCCGCGCGGCTCGATGCCGGAGATCATCGACGACGGCGTCACCGGATTCCTGGTCCACGATCATGGTGCGGCCGCCGTCGCGGTCGAGCGAGTCCAGAGTCTGGACCGCGCGGCGATCAGGGCGGTCGCCGCGGCCCGGTTCAGCGCCGAGCGGATGGTTAAGGATTACCTTGCTATCTATGCCTCGCTCACCCGGTGACATCAGCGGCGACCTCTTCTCCCGACATCGGGCCAACCCGCTACTGACCCCGCAGCGCTGGCCGTACGCGGTGAACGCGGTCTTCAACGCCGGTGCCACCGAGGTCGACGGCACCACCGTGCTGCTGTGCCGGGTCGAGGATCGGCGCGGGATCAGCCATCTCACGGTGGCTCGGTCGCGTGACGGGATGTCCAACTGGGTCGTCGACGATCGCCCCCTGATCGAGCCGGAGCCGGACGCTCCACACGAGGCCTGGGGCGTGGAGGACCCGCGGATCACCTGGGTGCCCGGAGATGGAGAGGTGGGTGATCCTCTTCACCTCCTTCGGCCCCGGTGGGCCCGGACTGTCGATGGCGACCACCCAGGACTTCCGGACGGCCGAGCGGCTCGGCGTGGTGCGGGCGCCGGAGGACAAGAACGGCGCGCTGCTGCCGTACAAGATCAACGGCGAGTACGTCCTGTTCCATCGCCCGGTGACCGCCCTGACCCACCGCGCCGACATCTGGATCTCCCGCTCGGCCGACCTGCACAGCTGGTCGGCTCCCGCCCAGGTCATGGCCGCGCGGCCGGGCGGCTGGTGGGACTCGGCCCGGATCGGCATCGGCCCGCCACCGATCGAGACGCGCGGAGGGTTGGCTGCTGATCTACCACGGCGTACGCCAGACCGTCGCCGGTGCCCTGTACCGGGCCGGCCTGGCGCTGCTCGATCTGGAGGACCCGACCCGGGTTCTGCGGCGTTGCTCGGAGTGGGTGCTCGGCGCCCGGGAGAGCTACGAGCAGATCGGCGACGTGCCCGGTGTGGTGTTTCCCACCGGCGTCGTCGTGAAGCGGGACACCGACGAGCTGCGTCTCTACTACGGCGCCGCCGATAGCTGCATGGCCTTGGCCACGGCGCGGCTCTCCGACGTCATCTCCTACGTGCTGGAGCACGGATCGCCGGAGGAGTGACCGCGTCAGACCGTCGACGGCGGGATGTTCTGGTTCAAGTGAAAGACGTTGTCCGGGTCGAAGGCGTCCTTGAGGGCGGTGAGCCTGGCCAGCTTCTCGGCCGGATAGGCCCGTCGTACCCCGGCCGCGCCCTCGTTGCCGAGCACGTTGACGTAGACCCCGCTGGCGAAGGGCTCGAGCCGGGCGGCGCTCTGTCGCGCGGTGGCCATCCGCGCCTCGTCCTCTGCGGGATCGGTCCAGCGGGCTGCGCCGACGTACTCGAACGCCGTGCCGCGGTGGCTGAAGGCGGTCGCGTCATCGGGCACGTCCGCGATCGCTCCGCCGTAGGCCTGCAGGCTCGCCCCCATTGACGGGTCGTGACCGAGCAGCGCCTCGATCGCGGCGTCGGGGAGCTCGCGGAAGTAGTGGCCCTTCCAGTACCGCCGCAACGCATGGCCCTTGACGGTGTCCTCACGGCGCTGGAGGTCGAGGTAGGACATCTCCGCCACGCGCCGGGCCAGGGGAGCGCCGACCGACTCGAGCGCCCGAGCGTGCTCGCGGCCCGCCGTCGGGTCACCGACCCAGACGAAGCCGAGCGACACCACACCAGCGGACACGGTCAGGGCGTACGTCGCGGCGCGCGGCGCGGTCGTGCTCAGATCCCGCCAACGGGCAACCGCCGGCGCCGCCTCCGTGACGGGGAAGTCGAACTCGACGCTCAGCGCCGAGGTGCCGGTGTCATGGAGCCGGAACTCGAACTCGGTCACCACCCCGAAGTTCCCGCCGCCGCCGCGCAGGCCCCAGAACAACTCGGGGTTCTCCTCCGGCGTGGCGCGGACGACCTCACCGGAAGCCGTCACCAGTTCGAAGGACAGCACGTTGTCGCAGGTCAGGCCGTACTGCCGGGCGAGCCACCCCATCCCGCCACCGAGCGTCAGACCACCGACTCCGGTGTGCGAGACGTTGCCGGCAGTGGTGGCCAGCCCGTACGGCTGGGTGGCCGCGTCGAGCGCGCTCAGCAGGGCACCGCCTTGGACCCACGCCCGCCGCCGCTCCGGATCGACGCGCACCCCCGCCATCGGCGTCAGGTCGATCATCAGCCCGCCCTCGGGCACCGCATGTCCGACCACACTGTGGCCGCCACAGCGGACGCCGATCTCCAGTCCCTCGTGTCGAGCCAGGGAGATGGCCGCCACGACGTCCTCGGCGTCCTGGCAGCGGATGATCATCGCCGGGCGGCGGTCGATCATGGCGTTCCACATCCGGCGCGCCGCGTCGTAGCCCGCTTCGCCAGGGTGGATCAGCTGCTCGTCGGAGATCGTGGTCATCGGCGCAATACCTCCTAACAAGGATCGACTAGCCAGGCACGGAATACTCGTCGGGTCGATGGGGAATTGTTGGCGTTGACCTGAATTTGAAAAGCCGCGTACGGATGCGCCGTAGTGTCCGCAGCGATGCGAGGCCGAAATGAATCCGCCCCCCGCCATGGGCGAGGGGCGGATCCTTGATACCGCTTAGCTGCTGATAGATACCGAGGGGCTGGGCGGCGTCGTGCTGGGCGACGGCGAAGGCGACGGCCCGTTGCACGGACCATGGCTCAGGTTGAACTGGCCCGACCATCCTGTGTAGATGTCAGCGGTCGCGGAGACGACGGTGCCGTCCAGGTTGGACGGCGTGACGTAGTGAGCCGTTTTGCCCGTGTACTTGTCCAGGTCAACGGTCTCAGTCACCCTGGTACCGACTGCAGTAAGAAAGGTCACATCGATGGACGTCGGCGCATTGGCCTCGGTGTCGATCTGGGTGATCACGAAGTGCCACTCGGTTGCGTCGCACTCATGATCGGTGAGCGAGCCCGCCTTGACGTTGATGGGCGCCGCCTGGGCGATGGTCCCGCCGCTCCCGCCGGTCATGATGATGAAGACGGTTGTCAGGCCGACGATGGCGGCCAGTAGAACTGCGATGGTGCGCCGGTTGAAGCTGAGGGCGACCGATGGGTTGCTGCTGGGATTCGTGTCCTGTGACACTTGCCAACTCATGTCTGGCCGAAGCCGATGTTGACCCCCCGACTGAGGGCAAGCGGAAGCACGCTAGCACCCTGGCGTACGGATTAAGTCGCTATGCACAGATTTCTCACCCTTTTGGGGTGACTGTGATCATTTGTCATCGCCAGGCGTAGCCGGCGCGCCTTTTGGCCGTCCCTGACTGATAGGAATGGGGTCAGGCCCCGATCAACAGCACAAAGGACTCAGACTCAACTCCGGTATCGGGATCCAGCACGCGAAGCCGGTACCGACCCGGTTTTCCGAATTCGACGAGGATGTTGAAGTGTCCGTGCCGGTCGGTTCTGGCGGTCATCGGGAACGAGAGCCACCTATTCCCCTCCCGTTGCTGGACTTGGAGGAGCTTGCCTGATCTACCGCTGTAATTACCGGAAATGCGAACGGGTTCGAAAGGCTTGGCGACGCCGGCCGGAGGTTCCAGCGAAATTGTCGGCTCCGCCGCCGGGCTGGAGCTACGGGGCTCGCGCGTCTCAGGCGTGACGGTCGGAGTAGGGGCGGTGGCTCCGAAGTTTCCTGATGGACCGCTCGACGGCAGCCCGCTGGGAGCGGTGAACTCTGGGCGGCGCAGCAGGAACCCCGACAAGGTGGGCCTATCGATGAGCCAGGCGGCGATTGCGGAGCAGCGGTACCGCTCGAACGGGGCCCCTGCCGCTCGGCCGGATCGGCGCCGGGCGGACGCCCGCCGCGGACCTGTGATCGCGTTCGGCCGGGACCCGGCTGGGCGGCTCACCGCGAGAACCGGTCAGAACGCACATCAGCACTCAGGGTGGCGGCTCCTGCGGTGCCGGCGTCTTCGTCGGCGTCTGCTGTCCCGATCGGCCCGTCGTGGAGAAGCGGGATCAGTCGTCGCTCCGGCCGCTGATAACCTGACGGCGCGGTCGGGCACCGTTGGGTCAACAAGGATGCCCTCGTCGGTTTACGGAGCCCCTGACTATCGAGAGAGGAACCCATCGATGGCAGAGCAGCCGCACATGCCCGACACAACTCTTGGCCAAGTGCTTGGCGGGTACGCCGCATGGTCCTCCAGGTGCTCGACAATCCCTCGACGCTGGTTTAGTGGCAACGAAGGACCGGCCGTCGACCGCAGAGCCTTCCGCACGGCCCGTCGAGGGGTCAGGGACCGGACGCCCGCTGGGAATCCGCTCGACCACCACCGCTAGCGGTGACTGGAACCCGCAACACCGCAGTCATTCCAGCTGATCGGGCCTCCGGCGGCCCTTCACACCTGACTCCTCGAGGCGCTTCTTGACCGTCGCGAGCTTGTAGACGAAGACCGCAGCGGCGGTGATCGCGCCGGCATCGTCGAGCATGCCGAGTGGTCCAAAGATCACTTCAGGTAGCACGTCGACCGGGCTCGCCATGTAGACCAGAGCCCCAATCATCGCAACCAGCCCGCGAGGCGGGATGCGGTAACGCCACATCACGAACACGATGACCGCCACCCCGATCAGCGCGAGAACGCCGAGCAGCCCGAGGATCAGCGTCAGCAGCTCTGACATGTCCATGGCGTCAACTTTGCCTCATCGGGTGAAGGAGTCTCAGTTGACCTCGTCGCGCCAGCTGTGCTGCGGTTCGTAGCCGAGCAGGCGCCGCGCCTTGTCGATCGACAGCAGGGTGTCGTGCGGACCGGGCTGGCCGCGGACCTCGACGTCGGGAAAGCACTCGGCCAGCAGGTCGGCGTTCGGTCGTTCCATCACCGTGTCGGCGTTGGCGATGACGAAGATCTCACAGCCGGTCAGGTCGGACTCCAGAGCGAGCCGGACCGCCTGGGCGCCGTCGCGGGCGTCGATGTAGCCCCAGAGGTTCCACTTCCGCTTGGCGGCGTCGTCCTGGAAGCTCGGGAAGGCCGCGTAGTCCTCCGGCTCGCATCACGTTGGAGAACCGCAGGCCGATCATCTTCAGCTCCGGATCCCACCGGCACAGCTGGGCGGCCATGGTCTCTTCCAGGGTCTTGACCAGCGAGTACGTCGACTCCGGCCGGGGTGGGTACTCCTCGTCGACCGGGACGTACGGCGGCGGCGTGTCGAACGGCAGGCCCAGCACCGTCTCGCTGGAGGCCCAGACGATGTTGGTGATGCCGGCCCGCCGGGCCGCGCTGACCACGTTCCAGGTGGCGTTCATGTTGTTGGCGAAGGTGGCGTGGTCCGGCACCCGGCCCGGAGCGGGAATCGCGGCCAGGTGCACCAGCGCGTCCACCCGGGCGTAGCGCTCCTCCACGCCGAGCATGGCGTCGAGCACCTGGCCGTAGTCGGTGAGATCGACCGGCAGGTAGGTGACGTCCTGCGTCGGTCCGCGCGCGATCGAAGACCACGACATTCCAGCCGTGCTCGGCCAGGTGCGTCGACGCAGGCGCTTCCGAGCTTCCCCGATCCGCCGGTCACCACCACAGTCGGCACGTTCGCGTCCTCTCGTGCGGTACTCGCGCCGACAACTCGGTCGGTCAGGAGGCGATCAGCTTACGCTGCCGCAACATCCGGCGACGCTCGCGCTCGGTGTATCCGCCCCAGACGCCCCACTCGATGCGGTTGACCAGCGCCTCGTTCAGGCACTCCCGGCGCACCGGACAGTCCGTGCAGAATCGCCGGACCATCTTCTGTTCCGCCTCGACGCCGAAGAACTCGTCGCCCATGCCCGCGCACTTGGCGGCCAGGGTCCATTCGGCTGGGGGTGCTAACACCATGAGTCTTGCTCCTACTGATGCCATCCCCGAGCTCGACGCGTCTGAGTGTGCCTAACTGACCTCCAGAGCCTGCGAAGGGTGTCGCAGGGATGGCTCAGGAGGTCCTCAAAGTATCAACTACTTTCTCCAAGTCCGCCGTAACCGGGTCGCCGGCCGCTCAGTCCGCGCTCGCCCGGTTACGCCGTGGCGTACCACCTTCGGTGGCCCTGGGCATGGGCAGCGACGTCCCTGGAGCCTCCAGGGTCGTGACCTCCGCCTCCAGTCCGATACTGGCACCCGTGGGAGTGCTCCGATCCTTGAAGAGCAGCAAGAACGCGACCAGGACAACGGCGGCGATGACCGCCGGGATGATCCAGATCTGCCGCCACTCGTGGCCCTCTGCGGTGGCGAAGGAGTCGACGATCGGTCCCGAGACCAGCGAGCCGATCAGGATGCCGACGCCGTAGGTCGCCAACGTGATCAAGCCCTGTGCGGAGCTGCGGAAGCGGTCGCCGGCGAACTTGTTGGTGTAGATCTGCCCGGCGACGAAGAAGAAGTCGTAGCAGATGCCGTGCAGCAGCAGGCCCACGATGAGCAACCAGAACATGGGGCCGGAGTCGCCCATGGCGAAACAGACATACCGCAACGCCCAGGCCGCCATACCGATGGCCAGTGTCCACTTCACGCCAAGCCGTTTCAGCAGGAACGGCAGCAGCAGGAGGAACCCGACCTCGGACACCTGACCAAGGGACTGCACGGCGGCCGCCGCATCGACGCCGACCTCGTTGAGGAACAGGTTGGTGAAGTTGTAGTAGAAGGCAAGCGGGATGCAGATCGCGATGGACGAGAGGAAGAACACCAGGTAGGAGCGGGACTTGAGCAGGCCGAGCGCCTCCAGACCCAGCATCTCCCGCATGCTCGACTTCTCGCCCCTCCGGGTCGGGGGAGTGGCGGGGAGGGTGAAGCTGAAGATGCCCAAGATCAGCGAGGCGATCGCGGCCATCTTGAAGGTCAGGGTCAGCTGTCCGGACTGCTCCCAGCCCAGCCAGCCGATGATCAGTCCGGCGACGATCCAGCCGATCGTGCCCAGCACCCGCACTGCCGGGAACTGCCGCTCGGGATCCCTCATCTGCCGGAACGACACCGAGTTCACCAGCGCAAGGGTCGGCATGTACAAGATCATGTAGCCGAGGATCAGCGGGAAGAACAGGCCGAAGCTGGACGCCTCGGAGGCAAACCACAACAAAATGGCGCCACCGATGTGGAGAACGCCCAGGATCTTCTGCGCCGAGAAGAACTGATCGGCGATCAAACCGATGATGAGTGGCGCCAAAATCGCACCGAGAGACTGGGTGAGATAGGCCAAGCTGATCTGGCTGCCCGACGCCGACAGGCCGATCCCCAAGAAGGTGCCCATTGTGACGAACCAGGCACCCCAGACGAAGAACTGCAGGAACATCATGGCCGAGAGCCTCAGCCTGATCCCGGCTCCGAGTCGTGAACTGACCCCGCCGCTCGTCGATGTCATCGCGCCCCCCTCCAAGCCGAGCAATCGCACTCGAATCAGACAGCCGTGTAGTCAGGCTTGCGCGTATGGACCGTGCGGCCCGCTACTGCCGCCTTGTTGCGACGATACTCCGACGGCCGATTTGCTAACAGCCGCGCCGCATACAGAAGCAGCCATCCCATCAGGGCGACCTCGCCGACGAACGTGGCGACGGAGACCTCGAAATCCTCGACGAGCTGGCCGAGCGCCAGATAGAGGGATGATCAGGCCGATCTGCGCACTCTTGGAGAATCGGCACAGTCAATGAGGTGCGCAGATTCGTGAGGAGTTAGGTGATGGCTGAGATCGTGATGGGCAGTGTCCCCATCCATGGCCACGTGATGCCGCTGTTGGCCGCGGCGGCGGGTCTGGTCGAGCGGGGACATCGAGTCCGGTTCCTCACCGGCGCCCGCTTCGCCGAGGCCGTGGCCAAGACCGGCAGTCACTTCGTCGCGTTGCCGCCGGAGGCCGACTTCGACGATCGCGAGCTGAGTCAGGGAGTCATCAAGGACCGTCCGCCGGGTATCCGCGGCCTGCGCTACGACGTCCGGGAGGTCTTCCTCAAACCAGCGGTCGCTCAGTACGACGCACTGCGTGAGCTCCTGGCCCAGCCGACGGATGTGGTGATGGTCGACCCCGCCTTCGCGGGCGCGGTGCTGCTCACCCTCCAACCGAGGTCCGAGCGGCCGCCGGTGATCGTCGGCGGTGTCCTGCCATTGACGCTCTCCTCGAGCGCGGTCCCGCCGTTCGGCCTCGGCCTGCAGCCGCTGCGGATTCCCGTTGTGAATCGCGCTCGCAATGCCGCGCTGCGCGTACTGGTCGAACGGGTGGTCTTCGGACCCGTGCAGCGGGAAGCAAGCGCGATGTTCGCCGGCGTACACGGCCGGCCACTGCAGGCGTTCATCCTCAACTGGGTCAGCACCGCGGACGCCATTGCGCAGTTCTCCGTGCCGGCCTTCGAGTATTCGCGACCGGACGCTCCGGTGCCGTTGCACTTCGTCGGGCCGCTCACCCCAACGGTCGACCTGTCGACCCCACCGTGGTGGAGCGAGCTGGACGGCGGCGCCCCGGTCGTGCTCGTCACCCAGGGAACCATTGCCAACGGTGACTTCGGCGAGCTGGTTCGGCCCACTCTTGACGCTCTCGCCGACGAGGACCTTCTCGTTGTCGTCACCACGGGCGGTCCGCCGGTCGAGGTGCTCGGGCCGTTGCCGGCCAATGCCCGAGCCGCGGAATACCTGCCCTACGACAAGCTCTTCCCGCACTTGGACGTCATGGTGACCAACGGTGGATACGGCGGCGTGCACTACGCCCTGGCTAACGCCGTCCCGCTCGTGGTCGCGGGTGGCGGCGAGGACAAGCCCGAGGTCGCGGCCCGAGTCGCCTGGTCAGGCGTGGGTCTGAATTTGCGCACCGGGCGACCAAAGCCGGAAGCAATTCGACGCGCGGTCCGCAAGGTGCTGGCAGACTCTCGTTTCCGGGAGGCCTGTGTGGTCGCCGCCCGCCAGATCGATGAGGCACCCGGTCTGAACGGACTCAGCGAGCTCGTGACCGACCTTTCTCAACGGCCCTAGATCGTCGCTCCGTCGGACGAGTCGATGGCAACGACGATCCGTGGGCCGGAACCGCTGGCCAGGGACCACGCGGTTCTGATCTCGGCGAGCGACAGCACCCGGTGGTCGACAGAGAGGGCCCGCCGCTCGGCCAGCCGCAGGACCTCGGTGAGGGCGTCGGCCCGCTGTTCCGCGGAGATGGCGTTGTTGGTGTAGCCGAGCACGCTGATGCTCCGGCCGCGCAGCACGGCGGAGGAGAACTCCGCGAGATCGCCGGCCGACCCACCGAGATTGACCAACCGACCGCCGGGACCGAGGGCGAGCAGTGCGGCCGCGGCCGGCTCGCCGAAGACCGGGTCGATCACGACATCGACATACCCGCCGGCCGCCTCGATCAGCCGACCGGCCAGTTCATCCCGGGTCTCGTCCGGTTGCGTCGTCACGACCGCGTCGGCTCCGGCCAGCCGGGCCCGCTCGGTCGCGGCCGGGGACCGGCAGACGGCGACCGTCGTCTCGGCGCCCCGATCTCGGGCGACCGCCAGCGCGACCTGGCCGACCGCGCCGCCGGCCCCCAGGATCAGCACCCGCTCGCCGGGCTGCAGCTGCGCTCGCGCAGTCACGGCCATCCAACCCGCGATCCCCGACGTGCCGATGGCCGCCACCTCCTCGTCGGCGACGTCCGTGGTGATCGGCACCAGGTCCGCGGCGGGCACGGCGGCCCACTCGGCCAGGCTGCCGTCGGCCGGCTTCATCCCGGCGTCGGTGGCGAACCAGACCCGGGTGCCGGGCACGTAATCGTCCGACGCCGCGACGACGCCGACCCCTTGCACGCCCGGAACGTACGGCAGCGGCTGCTCACCGAAGTATGAGGTCCCGGTGGCGCAGAGCAGGTCCAGCCGAGCAATGGGCGCGGCCCGCACCTCGACCAGCGACTTACCGGCTTCCGGCACGGGCCGCGGCCGCTCGCCCAGCTCAGGAGGCACCGCGTACGCGTGCAGCAGAGCGGCGCGCATGATCAGGTGGCGATGTCCGGGTAGGGCAGCTGCAGGTGGCTCATGGCCTGGCCGTAGGCGATCTGGTACTCCAGCGGACCATGATCACGCTCGAACATGGCGATGAACAGGGTCAAGGTCAGGAACGGGTGCGCGCCCATCTCGAACAGCCGCACGTGATCTTGCTCGACCAGCGCCCGGCGTTCCTCGTTCTCGAAGGCGAGCCAGGTGCTGCGCTCCTCGTCGACGCAGTTCAAGATCGTGTTCGCCATCGTCTCCTCCCACCAGGCCACGGTCCCGGCCGGGTCCTCGCGGTAGCGCTCGACCAGCTCGGGGTCGCGGTCGACGGTGTAGAGGAACTTGTCGAGGAGGTACTTGCTCATCGCGCACTCCCTTCGCGCGGATACCACGTGAAGTAGGCCTCCATGGTGTGGAAGAGGTCGAGAGAGTCCACGTAGTCGGCGGTGACGTTCTCGCCGGCAACCCCCATCATCAGCATGAAGTCCATGAACCCGTGCGTGGCGTTGCCGGGGGCGTGCAGGCTGTCCAGCGTCACCTCGGCCAGGCAGCCGGACAGGTTCGAGGTGGCGATCCACTCCACCGCCTTCTTGTCGAATTCCGGATCGGGCCCGTGCGGGCCGAACTGCCGCGGCCCACCCAGCTCGAGTGACAGGTGCCCGGTCCCGATGATCGCCACCCGCAGGTCCGAGGGCCAGCTCTCCACCAGCTCCCGGATCGTCCGGCCCAGCTCGACGAAGCGCCTCGGCTGCGGCAAGGGCGGGGCGAAGATGTTGGTGTAGATCGGCACGATCGGCAGGTCGCCTTGCGGCCGCAACGTGATGATCGGGCAGGTGATGCTGTGGTCGATCCGCAGCTCGTTGCTGAACGCCAGGTCGAAATTCTTGTCGAGGCCCTGCCGCAGGATGTGGCTGGCCAGATCCTCCTGGCCTTGCAGCGTCATCCGGGGCAGCCCGAACTCCCGTTCCTCGTTGTACCAGTTGGCGTCGAAGAACGGCGCCTTGCCGACCAGGAACTGCGGCATGTTGTCCAGCCAGAGCTGGTGGAAATGATCACTGCCCACCATCACCAGCACATCGGGGCGGGCCCGGGTCAGTGTCTCCCGGAACCGCTCGATCTTCTCGACCCACTCGTCGGCGAACGGCGGGCGGTCGGAGCCGGTCGAGGTGCTCGCCCGGTAGTAGAAGGGGTGATGCGTCGAGGCGATCACCGCAGCAGACAGTTGCCATATCAGTCCTCCACTTCCTCGGGGGAGACATACCGAGCACCGCCATCGACCATGCGGTAGACATCCATCCCGATCGGACGCCGGCGCTCTTCGGCCAACTGTCCCAGCAGCCCGGCAGTGCGGGCGAGCAGGGCGACCCCGCGCAGCAGGTCGACCGGCAGGCCGAGGTCGGCGAGGGCGGCACCACAGACGCCGGCGCCGTTCAGCGGCAGCCGGCGTCCGAGAACCTGATCATGAACCCGGCCGATCGCCTCGAACAGCCGAAGGTGCGGGCCGCGGAGCCCTTCTTCGTCGGCAATCGTGATCAGGACCGGCGTACGCGGATCGCCGGACTTGTGCACCGGGTGCCCGAGCCCGGGCACATAGCGCCCGGCGGCCTTGGTCTCCCGGACGGCCTCCAGGGCCAGCGCGTCCCAACCCGCGTCGTCGCCGGGCAGCTCGTCCTGCGCCTCGATCACTTCGTGCAGATACATGCCGCAGTCCTCGGTCACCCCGAGGAACCGCGATCCGCCGCCGAGCAACCCGGCGGCCAGCGCACCCTGCAGCGAGTCGGGGGCCGAGAGGTAGGTCAGCCGGGCAGCGATGGCGGTCGGGGTGAAGCCGTGGTCGGCCAGCGCGACCAGCACCGCCTCGAAGACCCTGACCTCGCCGGCGACTCGGCCGGCGCAGGGTCATCAGCCAGAAGGCCAGCTCGCCGAAGCTGACCTGCCCCATCAGGTCGGCGGCCACGTCCTGGCCCAGCAGCCGGATGTGGTCGGCGTCGGAGGTGCCCAGGGATGTGGGAAATGTCGGTGATTCAGTCACTGCGGCGTCTCCAGCCAGGCGCGGATCTCGGCTCCGTGTTCGTCGAGCCCGGGCGGCGGCAGCCGGTACTCCGCCGCGCTCTCGGAGAAGGTGATCGGGTGCCGGACGCTGGGCACCGCGTGTCCGGCGGGACCGACCTCGACCACCGGGTCCAGGCCGATCTCGGTGGCGAACGCGACTCCGGCGTCGATGGTGTTGATCGGCCCGCACGGCACGCCGGCGGCGATGATACGGGAGAACCACTCCTGCTTGGTCCGGGTCTTCAGCCGCTCGACCAGCAGCGGCCGCAGCTCGTCTCGGTTGGCGGTGCGGTCCTGGTTGTGGGCGAACCGCGGGTCGTCGACCAGCTCGGGCAGCTCCAGCACCGCGCACAGCTTCTCGAACTGACCGTCGTTGCCCGCGGTGATGATCAGGTCGCCGTCGGCGCAGGGCAGGGGCTCGTAGGGGAACAGGCTGGGATGGCTGTTGCCCATCCGGAAGGGCACGGTGCCTCCGGCGACGTACGCGCTGGAGTGGTTGACCAGGCCTGAGAGGGCGGAGGAGAGCAGGTTGACCTCGACGTGCTGGCCGCGGCCGGTCTCGTGCCGCTTGTGCAGGGCGGCGAGTACGCCGATGGTGGCGTGTAGCCCGGCCATCACGTCGAAGACCGAGATGCCCGCCCGGTAGCCCGGGCCGTCCGGGTCTCCGGTCAGGCTCATCAGTCCGGAGATCGCCTGCACCATCAGGTCGTAGCCGGGCAGCTTCGCACCCTTCTCGCCGCTGCCGAAGCCGCTGATCGAGGCGTAGATGATCTTCGGGTTCTCGGCGGCCACCGTCTCGTAGTCCAGGCCGAACCGTTTCAGTCCGCCGGGCCGGAAGTTCTCGATCACGATGTCGGCTCGAGCGACCAGCTCGCGGGCCAGGGTCGCGTCGGCCGGGTCGGTGAAGTCAAGGGCGATCGAGCGCTTGTTGCGGTTGATGCCCAGGTAGTAGGTGGCGATCCCGTCGCGGTCCGGCGGCGACCAGGTCCGGGTGTCGTCGCCCTTGGGCCCCTCGACCTTGATCACCTCGGCACCCAGGTCGGCGAGCAGCATGGTGGCGTACGGACCGGCGAGGATGCGGGAGAGGTCGGCGACCAGCAGCCCAGCCAGTGGGCCGCTTGGCCGCTCATCGGACGAGTGTCCGTTCTCGGTGCCCTGAGCCTGTCGAAGGGCCATAAGTGGAGTGTCGATGGCGATTGGAGGCCTTGTCAAGGCACCATTGACAGCGATCGCGGAACGGTCCACAGTGTCAGAAACAGTGGATGCGTCGCTATGCGGACGCTTGTCCGCGATTCTCGAGGAGGAGATGTGGCGGAGAACGACTCATCGGCCATCGTGCTGCGGCACGGCACCGTGCTCACCATGGACGACACCCATCGGGTGCTGACCGACGCCGACGTCCTGGTGGTCGACGACAAGATCGCCGAGATCGGTGCCGGGCTGGAGGTGCCAGACGGCGCACAGGAGATCGACGCCAGTGGCGGCATCGTTCTGCCCGGCATGATCGACACCCACCGCCATCTCTGGCAGACCGCGATGCGGGGCTACGGCGCCGACTGGACGCTGACGCAGTACTTCGTCTGGTACTACCTGGAGCACGGCCGCAAGTTCCGGCCGGAGGACATCTACGCGGGAAACCTGCTGGGGGCGATCGAGGCGATCGACGCCGGGGTGACCACCACCGTCGACTGGTCACACGGGCTGCAGACTGTTGATCATGCCGCCGCGGCGGTGCAGGCCCTGCAGGAGGTGCCGGCCCGGTTCGTGCTCGCCTACGGGAACATCCAGGCCGCACCGTGGGAGTGGACGACGCAGCCCGAGGTGCGGCGCTTCCTCGAGGACCGCAAGTCCGCCGCCGATGACCGGCTGCGGGTCCAGCTGGCCTTCGACGTGCTCGGTGATCCGGCGTTCCCGGAGCGGGCGGCGTTCGAGGTCGCCCGCGATCTCGAGCTGCCGGTGACCACCCACGCCGGTGTGTGGGGGGCGACCAACGACGACGGCATCCGGCTGATGCACGAGAACGGCTTCGCCACCCCGGAGACGGTCTACGTGCACGCGGCCACGCTGAACGAGGACTCCTACCTCCGGATCGCGGCCAGCGGCGGCTCGATCTCGGTGTCGACCGAGTCTGAGCAGAGCGCCGGTCAGGGCTATCCGCCGACCTGGCAGGTGCGGCGCTACGACATCCCGGTGTCCCTGTCGATGGATACCAGTGTGTGGTGGAGCGGCGACCTGTTCACCGCGATGCGCACGACCCTGGGCGCCGACCGGGCGCGCGAGCACCTGGAGGCCCATGTCGCCGGCGACACCGTCACCTCGGCCCACCTGCGCGCCGAGCACGTGGTGGACTGGGCCACTCGCGGCGGGGCGCAGGTGCTGAAGCGCGACGACCTCGGCAGCCTGGAGCCGGGCAAGAAGGCCGACCTGGTGTTGATCAAGAACGACGACTCGCCGGTGTCCTTCCCGCTGCTCAACCCGTACGGCCACGTGGCCTTCCAGGCGCAACGCGGCGACGTGCACACGGTGATCATCGACGGCCGGGTGGTCAAGCATGATCATCGGCTGGTCGGCGTCGACCTGGGCAAGGCGCGTACGGCGATCGAGTCGACGGTGGACTACCTGCGTTCAGAGCTGGGGGAGGACGTGTGGCAAGCGGGGATGCACCCGGACCTGCCGGCGGACGACAAGGTGCTGGACAACCCGTACACCTACACCGAGTTCCGGACGGCGGCGACCCGGGAGGCCCGTGAGTCGATCTTCGGCGAATCGGCGTCGAGCTGAGGCATGGCCGGACGCGGCAACGGACCCGACTTCGTCGAGGCCCTGGCTCGAGGTCTCGACGTGCTGTCGTGCTTCGACGCCAGCCGGCCTTCGATGACGCTCAGCGAGGTGGCCCTGTCGGCCGGGCTGGCCCGACCTACCGCGCGCCGGCTGCTGCTCACCCTGGCCGAGCTCGGCTACGTCCGGGTCCACGGGGGCGCGTTCTCCCTGACACCGAAGGTGCTGGGTCTGGGGATGGCGTACGTATCCTCGCTCGGCTTGTGGGATATCGCCCGGCCGCATATCGAGGCTCTGGTGGCGCGGACCGGCGAGTCGTCCTCGATGGCTCAGCTGGACGGTGGCGACATCGTCTACGTGGCCCGGGTCGCGGTGCCCAAGATCATCGCGCTGCGGGTGGACATCGGGACCCGGTTCCCGGCGATCCGGACCTCGCAGGGCAAGGTGCTGCTCGCTGCGCTGAGCGAGGAGGCGGCGCGTGCTGCACTGGCCCAGCCGAGCCGCTCCGGCCTGCCGCCGTATCCGGAGCGTCCCGAAGCTGACGTCCAGCGAGAGCTGATCCGGGTGCGCGCCCAGGGCTGGGCGCTGGCCGACGAGGAGCTCGCGCCCGGCGTACGTTCGGTCGCCGCCCCGGTCCGGGACCGCACCGGAACGGTCCGTGCAGCGATGAACGTGACCGTTCATGCCGCCGAGACCTCCACCGAGAAGCTACTGGGTGACTATCTGCCGCTGCTGCTGGAGACCGCCGGCCGGGTCAGCGCGGACTGGGCGCTGTGGCAGTCCCGACCCCACCTGCAGCCGGCGTGAGCCGGGAAATTGCTGGTTTGGCGATTGAGTACCTACGCTGGACACATCCGCGTAAGCGTCTGTCGGGCTTGACCCCTCGATCGTGTGCTTGCAACACCCAGGACTGGGAAGTCAACACCCGATCGAACGGAGTCCGCGATTTCTACTTCCACACCATCGACCGCATCGGCGGCGACTGCCCGGCTCGCCCGGCAGCCGCTGACCCAGAGCTTCACGGCTCTCTCCCAGGCAGTGCGACAGCGCGGGCTGCTGAACCGCTCCCGGACGTTCTACGTCCTGGTGTTCGCTGCCCTGGTGGTGGCTTTGGGTGGGGTGGCCACCGGGGTGATCCTGCTGGATCGTTCGTGGTTGCAGCTGCTGATGGCCGGGGCACTGGGAGTGATCTTCACCCAGTTCGCGTTCCTGGGGCATGAGGCCTCGCATCGCCAGATCTTCGCGTCCGGACGGGCGAACGATCGCAGCGGACTGGTGCTGGCCAGCGCGATCGTCGGGATCAGCTACAGCTGGTGGATGAGCAAGCACAGTCGGCACCACGCCAATCCCAACAAGGTTGGCAAGGACCCAGACATCGAGCCCGACACCGTGGCCTTCCTCCCGGAGACCGCTGCGAGCCGGCGCGGGATCCTCGCCTGGATCACCCGGCGCCAGGCGTACCTCTTCTTTCCGATGTTGCTGCTGGAGGGGCTGAACCTGCACGTCAAGTCCTTCCGCAACCTGGGCGGCCGCGGCCGGATCGAAGGTCGCTGGCTCGAGCTCGGCCTGATCAGCGGACGCTTCGCGATCTACCTCGGCCTGGTGTTCTGGCTGCTGCCGTTCGGGATGGCCGCGGCCTTCGTGGGGGTCCAGTTGGCCGTCTTCGGCCTCTACATGGGGGCGACGTTCGCCCCGAACCACATGGGGATGCCGATCGTGCCCCGCGACGCGAAGCTGGACTTCCTGGGCAAGCAGGTGCGGACGTCCCGCAACATCGCCGGCGGTTGGTGGGCCACGGTGTTGATGGGCGGGCTGAACCACCAGGTCGAGCACCATCTCTTCCCCAACATGCCTCGGCCCCACTTGCGGGCCGCCCGGCTGCTGGTCCGCGAGCACTGTCGCAAGCTCGACATTCCCTACACCGAGGCAACGCTCGGCTCGGCCTACAAGTCCGTTCTCCGCTATCTCAACACCGTCGGCCTGTCGGCCCGGGACCCGTTCGCCTGCCCGCTCGCGCAGACTCTTCGGCCCAGCTGAACGGGCTGGGCAGCGGATGGCCAGGGGCCACGATTCCGCCTCGGAGCAGGATGCATGCAACACTAGTCATGCTGTTTGCAATTCTTGAGCCGTGGTAAGTGCTACGCCCCTGGGGTTTGCGTGGGCGTTGGCCAGTCTGGTGTCCGACAGCACGAGAGTCGCGAGGTGCGACCTCGAATTGCTAGGAGAAATTTCATGGCGCAAGGAACCGTCAAGTGGTTCAACGGGGAAAAGGGCTACGGCTTCATCGCGGTCGATGGCGGTGGGTCGGACGTGTTCGTGCACTTCAGCGCGATCGAGTCGTCCGGTTACCGCTCGCTCGACGAGGGCCAGCGGGTGGAGTTCGACACCACCCAGGGTCCGCGGGGCCAGCAGGCGGAGAAGGTCCGCCCCATCTGAGTCACTTCTCGGGAAGCGTCGGCCGTCGGCCGGCGCTTCTTTGCTTTCCAGACCCGTCGCGAACGGCAGGTTGCCTGATCGCTCGGGACGCTAAGCCGCTTGTTGATCTTGTTGATCGGTCTTGATCTTCATGGTGAAGAGGGCGTAGACGCATTCGTGGAGGTCGAAGGGTTCGCCGGCCCACCGGGGCAGGATCTTGCGAGCGTCGGGATGATCGAACCGGTCCACCCCGGACAACGCTGCGGTCGTGCGGCGGGTCTGTTCGGCCAGTTGATCTTGCAGGGCGTCGGCGTTCCACCAGGGCCTGGTCGGGGTGCCATCGGGCAGCATGAACCGCCACCGGCCGGCTCCGAACACGCCGGCGTTCTCGGCGCGTTCGATGCGGAGTCGGCCTTCGTGGACCGCCGTGTGATGGAACCGGCAGAGCAGCACCAGATTGTCCAGGTCGGTCTGGCCCCCAGCCGCCCAGCCGAGGATGTGGTGGGCGTCGAGGTGCCGCTGCTGAGAGCAGCCTGGATACTGACAGGTTCTGTCCCGGATCAGCAGCGCTCGCCGTTGCGCCTTTGATACCGAGCGTCGGGTGCGGCCCAGGTCCAGCACCTCCCCATCGTGGGTGGTGATGGCGCCGAGCAGGGTGGCGTCGCAGGCCAGGCGCCGGGCGGTGTCGGGTTCGATCCCACCCAGCCCTTGAAGGTGACACACCTTGCCGTGGGCGGGTGGGGACGTTCCCGCGGGAACGTTTTCCAGGGCAGGCGGGTCGGCGAGCAGGTCGGCGTCGACGTGCACCACGACCAGCGGGCGATCCTCCCCGGACCGGTCCTGCGGCGCGGTGGTCAGAAAGCTGGGGGCGACGTCGAGCAGCGCGTCGACCTGCGAGTACGGCGGGGTTGCGTCGGGGTCGGCGCTCGCACGCGTGTTGGGGGGTGGGGTGCCGAACTGGTCGCTCGCCGCCGCCAAGGCGGCATTGATCGTCGCGGCCTCGTCTTTGGGCAGCCGGACCCGCTCCACCATGCCGTCGTCGCGTTCGATCCAGTGCAGCCGGCGTCGGGCCGGTTGCGGCCAGCGGCGGCCGTCGGCGCTGCGGAACGCGGAGATCATCACCGCCAGCTGGGCGGCGGTCGCGGTCAACGCCAACTCACACAACTGGGCCTCGTCGACCACATCGACGACTCGGGTCACCTCCCGGACCTTCGAATTCGACAATCGGCCTGCCGCGAAGGCCGCGGCGACGGTCGGCATCCGGCGCAGTGCCTTGGCGACCCGGCCATGCTCCCGGGCGGTCGGCAGGGTCATCGAGCACGACCAGGCCAGCCAGTGCGCCACCGACTTCACCTCGGTCCACAACCTCAGCGCATTCGTCGCGTCGAACTCTCCGACCAGCTCCAGCAGTGTCGCCGAGGCTGCGCCGACAACGCCGCCGCCGCCGCGATCTTCCCCGCCAACGCATCTGCGGCCGACTTCGCCTCCGCATGGAGTCGTTCGGGGCGTCGAGCGTTACAAGATCACGGGTCGGGGCAAACCGCGAGGTCCTTCCGGATCAGTCCCTCGTGTTGCTCGGTTGGTTGGCGACCGGATGGGAAGAGATCTGCAGGCGATATCCGATTCCGGGCTCAGTGATCAGATGTTGCGGTCGACCGGGATCGTCCTCGAGCTTGCGGCGCAGTTGAGCGAGGTACTGGCGCAGGTAGTGGGTTTCGTCGGTGTAGGCCGGTCCCCACACGTCGGTCGAGCAACTGGCGCTGGCTGACCAGCTTGCCGGGA
The DNA here is from genome assembly GCA_963711015.1 of uncultured Actinomycetota bacterium. GTDB lineage: Bacteria > Actinomycetota > Actinomycetes > Propionibacteriales > Propionibacteriaceae > Microlunatus. The sequence goes on from CAVQCQ010000006.1 coordinate 103,983, forward strand.
TTGCGGGCCAGCATCTCCAAGATGTGCCATTCCGTGGGAGTCAGCCGCACCTGCGTTCCGTCGGCGGTCGTAGACCTGGCGCGCGGCGAGGTCGACAGTGTGCTGCCCGATCTCCAGCGTGGGCTACGCCGGCGGGGGCGGCGCGCCGGGTGGCGGCGCGGATGCGGGCCAGGAGCTCGTCGACACCGAAGGGCTTGGTGACGTAGTCGTCGGCGCCGGCGTCCAGGGCCTCGACCTTGTCCGCGCTGCCGCTGCGACCGGATAACACGATGATCGGGGTCGTCGTCCAGCCGCGCAGGCCGTGGATGACCTCGACGCCGTCCATGTCCGGGCAGCCCAAGATCGAGCACCACCAAGTCGGGAGGCTGAGCGGCCGCAGTCCGCAAGGCACCAACACCGTCAGCCGCCACGTCGACGTCGTATCCCCGAGCACGCAGGTTGATCCGAAGGGCCCGCAGCAGCTGAGGCTCGTCGTCGACGACCAGGATTCGGGTCACGAGGTTCCCTCATGGTTGCGGGGCCGATGGTGGATGCGCTCGACGATGGCGCGGTCGGCCAGCATGGTGGCCTGCTCCTCGCTGGCGGCCACGGGCGGCTGGGTCGCAGGCAGGCTCAACACCATGGTCAATCCGCCACCGGGGGTGGTTTCCGGGACCAGTGTCCCGCCCATCGCCTCGGCCAGGCCGCGAGACAGGGCCAGGCCGAGACCGACCCCGGTGCTGTTCGTCGTGTCGCCGAGCCGCTGGAACGGCTGAAACACCTGGTCACGTTGGCCGTCCGGGATGCCCGGCCCGTGGTCGATGACGCGCAGCTCGACCCGTTCGCCCTGCTCGCTGGCGGTGATCAACGGCGGCCGGTCCGCCGGACCATAGTGCAGCGCGTTGCGGATCAGGTTGACCAGGACCCGCTGGAGCAGGCCGGCGTCGGCCGTGGCCGTGGGCAGGTCATCGGGGATGCGCACGATGATCGTGCGGCCCGCCTCACCGACTTCGTCCAGCGCGGCCGGGACCGCGTCCTCCAGCCCCACCCTCGTTGCTGCCACGCCGAGCGCACCGGCCTGCAGCCGGCTCACGTCGAGCAGGTTCTCGATCAGCCGTCTCAGCCGCTCGAGTGACTCCGCCGCCGTGGCGAGCAGCTCCTCGCGGTCCTCGTCGGAGAAGTCGACATCCTCGCTGCGCAGGCTGGCCACCGCCGCCATGGCCGAGGCGAGCGGCGTCCGCAGGTCGTGGCTGACCGCGGCCAGCAAGGCGGTACGCATCTTGTCGGCCTCCGCCAGGGGCCGCGCCTTCGCGGCCTCGGCCGCGAGGCGTTCCTGGCGTAAGCGCGACGGCCGCCTGAGCAGCGAAGGCCTCCACGATGCGGCGGTCGGCGGCGGGCAGCGCCCGGCCGCGGAGCACCAGGGCAAGGTCATCGTCGACGGGCACGGTGGTGTCGCCCTCGCTGGGTGTCCAGCTGGGCGGCTCGCCGACGACGGCGGCGATGCTCCAGCAGGCCGGGTCCTCCTGCCGCTCCGGCCCGCCGCCGGCATCGGGGACGCACTCCAGCAGAGTCACCGATGTCAGGCCGAACGTTTCCCGGAGCCGTTCCAGCAGCGCGGTCAGCGGGCGGGCCCCGCGCAGCACGCTGCCGGCGACGGTCGCCAGGGTGGAGGCGTCCGCGGAGGCGCGGGCGGCTTCCCGGGTACGGCGGCCCGCGAGGTCGACCACCCCGGCGACCGCGACCGCCACCACCAGGAACACGATCAGGGCGAGGACGTTCTCACTGTGGGTGACGTTGAAGCTGTAGTACGGCTCGGTGAAGAAGTAGTTCAGCAGCAGGAAGCCCAGCAGAGCAGCGACGATCGCCGGCCACATGCCACCCACCAGCGCCACCGCCACCACGCTGCCCAGAACCAGCAGGACATTGCTGGCCAGCGACAGGTGATCCCGCAGCGAGGTGAGGCCGAAGGCGAGCAGCGGGAACCCGAACAGCGCCAGCCCGAAGCCGACCAGGCGGCGCCGACGGGACAGCGGACTGCTGCCGACGCTCGGGCGAAGCCGGCCCTGCCGGACCTGTTCGTGGCTGACCAGATGCACATCGATCGGGCCGGACAGGTTGGTGGCGGTGACACCGACCCCGGCGGAGATGATCTGGGCGAGGCGGCTGCGGCGGCTGGCGCCGAGCACCAGCTGGGTGGCGTTGACGCCGCGGGCGAAGTCGATCAGCGCGCTCGGGATGTCGTCGCCGGTGACCTGGTGGTAGGTGCCGCCGAGGCTCTCCACCAGCACCCGCTGCCGGGCGAGCAGCGCGGGGTCGCCGCCGGACAGCCCGTCGGGCCGGGCGACGTGCACGGCCAGCAGGTCGGCACCTTTGGTGCGGCCGGCGATGCGGGCCGCCCGCCGGATCAGGGTCTCACCCTCGGGCCCGCCGGTGAGCGCAACCACGACCCGTTCCCGGGTCTCCCAGGTGGCGCCGATCTTGTGCTCGGCCCGGTACCGGTCGAGTTGTTCGTCGACCTTGTCGGCCAGCCAGAGCAGGGCCAGCTCGCGCAGGGCGGTGAGGTTGCCGACCCGGAAGTAGTTGCCGCAGCGCCGCGTCGACCTTCTCCGCCGGGTAGACGTTGCCGTGCACCATGCGGCGGCGCAGCGCCTCGGGGGTCATGTCGACCAGCTCGACCTGGTCGGCCCGGCGGACGAACTCGTCGGGCACGGTCTCTCGCTGCGTGACGCCGGTGATCTGCTCCACCACGTCGTTGAGCGACTCCAGGTGCTGGATGTTGACGGTGGACAGCACGGTGATGCCGGCGTCGAGCAGCTCCTGGATGTCCTGCCAGCGCTTGGCGTTGCGGGAGCCGGGCACGTTGGTGTGCGCCAGCTCGTCGACGAGGGCGACCTGCGGACGGCGGGCGAGCACCGCGTCGACGTCCATCTCGGTGAAGGCGGTCCCCCGATAGGTCAGCGTCCGGCGGGGCACCACCTCCAGGCCTTGCCAGCAGCGCGGCGGTGTGTTCGCGGCCGTGGGTCTCCACGAACCCGACCACGATGTCGGTGCCCCGGCCCTTGCGCCGGTGGGCCTCCTCCAGCATCGCGAAGGTCTTCCCGACACCGGGGGCGGCGCCGAGGTAGATCCGGAGTTGGCCGCGTGCCATAGCTCGATCTTCCCGCTTCGGTGGCTACCGCGGGACTTCTTGATCCAGAGCAAGGTTGAGCTCGAGCACGTTGACGCCCGGTTCGCCGAGGAAACCCAGCGCCCGGCCGACGGTGTGCTGCTCGATCAGCCGCTGGACCGTGGCCACGTCGGTGCCGCGTTCCCGCGCCACCCGGGGCGCCTGCAGCTCGGCGTACGCGACGCTGATGTGCGGGTCCAGGCCGGAGCCGCTGGCGGTGACCGCGTCCGAGGGTACGGCGGGCTGGTCCGGCGCATCGCCTCGGATCGGGGTGATGACCCCGCCTTCGGCCACGTAGTCGACGCCCGGCTGCGCGCTCTCCACCGGCACGCCCTGATAGGTGGTCAGGAACGGCGTACCGGTCTGGTTGACGCTGACCACGCGGGTGACCGGACCGGTGAGGCCGTCGCGATAGAAGACGGCGAGCACCGCGCCGACCCCGTCCGGCGTGCAGTACGGGCGGCGCGCCGTCCACGCCGTCGAGCTCGCCGACCGCCTTGCTGCGCTCGCACACCAGGGTGAGCAGGCTCTGGCGGTCGGCGGTGTCGACCATGTCCTCCGGGCCGAGGTTGCTGGCGGCGGTGGCCGTCGGGTCGTAGCCGTCCCCGGCCGCGGACGGCCGGGACTGGAAGTACCAGGGGATCGGGTTGCCGTCGGCGTCGACGAAGGCCTGGCCGATCAGCCGGCTGCCGACCGGCTGGCCGTCGGCGTTGGTCACGAACGAGCCCTCGGCGCGGCTCGCGTAGGCCGGGAAGCTGCGCCACCGCGACCAACGCCAGCGGGTACGCCAGCCCGAGCAGGACGGTGAAGACCAGCAGCACGCGAAGTGCGGCGAAGGACTGGGCGAGCCAGGATTGTAGGCGCATGATCAGATTCCCGGGATGAACTGGACGAGCAGGTCGATGAGCTTGATGCCGATGAACGGAGCGACGATGCCGCCGAGGCCGTAGATCCACAGGTTGCGGGTGAGCAGCTTCGACGCGCTGGACGGCCGGTACCGGACCCCACGGAGGGCGAGCGGGATGAGCGCGATGATGATCAGGGCGTTGAAGATCACCGCGGACAGGATCGCCGACTCCGGGCTGGCCAGTCGCATGACGTTCATGGCGTCCAGCGAGGGGTAGATCCCCGCGAACATCGCCGGGATGATCGCGAAGTACTTGGCGATGTCGTTCGCGATGGAGAACGTGGTCAGCGCCCCTCGCGTGATCAGCAGTTGCTTGCCGATCTCGACGATCTCGATCAGCTTGGTCGGGTCGGAGTCGAGGTCGACCATGTTGCCGGCCTCCTTGGCCGCCGACGTGCCGGTGCTCATGGCCACCCCGACGTCCGCCTGAGCGAGGGCGGGGGCGTCGTTGGTGCCGTCGCCGGTCATCGCGACCAGCCGGCCGCCCTCCTGCTCGCCGTCGAATCAGGGCCAGCTTGTCCTCCGGCTTGGCCTCGGCGAGGAATTCATCCACACCGGCCTCGTCGGCGATCGCCTTGGCGGTCAGCGGGTTGTCACCGGTGATCATGATCGTCCGGATGCCCATCCGGCGCATCTCGTCGAACCTGGCCCGCATCCCCTGCTTGACGATGTCCTTCAGGTGCACCACGCCGAGCGCCCGCGCGGGCTGACCGTCGACGTGCTCGGCCACCACCAGCGGCGTACCGCCGGTGGCCGAGATGGTGTCCACCATCTGCCCGACGTCGCTGGTGGGGTGGCCGCCGTTGTCGCGCACCCACTTCATCACGGCCGCGGCGGCGCCCTTGCGGATCCGCCGGGTGCCGTTGCCGCCCAGGTCGAGGTCGACACCGGACATGCGGGTCTCCGCCGCGAAGGGCACGAAGTGGGCGTGGGGAATGAACCCCTCGTCCCGGGCGCGCAATCCGTACTGTTCCTTGGCCAGCACGACGATGGAGCGGCCCTCCGGGGTCTCGTCGGCCAGGCTGGACAGCTGGGCCGCATCGGCGACGCTCCGCGCGTCGACTCCGGCGATCGGCAGGAACTCGGTGGCCTGCCGGTTGCCGAGGGTGATGGTGCCGGTCTTGTCCAGCAGCAGGGCGTTGACGTCGCCGGCCGCCTCGACGGCACGGCCGGACATGGCGAGGATGTTGCGCTGCACGAGCCGGTCCATCCCGGCGATGCCGATCGCGGACAACAGCGCCCCGATCGTGGTGGGGATCAGGCAGACCAGCAGCGACACCAGCACGATGCCGGTGACCCCGTTGGCGTTGAGGGCGGCGCTGTCCGGCGCAGCCGCGTTGTAGCCCTTGGAGTAGATCGCGACCGGCTGGAGCGTGACCACCGACAGCAGGAAGATGATGGTCAGCGCGGCGAGCAGGATGTTCAACGCGATCTCGTTGGGCGTCTTCTGCCGGTCCGCGCCCTCGACCAGGGCGATCATCCGGTCGATGAAGCTCTCCCCGGGCTTCTGCGTGATCGTGATGACGATCCGGTCGGAGAGCACCTTGGTGCCGCCGGTGACGGCGCTGCGATCGCCGCCGGACTCCCGGATCACCGGGGCCGACTCGCCGGTGATGGCGGACTCGTCCACGCTGGCGATGCCCTCCACCACGTCGCCGTCGCCGGGGATGACGTCGCCGGCCTCGCAGACGACCATGTCGCCCTGGCGCAGCTCCGGCGCCGGCACCCGCTCCTCGCTGTAGGTGCCGATGGCGGCGCCCGCTGACCAGCCGACCAGCCGGCGGGCCACGGTGTCGGTCCGGGCCCGGCGCAGGCTGGCCGCCTGGGCCTTGCCGCGACCTTCCGCGACCGCCTCGGCGAGGTTCGCGAAGAGCACGGTGAGCCACAGCCAGACCGTGATCAGCCAGGCGAAGACGCTGGGGTTGGCGACCGCGAGCACGGTGGTGAAGGCCGCGCCGATCTCCACGATCAACATGACCGGGTTACGCCACAGCGTGCGAGGGTCGAGCTTGCGCAGCGCGTCCGGAAGCGACCGCCACAGCTGTTTGGGGTCGAGCAGGCCGCCCGGCACCCTGCCTTCAGGTTTGCGGGCTCGGGGATCTGCTCCGTCAGGGACGACGACCGACGCTCCGCGTGATTGATGACGGTGGTGCGCACTTCGTCACGAGTGGTCATGACAGGCCTTCCGCGAGCGGCCCGAGAGCCAGGACCGGCAGGAACGTGAGGGCGACGAGGATGACGGTCACGCCGACCAGCATCCCGACGAACAAGGGACGGTGGGTGGGCAGCGTGCCGGCCGACTCGGGCACCGGCTGCTGGTTGGCGAGCGACCCGGCCAGGCCCAGCACGAGAATGATCGGCACGAACCGGCCCAGCAGCATCGCCAGGCCCAGGGCGATGTTCCACCACGGCGTGTTGACCGTGATGCCGGCGAACGCCGAGCCGTTGTTGTTGGACGCCGACGCGAACGCGTACAGCACCTCGGAGAAGCCGTGCGGGCCCACGTTGAGCGCGGTGTCGTGATTGGACGTGGCCATCGCCGCCGCGGCGCCGATCAGCACGAGCGCCGGTGTGGTCAGGAAGTACAGCGAGGCGAACTTGATCTCGCGGGCGCTGATCTTCTTGCCCAGGTACTCGGGGGTGCGGCCGACCATCAGCCCGGCCACGAACACCGTGACCACGGCCAGCACGAGCATGCCGTACAGGCCCGCCCCGACGCCGCCGGGAGCGACCTCGCCGAGCAGCATGTTGATGATCGGCATCATGCCGCCGAGGGCGGTGTAGGAGTCGTGGAACGAGTTCACCGACCCGGTCGAGGTAAGCGTCGTGGCGGCGGCGAAGACGGCCGAGTTGACCACGCCGAACCGGGTCTCCTTGCCCTCCACGGCCGCGCCGACCGCCTGCGGCACCGTGCCGTTGTGGGCGGTCTCGAAGCCGACGGTGAGGGTGATGCTGAGCAAGGGCGAGGACCGCCATCGCGGCCAGGATCGCGTACCCCTGCCGGGGCTGGCCCACCATCCGCCCGAACACCCGCGGCAGGCTGAACGGGATCACCAGCAGCAGGAAGATCTCCAGCCAGTTGGTCCACGAGGTGGGGTTCTCGAACGGGTGGGAGCTGTTGGCGTTGTAGAAGCCGCCGCCGTTGGTGCCCAGATCCTTGATCGCCTCCTGCGAGGCCACCGGTCCGCCGGTGATGTGCTGGAGGGCGCCGCCGAGGGTCGTGACATCGGTGCCTGCGGAGAGGTTCTGCACCGCGCCGCCGGCGATCAGGACGATCGCCGCGATCACGCTGATCGGCAGCAGCAGGCGCAGGGTGATCCGGGTCAGGTCGACCCAGAAGTTGCCGAGCTGGTCGGTCCTGCGCCGGGCGAAGCCGCGGACCAGCGCGACCGCGACCGCGATGCCGACCGCGGCGGAGGCGAAGTTCTGCACGGCCAGGCCGGCCATCTGCACCAGGTGGCCCATCGTCGACTCGCCGGAGTACCACTGCCAGTTGGTGTTCGTCACGAACGACACCGCCGTGTTCCAGGCGCCGTGGGTCATGACGCCGGGGAAGCCCAGGGAGAGGGGCAGGAAGGCCTGCAGGCGCATGAACGCGTACAGGAAAAGGATGCTGACCGCGGAGAACGCGAGGATGCTGCGCGCGTACACGGCCCAGGACTGCTCGGACCGCGGGTTGACCCCGACCAGCCGGTAGATGCCCCGCTCGGCCCGGGAGTCGGTGGTGCCGGTCACCACCCGGTACATGTAGTCACCCAGGAATCGGTGTGACACCGCCAGGGCGGCGATCATCGACAGCAGGAACAGGACTGCCTGCGGTGGTGGTGCTCATCAGAACCGCTCAGGAAACAGCAGCGCCGCAACCAGGAACACCGCCAAGCCGGCGGCGATGACCAATCCGATCAGGTTGACCGCGCTCACAGCCGTTCCGCCCCCTTGATGACCAGGGCGAGGACGGCGAACAGCGCCAAGGTCAACAGCACGAGTGCCACGTCAGCCACGGTGCGATTGCACCTCGCGCTGGCGCGTTCACCAGGGGTCTTGACGGGATCTCTACGTCGAGCCGGCGGACCTTGACGCGTTCTTGACGGTGGGAGTGGTGGGCTGGTCGCCTGATCTCAGCCCAGTGCGGGCACGGCCGGCTCGCTCTCGGTCGTGGCGGCGATCCGCAGTGCTTCGACCAGCTGCCGGTAGAGGTCGTCGCGCCCGAGCAGCTCGGCGTGCGTACCCCGGTCGCGGATCCGGCCGGCCTCGAGCACGACGATCTGGTCTGCATCGAGAACCGTGGACAACCGGTGGGCGATGGTGAGGACGGTGCCGGCGGCGGCCGCCCGACGGATGCAGTGCTGGATCGCCGCCTCGGTGAGGCCGTCCACCTGGGCGGTGGCCTCGTCCAGCAGCAGTACCTCCGGCAACCGGACGACGGCGCGGGCGATCGCCAGCCGTTGCCGCTGCCCACCGGAGATGGTGTCGCTGCTCACCTGGGTTGACAACCCGTCGGGGAGGCTCGCGACGGTCGACTCCAGCCGCACGGCGTGCAGGGCCTGCTGGACCTCGCTCGGGTCGGCACCGGGCTCGGTGAAGAGCAGGTTCTCCGCGATGGTGCCGGGCACCAGTGGCGTGTCCTGCTCGACGTAGGCGAACCGGGCTCGGACGTCGGCAACCGTCAAGTCGGCGTACGGCCGACCGTCCAGCTCGATCGTCCCCGAGCGCGGGTCGAGGAAGCGCATCAACAGCGAGAACAGACTCGTCTTGCCGGCCCCGGACGGTCCGACGATCGCCACGTGGCCGCGGCGCGGCACCTCGAGATCGATGTCGGTCAGCACGTCCGGCCCGTCGCCGTACCCGGCGCTGACGCCGGTCAGCCGCAGCACCGGTCCGGACCGCACCGAGTAGCCAGCGTCATGCTTTTCGACCGCGTCGGGCGCCGACTGATCCGGTTGTTCCAGGGCCATCCGCTGCACCTCGCCGATCCGCCGGGCGGCGGCCAGACCGGACTGCATCGCGGTCACGTTCTGGGTGAGTTCCTGGATCGGCCCGACCATCTGGAAGGCGTACAACAGGAAGGCCACCAGGGTGGACACCGTGATCAGCCCGGCGTCCACCCGGACCGCGCCCACGGCCAGGATCACCAGGATCGCGAGGTTGACCCCCGCCCAGGAGATGGACCAGGCCACCGCCGTGGTCCGTACCGCTGTCAGGTTGTGCCGGGTGGACGTACCCGCCAGCTCGACGATCCGATCGCCCTGGCGATGTTCGGCCCGGCTGGCCTTGACCGTTCGGATGGCCCGGAGATTGCCCTCCAGCTCCGCGCCCACCAGGCCCAGGGCCTCCTGGGCGGCCGTCTCCGCCTTGGCGATCCCCGGCATCAGCCGGAGGAACAGCACCACGACGATGCCGACCAGGGCCACGGTGATGCCGAGCAGCACCAGGTCGAGCACCGCCATCAGGATGAACGCGCCCACCAGCCCGATCACCGCGTTGATCAGGCCCGGGCCTGCGCCGGACGCCGCCTCGCGGAGCAGCACCGTGTCGGAAGTCACCCGGGTCACCAGCTCGCCGGTCGGCCGGCCCGCCAGCTCGGCCATCCGTGCCCCGAGGAAGCGGCGGATGAGTACCGTGCGCGCGTTCAGCACCACCCGTTCGGAGATCGTGCCGAGCAGGATCCACTGAGCCAGTGTGATGACGGTGCCGAACACCAACAGCCCGAGCAGCACCGCCACCGGCGTCGACAGGCCGGCGCGGGTGCCGATTGAGTCGATCACCCATTTCACGGCGAGCGGCGTCGCGAGCCCGATCGCGGTGGCCACGAGGCCAAGCAGCAGCCCTACCACCAGCGCAACGCGGTGGGGCCGCATGAACGTCCACAGAATCTGCAGCTGCGGGAAACGATCCGGAGCGGACATGCCCATTAGTGGAACACAACTGTTCCGTTACTGACAAGAGGTGTTCTTCTACGGGTCAGTTCCCTACGATGCAGGAATGAGCGTCGAGGCGGTCGACACCGGCGCCCGGGCCCGTACCCGGCAGGCCATTCTGGAGGCGGCGGTGACCGTGCTGTGCCGACGCCCCACGGCGTCACTGGCCGAGGTGGCCGAGGCCGCTCAGGTCGGGCGGACCACCGTGCACCGCTACTTCCCGGAGCGGGCCAGTCTGGTGGAGGCCCTGAGCCTGCACATGCTCGAGCAACTGCGGGCGGCCCTGGGCCGCGCTCGGCTGGACGAGGGCACGGGGCGGGAGGCCTTGCTTCGCGCCGGTCGCGAGCTGTTCGACCTCGGCGACATCCTGATGGCGACCTCCGCCGGCGATCCCGAGTTCTGGCAGCGGCCGGAGTGGCAGACCGAACACGAGTCGGATACCTGGTTGCGCGGCGCGGCCACCCGTGGTCACGCCGACGGCAGCATCGACCGATCGCTGGATGCGACCTTCATCACCGACGGCCTGCTGTGGTCGGTGCTCTACGCCGCGGTGATGTGGGTCAACTCCGACCCGCAGCGGTCCCGCCACGACGCATTGGCGATGGTGATCCGATCCCTGGACGGTGCCCTGCGACCCGAACCATCGACCTGACCGGATCGATGGAGGACTTGTGTGGTGAATCCAGGCCGTCATCGGCCGGGATCCACCACACAAACGGCGCCTTGGCGGATCTAGAAACCGTCAGGGCTGTGGTCGCACCTCGAAGTCCTCCACCTGCAGCGTGACCGGACTGTTGGTGGCACTGCTCGACAGGTAGTGGTAGATGCCCACGGCTCCCGGGTTCTGGAGCGCCGCCGTCGAGTCGGTCGCGTTCAGGCCAAAGGCGGCCGGCTCCGCCGCGCCCTTGATCCAGACCTTGCCCCGTAGGGTCGTGGTCCCTGAACCTGTCACCTGCAGCCGGATGTTGATGGCATCGTTCGCCGCGATCCCCCCGGTGATGTTCTGCGTGGCCAGAGTCGTCTCGGTGCCGTTCACCGTCCGTACCAGGGTGGCGGTGGTTGTGGTGCCGGCGACCCGGATCTTGAGCCGGTAGTCCGACGTTCCGACTCGACGCACCATCAGCGAGGTGTAAGTCCCCCCACCCGTGCCCGGCTTGTCGTAACTGAACTGCGCGGTCAGATCGACATCGCGAGCTGATACCGAGTTCAACGTCGCCGTCCGGCCCGCCGAGGTGGTCGTGACCATCGTGCCGACGCCGCTGGCCACATCGAAGTTCGCTGCACCTCCGCTGAGAGTCCAGGCGCCGCCGGTCGTGGCGCTACCCCAGCCGTCGGTCACCGTGCGGTTGTACGCGTCCTTCGCCACCACGGGTGGGCGCGGTGACGGTCACGTCGTGGATGATCGAGTCGGTGCGCGCCGTCGTCGTCGGTCACGGTCAGCTCGACCTCGTAGGTGCCCGCCGCCGCGTAGGTGTGGTTCGGCGAGACCCCCGTGCCGGTGGTGTTGTCACCGAACTTCCACGCGTACGACTCGATATCGCCGTCGGGATCGTTGGAGTCCGCGCCGTTGAACGAGGCGGTCAGGTTCGAGTTCGTCCAGGTGAACTCCGCCGCCGGGTCCACGTTGGGCGCGGTTACCGTGATGTCCTTCTCCAACACGTCGGTCGCGCCGTCGTTGTCGGTCACGGTCAGCTCGACGGTGTACTCGCCGGCCTCGTCATAGGTGTGCGAGGTCGTCTCGCCGGTGCCGGTCTCGCCGTCACCGAACTTCCACGCATAGCTGGTGATGGAACCGTCCGGATCCTCCGAGTCCCCAGCGTCCAACTCCACCTCGAGGTCGCTGACCGTGCTGGTGAAGTCGGCCGTCGGCGGCTGGTTGGCCGCCGGCGCCGCCGCTGCGAAGTGCGCCGCGACCCGCGTCGCGCTCAGCTCACTCAGGTAGACCGCGACCTCGTCGATGGTGCCGTTGAAGTAGGCGCTGGAGGATCCCCAGGTGTTGTCTCCACCGATCTTCCAGTAGCCCGTGTAGCCCTCCGCCTGGGTCTGCGGATTCGTGCCGATCAGTGCGCCGTCGACGTAGAGCTTCATGCCGTCGCCGGACTGGGTGGCCACCACGTGGTGCCACTGGTCGTTGTTGTACGCCGCCGGCGTGGTGATGGTGTTCATCTGGCCGGTCCAGGTACCGAAGACAAGCTTTCCGTCATCCTGCATGTAGACGTGCCGGTCGTAGGAGCCAGAGCTGCCGGTCTGGTTGCTGCCGAAGCCAATGATCTTGCCCCCGCTGGTGGTGCTGGTCTTGAACCAGGCCTCCTCGGAGTAGACCGACGGGTTGGCGAACGACTCGTCGGAGGAGGCGAACTGGTTGGTTCCGTCGAAGCCGGCCGCGGTGTCGCTGACGGACAGCGCGCCCGGTCGGCCCAGGGTGACGCCGTTGTAGTAGGTGCCGTCGCTCAGCCCGCCACTCGCGTCCGTCGCGTGTTGCCGTTGTTCTCCCCGAGGCGGTAGTACAGCCGCGGATGGTCGGCGTAGACGGCCTCGCCGTACGCGTCGCTCGGACCGGCCGGAGCGGTGATCGTCACCGGGTGCGTGACGGTGTCCGTGCCGCCCTTGTTGTCGGTCACGGTGAGGGTCACGTCGTAGGTGCCCGACTCGTCGTAGACGTGGGCCGGCGTCGCTCCCGTGCCGGTCGTGTCATCGCCGAAGTCCCAGGCGTAGCCCACGATGGTGCCGTCGGGATCATTGGAGCCGCTCGCGTCGAAGGTGGCCCGCCGCTGCTCGGTGTCCGAGGTGAACGCTGCCGTCGGGTCCTGGTTCAGGACGCCGCCGCCTGCCGTGTAAGTGGGCGGTCACCCGGGCCGCGACTCAGCTCGTAGGAGTAGACGGCCGCCTCGTCGATCGTGCCGGCGAGGTAGTTGCTCGAGCGAGCCCCAGGTCATGTCGCCGCCGACCTTCCAGTGACCCGCTGTAGGGCTGGGCCGTCGATCTGCCCGTTGGTGCCGACCAGCACGCCGTCGAGGTACAGCTTCATGCCGCTCGGGCCCTGGGTGGCCACCACGTGGTGCCAGTCGCCGTCGTTGTACGCGGGCGGGCGTGGTGATCGTGTTCGTGAAGCCGGTCCAGACGCCGAAGACCAGCCGGCCGTCGTTCTGCATGTAGACGTGCCGGTCGTAGTTGCTGGAGTTGCCGGTCTGGTTGTCACCGAAGCCGATGATCTTTCCGCCGGACGTCGAGGTGGTCTTGAACCAGGCCTCCTCGGAGTAGACCGTCGGGTTGGAGAACTGGGCATCGGAGGACACGAAACCGTTATTGCCGTTGAACGTGGCGGCGGCGTTGCCGGGGATCTTGCCGGCTGCGCCAAGGGTCACTCCGTTGCGGTACGTCCCGTCGTTCAGGGACTTGCCGGAGTCGGCCGCCATGGTCCCGCTGGTCTCGGCGAAGCGCCAGTACAGATCGGGGTCGTCGGCGTACACCGCGGCGCCGTACGCGTCGGCCGGAGCCGGCGGCACGACCGAGGTGCGCCCGCTGGCCTCGTACTGCGCCAGGATCTGGGCCTGGCTCAGCGCGGTCGGGTACACCGCGATCTCGTCGACGCTGCCGACGAAGTTGTTGGTGGCCGCGCCGGGCCAGCCGCCGAGGTTGTCCCCGCCGAGCCGCCAGTAGCCCAGGTACGACTCACCCTGGGTCGTGTCGGCGCGCCGGCCGACCCGGACCCCGTCGACGTAGAGCGCCATGCCCTCCGGACCCATGGTCGCGGTGACCATGTGCCACTGGTTGTCGTTGTAGGCCCGACCGCTGGACAGCGTCCGCAGGCTGTTGTCCTGGGCCTTGACGCCGAAGACCACGCGTCCGGAGTTGTTCATGTAGAGGTGGCGGTCCCGGTGACCGGAGTTCCCGTTCTGCAGGTCGCCGAAGCCGAAGATCCGGCCGCCGTTGCTGCTGGTGGTCTTGATCCACGCCTGGATGGCGAAGGTGTCGGGCGCCGTCTCGGTGCCCCAGTTGCACCCGGCCGTGGCCGCGCAGTTGCCGGCGAAGACGCGGCTGAAGTCGTTGTTGCCGAGGGAGGCGGCGGAGTCACCGGGAATGGCGCCCGGCTGGTTCCAGGTCACGCCGGTGTCGGCCCGGCCGTCGGTGACGCCGACGTTCGCCGGCGCTCCCGCGGCTGCAGCGCGGTCGTTGACCGTCGTGCCCGAGGTCTCGTTCAGCGGCCAGTAGAGCCGCGCGCCGTCGGTCTTGATCCTCGTCGCGTACGCGGTGGAAGCCGCGAAGGTGGTCGGCATGGTCACCGAGACGGTGCTGCCCTGGACTGGGATCCCGCCCGGGTCGTTCACCACGATGCGGTACGAGTAGGTCGCTCCGGGCGTCAGACCCGTGTCGGTGAATCCCAGTTGCGGCAGGTTCCACCACTGGGAGGTCGAGTCGACCTGGTGGCGCGGGGTCGGGTCGCCGGAACGGATGGCCTTGTAGGTCAGCGTGCCGTTGTCGCGGTCATAGGCCGACGGCCAACTGACCCGGAGGGACGTGGTCGACGTCGGCTCGAGCCGAGGCGCGAACGGGGTGGTCACGAACCGCGGGCCTTCGGCCTTCGGGTTGGCGGTGTTGGTGCGCTTGGCGAAGCGCACCAGGCCCTGCTGGTTCACTCCGTTGACCCGGGGGAACTCCCCGCCGTAGACCAGGTACTCGCCGTTGCTACTGCCACTGACGTGCCACCCGGCCTGGCCTTGACCGGTGAAGGTGCCGATGGCCAGGTCGGGCAACCAGTTGACGATCGATGGCCCGGGCTCCACACCGTGCCAGTTCGGGTAGCCGTGGACGTCATTGAGGATGTCCCCGGTCTGGGTGTCGCTCCAGGCCTGGGCGTGCTGGAACCGCCAGGTCGAGTACTGCGGGATGGCCGCCGCCCATGTTGCCGCAGTAGTGCGCGTGACCTGCTGTGTAGACGACGCCGTTGGTCAAGAGGCTGGAGTAAAGGTCACCGTGGCAGTCGGTCACCCACACCACGTCGGAGGGGTCCGTCGAACCGTCGATGGGCGACTTGAAGACACCCTCGAGGTTGCCGCCCGGACCGAAGTGCCAGGCGGTGCCGTACACATGGTTGTTCTGCACGACCAGGCTATGAATCCCGGAGTCCGCACCGGCGTCGCGCACCGAGGGCTGCCAGGTGGTGTCCAGTGCGCCGGTGCCGCTGGCGGAGATCTTGGCCAGGCCGTACGCGGGCTGGCCGCCGACGTTCTGGAACTGTCCGCCGGCGAAGATCGCTCGCGTTGTCGTCGGTCTTGGCCAGCGCCCAGACGGCGGCGGTGGCGTCGGTGCCGCTGCCGGTGGCGCTCGGGTTCCACGGCAGGACGGCGCCGGTGGTGCTGTAGGCCACCAGGTTGTTCCGCAGCGTCCCGTTCTGCAGCCCCAGGAAGCCGCCGCCCACATAGACAGTGCTGTTGGAGGCGACCACCGACCGCGCCAGTGAGTTGGGTCCGGAAGGGTTGAAGGCGGTGATCAGCTGCCCGGCTTGCGCGTGTCCGACCGGGAAGAAGGCCGCGACCCGACGCCGAGCCTGACCGTTCGCGGTGCTGAAGTCACCGACCGCGTAGATGCGGGAACCGTCCGGTGACGCGGTGATCGACCGCACCTGCGCGTTGACCGTCGGCGCCCACGAGCCGATGAGGTTGCCGGTGGTGATGTCGTAGGCCATCAGGTTGGCCCTCGGGGTCAGATTGGTCCCCGGTGCGGCGCCCGCCGGGCGCGCGTTGTTGAACTGGCCCCCGACGTAGACGGTGTTGCCGACCACCACCTGAGACCAGGCCACCCCGTCCATCTGCACCGTCGGCAACCGGTCCGCCGTGATGGCGTCGTTGCCCGGCTGGATGACCGGCGCTGGAGCCGCACTCGCGGGCTGAACCCCGAGAGCCACCAGCCCGCCGGCCGCCAGGGCACCGGTGAGGGTCGAGATGAGAATTGCGCGAAGTCGCCGTGTCGTCACCGGCATCAAGGTCCCCTAAGTCGCACGAACACTGAGCCGTCGCAGGACGAGTGCTAGCCCACCGGTTGTCTTCCGGCAGGAGCGTTCTTGGAGACTTCGGGCAGTCATGCCCGTTTGCATAACTCACGCGTGGCGTCCCCGTTGCGCCGCGGCCTCCCCCGAAACCGCGCCGTCACCCCCCGACAGCGCCTGAAAAGTATCAAGAAGTTCAGCACGGCGCGCCGATGAACGGTCACAACTAGGTCACGCAACACTCGCCGATCCGCCCGCCGGCCAGGGTTAGGTAAAGTCTTGATGACAAGGGTCGATAGTCAGGCGACCCGCGCAACTGGTCGACTGCACCCAATCCCAGCCGGAGCCAGCGCGTGCATGCCGTCATGCCGATGGTCGCCGGGACCACGGGGTGTGCCCCGGCCAGAGCGAGCGGGTCCGTCGCCGCGGACCAAAACCGGATGGTGGCCAAGTGGCACGCCTGCTGACCGAGGCCGGCATCCGGGCGCCGTACGTTCTGGTCGTGCACACGTTCGCCGGACTCAACATTGCTCGATGCCAGCACCTATCCGAACGATATGGCGGGACTGGTGTTCGTCGATGCCATCCACGCTGACCTCGACGTGCGCATCGAGAATCTGTTGTCCGCCGAACAGGCTGCAGACCGCCAAAGCCGAGCTGGTGAACCAGGAAGGGATCCGGTCGACGACATCCTCACCAGCGAGGCGCAGGTCAAGAGGGCAAAGCCGCTGCCCGACGTCCCGCTGCTGGTGATCAGGCACGGGCTGCCTCTGGACGGCAGCCCTGACTGGACGACGGATGCGGTGGAGAAGCTGTGGCCGACCTTCAGAACGACCTGGCCACGCTGACCCGCAAGGCGAAGTGGTGGTGGCCAGTGCGAGCCATCATCGGGTTCAGGAGGATCAGCCGGACGTGGCCAGCGCGGCGATCGAGGAGGTCGTCAGCGCGGCACGGTGATGACGCCTAGCGGCCCGATCTATCGCCTTAAAGAATGCGAAGCATGTTCAGACAAAGTGATAAAACCAAGGACGGCCAACGCTAGAAGGCAGGCAGCCATCAGCTGGAGAATCTCTTTCGCGTATTTTACGAGGAGAATGGCGACCAGCATTGAGACTATGAGGGTCAGGATCGTGGAGGGTTGCACAACGCTCACTCCCACGCAACAAGAGGTCGAACACCGAGGCGCTTGCATTGCCGAGTCATCGTTAGCACGCGGTCGACTGGCAGGCCTGAGTCACTGGCCCGCCGACCGACACTGCTATGCCGCAATGGACGGTCGCGCCGTAGGGAAAGGCTGACAATCTCTGAGGTAGGGAGTACAATTCCTCTTTGAGGACTGCCAGTTTGGACATTGGGTGGCCCTTGTGGTGAACGGGCGGGCGCCTACACGCGCCCGTCCGCTGGTTTGGCGGCGAGCATGCCGCTCAAAGAAGGTGCGTCAGGCGGAGCCCGAGCGCTGCCGGTCCGCTGCCAGGCGACCGGAGCGAGTTTGCCCCGTGAGCTGTGGGTACTCGTAAGGTCCACGGGTGCTCCGATCAATATGCCTTATTGTCTGCTCTAACGATGCAGATTGCAAGATGCATGCCGCATCTTTCTCCGAAGGCTGGCTCCGACCCGTGCATGCGACTCTCTAGGCGCTGGAGGGAACTCGTACTGGTCTGGGCGACTCGGCAGGTACTGAGATCGACGGCGAACCTGGCCGTCTGGCGTCTGGTGAGCCGCGACTGGGCTGCTGGGACCTTCGACCTCTTTGATCTGTCGGCCGACACGTGCGAAGAAGTTTCTCATCTTAGTGCACATTGCATCTCGCAAGGTGTAGGGTCCTCACGCGGGCTCGCGCGCGGCCCCTGAGAGAGGGTGGATCAGCAGGTGCCCGGGGTCCAGAGCCCGACGGTCCGCCGCCGGCGTTTGGCGCAGGAGCTCCGCCAATTGCGCGAAGATGCCGGTCTCACGATCGACGAGGTTGCTCAGCGGTTAGAGGTATCGCCCGCCAAGATCAGTCGGATCGAGACAGGTCGGGTGAGCGTACATCCGCGAGACGTTTCGGATCTATTGGAAGTGTATGAAGTATCTGGTCGCCATCGAGACGACCTTCTTACTTTGACGCGAGAAGCACGTCAACTGGGGTGGTGGCACTCCTACAGTGATGTGCTATCAGAGGGCACAGACATTTGGGTCGGGCTTGAAGCCGAGGCACAGGCAATTCGCTCGTACGAGGTGCAGTTTGTTGCTGGCTTACTTCAGACTCCGGAGTACGCGCGCGCCGTCCTTCGTGCGCATTATCGCTCAGAGCCATCTGAACAGATTGAGCGGCGCGTAGAACTCAGAATCGCGCGCCAGCAACTGGTCCTCGAGCAGAACAATACTCCGATATGGGCCGTGCTGGACGAGGCTGTTTTACGACGGCAGTTTGGGTCTCCCGATCTACTTCAGTCACAGTGTCGGCAACTCGTCGAGCTCTCTGAAAAAAGAAACATCACAATACAAGTCTTGCCGCTCGCTGCTGGCGTATATAGCGGTGTTCCCGGATCATTCACCATAATCCGTCTATCGCCTCCAGATCCAGAAGTGGTTGTCATCGAATATCGAGGTGGAAATCTCTATCTTGAAGGATCGGAAGACGTGACCACGCACGCTGACGTTTTTGATCGAATCAGAGCGAACGCAAAAGGGCCCGAAGAGTCAATAAGCTACATATCAGAACTAACCAACATACTCAACGACGAGGAGAGCGAAGGAAAATGAACGAGGTGGCAGACTTCTCAGGTGCCGTGTGGCATAAGAGCACCCGAAGTGGTGGCGGTGGGTGCGTGGAAGTCGCCACCATCGAACATTGGGTGGGCGTTCGGGATTCGAAAGATCGTCAGGGACCAGTTCTAGTCTTCAGGTTTGACGAGTGGGAGGCCTTCCTCGCCGGCGCTCAAGACGGGGAATTCGATCTGCCGTAGCGCTGCGGTAGGAGCAAGGCCACGCCGCCGTACGAGGGCGCAGACAACCCTTTAACATTTGAGTGATAGCGCTGGTCAGTAAAGGTAGACGACGTTCACCTCAGGTGGAGTCAGGGTGCAAGCCGAGCAAAGTTTCTGCAAATGACCAGTTGATGGGCTCCGATGCGGTGCGGCGACCGCATTTTGTTGATTCCCGTCCCGAAGCAGGCGCCAGTGGACGGTCGTGTGGCCGAACCGGGCTGCGGTGCCTGGCAGTCCGGATACTGAGGCCAGACTCGATGCCTACTCTGGCAACCGTGAGTGAGGTCGCGGAGCCGACGCGGGTCGGCTCAGACATGCGAGCGGCTGTGGTCTTCGTGGGGGCTGTCGTCGTTGGCGGGGTCACCGGATTCGGTCTGGCGCAACTGCTTGGCTTCGGTGAGGTGCGTTGGGCGAACACCCAGATCCAGTCTCTGTGCGCGGCGGTAGGTGCTCTGGGTGCGGGTCTGATGGCCGGGAACGTGCTGCTGGCCCGGGACGGCTCAGCGTTCATGGTGCGAGTGCCCGGCCCTCTCCGGAGCTGGCCGGGATCTCATCTTGGAGCGGGCGCCTTGGTTGTGGCGCCATTGCTGCTCCTGGCCGGTGAGGTCGTTCGGTCAGGGCACTACTACTTCTATCCCTCCCAGCTGTCGGCCATGGTCGTCGAGCCGGCCATTCTTCTGACCTCATATTCGCTCTACACCGCGGGACTTGTCCTGATGATTCCCGCGTTCCTCGCCCTCGCTGGGCTGATCGGCCGGGAACGGCCCGGCTGGGCGTTCTGGGGAGGGACCATCGCGGTTGTTGGCAGCGCCGTCCGGATCTTCCAGGAGGGCATGAGCTTCCTCGCGCTGCAGCTCGTCGGCGTACAAGGGCTGGAAACGGCGACTGCGGCGGTCAGCGCCACCTACGGCGCTTGGTACGTGCTGCTGCCGCTGAACGGTAGCGACAATCTCGCGTGGGGCCTGCTGGCGATCGGCGCCTATCGAGCTCGACTGCTGGGCTGGGTGCCAGCGCTCGGCGTGGCGTTCATGATGACCCATTACGGCGGGGTGCTGAAGGGCACCGACCTCAACGCGCTGACCGGGGCAGTCCTGCTGGCGGCCGTGCTGGTTCCGCTAGGCGTACGCCTGTGGCGGAGCGCCGAGCCCGTGTCCCGCAGGGTGTGGTGGGGCGGCATCGCCGCGCTGGCGTTCCTCATCGCGCAGTACGTGTTCGCCGTACTCAGTGGGTTCCGAAACCTCGGGTAACGAGTGCGCGTCGACGAGACGTGGAGCCAACGTTCTTCGCCGAATAGCCTTCGTTCGGCTCAACGGCCCGAAGGCACGGATCTATCGCCAGAGCGTGGGAAAGGTCCAGCTGCCGTCGAGGATTTCTGGGTGTGGGCGATAGAGGCGCACCATGTAGTTCCACCCGTCAGTGATGGGCAGCGAGTTCTTCGCTGGATCGCCGTCACCGCCGAACCTGACCGTGATGGTGCCGTCGTCGTTACGAGCGGCGGTGATGCTGTTGACGCTGTAGGCACCGGCATCGTTAGGCACGAAGTAGCCGTCGGCGTTGTAGACCGAGATCGACCAGAACCCATCGACGGGAACATTGTCGATCTGCAACTCGTACTCACCGACCGGAAGGTTGTGGGCCACGCCGATGTAGGTTGCCTCGGCGTCGGGAAGTCCGCCCCAGCCGGCGGCGGTGCTGACGAGGTGGTGGATCGGGTTGACATCTTGTCGACGTCCGAAGCTTGCACTGAACGAGTCCATGTCGCGCGCCAAGGTCAGGAGCGCGGTGCGGGTGCGGTCGAAGCTGTCAGTGTCGTAGTCGGATAGCTCGTAGGGGCGAGCTGAGCGTGCGGACAGTGAGAGCCCGTCCTGTACCGATGCCACGTCTGCGACGTCCGCGGAGTCTCTCGGGTCGACCAGGGTGCGGGCAGCTACCAGGACGTAGTCGGTGTCGAAGTCGGCGATGGTGAGGTCGTAGTTGCCCGCGTCGTGGAACACGCGATTGATGTAGTGGTCCTGGTTGACGATCATGACCGAGAGGTATCGACCGTCCGCGTCGGGTACCGTCAGCGTCGCTCCTGCGGAGATGTCCACAACTGCGAAGCTGTAGAGGGTGTCACGGTTCATCCGGATCACCGTTTGCTGATCGATAGGCGTGGGTCTCCGATTGTGCCTGAGCCGGTTGACGCCACCGGCGTCGCGCTGGAGACCGGCGAACATTCGGTCGGTCTCCGCGCGCACGAAGTTGTCGACGTTGACCTTGATGGGTGCCATGCGGGCAGGCTAGTCGGCGAGCGTGGTGACCGGGGTGGAGCTGGTCGGTCGCTGCTGCACTTTGCTGCTGCAGGTTGGCAGTTGGGAGTGCTGCAAATGGTCACAGCGATGCTGGCGACCTACAACCTGCATGGCAGGACGTCTTCTCCAACTCAGTGAAACCGCGCGGCGCGATTGTGCCCACGAGACAATCCCAACATGACTGACGTGGCGCCCGTCGATCCGATGGGTTGCATCGTAGTGACTGGCATGCCGGGCGCCGGAAAGTCCACGGTGACCAGACTGGCGGCCCAGTTGCTGCCACGCGCTGCGCAAGTCAGCGGTGATGACGTGAATCTGATGATCGTGAGCGGACATGTTGGGTTCGCAGGCGAGCCACCGGATGAAGCGGTTCGCCAGGTCGAGTTGTGCCTTCGCAACATATGTTCGCTCGCGGCCAACTTCGTTGACTTCGACTTCACGGTGCTCATGGACACCGTCATCCCAGATCGAAATCAACTCGACCTGCTGGTCAGTCTGCTGAGACCGCGACCGGTGCGGCTTGTGACTCTTGCGCCGGGTGCTGAGGCGTGCCGGCAGCGTAACGCGACTCGGGCGCCCATTGAACAATTCGACTTTGACGGCTACGACCTACTGGACGACAGCATGCGACACGGATTCGGCGACAGAGGATGGTGGTTCGACACCTCGAGACTCGGCCCCGCGGAGACCGCGGAGCGCGTAGTACGAGAAGTCGTCGAGTACGAGCCTCTTACGTAAGCGTGAGTATGCGTTCAACCGCGAGCGGCCAGCAGCGCAGCGAGGACACGCGAAGCGGCGCGAACCTGCTCGCTGCCGACCTGAGTCAGGCTTCCGCCCGGGGTGCAGTTCGTTCCCGCGGGGGTGAGGGTGTGCTCATGCAGTCTTTCTATTCGCTCTCAGACTGCAGATGTCCACGCTTGCCGACCGGAGTGGTGCCGGTTTGTTGGCGAATTACTTGGTGAAGTGAGGAAACCTTTATCCCGACAGCATGAAGTCGACCATGAGGTCTTGTGCAGCTTCGACCATGTGGTCGCCGTTGGCGGTCTTGCAGCCGGCGGCCTGGGCGGCCTGCAGGAACGGGGTCACGCCGTGCCCGGCGATCACATCACCCACGAACATCGACGAGCTGAGGAGAGTGGCGTCGACCGGCAGCGGGTCGTCGTCCTCCATGCCCATGGGGCTCGCATTGCACACGAGGTCGCAACCGGTGGGGTCTGGCGGGCCGGCGCTCACTCGCACTTCGCCGAGGTCGGAGAGCAGATCGAGAAGTGTGGCGACTCGCGACTCGTCGGCGTCGTGGATGACAAGTTCGAGAACTCCAGCTTGGAGCAGCTCGATGGCGATGGCGCTGCCCGCGCCACCGGCGCCGACCAGGAGGGCCCGCGCGCCCTCCGGTTGGGCTCCATGGTCTTGCTGCGCCTTCACGAACGCGAGTCCGTCGAGCATGTCGCCGTGCCAGGTGCCGTCGGGGTTGCGGCGGGCGACGCTCACGACTCCGAGCATCTCGGCTCGTTCGGAACTGGTCGCGCAGTGGGTAAAGGCCGCGAACTTGTGCGGCATCGTGACCAGGAGTCCGTCTACGTTCCGGGATGCCGTGAGGCCCGCCATGACGGTGTCGAGGTCTGCTTGCGGCACCTGCATCGGCACACAGATGCCGTTGTAGCCCCGCTCGGCGAACGTACGAGTCAGGCGCTGCGGAGACTCGACGTACTTGATCGGGTCACCGATGATCGGGAACAGCCGCGATGCGCCACTGAGATGGTCGAGCATATCGATCGCCTCATTCCGTATCGCGTGTGTGGCCTCAGTGAAGCACGTCCACTAGGGGTTGGTGTCCCGGTGAAGCGGTAGTGTCCCGCCATGCCACGTCAAGCGCGGGCCCCCAAGACCCAACGGTTCGGCGCAGAAGCATTCGAGGCCGGCGACGGGACAGTTCTGCGCTGGCTGGGCATGGCGGGGTTCTTGATCAACAGTCGCGGCACGACGGTGATGGTCGATCCGCTGCTGGGCGGGTTCGATATGCCGGTGCTCGTCGAGTTTCCGATTGCTTCCGCCGAGGTGCCGAGGCTGGATGCCGTGCTCGTCACGCACAGCGACAACGACCACTACAGCGTCCCGACCTGCCGTGAGTTGGCGGGCGTGACCGGTGAGTACCACTCGACGCAGTACGTGGCATCGCTGATGGACCAGGAGGGCCTGCCGGCCTACGGTCACGACATCGGCGAGCGCTTCGAGATCGGGCCGGTGCGGGTAGAGGTCACTCCGGCCGACCATGCGTGGCAGAACGAGTCCCCGGGTGCCGCCGACCGGATCTTCCAGCCGGAGGACTGCTGCGGCTTCTGGATCGAGACGCCGGACGGCACCGTCTGGGCGCCCGGCGACTCCCGGCTCATCCGCGACCATCACCTCCAGATGCCGACGGCCGATGCCATGTTGTTCGACTTCTCCGACAGCGACTGGCATTTCGGCCTCGACGGCGCGATCGAAATGGCGAACGCCTACCCGGACACTCCACTGCTGCTGTACCACTGGGGCAGCGTGGACGCTCCCGACTTCGCACCGTTCAATGCCGACCCCGACTCCCTACCGGACCGGGTCGTGAATCCGGAGCGCATCCGGGTTCTGGCACCCGGCGAGCTGTTCGCGCTGCAGCGTCTCTGATAGGCCCACCGGACTTCGACTACTGCCTCGGGCATACTCGCCGTCGAGGTGGCTGGCCGGGGACCGCCCGGGTCCCGGACGGCCGGCCCGCCCCGGGGGGCGGACCGATCTACGGACCTTCGTAGCATGCGTGCCGCTCGGTTTAGGAGCTTGAAGAGGCGACCCAGGGCCTCAACCTTGCGATTCGTCACAGTTCGTCAGCGCCGTGTCATGACGGTGGCGGGCGCGGCAGCCGATGGTGATGTACACGCTCGCGACGTCAAGTGATGCGCTGGCTGACGATGTTCGAGCGCTTAGCTAAGCGCCGTACTAGGCGCAGACCGTTACGCAGCTCCGCTCGGCAGGGCGTGACGCTCGACGTCGCGCAGAATATCGACGATGACGCCGACGTCCTCGGGGAAGACCACGTCAACGTGGCCGTGGTCGGTGTAGGGCGACTCGAACAATCGCGCAGGTTTCATGGCGCCGTTGGCGGTGAGCTCGTCAACGATCAAGGAGACGAATCGCACCTGCTCCACGGAGAACTTTGTCCGGTCGAGGTACGCGGCGAATGTTTCGACCACGGCGGCGCGGTCAAGACCGACGAGGGAACGAATGAACGGGCCGAGGGCTCCGGCGCGTTCGGTGACCCAGGTTATGTCGACCTGCTGATCACCGCCGGAAGCGACGAGCATTTCGGCGAGGGAGTCGAAGTCGTCTGGTGTGAGCTGCTTGTTGCGGCGCAGCTTCTGCAAGGCGACGTGGTCTTTGTGCTGCTTCAGGGTAGGCCTGCGCCTTCGCATGGAACCGTTCCCAATTCATCCCGGAGGTCACCTGGGGCAGTTCGACCGGGTTGGAGTCGTCGAGGGTGTCCTCGAAGTCGGTGTAGACCGGGCTCTGCCTCGTCCAAACCGGCAATTTGACACATTTCCGCTGCGGTAGTGCATGTCCGTGGGACCTAGCGACGTGATTGGTCCTGGGCTTCGAGTGCTCGCGAGCGGTACCGGCTGGGCATGAGAACAGCCCGCCCCGCCGAAGCGGGACGCGGTGCTCCTCGGCCCCACCGAGGCTGTAGGCCGCCTTGGACTGCAGCGCCTCGACCACGCTGACCGGGATCGCCACGTGCTCGGGGATCAGAAGTCGGAGACCTCGATCTCGCACGAGACCTTGCCCCCGTAGGAGTCATCGGACATGTGAGCGAAGGTGCTCGTGGTGGCGGACTTGCCTGGCTTGACCTCGACGCTGCCGAAGCCGCTCCCCACGGTGTTGTCCTTCTTGTCGTACAGACCGATGTCGAAGAAGTAGGTGGGCTGGTCCTCGGAGTTGTTCTTGATCTTCACCGTCACGTCGAACATGCCGAAGTCGCTGCGCTCGCACTCGGTGATGGTGGCCGTGTAGGGCTCAGTCGGCTTGGGCTCCTCGGTCGGCTCCGGCTTGGGCTTAGCCTCCTTGGTCGGCTCTGCTTGACCTCCTTGGGGGGCTCAGTGGCGGTCACGCTGGGCGCGGGGTCCGCAGCAGCCGGGGCAGGCCCGAGGGCCAGGCGGGCCAGGAGGCCCCCGAAGACGAAGACGATCAGCGAGCCAATCACGATGAGCGCCGTGCGCACCTTGTGGGTCTTCTTGGGCGGGGCGGGCTGGGCAGGCATCTGGTCGCGCAGCCACGCTTGGTGTTCGTTCATGGTCTATCCCTTCGTTCCGATGACTCCCTGCCATCGACGGGCTGCTCCGGGACCCCCGACCGGAGCAGCCGGTCCATCGCAGGAGGTCGGGCTCCCGCCAGCCATCGCATCGCTGACGGGAGCCCAGCCCGACCGCCTCAGGCGTTGACGATCTCCGCGCGGTGCTCGTCGCGGTCCTTCAACTCCGGACGGAGTTTCGCCAGCGCCCCGTTGCGCGTGATCTTATAGGTATCCTATCAGGTCTCTATACGACTCTCAAAACGTCTCTATGCCGGCCCTATGCGAGATGACTGTATAGTCTGGGCCCATGGCACGTCCCTATGGAGACCCTGTCGAGATCGTCACCGCACCGATCCCCGCGCAGTCCCCGTTCATCCCCCCGGACGCGAAGATCGTGGTGGGCGCGGTCGCTCCGGCATCCCCTGATCCGATCCCGATCGTGCTGCTACCAGGTTTTGAGTACCGGATGCTCGAGTGGCGGCACCCGACCACCCACGAGATCCACTGGCGGCTGGAGCGGAGAAAGTCCACCCAACAAGGCGACGACGACGAATAGCCTCGTCTTCTCCACGAATCGGACCAGTCCGCGCAGCCGCAGCCGCATGACTTCGAGCATGGGGAGCGTGACGTCGACCCACCACTCGTCGCCGGCCACTTCGTCGAGGAGCGAGAGCTGTTCGGCGACTGATGGAATGTTCTTCTTCGGCAACAGCGCGGCCGCGATGGCCTGGACGGTCTCGCGTACTCGTTCGGCGGCAACCGCGTCCCCTTCGAGCTGCGCGAGCTGACGGCGCAGCACGAGCAGGTCGAACCGCTTGGCGTCCTCGTCCGGATCCCGTACGGCGGACGGTAGGCCGGCCAGGTGCTCGAGAATCTCCCCGGCGTCGTCCTTCGACACCGAAGCCCAGCGCTCGCGGTCTGCCCAGGTCTCAACCTGATGATGGTGTGTGCGGACGAGGAAGTTGTCGAGGTTCATCCCGGCCACGAACTCGTGCAGCCAGCTCGCCGTCGACTCCCGCAGCGCCGGCACCGCGGCGGCTTGGTCGAGCTCGAGGACCAGTCCGAGGCGCGACTCAAACAGCCGTTGAGTCAGCGACTTCTGCTCTGACCCCTCCGAGCCGGGTAGGTCCTGACTGAAGTAATCGAGGTTGCCGCAGAAGTCGAAGACAAAGAAGTCTCTCTTGTCCTTCCCGGGTCCGAACAGGTCCGGGCGCAGGCGCGTGCCGCGGCCGATCATCTGCCAGAACTTGGACTTCGACCGGACCATCTTGAAGAACACCAGGTTGACGATCTCCGGGACATCGATGCCGGTGTCGAGCATGTCGACGCTGATCGCGATGTGCGGCGGCTTCTCCGGTTGGCTGAAGCCGTCGATGAGGCTCTGGGCGTACGTCGCCTGGTGCGTGATCACACGGGCGAACTCGCCGCCGTACTCGGGGTACTGGACGTTGAAGCGCTGCTCGATGAACTCGGCGTGCGCCTGATTCTTGGCGAAGATGATCGTCTTGCCGATGCGGTCACCACCGGCGACCTTGTAGCCGTCGGTCATCAGGCTGGCGAGCACCTTGTCGACTGTGTCCACATTGAACAGGAACCGGTTCAGCTCTTCGGAATCGATCGCGGCCGGCGGCCCGTCCTCACCCCAGTCCAGGGCGTCCCACTCGTCCTTCTCCTCCTCGCTCAACTCGTCGTACGTGATGCCCTGTCGGAGGAATTTGGTGCCGACCGACACCCCGAACGGCGGCACGAGGAATCCGTCATCAACCGCTCTGTCTAAGCCGTAGGCATCGGTGGGAACGCCGTCCTCGAGGTGGAAGAGCCGGTAGGTGTTGTGGTCGATCTCGTCCTTCGGGGTCGCGGTGAGCCCCAGCAGGCTGGCATCGAACCATTCGAAGATTGCACCGTACTTCTGGTATACGGAGCGGTGCGCCTCATCGATCACAATCAAGTCGAAGAAGCCGGGCCCGAACCTCCGCTGCCCGCCCTCCACGTCGTTGATGAGATTCATGATCGTGGGGTACGTCGACACGTACACCCGCCCGTCTGTCGCCTTCTCGGTCACCAGATTGACGGTGCTGACGCCGGGCAAGTGCGTCTTGAACGCGTTGACGGCCTGGTTGACCAGGGCGGTCCGGTCGGCCAGGAAGAGCACCCGCTTGACCCAGTTCGCCTTCATCAGCTGCTCGACCAGCGCGATGACTGTGCGGGTCTTGCCCGACCCGGTCGCCATCACCAGCAGCGCCTGACGCTGCCGCGCATCGAACGCGGCACCAACCGCCTTGATCGCCCTGGTCTGGTAGTACCGCTCGACGATGGCGGAGTCCACCGGCGCCCTCGCAAGAGGGAGCCGGGTCTGCCTCCGCTGGATCATCAGCTCCAGCTCGTCGCGAGTATAGAAGCCTTGTACCTCCCGCGGCGGATACCCGCCCGGGCCGATGCCGCTGAACGCGGCGTCGTCCCAAAGCCAGTGCTGGTAGCCGTTGGTGTAGAAAATCACCGGTCGACGCCCGAACTCGGCCTCGAGGCAGTCGGCATACAGCCTTGCTTGCTGCTGACCGATTTGCGCACTCTTGGTCGTGCGCTTGGCCTCGACGACCGCGAGCGGGAGGTGCCCCCAGAGCACGTAGTCGACCTGACCCGTGCCGACCGAATTCGGCATACCAGTGACCGGGTACTCCCGGTCACGTCTCTGGTCCAAAGGCCAGCCTGCCTCCGCCAGAAGGACATCGATGATCAGTCGGCGAGTCTCGGCTTCGGAGTAGTCGTGATCGTCCGGCTCGGTGTTCGCGGCCTGGGCTTTGGCGATCTGAGCTTTCAGCGCGGCGATCTCGGCGTCTTTGGCCGCCGCCAGATCGTCCCTGGTCGCCAAAACTTTGGCGTGCGCTTCGTCCTGGACCCGGAATTTGACGGCGAGCGTTGCGAGTTCCGATCGCGACAGCGGTGCCAGCTTCGCCGCTAGCGACGGGTCGAACTGCTTGCTTGTCGGGACACCCTGTGGGTCGGTGGTGTATCGGAACGCAACGAATACCAGGGTATGGAAGAGTTCACGAAGCACCTGCAGCGCCGCCTGCGGCTGGATTGGCCTCCCTTCGTGAGCCGCCGTGTTTCCGATCCGCCGGATCAGGTTGAGCTTCTGGGCGATGCCGACCCCGACTCTTGCCTTGAACGCCGCGTCGTTGATCCGAGCGGCGAGGTCGTTCTGTTACGGCGCCGGCAGGCCCATCACGTCGTACAGGTGACGGACGAGCTGCTCGATCGCCCTGCGGCTGTAGAAGCACGCGGCGGCCGGGTCGCTCGAAAGGTATGACTCCGCGCGCCGGCAGTCGGCGTAGATCGCCGGCAAGGTCTTCTTCACGAAGTCGAAGTTGCTCACCGATCGAGCCCTGGAATCACAGTGTCGGCGAGGTAAGCGCGGAGGTTGGGAACGTCGCGGGTGACGGTGCGCCACACCCGCCGGGGGTCGAGGTCGTCGTACTGGTGGGCGGCGAAGTTGCGCATGGCCACGATCTGCCGCCACGGCTGCTCAGAGAATTGCTCGAGTACCTCGCTCGGGATTCGGTTGACGGTCTCTCCGATGCGGATCAGGCCCATTTCGACGGCCCACTGGGTGCGTACGTCGGCTGCGAACGCGTCGACGTCGGGTGGAACCAGGTCCGCGAGGACGTCGCAGACAGCGATCACTCGTTCGGCCGCGTCGCGGGCCTTCCGGTGCGCTTCGGTCACACCGCGACCGCTTCTCGAAGGACCCGCTCCCGCATCGTGCCGCGAAGACTGTCTGAGGCGATGACGTCGACCTCGACCCGGAGCAGGTCGGCAAGGGCGAGCCGGAGGCCGATCTCGTCGAGCAATGACGCTTCGTCGGTGAACTCGACGAGTAGGTCGACGTCAGACCCGGGCTCGTCGTCCCCTCGCGCGACGGACCCGAAGATCCGCGGCGCGACGGCGTGGTGCTCAGCCACGATTGCTCGGATCGAGTCCCTGTGCTGTTGGACTCGGGTGGAGGGTCGTACCTTGAGCGCACGGTTGATCCGTTCCAGCACTTCTGGAGAGGGCACCCGGCGGCCGTTCTCGTACGCCGACAGATTTGGTTGAGGGACCCCGGCAGCCCGAGCGAGTTGCGATTGGCTCAAACCAGCCGCCAGCCGCTCCGCTCGAATATCCACAGCACGTAGCCTAGCGAGGTGTTATCGACCACGATATGTATTCGTCGGATTCGAGGTTGCCTACGAGTCCTCAACGGCGACTCCGAAGTGTGTCGCGAGGCGGTCCAGGGTGAACTCCTGCCGCAGCTTGCAGGCGCTGTTCTGGTTGGCGAACATGCCCTTCTCCCAGTACGCGGCCGTCGCTGGATGGGCCACCACCCACTGCACGGGGACGACCCACTCGGCCGTTTCGTCGTCAAGATCTGCTCCGGACATCCCCAACGGCGCAACGCCGCCAGCAACGCCTCACACACCGGCTTGGCGGTGGCCCGGCCGACCAGCATCGCCGACACCACGAACCGGGAACTGTCATCGATCCCACTGACCGCCTTCAGCTCGGTCCCATCGACCAGATGGAACCCGCCGACCACATCCATCTGCCACAACTCCATCGGCCGGGACCGCTCCCACCGCCGATAATCGGACCGTTTCCGCCGTCGAGGCCCCGCCTCCACCAGGCCGTGGCGGACCAGCGCCCGATAGATGCTGGTTCGGCCCGGCACTGGGACGATCCCGTCCTTGGCCAACTGGTAGCGGATCCGGTCCGCCCCCCCAAGCTGGGTGAGCCCGCCGGACGACCTCGCACACCGCAACCTCGACCGTCGGGCTCATCTGATGCGGACACGAATGCGGCTTCGAGGAATGATCACCCAACCCGCCCAGACCGCCGTCGGCGGTATACCGCCGCAGCCAGGTGCGCACGCTCTGCCGCGACACCCCGAACCGGCGGGCCACCTCGGTCACCGAGGCGCCCTCCAGCACCTCCCACACCGCCCGATACCGCTGCTCAGCCATCCGCAGCTCCTGAAGCATCCCGGGCTCCTTCCGTCGTCCTCAGACCACGAAAAGACCCACCCCCGCACACCGCAACAGGCGTCGAACCCAAGGAAGTGTCAAGTACCTACCGGAACGACTGTCGCCCAGGAACCGGAACCGCGTCCCCAATCTGAAAAGCAGCTACCAGAACCAGATGGTCAAGCATGAACCGGAACCGCACATCGCGTTTCCCCCGCTGGTCCCCCGCGGACTCAATCAGGGCAGCAAGGGGATGGTCCAGAATTTCGGAGTGAAAGGCATCCTGACTAGGTACTTCAGTAGGTGGAGCCAAGGGGACTCGAACCCCTAACCCCCTGCTTGCAAAGGAGCGGCATCACTGGCCAGGAGGTCCACCCGGCGCTCGTCGATCCTCATTTGGACGGTCCTGGACGTGTCGAGTGGTGGCACCGTTGCTGTACTTCTCTGCTGTACGGACACCATGTGAGTCACTCTGAAGCCATGCTTCCCCCGTTGCTACTCTCCGGAGGTCCGGCCGCAGGCAAGAGCTCGACCGCCTTGCGGCTGGTCGAACCGTTGCGTCGAGCAGCGGTCATTGGTGTCGACGACATTCGGCACCTGGTGGTCGCTGGCCACGCCGCGCCCTGGGATGGAAGCGAGGGCCACCTGCAGCGGCGCATCGGTGTCGAGAATGCCTGCGACCTCGCCCGCCGCTTTCTGCGCTCGGGCATCGACGTTGTCATGTCCGACGTTCTCACCGCGGACACCGCCGCGCTTTACCGCAGCCTGATCCCTGGCATCCTCATTGTGCAACTACGCCTGCCGCTGGCCGAAGCTCGCCGACGAGCCAGCCTCCGACCCATGTATCTGACCGAGGACGAGTTCGACGCGCTCCACGCATCGCAGAGTGACGATCTGGCACCTGATCACATCCTCGACGTTGAGTCCCTCACCCTGGGCGAGCAATCCGATGCAGTGGCAATGCTCTGGAAGTCGGCCGGCTGATCTACGCATTACGAGTAACGAGCAGGAGATCCACCGGTGTACGCGAATCGCCTTCTGGTGTCCGGCGACGTGTACCACTGTCCGTGGTGACCGGTGCTTAGGCTGCTCGATTGGCTGCTCAGTCTGTCTGACCGCTGCCTTATCAGGGATGCCCTGCCACCGTGGCGGGGTCGGTGGACCACGTATGAACGTCCGGGTGTTTCCATGATGGTCGACCCATCAGTGAGTGGGGTGCTACTCAGGTTGTTACTCACCGGTCTTACTGGACCTGGGCGGCGTGGCGGTCTTATCTGTAGCCGCGACGGCGTCGGCGACGACGCAGGCGATGTTGTCGGGTGCGCCGTGTGCGTACGCGAGATCGATCAGCTGCCCGGCAACCTGCTCCGGCGTGGCGGCCACGCTCAGTGAGGCGTACAACGCACTGCGGTCAACGACGGCCGACAGCCCGTCGGAGCAGAGCAGGTAGCGATCGCCCATGAGGGCGGTGCGGAGCGCCAAGTCCGCCTCGACTTGTCCGTCACCCACGCCCAGGGCCCGCACCAGCAGCGCCCGCTCCGGATGGGAGGCAGCCTCGTCGGGGGCGAGCTTGCCCTGATCTATCAGCGACTGCACGTAGGTGTGGTCTTGAGTCAGTTGGCTCAGCTGACCACCGCGCAGCAGATATGCCCGGCCGTCGCCGATGTGCATCAGCGCAGCCTGGGAGCCGGACCACAGCATCGCCGTTAGGGTTGTGATTGGTTGGTGATCGTCCTCGGCGAGATCGCGCACCGTGCGATCAGCCTCAGCGACCGCCTCGGCCAGCATGGTGAGCAGTTCGGCGGCCGACGCGGCGGATAGCTCCAACGGCCTGAGGGCATCGATGGCGGCGGCGCTGGCTTCGGCGCCGCCCGGTCCCTGCCCGCCGTCAGCGACGGCCAACAACCGCTCACTCGCATAGACCGCGTCCTCGTTCTTGGCCCGCGCCGCGCCGATGTCGCAACGAGCGGCGACCCGCAGAGTGAGTGTGGGATTGGTTTCTGGCATGGTGGCGCCCCTTCTAGAGAGATCCTCGACGAGGAGGTCGGCGGTGCGTCTGCGCGCCGCCGTGTCGACGGTGACCTGCTGCCAGAACGTCCTAACCGCCTCGGCCGCCTCAGCGGGTTCGAGGCCACAGACAGCGCGGATGTCGACCAGCGGCATGCCGAGGCGACGCAGCCGAGCGATCAGCTGGGCACGTTCGAGCTGGGCCGGGTCGTAGAGCCGGTACCCGGACTCGGGATCTACCGCGGCCGGTGGCAACACGCCCAGCTCGTCGTACAGGCGCAGCGCCTTCGGCGTGAATCCCGCCGCCCTCGCGAACGCTCCGATCGTGAGCAGCCCCACGTCGACATCCTCCTCGTACCGGTCACGCGACCGGCACCCACGAGCCTGCGGCTTCCTCACGGGTCAAGGTCAAGCACGACCGCTGGGTTCGAGTCAGTGACCTCTTCCGTGTCAGCGAGACCGGACAGCCGCTCGGAACGGCCGGTGAGCGTGATGAGAGTCCGCTGGCGTCCGCGGAGATCCCGGGTCGGGCGCGGCGATTGTCAAGCAGAACGACAAGCAGGATGACCTGTGTTGCGAAGGCTTCTCCGAGTTCCGAGTCCCACACGCCCCCCGAGCGAGAACATCAACGACAAGGGGAGAAGAACTGGCCAATCTGACCCCGGACATGGCACTTGCTGGGTGACAACAGATATTGCTCGGGCCTGGCCGCCGTGACCTGGCACCCGCATGTGACAGCATGCGATGTAGGCGGCACGGTCAGTGACTGGAAGCACAGAAGAGACTTCAGTGGACAACCTTCAAACCCAGCGGCGCGCTCATGTTGATGGCAAGGCCATGATAGGTACCAAATCCGAACGAACCGAGGGGACTTAGTGGCCTCGGCAGCCCTTGATGAAGCGACGTATCACGCCGGTCTACTGGAATCCACCGAGCGGATCGCGGAGATCCTGACAAGCGCCGAATCAGCGTTGCGGGTGACGACCTGTCCCGACTGGACTCTCAGCGAGTTGGCGCTTCACGTGGGACGCGCGCACCGCTGGGCCCAACGCATCATCGAGACAAGGGCCCAGAAGCCCATCGACATGTCGGTCGTCGGCCTAGGACTCCCGGCGACCACCACCCGTTACGGAGCATGGCTTTGCTCCGGCGGAACCGCCTTCTCCACTGCCGTCCAAAGCGCGGGCACCCGGACAGCGGTGTGGAGCTGGTCCGACGACCACAGCGTCGGCTTCTGGCTACGCAAGCTCACACACGACACGATCATCCACCGGATCGATGCTGAGCTCACGGTAGGTCTTCGTCCAACACTCTCCGCGCAGATGGCAGCCGACGGCATCGCAGACCTGTTGGCCGCGATCACCACGCTCTCCACCCCTGGCCATCCAGACCCGATCTTCCAGTGCCTGCGAGGACTTGGGGAGACCCTGCAGCTGCAGGCCACGGACACCGCCGATGAGTGGTTCGTTACCCGAATGCCCGATGGCGTGCGCTGGACACCCGGACGGGGCGAGGCGGATGCGATCGTACGAGGCAACGCCCTTGATCTACTGCTCGCGCTCTACCGACGTTCACCGATCCATGTCGTCGATGTGATAGGCGACGAATCCTTAGTCGAGCACTGGATCGCACACAGCTCCTTCTGAGCCTAGGCCGCCGGAACCCAGGGCGGCACCGGTACCCCCACTGGCGGACCTCGTCCCTCGAACGGACTACCAGTGAGTCCTTACGCGCCCTCAGACTGTTCGCGGCGGCGCCAGACCCGTTGGTGGGCCGGAAATTGTCTGGCCTGGTGGGAGCCGGCTTGGTATGGGTGGGCCTAAGCCCGGATCCACCGATGGGTTTGGGTTCGTTGAGCGTGCCGTAACGAGCAGATGCCCTTGTTGGCTGGGAGATTGGGACTTGTCTAGGGTCCGGGATCGCCAAGCACGAAGGGCATCTGTCGAGTGCAACTCTGTCATACCGCGCGGGCGGTCTCGGCGGTCTTCGATGAGCCGAATCTGGTGGCGGCGGCCGGGCTGGTTGCGATGGTGGCGCTGGCCGAAGCGGCGGGATTGGCCAGGCTCGCGCAGCATCACTTGTCGGTGCCGACGGACAAGGGGGCGAACGCGGGGCTGAAGGTGGCCTCGCTGGTCGCGGGAATGGTCGCCGGTGCTGACTCGATCGATGACATGGGTCTGCTGCGCCATGGCGGGATGGGCCGGATCTTCGCGAGCGCTTATGCACCGTCGACGTTGGGCTCGTTCCTGCGCGGGTTCCGGTTCGGCCATGTCCGGCAGCTCGACGCGGTCGCGAGCCGCTTCCTGGCCGAGCTCGCCGTGCGCAGCCCGATGCTGCCGTCGGGCGCTGCCAGCACGACCCGGGACAGGGCCGGGGTGGTGATCGATGTCGATGACACGATTGTGGAGGTTCACGGCTACGCCAAGCAGGGTGCGGGGTTCGGCTACTCCAAGGTGCGCGGGTTGAACGCGATGCTGGCCACGGTGACCACTCCCGCCGCCGCGCCGGTGATCGTGGCACAGCGGTTGCGGAGGGGATCGTGCGGGTCGCCGCGCGGCGCGAAACGGTTGATCGCCGACGCCGCCGCTGAGGTCCGACGGCTGCTGCCGGGCTGCCGACCGTTGCTGCGGGCCGATTCGGCGTTCTACGGCCGCGGCGCGGTCGGGGCCGCGGTCCGCGGCGGCTGCGACGTGTCGATCACCCTCCGCCAAGACGCCACAGTCAAGGCGGCGATCGCTGGCATCGCTGAACAGGGCTGGATCCCGATCGAGTACCCCGACGCGGTCTTCGACGAGCCATCGAGCCGCTGGGTGTCGCGCGCTGAGGTCGCCGAGATTCCTTTCACGGCCTTTGCGGCCGGCACGCTGGCCGAGCAGCTGCCCGGGCGATTGATCGTGCGTCGAATTCCCGATCTCAACCCCACCGGCCAAGACGGGCTGTTCGACGTCTGGCGGTTCCACGCCTTCTTCACCACCAGCAGCCTGGACACCGTCAGTGCGGACAAGACCCACCGCGGCCACGCGATCATCGAACAGGTTCATGCCGACCTGAAGAACTCCGCCCTGGCCCACCTGCCCAGCGGACGGTTCACGGCCAACAGCGCCTGGCTAGTGCTCGCGGTGATGGCGTTCAACCTCACCCGGGCCGCCGCCACGCTGACCGACACCGCCCTGGCCAAGGCCACCACCGGCACCATCCGCAGACGGCTGATCACCGTGCCAGCCCGGCTCGCCAGCTCGGCTCGACGGCTCACCATGCACCTGCCCCTGACCTGGCCCTGGCAGCCGGAGTGGACCCGCCTATTCGCCCGGACCTGCGGACCACCAGCGACCACGGCCACCTGACCACCCAGCCTGACGGCGCAACCGGAGCCCAGTGGAACCAGCGGACAGCGAGGTCCGCCACTACTTCACGGCCTCGCCAGCATCACCCCAAGTCAACCCACCAAGATCAACTTCAGAGGACTCGTCGGTGGATCCGGGCTAAGTGGACTTGAACCACTGACCTCTGCCTTAACAGGTCGAGCCCGCGGCCCCTACCGAGTGGGCTGGCGGGCGGTCGGGCTGTCCAGGTGTGTCCAGCGATGGCCAACTCAATCGCAGCCAGTTGTCACCCAGTTAGTCACCCGACGGACGGAAGTGTTGGACAGGCAATCCGGCTGCATCGGCTATCCAATCCTATGCCAATTTGGACCAGCCCAATTTTCTGCTTGAGGCAATGAAATTGTTCTGCTCAAGCCCCAGACGTTGGGTTCTAAGCACATAGCCTCAGGCGTCATGTCACACAAACCTGATGTTGAGATCCGTGCACCGCGTGAAGACGATTCGGTGGTCGACGGCGTGCCGCTGCCTCGTCCCGGTGACGACACCTGGCAACGCACGCGTGTAGCGATCGCCGACGGGCAAGTAGTGGGGTCTGCCTCACTCATACTCGCTCCAGTGACCGACTGGTATTTCTGCGAAGTGACCGTTGTCCCCGAGTACCGTCGCCGAGGCTTTGGCACGCGCCTCTACGCCGCTGTCTACGAGCTCACCGACCGAAGCATCCCAGTAGTGACGCGCGCCATGAACAGCCAGCCAATCCGACGGCGGTTCGCGGAATCCATCGGATGCTCCACCCTCGTCCACTGCCCAGCACCGTGGATCGACCCGACCAGCACAGCTGGGCAGGAATGGATCACTCAACAACAACTTCCCGACGGCTACCAAACGATTGCCATGAATGAACTACCGATCGAACGAGTCGAGCAAGCGTGGGCCACCTACTTTGCGTGGGCACACCGGCCGTTCGGAACGGTTCACACCGACCATCTCCCGCAGTATTGGACGCGATACAGCGACGGGCTTGATCCTGACGCGTCAAGGCTGAGCATCGAGACAGCAACTGACACGATCGTGGCACTTAGCCTGGTCACCCCAGACGCCTGGGACGGGCGCACCATGATCGTTTCCGAAACCGTTCATGAAGAACAGCGGCACGGAAACCAACTACTAGGCGCGACGATCGCCGCGTCACTCAGCCGGCTCGCCGACCAGCGAATCCGTCGTGTCGAGCTCGAAGGACACAGCACCGATGCGCACTCCCCTCAGATCGTCCAGACCATTCCGGCCGGAGGTGCCGATCCAATGGACATTCTGAAGCTCGCACCGCCTCACCGTGGTTCAGCGAATGAAGCGGCGCGGCCCGCAGCGCAGCGAGGACACGCGCCGGCGGCCGAGCGCAGCGAGGCCCCTTGACTGTTTAGAGCCAGTTTCGACAGGGCGGCAGTCCTACGGTTTCCTCCGGTTGTCCTCCGTCGACTGGTGCGCGACACTCGTCTGCCAAGTGATCTGCGACGGTGGTCGGTTTCGGCAGCCTGGGCTCGGCGTCTCTGCGGGGCGTCAGGCCTCAGGGAGGCCGGGATTGGCACTGGCTGTCTGTCGGTTGTCGAGCAGCGCCTGAACGTCGTCGCGAGCATCCGCGGCGGGGATCGCGACGGATCCACGGAAGCGGCGGCTGACTTAGCTGGGAACGCGCTTGACGCTGATCACCGTCACCGGGACGTGGAACTTGCGCTGGATCTGGTGCGGGATGTCCAAGCCGAGCCAGCGCGAGACACCCTTCGGCAGCGTGGACAGGACCACCTCGTCGTAGGATCGCCGTTTCAGGATGTCGCTGATGGCCTTGGCCGGGTTGGGGTCGCCGACCTCACCGTCGACGGTCGGGCCCAGCTTCCGCAGGATGTCCAGTCCGTACTCCAGGCGACCGCGGGCGTGTTCCCAGTTGTCCTCGCCCGCGACCTGCTGGGGCACGTACACCCCGGAGCCGGCGCTGCCCACCGCGGTCGCCGCCCGTTCCCCGGCATCGGCGTGCGATCGCGGGGTGGCGGGCACCAGCAGGGTGAACCGGCAGTCCTCCTCCTTGGCCATCCGGTCCTTGACGAAATCCGAGACCTCTCCACTGGCCAGTGTCTTGTTGGCGACCAGCAACAGACGAACCATAATGGACCTCCCCTATCCGGGGTATTCTCCCACGCAATTTGCGGGAAAGCACCGGCGAACTTGTGCGACCGGCGAGCTGCTGGCGGTCTGGTTTGGGGCGCTGAGGCTTTCAAATGAGAAAGGCACGGACAGTCGAGCCGCGTCATTCCGGGACCGGCTTCCCGCGAGTGCCGGAGGAGCAGCCAATCGAGCCTCGGCGGACGACGGGGCGTACCTCGGGAGACATGCCCGGACGCTGCTGAGACGTCGGGGGACCTAGCCTGGACGTCAGCCTCGTCGCTCGCAATGCGCAGGTCGCCCGGGCATCACGCGGGCCCCAGGGCGCGCGGCTCCCAGGGGTCAGCAGGGTCACGATCGACGACCGGCCCGCGGCCGGAGAACGAGCGGACGGCCATCTGGCGCTGAGCGCGCGACCTAACCCGGCCACGCTGGTCGAGACGGCGACACCAAGATCATCAGCCGCACCACCAGCCAGCCGGTGCGTAGCATCAAACGCCAGCGGCCGCGGACCGCCACCAACATTTCCTAGACCATGTGTCGCACATCAACTGGCGGACATGCGTCGCACATCAGTTGTCGGACGACAGGCAGTCCAAACTGACAGGAAGGACGTGTGCGATGTCTGAGCCGGTGTCGATGTCCCCGAAGTGGTACACGGTTGCCCAGCTGCTCGGCTACGGCGAGTCCAAGGTGCGCATGTTGATCATCGCCGGTGATCTGCGGTCGTTGAAGGACGGTCGCGCACGACGCATCTTGCCGGCCTGGGTGGACGAGTACGTCGAGATGCGGGCATCACAAGCGGACAAGACCTGGTGGTCGCGGTGAGCCGGCGGCACAACGGGGAGGGGTCGATCTTCCCGTACCGCAGCGGTTATGCCGCGTACGCCTGGATCACCACGCCGGGCGGCCGCCGCCAGCGCAAGTACGTCTATGCCAAGGACCGCGGGACGGTGCATGAGAAGTGGCTCAAGCTCACCCAGGCGGCAAAGCAGGGTCCGGTAGCGCCGAGGTCGATGCGGCTTGCCGACTTCATGGCGCGGTGGTTGGTCGAGACGGTGCAGCCGGATCTGGCTCCGACGACGGCGGCTAACTACGCGTTGTTCACCCGGCTCTATATCGGCCCGGACCTCGGTTCTAAGCGGCTGGATCGGCTGACGGTGCGAGACGTGCAGTTGTGGATGAACGAACTGAAGACCCGCTGTCAGTGCTGCCATCAGGGCAAGGACAGCCGGCGACCGGAGGGCATGCGTCGTTGCTGCGCTGTGGGCGCGTGTTGCCGCCAGATTGCTTCAGAGTGGACCAGGCATCAGGCCTGGACGGTCTTGCAGAGCGCGTTGAGCGCCGCGGTGCGGGAGGAACTACTCACCAGGAACGTCGCGGCTTTGGTGCGGGTGCCGGTGCCGCGCCCGAAGCGGGCCAAGGCCTGGACGGCCGAGCAGTCCCGCCGGTTCTTGGAGAGCGCACGGGCGGACGGTGACCCGCTGTACGCCGCGTACGTGTTGATGCTCGTTCTCGGCCTGCGGCGCGGAGAGCTGCTCGGCCTGGCCTGGGACGACGTGAACGTGAGTGAGGCGACGGCCTGGATCGGCTGGCAGTTGCAGCGGGTGAACGGCGGCCTGGTCCGCAGGCAGACCAAGACGTCCGCGTCGGATGCGCCGTTGCCGCTGCCGGACATCTGCATTCGAGCCCTAGAGGATCGCCTTCAGGTCGAGGCGCGCTGGCGGGCGGTTGCGCCGGACTGGCGCGAGTCGGGGCTGGTGTTCACGTCGCGGTTGGGCACGCCGGTTGATCCGCGCAACTTTCATCGGGCCTTCCGTGACCCGGCGAAGCGGGCCGGCGTGCCCGTAACCCCGGTTCATCTGACCCGGAAGGCGTGCGCGTCACTGCTGGTCGCTCTCGATGTGCACCCCCGGGTGGCAATGCAGATCCTGCGCCATAGCAAGATCGCGGTCACGATGGAGGTGTACGCGGAGGTCGTCAGTTCCTCGACCAAGGACGCCCTCCGACGCCTCGGTGAGCAGCTGGACTCTGAGATTCAGGCGTGACCGTTGCTGTACTTTGCTGCTGTACGAGCCGGTCGGGTCCGTATTGGGATCAGCCCAATGTGGGTCTGACGAGGTGTGGAGCCAACGGGACTCGAACCCGTAACCCCCTGCTTGCAAAGCAGGTGCGCTGCCAGTTGCGCCATGGCCCCGGCGGGCTTCGACACGCTCAGCCAGCATAGGGAAGACGCCCGATGGTACGCCGAAGCCGAAAACCTGGCCAGTGAAATGTGGGCCCGCAGAGGCTCGCCCCCGACCGGCCATGACACGTACCCTGTTGGGATGTGGTCGCAGCGCGAGGTCATCGACTATGCGCTGCAGCGACGCTCCACACTGGAGAAGTTGCACGGCCCCGGCAGCCGCCTGGCCCGCGCCGAGGCCTGTGACGCCGACCCGATGCTGCTCCGCGCGGCCAAGCACCACGGGGAGCCTTCGAGGGTGCCGTGCCCGGTGTGCGGCTCGAAGGACGACCTGGTCAACCTGCAGTTCGTCTTCGGTGACCAGCTCGGCCAGTACTCCGGGCGAATCAAGCAGGTCAAGGAGCTCGAGGAGATGGCGCACGAGTTCGGCGAGTTCAAGGTCGTGGTCGTCGAGGTGTGCCAGTCCTGCCGCTGGAACCACATGATCTTGTCCTACCTGCTGGGTGACGGAAAGAAGCGCAAGCCCCCGCGGCGCCAGCAGACCGTCGAGGACATCTATGGCTGATCCCCACTGGGGACCTGTCGACAAGCAGCCCCAGGCGGTACGCGCGCGCAGGAAACGCCCTTCGCGCCGTCGCCGC
This sequence comes from uncultured Actinomycetota bacterium, assembly GCA_963711015.1. Lineage (GTDB taxonomy): Bacteria > Actinomycetota > Actinomycetes > Propionibacteriales > Propionibacteriaceae > Microlunatus. Next base: position 144,824 of record CAVQCQ010000006.1, read on the forward strand.
GTCCTCCGCGGGGTCCTGCAGACCCTCGGCATCCTGACCGTCCTCGGCCTGCTCAGCGCCTGCGCCGTCGTCTTCGTCGGCTACCAGACGACCCATCGCCCCGACCCGAACGCCGACTTCGAGACCGCCACCACGTTCGTCTACTACAACGACGGCAAGGCCGAGCTCGGCACCTTCGCCGTCCAGAACCGGCAGCCGATCACCTTCGACGAGATGCCGGAGACGATGAAGCAGGCCGTCGTCGCCGCCGAGAACCGCACCTTCTGGGAGGACAAGGGCATCTCCCTCCGCGGCATGGTCCGCGCCGCCTGGACCATCGCGCGTGGCGGGGAGCTGCAGGGCGGCTCGACGATCACCCAGCAGTACATCAAGATCCTCTATCTGACCTCCGACAGGACGCTGACCCGCAAGTTCCGCGAGCTCTTCCTCGCGTACAAGATCAACAAGGAGATGACCAAGGAGGACATCCTCGCCGGCTATCTCAACACGATCTACTTCGGGCACGGCGCGTACGGACTCCAGGCCGCGGCCCAGGCCTACTTCAAGGAAGACGCCAAGGACCTCGACGTCCAGCAGGCCGCGTTCCTCACCACGGTGATCAACAACCCGAGCCTGTACGACCCGTCGGAGGAGGAGAACACCGAGCGCATTCTCGAGCGCTACCGCTACGTCCTGTCGTCGATGGGCGAGGCCGGCCATCTCACGCCGCAGCAGGTCGCCGACGACAGCGCGAAGCTCCCCAAGTTCCCCAAGGTGAAGTCCAACGAGCGCTACGGCGGGCCGAAGGGCTTCCTGCTCAAGATGGTGGAGCGCGAGCTCAGCGCGGCCGGCTTCGACGAGTCCCGGATCAGCGGCGGCGGGCTCAAGATCACGACGACGTTCGACAAGCAGGCGCAGAAGGCCGCGGTCGAGTCCGCCCAGTCCTTCACCAAGCAGGCCGCGGACGCCGTCGACCGCAAGGCCCGCAACCTGCACGCCGCGATCGCCTCGGTCGATGTCAACACCGGCGAGGTACTCGCGCTCTACGGTGGTCCGGATTACGTCGAGAACTCCCGCAACTGGGCCACCACGCCGCGCCCGACCGCCTCGACCTTCAAGGCGTACGCCCTGGCCGCCGGCCTGAAGGACGGCTTCAGCCTCAACTCCACCTTCAACGGCAACACCTTCACCCCGCCGGGCGACAGCAAGACGATTCGCAACGAGTACTCCCACCAGTACGGCCCGGCCGTCACGCTCACCACGGCCACCGCGAACTCGATCAACACCGCCTTCGTGGACATGGTCGGCCAGATGAACAGGGGCGAGAAGAAGGTGATCAAGATGGCCGAGGCGGTGGGCGCGCCCAAGGGCCGGGGCTGGAAGGGTCACGGCTCGCGCATTCCGCTGGGAGCCGCCGAGGTCAGCCCGCTGCATCAGGCCACCGCGTTCGCGACCTTCGCCAACGAGGGTGTCCACGTGGCCAACCACGTCGTCAAGGAGGTCCGCGACGCCAGCGGCGAGATCATCTACGAGGCGAATCCCAAGAAGGATCGGGTGCTCAACGCCGACATCGCCCGCGACGTCACCTTCGCGCTGTCCAGCGTTGTCGAGAACGGCACCGGCCGCTCCGTCCAGACCCTCGACCGCCCGGTCGCCGGCAAGACCGGAACCAACGGAGTGACCGACGCCAAGGGCAACGACATCGTCAACTCCGCCTGGTTCGTCGGGTTCACCAAGCAGATCTCGACCGCTGTCATGTACGTCGCCGGCGACGGTGGCACGTCCAGCCTGGACAAGTACGCGCGTCCCGGCGACAGCACCTTCTTCGGCGGCACCTATCCAGCCATGACCTGGGCCGACTACATGAAGACGGCGACCAAGGGCCAGCGGGTGGTCGCCTTCGACCCGCCGGCCTACGTCAACCGGGAAGTCGTGCCCGAGCCGACGGTGACGACGCGCCCGCAGCAGACCTCCGAGCCCACCGACAAGCCGACCAACGAGCCGACCAAGACCCGCGAGCCGAGGCGCACGCCTACGCCGAGCGCCGAGCGAGACCAGCGAGCCGACCGAGGAACCGACGAAGAAGCCGCGGAGGAGGCCGAAGCCCCCGAAGCCGACGGCCTCCCTGGCCATCCCCGACGATCTCCGAGCCCGGTCGCCCGGGACGCGGTAAGACGCCCGGTCTCTCTGACTGATGGCTGCCGACATGAGCCCGGAGCTCGTCGAGGGGGAACGCTACGCCGACCACATGTTGATCAGCCATCGCGTACCGACGACTTCATCGCGCTGATCTCGACCCGGATCGGCGGACCGCTGGGCCGGCACGCCGACCCGACCGGCCGCTGGTGGAACCCGCTGCGGATCGCGTTGCTGACCGGCACCTTGATGTACATCGCCGGCGTGTTGTTCCGGCGACCCTGCCGGGAGGGTGCCGACCACTTCAAGTATCTGTGCTACTCCGACATCGGCATTCTCTACGGCGGCCGCGGCCTGATGCAGGGCAACACCCCGTACTTCGACTCCGGCGACTATCCGGTGCTGGAGTATCCGGTGCTCACCGGCTGGTTCCTCGAGCTCGAGCGGATTCTCACCCGGCTGGTCGGCGGCGCCCAGGGCGCGAACCTCAGCGCAGAGCAGTCGGCGACCTCGACGTCGATCTTCGTCGACGTGAACATCGTGCTGCTCGGCGCACTGCTGCTCGTGGCGATCTGGGCCCAGGTGCGCACCGTGGAGTCCCGGCCGTGGGACGGCATGATGCTGGCCGCATCGCCGTTGATCATCGCCGGGTCCTTGATCAACTGGGACATGCTGCCGATCGCGCTGACTGCGCTGGGGGTCCTGGCCTGGGCGCGCCGCCGACCCGGCGTGGCCGGGGTGCTGCTGGGGCTCGGCATGGCCGCGAAGCTCTATCCGCTCTTCCTGCTCGGGCCGCTGCTCCTGCTCTGCTTGCGCGGCCGGCGAATGGCCGACTTCGGGATGATGGTCTCGACGTTCGTGATCAGCTGGGGTCTGGTGAACCTTCCCGTGCTGCTGCTGGCCCCGGACGCGTGGCGCAGCTTCTGGGAGTTCAACGCCGACCGGGGCGGAGACCTCGGCTCCATCTGGTACGTGCTCTCCCTCGCCGATCTCCCGGTGCCCAACCCCAACCTGGTCAGCTTCGGACTGTTCGCCCTCGGCTGCCTGGGCATCGCGGCGTTGATCATCGTCGCGCCGCGCCGACCGCGGTTCGGGGCGATGGCCTTCCTGGTGATGGCCGCATTCCTGCTGACCAGCAAGGTCTACTCGCCGCAGTACATGCTCTGGCTGCTGCCCTTCGTGATCTTGGCTCGGCCACGCTGGCGCGACTGGCTGATCTTCACCGCGGGCGAGCTGATCTACTGGGTGGCGATCTGGTGGCACCTCGGTGGCTACCTCTCGCCCGGCGACAGCTCCGCCGACCGGATCTACTGGCTCGCGGTGTTGACCCGGCTGGCCACCCAGATGTGGATCGTGGTCCTGGTGGTCCGGGACGCGCTCTTCCCCGACCGCGACCCGGTACGCCGCGGTGGGGTGGACGATCCCACCGGCGGGGTTCTGGACGGTGCCCCCGATGCGCCGTGGTGGCCGCGACGGCGTACGCCGGTCCGCCCGGCTCGTGCCCTCATCGAGGTGTGAACTCTCTGCCATGACCCGCCTCGACCCCCGCCCTCCCTCCGACTTGTCAGCGTCGGTGGTCGCCATAGCGACCACTCACGCTGACAAGTCGGGGAGGAGTGAGGTAAGGAGCGACGGGCGGATCGTCGTCCAGGCGTGGCTCGCCAGCCGGGCGCTGATCGCGCTGGTGGCCCTCACCCTCGCCGTGCTGGAGGGTCGGCGGATTCGCGACATGGTGACCAACTGGGACGCCCGGCACTTCGGCGAGCTGGCGGCCGGCGGCTACCTCGCCAATCCCGGCGGCACCCTGATGGCCTTCTTCCCCGGCCTGCCGGTGCTGCTCTCGATGGGGCTCGAGCTCGGTATCCCGGTCGCGGTCTCGGGTGTGATCATCTCGCTGGCCGGATCGGCCGCCGCCGCGGCGGCGTTGTTGCGGCTCGGTGGGCCCTGGGCGGCCGTCGCCTGGCTGTTCGCTCCGACGGCGGTGTTCACCACCGTTCCCTATACCGAGTCGCTGTTCTGCGCCGCCGCCTTCTGGGCCTGGGAACGCGCCCGCGCCGACCGCTGGATGCATGTGGCGATCTTGACCGCGCTCGCCTGTACGTTGCGGGTCTCCGGGCTGTTCCTGATCGGCGCGCTGCTGGTGATGATCATCACCAGCAAGACCGACGTCCGCACCAAGATCGGCCGCAGCGCACTGATGGCCATCCCGGCCTCGATGCTGGCGATCTTCGCCGGCTACCTCTATCTGCTGACCGGCAGCTGGACCGCCTGGTACACCGCGCAGAAGACCGGCTGGGTGCGCGAACTCACCTGGCCGTGGGATTCCTTCCGGCACACGATCTCGGCCGTGCTACCCAACGCGTACGCCGATCATCCCTGGTGGGCGGCGGTGTTCCGGGCCGAGATGATCAGCATGTTCGTCGGCGTGGGCGTGGTGATCTGGTGCCTCGTCGTCAGCGTGCGGGCCCGGCGTACCGGTGAACGCACGTTGTGGGGAGAGGCCAGCTGGGTCGGCGTCCAGGTGCTCGCGTTCTCCTTGTCCTATTGGTTTTTCTCGGTCAACCGGGCAACGCTGCTCTGGTTCCCGTTGTGGATCATGATCGGCCGCTGGGTGGGCTGGCAGCCGAAGCGTCCGGAGCAAGAGCGGTGGCGCGCGGGACATCGCGCGCTGGTCGCGGTCGCCTTCTTTGTCGAGATTGTGTTGATGCTCTGGTGGTGTTGGTTGTTCTTCACTGGATACTGGGCAAGCTGAATTTCCAACAGATCTTTCGCGCTCCGAAGGAGCCCCACTAAGGTGACGCGCGGTGACTTGGTCGGGGCCTGGTGACCGCATGAGATGCCCCTGCCGAGACGTCGTTGCCCCCAACGTCTTGTCGAGAGGGAGATCTCGTGCCCCAACTCCGTCGTGCCGTCGTCACTGCTGCCCTCGGCGCGCTGCTGTGTATCACCACTGCTCCGCTGGCCGTCGCGCACGACAGTGATCGCAGCTCGTTCCGCCGCCACCGCGAGCCCGGCTCGCTCCGTTTCAGCTATGGCTACAACGCCGACCCGCTCCGCGACCTGCAGCCGACGACCAGCCAGCCGTTCGATGGTGCGTACGCCTCGGTCACCATGATCAGCTGGCGGTCCAGCTATTTCTCCCTCCGGGTCCGCGGGGTGGACCAAGGCCCGGTCGGCCAGCGCTACGGCGCCCACCTGCACACCGGTCCGTGTGTGGCCGGCAACGGCACGGCAGCCGGCCCGCACTACAACGTCGACCTGCTGGCCGGGATGGTCGCGCCCGAGGCCGAGGTCAGCCCCGACACCGAGGTATGGCTGGACTTCGAGCTGAACTCCCGTGGCGAGGGTCGGGCGAGCACGGTGGTGCCGTTCGTGCCGACCGACGGCGAGCGCGCCATTGTCATCCATGCCCTGCCGACCAGCGCCAACGGCACCGCCGGGGATCGGCTCGCCTGCCTGCCGCTGATGGTCGAATAGTACGTACGCCGGGGTGGAAGGCGTCTCTACACTGGCCGGGTGCCCCGGATGTGGATCGACCTCGAAGGTCTGGCCAACCTCCGGGATCTGGGTGGCCTGCCGACCGATGACGGGGGCAAGATCATCCCCGGCCGGCTGCTCCGGTCGGACAATCTCCAGACCCTCACCGCGCGCGACATCGAGGCGTTGCTGGGGCTCGGCCTGACCGACGTCGTCGACCTGCGTAGCGACTACGAGGTCGAGCAGGAGGGTCCGGGCCCGCTGAGGGAGGCGGGGGTGCGGATCCACCAGTTCTCGCTGTTCCGGGAGTGGCGGTCCGGGGTTGGGCAGACCAAGCCGGACGTACGCCCCGAGGTGCTGCCCGAGGAGGCGCTGCCGTGGGCGGATCTGGTGCCCCAGACCCAGCTCGGCGACGAGATCGCGTCGGTCTACTTCGCCTACCTGGCGGATCGGCCGGATTCGGTGGTCGCCGCGTTGCGCGCGGTCGCGTACGCGCCCGGTGCGACCCTGGTGCACTGCGCGGCCGGCAAGGACAGGACCGGCACCCTCGTCGCCCTCGCCCTCTCCCTCGCTGGGGTCGAGCGGGACGCAGTGGTCGCCGACTATGTCGCCAGCTCCGAACGGGTCGAGCAGGTGGTGGCTCGGCTGATGGCGTCGGCCACCTACGCCGAGAACCTCCGTGGCCGGCCGATCTCCTCTCACCTCAGCCAGCCGCAGAGCATGATCACCTTCCTTGATCATCTCGACCGGGCGTACGGCGGGCCCGAGCCGCTGTTGATCACGATGGGCTGGACGCCCCAGGACACCGCCGCGCTGCGGGCGAAGCTGCGGGACTGAGCTTCGATCATGAAATCCGGAGTGATCGCCGCACTGGCCCTTGCGGTCGCCGTTGTGCTCGGCGTCGGCGTCGGCTATGTCGTGGTCAACGGCGGCGTCGGCGGTCCCGATGTGGCGAGCCCTACTCCGAGTTCATCGGTGTCCGCATCCTCGACTGCACCCACCGAGCCCTCGACCGCCCAACCGTCGACGCTGCCGACGTTCGATGTGCCTACCGCGACCGGCCAACCCCCGGCGACCGCCACTCCCGCGCCGCCGCCCGCTGACTACCCGGCCACCTTCGACCGGGTGCGCAGCGGAACCGTGCGGGTCTTTGCCAGCACCTGCTCGGGGACGGGGATCGGCACCGGGTTCCTGATCGACGACCGGACCGTCATCACCGCGCTCCCCACTGTCGCTCGCGCGGTCTCGGTCGCGGTGGTCGTCGATGGGCGACCGGTGCCGGCGGTGGTGCAGGCGGAGAGCCGACAGGTCGGGTACGCGGTGCTGCGGCTGGCCCGCGCCGTTGCGGGCCATCGGTTCGAGGACACGCCGGCCGCAGCCCAGGTCGGCGCGACCCTCGCCGTCATCGGCGTCGAGGCGGCGCGGCGGGCTCCCACCCTGCGAACCGCAGTCGTGGAGTCCACCGATGCGAAGGCCTCCGGGAATCGGGTCAGCCTCAGCGGGCTGCTCGGCTTGAGCGGGGCGGCCGATCCCGGCCTGAGTGGTGCGCCGCTGGTCAACGGGGAGGGCCGGGTGATGGGCATGATCGTCACTCCGGAAGGTGAGAGCCGGCTCAAGGCCATCCCGGCCTCGGCGCTGTTCACCTTGGACGGCGGTGAGAGCCCGGACGCCGGTTCGTGCAGCAAGCCGTTGGGTCCGCAGATTCCCACCACCATCCGCGGCGACGCGCCGGCGGCGGTCAAGACCACCCTGCGGCGCTACTTCGGTGGCATCAACACCGGCGACTTCGACCGGGTGTACGCCGCCGTCGAGCCCGGTGTCCTCCGCGGCTCACGCAGCCAGGTGGAGAAGGGCTTCCGGTCGACGTACGACTTCACCATCCGCATCCGCGCCGCTCAGGGCCCGAACGCCTGGGTGACCTTCGACTCGATCTTCGCCGCCGGAAGTGGCCCGGAGCGCAAGCTCACCTGCGCCCGTTGGTCACGGGTCTTCGTCTTCAACGAGAGCGGCGGCCGCACCCGCATCAGCCGGGTCGAGAACCGCGGCCCGCTCTATCGCGCCTGCTGATCTACTAGTTGTTGCCCTTTTTGTAATTGGTCCAGATGTCTCGGAATGCAACGAGGTGCAGGTCTTTCTGAGGGTCCAAACCACAAAGGGCGTCGGCTCTCATATGACTTCGAAGCCGATAGGCTCTGCGGCTCACCTCCAGGCTCTGGAAGTCAGCCTGTCGATGGATCCTGTCTTCGTATAGTCGGAAGTATTCGAGCGCCACCGGACAGGCGTCCGGGCCGGCTCCGTTGATGTTGGCCAGGAGTGCGGAATATACGGCAAAGACCGACGTGAATTCAACCGACGTGCGCAATACCTGTGTGGTACCGGAGTCGAGCGCATCTGTCTCCGCCAGCGCAAGTGCCTTGGTGACATAACCCTTCATCTCCTCGACGTTTCCATCCTTTGCAGCAACGTCGGCAAGCGCCCGATACGCCCGGATCTCCTCGATGAAGTTGTGTTCTTTCTGAGCAACGGTGACGGCGGTGAACCCGAACTCGCGAGCGAGGGCACGATTGTCCGTCACGAGGGTGGTGTACTCCGCGAGTACGCGATACGTGGACGACGTGAGTTTCACTCGATCTTGTTCGAACGTCTGAATCACCGCATTGGCCTGCTCTGCCAGCAAGGTGATCTGTCTCGTGTTGCGTTCGTCACCCTGTCTGTCCAGCTGGATCATCTGAATGGCGTAATCGGTGATCTCTGCACGCGCGTTGTTGGCGGTCGCTTCGTTGGAACTGTGCAAGGCAAACAGAGAGATGACGCCGGCTGTGAAAGCCAGGACAATGGCGAGGAGGTCCAAGATCAACGGAAGTCTCTTCATGTCGCCCCCCGGGGTCATGATGCGCGCCGTCTGGGCAGGTATCGACTCCCGCAAGCGTCGCCGACGAACTATCGTCCGCCCCCCAGTGCACGCGGATGATCGTCACATTGAGATCGCGCATTCTTACAGAATGCGGTCCGTACAACTGTAGGCGGCGCTGTCGTACACCGTCAATCGGTTAGTCGAAAAGGACGTTATCCACCGTTGCCGTGGTCAGTCGCAGCTCCACCGGCACCTGATCACCAATGGCCGGGGGAGTCTGGTTTCGTGGCAGAAAAACCAGGCTCGACTGCATGTGCGGCGGCTCCAAGAACCAGCGCTTCTTGCCGGCCACCGTGTAGGGGCTGAGCGCAAGGCCCGCGGCCTCCAGGGAGCCGTTGGCCAGCGCGATCGCTCGCTGGCGCACCGTGCTGGCCGCGGTCGGCGCCTCCATCCCGATGCCGTGCGAAGTGCCCCCGGCGATCACCAGGATCCAGCCGTCGGCGGGTACCAGCCGTTGCCGGTACCCGGCTCGCTCACCGCGGCGTACTCGATGCACGTCGAGCACGGTCGCCAGCGTCTGGCGCGTGGTCTCGGCCCCGAGCCAGAGCCGGGTGCCGAGTCGGAGCCGGACGGGCGCCGGATCCCCGGAGGCACCACCGAGCTGCCGGGCCAGCGCGGTCGCCTCCTCCGACGGCAGGTGGGACAGCCACAGCGGAGCCGGCGCCACCGCGAGTGCCGCCCGGGCCAGCCGCTCGGCCTCGGCATACCGGCCGTCGGCCCGCAGCGGCAGGTGGATGGTCCATCCCTCGAAGCGCAGCCCGGACAGCAGCGGACCGACCCGATCAAGATCATCGACGGTGATCCCGTGGCGGCGCATGGAGGTGAGCACCTCGACCAGCACCCGCCCGCTCAACGGCCCGACATCCGCCAGTCGCTGGAGGTCGTCCAGCCGGGACACCGTGGTGATCACCGTCGGGTCGTCGACCAGGTCGACGGCCAGTCGTTCCTCGGTACGCCAGGGATGCATGATGACGACGTCACCCTGGTACGCCGACCGCACCACAGCGACCTCGGCCGGTGTCCCCACCGCGACGGTGTCGGCTCCGAGCTGCGCAGCCTCCGCGGCCAGCCGCTCCAGGCCGAACCCGTAGCCGTTGCCCTTGATCACCGGCACCAGCCCGGGCGTCGCGCCGGCGACGGTGGCCAGATGCTCGCGCCAGCGCGCGCCGTCGACCTGCAAGATCACTCCAGGCATGGTCACCGATGCTTCATGTAGAGGTCGAACGCCTTGTAGAGCAAGGGATTCAGCGGGAGGTCCCACTCACCGAGATACTCCACCGCCTCACCGCCGGTGCCCACCTTGAACTGGATCAGCCCCAGATGCGGGTCGTCGGCCTCCAGCCCTTCGGTGATGCCGCGCAGGTCGTAGACCGCGGCCCCCGCCGCCAGCGCGTCGGTGATCATCCGCCACTGGATCGCGTTCGACCCGCGGACGTCTCGCTTGGCGGTCGAGCTGGCGCCATAGGAGTACCAGGCGTGCTGACCCACCCGAACCCAGGTCGTGGCCGCGACCAGATCCTTCTCGTGATGGGCGAGGTAGAGCCGAATACGGTCCGGATCCTCGGCCAGCAGGGCCGTGAACATGGTGGCGAAGTACGACAGCGGCCGGGGGGTGAAGCCGTCCCGCTCAGCGGTCTCGACGTACAACGCATGGAACGCGGCAAGATCATCGACCTCACCTTGACCGACCGTCACCCCCACCTTGGCCGCCTTCTTGATGTTGCGTCGCCAGAGCTGGTTCATTCCGGTGAGCAGGCTCTCCTCGGTCTGTCCGCTCAACGGCAGCTGGAAGACGAAGCGCGGCTGACCCGCCGCGAAGCCCTCCTCGTCATCCGGCGGATGCCAACCCAGCTCACGCAGCCGGTTCCGCAGCCGGGTGGTCCGGTGCTCGACGACATCGGGGACCGCCTCACTCAACCGGCTGACCCGCTCGTCCGCGATCGCGGCCTTGATCGTTTCCGCCCGCCAGCGGCGCACGACCACGGGCGGCCCCATCCGCAGCCCGAACGCCCCGGCATGATGCGCGTGATCAGCGAGCGGACTCAGCCACTCCGTGATGTCCGGTGCCGCCCAGTCGATCACCGGGCCCTCGGGCAGGTAGGCCAGGTACTTCTTGATCTTGGGCAGCTGACGGTAGAGCACCAGCCCCGCGCCGACCAGCTCGTCTCGATCGTCGAACCAGCCCAGCGACTCGCTTCGCCACTCGCTCTTCACCTCGCCCCATGCGGGCGTCTGGAGGAAACTGACGGCCGGCTGGCTTCGGAGAAAGGCCAGGTGATCTGCGGCGGGAATGGTCCGCACCGAAAATGCCACGCGGACGACCTTAGCCGGTGCTCACCGCAGAGTGGCCCTCGACGAGCGGGGGTTCTCGGCAGATGCCGGCGATGTCCGATGAGGGGCGGCTGACCGCCCTGAGACGGGAGAGGGGAACCCGGGATAGGCGGACGCACAGGGGATGGGCCTGGTCGCGCGGGGAACGCGAGTCAGGCCGATGCGTTTGGCCTATCCCGGGCGCTCACGGTTGCCCCGACCCCAGGCCCCAACCGTACCCGTTTCGTCCTTGCTGCGCGGACGATGCCGCAGACCACTAGCAGGAACTACTTGACGACGATCTTGCCGGGGTTGAAGTTCTGGCCGGGATCCATCGCCGAGAAGAGGCCGTCGATCATGTGGACGCCGGGTGCGGAGATGTCCTGCTCCAGCCACGGCGCATGCTCGGTGCCGACCGCGTGATGATGCGACAGCGTGCCGTCGGAGTCCACGAAGGCCTGCTGGATCGCCGACTTGACCCGGTCGTACTGCGCCAGCGGGTCGGCCTGCTCGTGCATGAACGCGAAGGTGAAGTACAAGCACGCGCCGGAGTGGTAGGAGTGCGACAGGTGGCACATGATCCAGCCGCGTACGCCGAGCTCGGCGAAGGCCTGGTTGGCCGCGGCCATCACGTTGTCGTAGAGCGGCTTCAGCTTCGACCACGGCGCCGCGGTCTCGGACACGTCACCCATCGCTCCCCGGTCGAGCAGGAAGTCCCGCAGATAGGGCGTGTCGAACTTCTTCTGGTCGTAGAGCACACCCGGACCCTTGCCCAGCACGATGCCGCCGTGCTTGGTGACGATGTCCTTGACCAGCTTCTTCTCACGGGCGACGTGGGACTTGCTCCCCTCGTACCCGATGAACGACAGGCACGCGTGATCGAGCTGCCAGCCGCGCCGCTCCAGCACCTTCATCAGACCCTTGCTGACCAGTGAGCTGATCGACAACTTGGACGACTTCTTCCTGGTGGCAAAGGAGAACCGGGTCTCCCGGCCGTCTGAGACCCGGGTCACCGTCGGCCGGGCGTCGCTCTCGGAGATGTCGTGCATCGTGTCCAGGCTGGCGTCCCAGCTCGGGAAGAGATAACCGATGATCTGCCGCTCCTGCGGGATCCGGTGCACCTGCACCGTCACCTCGGTGATGATCCCGAGCCGGCCCTCCGAGCCCAAGATCATCTCGCGGACGCTCGGCCCGGTCGAGGTGCTCGGCAACGGCCGGACGACCAGCACCTTGCCCGGCATCACCACGCGCAGGCCCCGGACGATCTCGGCGATGTCTCCGTACTTGTCCGACTGCATCCCCGACGACCGGGTCGCCGCCCAGCCGCCGAGCGTGCTGTGGGTGAAGCTGTCCGGGAAGTGCCCGAGGGTCCAGCCCAGCGGCTCGAGCTGCGCCTCGATGTCCGGGCCGAGGGTGCCGGCCTGGATCCGAGCGAGCCCGGAGTCCTCGTCGACGGCGATCAGGTGGTTCATCCGGCCGAGGTCGACCGAGATCACCGGACGGGTCTCATCGGGCAGCGCGTGCAGGCTGCCCGAGATGTTGCTGCCGCCGCCGAAGGGGATCAGTACCGCATTGGCGGCCACCGCCCGGTCGACGATCTGCTGTACCTCGGCTTCGCTGGCCGGGTAGACCACGATGTCGGGCACTCGCGGGATGTCCCCGGACCGCATCCGCATCAGGTCCCGGACGCTCTTGCCGTAGGTGTGGACGATCCGGTCCATGTCCTCGCTGACCGCGTTGGCCGCGCCGACGACCTCGGTCAGCTCGGCGACCAGCTCGTCGCTGATCAGCGGCTTCGGGATCGACAGCGACTCCAGCGACATCGCCTCGGGCGCTGGGGTGTCCACGTCCAGGTCGATGGCCTCCATCACGAACGGCCGGAAGGCCGGCTTGTCCTGATGGTGGAAGCCGACGCCTTCGACGCCCCAGCCCCACCACTTCATGTGCTTCACATCGGGCATGCGACCAGTGTCTCCCTAGAAAGCGATGCCGCGCGGCGATCAGCCGTGCTCGGCGCGGTAGGTCATGGCGTAGTCCACCAGACCACGCACCTCTTTGGCGACTCGCTCGGAGAACTGCGCGACCGTCTCGCCGTCCTCCGGCATGAGTGGTTCGCCGAAGCAGACGTACACCGGCGGACGGCCTCGTGTCGGCCAGTTCTGCCCGTACGGCATCGCCTCGGCCGCGCCGACGATCGCCACGGGCAGGCACGGCACATCCCGGCTGATGCAGAGCGCGGCGAAGCCGGGTTTGAAGTTGGCCATCTCGCCGGTGCGGGACCTGGTGCCCTCGGGAAAGAGCAGCACGGGTACGCCGTCGTCCAGCAGGCTGGTGGCCAGGCCCTTGCGGCCGCGTAAGCCGGTCCGGTCGACCGGGAAGGCGTTGAAGAACAACGCGGTGAGGCCCTTACGCCACCACACGTCGAAGAAGTAGTCCGACGCTGCTCCGGCGGCGACGTATCGAGCCAGCCTGCGGGGCAGCGATCCGTAGATCAGTGGGGTGTCCAGATGGCTGGTGTGGTTGGACACCACGACGAAGGGCCGGGACAGGCCTTCCAAGCGCTCGCGGCCCAACACGGTGACGGTCGCCAGCCGCCAGACCAGCGGCTTCAGCAGCCCTCGTTGGGCGACGAATCGAGCCCCCGCGTGCAGCGGCGACGTGTAGCGGCTCCGGCTCGACACGTGACTCAGCCTATCGGTTCACCTTTCCGACACCTGTTGTCGGTTTCTGCCAAAGATCCCGGCGGTGCTCGTGGGTGCGGCTACCCGAGGTCGACCGGGACTCCGATCGGCAGCCAACGGATTCCATCCCGGACGTCGGCTGGCGCGCGGGCGAGCGCCTGCTCGACGGCAGTCCGGCCGTGGTGGAAATGAGCCCAGCCCTCGTAGTGCACAGGGACCGCGACCCGCGGCCGGACCAGGTCACAGAGTTCCACCGCACGACGTCCGGTCAGCGTGTACCGGAGCGGTCCGGTGATCGGAAACCGTACGCCGCCGACATGCACCAGTGCGACGTCGACCTGCAGCGCGGCCGCCGTCCGACGTAGCGGTCGATGCAGCACCGTGTCGCCGGTGACCCAGAGGCGGGTTTTGTCCTGACCCGGCCGGCGCAGGGCGAATCCGACCACGTCACCGACGAGTGGTCTGGACAGCGCCGGTCCGTGCCGCGCCGGCGTCGCCAGCACCTCCAGGTCTGTCCGCCCGGGCGCGCTCAGCGTCGTGGTTGCTCCGGCTGCCAGCCCGGTGACGCGCTCCAGCCCGAGCCGACGGGCCCCGCTGACCGTGGTGACCACCCGGCCGGCCGTCGGCAGCAACGCTCGTCCGGTCGCGTCCAGGTTGTCGCCGTGGTGGTCATGGGTCAGCAGCACCGCGTCGATCGGCGGCAGATCGGCCGCGGCCCACGCTGGGCCGACGAGCTTGTTCGACGACGTCCCCCAGCCGAATGCGTAGTGCCCGCCGGCGGGGTCGAAGGTGGGATCGGTGAGCAGGCGCCAGCCGTCGATGTCGACGAGGACCGTGGGCCCGCCGATGTGGGTGAGAATCAACGGGCGTGCTCGAGGGCCCAGTCGAGCACCTCATCGGCGATTCGCTCCCAGCCCTCTTGGGCGGGCAGCAGATGGGCGTACCCCTCGTACTCCCGGATCTCGGTCACCGTGTTCGACGTGTAGTGCTTGCGGTTCGACTGCTGGATCGCCGGCGGCATGATGTGGTCCTCCGAGCCGGACACGAAGAGCAGCGGCGCCCGGTTGTCATTGGCGTAGTCGACCCAGGTCTCCTGCGGGCCAGGCTGGAAGTTGGCCAGCACGCTGCCCCAGAGGATCCCGCCGTTGGCCGGGATGTGGTAGCGGTCGTAGGTGGCTCGCGACTGGTCCTCCGGGAAGGTGTTGGTGAACGCGTACTTCCACTGCTCGTAGGACAGGCCGACCGCCTTGTGCCGGTTGGCCGGGCTCTTCAGCACCGGAAATGTCGACTTGACCTGGGACAACGGAACGATCCGCACCCCTTCGGTCGGCGCTGAGTTGAGGGCGACGCCGGCCGCGCCGTGCCCGTGGTCGAGCAGGATCTGGGTGAACGCGCCGCCCGCCGAGTGGCCCATGATGATCGGCGGGCGGTCGAGTTCGGCGATGCTCTCCTCGATCTTGGCGATGATCGCCGGGACGGTGACGTCGACGATGATCTGCGGGTTCTCCCGCAGCGCCTCCACCTCGACCTCGAAACCCGGGTATCCCGGCGCGATCACCCGGAAGCCCTTGGCCTCGTAGTGCGTGATCCAGTTCTCCCAGCTGCGTGGGGTGACCCAGAAGCCGTGAACCAGGACGATGGTGTCGGGTGTAGCCATGGCCAGCAGTCTGCCGGGAGGGCGCGGTGACCGGCACCTCGCTGGACGCCATACTTCGTTCAGTACGCGCCAAGGAGGTTTCGTGGGGCGCCATCGCGTGGCGATCGTCGTACTCAGAGGGACGTACGTCCTTGATCTGGCTGTCGCCGTCCAGGCCTTCGGCCGCCGGCCCTCGATCTTCGCCAAGATCCGCGACGAGCCGGAGCCGCCCTACGAGGTGATCATCTGCGGACTCGATTCCACTCCCACCTCGCTCGGCTTCAGCATCGGCGAACTGACCTCCTACGAGGCGGTCGCGACGGCGGACACCGTCCTGGTCCCCGGGACGGAGTACGCGCTCGACCCGCTGCCCGACGAGCTGCACGCGGCCCTGAGAACAGCGCACGCGTCCGGAGCCCGGATGGTGTCGTTGTGCGCCGGGGCGTTCGTGCTCGGCCAGGCGGGCGTGCTCGACGGTCACCGCGTCACCACCCACTGGGCGATGGCCAGCGAGTTCCGGGCCGCCTTTCCGCGCGCGCATCTCGTCGAGCACGCGCTGTACGTCGACGACGGGCAGGTGCTCTCCTCGGGCGGCATGCTCGCCGCGACCGACCTGTGCCTGTACCTGCTGGCCAGCGACCATGGGCAGTCTTACGCCAACGACGTCTCTCGGTTGCTGGTCAGCCCACCGCACCGGGTCGGCGGACAGGCTCAGTACGCGAAGGCGCTCCGGCGGGCGCCGACCGGTCCGCTGGCGCCGGTGCTGAGCTGGCTGGAGCAGAACATCGCGGAGCCGATCCGGGTGCCGGAGGTCGCCGCGCGTGCCCACATGAGCGAGCGCACCCTGGTCCGGCGCTTTCGGGCGGAGACCGGTGAGGGGCTGGCCGAGTGGGTAGCGCGGCGGCGTGTGGAGCGAGCCCGCGCCCTTCTCGAGGAGACCGACCTCCCCGTGGCCCAGGTCGCCCACGACGCGGGTTTCGGATCGGTCGAGGCGCTGCGCCGGCATTTCCGGGCGCGGGTCGGAACCAGCCCACGGGCCTATCGCGACAGCTTCCGCACCCCGCAGGTCGCCGACCGAGCGTCGGCCTAGTGACGAGTGGAACTCAGTCGAGCCGACACCGCCCGCACCGCTCCGCGCGGGGCGTGCTTGGCGAGCTGCATCAAGATCTTGTAGCGCTTGGAGGGCATCGAGATGACCTTGCCCTGCTCCGCGTCGGACAGGCAGTCGCGAACGGTGTCCTCCAGCCCCACCCACAGCAGCGACGGGATGCCGCCGGTCTTGATCGAGGCGCGTTGGTGGAACTCGGTCCGGATGAAACCGGGGCAGAGTGCGGTGACGCGTACGCCGGAGCGGCTCAGCTCGTTGGCGAGAGCCTCGGTGTAGGTGGTGACCCAGGCCTTGATCGCCGAGTAGAGGCCCATGGCCACGAAGCCGGCCGTGCTGGAGACGTTGATGATCATTCCGGTGCCGCGGGCCCGCATCGTCCGGCCGGCCGCCGCGGCGAGGATCAGGATGGCTCTGATCATCACCTCGATCGCGTACTCCTGTGCCGACGTGTCGTCGGTCGCCAGCCGGCCCGGCACCCCGAAGCCCGCGTTGTTGATCAGCACGTCGATCGGCCGATCGGTGCTGGCCAGCCGTTCCGCGACCTGCTGCACCTCCTCGCGCACCCCGAGGTCGGCCACCATCGTCTCGACGCCGACGCCGTAACGGTCCTTCAACTCGGTGGCGAACTCGGCGAGCCGGTCGGGGTTGCGGGCCACCAGCACGACGTCATCCCCGCGGGCCGCGAGCTGCCGAGCGAACTCCGCCCCGATGCCCGACGTGCCTCCGGTGATCAGGGCGGTTGCCATGACCTTCAGCCTAGAGACCTTGCCGAACGCTTGTCGAAATGTCGAGATCGGACGAGGAGAGCGCGGCATGACCGCCCACCAGGAGGGCTGCGGGTTGCTTACGCTCGTTGGCAGTCAGCCCGGCGTGTCGCGGCTCCGAGGTGCAACCAGCGTAAGGAAATCAGCGCCGCTATCTCCCGAGCCGGACGGGACGTTGTCCCGTGACACCGGGACGCGACTCCGGACACCCTAGGGAGATGGAGACTGCGAACGTGCTCGCCCCGACTTCCAGCGAGGATCGCGTGCCGGCCGCCCGGGCTGCGGCGGTGGTTACCTGGGCCTACGCCGCCGGCTTCGGTGTGCCGACCGTCCCGGTGGCGGTCTTCCTGCTGCAGCGTGGCCGGCTGCCGTCGTTCTTCGGTCTCTTCGACATGAACGCCGGCCCATGGTCGAACCGCCTCGACGACGGTCCCTTCGCGGCGGTCTTGATCAGCTTTCTCCCGGTGACGGCGGCGGCCGCGTGGGCCGCGAGGCAGGTAGGGCGCGGTTCCCGTCGCGGTGCGATCGTCAGCCTCGCGCTGATGCCGATCGAGGCCGTCTACTGGTTGGGCTTCGCGCTGCCGATCCCCTGGGTCATCGGAGCGGCACGGGTGGCGCTGCTCGCCAAGGCGTGGCGCCGGTTGCGCTGAGCCCTTCAGTCGGTCCGGGCGGCAACCAGGGCGGCCGCCTCGCGGGCAATGGCGAGCTCCTCGTTCGTCGGCACCACCGCGACGGTGACCGCCGACCCGTCGGGGGAGATGATCCGGGGGTCCCGGGATCGGGCGTCGTTGCGGGCCGGATCGACGGCCAGCCCCAGCCCGTCCAGGCCCTCGACCACCGCGGCCCGCAGCGTCGCGCTGTTCTCGCCGACACCGGCGGTGAACGTCAGGACGTCGAGCCGACCCAAGATCGCCAGGTACGCCCCGACGTAGTGCTTGAGCCGGTGCACGTACACCTCGAACGCCAGCTGAGCCGCGTGGTCGCCCGCGGCCCGTCGCTGTTCGAGCTCGCGGAAGTCATTGACCCCGGCCAGGCCCTTGAGCCCGGACTGCTTGTTCAGCAGGTTGTCGATGTCGCCGACCGCCAGGCCGAGCTCGTTGTGCAGAAAGGTGTGCAGGCCCGGATCCACGTCGCCGGACCGGGTGCCCATCACCAGTCCTTGCAGGGGCGTGAGGCCCATCGACGTCTCGATCGCTGTTCCCCCGCGTACGGCTGACGCCGAGCAGCCGTTGCCGAGGTGCAGCACGATCTGGTTCAGCCCATCGAGGTCACGACCGACCAGCTCGGCGGCGGCCGTGGAGACGAACCGGTGCGACGTGCCGTGAAAGCCGTACCGCCGGATCCGGTGGATCTGGGCCAGGTCGGCCGGGATCGCGTACGTTGCGGCCGCCGGCGGGAGGCTGGCGAAGAAGGCCGTGTCGAAGACCGCGATGTGCGGGACGTCGAACTGGGCCCGGGCGGCCTCGATCCCGGCCACCGCGCCCGGGTTGTGCAGCGGAGCCAGCGGGATCAGGTCCTTGATCTCGGACACCACGTTGTCGTCCAGGATCGTGGGATCGGAGAAGTCCGGCCCGCCGTGCACCACCCGGTGCCCGACCGCTCGCAGGGCCGTCAGATCCGCGCCCGCCGCCGCGAGCTCCTCGGTCATGACCGCCATCGCCGCCGGATGATCGGCCGGCCCGCCGCCCGCCTCGCCGATCCGCTCCACAAGACCCTTGGCCAGCACCTCGGCCGTCTCGGGGACCACCAGCTGGTACTTCAGCGACGACGACCCGGCATTGAGCACCAGCACCGGAGATGCGGGCTGAGCTTGTCGAAGTCCGACATCGCGCCCCTTCGACAGGCTCAGGACATTGCCTTCGACAGGCTCAGGGCACATTGGCCCTCATCCCCTGCGCCTGCACCGCGGTGATCGCCACGGTGTTCACGATGTCCTCGACCAGCGCCCCGCGCGATAGGTCGTTGACCGGTTTGCGCAGGCCCTGCAGCACCGGGCCGATCGCCACCGCGTGGGCGCTGCGTTGCACCGCTTTGTAGGTGTTGTTGCCCGTGTTGAGGTCCGGGAAGATGAACACCGTCGCCCGTCCCGCCACCGCCGAGTCCGGCAGCTTGGTCTTGGCCACGTCGGGATCGACCGCCGCGTCGTACTGGATCGGCCCCTCCAACGCCAGGTCCGGCGCCCGCTCGGCGACCAGGGCGGTGGCGGCCCGCACCTTCTCCACATCCGCGCCCGAGCCGGAGGTCCCGGTCGAGTAGGACAGCATCGCCACCCGCGGCTCGATGCCGAACATCCGCGCCGTCTCGGCCGACGACACCGCGATGTCGGCCAGCTGCTCGGTCGTCGGCTCCGGGATCACCGCGCAGTCGCCGTAGACCAGCACCCGGTCGGCCAGGCACATCAGGAAGACGCTCGAGACCGTGCTCACCCCGGGCCGGGTCTTGACGAACTCCAGGGCCGGCCGGATGGTGTGCGCCGTCGTGTTCACCGCTCCGGAGACCATGCCGTCGGCCAGGCCCAGGTGCACCATCATGGTGCCGAAGTAGGAGATGTCGGTCACCACCTCGCGGGCCCGCTCGAGGGTCATCCCCTTGTGCGCCCGGGCCTCGGCGTACGCGGCGGCGAACCGCTCGACAAGATCAGGATCAGAGGGCGACAAGATCGACACCCGGTCGAGATCAAGACCCAGGGCCGACGCCCGGGCCCGGACCTTGTTCTCCTCACCCAGCAGGGTCAGATCGGCGACACCGCGGCGGAGCAAGATCGCGGCCGCCTGCAGGATCCGGTCGTCGGAGCTCTCCGGCAGCACGATGTGCCGGCGGTCCGACCGCGCCCGCTCCATCAGCTGGTACTCGAACATCAGCGGCGTCAGCACGCCCGAACCCGACACGTCGATCGCCTTCAGCAGCGCGGCTTGATCAACTTGCTCGGCGAAGCTCCGCCGGGCACTCTCGATCTTGTTCACCGAGGCCTTGGTCATCGGACCGCGCACCCGCAGCAGCCGTTCGGCGGTGGCAAAGGTGCCGAGGGTGGTGAGGGCGATCGGCAGGTCCTGCTGGACCCCCGAGGACAGCCGCTGGATGGTCTCCGGGATGGCGTACCCGCCGGTCAGCACGATGCCGGCCAGCGTCGGGAAGGTGCCGGACTGGTGGGCCAGCATCAGCCCGGGGATCAGATCGGTGCGGTCGCTCGGCGCGATCACGGTGACGTCGGGAACCAGCCGGTCCAGCACGTTGGGCAGGCTCATCGCGGCGACGATCAGCCCGAGCGACTCCCGGTCCATCCAGGCTTCGCGAGCCCAGCACCAGCTCGGCGTCGGCCGCCTCGACCAGTGCCCGGAACGACGGCGCCGACAACATCGGGTTCTCACCGATCGCCGCGGTCACCATCCCCGGCAGGTCGGCCAGTGCACCACGGACCGCGTCCAGGGCGTCGACGTCGACCCGGTTCGCGATCACCGCAACGGTCTGGGCGTGGTTGGCGCGCAGCTCGGTGATCGCACTGTCCGCGGCGGCCCGGATCTGGTCCGGCGTACGCGCCCGGCCGTGCACCACCAGGACCACCGGCGAGCCGAGATTCGCGGCGACCTTGGCGTTGAAGGACAGCTCGGTGCCGGTGGCGACGTCGACGTAGTCCGAGCCGACGACCACGATCACCTCGAACCGCTCGGCCAGCCGCCCGAACCGCTCGACGATCTCGTGCAGGGCCTCGTCGGTGTTCTCCCGGGCCGCCTCGTAGGTGACGCCGAGCGCCTCCTGATAGGTCTGCTTGATGCCTGGCTGACTGACCAGCAGGTCGACGACGAGATCAGTTTCGCCGGAAGCCCCGACCGTGGTGAGCGGGCGGAAGACGCCGACCGATCCCACCTCGCGGACGAGCGCATCCAGCAGGCCGAGCGCTACCGCCGACTTTCCGGTGAGGCCTTCGGGCGAGGCGACGTACACGCTGCGACTCACAATCGCGACCATAGCGGGAGGACACGATCTGGTCACCATGACCAACGGGTTGCGAACGGCTCATCCCGCGCTACGGGCGCCGCAACTATGTTGGCGGTGTGGCGGGTGTACATCCGGACATCCCCGGCCTGTCGGACTGGCGCGCCCTGGCCAGGGGAGGCTTCGCCACGGTCTGGCAGGCCAAGCAGGAGTCCCTGAACCGGCTCGTCGCGGTGAAGGTCGACCAGCGCACCCTCGACACCGAGTCCGAGCAGCGGCGGTTCCTGCGGGAGGCCGGCGCCGCGGGACGGATGTCCGGGTACCCCGGGATCGTGACCGTGCATGACGCCGGGATCCTGGTCGACGACCGCCCGTACCTGGTCATGCAGCTGTGTACGGGCGGGTCGCTGACGGCCTGGGTCAAGGCGGAGGAACGGCCACTAGAGGCCCGGGTGCGCGACGTCGGCGTACGCGTGGCCGACGCCCTGGCCGCCGCGCACGCCCGCGGTGTGCTGCATCGCGACGTCAAGCCGGCCAACATCTTGATCGATGACTACGGCACCGCCGGCCTGGCCGACTTCGGGCTGGCCGCGCTGCCCGAGCACGGCCTGGAGCACGCCGCCGGGGTCGAGGCGATCACCCCGGCGTACGCGCCGCCGGAGGTCTTCCATCGCCAGACACCGACCGAGTTCGGCGACGTGTATTCATTGGCCGCCACCCTCTATGCGCTGCTCGCCGGGCATCCGCCCCGCTGGGCAGATCCTCAGACTCCGACGATCACGGCGATGATGGAGCGGCTGTCCGAACCGATCGAGCGGATCCCGGAGGTCAGTCCGCCCTTCATGGACCTGCTGATGGTTGCACTGGCGGACGAACCGACCGATCGTCCGACGGCCGCGCAGTTCCGGGACCGGCTCCGGGCCCTCGAGCTGAGCCCGGTACCGCCGCCGCCAGCTCGGGATGACCCTCCGCCGGAAACGGCCACGGTTCCCGATCGGCAACCGCCGGCCCACGTGCCGGCCGCGACGGAACCGACGGAGCTGCCGGAACGGCGCCGTGGTCTCCGGGTCTTCGTCGCCTTGCTGGTCATTCTGCTCGCCGTCGGACTTGTGTCGGCCTTCATGGCCTTGCGCCGGCCCGACGCCACCACGGGAGCGCCGCCGCAGACGACCACCGTGGTGGTGTCGACCACGCCGACGCCGACGCCGAGCACGCCGACGGCGGAGCCGACGCCCGACGAGCCGACACCGGTGGAGGCTCCCGCCGGTTTCGTCGACTGCACCAAGTCGCTCCGTGAGGGGGCCTACTGCGCCGATGAGGACGAGTGCTACGGGTCGATCGGGGTCTACGGCGAAGGTCTGATCGCCGGCGTGGAGGCTGACTGCGACCAGACCCACATCTACCAGACGTTTGCCGCCGGGCACCTGGGCTACAACGTCGCGCGGCAGGAGACCCTGGAGAACGACGCCCTGGTCAAGCAGCTCTGCACCATCGAGGTGACGAACCGGATGCTGCGGCGGAAGGACCGGCGCGACGACTGGGAGGTCTACGCACTGGGGCCGCAGAACGACGGCGAGGACTATTTCCGCTGCATCTTCGGCCGTGGCACTCGGGCCAAGCCCTTCACGCTGGTCAAGCCCGACTGACGAGCCTCACCCGGTCGCCAGCCGCTCCATACCGTCCAGCAGCCAGGTGATCATCCGGTCGAAGTCGTAGCCGGCCGGGTCGTCGAAGCCACCGGAGGCCCAGATCGCTGCCATGGCGGGAAACCGCGCGTAGTCGAAGTAGGTGGTCCAGAAGCTGGAGCGGGACTCCCAGTACGCCTCGGCCGACACGCCGGTGTGCCGTTCCTCGGCCGCGTCGCCGATCATCGAACGCGCCGCACCGAGCAGCTGCCAGCGGAGCAGGTTCGACATCGTCACGTTGTGCGCCCCGGTGAAGCCCGCGGCTTGCACGGCCGCGTAGAGCGCCTCCTCCACGTCCAGCACGTGTGGTCCGATCGGCAGCCGGGCCATGTTGTAGTCCAGCAGCCAGGGGTGCTCGGAGTAGGTCCGCCAGGTCGCCCGCATCCAGTCCTCGACTCGATCCCGCCAACCGAGGGCCGGATCGGGTAGTGGATGGTCCGCGTAGACCCGGTCGATCATCAGCTCGATCAGCTCGGAGCGACCGGGCACGTAGGTGTAGACCGACATCGCCCCGATGCCGAGCCGGCCGGCGACCTTGCGCATGGAGAGCGTGTCGAGCCCTTCGGCGTCGGCGATCGCCACCCCGGCATCGATGACTTCGGCCAGGCTGGTCCTGGGTCGGGGCCCCCGCGCCGGTGATTCCGCGGGCGAATCCCACAGCAGCTCGATGATCCGGCGGCCCTCAGGGGTGCCGAGGGGCGGCTCGGTCAACGGATCGCCCATCGTGCCTCCTCGCGTCGCAGAAAGTGTCAGTCCGGGGTGGTTTCGTATCTCCGTACAGCGTATGCTTATCATATTCAGTACGGCGTACGGAATAGACGCGAAAGGTGGAGGATGATCCACACAGAACGGCTGACCAGGCATTTCGTCAGCAAGAAGGAGACCGTCGAGGCGGTCAAGGGCGTCGACATCGACGTCACTGCGGGTGAGCTGGTTGCCTTCCTCGGGCCCAACGGCGCGGGCAAGTCGACCACCCTGCGGATGCTCACCACGCTGCTGCCGCCGACCTCGGGCACGGCGATGGTCGCCGGGGCCAGCGTGACCGACAATCCGGGGGCGGTCCGCGCCCGGATCGGCTACATCGGGCAAGGCGACGGCGCCGGTCACAGCTTCCGGGTGCGGGACGAGCTGGTCATGCAGGGGCGGTTCTACGGCATGAACTCCTCTGACGCGATGCGCCGGGCCGGTGACCTGATGGAGACCCTGGATCTCACTGCGCTGGGTAAGCGCCGGGTGAGCACGCTCTCCGGCGGTCAGCGCCGCCGGCTCGATGTCGCGCTCGGCCTGATGCATTCGCCCCAGCTGCTGTTCCTCGACGAGCCGTCGACCGGGATGGACCCGCAGAACCGGGCCAACCTCTGGGAGCACATCGACCGGCTCCGGGAGCGGCAGCAGACCACCATCGTGTTGACCACCCACTACCTCGAGGAGGCCGACAGCCAGGCCGAGCGGGTGCTGGTGATCGACCACGGCGAGATCATCGCCGACGACACCGCGCCGAACCTCAAGGCCAAGCTGGCGGGGGACAAGATCAGCGTGACGATCGATGATCACGATCTTGACGCGGCGGCGCCGATTCTGGCGCAGCGCGGCTCGGACCTGACCCGCACCGGCATCGGCCAAGGCACGATCCTGACCGCGCGTTTCGAGCACGGGACCCAGGCGCTGCCGGTCCTGCTGCGCGAACTCGATCATGCCGGCGTCGGCGTACGCGCGGCGGATGTCCGCGTGCCCACGCTGGACGACGTGTTCCTCAGCCTGACCGGGCGAAGTCTGCGCGAAGAGAGTGAGGTGGCCGCGGCATGAGCGTGGTGATCGCAACCCAGCCGTCCCCGGTGCAGACCGCCAAGAGCAGCCTGCTCGCCGACACCCGCTCGGTGTTCACGCGGGAGATGTTCCTGGTGCTGCGGGATCCCTTCTCGGTGATCTTCTCCCTGGTGCAGCCGCTGGTCTTCCTTGGCCTGTTCGGAACCCTGCTGGCCGGCTCGATCGACAGCGCGGCGATCGGCGGTGCCAACCCGCTTCAGTGGTTCCTGCCGGGCGTGATCGTCATGATCTGCCTGTTCGGGACCGGAGTCGCCGGTTCCAACCTGCTGTTCGAGATCACCCTCGGCAGCTATGAGCGGGTGCTGGCCACACCGCTGCGCCGATCGTCGATCTTGATCGGCAAGTCGCTCAAGGAGCTGGCTCCGCTGGTGGTCCAGGCAGCCCTGGTCACCGTGGTTTGCATCCCGTTCGGGTTCGTGCTCTACCCGCTGCACGTGCTGGTGGGGTTGCTGATCCTCGGCATCTTCGGGATCGGCATGGGCGCCTTCTCCAACGCGCTCGCCGTCGCCGTGCGCAAGCGCGAGTGGATGTTCTGGGCGGTGCAGCAGTCGCTGCTCTTCCCGCTGCTCATCCTGTCCGGGATGCTGCTGCCGCTGGAAGCCGGGCCGCAGTGGATCCAGGTGCTGAGCCGGTTCAACCCGCTGACCTGGATCGTCGACGCGGAGCGGGCGCTCTTCGCCGGCACGTTCGACGACCCGGCGATCGGCTGGTCGATCGTCGCGGCGGTGCTCACCTGCGTGATCGGCCTCTGGGTCGGCGTACGCCAGGTCGAACGCAGCACCAGCTGACCCCTTCTCACCGACTTGTCAGCGTGGGTGGTCGCCATAGCGACCACCCACGCTGACAAGTCGGGGTTGGCTAGGGTCGGATCCATGACGACTTTGGCCATCGGCGGTCACGGCGACCAGGTCGACCCGATCGCGGAGGCGGTCGCCCGCAAGGCCACGCTCGCCCAGTTCTTCCTGGGCGACCCGCAGGCGTGGAAGGGCCCGGAGATCGCGTACGCCGGGGGAGCGGCCGGGCTCAAGGCGGCAGCCGACGAGGCGGGCGTCACCCTCTATGTGCATGCGCCCTACGTGCTCAACGTGGCGACCACCAACAACCGGATCCGGATCCCGAGCCGGAAGTTTCTTCAGCAGTACCTGGATGCGGCCGCCGAGGTGGGTGCCGCCGCGGTGATCGTGCACGGCGGACACGTGCTGAAGAACGACGACCCGGCGACCGGCTTCGACAACTGGCGCAAGTGCATCGACGGACTGGACATGAAGGTCCAGTTGCTGATCGAGAACACCGCCGGCGGTGACAACGCCATGGCTCGCCGGCTGGAGCGGATCGCCATGCTCTGGGATGCGGTCGGTCAGGCCAAGGGCGGTGACACGGTCGGCTTCTGCTTGGACACCTGTCACGCGCACGCGGGCGGTGAGGAGCTGGTCGGCCTGGTCGACCGGGTCAAGGCGATCACCGGCCGGATCGATCTGGTGCACGCCAACGACTCACGCGACTCGTTCGACTCGGGTGCGGATCGTCACGCCAACTTCGGTGAAGGCCAGGTCGGCACGGACGCTCTGGCGGAGGTGGTACGGACCGCCGGTGTCCCCGTGGTGGTGGAGACACCCGGCGGTCGCGACGGTCAGGCGGCCGACATCGCCTGGCTGAAGGAGAACGTCGACTAGCCGGTCGAGAACAGCACCGCGGGGGCGGAGCCGCAGCTCCCACCCCCGCAGTGACGATGGTTCAGGACCCGATGGTCAGACGCTCGAGCCGATGACCGAGGCGATGAACACCGCGTACAGGATGCCGCCGATCAGCCACAGAACGGTCAGGACGATCCCGACAATCAGGCCGATCTTGGCGAACTGGTTCTGGAAGCCGGCCTTCTGGGACTGGCTGCGGGCGATCGCGCTGACGACGATGCCGATGACTGGGGCGACGATCGCGAGCACGAGGCCGACGATGCCGAGCGTCTTGCCCGGATCCTCGGCCGTGGGGGCAGGGGCGGCCTGGTAGTTGGCCATGACAGGTAACTCCTCGTGCGGTGGGCTTGCAGTACGGGGAGCGAGCGTAGCGCCTGTCGGGGTCCGGGGTGAGCCATTGGCCCGACCGTTATCCAATTCACGTCGGTACCATCGCCACGATGAACATCACCCTGCTCGGGCCTCAGCGACAGGTCTCCGGGGCGAGAGCAGCAGTCGCCGAGCTCATCCCCACCGGTCCGATCGCCACCGTCAACGCTGGTTGGCGGGACCGCGAGCCGGCCGACGGGGAACTCGATGCGGTGCTCGGCGGCCGGATGGTCAACCTCCAGCTGTACCGGCGCTGGCAGCAGCTGACCGAGGACGATCAGGAGTACGCCGCGGCCGAGCTCCGGCTGAACGCGAACCTGGATGCCCTGCGCATCGCGTACCAGCTGCGGCTGCACCACGCGCTCGCTGCCGAACGCGCCGTCGCCCAACGAATCCGGCAGTCGGAGATCCTCGCCGCGGCGAGCGCCGATGCGGTGCAGGCCATCCGGGCTTTGGATCAATGGCATCTGAGTTCCGGCGCCGAGCTGCGTTCCAGCTTCTTCGCCGAGGTCCGGTTGGACGTCCGGGACTCCGTTGCTGATCATCGCCGGGCGATCCGGCGCCTGGTCGAGCCCAGTGCCGGCATGGTGGTCGCCGGTGGTCACGTCGGCCTGCTGCTGCACCTGCTCCAGGTCTTCGACCTGGCCAGCATGATCGTCTCGCCGTTGATCACCTGGTCGGCCGGCGCGATGGCGTTGTCGGAGCGGGTCTTCCTGTTCGGCGAACCGACCCCGCAGCGACCGTGCGAGGTCGAGGTGTACGCCGACGGCCTGGGTGTCTTCGACCACGGGGTCTGCCTCCCGCATGCGCGCCGTCGGCTACCCCTCAACGATCTTGATCAGATCAGGCTCGTGAAGGCCCGGCTCGCCCCGCGTCCGGGGCTGATCTTGGACAACGGCAGTCGGCTGGACCTGGTCGACCAAGAACCGCTGCCGTCCACCGCCGTGGTTCTCGGGGGCGGGTCGTGAGGGGCGGGGGCAAGGCGCGTCGACGCAAGCTGGCGATCAACCGGCTCCGGACCCGGCTCCGGGCGCTGGCCGTCGAAGGTCTTTCGACAGAAGGCGCGATCGAGCGGTTCTTCGCCCGGCACGACTTCCCCCTCGTGGAAGGAAGACGCTGCACGTTTGCCGTCCGGGTCGCCGATGTTGAGGGCGTCTACCTGCGTCACCGGGTGGTCGGGTTGCCGGTTGACCTGCCGATGCGGAGGATTCCGGACACTGACCTGTGGTACGTCGTGATCGAGATTCCCGCTGACTCTCGGGTGGAGTACCAGTTCGAGCTGCGCCGCAACGGCCAGTGGCACCGGTTCAACGACCCGGCGAACCCGCGGATCGCCCGCAGCCCGATGGGCGAGTCCTCGATCTGCTTCAGCCAGGGCTACCGGGTTCCCGACTGGGCGCTCTACGACGCCGAGGCGCGGCCCGGTGAGCTGGTCGAGTGGACGGTGCACAGCCAGGCCCAGCGGCGGGACAACCGGGTCACGGTCTACCTGCCGGCACGCTTCACGGCCCGCTCGGCGTACCCCCTGCTGATCGTCCACGACGGCGGTGACTATCTGGAGTACTCCGCCATGAAGATCGTGCTCGACAACCTGATCCACCGGCTGGAGATGGCCGAGACGGTGGTGGCCTTCACCTACCCCGGCGAGCGTCTGACCGAGTACCCCAACTCCGCCCCCCACGCCCGCTGGATCGCTCACGAGCTGCTCGGCGAGCTCCAGGAAAGGCTGCCGTTGATCGACTCACCGAGTGCGCGCTGCCTGATGGGCTCCAGCTTCGGTGCGGTGGCCACACTGTCGACGGCGGTGCGCTACCCCCAGACCTTCGGGTCGTTGCTGCTGCAGTCCGGATCGTTCGTGTTCACCGACATCGGCGCCGATCATGGCGGGGGACCAGTGTTCGATCCGGTGGTCAGGTTCGTCAACCGCTTCCGCGCCCGCCCGGTCCGGGTGGCCGACCGGCTCTTCATCTCCTGCGGGGTCTACGAGGAGCTCATCATGCGGAACCGGTCGATGCTGCCGGTGTTCGGCGAGGCCGGGATGGAGGTCAACTACGTGGAGTCACGCGACGGGCACAACTGGGAGTCCTGGCGGGACCGGCTGCGCGACGGGCTGAGCTGGGTCTTCCCGGGCGAGCAGATGTTCGTCTACGAGTGATTGTTCGGCGGCGGCTTGGCTTCGGCGATCTTGTGCACGTACGCCGGCGTCGGCTCGTTCAGCGCGGCGTTGAGGCGGACCAGCAGGCGGGCTCGCTGCACATCAACCGGTGACACCGTGACTCGGCCGTTCATCCCGTCGCCCCTCCGCTGGGGTGCTCGAACCGCTGCTCCCATTGTCCTCCACCAGGTCAACCGCGGGAGAGCTCTCCACCTGGACGCGCAGCCGCTCCACCGCCGCCCGATCGCATTCTGCACCGCCAGGGTCTGTTCGAGGGTCAGTTCGCCGGTGCTCAGGAGGTAGTCCAGCTGCGCGATGGCGAAGGATGCAGCGATCGGATTCGGCCCGACGGCCTGGCCGACGTAGCGGTCGACCCGGGTCCGCTGGGCGAGGCGCGCCCGCCGCCTGATTGGCCGCGATCGTCTTGGCGCTGCGGTACGCGATGACTGGCCCGGCGACCGTCCCAATCGCCGCGAGCGCCGCGGCGACGAAGGTCAGCCATTCGAGCATTGCCGTCTCTCTGCTCCGTGAGCGGGCCGCGGTATCGGGCGGTGACCATCCTGGACGATCTGCGTTGACGCGGCCGCTCACTCTCGACGACGTCGCGACGTGATCGACCTGTTTCCACCATACGACCAGCAGTTTTTCGGCGAGCCACTGATGGATTCCGATGACCTGCTGGCTGACCTGCAGGCGCCGGAGTTCGACCTGGCGAACGACAGCGCGGACCTTTCGCACCGGGGCGGGAGAGCTGGTCGCCGCCGGATTCCTGAGCCCCGCGGCAACCGGATCGAGGCCCAGTTCGCTGAGGGCTGGGAAGATTCCGGACTCAAGGAGCCACTGGTCGATTTCGCCGAGGCCCGGGCCCGCGAGCGGGGGATGGACTACGTCGACAGTTTGTCGCGGCCGACGACGGGCCGGGCGCGGCCTGGCTCTTCGGGGCGGGGCTACATGCGGCACCACACGGCCTGGATCCTCGGTCTCGGCCCCGAGACGCCGATCGCCGGCCGCACGTTGCCCGATGGGTACGCCATGCGGACCTTCACCATGGACGACGCCGAGGCGCTCCACCGGGTGATCGTGGCCGCTTTCGGGGAGTGGGATGACGCCCGGCCCAGTCGTACGCGGTCTGGCGCGCCGCGACTTTCGACCGACGCGACGGTCGACCCCTCCGCCTTCCGGGTCGCGACGTTCGCCGACGAGGTGATCGGTGGCGGCATCGTGTTCGACTCTGCCGACGAGGCCTGGGTGTCCCATCTCGCGGTGGATCACGCTCATCGGCACCGCGGCGTGGCCCAGCAACTGCTGGCGGACACGTACGCCGCCGCCCGGGAGCGCGGCCTGCCGCACGCCGGTCTGAGCACCGACACCCGGACCGGCGCCCTGGACCTTTATCTCCGGCTCGGCATGCGGGTGAAGTTCACCCTGGACAACTGGCGGTCGGCTCGCGAGATCGCGATTCGCCAGACTCGCTCGGGCCGGGTAACCTACTCCGTTGGTGCCAGGCCGCGACTCCTCGCTCAGCCCGCTAAGCATTCGCCCTCCTGCTATGGGGACGTCCCATAGCCGCTCTAGACCAGAGGAGGTGGGTTCACGCATGCGCCCTTACGAGGTCATGGTCATCTTCGACCCCGACACCGAGGAGCGTTCGGTCCAGCCGACGCTTCAGCAGTACCTCACGGTCATCACCAAGGGTGGTGGCACGGTGGACAACCTGGACATCTGGGGTAAGCGCCGTTTGGCTTACGAGATCCGCAAGAAGCCTGAAGGCATCTACGCCGTGATCAACCTGACCGCAGAGCCGGCCGACGTGAAGGAACTGGATCGTCAGTTCACGATCAACGAGTCGATCATGCGGACCAAGGTGATCCGTCCCGACCAACGCTGACACTGTCAGTTCGGGCTGGCACGCTTACCCAGACCACATCACGGCATACGAGATCACCGGAGACTCCTCATGGCAGGCGAAACCCCTATTACCTTGATCGGCAACCTGACCGCCGATCCAGAGCTGCGCTTCACCCCCTCGGGGGCGGCCGTTGCGAACTTCACCGTCGCCTCGACGCCGCGCACCTTTGATCGGCAGACCAACGAATGGCGGGACGGGGACGCGATGTTCCTGAACTGCGCGGTCTGGCGGCAGGCGGCGGAGAACGTCGCCGAGTCGCTGCAGAAGGGCATGCGGGTCATCGTCCAGGGCCGGCTCCAGTCGCGCAGCTACGAGACCCGTGAGGGTGAGCGGCGCACCGTGTTCGAGATCGACGTCGACGAGATCGGTCCCGCCCTCCGGTACGCCACCGCCAAGGTGTCCCGAAATCCGAGTGGCGGCGGTCAAGGCGGCGGTCAGCAGTCAGCCCGGCCGGTGCCGCAGCGGCGGCAGAGTCGGCGACGACCCCTGGGCCAGTGGCGGCAGCAGCGGTACCAACCGGCCGCAGCCGCAGCGCCGATCCCTGGGCCACCCCGCAGACCGACGAGCCCCCCTTTTAACCCCGACTGACAGGAGATCCACCACCATGGCCAACACACCACCGGCCAAGCGCGTACCGAAGAAGAAGTCCAACCCGCTCCGCGCGGCCAGCACATCGACTACAAGGACACTGCCACGTTGCGGAAGTTCATTTCCGAGCGCGGCAAGATCCGCGCCCGCCGGGTCACCGGCGCTGTCGGTCCAGGAGCAGCGCAAGGTCGCGATCGCCATCAAGAACGCCCGTGAGGTTGCGCTTCTGCCGTACGCCTCGACGGCTCGCTGAGTAGGGGACGTTGATGAAGCTCATCCTGACGGCCGCCGTGGCCAAGCTGGAACGGCCGGCGACGTGGTCGAGGTCAAGGACGGCTACGGCCGGAACTTCCTGGTCCCGCGCGGTTTCGCCATTCGCTGGACCCGTGGCGGCGAGAAGCAGATCGAGGCATCAAGCGCAGTCGCGATGCGCGGGAGATCCGTGGCGCAGATCATGCCCAGGACGTCCGGACCGAGCTCGAGGGGTTGACCATCGAGCTCCGGTGCGCGCCGGCGAGACCGGCAAGCTGTTCGGCGCGGTGACTCCGGTC
>CAVQCQ010000007.1:0-266148 GCA_963711015.1 uncultured Actinomycetota bacterium
CAGCTGGCTGCCCGTCGCCCGGACCAATCTGGCGATCTCACGCTTGCGTTCGGCGTGATCCGGCCCGTGAGCTCCAGCATCCGCTCAAGTCGGCGCCGAGTGACGCCGGCCCGAGCGGACTCGTCACCGGCCAGCAGGTTCAGGGCCGCCCGCAGATGGGTCCGGTTGGTCAGGTGGGGCAGCTGGTGGTGATAGCCGGGCCGCAGCCAGACCAGGTCCACGTGGACCCGGTTGGCCAGCGCGGTCCGCTCGGCGACGAGCTGGTCGCGGTACTTGGTCAGCAACCGCAAGTCCGCGGCCTCCCCGACCATCGGCCGCACCGGCGGCAGGAAGGTTTTCACGGGCGGCGATCCGGGCGATCGCGACCGCGTCGACCGGGTCGGTCTTGCCCTGGCCGGGTCGGGCCAGCCGTTCCCGTGAGGTGAGCAGCGGCGGCACCTCGACCACCGTCAGTCCGCGCTCCAGCAAGTAGATCGCAGCGGGCCAGCCGTAGTTGCCCGACCCTTCCACCCCGAGCCGGCTCACGCCGTGCCGGTGAGCATGGCGAGCAGCCGGCGGTAGCCGTCTGCCCGACCCTTCCACCCCGAGCCGGCTCACGCCGTGTCGGTGGCAGCGTTGCCAGCAGCCGGCGGTAGCCGTCGTCGTGGTTGGGCTGCTGCGACTGATGGACCACCCGGCCGGCGGCGTCGATGACCGCCACGGCCAGGGTGTCTTTGTGGGTGTCGATACCGGCGAACACGCAAGCCTCGTTCCTCCTCGATGTGCCGCGGCCGGGCGAGCGCAGGCATCTCCAGGGGGTACGTACCCCCACGCCTCTATTGAGCGTCAACAGCCCGGACGAACCACCGCCGGGAAGCACCATGGAAGAGAGCCTCGAACACTGCCGGGCAGCACCAGGTAGAGCCTTCCCGGCGGTGGCGCGGACCCCGACCGGCGTCGCGGTGACGTACAGCATCGCGGAGATGCACCAGGTGTGTGGCACATCGGATGTTGAGATTCGGGTGGTGGTACGTCGATCGGCTCGGTGAAGTCGTGGATGGTCGCTGCCGGATCAGACTTTGGACTATGTCGGAGGCGGTTCACAGGGGAGCAGACGCTTAGGTAGGCGAGCAGGTTTGCGACGGCCGGGCGTGCGGGGAAGCGGCGAAACGGTGAGGCAGGACCTGCCGATGGGCTTGACTGGGTAGTGGGGATCGGTGAGCTTCGGTTGCTGGTTGAGACCGGCAATCCCTTCGCGACTGAGATTGACGATGTCGAACTGCGGTGGCACTGGACCGCGACGGCAGGTTCACCCCGCAGCTGGTGCCGAAGGGTCGCGGCGGCTTGGCTGGTCATGCTCGTGGCACACCGCCAACCAACGGCCTCCCGGATCTCAGTACGGCCATAACTCGGACTTTGGGACGAATAGTTCGTCGATCAGCCGAGCGCCGGCTCGCGATACAGGCCCTGATCGCGCCAAGAAGGCGTATGTAAAAGGGGGCCAACCAAAAGCCAAATATCGGCGCTCGCACGCACACGCATCGGCACTAGTCAGGTACGGGTAAGCTCGGCCATTCATGGGCTGGGGGGCCAAATAGGATTCAGGTGTGCAATCCGAGACCTAGAAAAGAAAGCGATTTCCAATCGCACTAAGATTGACCCATTCGTTGTGTGCGCGTCGAGGCAAGCACCGAGCGCGAATGCAATTCATGACGAGGGCATCGAAGACATGTTTCGACCGGAAGCGGAGCAGCTTGGCTGACTGGGCAAGGTGGAAGATCGATGGCTGGCAAAAATGCGCATTAGGAAAGTGCTGCCAAATTGGCGCGCATTTGGTTGGCAATTTGGGCCGAGATGGTACCTGCGGTTCTCGGTTGCCAGACAAATCTTAGGCATCCATGCCGTCCGCTGGCGTGTCGCTTGACAGGACCCAATTGCGAGTTTCATAGTGGCGACCACGCCCTCGGGGGCTGTCGTGCCTCGGGGTTCTTATCGTCGGTAGAAGGGGCAGTGCGTAATGAGGATTGTCGAAGGTGACGTCAATGTGGAGCCGGCCCGGCGAGGATGGACCCGCCGCAGGCTTGTGCTCAGCACGATCATCAGTCTCTTCGGTCTGCTGTTGGCGATCGGTCCGTCGCCTGCTGTCGCCGCGCCACCAGCTGAGTACAACCAGACGTACCGCCCGCAGTTCCACTACAGCCCGCAACGGAACTGGATGAACGATCCCAACGGGCTGGTCTACTACAAGGGCGTCTACCACCTTTTCTACCAGTACAACCCGCAGGGCAGCCAGTGGGGCAACATGAGCTGGGGCCACGCCACGTCGAAGGACTTGGTGCATTGGGAGGAGCAGCCTGTTGCCATCCCACAGACCTTCAACTCAGAGGGCCAGTCGATCGAGGACATCTTCTCCGGCTCCGCAGTCGTCGACATCAACAACACCAGCGGGTTCGGCACGAAGTCGAAGCCGCCGATGGTGGCCATCTACACCAGCGCCTACACCGGTGCCCATCCGACTCTGCCCGGGATTCAGGCTCAGTCACTCGCTTATAGCCTGGATGAGGGTCAAACCTGGACGAAGTACAGCGAAAATCCGGTGTTGAACATTGACTCTCGGGAGTTCCGCGATCCCAAGGTGTTCTGGTATGCGCCGGCCAAGGAGTGGCGGATGGTGGTGGTCCGCGCCGTCGAGCGCAAGGCCGACATCTACGGCTCACCTAACTTGAAGGACTGGACCCACCTCAGCGAGTTCGGCCCCGCCGGGGCAGTGGGCGGTGTCTGGGAATGCCCCGACCTCTTCCCGCTGGCGGTGGACGGCGACCCCGCCAATGTGAAGTGGGTATTGGTGATCAACTTGAACCCCGGGTCGATCGCCGGGGGTTCGGGAGGTCAGTACTTCGTCGGTGACTTCGACGGCACAACCTTCACTTCCGATGATCCGCCGACCTACACACCACCGACGGGGACGGTCCTGCAGGACTTCGAGGACGCGAGCTTCGCACCCTGGACCACCACCGGTGTGGCATTCGGGGACGGCCCGGCATCCGGCAACGTCCCCGGGCAAGCCGGCGTGATGGGCTTCTTGGGAGACCAGCTGGCCAACAGTTTCCATGCCGCCGAGGGCAATGGCAGCGACGCCAGCACCGGCACCCTCACGTCGCCGGAGTTCGCCATCACCGGCGACTATCTGAACTTCCTGGTCGGCGGTGGCAATCACCCCCACGTGCCCGGCACCACGCTCGATCCCACATTGCCGACCGGCACAGTTTTCGCCGACTTTGAGGGAGAGACCTTGGGGCGAGGGCTGGGTAGGCACCGATGACTTCGCGCCCAGTGATGATCCGGATGTGATCTCGATGGGCCGTCTGAAGGCACGATCGGCGACCAGCAGACGGTGAGCGGCTACCAAGGTGAGCAGCTGGTGAACACGTTCACTGATCACGATGCATCGACCGGCACCATTACCTCACCGACTTCTACCTCGATCATGATGATCATGTCAACCTGCTCGTCGGTGGTGGTCTCAACGCGGCGGGAAGGGCAACGGACGCTACGGCGGCGACCTCGCACCGACGCCGAGGCGGCGGCCACCGCTGACCGCTGAGCGGTCGGCCAGCGGCCTGCGGGCGTCGCATAGCGAAGGGCAGTCGGCGCAGATCGTCGTGGTCGACCAGAACCAAGGCGGTTGGGGGCACCTCCTGCTGGACCACATCATGTTCTCTGACCAGGCCGCGACTCCGGTGTCTGTGGAGACCTCAGTCAACCTGCTGGTCGACGGGGAGGTCGTTCGGACCACCACCGGACCCAACAGCGAAACTCTCGACTGGGACAACTGGGACGTCCGTGAGCTGGCGGGTGAGACCGCGCAGATCCAGATCATCGACAACAACACCGGCGGCTGGGGCCACATCCTGGCCGATCACTTCACCTTCGCTGACGCGCCGGCTCAGTCGGCGACCCAGCGAGCGCACTGGCTGGACTACGGCCGAGACTTCTACGCCGGGGTGACGTTCAACAACGTGCCGAAGAATCGCCGCATCATGATCGCCTGGATGAACAACTGGCAGTACGCCGGCAGCATCCCGACCGACCCTTGGCGGAGCGCGATGAGCGTGCCCCGGCAGCTGGGCCTGCAGACCGTCGGGGAAGACGTGCGGCTGAAGTCGGAACCCGTTCGAGAGCTGCAGAAGCTGCGCCAGAGCCCCTACACGTTGAAGTCCACCAGGTTGGTGGAGGGGACAACCAGGCTGACCAACCCGCGGGCGAAGGGGGACACCGTCGAGATCGTAGCCAAGTTCCGGGCTCGCAACGCCGAGAGTTTCGGCCTGCGGGTGCGGACCGGGAACGGGCAGCGCACCGAGATCGGCTACGACGTGGACCGCGGTGGGATCTACGTCGACCGCACCAGGTCAGGAGACGTGAGCTTCAGCCCAAGCTTCCCCAGTGTGGAATTCGCACCAGTCGAGCTGAGAAACGGTTACATCACACTGCGGGTGCTGGTTGATCGATCGTCGGTCGAGGTTTTCGAGGGGAGAGGGCGCGTCACCATTACCGACCAGATCTTCCCGGATCGGGACAGCCAAGGGATTGTCCTCCCAAGGCGGCCGAGCTCAACTCGAAGACCTGACAATCTGGAAACTCCGGTCGACCTGGCGGTAGCGCTGCAGGGCAACCTTGACTCGCTCCCTATCGAGCGAGTCGAGGCTTTGTCCGCAGCCAGCAGCTCGTCATTCTTTTGGGGAATGCCAAGTTGATGTGTCGGCTCGCTACATGACGTTGATTTCCCGTTCGCGCCTCTTATGCGTTGCATCGCGTGCGTTGCAGGAGATTCACCCTGATAACGTCAACAATGAGAAGACACATCAATTGAAGACCAGTAGTATACACATGTTGGTCTCGCCAACTGGGCGACGGCCAAATCGGCAGTGTCACGGCGACGTCGGCTTGTTTAGCCACCGGGGAAGTGAGCGTTCCAGCGGCAACAGCGAGAAGAATGGGGCGGGCCTTCAGGGCCGGTTCCACTAGCCTCCACAGGCTCTCGGACCCGGTTAGATCGAACACGACAAGTGCATCGTCAGCCGTAACCTCCGAACTATCCATGCAGTCAGCGGTATGGGCGGAGAACCCGAGCTCAGTGAGGCATACCGTAAGTAACCTTGCTGGCGCCATATGCTCAGCATCTCCGGCAATCAGAACGCGATCGGAAAGCAGAAGCAGAGAACAGAAGTCGCTAATCTCCTCATCGTTCAACAGCTCGTGATGAACCGCAACGAGTGGAAGAATTTCATCCCAGGTGAGATGCGGATCTGAGGTCATCTGGGTCGCCTCTTCCTACTTCGAGCTGTACGGCGTCGTTGGCAACCGTGGCGGACCTGGGCCGGCGCCGCTCCACGGAGTCGGATAGGCCGGCCGCTGGGCGGTGCGGTCCGCTACTCGGACCAGGCCCGTCCGCCCCTCGATCGGGTGGCCCGTATCGCTGGAGCGGGGGCTCCGAAGTTGACCTGTGACAGGTCCTGGCCCTTCCTCACCGTTCGATTTGTTGTCAAGACCGGCGGTCGCAGGGCCCTTTCGAAGCGCGTGGTGGGTTCGCTGATCGAGCCGCGTGCAATGAGAGGGGCATGCCAGAGCGACGTGTTCAACGGCGCCTTCCTGTGGGTCTTCGAGCTGGTGGATGAGCGTGCGGGCGCCCCATGCACCCATCTCGTAGTGCGGCAAGGCGATCGTGGTCAGGCCGGGAAAGAGACCGTCGCCAACTGGGGATCTGGTTCGTCGAATCCGATGACTGATACATCATCCGGAATTCGAAGGCAGCGTTCGTGTGCTGCCTGATATACGCCCATGGCCACCCGGTCGTTGAAGCAAAAGATGGCGCTCGGCCGATTGGGTTGAGACAAGAGTCGACGGGCAGCGCGAAGGCCGCCGACCGCATTTGAAGTCTCCCGCACCACATACTCGGGGCGAAAGCCCAGGCCGGTCTCGTCCAAGGCCGATCGGTAGCCCGCGCAACCGTCCTCGGGCCGCCGCGATGTCGTCGACATTGTTGATGAAGGCGACTGCGGTGTGGCCGTAGCGGATCAGCTCACGGGTAGCGGTTCCGCCCCCGTTGAACTCATCGGGGACGATTACGACGGGATCGAGGGATTGCAGCATGTTCCGTCAACAACGACCGTCGGCAGACCCTGGAGCGCGACCGGTAGGTCGACGTCTTGGTGATACATCCGGACATACAGAAAGCCATCGACCTGACGTTTGCGTAGTGCATGGATGTCGGCGTCCTCAGCAGTGGGATCGGTATGAATGTGCACGATGAGCCACCCGAACCGTGATGCCGCCGCCTGAGCTCCGAGAATCATCCCCACGGCGAGCGGGGTGATGGCCACCTCGTGCTTCGACCATGGCGATGACGTGGGAACGATGCGGTCGTAGGGTTCGGGTGGACTCGTTGCGGACATAACCGAGCTCGTCAGCGGCCTGGCGCACACGTTCTCGCGTCTCAGGTCGGATCCGTTTCCCCGGCACGTCGTTGAGGACGTGGGAAACGGTAGTCACTGACACGGCTGCACGCTGCGCAACATCCGCCATGAGCACACGGCCGGTCGGACACCGGGCGGCGAGGCCCCCAACCTGACCGCCACGACGCATCTCTTGCAAATTCGGCTCGACGGTCATTTGCTCAGTTCGATGGCGACGGGTGAGAGGCACAGGCGGCTGCCGTCCCAATGGGCTGTTTGCGGGTCGTCGATCTCACCGACAAAGGTTCCGTCGTGAGAGTCGTGGCGGAAGGCGAGGAACACGGTCTGACCGGTTTGTCGGTCGTTGATGAGCCGGCCTACGTATCGGTCGCTGTTGGTGAGCTGCTGCGCGCCGGAGATGTCGTACGGCCCAAGTGGTGTGTCTGCTTTGGCGACCCAGACGCCGCCGGTGGTGTCGGCGGCCCGTTGGATCGACATGTCCTTGGCGAGCGCCGAGAACATGAGAAGGTCCTGCCCGTCAACTCGAGCGGTCTGGACGACTTCGAGCTGGGCGAATCCCTGGCCGGGATCGGTCAGCGGTGGATGTAGGTCCCACGTTTGAAGATTGGGTGACCAGGCGTGGCCGATGACGCCCCGGTCGTCGGCTGGTCCGTGGTTCGCTCTGGCGGTGATCAGCATGTGCCAACCGTTTCCCTCCGGATCCGGGAAGACCCACGGATCGCGGAAGCCTTCGTCGGGCCACATCCCGTCGGCAAGCGTCTCATACCACCGCGGATCCGCCTGAAGGAGGGGATTGCTCGGGTTGCGCCGCCAGGTCAGCAGGTCTTCGGAGGTGGCACTGCCGATCCTCTGGACGTTTCCGGCGGGTGTGAGTGTGGCGCCGGTGTAGAACATGATCCAGGTGCCGTCGGGGTGACGCACCACTGACCCGGTCCAGATCGCCAGATCGTCGAATGCTGGAGCATCGCTGCGGACCAGAGCGTCTCTTACCCGTTCCCACCGGATCAGGTCGTCGGAGATGGCGTGGCCGACCGATGCCCGGTAGTGACGATGGTCGGGATCGTGCAGGGCTCGGGAGGCGTAGAGGAAGAAGAGGTGGTACTTCTGGCCGTCGTCGACGAGCCAGAAGTCCCACACCCAAGCCTCGGGGAGGCTGAACACTGTCAGCCCTTCACGCCGGAGGAGGCGATGGAGTTGATGAAGGAGCGCTGGAAGGCGATGAACATGATCAGCACCGGCACGGTGATGATGCTGGCGTACGCCATCAGCTGGCCCCAGGAGACGTTCAGCTGCTTGAAGTAGTCGATGCCGACCATGACCGGTCGCAACTCCTCGCTCTGCACGACCATCAGCGGCCAGAGGTACTGGTTCCAGGCCGGGAGGAAGGTGAGGATCGCCACGGTCGCGATGGCCGGTCCGGACAGCGGCATGATCACGCTCCGGTAGATCCTGAACCACCCCGCCCCGTCGACGGTTGCCGCCTCGTCCAGCGACTTCGGGATGGAGTCGAAGTACTGGTAGAAGAGGAAGATCGAGAAGGCGTTGGCGATGAACGGCACGATCTGCACCTGGTAGGAGTCCAGCCAGCCCTGGGTGAAGCCGTTGACGAAGTCGAAGTACGGCAGCTTGTTCACCCACCACAGCAGCGGCAGCGCCATGGTCTCGAACGGCACGATCAAGGTGGCCAGGATGATCCCGAGGATGATCTTCTGCCCCCGGAACTTGCATCC
Organism: uncultured Actinomycetota bacterium; assembly: GCA_963711015.1. Classification (GTDB taxonomy): domain Bacteria; phylum Actinomycetota; class Actinomycetes; order Propionibacteriales; family Propionibacteriaceae; genus Microlunatus. The sequence goes on from CAVQCQ010000007.1 coordinate 8,183, forward strand.
GGGACAGGGCGAACGCGGCCATCGAGTTGACGATCAGCCCGAGACGCGACGGTGCAGACGGTGATGATCACCGAGTTGATCAGGAACTGGACGAACGGCACCCGTTCGAAGATCGCCGGCGTAGTTGTCCAGGGACAGGTCGCCGATCGGCAGGAAGGCCCTGATCGAGGTCAGATCGGAGAAGATCTGCAGATCGGGCTTGAAGCTGGAGACGATCATGAACAGCAGCGGCAGGCCGAACACCAGGGCCAGCACGATCCGCAGGATCATGGTCAGCACGTTGCGCACGAGGTGCTTGTGCTCGCCGGCCTTGTGCACGACTGGCGCCGGGTCGGCGACGTGGCCGAGGTGGTCGTCGGGAACGGCGTGCGGTTCCTCGCCGGCGGCGCGGGGCATCAGATCGGTCATCAGCGGGCATCCTTGTCACGGGTGAGGTAGCGCTGGATCAGCGAGACGACGAGCACCAGGATGAAGAAGACCAGCGAGATGGCCGCGGCGTAGCCGGTTTGCTGTTGCTGGAACCCGGTGCGGACGGCCTGGAAGACCAGTGTCGTGGTGGCGTCGAGGGGTCCGCCCTGGGTCATGATGTTGACCTGGGAGAACAGGGCGAAGGCGGAGATGGTGATGGTGATCAGGATGAAGGTCGCGGTTTGCCGCAGGCCGGGCCAGGTGACGTAGGCGAACTGCTGCCAGGGGTTGGCGCCGTCGATCGAGGCCGCCTCGTAGAGCTCACCGGGGATGGTTTGTAGCCCGGAGAGCCAGATCACCATGTGGAACCCGACCGCCTGCCAGATCGACAAGACAATGATCGCGAACAGCGCGGTGTTCGGGTTGCCGAGCCAGTCCGGTCCCTGGATGCCCACGTTGGCGAGCAGGGCGTTGATCAGTCCGTTGGGCTGGTAGAGGAACAGCCACAGGATGGAGACCACGACGATCGAGGTGACGACCGGCAGGAAGTAGATCGTGCGGAAGAAGTTGACTCCGCGCATCTTGACGTTGATCAGCATCGCGAGGCCGAGGGCGATCGCCGACTGCACCGGCACGATCACGATGGCGAAGACCAAGGTGTTGCGCAGCGAGGCATAGAAGGTGTCGCTGTCGAACAGCCGGACGAAGTTGTCGAAGCCGATGAATCTCGCCGGTTGCGGGGAGATCAGCCGGGCGTTGGTGAAGGCGAGGCCGAAGGTCAGCACGATCGGCACGATCAAGAAGGTGAGGATCAGCACCCCGGCCGGCACCAACATCAAGAAGGCGACTGTTCCGGGGCGCCTGCCGGCGCGCTTGGCGCGGGCTGGCGGGGCGGCCGGCTGGGCCGGCACCGCGGGCTTGAAGGTGGAGGTGGTCACAACGCAGCTCTCCTAACTCAGGACGAGACATGGCCACGGCGGGAGGGGAGCGAGGCGGCCCCCCTCCGCCGCGGGAATCCGGGCTACTCGAAGAAGCCGTTGGCTTCTTGGTTGTCGTCGATGTTCTTGACGGCCTGGTCGAGCGCCTTTTGGGGATCGGCGCCGTTGAGGATGTCTTGAGCGGTCTTGGTGAACTCGGTCGCGATGAACGGATAGCCAGGTGTGACGGGTCGCACGACCGCAAACTTCTTGGAGAGCTGGCGGAAGATGTCGTTTTCCCCGCCCGTTTCGTAGCCCTCGACCGTCGCCGCGGCGGCATCGGTGCTCGGGATGGCCACGGCCGAGGTGGCGAACATCGCCACGTACTTGTCGGTCGAGGCGAACTTCATGTACTCCATCGCGCCCGCGGTGTTGTCACCGCAGTTGGTGGACATGCCCCACTGCCAGGACGCGCCACCGATCTTCGGACCGGTGCCGAAGTCCGGCGGCGGCAGGAACACGATGTCGTCGCCGAACTTCTTGCGGCCGTCCGCCGCTCCCCACGAGCCGTTGTACAAGATGGCGGTCTTGCCGTTGAGGAAGTCCTTGCCTGGATCGGCGCCGGACTTCAACGGCATTAGCTTGTCGGTTGCCAGCCCGCGGAACCAGGCAGCCCAGGCGAGAGCCTTGTCACCGTTCAGCACGCCCTCGGCGGACTTGTAGTCGTTGCGGTTGATCAGGTCGCCGCCGAAACTCTGCAGGAGCGGCGAGTACGCGTACGGCCACCACTCGCCGGTGCTGCCGGTCGCCAGGTCAAGCGGGTTGACGAAGTCGCCCGAGTCCTTGATCTTCTTCAGGCCAGCCATGAACTCATCACCGGTCCATGGTTCATCGACCGTAGGCACCCGGATGCCGTACTTCTTGAGCACAGACTTCCGACTGGTCATGTTAAGCGCGACGTCGAAATAACCGTAGGAGTAGTACTTGTCCTTGTACTTGCCGACGGTCGAGGGCAGGTACTTCGACAAGACGTCGTCCATGCCCTCCAGCGGCGCCAGATAACCGGCCCACGCCCAGTTCGGCACGTTCGGCCCGTCGATGTCGAGAATGCAGGGCAGCTTCTTCGCGGCCGCCGCCGCGGCAACCGACTGGTTGTAGGACTCCTGCGGAAACGCCTGGACCTCCACCTTGTACTTGGTCTGGCTGGCGTTGAAATCGTCGACGATCGTCTTGATCGACGCCAGCTCGTTCTTGTTCCCAGCGCTGTGGGTCCACAGCGTCAGCGTGCCGCCGCCACCGGACTCTTCATTGCCTGACGTGCTGGAACTGCCTCCCTTTGCGCAGGCAGTTAGGGATAGGGGCACAGCAGCAACTAACATCATCGCTGCGAGGCGCCTAGTGAGACGTGGTTTCACGAGTTCCTCCAATAGGGAAAGGGGTCCGGCAGATCCGGGCCGAGGGGCTGTCCGCTGCAACGGATGCCCTCGACGTTTGTAGGTGCTCGCCGGCTCCAAGGAGTCGGCGAGCCCTTTAAGGTTCGACGTAACGGTCAGGGTGGTTTCGGCTCACCTCCCGGCCGACGCGCGAACCCGCTTGTCGGGATGATTGGCGCACGAACGGCGGCTGCTGGGGCGGCGACCGACCCTCGACGAACGACCGGGCAAGACATCAAGGCGTTAGCAGGCGGGTAGGGCGGTTGTGACTCAATCTGCTCGAGCAGCGTTTTCACCGCCCATTGACCCATCTCGTAGTGCGGCAGGGCGATCGTCGTCAGTCCTGGCCAGAGATTGTCGGAGATCAGTTCCTGGTTGTCGAACCCGACCACTGACAGATCGTCGGGGATCGCCAGACCAAGCGCGTTGGCTGCCTGGTAGACCCCCATAGCGGTCCGGTCGTTGAAGCAGAAGATCCCGGTCGGCCGCTCGGACCGACCCAGCAGCTCGATCGCCCCCGAGTAGCCCCCGCTTGCGTTTGCAGACCGCTCAATCACCAGGCTGTTGTCGAAAGGCACTCCGTAGACCTCAAGAGCCTGCCGATAACCCGCAAGACGAAGGCTGCGGGCCGGTATGTCGTCGCAGTTGTTGACGAAGCCGATGCGACGATGCCCGACCGCGAGGAGTTCCTCCACTGCCGCTCGGCTGCCCCCGACCTCATCGGGCACTACCGAGCTGATCGTGCCGTCAGCTGTGCGGGCGTCGAGCAGAACCACTGGCCCGTCGCGGAGGCTGGCCGGCGGGGTCACGATCCGGTGGTAGAAGAGCGCGTAGACGATGCCGTCCACCTGGTGCTCCAGAAGCGCCTGGACCTCCCGCTCTTCTAGTTCGGGATCATCGCCGGAGCTGAGGAGCACCAGTAATGACCCCGCATCTGTCGCGGCGTCTTGGGCGCCGAGGATCATCCGGCCCGCGAACGGGGTGGTGGTCACCCGATCCGACAAGAACCCGATCATCTGGGTGCGGTGGGTCCGAAGGCCTTTGGCGAGCCGGTTCGGCCGGTAATGCAGGTCGCCAGCCACCTTCAGCACCCGGGAGCGCGTCGTTGGGCTTACCCGTTTCCCTGGCAGATCGTTCAGGACGTGCGAGACCGTAGTGATGGAGACGCCAGAACGTTCTGCAACATCTTTGATCGTCGCCCGTCCAGCCATCAGCTCCGGTGCCCCATCCTTTTGGCTCCTAGCTGCATCGTGGACCCCGCAGGCTCAGATGTCAACCCCCATAGCGGAAAAGTGCCTGAAGGGATGCGAACCTCTGTCGTGAATCACCAAATCTTACGGAATGGTCCGCTGAGGAATTGGAATGCTAAACCGTTTAGTTCAATCGTTAAACGGGCGCTTTACTAGGGAAGATGCCTCCCGGGCAAGTGCCGGAAGCATCCTCCGGAGCGCAGATCATGTTGTGAGCTACTAGAGCAGCCTCGAGGCGCACCATGAGGAGGGGACCAACATTGCCATCCCTTTGTGCGGCGGTTACCACGTCAAACGGCCGTCGGGGTGCCGCGTCAGACGGCCGATGGTGAGCCGGTGGTCGGCCACGGTGAGGCAGAACACGACTCAGTTCTGAACGATATTCCCAGCGAGTGCGGATGCTCTAGGGTCGCGGTCCGAGGCGGCGAAGATAGTCCCGGGATGGCTACGGAACGTAGCCTTTCAAGTCAATTCCAAACCACACAGGTTGTCAACCGGGTGAGGGCGGCGGACTGGGAGCGCGATGTCTCCCCGCCGCCGGCTGCCGGGCCGGGTCATGGCCGAAGTCGTATCGCCTCCGGGAGCTCTCGAAGGCGCAGTCGAGCCACCGGGGACGCGCTCACCGTTGATCAAACCCAGGCCGTCATGACGCCGACTCGACCAGCCCAGCCTGAGTCCCGCATGGTCACTGCTGGAGAGCCGGCCAAGCGCATCCGGGCGGAACGGAAGGTGATGCCCACACGCATCGCTCGGAGCACATGGGGATGATGATCATGGCTCAGGGCCGCATCCAGGCCGCACGAGCCCCGGCCGTTTGGTGCATCCGAACACCAACTATGAAGTTCCAGCGACTGACGGTGTCTGCAACGGTCTGGAGGTCTCCGCCAGGAACGTCTCCGGACGCCGAGATGAGCATGGTCAGGATCAGGACTCGGTTGGCCAATAGATAGCCCATCGGAGGCGGCGGAGGCGCTCGGGCAGCTCGGGGATGCGCGGGGCTGTCGCTGATCGAGATGGCCATTGCGTTCCTCCACCCCCGCCGTCACTTCAGCCATCATCGGTCCGCGCAACCTCGAGCACCTCGAATCCCAGCTGCCCGCGTCCGATATCCACATGTTCGCCGACGTGCTCGACCGGATCGACGAGATCGTCACCCCAGCACCGTCATCAACCTTCGATGCCAGCCCTCGAACCGATCGCCTCGCCGCCCATAGCCTCGGTCACGCCTAGTCGCGGCAGTCACGACGACAGCAGGACCAGTGTCCCGAGAGCCACCAGCGCGAACCCCTGACTAAGGCACACAACAGACTCAGTGGGGCGACGCTTTCGGCGGCGGCGATCGTGTGGCCCCAGGTGTGCCGTCTGCCTCGTGGTCATGGCCGGGTGTTCAGCAACTTCATCGCCTTCTCGACACCACGGGCGAGGAGCTGATCGGACAGGTCGCGGTCTGTGAGCGCCCGGGCGAGTTGCAGGGTGCCGATCATCAGTCCGAAGAGGGTGAGCGCGTCGGTTCGAGCTGCCTCGGCGTCGGTGGGGTCGAGACGCGACGCGATGTCGTCGATGACGCCCATCAGTTCGTCGGTGAAGACCTGTTTGGTGGCGGCGGGGCGGCGGGCGATCTCGTCAAGCAGCGCAGCCGACGGGCAGCCGTCGGCGTACTGGTCGCGGTGCTGCGGGGACAGGTAGGAGCGGATGAACGCTTCGAGTCCCTGCCGGTCCGGGGGTTGGGCATCGAAGCTTTGGCGTTGGGCGCGCAGCTGGTCGGCGAGCACGTTCGCGACGAGATCTTCCTTGGACGCGAAGTGGGCGTAGAAGGCGCCGTTGGTCAGGCCTGCGTCGGACATCACAGCGGCCACGCCGGCGCCGTCGATGCCTTCTTGTTTGAAGCGTCGTCCGGCGGCTTCGAGGATCCGTTGTCTGGTGGCCTGCTTGTGGTCGGTGTTGTAGCGCATGCGACCTCTCTCGCCGAACTGCTCTCGATCGTGTCGTGTGGGACGTGTTCGCGTCACACCATTGCATTATGACCGTACTATGATATTATGACCATAATCTAATCCTGACGAAGTGCGCAAGGAGAGAAGCGATGACGTCGGTCCACGCATCCACCGGTGCAGCTTTGAACGCGACGTGGCAGAACGCGCCGACACGCACCATCAACGCCGGCGGCGTGGAGTTTGCCTACCGCCAGCTCGGTCCGAGCACGGGGGTGCCGGTGGTCTTCCTCACCCACCTGGCCGCGGTTCTGGACAACTGGGATCCCCGAGTCATGGACGGTATCGCCGTCAACCATCGGGTCATCACCTTCGACAACCGAGGTGTCGGTGCCTCCAGCGGGTCCACGCCGACGACCATCGAGGAGATGGCCAGGGACGCCGCCACCTTCATCCGCGCCCTCGGCTTCGATCAGGTCGACCTCTTCGGGTTGTCCATGGGCGGCATGATCGCCCAGGTCATGGCACAGCAGCACCCGCAGCTGGTGCGCAAGATGATCATCGCCGGAACCGGCCCTGCGGGCGGCGAAGGCATCGACAAGGTGACCCGTATCACCTACCTCGACACCGCGCGAGGACTGCTCACCCGCCAGGACCCCAAGCAGTTCCTCTTCTTCACCAGAACCGCGAACGGGCGCCGGGCCGGCAAGCAGTTCCTGGCCCGGTTGAAGGAACGTACCAACGACCGCGACAAGGCCATCTCGGTGCGCTCATTCCGCGCCCAGCTCACGGCCATCCACCGATGGGGTCAACAGAAGCCAGCAGACCTCGCGAGCGTCCTCCAGCCGGTGCTCGTCATGAACGGTGACAACGACAAGATGGTGCCCACCAAGAACACCGTCGACCTCCACCGCCGACTCCCCAACAGCCAACTCGTCATCTATCCCGACGCCGGGCACGGTGGCGTGTTCCAGTTCCACGAGGACTTCGTCCAGCGGGCTCTCGAGTTCCTCTGACAGGGGAAGGGTCATGAAGGCATTCGTCGTCGAGAAGTACGGCAAGGACGGACTGCGCGCCGCCGACGTACCCGAGCCCGAGGTCGGCGACGGTGACGTGCTGGTCAAGGTGAGCGCCGCCAGCGTCAACCCGCTGGACATGATGGTCCGCAACGGCGAGTTCAAACGGCTCCTGAAGTACCGGACCCCGTTCGTGCTCGGCCACGACGTCGCCGGCGTGGTGACCAGGGTCGGTTCCGTCGTAAGCGACTTCCAGGTGGGCGATGAGGTCTATGCCCGCCCCCGCGACCTGCGGATCGGGACCTTCGCGGAATACATCGCGATCGACCAGGACGATGTCGCGCCCAAGCCAGCCTCGCTCACCCTGCGCGAGGCGGCCGCGGTGCCGCTGGTGTCGCTAGCCGCCTGGCAGGCCCTGGTTGATCGCGCCCGTCTGAAACCTGGCCAGAGGGTCCTCATCCACGCCGGCTCCGGGGGCCTGGGGTCGACCGTGATCCAACTCGCCAAGCACCTCGGCGCCACGGTGGCGACGACCGCGAGTGGAAAGAAGGCGGAGTTGGTGCGCAGCCTCGGTGCAGACGTCGTCGTGGACTACACAAAGGAGGACTTCGCCGAGGTCCTTTCCGGCTACGACATCGTGCTGGACTCGCTCGGGGGCGAGAACCTCGAGAAGTCCCTCACGGTTCTCAAGCCCGGCGGACAGGCGATCAGCGTGACCGGCCCGCCGGACGCCGGGTTCGCGAACCAGCTCGGAGCGCCGAGGTTCATGGGCGTCTTGATGGGGCTGCTGAGCCGAAAGGTCCGCAAGCGCGCCCGGAAGCTGGGTGTGAGCTACTCATTCCTGTTCATGCAGGCCAACAGTGCCCAGCTGCGCGAGCTGGCCGCCCTCTACGACGCCGGCCATCTCCGCCCCATCATCGACAAGACGTTCCCCTTTGACCAGACCCTCGAGGCGCTGGCCTACGTCGAGCAGGGCCGCGCCAAAGGCAAGGTCGTCATCACGCTCGACTGACAAACCGTGAGCACCGTCAGCCTGTCATCGAACGTAGCTAGGATTGTGCCGCCGCTCCGGCTCTACGTGTTCGACACGGACGGGAACGCCATCCCCATGCGGCAGGCACTAGCCAAGAGACGCCAGGACCGCTGCCGCCCACGTGCTGGCGGCCTTCGTGCCAACGTAGACGTCCGTCGTCAGCAGGATCACCTGTATAGGCTGACAGCCGTCCAATGTTCGATTCGTTGGACATGAAGTCAAGATCGAGACGGTGCCACAACGTGTGGCACGTGCCGCGCTCCAACTGGATGAGACGGGAGTCAACGGGAGCTCATTTCACGCTCAAACTGGCTAATTCAGACAATACGAGCGTGGGTCGCGCCCGGTTCAAATCCCCCCTCGCGCACCAGTACGAATCCCGGTCTGACCTGGGGTTATATGGAATCCGCGGCACCTGAAAGCCGAGGCGTCAGCGGTGGCCGTACCTGCGTCACTGGTAAGGAGTTCATAGCGGCGCAGACGCCGCAGCGACAACAACTGGCGCCCGCCGGCGACTTCCTCACTCCAACGGCTCGTCAATGGTGACAATGACTTCGACATCGACCGCCTCTTCGAGCGCGGCCTCCGCTATCTCCTGGCTGGCATCGCGACATCGCTCAGCTGACTGACCATCTCCCCGGTCCGCCGGATCACCTGCCAGCGCAGCCGAAGCCCGTAGAGGGCACTGGCGAGTGACTGGATCACCACCAGGTACATCATCTGCCGGTAGACGAACTGCTGCAGCGGGCAGGCTCCACAACGGGCCGAGCGGCTCCCGATCCAGCCGGAACGCGTACACGGCGGCGACCAGCTGTAGACCCAGGAAGGCCAGCCAGATCCACAACATGGCGAGGGTCGGTGAGGTGAGGATCGAATAGATGGTCGCCACGTCGACGACCGGCGCGAGCAACGGCAGCACCACCTGGAAGGCGAGCAGGTATGGCAGCCCGCGGCGCCCGAGCCGACCACCCGGCCCCGACTCGAACACTGACCCGCGGTGCTTCCACATCGCTTGCATGGTCCCGTAGCACCAGCGGTAGCGCTGACGCCACAGTTGTCCGAGGGTGGCGGGCACTTCGGTCCATGCTCGGGCCTCGGGCGCGTACACCACCCGCCAGCCGGCCCGGATGATCGCCATCGTCAGGTCGGTGTCCTCGGCCAGCGTGTCTCGGGCCAACCCGCCCGCATCGGCGAGCGCATCGCGCCGGAATGCGCCGATCGCGCCGGGCACGGTCGGCATGCAGCGCAGCACATCGAACATCCGCCGATCAAGGTTGAACCCGATGACGTATTCGATGTGCTGCCAGCGGCCGAGCAGCCCTCGCCGGTTGCCGACCTTGGTGTTGCCGGACACGGCGCCGACATCCGGGTCCGCGAACGGCGCGACCAGCGCCCGGATGGCCTCAGGCTCGAAGACCGTGTCGCCGTCGACCAACACCAGGACGTCGTGCCGGGCGGCAGCGATCCCGGTGCTGAGGGCCGCAGGCTTGCCCGCGTTGGCCTGCCGGATCAGGCGTACGCCCGTCCAGCCCGAGGGCCGCAACCACTGCTGCGGTCGCATCGGTCGAGCCGTCGTCGACCACGATCACCTCGAGATCCGGGTAGTCGTTGGCGATCATGGATCGGACGGTCGCGGCGATGCCGACTTCCTCGTTGTACGCGGGCACGATCACCGACACCGGCGGTAGTCGCCACCGGCGCGCAGGTGGGCCCGGCGGACCGAGCCGGGCGTGTCGTCGGGCGAGCGCCAACAGCAGCAGAGTCCGGACGACCGCCAGTGCGGCGAGCACGAGGAACGCGACCTTGATCGCCTCGGTCAACCAGCCGGCGACCCGGACCGCCACACTCACCACCTCGCCCTGCAGACGCTGAACACCCGATGCGGCATGCCACGGCGAGGACAATCCGACCGCTCCCGTCACCGTGTCGAAGACATAGCCGCGGCTCATCAGCTCAGTGATCAAGCCATCCAGCGCGGCGACCGTCTGCTCCCGGTCACCGCCGCCATCGTGCAGCATGACGATCGCGCCGCGGCCGTCCGCGGGCAGCCCGGCCCGGATGATCGCTTCGACGCCGGGCCGCGACCAGTCGTGGGTGTCGAGGTCGGCGTACACGACCCGGTAGTTGCCCGACGCGCGGATCGCCGCCCAGTCCGAGGACCCGATGCCGTCCACGCCGGAGCTGTAAGGCAACCGCAGCAGGCTGGTGGTGTGGCCAGTCGCACCCGCGATCGCCAGCTGACTCTGGTCCAGCTCCAGCCGCAGCCGATCATGGCAGCGGCGACGACGTCGTCGCCGAAGACCTCGCCCCAGGGGCCGAACGGCTTGTTGCTGGTGACGATCAGGCTGGCCCGCTCATAGCGTGAGCTGACGAGTTGGAAGAACAGGTTCGCCGCTTCGGGTTCGAACGGGATGTAGCCGACTTCGTCAACCACGATCAGCGGGTATCGGCCTAGCCGGACCAGCTTGGCCTGCAGCCGGCTGTCGTGGTGAGCGGCGGCGAGCCGGTCCACCCACTCGGAGGCGGTGGCGAACAGCACCCGATGCCCGGCTTGGCAGGCGCGGATCGCGAGTCCGACCGCAAGATGGGTCTTGCCGGTGCCGGGCGGGCCGAGGAACACCACGTTGTCCTTGGCCGCGACGAAGTCGAGGGTGCCGAGGTGCGCGATCAGGTCGCGTCTCAGGCCGCGGGCGTGGTCGAAGTCGAACTCCTCCAAACTCTTCCTCGCGGGGAACCGGGCGGCGCGGATCCGGCCCTCGCCGCCGTGGGCTTCGCGGGCGGCCACCTCCCGTTGCAGGCAGGCGACCAGGAACTCCTCATGAGACCAGGACTGCGATCGGGCCCGGTCGGCCAGCCGGGCCGCCGACTCCCGCAGCGTCGGCGCCTTCAATGCCCGGGTGAGGAACGCGATCTCCCCGGTCAGATCCCGCGCGGCCGGGCTGGTGGCGCGGCTGCTGCTGGCCATCACGCCACCCCGCCGTCAACCTCGACACCGAGGGCGGTGTCATAGTCAGCCAGGCAGCGGATCTCGACCTCCGGCTCCGGGGCCGGACGCAGCCGCCCGATCCGGTCCAGCCGCAGCCGCTTCGCCGCGACCACATGGTCGGGATCGGACAGGCTTTGATGCCGCGCCCACACCCGGACGTGGTCGGCGACCAGCCGGCCGTCGCAGAAGGCCCGCACCCGGTCCAGGTCAGCCACCACTTCGATCCGGCGGCCGATCACCGAGGGATGCACCGAGTAGTCGTTGCCGTCCAACCGCACGTAGTAATCCCGCGGCAGCCGCAGCGAACCCCGCCAGCCGGTCGCCGGCGGGACCGGCGGCAGAGCGAGCATCTGCTGCCGGTCGGCGACGATTCGATCACACGGCGCGCAGCCCAGCGCCCGCCGCGGTCGCCGGTTCACCCGCTCCAACCAGTCGCCCAGCTGGGTGTTGAAGTCGGCCGGGCCGGTGAAGCTGCGGCCGGGCAGGAAGGAGGTCTCCAGATAGTCATGGCCCGCTCGATGATCCCCTTCGCCTCCGGATCACGCGGCCGCAGAATGAGCACCTTCGCCCCCAGCGTGCCCCGGAAGGCGTGACATTCGGCGGTCAGCTTGTTCCGGCCGCCGCCGTACTGCCCGACCGCTCCCTCACCGTCCCAGACCAGCACCTTGGGCACCGCCCCCAACTGCTGCAGATGAGCCCACCAGCCGCAGAACAGGTCCTCGGCCCGCCGGGTCGGGATCAGCCGGGCGAACAACGTCCGCGAATACGCACTGACCATGGTCAACACCGGCAGCTGCTTGGCCGTACGAGTCTGCCCGAACCCGACCGGCACCTCGATGTCAGGGAACCAGAAATCATGCTGAGCGATCTCCCCCGCCACATAGCCGGTGCGAGAGGCCGGATCCGGCGGCAGGAAGATCGGCCGCAACTCCCGCACCCGCCCGGACAGCACCGTCATCCCATGACTCCAGCCGATCCGCTCCGCGATCACCGTGGCCGGCATCGTCGGACACGTCGACAACAGCGCCCGGATCCGAGGCTCCACCGCATCCACCACCGACCCCCGCGGCGCCCGCACACACTTCGGCGGGCCGTCGCTGCGCAACGCCGCCCGCACCGTGTTCTTCGAAATCCCCAACGCTCGAGCGATCACCTTGATCGGCACCCGCTCGCTGCGATGCAACCGGCGAATCTCAGCCCAGTCCTCCACATCCAACATCCCTTCGGTCCTCCCGGCCCGGAAAGAGCCAGGCTCAAACGAAAGGGGTCAGGTTTTCCGGCGACGACACGGGGTCAGTTTCAGCCGACGGCGACAGCGGTGTGGGTCACGTCCAAGTATCGGCAACCTTGGGGCCTAGATTGTCGAGTCAGCCTGAGAGACCGCGAAGTCGTCAGGACGCGCTTGGGCAGCGATTGAAGCAGCGGCGCGTACTCGAAGTACCGCGCCCATGTCCGCGGCATGAAGATGAGACGGGAGTCAACGGGAGCTCATTTCACGCTCAAACTGGCAGATTCCGGAATGGCGAGCGTGGGTTGAGCCTGGTTCAAATCCCCCCTCGCGCACCAGTACGAACCCCGGCCTGACCTGGGGTTATATGGAATCCGCGGCAGGTCCTGAGAGCCCATGGGTGGCACCAGGGGGCACCGACTCAGTTCGGAGGCCCTGGCATGGCATGGATTGAACAGTGTGCGCCGCTGGAAGTTGCTAGTCCAGGGCCCGGCCGACGAGAACGACTGGGTTGGCGAGGGTGCCGAGACCGGCGACATCGATGGTCACCACGTCGCCCGGCTGGAGGCTGAACGACTCGTCGGGCACGATGCCCGTCCCGGTCAGCAGGATGGCGCCAGCCGGGAACGTGAGGGCGGCGGTCAGCCAGCCGGTCAGCTCCTCGAACCCCCGGACGAGATGGGCAGTACTGGTTGTCCCGGTGAACGCGACGTCGCCCCCCCGGTCGACCCGGCAGAAGATGTCGAACGGCGGAGCGGGCGCGGCCCAGACCGGCACGATCCCCGGTCCGAGCGCGCAGGACCGGTCGTAGACCTTGGCCTGCGGTAGGTAGAGCGGGTTCTCCCCCTCGATGGAGCGGCTGCTCACGTCGTTGCCGATCACGTACCCGAAGATCTCGCCGGCAGTGTTGATCACCAGGCCGAGCTCGGGTTCCGGCGCGTTCCACGGTGAGTCGGCCCGGACTCCGACGGGCTGTCCGGGACCGGCCACCCGCGGCGCCGTTGCCTTGAAGAACACCTCTGGCCGCCGGGCCACGTAGACCCGGTCGTAGACGCCGCCCTCGGTCGACTCCTCGATCCGGCCGTCGCGGCTCCGCTCGTAGGTGACGCCGGCTCCCCACACCTCTTGGGACTCCACCGGTGCAAGGAGGACGCCGCCCAGGTCGGAGGCGTCGCCGGCGGCCGCGACGGTCGCCTGCGCGTCGACGAGCGGTTGCCGCAGCAGGTCGTCCAAGCCGACCCGCAGCGGGGCGTCACCGTCAGGCGTCCGAACCGCCCAGACGGCCTCGCCACCGACCTCCAGCCGGACCAGGCCGGTCGCCATGGTGGTCAATGGGACTCCCGGGCCACGCCGTGTCCGCTCGCGCCCAGAAGGAAGTCAAGGTCCGCTCCGGTGTCGGCCTGTTGCACATGGTCAACGTACAGGCGCACCCAGCCGCGGTCCGGTGCGGCGAACCCCCGGTGACGCTCGACGCCGGGATCCGTCGGACCAGCTCATCCTCGGCGACGTCCAGCTCAGCAGACACCGCGGGACGTCCAGCACGATCGGATCGCCGTCCTGGACCAGGCGAGCGGGCCCCAGCGGCCGCCTCCGGCGCCACATGGAGCACCACTGTCCCGTACGCCGTGCCGCTCATCCGCCCGTCGCACCTCCGGACCATGTTCTCGTACGCCGAATTCGAGCGCCTTTCCGGCAGCGGGAGATTCGCTACTTCCGGCATGCCCGGGTATCCCCTCGGGGCCGCAGCCAGAGAACGAGGACCGAGTCCGGGGTGACCGGAAGCTCAGAGTCGTCAATCCGGGCGCGCAGGTCCTCGACGGAGTCGAATATCACCGCGTGACACCACTCGTGACACGAACTGGCGTCTACTTGACTGGCGGAAGGCGTCTGACGAGGGTGACGGCGTAACTCCTAACGCCTCAGGATGCCGTCGAACAAGGTCATCACGTCGGCGGTGGTCGGCCCGTAGGTCTCACGGCCAGCGGCTGATCGGCGCTGGCGTAACCACCGGCGTAGCGGTCGTCACCTCTCGGTCGTCGCGGGCGCGTCGTTCGGGCGTTCAGGGTGTCCTCCGGTAGTGCCGGTGGTCGCCTCGTCCGTCGTCGTATCCAGATCCTCTGCGGGGGCCCAGGCCGCGTCGGTCTTGGTGGCGTCGTCGCTGATGCCGTAGTAGTCGTACAGTTTCTCCTGCTGGCCCCGCGACAGGCTGCCTTCGTCGTCCTCGAGCCGTGGTGCGTTCGTCACCATGTCCTTGTCATAGCCAACGACGACATCGCCATCGCGGATGGTCGCGTCCCGCAGTGGGATCAAGGACTGCGACATGCCGAGCAGGCCGGTGTTGGCGGAGACGAAGCTCGGCTCGCCGGTCTGATCGTCGAGGTAGATCTGATCGATGCTGCCGATCTTGTCGCCGGAGGTGGTGACGACGTTGCCGCCGCTCAGGCCAGACAGGTCACTCTCGGTGATGGCCATGACGATCCTTCCAGCCGATCAAGGACTTAGCCCCTTCACCCTAGACGTGCCCACTCCTCGAGGTCATGACACTTCCCTGTCGTGGCCGCGACGACATCGCAGGTCAGCCGGTTCGGTCCGGGCGACTCACTCGTTCGCGTCTGCGGTCCGACCGACAGCGGGGGCTGCCATAACTCCACCCGGGTGTGGGAGACGTTCAACGCCAGCTCGGACGCGCAGACCTCGCGCGCGCGGACGGCTTCAAGCAGATGATGCCTCAGATCGCGCACTCGGATAGACGGAATCGCCTCGGTCTCGGGACCAGACGCACCGCGCCGCCATTGCCCTCGTGAAGAATGCGCCAGGTATCCGCTGGTTCTTGTGGGGCGGCCGGGGCCGGCCGAATGTAGATGGTCGGCCCCAGCCGCCCCCGAAGGACGGTGCCTGGGTCAGGCGGTCTTGATGGCGGAGACCTCGAATTCGAGGGTGATCTTGTCGCTGACCAGGACGCCGCCGGTCTCGAGCGCGACGTTCCAGGTCACGCCGTAGTCCTTGCGGTTGATGACCACGGAGCCCTCGAAGCCGACGCGCAGGTTCCCGTACGGGTCGGTGGCGGCGCCCTCGAACTCGAATGGGACGGTGACGGTCTTGGTGATGCCCCTGATGGTCAGGTCGCCGGTTAGCTCGACGCTGGCCGGCCCGGTCTGTCGAATGCCGGTCGAGGTGAAGGTGATCTGCGGGTACTCGTCCATGGCGAGGAAGTCGTTGCTGCGCAGGTGGGCGTCACGTTGCTCGTTGCGGGTGTCGATGCTGGCGGCCTGGATGACTACGGTGACGGCTGACTTGGTGAAGTCGGTTGCATCGACGACGCCGGTGCCCTCGAAGTCGTTGAATTGGCCGCGGACCTTGGTCACCATCGCGTGCCGGGCCACAAACCCGATGCGGGTGTGGGTGGGGTCGAGGATGTAGGTGCCGGACAGCTCGGCGAGGGTGGTGGCGGGGGCGAAAGTGGTGGGGGAGGTCATTTTGGGCTCCTGAAGAATCGAAGTCACGCCGCCAGGTTGGTGACGTGTCACGTACATAGGCTGAAACCTCCGTGACGTGTCACCTATTCCCGATATGATGAAGGACATGAGTTCTGCGGTTCGATGGCTGACCGCGCAGGAGGAGCACCTGTGGCGCGGCTGGCTGAAGCTGAACGCAGAGTTGGCCTCGACGCTGCAACGTGAACTGCAGCAAGACGTCGGCTTGTCGATGCCGGACTTCGAGGTCCTGGTCCACCTCACCGACAACCCTGAGGGCCGGGTACGGGTCACCGAACTCGCCCGTCTGCTGCAGTGGGAGCGCAGCAGGGTCTCCCATCACATCAAGCGCATGGAACGTCGCGGCCTGGTGAGGCGGGTGGAATGCTCCGAAGACGGCCGCGGGGCCTTCGTCGTGATCACCCCTCACGGCCGTGCAGCGATCGAGGAAGCTGCACCCGGCCACGTCATGGCGGTGAGGCGGCTGATGTTCGACGCCCTCAGCGAGGAGGAAAAGGTGGCTCTCGCAGCAGTCATCGACAAGCTTCTGGCCCGAACCGACCACGCGCCGCCGCAGTAGCGACCCACCATCGAAGGCATTGTGCAGGGCCGGCTGTCCAACCCCGAGGTAGACGCATTCGCCTACCGAATCTCCGGCACGGGAATGACTACCGGCTGAATAGACCCGTCCAAGGCGGCGGTGGCTCCCACTCATCCGGGCGCGGCAAGCGCCCTGTCATCGTCTGGCTGCCTGGCGGCGGCGAGGGCGGCCTCCCCCCGACAACTATTACGACATGACCCCAGCGGGCATGATCGCACCCGTCGACGAGCGGTTCGTCGAGACAGATTCAAGATCGAGACGGTGCCACAACGTGTGGCACTGCCTCGCTCCAAGTGGATGAGACGGGAGTGAGGGCTCAGATCGCGAAGAACAGGTTCAAGTACCGCTCCGCCAGATCCTGGTCGCCGCGAACCGTGCCCGAGTTCATTCGGTTGTAGGTGCGCAACACCAGGCTCGCCGCGTCGAACTCGATCACCGCCGGCAGGTCATCGATCTCGCCGAGCTCGTACCTCATGCCGTCGTCGCTGACCGAAACCTTGTAGTCGCCCCCGTTGCGCCCACCGACACGGATGCCGACGTCGAACGGCTCGGTGACGGTATCGGTGCGACAGGTGCCCTGCCACAGGGCGAACATGAACGGCACCAACAGATCCGCAACATCGCCGTTCAGGGCGTGCACCATGCCTCGCCCCTCCCGCAGGTCCCAGGTGTGCACTCCATAGTCCATCAACTGGCCGGCCGCGAAGAAGAAGGCCGGGACCGGACCCATGTACGCGTGGGTCACCATCATCCCGGTCCAGTCCTCGGCATCGAGCGGCGCGAGGATCCCCTGCATCGTGTCGAAGTCGTCGTGCAGGCGCTGCACCATCTCCTGTTGGGACACCGACCGGAACGCAGTGGCCCCCTGGTTGGCGAGCTCAGCCATCACCGTCAGCCCATGTGCCGGAGCCTCCGGGCCCTCCCCACGAGCCGCGGCGAACGCACGGAAGTAGCCCTCCGTGGTGTCGACGATGTGGCCGACGACGTCACGCGTCGTCCAGCCCATGCACGCGGTCGGTGCCTCCCAGGTCGCCGGATCCTCGATCATCGTGAACATCGAGGCGGCCTGCTCGCGCACCACCCGCAGGATGGTGTCCTTGCCCTCGAAGGTCATCGCGTTCCACTCACTCATGTCCCACACCTCTCCTGTGGTGAGTCAGGATGGCTCGCGAGCGTGTGGCTACTCGTCGAGCTGGAGGCCACCGAAGTACATCAGCGGATCGCTCAGCAGCTCGATCTGGATGCCGTCGGGGTCCTTGAAGTACATCGACTCCTCAATGCCGCGATCCGGTCCGGCGTACGGCACCCCGGCCTCGTCGAGACGAGCGCGGACCTCCTCCCACCGGTCCCGCGGGGAGGAGATGGCAATGTGCTGCACGCTGCCGATCGACTCGACGCCCGGCTCGAGGCCCAGCCCCGGAAAGTCGAAGAAGCCCAGCAGGGTCTTGTTGCCCAGGTCGAAGAAGAAGTGCGAAGACCCGGGATAGTCACGGTTCTCCACCAGCTCCACCAGCGGGAACCCGAGCAGATCCTGGTAGAACTGGATCGTCCGCTCCACGTCGGAGCAGATCAACGCGGCGTGGTGTATGCCGCGCCCCGGTGTCGCGGGACGGTCTTTCGCAGACTTGAGATACTTTTCCCGCAGCTCTGCGCGCCGCTCCTCGAGCCCAGCCAGTTCGACGTCAGTGGGCATCGCCCGCCCCCAATCCCCTGGTATCTGATATCGCCTTCAACTACCTACACCGTAGCCCGCAGGTGGCACACAGGTAAGCCCTACGGACGAGAGCCCGCCCTGACGTGCGCTGGAAGGGTTGCGCGGCCTGGCCACCTCCAAGGCGTCGGCCGCCCGTCGTGCGTCGTCTTGCGGTTGTTGCTCCGGTCACAACGGGTCAGACAGACTCGGGGGATGAGGGTGCCGGTTCCCGAGACCATTCCCGGTCTGTTGACTGCCGCGATCGAAAGGGACGCCGGCGCAACGTGGCTTCATGCGGACGATGGGACGCTGTCCTTCGGCGGTGCAGCCGCTCACGTGGTCCGGGTTGCGGAGCGACTCCGCGACCGCGGCGTCCGGCGTGGGGATCTCGTGATCGTTACGGCTCGCACCACGCCGTCGTACGTTCTCTGCTGGCTGGCGCTCGCCTCGATGGGCGCAGTCGTCGTGGCCACCGACCCCGCCGGCACCGCCGACGAGATCAGCGGTCTGATCCGCCAAGTGCGCCCCCGCGTGATCGTCACCGATGCGGCCGTCCGGACGCTTGTCGTCGCGGCATGCGGACAGCTCGCTGTCGAGGTAGTCGACCTTGATGCTGAGCTCGGCGACTGGACCAACGAGAGCGCCGTCGCCACGTTCCCGTGGAAGTGGTTCGGTCACTGCCGATGACCTGGCTGTCCTGATCCCCACCTCGGGAACCACCGGCAAGTCAAAACTTGTCATGCAGACGCACCGGGCTTACGCGATGGCAGGGGTCGGTTTCCCGTACTGGATGGAGCTGACGGCCGAGGACCGGCTGATGACTTCGCTGCCGCTCTTCCACATCAATGCACCGGCGTACTCCGTGTTGGGCTCGCTCGCGGTGGGCGCGGGCCTGGTCCTGGTGCCCCGCTTCTCGGCCAGTGGGTTCCTCGAATCGGCCCGCCGTCATCGAGCGACCGAGTTCAACGCGATCGGCGCGATGTTGGAGATCCTGATGCGTCAGCCGGTCCGGCCCGATGACGCCGAGACCGACCTGAGGCTCTGCTACACCGGCCCCTCTCCGGCTCAGGCCTGGCAGGAGGCGTTCGAGAAGCGGTTCGGCCTGCGGGTCGTCTGTGGCTATGCCCTGTCGGAGTCGCCGTACGGCCTGATCTGGCGACATGGCGAGCGGCCGTTCGGGACCCTCGGCTCGACCCGCCAGCACCCCACGCTGGGCATCGTGAACGAGGCTCGGGTGGTCGATGACCAGGGTCGGGACGTCGCGACCGGAGAGGTCGGTGAGCTGTTGCTGCGCAACCCGGCCGTCACGCGGGGCTACTGGCGGATGCCGGAGCAGACCGATGCGACGGTGATCGGCGGCTGGCTGCACACTGGCGACCTTGTCACCGCGGACGCCGATGGCAACTACACATACGTCTCGCGCATGAAGGAAGTGCTGCGGCGGCGCGGTCTGAACCTCTCACCGACCGAGGTCGAGGATGCGATCGCGGCGCATCCCGACGTGCTCGAGGTGGCCGTCGTCGCGGTGCCCTCAGAACTGACCGAGGACGAGGTCAAGGCCTTCGTCGTAGCGGCACCGGGCCGCAGGCTCGACTTCGAACAGCTGCGGGCGTGGACGGCGGCACGGCTCTCCGCATTCAAGGTTCCCCGGTTCTGGGAGGCCCTGGATGCGCTCCCCCGCACGCCAACGTCCCGGGTGGCCAAGTACCGGCTGCCGGTGGGCCACTCCAGCGACGAGTTCGACGCCCAGCCCGACGTCTCCGAGCTCGACCCTGAACGCTGACCGTAGCTGGCGGGGGCGAAGTCTCACACGCCGTGACAGGTGTCAGTTGCGCTTGCGCTGCTCCAGGGCGCGACGAATCCGACTCTCCTTCTGGCCGGTGATCTTGGCGATCAGCGGCACCCGGTAGCGGTAGGCCAGGACGCCACTGACGATAAGGATGAGAAGGATGAAGAAGGTCATGATTACTCCGCATGCGGGTCGGCTGGGCTCTCCACGATATGTGTGCTGCGAGCGGCTGCGGCCACACCGTAACCCTGAATTCCTCCTCATTCTTCGTCAGATCTCTGACGCACTCCACCGGTCAGGTATCGGTGAGGCGCAGCTGAAGACATGGCTGATCGAGTGGGACCGGTCGTTGAAGACGAAGGCGAACTACCACGGTTCGATCTGCGGCGTGTTCGCGTACGCCGTGAAGCGCGGCTGGCTGACTGCGAAATCCGGCTGTCGGGCGCCGAAGCGGTCGAGGGTGAAGCAGTCGAGGCCGGAGCTGCGGTTGCTAACGGAGCGGGAGTTGGAGACCGCCGTACGGCTGGCCAAGAGACATGGGGACGCGTTGGCCGTGACGGCCGGGACGGTGTTGCGGTTCGGTGAGATCAGCGCGCTGTGGGTCGGGGACATTGATCCCGCGGCGAGCTCGCACAGCTCCACCTGGATTGGCCGAGAATCCGCCCATCCGAGCGACGACGCCTGCCGGGAGCGGCGCCAGCGAGCTGGACTATCGACTGTGCTGCATGCCGCGGACCATACGGATCTCCCGCACCCCGTCATCGATTTGGGCCGTTCCGTCGGCAACGAAGCCGTGCTTGCGGTAGGACGCCTGTGCGCGAGGGTTCGGGTCGGCCACCCACAGCACTGCCGACTCCTCCGGATCGAGGACCGCCTCCAGCAGCGAAGGCCCAGCACCCGCGCCGTGATCGGCGGCGTACACATAGAGCACGTACAGCTGTCTCGCCCACGCCGCCGCGGCGTCCAAGGGCGGGCCTGACATGGCGATCCCGACCAGCTCGCCATCCCGCTCGGCGACAGCCACGCGGTTCTCGCGATAGCGCTCGTCGGTTAGTGCGGCGGTCCAAAACTCCTCCCGAGCAGCGAGGAAGTTCGGGTCGTCGAGCACCTCGTCCGACATGAGTCCCCGGTAGGTCTCCTGCCAGCTCCGCACATTCACTCGCGCCATCTGCGCGACGTCCTCGATCCGAGCCGGGCGAACATTCAACAAGGAACTCACGGCCGAGTCGGGGGCCATCGATCAGATGTGAGCACAACCTCACCTCCTGGTGGGATGTCGCCGAGAAGCGCCATGGTCCGTTGTCGCGGGGGTCGAGGTCCCGGCGACGAGAACTATCGCCGCCTTGAGAATCTCGTTCTCATCGCGCAGCCGCTTGTTCTTCGCCTTCAGCTGGGTGATCTCGGCCTGCTCGGCAGTTGTGCTTCCGGGTCGGCCAGCTGCTTCGATTTCGGCCCGCACCAGCCACTGGCGGGCCATTTCGCGGGCTATCTGCGGGCCGGGACCGGCTTCGATGTTGCGGTTTGTGCTCACGTCGTCCTCCATGTCCTCGATGCCGACCACCAGCGAATACGGGATCGGCTCATGGTGCTTCGTCTTCCACCCATCCCTCGGCTTCTATCGAACGTCCACCGGTTCGACCGCTCCGCCAAGTGCACAGTGTGAACCCGCAACCTGTCTTCCGGCGCAGCCTTCACCTCCCGACGCAGGCTGCTTATGCCGAACCGGCGGGCTCGACGCGGTGGAGCGGTTGCGGGCCTCGTTGAGCATCTCGATGCCAGGTGGGTAGAGCCCGGGCCAGCGTCCGAGTGCCCTGCACCTTGATCGCCCCGGAGCGCAGGGCGTCCCCCCATCGAAGTTCTCCCAGATGCCATTTGGCGAACGCAACGGGATCGGTGACCAATCGACCAGAGCTGGACACAGCCGACTGAAGGCTCCAGCGGCACGATCTGCACCCTTTCCTCCGGTCTGCACCCTCTGCAGACGGTGCAGACCGGAGGAAAGGGTGCAGATCTTGTGCGGAGGGCGTGGCCCGCGCTCGAGGAGGACGACACCGTCACCGTTGGCGAAAGGCGCGTCTCGATGCATGCTGACGGCACCATCCGCGAGATGGCCCGACCACGGATGGCCCAGGGTCAAGGAGCGGTCAGTCGGAGCACCTGACCGTCATCGGTGAGCAGCCAGATGGTGCCGTCCGGGGCCTGCTCCACCTCCCGAATTCGCTGGCCAAGTTCCCACTGGTCGCCCTCCGCGGCTTCGGTTCCGTTCAGGTCCACGCGGATCAATGCCTGGCCGGACAAGGCGCCGAGGAATGCGTCACCTCGCCACTGGGGAAACGCCGACCCGGTGTAGATCATCAGACTGCCCGGCGAGACGCTCGGGTTCCACCAGGCTTTCGGGGCCTCGAAGCCGTCGCCATCAGCGTGGTCGGGGATCTCGGCTCCGCCGTAGTGGGAGCCGTTGGAAACCTCCGGCCATCCATAGTTGGCCCCCTCGCGCACGACGTTCAGCTCGTCGCCGCCTTGCGGTCCCATCTCGGAGTTCCACAGGTTGCCGTCCGGGTCGAAGGCGATGCCGAGCGGGTTGCGATGCCCGTAGCTCCAGACCTCAGAGGCAATCGCCCCGCGGTCGGCAAACGGGTTGCCGTCGGCGGCCGTGCCGTCCGCTCGAAGACGAACGATCTTGCCCAGGCTGGAGTTCAGGTCCTGAGCGGGATCCATCTTCTGACGCTCGCCCGAGGAGACGAAGAGGTAGTCCCCACTGGGCGAGAACGCCAAGCGGTGACCGTAGTGACCGTCACCGTCCACCTTCGGCTGCTGCCGCCAGATGACGGTCAGATTCTCCAGCCTCGCCGACCCGCCGTCGCCGGCCAGTGTTGCGCGACCCACGGCTGCTCCTGAGCCACCCGAGCCGGCTTCGGCCCAGCTGACGTAGATCGTGTTGGTCGACGTGAAGTCCGGGGCGGCTATGACGTCGCCGAACCCGCCTTGGCCGGCATGCACGACCTCCGGTACGCCGGACACGTCGACCATCTGGCCCTCGGTGGTGCGCAGCGTCAGCTCACCGCCTCGACCAGTGATCAGGGCTCGACCGTCGGGAAGGAAGGTCATGGCCCAGGGTTCGTTCAGCTCCGCTATCTCCTCGATCGCGAAGGGTCGACCGTCAGGTCCGGTTGGTGTTCCGCTCACCGCCGGCGCGCTCGGCGTCTCGCTAGTCCTTGGCGCTGTGGACGGGGGTGTCACCGGATCTCCGCCCGATGTCTCCGCGCAGCCGGCGAGCAGGACGACCATGAGCGCACCTATGGCAGAGACTTCCAGGCCGCGGCCGAGCACACGCTCTTGCATGTCGATGCTCCTCATTGACCAATTGTCCTCGGCAACAGGTCCGGAGTCAGGACCAGAGCAACGACTACCAGTTGGTGTTGACGCTCGTGCGAGCAGCTCCTGCCATGTTCAGGCAGGACGAGCGTGGGTTTGGGCCTGGGTCAAATGAAAGACGATCGCTAACCGGGCGTCCCGTCCCGCTCGCTTCTTCGGGCGAGACTCTGGAGTTGCCCTGCGTGCACGTCGCTGACCCATTCCCAGCCGGGCTTGGCCGATGGGCCGATCCGCGGATCGTCGAAAACACCGCCGTCACGCAAGGCGTGCACGTACGCGCGGTCCTGGTCGATCCGTGCGCGTACTTGATCAGCTTCGGCCACGGACCCGTGACCGGGAACGAGCGCATCGACGTCGTCCGCCACGCCCTCGAGCAGTCGCAGCCCAACCAGGTAGTCCTCGATCGGGTCATGAGTGCCGTTCACCTCGCCGAGCATCGGAACCAGGACATCCGAGAGCATGTCGCCGGCGACGAGAACGCCGCGCTCCTCGATCAACAGCGCCGCATGGCCGGGGGCGTGCGCCGGATGCTCGATGATCCGCACCCGAGGGCCATCCCAAGGGATCTGCTCACTCCCGGCAGACAGACCGGCAATGACGCCGAACAGGTCCAGCGGTACCTCATCGGCGATCTCCGGCGGTAGTCCCTCGGCGACGCGGGTCTTCCAGTCCGCGCTCGACCGCAGATCTCGCATCGCGGCCGCGCAGCGGGCCGTACCGTAGCGGGGCGCTTCGCCAAGCTCGGCGTGCCAGAGCACGTGATCCCAATCAGGATGCGTCGCGAAGCCTGCCACCACGGGCTGGCCCAACTCGCGAAGGTCGTTCGCCAGGCAGATCATTTCCGAGGCCGTTATCCCGGGGTCGATGAGCAAGGCGCCGGTGCGGCCCTGCACGACCACGGTGTTGTTCTGGATCAACTCGCTCTGGTGGACCAGCACACCCTCCGAGACCTGCGTCAGCACGAGAGACTCCTTCCGTTGGTGTTGTGCAACCGCTCGTCGAGACCGTACTTCGCGTGTGAGGTCGACACGAGTTCCTCCTCGTACTCGAGTGGGACAGGATGGGGCGGTGCTTCGACGACTGGGCGCTCGGTCATCCGAGAGCGACCAGGCAGACCGACGCGCCGCAGACGGCGAGGCCCACGGTCTTGACTGGGCCGGACGCGCTCGCGCAGCAGGACTGCGGCCAGCAGCACCGTGACCGCAGGGTAGAGCGAGGCAAGGACTCCGGTCACCGCGAGATGGGTGTGTGGCTGGCGAACAGGAACGCCACGGTCCCGGACGTACCGAGGAGACCCCCCGCGGCGCCCCACACGGCGGCCCGCCGGGAGGATCGCTCGCGAGGCCACAGCGGCTGGCGCAACGCGCCGGCGAGAACGAGGGTGAGCATGGCGCCGACGCCCTGGTTGGCGGCCAGCGGCAACAGGCCGGCCGACTCCGGGATCTGGGCGAGCGCGACGAAGAGTACGCCGAACCCGAGGCCGGCGAGGCCGCCGTCCAGCAGCCCGCCCGAGCCGTGGACGCTTTCCTGGGTGGTGTCGCGGGAGACCAGATAGATCGCGGGAAGCGCCGCCAAGACGCCGAGCCAGACGAGCATGGTCGGGCGTTCGCCCAGCGACACTCCGGCCAGGACAGGCACCAAGGCCGCGCCCACGCCGGACACCGGGGCGACGACTCCCATCCGCCCGCGGGCCAGGCCGCGGTACAGGAACACCGTGCCCACCGCACTGCCGAGGCCGGCGAGCAGCGCCCAGGCGACGTCTTCGGTCCGGACGGAACCGGGCATGGACAGGCCGACGACCAGCAGAGCGGCGCCGCCGGTGAGTTGGCCGGCGAAGGCGACGGTCCAGTGCGACACGTGGCGCGAGGCGAGGCCGCCGACAAAGTCGGCTGCGCCGTAGCCGATTGCGGCCATCACGGCCAGCAGGATTCCGATGGACATGTGTCGATCCTGGCGACGATGTGTTCCAGTCTGAAGGTCCATTCGGACCGCGCTGGACCGGACCACTTCGAGGTGGTCCGATGACGGTCGGCTGGTCCGGTGGCGGCCCCGGTCTCCTGATCGTCCTGGATCGTTCCGGCACGACACCGCTGGGACACCAGCTGCAGGACCAACTGCGCGCGGCGGTGCGCGGCGGCCGGCTACGAGCGGGCGAGCGGTTGCCCTCGTCCCGCGATCTGGCCCGGGAGCTGGGCGTCTCGCGCGGCATGGTCGTCACCTGCTACGAACAGCTGCTCGCCGAGGGCTATCTCGTGGCCGAAACGGGCTCCGGGACCCGGGTGGCCGACGGAGTCGCGAGTCGGTCAGCCGATCGCGTACGACATCTCGCACGACGACGATCGGCCCGTCCGATCCCGCCGTGCCCGAGGTGGACGTCGACTTCGAGTACGGCGTACCCGATCTTCACTCGGCGCCGATGCGGGGACTGGATGTGGGCACTCCGCGAGGCTGCCCGCACGGCGCCCTCGGCGGTGATGGGTGACGAGGTCGACGCCGGCACCATGAGGTTGCGGGAGGTCGTGGCGGCTTACCACCGCCGAGTCCGCGCGGGAAGTGCCGAGCCCGAGCAGGTCGTGGTGGTCGGCGGCTTCCGACAGGGCCTCGTCCTTGCCCTGGCCGCCCTCAGGCAGGCCGGGGTGGAGCGGATCGGCCTGGAGGATCCTGGCCCTCGCGAGCACGACGAGATCGTGCGTCGGGCCGGGCTGAGCCCTGTGGCCGTACCGGTCGACGGCGCCGGCCTGGATGTGGCTGCGCTGCGCCGGTCCGAAGCGCGGGGCGTCCTGGTGACCCCCGCCCACCAGTGCCCGACCGGGGTCGTGATGAGTCCGGAACGGCGGCACGACCTCCTCGCATGGGCGGCGGAGGTCGATGGCGTCGTGCTGGAGGACGACTATGACGCTGAGTTTCGCTACGACCGGCAGCCGGTGGGTTCGTTGCAGGGGCTGGCCCCGGATCGGGTGCTCGCGCTGGGCTCGCTGAGCAAGACCTTGGCCCCCGGGCTGCGCCTGGGCTGGATGTTGGTGCCGGCGTCGCTGGTCGCATCCGTGGTCAGGGAGAAGCACCTCGTCAGTCGTGGCACTCCCGCCCTGGACCAGCTCGCTCTGGCCGCGTTGATGGAGTCGGGGCGCTACGACCGCCATCTACGCCGGATGCGGGAGATCTACCGCCGGCGGCGGGACGCGCTCGACCGAGGCCGTGGCCGAGCACGCCCCCGGCCTGCGGCTGGTCGGCCTCCAGGCCGGCTGCCACATCGTGCTCGAGCTACCAGACGGTGCTACCGAGGACAGCCGTGATCAAGTCGGCGCTTCGCCGCGGCGTGCGCGTGTACGGGCTGTCGCGCTACCGGGTGAACGCGCCATCGGCCGGCGAGGCGGCCGTACCACCAGCTCTCGTTCTCGGTTTCGGCAACGTCAACGAGACGCGGATCCGGCGCGGTATCGCAGAGCTCGGCCGGGTTCTCGCCGAGAGCGACTGACGCGGTGTCTCGGCCAGGGAGGCCGTGGTTGGTGGTCGCAACCGTGTATTCGGTCCACCGAAGACGGTCAGAGTGAAGAAGTAGCCGAACACCAGGTCGTCGAGGCCGCCGTCTCCCACACACCGGGGGATGGAGGCGGCGACCTTCCAGCCCACTGGTACGGCACCGCCGGCCAAGACCGCGCGGCGGCGGCGGAGCTGAGCGCGCAGCGCTGCTGCAAGGGTCATCGGACATCGCATCCAACACTGCAGGAATCGGACATCGCAGCCAAGGGCGCCTGCCCATCATGTGCGGTGAGGCGAGAGTCGCTACTGTGCAAAGAGCCAAACCCTTGGCATCCACGACGAAGGAGCACCTGGTGGCATCGCGGCTCAACCCGTACCTCAGCTTCCGCGACAACGCGCGGGAAGCGATGGAGTTCTACAAGAGTGTCTTCGGCGGCACCCTGACGGTGAACACATTCGGCGAGTACGGTGCCGAGGGCGCCGACGCCGACAAGCTCATGCACGCTCAGCTCGAGACCGACTCCGGCTACACCCTGATGGGCGCAGACACTCCGGAAGGGATGCAGCACAATCCCGGCGACAACATCACGATCTCGCTGAGCGGCGACGACGCTGACAGCCTGCGCGGCTACTGGGCGAAGCTCTCCGAGGGCGGCACGGTGTCCGTCCCGCTGGAGAAGCAGATGTGGGGCGACGAGTTCGGCCAGTGCACGGACCAGTTCGGCATTCCGTGGATGGTCAACATCGCCGGGTCGCCGCCGGCCGGATAATAGGCCGCGACCTCAGGCGACGGTGAGGCTGTCGCCGTCCACGGTGACGGTCTTGGCCGCGAGCGGCTGCGGGGCGGGCGGGTTGACCACCGAACCGTCGGTTATCGAGAACTTGCTGCCGTGACAGTTGCAGTTGATGGTGTCCGTCACCTCGGCGACCGGGCACTGCTGGTGGGTGCAGATCGAGGTGAACGCCTTGAACTCGCCCGCCGTCGGCTGGGTGATCACCGCCTGGATGTCGGGGAAGATCTTGCCGCTGCCGACCGGGATGTCCGCAGTCTTCGCCGTCGCCCCGCCTCCGGCGCTGGTCGCCCCGCCGTCCGGCGCTGGTCGGCCCGCTGGTTGCGCTCGAGGCATCGCTGGACGGCGTCGTGGGCGCGCCGTAGTTGGTACAGCCGCTGAGCCCGGCCAGCGCCGCGGCTGCGAGCCCGGCGTTCTTGATCACCGCACGCCGGGAGAGCGTCGCGTCGGCGGGTCGGGTATAGGCATCCATGCGCACGATCCAATCGTCGGGTCAGAAGTTGAGGTAGTACCAGAGGCCGGCGGTCATCCAGAGGGCCGTCAACCCGGTCACCACACAGCCGGCCGCGAGCGGTAGCGCCCACTTCGGTGTGTCGTCCCGAGTCAAGATCAACATCTTGGCCACGAAGGCGCCGTAGAAGAAGCAGCCGAAGAGGGAATGGAAGAGCACCCGGGCATCGAAGGTCTGGAAGCCCAGCGCGTACAGGCAGTGCACGGCGACCGGCACCGAGACGGCCACCGCGATCCGGCCGGACCAACGGTGCACGGGGCCGACCCAGCTGCCCATCCGCACCCGGCCCATCACCCCCATCGCGGTGATCATCTGGAGTACTCCGAAGCCCATCGCCACCGTGGCGAGGAACGCCTTCGCCGCGATCCCGCTGGAGAAACCGGCGACGTTGATCGCCTGGCCGGTGGGCTCGTGGAACCGGCCGTAGAGGCCGAGTCCGACCGCAACGGCCGTGCCGATCCCGAGCGCGATCAGGACCGGAGCGGCCTTGGTGGCCGGTTCGCTCGCGGGGGCGGCAGGGCTTGCCGCAGGCATGGTGGTCAAGGCTCTCTCCTGAGGGTCAGACGTCCAGATCGCCGGTGACCGGCTCGCCTTGCAGCGACTCGCCATCCACCGTGACCTCTGGGTTGTCGGGGTCGAACTGCGGTGCCGGGCCGGACGTCTCGGCCGTCGTCTGGATCCCCACCTGCGAGCCGTCGGGAAGCACGATCCACCCGATCGTGGTCTTGGAGCCCTTGGCCCGGTAGAGACCGGCCGGCGGCTTGGCCTCGCGAAGCCTGAAGTCGAGCTTCTGGTCGCCGATCTCGACCTCGCCTCGCAGGGCCGACCCGTCCAGCTTCGCCTCGAGCGTCTCGCCGTTCTTGCCGGTCAGGCTGATCTCGTCTCCGGTGACCGTGCCGCGCAGCCAGGCCTCGACCTGATCGCCATCGCACAGGTAGGCCGCCGCCCGCTGACCCAAGATCGCAACCGCGATCGCCACCTGCTCGTTGTCGCTGCGGCCGGCGTAGACGATCTTGTCCGGGAACTCGCTGTCGTCCTCGGCGGAGGCGGTGACCGACGGACTCGGCGTCGCCGTCTCCGTCGGGCTGGCGGCTGGTGTCGGTGTCGAAGCCGGCGTACTCGCCGCCGGACTTGCCGAAGGCTGACCACCGAAGTAGCTGTCCCGCGGCGCGGAGCTGGCGAGGTTCACTCCGAACATGATCGCGAACGCCGCCACCAGGCCGACCAGAGTGACCAGCGGGCTGCGATGGGTCACGACACCTCCAGAGGTAGACGATGCACGTGGGGGGTAGGAGCACCGTGCTCGGGACCTGATACGCGCTGGCCCTATCTTCACCCGGTCAGGCGGGGGCCACAATGAATTCATGAGATCGCAACGTGTCGAGTCGGCGCCGGGCTGGGTGGGGGACATCGAGGCACTGACGACCGACAACTCGACCTTCCGGACCGTGCTCCACACCGCCGCCAACCTTCAGCTGACCGTGATGTGCCTTCAGCCCGGCGAAGAGATCGGGGTGGAGATGCATGATCATCTCGACCAGTTCATCCGGATCGAGAAGGGTCAGGCACGGGTGACGCTGGGCTCGACCCGGGACCAAGCCGAGGTCATCCACGAGGTCGCCGAGGACTGGGCGGTGATCATTCCCGGTGGGACCTGGCACAACGTGATCAACACCGGCTCGTCGGAGCTGCAGCTGTACTCGATCTACGCCCCGCCCGAGCACCCGGACGGCACGGTGCACCGGACCAAGGCCGACGCCGAGGCGGCGGAGGATGCGCCCTGAGCTTGTCGAAGGATCCTGAGCTCGCCGACGCGCTGGCTGTCGGCCCGGTCCTGCTGGACGGCGGACTGGCCAGCCAGCTGGAGTTCCAGGGCGCGGATCTGACGACCGCGCTGTGGTCGGCTCAGCTCTTGATCGACGACCCGGCGGCGGTGGTCGCCGCGCACCGCGAGTTCTTCGCGGCTGGCGCCCAGGTCGCGACGACCGCGTCGTACCAGGCCCCCGCCGAGCTCGCGGCGCGCAGTGTTGATCTTGCCCGGGAGGCGGCGGCCGGATTCGACGACAATCGAGCTCGCTGGGTGGCCGGCTCGGTCGGACCCTACGGGGCCGCGCTGGCCGACGGCTCGGAGTACCGCGGGGACTATGCCCTCTCGGTCGCCGAGCTGCGGGTCTGGCACCGGCCGCGGATTGCGGCGCTGGTCGACGCCGGTGTCGACGTGCTCGCCCTGGAGACGGTTCCGTGCCTCGACGAGGTTGAGGCCCTGCTCGCCGAGGTGGCCGGCACCGGCGTGCCGTGCTGGCTCTCGTTGACCTGCGCAGGGCAGCGGACCCGGGCCGGCGAGCCGGCGTCCGAGGGTTTCGCGATGGCCCGCGACGTCGCGGAGGTGATCGCCGTGGGCGTCAACTGCCTCGACCCGACCGAGGTCGGTGTGCTGGTCGGCCAGGCCGCCGCCGCGAGTGGTGGCAAGCCCGTTGTCGCGTACCCCAATCGCGGTGAGACCTGGGACCCGGTACGCCGCCGCTGGACCGGCCCGGGCCGATTCGACCCGGTCGCTGTCCGGGACTGGGTCGAGGCCGGCGCCCGGCTGGTCGGCGGCTGCTGCCGGGTCACGCCCGACGACATCCGCACGCTCTCGGCGAATCTGCGCACGCCATAGCCGGCGCAGATCTGCGGGAGTGCGCAGATCCCCTCGAGGAGGCGGTGGTCGCCGAGTGTCAGTGGTTGGTGCAATGATCAGGATGTGGCTAGCGAGCCTCGGATGGTGGCCCTCGGATTCGGCAAGTTCGTACGCGCCGACAAGATCTACGCGCTCGATCCGCTGGTCGGCTCTGAACGCGGCGACGGTCGACGGACCCGCGTCTGGATCGAGGGCCTGCCGGACCCGATCATTGCGTCGAGGACCGAGGGCACGATCCTGCGCGACATGGGCCAGGGCGCCGCGGCTGACGCGCCGCTGCTGGACGAGGCGATCGACCTCGCCTCACGGTTGGCCACGGCCGCAGAAGCAGGCCGGGTCGATCTCAGTGATCTGGGTCGCCGGGCGCGTCACCTGCTGGCGGCCACCACCGAGCGCGGTTAGTTGATCAAGACGGCGGCACCGCTGAATCGCCCGTTCCGCAAGTCCTCCAGCGCGCGCGGCGCCTCACTCATCGGATACGGCACGGACGTGGCGCGTACGCCGAGTCGCTCGGCCAGAGCCAAGAACGTCTCGCCGTCGGTGCGGGTGTTCGCGGTGACGGAACGCAATGTCCGCTCCTGGAACAGTGTGGCGTCGTAGTTCAGCGCCGGGATGTCCGACAGCCAGATCCCGGCCACGGCCAGGGTGCCGCCGCGGTCCAGCGCGGCCATGATCACCGGAACCAGCTCCCCGGCCGGGGCGAACAGGATCGCCCCGTTCAGTGGCTCCGGCACCGGCTCCGCCGCCTCGCCGATGGTTGCCGCGCCCAGCCGAGCGGCGAGCTCGCGGTTCGCGGCCCCGCGGGTCCGCACGTGCACCCGCAGGCCCTGCGCCATCGCGACCTGTGCGGTCAGGTGCGCGCTGCCGCCGAAGCCGTAGATGCCGAGGGTCCCACCAGCGGGCACCGCCGCGCTGACCAGCGCGCGGTAGCCGATGATCCCGGCGCAGAGCAGCGGCGCCGCCAGTTCGTCGTCCAGGCCGCTCGGCAGCCCGTACGCGTACGCCTCCTCGGCCAGACAGTAGTCCGCGTACCCGCCATCGCGGTCCCAACCGGTGAAGCTCGGAGCCAGACAGAGGTTCTCGGCACCGCGGCGACAGAACCGGCAGGTCCCATCGGTCGAGGCCAGCCAGGCGACGCCCACTCGGTCACCGATCGCGAACCGGGTGGCTCCGTCTCCCGCCGCTGCCACTCGACCCACCACTTCGTGCCCGGGAACCACGTCCGGATGCCGTGCCGGCAGGTCGCCATCGAGCAGGTGCAGGTCGGTCCGGCACACGCCACAGCAGCTGACGCGAACGAGGATCTGACCAGGTCCGGGCTCGCCGGGGTCGCGGTCGATGCGCTTCAGCCGCCCGTTCGAGACCGCCCACGCCGTCATGGTCGTCATTCTCGCCTGTGGCGTACGGACGCGGTCTCAGGGATTCCCTAGGTCTGAGGCATGTAATTCACAGCCGATGAGCGGCAGACTGTGGCATGGACATGAACATGATGACGATCGTGGGCGTAGCCCTCGGCGTCGTCCTGGTCGCGGTCCTGGCGATCGTTCCCTTCCTGATCGACCGGCCGATGGGGCCCGACATGGACGAGCCGGATCTGCCCGGCCCGACTCCGCTGCATCCGCGGTTCCGGCATCGCAGTCACCCGACGGATCTCGCCGCGTAGCAAGCCGAGGCGGATGCGGTCGGCTAGCGGCCCGGCAGCTTCAGGCGCGGGTCCTCGATCAGCTCGTGCAGATCGGCCGCACCCAGATCGAGGGTTTTCCCGCCACCTCTGTTCCGAGCGATGATCGTGATGACCTCGGCACCGTTCGGCCGGTACTGCACCTCCAGTCCCTCGGCGACCGTCGACGAGCGGGACACTCGCATCCGGTTTCCGTCCATGAACCGGATCGAGTCACACAGGTGGCCGGTCGTCTCCCCGCACCGCAGCGCGGTGTCTCGGCTGGTGGCGATCTCCACGAACACCTCGGTGCCCCCGCCGTACCGGCGGAAGATCTCTACGCCCATCGCGCCTTCGCCGCCGGCCCACAGATCCGGCTGTTGATAGCTCTCTTCGTAGCGGAACCCGACGTCGGAGAAGTAGCTCAGGGACGGGTCCAAGTAGTCGAGCACGACCTTGGCCATCTCGCTGCGCCAGTCGGCGGTGAGGGTCGCCCGGCAGGCCGGCTCCCTGGCGTCGCAGCTCAGACTGATAGTCGGGGTCGCGGCCGGCACGAGTGTCGGCGCGCTGACGGGGGCCGAACGGGGCCCGGGGAGCAGAACGAGCACGCCGGCGATCAGGAGCCCCAGCGCCGTCGCTCCGGTCAGGCCGCGTCGCAACCGGCGCCGGCGTACCAGCTGCCGTCCATGATCGAGGTCTGCCGCGGCACCGTACGCGGTGGCCAGCTCGGGCGGCACCGCGGCGCGGAACTCGGCCGCCAGCGCCTGGTCGTCCGCCCGGTCCGTATTCCGGGACACCAACTCCGCGCGAGCCTGTCGGGCCAGGGCCAGGACATCGTCGACCGGGACCTGGAGCACGTCCGCGATCATCACGCTCGGCAGCTCCGCCGCCCGCTCCAGGATGATCACCACTCGTTGAGTCGGCAGCAGCAGCCGCAGATCGGCCACCAGCGGCGGCACCGGCTCGGCGTCGGGGTTGCGGTCGACCAGCTCGAACCGGCCGCCGGCCTCCCACGGCAGGTACAGGCTCTCGTTGTGCGCCGCCAGCAGCGCCCGGAGTGCCTCGACCCGGGGACGGCGTACGTCGGCCCACCGCTCGTACATCCGGGCGAGCACCAGCTGCACCACTCGATCGGCTTGGGTACGGTCCCCAGTCAGCAGGTACGCGGTGGTCTGCAGCAGCGGCCGCTCGCGCTCGACCACCTGCAGATACTCGTCGCTGCGCACCGCGGTCACGGCCTCACCTCTTCCCTGCATGCTAGTTCGGCGAACCCCCCGGATCAGATGCAGAATCGGACGCTGCGTTCGATCCTCACGCTGCGCTCCCGTTACTTCCGGCGCACAGCGCGAAGAACGGACGCAGCGTCCGATTCCGACAGGGGTCAGGGGTCAGGGGTCAGGGGTCAGGCGAAGAGGGACTGGCCCACGTACTCGCCGCGGGCGATGCCCGGCGGGATGGCGAACAGTGCCGACCCCGTGTGTTGGATGTACTCGCTCAGCCCGTCGTTGAGTCCCAGCCGGGTCTGCATCGGGATGAAGTGGGTACGCGGGTCGACCACGAAGGCCAGGAAGAACAGCCCGGCATCCATCCGGCCGAGCCCGTTGCTGCCGTCCACGAAGTTGTAGCCGCGGCGCAGCATCCGTACGCCGCCGTTGTTGTCCGGATGCACCATTCGCACATGGGCGTCGGTCGCGACCAGCGGTTCGTCGTCGTTGCCCTTGAGCGAGAAATCGGGCTGGCTGAACTCGCTCCCGCCCGACAGTGGCGCGCCCTCGGCCTTGGTCCGGCCGAAGACCCGCTCCTGTTCGCTCAGCGGCTGCCGATCCCAGGTCTCGATCGTCATGTTGATGCGGCGCGCCACCAGGTACGTCCCACCCGCCAGCCAGCTGCCCTTCGGATCCGCGCCCGCCGGCACCCACACGTGCTGGTCGAGGCGATCCGGCTCCTCGGCCTTGATGTTCATGGTGCCGTCCTTGAACCCCATCAGGTTCCGCGGCGTGACCTGGCTGGTCGAGGTGGAGGAGGTACGCCCGAAACCGAGCTGCGACCAGCGCACCGCCGCCCGGCCGAAGGCGATCCGTGCCAGATTGCGCACCGCGTGCACCGCGACCTGGGGATCATCGGCACAGGCCTGGATGCACAGGTCTCCATCGGACCGGTCGGGATCCAGGTTGTCGGCGGGAAAGTGCGGCAGCCGCTGCAGGGCGGCCGGCTGCCGCCCGGCCAGCCCGAACCGGTCCTTGCCACCGGAGCGGAAGAGCGAGGGCCCGAACCCGAACGTGATGGTCAGGCCGGTCGGCGGCAGTCCGATCGCCTCGCCGGTGTCGTCCGGCGGGGCGCCGTACGGTCCGGATGTCGGCCCGGCCTCACCCGCTCCGAGTCCGCGCGTCATCCGCTCGGCGGCCACGGTCCAGTCCTGAAGCAGCTCGATCAGCTCATCGCGAGAGGTCGTGATGACGTCGAAGGCGGCGAAGTGCAGCCGGTCCTGCATCGGGGTGATGATGCCGGCCTGTTGCGCTCCGTAGAAGGGATAGGTCCTCATCCCGGGATTCGCCGGCTCGGTCACGCCCTCGGAGCGGTCCAGCGCCAACCCGCCGGCCACACCCGCCGCCGCACCAGCCAGACCGATGCCCGCCGCGCCCAGGATCTTGCGACGGCTCACGCCGGTGCCGCGAGCCTGCCGAGGGGTCTGGTCCGGGGCGTCCGCAGGCTCAGCCCGCAGATCGCCGGTCGGGGTGGGGGGGCGGTGGCCCTGGTCGACGGTCATCTCACGCGACGACCGCCGCGAGCTGGGACAGCGGCTCGGACAGCGCGTTCACCGCGTCGGACAGCTGCCGCACTTCGGCTTTGGTCAGCTCGTTGTAGTACACGAATCCCTCCCCGGCCCGGTGCTGGTCCAGCAACTGCTGCAGGGCCACGAACTTGGCGTCGATCTGGGTGTCCAGAGCAGCGTCGCGCTTCTGCAGCAGCGGTCGCAAGCCGTCGAAGCCGACCCGCGCGCCGTCCACGTTGGCCTGGAAGTCCCACAGGTCGGTCCGCGACCAGTACTCCTCCTCGCCGGTGACCTTGCCGGTGGCCACCTCGTCCAGCAACCCACGGGACCCGTTGGCGATCTGGTCGGCGGTGAAGGTCAGGTCGCGCGTCTTGTCGTAGAGGGTCTGGGTGTTGGTCATCAGGTCGTCGGCGTACTTCGCCCGCCCCGCGTCGTCCAACGGCTCGTAGTTCTTGGCGCGCGCCGGCCACAGGTCCTTCTCGATCCGGTGCCAGCCGGTGAACTCCTGCTCGGGCTCCAGATCGGCCTCGCGGATGTCCATCCTGGGGTCGAGGTCACCGAAGGACTCCGCGACGGTCTCGATCCGCTCCCAGTGCACCCGCGCCGGGGCATAGAGGGCCCTGGCCTCGTCGTCCTTGCCCGACTTGTAGAGATCGACGAAGGTCTGCGTCTGGACCACCAGCTGCTCGGTCTGGTCCTTGACGTAGGCCGTGTACGCGACGTTGGCCGCATCGACCAGTGCCTTGTCGTCGCCCTTCGGCGTCAGGTCCTCGCCGGAGTCGGAGATCGAGAACGGCGCCCGGATGCCTTCGCCGACCATGCCCGGCTTGCAGGCGGTGAAGTAGCTGCCCGGGCCGGCGGTCAGCACCAGGTCGCGTGACAGCCCAGGTCCGATGTTCTCCACCTCGCCGATGATGCGCAGGCCGTCCTCACCCAGCAGGTAGAACTCGGTGACCTTCGCGCCGCCGTTGGTGACGGAGAAGGTGAGCTTGCCGGACGGTGCCTCGGCGGCCGACAGCGAGCAGGCGGAGTCGGTGGCCTGCACGGTCAGGGCGCGCGGGTCGGCTTCCGCGCCGCTCGGCGTACCGGCGGGCGTGTTGTCGGTGCAGGCCGCGAACAGCGGCAGGGCTACGGCGAGGCCGGCCACGGCCAGGCCGCGACGGGTCATGTCGATCATCATTTCCTTCCGGCCGGCACCACAGCGGCCGGGGCCGAGGGCGCCGACGTCGAACGTCGGTGGATGGTGTAGAGGAACAGGGTCATGGTGGGCACCGCGTACGCCAGCCAGGCGGTCGCCTCGAGCTTGGTGGTCGCGGGGGAGAAGTTGAAGATGCCTTTGAGGAGCGTGCCGTGCCAGGAGCCCGGCGGGATCACGTTCGACACGTCGAAGGCGAGGTTGTACAGCCCGGGCAGGAAGCGCGCCTCCTGCAGATCGTGCACTCCGTACGCCAGTACGCCGGCCGCGACGATGATCAAGAAGGCCCCGGTCCAGGTGAAGAACTTGGTCAGGTTGATCTTGAGCGCTCCGCGGTAGATCAGGTAGCCGAGCAGAACGGCGACGACGAGCCCGAGCGCGGCGCCGATCAGGGGGACGGCCGTCCCCCCGGTCGAGCGGGCGGCGGCTCGGGTGGCCGCCCAGAGGAAGAGCGCGGTCTCCAGCCCTTCACGCCCGACGGCCAGCATGGCCACGATCACCAGCGACCACGGCCTGGCGTCGGTGGCCTGGTCGACCTGGGACCGGAGCTCGCCGGAGATGCCGCGCGCCGCCCTGGCCATCCAGAAGATCATCCAGGTGACGAAGCCCACCGCGATGATCGACAGCAGGCCGCCGATCAGCTCCTGGGCCTCGAACGTCAGGCCTTTCGGACCGAAGGTCAGCGCGAAGCCGAAGCCGAGCGAGATGCCGACCGCGATCCCGACGCCCATCCAGATCTTGGGCAGTAGCTGGCGGCGATCGGACTTGACCAGATAGGCGATCAGGATGCTGACCACCAGCGCCGCCTCGAGACCCTCGCGCAGGCCGATCAGGAAGTTCCCGAGGAAGTTCGCAAGCATGTCTGAGTTGAGGTCCCGACTGGTGATCTGGTACGTCCGTGGTGGCCGCACTTCAGGTGAGCCTGCCCTAACTTAAGTCAGGCTTGCCTGTTTGTCCAGAGCCGTTCGGCCCCTTGTCAGCCCGCGAGGGCGCGGCGCCGCGGCAGCTCACCCTTGGCGTAGTTGCCGACCTGGTGGGTGGCGATCCCGTCCAGCACCGCGCCGATTCCACCGCCGAGCAGCGGCACCCGCCTGGTCACCACGAGGGCGAGGTTCTTGCCGCCGATCCGGGCCATCAGCCCACCGAGCACCTCCTCGGCGACCTGCCGGTCGAGCTCGGGGTCGAAGACCGGAGCCGTGGCCACAGCCATCGGCGAGGTGGGCAGTCGCCCGGCCAGGATGTGTTTGGCGAGCTGCTCGCCGCCGAGCAGGCACATCACCAGCGCGGTCCGGACCCGGTTGTCGTCCAGGTCGTAGCCGCGGAGATGGGCGATCGCTGCGACCATCCGCATCTGGACGATGGCCACCCCGGCGATGTTGGCCGGTACCGAGACCGGCATGATCGCAACGCCACCGAGATTGGTCACGAAACCCTGGGCCGATGCGGCCCGGACGTGGAAGTCGATGATCCCGGAGATCGCGCCGTCGACCGAACCGCCGTGGCGCTGCAGCTGCCGGGCGGCGTGTGACTTCGCGCTGGGCAACTGCCCGTAACCGTCGATGGCGATCTCCAGCACCCGGCGCAGTACGCCACCGGCGACCTGCGGCGAGCCGACGATGCTGGCCACCGGACCGATCCCGCGGGCAAGAAGCTTGCCCATCCCCTGCGCTGACGGCATCGAAGCCCTCCAAGACACTCGAGGCGGCCTGCTGGCCGCACCCGCGACCTCCAGCCTACGTGGCTGGGGTCCGCGACGACCCAGGAAGATCCCTCGTCGGTCCCTGAGCCGACAATGGCGGGATGGAGTCGCCGTTCGGACCGCCCGAGCTGTGGCGGGCCGACGATCTCATCGGAGTGTCACGCGAGTTCAACGAGGACCTGACGCTCGCGGCGTACGCCTCCGGTGTGTTTCCGATGCCCGCGCCCGGTCGGTTGATGGGCTGGTACTCGCCGTTGCGACGGGGCATCCTCCCGCTGGACTCGCTGCGGATCAGCCGGTCGCTGCGCAAGATGCTCGACCGGTACGAGATCCGGGTGGACACCGCGTTCGACGCGGTGCTGGAGGGTTGTGCGGACCGGCGGCGACCCAACGGCTGGATCACGTCGGACATCCGGCGGGTCTACCGGCGCCTCCACCAGCGCGGTATCGCCCACTCGGTTGAGGCCTGGAGTTCCGATGGTGAGCTGGCGGGCGGCCTCTACGGAGTGAGCCTGGCCGGCCTGTTCGCCGGGGAGTCGATGTTCCACCGGCCCGACATCGGCCGCGATGCGTCCAAGGTGGCGCTGGTTGCGCTGGTCGAGCGGTTGCGCGCGGCGGGACCGGAAGGCCGGTTGCTGGATGTGCAGTGGGTGACGCCACACCTCACCTCGCTGGGAGTCATCGAGGTGTCGCGCCGGGACTATCTCTCGCGACTGACGGTGGCACTGCGACGGCCGCCCCCGCCCTGGCCGGCTCACTAGGATCAACTCATGCCGGAGATGCCGGAAGTGGAGTCGCTGGCCCGATTCCTGACCGATCGCTGCGTCGGACACGTGATCGCCAGGATCGACCTGGCCGCCTTCAGCGCGCTGAAGACCTACGACCCGCCGCTGTCGGCTTTGCACGGGCTGGAGATCGACGGCGTACGCCGGCACGGGAAGTTCCTCGACCTCTCGGCCCAAGGGCTGCATCTGGTCTTCCACCTCGCCCGAGCCGGCTGGCTGCGCTGGAAGGACGAGCAGCCGGATGCCCCGGCTCGACCGGGCAAGAGCCCGCTCGCGTTGCGCGTACGGCTGGACGACGGGTCGGGTTTCGACCTCACCGAGGCGGGCACCCAGCGCAAGCTCGCGGTCTACGTGGTGGCGGACCCGATGTCCATCCCGATGGTCGCCACCCTCGGACCCGATCCGCTGACCGAGGAGTTCGACGAAGCGGCGCTGGCCGGGCTGCTGCGCGAGGCCGGCCGGGCGCAGTTGAAGGGGGTCCTCAAGGACCAGCGGACGATCGCCGGAATCGGCAACGCGTACTCCGACGAGATCTTGCACGCCGCGAAGCTGAGCCCCTTCAAGCCGGCGAACTCGCTCACCGAGGCCGAGCTGAGCACCTTGTACGCGGCGATCAAGGGCGAGCTCTCCGGTGCCATCGCCCGCGCCGACGGGCTGGCCGCCAAGGATCTCAAGGGAGAGAAGAAATCCGGGTTGCGGGTGCACGGCCGCAAAGGTGAGCAGTGTGAGGTCTGCGGTGACGTGATCGCCGAGGTGTCGTTCGCCGACTCCGCACTGCAGTACTGCCCGACCTGCCAGACCGGCGGCAAGAAGCTCGCCGACCGCCGGCTGTCCAAGCTGTTGAAGTAGCCGTCACGGTGGCCGATCATGATCATGCTGAGCTCTTCGAGGCACTCTGTGCCGAGTACGCCGACGTCACCGGCGTGAGCGTCCCGAGCGGTGGGTCCGGCTTCGGGTCCAGCGCGATCAAGATCAACTCCAAGATCTTCGTGATGCTGGTCGATGATCATCTCGTGGTGAAGCTGCCGGCCGCCCGCGTCGCCGAGCTGATCGACACCGGCGCCGGGCTGCCCTTCGATGCCGGCAAGGGCAAGCCGATGAAGGAGTGGGTGCGTCTCGTCGGCGACGAGGAAACCTGCCGCGCACTCGTGGTCGAGGCGCAGGCCTTTGCAGCAAGGGGGGGCGACCCCCCTTGAACCCCCCGCCGGGCGTACGCGTTGCCGCGATTCGGAGGAACGCCCGCACGTAGGCTGATCGGATGTTCGACGATCACGTGCCGGCCATCACCCCGGCCGAACTCCCCGACCGCCGGGCCGCCGGCTGGATGCTGCTCGACGTCCGGAACGACCAGGAGTGGGCTCAGGGCCGCATCGAAGGCTCGGTGCTGATTCCCATGGATCAGGTCGTCGCTCGGCTGGACGAGATCGGCGACCGGGTGGTCTGCATCTGCGCAGTCGGAGCCCGCTCGGCGCGGGTGGCGGCGTACCTCAACGGCCAGGGCCGGGAGGCGGTCAACCTCGACGGCGGGATCTACGCCTGGGCTGACGAGATGCGTCCGATCGAGACCTGAGGAAGAAGCTGGGCGCGGCACCTCTAGACATTTTGGAGTGAATGCTCCAGAATGACGGTATGGCGCGACCCCGGCACTTCGACGAGCAGGCCGTTCTCGATGCGGCGATGGACGTCTTCCGGCGTTCGGGGTACGCCCGGGTCTCGGTGGCCGACCTGGAGCGGGCGACGGGTCTGAGCACCAGCAGCCTCTACAACGCGTTCGGGGACAAGACCGGTGTGTATCGACAGGCTCTGGCGCACTACGTGGACGGTTTCATGACACCGCGGCTGACGGCGTACGCCGGGCCCGACGCCTCGCTGGAGGATCTGGAACGGCTGTTCACCACGTTGGTGGAACCGCCGCTCGACGACGGCTTCGGATGCCTGCTGGTCAACGCGGCCACTGAGTTCGCCGGTCGTGACTCGCTCGTGGCCGACGGCGTCAGGTCCGGCATCGAACGGGTGGCCGCGAGCTTCCGCGACGTCCTGGTTCGCGAGCTGGGCGACGGTCCGGAGGTCCGCGCGGAGCAGGCTCGGCTGCTGATGCTCTATCTCGGCCTGCTCGTCCTCATCCGGTCCGGGCTCGACGAGACGGCCCACCTCCACTCCATCCGCGCCGAGTTCACCCGACTGCGCGGCCAACGCGACTCGAAACGAGGAACATCATGATCACTGCACTCAACCCGGACGGCGTCCTGGCCAACCCGTTCTACAGCCAGGGCATCGCGCTCTCGGACGCCCAGCGCCTGGTGTTCATCTCCGGGCAGGTCGGCGTCGACGCCGACGGCGTGCTTGCGAACGGGATTGCCGCGCAGACCGAACGGGCCATCGGCAATGTCCATGCGGTGCTGGCCGAGGCCGGCCTGAGCCCCAGCGACCTGGTCAAGCTCACCATCTATCTCACCGATCCTGCCAACGTGGAGGGGTTCGTGGCCGCCGCCGGAGCGGCACTGCCGTCCACCCCGCCGGCGACGACCATGCTTTTCGTCGGGATGGCCTCGCCCGAGGTGCTGGTCGAGATCGACGCAATCGCCGCGGGATAACCAGGCCGATTCTGCGACGAATCGCCCCATCACGGCTCCGTCACGATAGGTGACATCGGTCTGAATTCGGCGTAACGCTGTGGCAACCATGCGTCTCGCTCCGTGATTTGCCGCTGGCCCTCATCTACCGTTGGCTGCTGTGGCTCACGGGTGGGGATCGGCCAGCTTGAGGCGTGCCGGATACGCGGTGGCGAGCATCAGCGTCACCGCGCTGCTGCTCGCCGGCTGCAGCCTGCCCGTCGCCGGCCCGGCGTCGACCGTTCCCTCGCCGACCATCGCTGCCGATCCGACCACAGCGACTCCGACCCCGATGGCAACCTCGACTCCGACGGTCGAGCCGACCTCGGAGCCGACCAGCAAGCCGACGAAGACCGCGCCGCCACCGCTGCTGCAGCGGGGCGACCGAGGCGAGAAGGTCCGGGAGCTGCAGCACCGGCTCCGCCAGCTCGAATGGTTCTCGGGCGCGATCACCGGCAGCTACGGCAAGGCCACCGTCAAGGGCGTCAGGGGCTTCCAGGGCAAGCGCGAGCTGGCCAAGACCGGGACGGTCGACCAGCGGACCTGGAAGGCGCTGGTCAAGCGCACCCGCAAGCCGACCAAGGCCGAGCGGCACAACAAGCTGGTGCCCGGCCCGGCGATCATGCGCCAAGGCTCCAGCGGGAATCGTGTCCGTGACCTGCAGGCCCGGCTGAAGCAGATCGGCTGGTACTCCGGCCTGGTCACCGGCAACTACGGCTCGGTGACGAAGGCCAGCGTCAAGGGGTTCCAGGCGAAGCGGCAGATCCCGGTGACCGGCGAGGTCGACCAGCGGACGCTCGATCGGCTCTACGCGATGACGCGTACGCCGACCAAGGCCGAGCTGACCAACAAGGCCCCGAAGCCCTCGGCGTCCGGACTGGACAGCCGCTGCATGACCGGCCGGGCCCTGTGCGTCAGCAAGCGGACCAACTCCCTGGTCTGGGTGGTGAACGGCAGCCCGCAGCTTCGGGTCGATGTGCGCTTCGGATCCACCCGGACGCCGACCCGCGAGGGGACCTTCTCGGTGGGCTGGAAGTCGCGCAACCACTTCTCGAAGCTGTACGACACCCCGATGCCGTACGCCATGTTCTTCAGTGGCGGTCAGGCCGTGCACTACTCGGCCGACTTCGCCCGCAACGGCTACAGCGGCGCGTCGCACGGCTGCGTGAACGTCCGCAACTACACGGCGATCCAGTCACTCTTCAACCAGGTGCGGGTCGGTGACAAGGTGATCGTCTACCGCTGAGCTCCTCGCTCAGCTCCTGATCGTGCGGACCCCGCGTCGCAACCATCCGCCCTCGCAGGCGTTCGGCCGAATGCCGACCTTCGGTCGGACGGCTCCCGCCCGGCCCATCCACGCTCGCGGGACCTCCGCCCGATCAGAAACTGCGCTCGTCTCCAGTCTTAGGAGCGCGCGGTCAGTACCAGCGGGCCGTCCGCAGTGATCGCGACGGTGTGCTCCGCGTGCGCGCCGCGCGACCCGTCCCGGCTGCGCAGTGTCCAGCCGTCCGGGTCGGTGTAGATCTTGTCCGTGCTCTGCAGGAACCACGGCTCGATGGCGATCACCAGCCCGGGCCGCAGCGGCAGCCCGCGACCACGCCGGCCGTTGTTCGGCACGTGCGGGTCGCCGTGCATGGTCCGCCCGACGCCGTGCCCGCCGAACTCGGTGTTGATCTTGTAGCCGGCCTGGGTGGCCACCCGGGCGATGGCGAAGGAGATGTCACCGATCTTGTTCCCCGGCTGGGCGGCGTCGATGCCGGCGACCAGGGCCGCCTCCGCGGTGGCGATCAGCTGCTGGTCGCGCTCGCGCGGGCTTCCCACGATCACCGAGACCGCAGAGTCCGACACCCAGCCGTCGACGGAGGCCGCGAAGTCCAGACTCACCAGGTCGCCATCGCGCAGGTCATAGTCGTGCGGCAGTCCGTGCAGCACGGCGTCGTTGACCGAGGTGCACAGCACCTTCCCGAACGGGCTGGCGCCGAACGACGGGTGGTAGTCGATGTAGCAGGAATCGGCTCCGCGATCCTTGATCATCTCGTGGGCCAGATGGTCCAGATCGAGCAGGTTGACCCCGACGTCGGCCGCCTTGGTGAGCTCGGTGAGTACCTCGGCCACGAATCGCCCGGCGGGGCGCATCTGCTCGATCTCGGATGGGGATCGGTACTCAATCACGGAGGCGATTCTGCCCTACCGTGGCAAGGTGACCGTTGCGCACGAGTCCGGCGCCCGGATCGACGAGCGCTTTCGCGGCGACGACCTCGACCCGAGCATCTGGACCCCTAGCTACCTGCCGGCCTGGAGTTCCCGCGCGGCGGCGGCGGCGACGTACGCGATCACCCCGGAGGGTCTCCGGCTGAGCATCCCGCCGGATCAGGGGCTGTGGTGTGCGGACCGGCACCAGCCTCCGCTGCGCGTCTCGGCGGTGCAGACCGGCAACTGGTCCGGCCCGGTCGGGAGCACCCTCGGCCAGCAGCCGTTCGCCGAAGGGTTGACCGTACGCGAGGAGCAGCCGGCGGTCTGGGGCTACACGCCCCACTTCGGACACCTCGAGATCGAGCTTGCGGCAGTGATCAGTCCGCGGTCGATGTTCTCGGCCTGGCTGATCGGAGTCGAGGACGAGCCGAACCGCAGCGGCGAGATCTGCCTCGTCGAGGTGTTCGGCGACACGGTGCACGACGGGACGGTCGCGTACGGCTGTGGCATCCACGCCTTCCGCGACCCGGCGCTGACCGAGGAGTTCGGCACCGAGCCGAGAAGGCTGGACGTTGCTCAGCCGCACGCGTACGCGGTGAGCTGGCAGCCTGGCCGCGTCGGCTTCTTCCTGGACGGCGATCAGGTCCGGACCGTGCAGCAGGCCCCCGACTACCCGATGTTGTTGATCCTGGGCGTCTTCGACTTCCCGGACCGTGCCCTCTCAGGCGACGACCAGGTCCCGGAGCTCGTGGTCCGCCGGGTATCG
Source organism: uncultured Actinomycetota bacterium (assembly GCA_963711015.1). GTDB lineage: Bacteria > Actinomycetota > Actinomycetes > Propionibacteriales > Propionibacteriaceae > Microlunatus. The sequence goes on from CAVQCQ010000007.1 coordinate 52,461, forward strand.
GGCCGGCCCTGGTCGGCATGACCGTTCCCGGTGCGGCACCTGGCAATCGCCCGCTCGACGTACCAGTCTTGGCCTCGGGTGCTCTTCCGGGTGAGCGCAAAGGAGCTGGGGTATGAGCAACGCAATCATCAAGCAGGGCGACAACTCCCTGGTGGCCGACAACTACTGGGATTTCCGGGTGAGCGCGCTCCCTTTCGTCGCCGGCCTGGTGCTGGGCGCCGCCGGGGCGCTGGCACTGGGCGCCGGGCGGGAACGCGGAGCAGGACCGCTGCCTCGGCCGCCGGTACCTCTGGACTGGCCGGTCAACTTCGCCCATCGCGGTGGCGCTGGTATCGGTCCCGAAAACACCGTTGAGGGCTTCACGATCGGCCTCGAGGCCGGGGCCGGGGTGATCGAGCTCGACGTGCAGACCACCGTCGACGATGTGCTGGTGGTGCACCACGACCCCGACACCAGGAACACCGCCGGCGGGAGGACCGTGATCGCCGAGACGACGTTCGAACGGCTCCGGGAACTCGACTTCGGTGCGGAGTTCGTCAGCAAGAAGACCGGCCAGCCGTGGGACGGCCCGCCCTGCCGCATCCCGACCCTGGCCGAGGTCTTCACCACCTTCCCCGACCACAAGATCAACATCGAGATCAAGGGTGAACGGCAGGGCACCGTCGAAGCGCTCTGGCAGGTGATCACCGAGCACGACGCCCAGGACCGCGTCCTGGTCTCCTCGACCAAGGCGGACCAGATCACGCTGTTTCGCAAGCTGTCCGGGGGCACCGTCCCGACGGGCGCCTCGACGCCGGAGTTCCTCGGCTTCTGGCTGCGGCATGTCTTCCGCCTGCGCCAGCCGGAGGTCGCCTTCCAGGCCTTCCAGGGGCCTAAACGCTGGAAGAACATCCTGCCGGTGGTCACCGGCCGTTTCACCCGCAACGCGCACGCGGCTGGGCTGCGGGTGGACGTCTGGACCATCGACGTGCCCGCGGTGATGGGCAAGATGCTCGACATCGGCGTCGACGGGGTGATCACCGACCGTCCCGATCTGCTCACCGAGGTGCTGGCCTCCCGGCCGTAACCCGGCCTACGGGATCAGGGTGACCTTCACCGACCGGTCGCCGGCCGACACCAGGTCGAGACCGTCCTGGAACTGCTCCAGTGGCAGCTGGTGGGTGCAGATCCGATCCATCGGCAAGAGGCCCGACTCGAGCATCTTGATCGCGGCCGGCCAACAGTGCGGGCCGAGGTGCGCACCGCGGACGTCCAGCTCCTTGTCGTCGCTGATGATCGACCAGTCCACCGACACGTCACTGCCGAAGACGCTGTACTCGACATATCGTCCGAGCTTGCGCAGCAGGTTGAGACCCTGCCCGACCGCGGAGGGATGCCCGGACCCCTCCAGGTAGACATCGGCGCCGTAGCCGTCGGTCAGGTCCTTGACCGCCGCGACCGTGTCCTCGGCGCCGATGTCGATGATCACGTCGGCGCCGCACGCCTGAGCGACCGCCAGCTTGGCCGGGGACATGTCGAGTGCCACCACCAGCCGAGCGCTCTTCGCCTTCGCGCCGGCGATCATGCCCAGCCCGATCGGTCCGCAGCCCGCGACGACGACCACGTCGTCGAACGTGATGTCCGCCCGCTCGACCCCGTGCAGCGCACAGGACAGCGGCTCGGCGAAGGCCGCGTGCGCGGCCGGCAGGTCGGCCGAGACCTGGTGGACGAGCGCGTCGGCGGGATAGATCATGTACTCCGCCATGGCCCCCGGCGTACGCCGTTTGAAGCCGAAGATGTCGTGCGGACCGCACATGTGGTACGCGCCGGACAGGCAGTACCGGCAGGTCCAACAGGGCACGATCTGCTCGGCCACCACCCGATCGCCGACCGCGGTCTGCCAGCGCCCCGCGGCCGCGTCATCCAGCTGCACCACGGTCCCGACGAACTCGTGGCCGGGGGTGACCGGTGTCTCCACGTAGGCCGGACGGTCGGCATCCCCCCAGAACTTGGCCGCGCCGTGATAGCACTTCAGGTCACTCGCGCAGATCCCGACGGCCTCGACCTTGACCAAGGCCTCGCCCGGACCAGGTACCGGCACGGTGGCCTCCTCGAGCCGGTAGTCCTCCGGCCCATAGCAGGTCACTGCCTGCATCGTCTTGGGCAGTTGTGAGGGCTGAGCGGTGGAGGTCATCGCGGGACTCCTTCCAGGTCGACGATCACCGGCGCATGGTCCGATGGGAGCTTGCCCTTGCGCGCTTCGCGGTCGACGTACGCGTCGAGAACCGTCAGCGACGGGCTGAGCAGCGCGTAGTCGATGCGCATGCCGAGGTCCTGGTGGAACATCCCGGCGCGGTAGTCCCAGTAGGTGAAGGGCCGGTCGTTCTTGCCGGGCCGGGCCGGCACGTCCACCAGTCCCCAGCTGATCAAGGACTCGAGGCCGGCCCGCTCCTCCGGCGTGACATGGGTCGACCCGACGAAGGCCCGGATGTCGAAGACATCGGCGTCCGTACGCGCCACGTTGAAGTCGCCCATGATGGCCAGTGGCTGCGTCTGGATCATGATTCTCGAGAGTCTGGCGTAGCAGCCGCAGCCACTCGAGCTTGTAACCGAACTGCGGGTCTGCGATGGCCCGGCCGTTGGGCACGTAGACGCTGACCACTCGCAGTCCGCCGCAGTCCGCGCTGGCGTACCGGGCCTCCGTCATCCCCGGCAGCCCTCGAGACACCGGCGCCAGCCCGACCCTCGACAGGATCGCCACCCCGTTCCACCGGCCGTCTCCCACCGGCATGGACTCGTATCCCAGCGCGGCCACCTCGTCGAAGGGGAAGGTGGCATCGCTGCACTTGGTCTCCTGGAGGGCGGCCACATCGGGCTTCCGGGTCTCCAGCCAGTCGAGCAGACGCGGCAGCCGGGCGCCGATCGAGTTGACGTTCCAGGTGGCGATCCGCACCGACTCAGCCTCGCACTCGGGCGCTCGTAATGACAGGCTGGGCCCGTGAAGGTCGTCGTCACCGGAGGAAGCGGGGGTCTGGGCCGCGAGATCATGACCGGGCTGCGAGCCAACGGCGCGACCGCGATGGCGGCCAGCCGACGGACCGGAGTCGACCTGAGCACGGGGGTCGGACTGCGCGCCGCGCTCGAGGACGCCGAGGTGATCATCCACGCGGCCAGTCATCCGGCCCGCTACCGCAGAGTCGACCTGGACGGCACCCGCCGGATCATCAAGATCATTTCCGAGCGGCCGGACACCGCCCACCTGGTCTACGTCTCGATCGTCGGCTGTGACCGCAATCCCTACCCCTACTACCGGGCCAAGTGGGCGTGCGAGATCGCGCTGGAGCGCAGCGGCCTGCCGGTCACCGTTGTCCGGGCCACCCAGTTCCACACCCTGGTGGAGACCCTGGCCAAGATCGTCGGCCGCGGACCCATCAGTGTGCAGCCGCGGATGGCCTTCCAGCCGTGCGACCACCGGTGGGTGGCCGAGGAGATCGTCGCCATCGCGCTCGGCGACGAGCCGCCCGCGTACCAGCGCGCCACCGACCTGGCCGGGCCGGAGCAGGTCGGTCTCCGCGAGGCTGTCGAGCTGGTCCGCGCGGCCGAGGGCAAACCCCCGCCCCGGGTGATCCAGCTACCGGTGATCGGCGGCACCCTGTCCGCGTTCGCGTGGGGGACCAACCTGCCCGACGGCCACGCTCGGCTCGGCGGGCCGTCCTTCCCTGACTGGCTCAGACGGTGAGCGCCTTGGTCTCGGCCAGCAGCTTGCCCATGGTGTCCTTGGCGTCTCCGAACAGCAGCGTGGTCGTCGGTTCGTAGAGCAGCTCGTTCTCGATGCCGGCGAACCCGGGCCGCATCGAGCGCTTCAGGAACACCACCTGTCGCGCCTGGTTGGCGTGCAGGATCGGCATGCCGTAGATCGGCGCGCCCGGAGTGGTCTCGGCGGCCGGGTTGACCACGTCATTGGCCCCGACCACGAGCACCACGTCGGCCTGCTTGAACTCGGGGTCGATCTCGTCCATCTCCTTGAGCTGGTCGTAGGGCACCTGGGCCTCGGCCAGCAGCACGTTCATGTGCCCGGGCATCCGGCCGGCTACGGGGTGGATCGCGTAGTCGACCTTGGCCCCGCGCTCGAGCAGCACGTCGACCAGCTGCTTGAGCGTGTGCTGGGCCTGGGCGACCGCGAGGCCGTAGCCGGGCACGATGATCACTCGTTCGGCGTACGCGAGCAGGATCGCCACGTCGGCCGGCCCAGCCGACTTCACCGGCCGGTCGCTGACCGTCAGGGCGCCCAGTGTCGAGCCGCCCTTCAGCGCGCCGAACAAGGTGTTGAACAGGGAGCGGCCCATGGCGGCCGCCATCAGCCGGGTGAGCAGGGTGCCCGCCGAGCCGACCAGCGTCCCGGCCACGAGCAGCAGAGGATTCTCCAGCAGGTAACCGCTGGCCGCCACGGTCAGCCCGGTGAACGCGTTCAGCAGCGAGATCACGATCGGCACGTCCGCGCCGCCGACCGGCAGGACGAGGAGGACGCCCAGGGCCGCCCCGATGATCGCCAGCAACACGCCGATCGCCAGGGTGGGAATGAGCATCAGCCCGATGGTGCAGCCGAGCGCGCCGAGCAGACCGAGTGCGTAGAGCAGGGCGTAGCCGGGAAAGACCACCGGCCGGCTGGTCATCAGCTCCTGCAGCTTCAGGAAGGTCACGATCGAGCCCGCGAAGCTGACCGAGCCGACCACGATGGTGAAGGCGGTGATCAACAGCACCACGAGGACCGGCCCGATGGCATCCGGCGCACCTTGGGTGGTCAGCCGGACCGAGATGTGGTGCAGCTCGACCAGCGCGACGATGGCGGCGGCGCCACCGCCCACTCCGTTGAACAGGGCGACCATCTGCGGCATCTGGGTCATCTGGACCCGGTACGCGCCGATCACGCCGACCGCGGTGCCGGCCGCGATCGCGATCAGGATCGGTACCTGGTGGTCGAGGTCGGAGGCGGCGAAGACGATCACACAGGCGAGCACGGCGCCGGCGGCACCGATCAGGTTGCCTCGGCGGGCGGTCTTGGGTGACGACAGGCCCTTGAGCGCCACGACGAAGCAGACCGCGGCGAGCAGGTAGCCCAGCTGGGCCCAGACGGGCGTCACCGCTTCAGTTCCTTGGACTCGAGCTCCTTGGACGGGGGCCGCCGCGGCCGGAACATGACCAACATCCGGTCGGTGACCACGAACCCGCCGACCATGTTGATCGTGGCCAGCGCGACCGCGACCAGGCTCAGCGCGAGGATCGCGGTCGAGTCCGCCGTGCCGGCGACCAGGATGGCGCCGACCAGGATCACCCCGTGGATGGCGTTGGCTCCCGACATCAGCGGAGTGTGCAGGGTCGAGGAGACCTTGGCGATGACCTCGACCCCGACGAAAGCCGCCAGCACGAAGATCGTCAGCCAGATGACCGCCTCGCTCATCGCGCCGGCCTCCCCTCTCTCGGAGAAAACTCGCCACTGGTGGACTTTTCGACATCGGATCGCCCCGAAGAGGCGGAAACCTCGCCATTGGTGGAGTTTTCTCCCGGGGCCCGCACGACACACATCGCCGCGACGATCTCGTCGTCGAAGTCGGGGGCGAACTCGCCATCGCGGGCCATCAGCAGAATCACATTCAGCACGTTGTGCGCGTACAGCCGGCTGGCCGGGGCCGGCATCTGACTGGGCACGTTGGCCCCGCCCCAGACCTGAACGCCGTCGATCTGCACCACCGCACCCGACTCCGCTCCCTCGACGTTGCCGCCCGAGTCGGCCGCCAGGTCGACCACGACCGACCCCGGCTTCATCCGGGACACCATGTCCCGGGTGACCAGCAGCGGAGCCTGCCGACCGGGAACAGCCGCCGTGGTGATCAGCGCGTCGGCCGCGGCGATGTACGGGGTCAGCAGCTCGCGTTGCCGGAGCGCCCGTTCCTCGGTCATCTCCCGGGCGTACCCGCCGGCGCCCTCGAGACTCGGCAGCCCGATATCGATGGCGACCGCCCCCAGGGAGCGGATCTCCTCGGCGGCGGCGACGCGGACGTCGTAGCCCTTGACAACCGCGCCCAACCGCCGGCAGGTGGCGATCGCCTGCAGGCCGGCGACCCCGGCGCCGAGAACGACGACCTGGGCCGGCGGCACCGTACCGGCGGCCGTCATGCTCAGCGGGAAGAACTGGCGCAGCCGGCCGGCCGCGACGATCGCCCCGCGGTAGCCGGTGACCAGCGCCTGGGAGCTGAGCGCGTCCATCGACTGGGCCCGCGAGATCCGCGGCACGAACTCCATCCCGAAGGTGCTGACGCGACGCTCGATCCGGGCGGCCACGTTGTCCGGGTCGGTCGCGGCGGGGAAGAACGAGATCGTGGCCGCCCCGGGCCGCAGCGCGCGTACGCGGTCGACCGGCAGCGGTTGGACGCCGACCACCAGGTCGGCCTCACCGAGGTCGGGCTCGCCGACGGTGGCGCCGGCCGCCGCGTACGCCTCGTCGAGGAAGGACGCGGATCGTCCGGCCCCGGTCTCGACGGTGATCTCGCCGCCCGCCGCGGCCAGTTTGCCCACCGACTCGGGGACCAGTGCGACACGGGCTTCGCCGGCCGCCTGCTCCCGGACCACCACGATGCGCACGGGAACGAACCTACCCGTCGAAGGACCGCCAGGTGGGTCAGCGGACCTTGATCTGAATCTGGTGATATCCGGTCGCCCCGTCGGGCGCCGCGGGCGCGACCTCGGCGGTCTGAAGCTGCCCGTCGGCATCGGTGGCTCGCACGGTGAGGGTGTGTGTCCCCGAGGTCGCGGCCCAGTCGAATCGCCACTGCCGCCAGGTGTCCGGTCCGACCGTGTCAGCCAGCTGAGCCCGCTGCCACGGGCCGGCATCAACCTGCACCTCGACAGCCGAGATGCCGGTGTGCTGAGCCCAGGCCATGCCGGCCACCACCACGCTGCCGGCGTCGACGCTCCCCCGGGACGGCACCTCGATCCGGGAGGCGATCTTGATAGGGCCACGTGCCGACCAGCCCAGCGGTGTCCAGTAGGCGACGTCCTCGGCGAACGTGGTGACTTTGAGCTCGCGCACCCACTTCGTCGCCGACACGAAGCCATAGAGACCGGGCACCACCATGCGCACCGGGAAGCCGTGCTCGATCGGCAGCGGTTCGCCGTTCATGCCGATGGCCAGCAGGGCCTGCCGGTCCGGGTCGGTCAGCACGTCCAGTGGGGTGCCGGCCGTCCAGCCGTCGTCGCTCCTGGACAGCACCATGTCGGCGTCCGGATCGGGCCGGGCCTCGGCGAGCAGGTCCCGGATGGGGTAACCCAGCCAAAGGGCGTTCCCCGCCAGCCGGCCGCCGACCTCGTTGGAGACGCAGGTCAGGGTGACCATGTGCTCGACCAGCGGCTTGGCCGCGAGTGTGGCGTAGTCGATCTGGATCGGGTTGGCGACCTTCCCGGTGATCCGCAGGATCCAGTTCGCCGGATCGATCACCGGGACCTGCAGTGCAGTATCGATCCGGTAGAAGTCGGAGTTCGACGTGACGTACGGCGTGAGGTCGGGTACTCCGAGGTCGGATCCGGACGGTGGTGGCGCGGCCGATTTCGCAGCCCTCGGCAGTTCCAGTCGCTCCCGCGCCGAGCGGACGGCGCCGGCCGCGTTGGCCAGCAGCTGTCCCGCGACGGCAGCGACCGCGCCCACCGCTCCGGCGGCCAGGGTCCAGGTGAGGAAGGTGCGCCGGGCCCGCCCCGACTCGTCGTCGGCGGCCCGCCAGCCGTGTAGCCGGTTGATCAAGGTGCTCAGGACCACGTAGCCGAGTAGCAGCCCGATGATCGTGGGGAGGTACGCGGTCGGCGGCACGCCCGGTTGGGCGCTGATGCCGATCAGGCCGACGACGGCGATGATCGCGAACACCGCAGCTCCGGCGAATCGGCGGGCGTACTCCAGCCGACCGGCGAGTCCGGCCAAGGCCAGCACCCCGAGGATGATCATGGTCAGCAGGATCGGCTTGTCGGCGAAGCCGAGCACCTCCTTGCCGAAGTTGACCAGGGCAGCCGGCAGCAGGGCGATGATCAGCTCACCGACTGCCGTCACCGGCGCGCCGGCCGGCGCTAACAGCCAGGCGGCGAGTCCGGCGAGACCGAGTCCGGCCAGTCCGGCGACAACACCGGCGATGCCGGCCCAGCGGTGCGCCGTCACGTCGGCGGCCCGCGGACCCTGATCATCCTGGGTCGCGATGGACTCGGTGCGCATCTGCACAAAGCCATCCTCCGCCCGTTTCCGCATGCTCACAACGGAATCCGATGACGGGCCGATGACGTCTCACCGAAGTCAACTACGGTGGCGCCATGCGCCTCGAGTGCACCTCCCTGCTGCCGTGCACGCCGGCCCGGCTGGCCCCCCAGCTGGCCCGGCCGATGCTGCTGAACTGGGTGTCCTGGCCGATGCTGCACTTCGTCGCCATCAGTCCTCCCGAGCTTCCGGAACGGTTCACCGCGCGGCGCTACGTCACCCGGCTGCTGCTCGGTGGCCGGCTCTCGATCGGCGAGCACACGCTCGACCTGCAGCTGGTCCCGGGGGGCTCGGGGGGTGTCCCTCCGGCACTGGACACCGCTTCGGGCACTGGCGCTGGTCAGGTCTGGCACGACGCCGGCCATAGCCGGTTGGTCAAGGTCTGGGACCACAAGATCACCCTGGAGGACTTCCGCGGCATGACCCGCTACACCGATGTGGTGGAGGTGCACGCCGGACCGCTCACCCCGGTCGCGTTCCTGTTCGCCAAAGCCTTCTACGCCCACCGGCAGCGACGGCTCCGCCGGCTGGTGGCCAGCGGCTTCGACTATGCCCCGTGACCATCCGGCCTGCGTCGACTACTACCCGCGGTGGGTGGCCGACCACCGCGAGGTGTTCGACCGGCTGAGCAAGACGATTGCGTGGGAGCAGCACGACATCACCCTCTTCGGCCGGACCGTGCCGACTCCGCGGCTCACCGCGTGGATGGGCGACGCGGCGTACGCCTACTCCGGGATCGTCAACCAGCCAGTGCCCTGGCCGGACGCACTCACGGCGCTCCGGATCCGGCTGGCAGCGGAGCTGTCGGTGGCCTTCAACTCCTGTCTGGCCAATCTCTACCGAGACGGGTCGGACTCGATGGGCTACCACAGCGACAACGAGCCCGAGCTCGGCCCGGAGCCGACCATCGCCTCGATCAGTCTGGGCGCCCGGCGACGTTTCGTGCTGCGGCACCGGATGACGCGCGAGCAGTGGGCCTGGGAGCTGGGCGAAGGCGACCTGCTGGTGATGCGCGACGAGTCGCAGCGCGACTATGCGCACGCCGTGCCGAAGACGTCGCGTCTGGTCGGTCCCCGGATGAACCTGACCTTCCGGCTGTTCCGGCACGTCGTCAATCGATAGTGTCAACCGATCGGCGGCTTGGAGGCGTTACGTGGTCGTGAACGAGGCGTGGTCACCTAGCGAGCTGCCGCTGGTCGGCGAGCTCCTGGCCTCGGATCATCCGGCAGACACCGGCGTCGCGTCCGACTTCACGGCGGGGGTGAGCGATTTCAGCGTCCGCTGCTGGCCTTTGCAGAGCTCGTTGCCGGCGATCGGCAGACCGGAGAAGACCTGCTTCAGACGGCGCTGGCCCGCGCGTACCTCAAGGGGTCCAAGATCGGCGCTCCTGGGCAGCATCCGCAAAGCTACGTACGGCGGATCATCATCAACGAGAACGCCTCGATGTGGCGACGGGCGTGGGAAGCGGCGGGAGCGACCGACCGAGTCGCTGCCGGAGCCCCGCCGTGGTAGCGACGCCGGTCGATACAACCTGGGCGCTCGTCCAGTCGCTGCCGGTGGGCAGCGCACCGCTATCGCCTTGCGGTTCTACGCCGTCCTGAGCGTGACGGAGGCCGCAGGCGCCATGGGTTGCTCCGAGGGCGCCGTCAAGACCCATACGTCGCGGGCGCTGGCGAAGTTGAAGGCTGCGCTGGGCGAAGGGAGTCGGAATGACTGACCTGTTCGAGCATCAGCTGTCCGACAGGCTGACGCCCATCCCTTGCCGGACGAGCTGCCGGAACTCGGGCTGCGCAGCATGCAGCGCGGCCAGGCGATCCGGCGTCGCCGGATGGAATCACTCGCCTTGGCACTGGTGATTATGTTGCTCATCCCGGGCGGGATCTACAGCTGGCTGCGGGCATCCGAGACAAAGGCCCCGCCGGTCGACCGGCCGACCACTCCGACGTCGGCCGACGCCCTGCCGCGGTCGGCGACCCTTGATCCGGACAACCTCCCGCTCGGGGAAGCGCCGTCGCTGGGTGTCGTCCGCGGCAGGACGGTTCAGCTCGGGAATGGGCAGACCGTCAAGTTGCCGGCCGACCAGGTCGGATCGGTGGTTCAGTACCGCTTCTGGGTCGCGTGGGTGGCCGGGTCGGGCCGCTAACTGCGGTCCAGCCTGCCGCCGCTCCTGGTGCCGCTGCCGATGGCCGGGGAAGGTCAGTGGAGTCGAACCCGGCCCCGGCGGCTCGGTGCTGGTGCGAACGGCGAACGGGCCGGTGCTGGTAATGGACGATGCGATTGTCGTCCGGCCGACCGAGATCCAGCTACGCACTGACCGGATGGTGGCCGCCGCTGACTCTCTGTGGCTGGACTACAACAACCGGGTCCAACGTCGAATTGCTTGACCTCCGCAAGGACTCGGCCACGATAACTGACTTTCCGATGTGCAGCATGGTCTTCGCCGATCCGCGGGCGGATCTGGTGACCGTCCAGTCCGGCAACGCCAATCTTCAATGCAACGCGGTGCTCCGTGGGTTTAGTGCGGAGATCGTCTGGGCGACCTGCGACTGGTCGCTGCGGCGTTCAGCCCGGGTGCACGGTTCGCCGTCGGGGAGAACCAGCAAACCGGCTCGCTGGACATCATCAACCTGGTGACCGGTCGGGTCGTGCTCGCGATCGACCTCGCGGGCCGGCCGATGCCCGATCAGCTTGTGTTCGACGATCAGGGCGGCTCAACCTGATGGCCCAGCGCGCCGACGGAAGCCTGGTCGGGGTGATCTGCACACAGTCTGGCGACTGCTGGCGGTCGACCGAGCCGGCCGAAAGCCGTTTGGAGTTCGTGGTGCTGAACCGCGGTTGAAATCTTGTCGGAAGCTCGACCCTCGAGACCGGCAGTTCCGACGAATCGCCACCGGAATTCGGCCCCGTGGCCCGCAGATGCCCACGGCCGTGGCCTGCCAAGGCTGCGGCCGGGCGGTGGGCGGAAGCTGCGTCGTAGTGTTCCATTCGCCGAGACATCACTTTGCAGACATCGGTTCCACGCATCAGAGTCGCATGGGCGCCGCCGCACGCCTCTCGGTAGCCCGCGTCAGCAGAGAGGTTGGCAATGAAACCGGAAACCGTCGCGCCTGATGCCTATGGCGGATCGCAATCCTGGTCCGGGAGCGTCGTCCTGGCGGTGGCACCGTGACCGAGAAGGACTCCCACGTGCCGCCGGATCCGCAAGAGCCTGAGGAGTCCATCTACGGGCAGACCGACACCACCAACACGGTTCCCGAACTCAACGAGGGGGTGCCGCCGGATCCGAGGTTCATGCGCGTCTTGTCGGCGGTGGAGGTAGTGATCGGGGTGGTGCTGTTCGCCCTTGTCTTCGTCGGGGTGATGTACCAGGTGCTGGGGCGATACCTTCCCGCGATCGGATGGGTTGGCGCGGGTGAACTGGCCCTCCTGTCCATGATCGCCATGACCTTCATCACCGTCGGCTACCTGGTGGGCCGCAACGGGCACATCGTGATCGAGGTGTTCGACCAGGTACTCGCGGGCAAGAAGCTTTTCGTTGCGCTGCGAGTCGTTTCCGCCATCATCATGGTCGCGACGTGTCTCGCCCTCGCCTACGAAGCATTCGTGAAGATCGAGATCGAGTGGGCACGAGCCAGCGCGGCGATGCACGTTCCGCTCGGCACCCTCTACATCTTCGCTCTCATCGGATTCCTGTCGGCCGCGATCCATTCGGCCGTGAAAATCCCGTACGCCAACCGCCCGGAACGCAAGCTCGAAATCTCGGAGATGGAGGGCTAGCCGGTGGATCTTTGGCTCTACATCCTCGTGCTGGTCGTCCTCCTGCTGCTTCGAGTGCCCGTCGCGTTCGCGATGATCGCGTCCAGCATGCTGTATTTCTACAGCCGCGGGCTGTCCGCCGGCTACGCGGTGACGTCGATCGTGAACGGCATCAACAGCTTCCCTCTGCTCGCGGTGCCGCTGTTCATCTTCGTCGGCACGCTCGCCAACCACCTCGGCATCGCCACCCGGCTCTACGACTTCGCGAGGGCCCTGCTTCCACGGCTTCCCGGCAACCTTGCGTACGTGAACCTGGGCACCGCGATCGGGTTCTCCTGGATCAGCGGCTCCGCGCTCGCGGATGCCGCCTCCACCAGCAAGGTGCAGATTCCCCAGATGCTCAAGGCGGGCTACCCTTACGGCTTCTCCGCGGGCCTCACGGCGTCCGGCTCGCTCATGAGCACAGTGATGCCGCCCAGCATCCCCGCAGTCCTCTTCGCCGCGACCGCCACGATCTCCACCGGCGCGCTGTTCGCGGGCTCGATCCTGCCTGCGGCGCTGATGGCGATCGGCCTGGCCCTCTATGTCTTCATCTGGGTGCGGCTGCATCCGGAGGTGGCTACCAGCCGCCCGTTCGACGGTGCGATGGTCCGCAAGGCGTTCGTACGGGTCATCGGCCCGATGATGCTGCCGGTCATCATCCTCGGCGGGATCTTCAGCGGCTGGTTCACACCCACCGAGAGCGCCGGCATCGCCGCCGCCTACATGCTCGTGCTCGGGCTGGTCTACCGCACGCTGACGCTGGTGGTGCTGTGGATGGCCGCCAAGGAGACGGTCGTCATCTCCGGCGGCATCCTCCTGATCCTCGGTGCGTCCAACCTCATGGGCCAGGTGCTGGCGCGAGAGCAGGTGTCCCGCGATCTGGGCGAGTGGCTCACGACTCTGACCGATAGCCCGATCATCTTCCTGCTCCTGCTGAACGTGCTGCTGATCCTCCTCGGCATCTTCCTCGAGGCGCCGCCCGTCATCTTGGTCCTGGTGCCGATCCTGATGCCGATCATCAACGACTTCGGGATCGACCCCGTGCACCTCGGGGTCATCATGATCCTCAACCTGATGATCGGCTCGTTGACACCACCTGTCGGCGCCGTGCTGTTCGTGGTGGGCTCCATCACGCGCCGGCCCATGGGCGAGCTGTTCCGCGGCATCCTGCCGTTCATGATCCCTCTCGGCATCGTCCTGCTGCTGCTGACGCTGTTCCCGGCGATCGTCACGATCGTGCCCAGACTGCTCGGCCTGATGTGACGCCGCGATCGGACCGTGCCCCGGAGAGGACCCGACCGTGACCAGGAGGCTCTACGTTCTGAACGGCCCGAATCTGGACATGCTCGGTCAGCGCGAGCCCGAGCTGTACGGCAGCGCGACGCTGGAAGACGTCCGCGTCGACTGCGCCCAGCTCGCCGACGAACTGGGGTTCGATCTCTTCTTCGCCCAGTCCAACGCTGAGCACCAGATCGTCGAGTGGCTGCACGATGCCTTCCGCGAGAAGGCGACGGTCGTGATCAATCCCGCGGGGTTCAGTTTCCGCTCCGTACCGGTGCTCGACGCGCTCCGGATGCTCGATGCCGTGATCATCGAGATTCACATCACCAACATCCACGCTCGCGACGCTGCCCATCGGACCTCTCTCGTCTCATCCGTGGCGCGCACCGTCATCGCCGGAGCGGGGGTTTTCGGGTACGAGCTCGCCATTCGTGCCGCCGACCACCTGACGCGCGAAGCGAACAGCTGACACCGCCCGACCCTGGCAGCGACTTGCGCACCGGGCGATGGCGCCTCAGGCCCGAGTCATGATCGTATCGGCGGCTTCGACACCGAACACGAGAGCCTTGGTCAGCGCGGTGCCGGTCATGTACGACGCGCCATGAAACCCTCCCGCAACCTCGCCGGCCGCGTACAGGCCCACGATGCGCGTCCCGTCGATGCGTTTCACCGAGGTGTCGGCGGCGACGCTCACGCCACCGAAGGTCGAGGTCATCGCGGTCACCGCGGGGTAGGCGTAGAAGGGCGGCGCCGTGAGAGGGACGAGCGCGCCGAAGCCGTTCACCAGGCTGGTGCGGCCGAAGTGGTCAGCACGTCGTCCGGTCGCGGTCCGGTTGTACGCCTCCACGGTGCGCTCGAGCCGCCCCGCCGGGATCTGGAGCCTCTCCTCGAGCGCGGCGAGCGACGGTGCTTGCACCAAGTGCCCCAGCTCCTCGATCCGGTCCATGTCCGACAGCGGCACGCCTGGCTTCGACAAGGCCCGCACCGCGGAATCGAAAACCTGATACGCCATGCTCTTCGGCTGGGCCAGGACGGCGCTGCCGAGGATCTTGTACGACTCCGACTCGTCCGTGAAGCGCTCACCGCGGATGTTGACGAGGATCGCGCCGAGGTAGTTCGCGGTCAGGAGCTCATGCTCGTCGTCGGTGGTCTCGGGGCTCTGTCCGTAGGTGCCGGCGACGTGCCCGATATCGGCCACACCAGCCCCAAGCGCCCACGCCATTCGCAGGCCGTCCCCGGTGTTAGCGGGGCCGCCGTAGGGCATGGCCGCGACCTGATCCGGTACGAACAGCTCCACAAGCTCCCGGGACCGAGAGAATCCACCGCTGGTGAGGACCACCCCGGCGCGGGCTAGGAGGTCTCCGCCCACGGTCCGGACCCCGATCACCCGGACACCGTCCCAGACCAGCGCGTCGGCGGCTCGCGATCGCCGGATGACCGCACCTGCCGCGACCGCCTTCTCCTCGAGGTACGCGAGCAGAGGGCGGATCCGGATCAGATGCGCACGCGACACCGTCATCCCCGCGCTGATCTTGAGCTCGTCTGTCCATGCCACGGCGCGGTCGATGGTGGAGACGGCATGGGCCTGACGCTCGACGAGGCGTTGCAGGAGTTCCTCGTCGGCGGATCGCGCGCCCGTCTCGATCATGTCCGCGAGGAAGCGCGCGTCGGAGTCCTCGACCCCGGCCCGACGCTGGACCTCAGTGCCGGACAAGGCGAACCAGCCTCCGCTCATCGCCGAGCTACCGCCCAATCGCTCGCGCTTCTCGAGAAGGGCGACGCTGAGGCCATGAGTGCGGAGGCGGTGGGTCGCGGACAGGCCGGCCAGCCCGCCGCCGACGACGATCACGTCGGTCTCTCCATCCGCCTCTGTCACGGCACCGCCTGTTCGACCCGCCTGAGGGCATCGGCACGGAATCGGGCCAGGTCGACCGTCTTCTCGCTCTGCGCCGCGAGGGCTGCTGCCTCGACGAGCGCCATCGTCCGCGAGGCGTCCTCGGCCGAGACGAGAGATTCCGCCGACCCTCTCGCGACGTCGAGGAAGTGCTCCAGCTGCGCCTGGAACGACCCGCGCGGAGCGACCTGAAGGTAGGTGCGGGAGAGGGGGGAGTGCCAATCTGCGGGCACCGACGGATGGTAGGCGTACTTCGCGAGGTTCGGCACCGACAAGGCACCGCGGGTACCGACAATCTGATACGCCATGCCATCGGGCAGAAACGGGAACTCGCTGGTGTCCTCGGTTGATTGGTCCCAGCCCCACGGGGAGACCCCGGCGTCCGAAGACAGGAAGCTGCCGAGGGCGCCGTCCGCGAAGCGGAGGTTCACCGAGACCGTGTCCTCGACCTCGAGGTTGCGGGCCGAAGAACTCACCATCGCCTGGATCTCGGCGACCTCGCCGCATAGGTGACGCAGCAGATCGAGGTCGTGGACGAGGTTGATGAGCATCACCCCGGCGCCGTGCTGCCGGTGCCACGGCATCTCGGTGAAGTAGCCGTCCTCCTTTCGGGCAGACCACAGCCCACCGACCGCGACGATCTGCCCGATCTCGCCCGCCTGGATCGCAGCGCGGGCTCGGGCGACCGCCGGATGATGCCGCCGATGGTGGCCGACCAGCAGACGCCCGTTCAGACGGTTGACCGCGCCGACCAGTCGACGTGACTGCGCGTAGTCCACAGCGACCGGCTTCTCGAGGAGCACGGCAGCGCTGGCCTCGAGGCAGGCGATGGCGGTGTCCACGTGAAGCGCGTTCGGGTTGGCGATGACGACCGCATCCAGTTCCTCCGATTCCAGCATGGCGGCGGCCTCCTGGTATCGAGGGCACCTGAAGCTTCCTTCGGCAGCGGCGGGATCGGCGATGGCCGACAGTTCGGCGCCCGGCGCCGCGTTGATGAATTCAATGTGCTGACGTCCCATGAACCCCACGCCGATAACGCCGATGCGAACGGGTGCGGTCTCGGATGCGGTCACAGACACCTGCTCCTCTGCTCCGGAGACTGGTCGCGCTCAGCGTACGCAACGATGGAACAGCGCACTGAGGATCGTTCCACCACCAGCACGGCCGCGGCCTTCGTCGGCGGGCGGGAGATGTTCCACTCGCCGGGACATCCCTTTGCGAACTGTTCGAAGTCGACCAGAGTCGGCACTGCCACCGGGACGTCTCATTGACAACGGGGTCGACGATGCCGTCCCTCGGTATTGAACTTCGTCTACCCGATGCCGCAGTCTCGGCCGCCGAATTTGCGTCAGCGCATAGCAACCAGGTGTGCGCAGAGAAAAGGAGAGTTCCATGGGCACAGCCCGTTCGACGCGCCGAGGCCGAATCGCCGCGTCAGTGCTCGCAGCCACCCTCGTCGCCACCGGCTGCGGCGGTGGGGACAGCACCCCGGAGGGGACCGCCAACGAGGCCGTCACGCTTACCGTCGCGACCAGCCAGAACGAGCAGACGCCGAACTACTACTGCGGGGTCGAGCTGCTCCAGAAACGTCTCCAGGACGCCAACATCGGCTTCACCGTGGAGCTGTTTCCGGCAAGTCAACTCGGTCCCGACGCTGATCGCTTCCCGCAGGTCCAGGCAGGTGACATCGACATCGACCTCCAAGGAGCGTCCGCGCTGAGCTCCACGTACCAGCCGATCGGTGTCGTCGATGCCACCTACGCGTTCGATGACGTCGACCACGCTTTCAATTGGATCGACAACGGCTCTGAGCAGCTGTTCTCCTCCTTCCGGGAAGCGACCAGCGTCAACATCGTCGACGGGTGGTTCTTCGGGAGCCGCACCTTCACGACGAAGGACGTCGAAGTCCGCAGCCCAGATGACCTCGAAGGTGTGCCGATCCGATTCCCCAATTCGCCGGCCTTCCTGGCAAACGCTGAGGCTCTGGGCGTCACCAACCCGGTCTCGGTCGCGGTCGAAGAGCTTTACACAGCGCTGCAGCAGGGTATCGCCGTCGGCCAGGAGAATCCCATCGTCGCGACCCGCTCGTCGAGCTACGACGAGGTGCTCAATGTGGCGGTCCTCAACAACCACAACGTCGGCATCCACTGGATCCTGGTCAGTAACAAGACGTACGAGAAGATGAACGACGAACAGACCGCACTGCTGGAGAAGACCATCCACGACATCCGTGCGGAGAACCGTACTTGCGTCGACGAAGCCACTGAGAAGATCCTCGACGAGTACCGCGCGAACTCGAAGTTCACGGTGATCGAGCAGCAGGACATCGATATGGAGGCTTTCATCAGCAAGTCGGAGGCCTTCTTCGCGAACTACTTCAAGGGTGAGACCCTCGAGCTGTACAAGGCCATCCGCGAAATGGCCGGCTGACCTACGACCAGCGAACGTGGTGGGTGCCGGACCGCACCCACTCCGTCCTCGTCTCGGTGGCTCGGAGAACCCGGCCGGCAGCAGTACGTCGACTCAGCGTCCTAGCCGCGGCGCGAACCGCGGAAGCGAGCCGATTGTCGCAGAGCTCGCTGACTGACCCGGCCAGGGAGATGGCAGCCACCGGAACGGCTCCGCGACCCAGGATGGCGCTCGCGACGCAGGCGAGGCCGGTTGTGCATTCCTCCCACTCAGTGGCAGTCCCGCTCCGGTGGGTCTCGGTCAGCTCGCGCAGCAGGACCTCCGGCTCGCAGATCGTGTGCGGCGTGCGCTGCTCGAGCCCACCGTTCGCGATGGAGTCGACGACGGCAGGCGCCGAGGCCGCGAGGATGGCCTTTCCCAGCGCTGTTGCGTGAGCGGGCAGGCGCCGGCCGACCTTCGCCGATTGCCTCGGTGCGGGCTGGCCACAGACGATGGCGATGAAGACGACGTCCCTTCCGTCCAGGACGGCCAGATGAATGGTGTGGCCGGTCAGGTTGCGCAGATCGGTCATGACGGGGAGTGCAGACTCGCGAAGCTCTCGTGGCCGCTGGACCGTCTGACCCAGTTCGAAGAGGCGAATCCCCAGATAGAGCTTGTCGCCGTCTCGGTCAAGGAAGCGCTGCCCGACGAGGTCGGCAGCGATCCTCGACACGGTCGATTTCGGGAGGTTCGCGCGGCGGGCCAGTTCTGAGACGCCGAGACCTTGGTCGTGCTCTCCGAACGCCTCGAAGACAGCCGTGACGCGGTCCAATACGCTGACCGAGTCGGTCCAGCCGGCGGTCCGCATGATGGCCGGCTATGCCGCCCTGAGCCGTCGGCTCAAGGTCACCCCGGCCGCACGCACCAGCGGTGCGACGCTCTCCAGGTCCATCGCGCCGCTCGGCCCCGCAATCGAGATCGCGCCAACGGCGACGTGGTCAGCCGAGAGCACCGGGCTCGCCACGGCGAGGATGCCGGGGTAGGCGACCTCTCTGTCTGTGGCGACGACCGAGGCGCGCACCCGGCTGAGCTCCTCCCTGAACTGGGCTGCCGCATCGTCGACGAGTGGAGCGCTCACCCGGTCGACCACGCTTTGATCCGCGCAGAACGCGAGATAGGCCTTGCCGCTGGCCGTTGTCAGGGCTGGCGACCGCATCCCGGCCCGCGTCGAGAGCATGGGAAGCCGACCGGCCACAGCCGCGATCGACACCATGTCTGTGCCCTGATGAACCCAGACCCCCACCCGCTCTCCAGTGAGGCCCGACAGGTTCTGGATGATGGGTGACGCCGCGTCCGCGAGGAGCCGACGGGGCACCGTGGCGCGTGTGCTGAGCTCGAACAAGCGTAGACCGAGCGTCACCCCTTCCTCGGTGCGCTCGAGGTAGCGCTGCAGGACCATTGCCGCCACGAGACGGGACACGGTTGACTTCGGCAGAGTGGTCAGCGCTGCGAGCTCGCTGATGGAGAGCGAACCGTGCGACTCCCTGACCGCGTCGAGGATTCCGAGGATGCGATCGAGCACTGAGGCCGATCCGGACGACCGAGCCTTGGCCGTGTTCCACTCGGCGGGACTGGCCATCAAGGATTCCCTTTCAGCGGGTTTGAATCGTCTTCGATCCCCTTGTCTGGTCGAACGTACTAGATAGTACAGTCGGCGGCAACGCCGCTCGAGGATGGCGTGGTCGCCCGCGCCAGTGCCTGCTGGAGGTGTTATGCGCACGTCGATCGCAACGGTCTGCCTAAGCGGCACGCTCGAACAGAAGCTCGTCGCCGCGCATCAGGCGGGATTCGATGGGGTGGAGATCTTCGAGCCTGACCTTGTCGCATCACCGAACTCACCCGAGTCGAT
This sequence comes from uncultured Actinomycetota bacterium, assembly GCA_963711015.1. Taxonomy (GTDB): domain Bacteria; phylum Actinomycetota; class Actinomycetes; order Propionibacteriales; family Propionibacteriaceae; genus Microlunatus. The sequence goes on from CAVQCQ010000007.1 coordinate 72,000, forward strand.
CAGGACGCGAGCGAAGGAGCTCGGGCTGACGCTCGATCTCTACCAGCCCTTCCGCGACTTCGAAGGCGTCGGCCCGGACTTGTTCGAGCAGAACCTGCGACGCGCGGCAGCGAAGTTCACGCTCATGAACCGTCTCGGCATCGAGACGATGCTGCTCTGCAGCAATGTCGGGACGGCTCGCAGTGGGGACGAGCAGCTTGCGGCGGCGCAGCTGCGTGAGCTCGGGGATCTCGCCGAGCGCTATGGCGTACGCGTCGCCTACGAAGCGCTGGCGTGGGGCAGGTTCGTCGACAGCTACGAGACAGCTGCCCGCATCGTGCGCATCGCGGATCACCCCCGGATCGGGGTGTGCCTCGACAGCTTCCACATCCTCTCGAAGGATCACAACCCGGAAGCGATCGAGACGATCCCGGCCGACAAGATCTTCTTCGTCCAGCTGGCGGACGCCCCACTGCTCTCCATGGACGTGCTCTCGTGGAGTCGGCATCACCGCGTTTTTCCGGGTGAGGGCGGCTTCGACCTCGGTAGCTTCATGGGTCATCTGGCACTGACGGGCTACGACGGCACCATCTCGCTCGAGATCTTCAACGACACTTTTCGCCAGTCCAACGCACGAGCGACAGCGATCGACGCCCGGCGCTCGCTGCGCTGGCTGGAGCACGAGACCGCATCCTGGCTTGGCGCGGCTGCGGGCGGCCGCGCCGCCCGCATGTCCGTATCGACCCTGCCGGTGGTCGAGCGGCCTGTCGACGTCAGCTATGTGGAACTGCGGACCGAGGCGATCGACGACATGCGGGATCTGCTCAAACAACTGGGCTTCCGCGCGCATGGCCGTCACCGGTCGAAGAGCGTCGAGTTGTGGTCGCAGGGCGCTGCGCGCATAGTCCTCGGTCGTCCGGAGTCGGGTCGGCGGCAGCCAACCGTGGCGGGCATTGGGCTCTCGGTCCAGAATCCCGACGCGGCGCTCCGTCGCGCCATCGAGCTCTTGGCCCCCGAGGTACCCCGCGAGGAGGGCGCGGGCGAAGAACCGCTGGTCGGAGTGCGCGCGCCCGACGGGTCGGAGGTCTTCTTCGGCGCGGCGGGGAGGTCGGAGCCCAACTGGGTGGGTGAGTTCGGCGCGCCCGCCGACGAGGGCATACCCCGCATCGAACGCGTCGACCACGTGAATCTCGCGCAACCGTGGCAGCATTTCGACGCGGGCGTGCTCTTCTTCCACGCCGTCCTCGACCTGCGCCCGCAGCCTTCGATGGAGGTCGCGGGACCCGTGGGTCTAGTGCGGAGCCAGGTGCTCAGAAGCACCGACGGCGTCGTCCGCATTGCGCTCAACCTGGTGCCGTCGGGTGCTGACCAACATGCCATCCTTCCTCAGCATGTCGCTTTCGCGGCATCCGACGTCCTCGCACTCGCAGAGTCGGCGCGCGATCGCGGATTCCTTCCCCTCGACATCCCGGCCAACTACTACGACGACCTCGAGGCTCGATACGACATCGATGACTTGGTTCTCAACAAGCTCAAGGAGCTGAACGTCATGTACGACCGTGACGAAACGGGCGAGTTCCTCCATTTCTACACTCGCCCGATCGGAACGGTCTTCCTCGAAGTCGTCGAGCGGCGCCACGGTTACGAGGGCTACGGCGCGCTCAACGCCCCAGTCCGTCTCGCTGCTCAGTATCAGCAGCGCGGCGAGGCGCAGAAGGGTCTGTGAACGTGATCCGCCATGTCGCCGTCTTCCGGTTCGCGCCAGGGTTCACCGTGAGCAACGGAAACACTGGATGTCGCTGATTCGCGCGCTGCCTGCGCAGATTCCAGAGCTGCGGAGCATCAGCGTGGGCACAGATGTCCTTGGGGATCCCGCTTCTCACGAGCTCGCGATCGTTGCTGACTTCGGCGACCTCGACGGGCTCGACGCCTACACGCGGCACCGCGCACACGCCGAGGTGCTTCGGATCTCGGCTCCCGTCAAGGTGTCAGTCGCCACCGTCGACTTCGAAGTACCGGACGCATTGTGAGGCGGCCGAAGCAGCACCTCCAACCACGCGCACGTGCGGTTCGCGCCCGCTACTATCTCGTCGGACTCATCGGAGAGGGCATCACGGCATCCCTCACGCCATCACTGCATGAGGCGGAGGCGTCCGCGCTGGGTCTGGAGTACGAGTACCGCATCTTCGATCTCATCGAACTCGGCCTACGCGCGAAAGACGTCGGATCCCTCCTGAGGGAGGCGCATCGCCTCGGTTACGCGGCGATGAACATCACGCACCCGTGCAAGCAGTTGGTGCACGAGATCGTCGACGAACTCGACCCGGATGCCGAACACCTGGGAGCGGTCAAGCTCGTCGTGTTCGATGGCGACCGGCTTCTGGGCTACAACACCGACTGGATGGGCTATCGCGACGGCCTCGCGACTCTGTCCGGGGCGTCGTTCGATCGCGTCGTGCAGATCGGGTGCGGGGGGGCCGGCGCCGCGACCGCGTACGCGCTCCTCTCGTCCGGCACCTCCCGACTCGACCTCTGCGACGTCGAGGCCCAGCGGGCCGAGGATCTCGCCGAGCGTATGCGCGTCCACTTTCCGAAGCAGGCCGTCGAGACGTTCCCGACCGAGGAACTTCCCGCAGCGATCGCGCGCGCAACCGGGGTCGTGCATGCCACGCCGCTCGGGATGCTGCATCATCAAGGGGTCGCGTTCGACGTCGGCCTCCTTCGCCGGAATACGTGGGTCTCCGATGTGGTCTATCGGCCGCTGGAGACAGATCTGATCCGGCAGGCGGCCGCGCAGGGCCATCCCGTGCTGGACGGAGGCCGGATGGCCGTGGGCCAGGCATACGCCAGTCTGCAGATCATCACTGGCGAGCAGCCCGACCGCGATAGGATGGACCGGCACTTCCGGGCTCTCGTCGACGTCGAGGAGCGGCTCGGGAGGGTCCAGTTGACGCGTCGTCACCGCGCGAGGCGCTGCCCGAGTTGGCGTGCTCGATGGTCCCCTAGGGTTCACTCATGACCGCGTCGCGCACCCCTGAACGAGTGCGCGACGCGGAACGCACCCGCGCTGACCTGCTCACAATCGCCACTCAGGTTTTCGCCGAGGACGGCTACTCCGGCGCTCGGGTCGACGAGATCGCGGAACGGACCCGGACCACCAAGCGGATGATCTACTATTACTTCGGCGGCAAGGAACAGCTCTATCTCGCCGTCCTCGAGCAGGCGTACACCGCAATTCGCGCGGCCGAGAACAACCTTCCGCTCGACGACCTGGCTCCGGTCGACGCCCTTCGGCAGTTGGCGGAACTGACCTACGACCATCACCGCGAGCACCCTGATTTCATCCGGCTGGTGTCGATCGAGAACATCCATCGCGGCGAGTTCATCCGTCGGATCCACTCGTTGCCGAGCCTGTCCGCGCCTTTGATATCCCGTCTCGACAGGCTGCTCGCCGCCGGCCGCTCCACCGGACAATTCCGGTCCGACGTGGATGCGGTCGACGTTCACATGGTGATCAGCGCCTACTGCGTCTTCCAGGTCGCCAATCAGCACACGTTCCGCTACCTCTTCGACCGAGACCTGACCGCGCCGGCGAACCGGGACCACCTCCGCGCAACGATCGGTGATGTCGTGGTCGGCTGGATCACTGCCCACTGAGCTCCGGCACGACTCTTGTCGCCGAGCAGAGCTCAGGCTGTGGCTAGTTCCTCGACGGCCGCATTGAATTGGGCGTTGTAGAGCTCGAAGTAGGGGCCGCGGGCCTCCAGCAGCTCTGCGTGGCTGCCCTGCTCCACGATTCGGCCGTGCTCCATCACCAAGATCACGTCGGCGTCGCGGATGGTGGACAGCCGGTGGGCGATCACAAAGCTGGTCCGGTCCGAGCGAAGAGCTGCCATCGCCCGCTGCACGAGCACCTCGGTGCGGGTGTCGACAGAGCTGGTTGCCTCGTCCAGGATCAGGAGTGCCGGGTCGGCGAGGAATGCCCGGGCGATAGTGATCAGCTGCTTCTCGCCCGCGCTGATGTTGCTGCCCTCCTCGTCGATCACAGTCTGATAGCCGTCAGGCAGGGTATGCACGAAGCGGTCGACATAGGTTGCCTCGGCCGCGGCCTGGATCTCAGCCTCAGTGGCGTCGGGCCGGCCATAGGCGATGTTCTCCCAGATCGTTCCGTGGAACAGCCAGGTGTCCTGCAGCACCATGCCGATCTGGCTCCGCAGCGTGGCCCGAGGCACTGCTGCGATGTCGACCCCGTCGAGCGTGATCCGACCGGCGTCCAGCTCATAAAACCGCATGATCAGGTTGACCAGCGTGGTCTTGCCGGCGCCCGTTGGTCCGACGATCGCCACCGTGCTACCGGGCACGGCGACCAGAGAAAGGTCGGAGATGAGCGGCTGTTCCGGGTCATAGGAGAACGAGATGTGCTCGAACTCGACCCGGCCGCAGGACGGGTTCAGCGCATCGGTCGACTCGACCGTCTCTTCCTCCTCGTCGAGCAGCTCGAAGACACGCTCGGCCGAGGCCACCCCGGACTGCAGCAGGTTGGCCATCGACGCCACCTGGGTGAGCGGCTGGGTGAACATCCGGCTGTACTGGATGAAGGCCTGCACGTCGCCGAGGTTCATCGTTCCGCTGGCTACCCGCAGCCCGCCGACGACGGCGATCACCACATAGTTGAGGTTGCCGATGAAGAACATCGTCGGCATGATCAGGCCGGAGATGAACTGGGCGCCGAACGCCGAACCGAACAGCAGTTGGTTGCGGGCCGCGAAGGTCGCCTCGACCTCGCGCTGCCGGCCGAAGACCTTGACCAGTGAATGCCCGGTGAAGGCCTCCTCGATCTGAGCGTTGAGCTCGCCGGTGGCCTTCCACTGCCCCACGAACAGCTTCTGTGACCGCTTGCCGATCAGCGTGGTGACCAGGATCGAGACCGGGATGGTGACCAGAGCGATCAGCGCGAGCAGCGGAGAGACGACGATCATCATCGTCGTCACGCCGATCACCATCAGCAGCGAGGTGAGTAGCTGGCTCAGCGTCTGCTGCAGGGCCTGGGAGACGTTGTCGATGTCGTTGGTCACCCGGCTGAGCAGCTCACCCCGGGTCTGCTTGTCGAAGTAGCGCAGGGGCAGTCGGTTGATCTTGGTCTCGATGTCGTTCCGCAGCGCGTAGACCGACCGCTGGACGGCACCGTTGAGTAGGTAGCCCTGCAGCCACATGAACACCGCCGCCATCACGTACAGCCCGAGGGCGAGCATCAGCAGTGACGCCAGCTGGCCGAAGTCAATGCCCTGGCCGGGCACCAGATCCAGCCGCTCGACCAAGGCGGCATAGGTCATGTCCCCGCTCGCGCGCAGCTGCGCGACCACCTGCTCCTTGGTCGTCCCGGCCGGGAGGTCTTTGCCGATCGCTCCGGCGAAGATCACGTCCGTTGCGCGGCCGAGGATCAGCGGGCCGGTGACGTTCATGGCGATCCCGGTCAGGGCCAGGCCGAACACTCCCGCGAGTACCCGCCGCTCGGGAACGAGGTGGCCGAGCAGCCGCTTGAACGACGGCAGGAAGTTGAGCGACTTCTCACCGGTGCCGGCCTGCGGCCCGAACATCCGCGGCCCTCCGGTCTGCGGCCCATACTTGGGTCGCTCCGGTGCCTTGCGCACCTCCCCATTGGTGCTCACGCGACCGCCTCCGCCGCACTCAGCTGCGAGTCCACGATCTCTGCGTACGTCGGACAGGTTTCCAACAGCTCCTCGTGGCTGCCGATGCCAACGATCTCGCCGTGCTCGAGCACCACGATCTGGTCGGCATCGGCGATGGTGGCCACCCGCTGCCCGACGATGATCACGCAACAGTCGGCGGTCTCGCGCTTGAGGGCTGCCCGCAGCCGCGCGTCGGTCGCCACGTCGAGGGCGGAGAACGAGTCGTCGAAGACGTAGATCTCGGGCTGCTTGACCAGGGTCCGGGCGATCGCCAGTCGTTGCCGCTGGCCCCCCGAGACATTGGTCCCGCCCTGGGCGATCGGGGCCTCCAGACCGTCCGGCATGTCGCGGACGAAGTCCTCCGCCTGGGCGACCCGCAGCGCGTGCCAGAGCTCCTCGTCACTGGCCTCCGGGTTGCCGTAGCGCAGATTGCTGGCCACCGTGCCCGAGAACAGGAACGGCTTCTGCGGTACCAGCCCGATCTTGCTCCACAGCAGGTCGGGATCGCAGTCGCGGACGTCGACCCCGTCGACGGCCACCGAGCCACCGGTGACATCGAACAGCCGCGGGATCAACGAGATCAGCGTCGACTTGCCCGCTCCGGTGGAGCCGATGATCGCCGTGGTCTGGCCCGGCCGGGCCACCAGGTCGATGTTGCGAAGGACGGGCGTCTCCGCACCGGGGTAGGTGAACTCGGTGTCGTCGAAGACCACCGTGGACCGCAGCGGGAGGGCCGTGACCGGCTGGTCCGGCGGGCGTACCGACGACTCGATGTCCAGCACCTCCCCGATCCGCTCCGCGCACACGGCGGCACGGGGAGCGAGCATCAACAAGAAGCTCGCCATCATCACCGAGAACAGGATCTGGATCAGGTACGCCAGGAAGGCGGTCAGCGCGCCGATCTGCATCTCGCCGGACTCGATCCGGCGGGCGCCGAACCACAACACCGCCACGCTGGAGATGTTCAAGATCGCCATGACGATCGGGAACATGGACGCCATGTACCGGCCCACCGCGGTCGCCGTCGCCGCCAGCTCGCCGTTCGCCGTGGCGAACCGCGCGCTCTCGTAGGGTTCGCGGACGAAGGCCCGGACTACGCGGATGCCAGTGATCTGCTCGCGCAGCACCCGGTTGACGGTGTCGATCCGGGTCTGCATCACCCGGAACAGCGGCCGCATCTTGCGCACCACGAGCAAGATCGAGATCGCCAGCACCGGCATGGCCACCGCGACCAGCCAGGACAGGCCCAGGTCCTCGCGGACGGCCATGATCACGCCACCCACCATGGTGATCGGCGCACTGAGGAACATCGTGGCGAGCAGCAGCACCAGCATCTGCACCTGCTGCACGTCGTTGGTGTTGCGGGTGATCAACGACGGTGCGCCGAAGTGGTTCAGCTCGCGGGCGGAGAAGGCCAGGACTCTTTCGAAGATCGCGGCACGGAGGTCGCGGCCGAAGCTCATCGCGACCTTGGCGCCGAGATAGGTGGCGACGATCGTGCAGGCGATCTGCAGCACGCTGACCGCGAGCATGATCCCGCCGGTACGCCAGATGTAGTCGGTATCACCGAGGGCGACGCCCTGGTCGATGATCGCTGCATTGAGGCTCGGCAGGAACAGAGCGGCCATGGTGCCGATCAGTGACAAGATCGTCAAGGCCAGCAGCGGCCGACCGTAGGGCGCCAGGTAGCTCCGCAGCAATCGGATCAGCATCTGCTCATCCCTGTCGCTCTGCGGAGAGAATGCCGTGCAGGACGAGGTCGACGACCTGCTCCGGATCGCCGGCCGGCTCGCGGCCGAGCAGAGGGTGGCAGAGCGCGAAGGTCATGCTGCGTAACGCATCGGCGGCCGCGTCCACGTCCAGCCGTAGCCGATCGGCATCGGGCGACAGCAGATCGGCCAGCGCGGCGTTCAGCTTCGCGTTGTCCTGCTGCTGACGGTTCCGCAGGCTCGGCGGGTCGTGGCGGCCCGCCGAGCGGACCCGCATCGAGTGAAAGAGCGCGATCACCTTGCGCATCCGGCGCTGCAGCACCTCGACCGCCTCGGCCAGCCGGCGTTCCAGCGGCAGCGACCGGTCGATCCGGGCCAGCCGCTCGCAGGTGGACTCGACCGCAAAGACGTCGTCGAGCACCGCATCTATCAGCGCCTCCTTGGTCGGGAAGGCCCGGAAGATGGTGCCCTCGGCCACACACGCTGCCTGGGCGATCTGCCGCGTACTCACCTCGCGCCCGAACCGTTCCAGCAACGGCTCGGTCGCCGCCATCAACGCCGCCCGGCGCTGGTCGGGCGGCAAGGGGGCAGCGCGCGTCATGCCGTTATTCTAGTGAGTGAGCACTCACTCAACAACTGCCACTCGGCCTCCTGCAGTTTCGGACGCTGCGTCCGATTCTCGCGCTGCACTCCCGAAACTTCGGGAGTGCAGCGCGAAGAACCGACGCAGCGTCCGATTTTGACGTGGGGGGAGGGGGACAGCTTCGTGGGTACAGTGACTGGTTCGTGGGCACAGTCAGCGACCGCGAGAAGTCCGTTCCCGGGTTGGGCCGGTTGGTCGATCAGGTCTTCGACGGCGTGATCTTCGACATGGACGGCACCCTCATCGACTCGACGCCGGCCGTCATCCGGTCCTGGTCGACCTGGGCGACCGAGTACGGCTTCGCCCCGAAGGAGCTGCTGGTCCACCACGGCATTCCGGCCGCCAGCGTGGTGCGGGCCGTGCTGCCGGAGGACCTGCACGAGGCGGCCACAGAACGGATCAACGCCCTGGAACTGGCCGACCTGGAGGGGATCGTCGTGCTGCCCGGCGCCGCCGATGCGCTGCGGGCCCTGGCCAACGCCAAGAACGCCATCGCGACCTCATGCTCGGTGCCGCTCGCCGAGGCCCGGATCAAGGTGGCCAATCTGGCGGCGCCGTCGGTGCTGGTGACGGCCGACGACGTCACCCACGGCAAGCCGCATCCCGAACCGTTCTTGGTGGCGGCGCGGCGGATGGGCCTCGATCCCGAGCGCTGCCTCGTGGTCGAGGACGCGCCAAAGGGGCTGGAAGCGGCCCGCGCGGCCGGCTGCTTCACCCTCGCCGTCAGCACGACGACTGCTCCGGACAAGCTGGAGGCCGACGCGGTGGTCCGCGATCTGTCCGCCGTCACCTTCACCGCGGACCCGGACGGGATCCGGGTCGGTCTCGCCCAGAACCCCTAGCCGGTCTTGCGCCGGAAGGTCCGCTTGGCCTCGACCGGTCCGTGGGCGTGCACCTGGGTCGGCCCGTTGTCGATGTGGTCCTCGCCCGGCCGGCCCTCCTTGGCGGCCAGCGCCTCGCGGAACTTGCGCTTCGTCTCCTCCATCGGGTCCCGCTTGGGCGCCTTCTTCTTTCCGCTCACCGCGTACGCCTCCTCAGCTACTGGACGGCCACGAGCTCGGTGGCCACTGCGAACTTGCCGGCTGCTCTTCGGTCGGCTGGTCGGTGCTTTCGGATGCGGCCTCGGCCGGCGCCTCGTCGGTATCGCTGGCCGATTCGTCGGCGCCGCCGCCCACCAACGTCACTGCCGTCCCGTACGCGGCCACCTCACTCAGCGACTGGGTGATCTCGCTGCAGTCGAAACGCAACCCGACCACCGCATGAGCGCCCGCCCCCTCAGCCATCTCGACCAGTCGGCCGACCGCATCCTGGCGCGACTCGGTGAGCATCGTCACGTAGCCGTCGACCGGGTTTCCACCCCGCAGGTCCGCGCGCAGCTCGCGGGTCCGGGCCACTACGCCGACCACCTCACCCACCACGTCGGCGATCTCTCGCCCAGGCACCTCGTCCATCGTCACGATCGGGATCGAATGCGACACCATGGCGGGCTTCTTGGCGACCGGCGGCTGTGGCGTCCATTGACCTTGCTGCCCGTACGCGGGCTGGCCCGGCTGTCCCGGCTGGCCGTACGGCTGCTGCGGCGGGTACTGACCCGGCTGCTGTCCGTACGCGGGCGGCTGCTGCCCGTAGCCGGGCTGCGGCGGTCGGGGCGGCGCCGACGGCTGCCCGTACGGCTGCTGCCCGTAGGGATTGGGCTGCTGCGGCTGCCCGTAGGGGTTGGGCGGATTCTGACCGTAGGGCGGCTGCTGCCCGTATTGACTCATGGCCTCAAGATAGCGGGCGAGCCAGCCACGACGCCCGACCGCCGGGCCGCTAGCCCAGTTCGGTCATCTCGACTTTGACGAACATCTCCGACGGACCGCCCGCGTACGTCCCCCGCAGCGGTGCGACGTCCACGTAGTCCCGGCCGTGGCCCACGCGTACGTAGCCGTCGGTCAGCCGCCGTCGCAAGGTCGGGTCGTACGCGACCCAGCTGCCGCACCACCACTCGATCCAGGAGTGGCTCTCACCGACCACCAGCTGGTTGGCCGAAGTGCTGCCCGGGTGGAGGTAGCCGGAGACGTAGCGGGCGGGCAGCCCGATGGAGCGGAGTGCGCCCAGTGCGACGTGACTGTAGTCCTGGCAGACCCCCTGCTTCAGCTCCCAGGCTTCCCGGGCGGTGCTGTTCACCTGGGTCGATCCCCGCTGGTAGGTCAGGCGATCGTGAATGAGTCCGCAGATGTCGAGCCCGGCCAGCCGTGCCGGCTGGTCCGCCTGCGACGCGGCGAGCTCGAGCAGATCGTCCGGGACCTGGGTGCGGTCGTTGACCACCAGGAACTCCCGCATGCTGTCGATCACGGCGGGGTCGCGCAACGCCGGCCAGCCGAGATCGTTCGGTGCTACGCGGCGGTCGGTGTCCCAGGTCAGGTCGTCGCCTTGGGTCTCCACCACGCCCTGGGCGTGCACCGTCAGCCGCTCGTGCGGCTCGTGCAGCTCGAAGGTGGTGACGATGGTGCCCCAGTAGTCGGTGTAGGTGAAGCTCCAGGCCGCGGGATCGATGCTCACCCGGCTGCTCCAGACGGTCTGCTGCGGGGTTGCGACCGGCGTCATCCGAGCCTCGTTGTAGGACGACTTGACCCGGCCGGTGTAGCTGAACCCGGTCTTGTGGTCGATGCTCAGCCGCATTTCAGCGGGTCCCTTCAGTGATCCAGGAGGTCGGGTCCGCGGCGGCGAAGTAGTTCGTGGTCACGGCGCTCGTCACCTCGGCGGCCCGTCCTGCACGACGTTCATCTCGGGTCGAGGTTGCTCAGCATGTCGTCGCGTCGGCGCGGAGGTCGGGTCCGCGGCGGCGAAGTAGTTCGTGGTCACGGCGCTCGTCACCTCGGCGGCGACGTCCTGCACGACGTTCATCTCGGCGTCGAGGTTGCTCAGCATGTCGTCGACGTCGGCGTACTCCAAGCGGGCGCGCAGCTGGCCCAGTGCCCGCACCGCGAACTCGGACTGCTGCGTGGCCAGCATGTTGTGCTGAGCCACCCTGCGCAGGCTGTCGCCGGCCGACACCAGCCCGTGCATGATCGACCGCGGGAACCGGCCGTCCAAGATCAGGAACTGGGCCGCTTCACGGTCGGTGTGTACGCCGCGGTAGGTCCGCAGGAACGCGTCGTGGCCGCCGCACCCGCGGAGCACCGACGGCCACTGGGTGCTGCCTCCGCGCAGCGACGCCGAGGCCACCATCCGCGATGTCATGTCCACCCGTTCGAGCGATCGGCCCATCGACATGAACTCCCAGCCGTCATCGCGGACCATGATGCCGCGGGCGATGCCGGCGAACAGTGCACTGCGCTCCCGGGCCCAGTTCAGGAAGGTGTGGGCCTGGGCCACGTCGAACGGCGCATCCGGCAGCGACTGCCAGGTGGTGTTGATCGACTCCCAGAGGTCGAGCGGGATCACCTCGCGGGCCCGGCGGGCGTTCTCCCGCGCGGCGGCCCAGGACGAGTAGATCGACGTCGGCTCCCGGAGGTCATAGCCGAGCACCCGCAGCAGGTCAGCCTGGGTGGGTTGCTCGATGTGGTCGACGCTCATCAGTGCGAGCAGGTTGCGGCAGAGATCGATCTCGCCGGCGGAGTCCTCGACGATCAGACGGAGATGGGTCTGCAGCAGCCGGGCGGTGTCTTCGGACCGCTCGACGTAACGGCCGATCCAGAACATCGACTCCGCGATCCGGCTCAGCATCGCTGCGCCCGAAGCATCTCGAGGGAGCCCTGCTGTTGCTGCTCCTCCTGCTGGCGCTGGGGCTTCCCGCGGGCCGGCATCGTCGTCAGCGGCAGCGTCGTGATCGTGAGCGGCACGGGTGCCGGGGGCGGCGGAGGCGACGACGGCGGAGGGGCTGGCGCACGATCATCGGCCGGCTCGGCTGCGGACTCGGCAGCCGGTTCGGGCCTGGCATGGCTGGCGGCCGCCGGCGACACCCGGTGACTGGGCGGACTCAGGACCCAGGTGTCCTTGCTGCCGCCGCCCCGGCTGGAGTTCACCACCAGCTCGCCTTCCGGCAGCGCGACCCGAGTCAGGCCACCGGGCAGCACCCAGACCTCGTCGCCGCTGTTCACCGCGAACGGACGAAGATCGACATGCCGCGGCTGAAGATCGGTCCCGATCAGCGTCGGAACCGTTGACAGCTGCACCACCGGCTGGGCGATCCAGCCGCGCGGGTCGTCGCACACCCGCTGGCGCAGCGCCTCCAGCTCTTCCTTGCTGGCCTGCGGCCCGATCACGATGCCCTTGCCGCCGGAGGCATCCACCGGCTTGACCACGAGCTCCTCCAGCCGGTCGAGGACCTCCTCCCGCGCCGCGTCCTCCTCCAGCCGCCAGGTGTCGATGTTGGCCAGGATCGGCTCGGCGTGCAGGTAGTAGCGGATCAGGTCCGGCACGTAGGTGTAGATCAGCTTGTCGTCAGCCACTCCGTTGCCGACCGCGTTCGCCAGGGTGACTCCGCCGGTACGCACGGCGTTGATCAAGCCCGGTACGCCGAGCATCGAGTCGCTGCGGAAGTGCACCGGATCGAGGAAGTCGTCGTCGACCCGCCGGTAGATCACGTCCACTCGTTGCGATCCGGCGGTGGTGCGCATGTAGACCTTGCCGCGGCGGCACTCCAGGTCACGGCCTTCGACCAGCTCAACACCCATGGTCCGGGCGAGCAGGGTGTGCTCGAAGTAGGCCGAGTTGTAGACCCCCGGGGTCAGCACCACGACGGTCGGGTCGTCGATGCCGCTCGGCGCCGCCTTGCGGAGAGCGGCCAACAATCGGTTGGGGTAGCCCGCGACCGGCCGGATCCGCTGGTTGGCGAACGCGTTGGGCAGCACGGTCACCATGGCCGTCCGGTTGGTCATCACGTACGACACCCCGCTCGGCACCCGCACGTTGTCCTCGAGTACGCGTACGTCGCCGTCCGGATTGCGGATCAGATCCACGCCGGCGACGTGGATCCGCACCCCGTTGGGCGGCGCGACGCCCCAGACCGCGCGGTGGAAGTGGTTCGAGGAGGTGATCAGCTGGCTCGGGACGATTCCGTCCTTGATCACGTTCGCCTGGTCGTACACGTCGGCAAGGAACTTCTCCAGCGCCTGCACCCGCTGGGCCACGCCGGCCTCGATGATCTCCCACTCGGGCGAGGCGATGACCCGGGGCACCAGGTCGAGCGGGAACGGCCGCTCCTCGCCGCCGATGTCGAAGGTCACCCCGGCCTGGGTGTAGTTGTTGGCCAGCGACTCGGCGATCTGCCGCAGCTCGCTCGCACTGGACTGGCTGAGTGTCTTGTGGATGGCCCGATACGAGGGGCGCACACCCCCGTCGGCGTCGATCATCTCGTCGAACGCCGTACCCGCGCGGTAGGAGGAGAGGACGTCGGCCATAGGCCGGAGCCTAGCCGGACAGGGCTGCCGCGATGAAGACCAGAACGACGGCCAGGACGATCAGGCCGGCCAGCCCGATCACCAGCCAGAAGCCGACCATGCCCGGACGCCGCTGGGGCTCGAAGCCGATCCGGCCGGCCACCAGATTGATCATCGGCGCGCTGTAGAACAGTTCGACCGACTGGCCGGGTCCGACGTCGACCAGCGACGTGGCCTGGCCGTAGTCCCACAGATAGCTGACGGCGACCTGCACCTGGTGCCGACCGGACGCCATGGGATAGACGTTGCGATCCCACGAGGCCGGCGCGGGGTAGCCGTCGATCTTGACCTTGGGCGAGATCCCGAAGGAGCCGGGCGGCTTGCTCAGGTTGAGCACCAGCTGGCCCTGGGCGTACTGGCCGTAGGGCCCGGGCTGCTGCGACGGGTAGGGCGAGAACATGGCTGGTCAGTATTTCAGTCGGGGAGGTCGTCGGATGGGCTCAGGCCAGCGCGGCGGCCTTGCGGAGACCGGCGACGTACGCCTCGGGGCGCTCCCAGGCTCCGAAGTGACCGCCGCTCGGTTCCTCGTCCCACTCGCGGATGTCGAAGATCCGCGCTCCGAACTCCCGGGGCACCGGCACCAGGTCCTTCGGGAAGATCGTCACAACCGTCGGCACCTCGACCCGGCTCGCGACTGGCTCGTCGCGCTCGACGTAGGGCAGGAACGACGAACCGATGGTCCCGGTGACCCAGTAGGCGGTGACCCAGGTCAGAAGGTCGTCGCGCGGGAAGACCGACCTGGATCGTGGAGAAGCTGCGCCGCTGGAGCGACTGCGGCGGTGACGTGGAGTGACATAGCGCTCGACTCCGAGCTCGGCCATTGACGCCGCCACCCGGGTCGGCGTACGGGTAGCCGGGCAGGCACGGCACGACCACGTTGACGTCGGTGAGCAGCGGCAGCACCCGCTCGAAGCGCAAAAACGAATCCGGCCAGCCGTGCAGCAGCACGACGGTCGGCGCATCGGCCCCGGCGGCCTGGTAGATCGATCGCAACGGGGTCCCGCCGGTATCGGTCCGCACCCAGGGTCGGTCGAGGATCCGCTCCTCGTGCTTGCGCCCGTCGTAGGTCTGAGCCCAGTAGTCGACCAGCTCGGCCAGGTAGTCCGCGTCGGTGCCGCGGTCCCAGCCGACGTCCTCGACCAGCGAGACCCGCCGATACCCGCGCAACCGGACCCTCAGGTCGTGCAGGACGGATTCGTCGACGGGCCGCGGAGCGCTGCTCATGGACCGCAGTCTGCCCAGCCCGGGACGGGCGGCGACCATCCGGGCCAGTCGTTAGGCTGACCCGGTGCCCGAGGAGCCCACAGATCTGCCCGAGCAGATGCGGGTCCGGCAGGAGAAGCGGACGCGGCTGCTGGCCGAGGGGCGCGAGCCCTACCCGGTCTCGGTGCCGCGTACCCACTCCCTGCGCGAAGTTCGGGCGCGATGGGGCAACCTCGAGACCGGCGAGGAGACCGAGGACGTCGTCGGGGTGGCCGGGCGGGTGGTCTTCCTGCGCAACACCGGCAAGCTGTGCTTCGCAACGCTGCAGGAGGGGCTGTCCTCCGACGACTCTGGCGTACGCCTCCAGGTCATGTTGTCGCTGGCCGAGGTGGGCGAGACGGCCCTCGCCGCCTGGAAGGCCGACGTCGACCTCGGCGACTTCGTGTTCGTCCGCGGCCGGGTGATCTCGTCCAAGCGGGGGGAGTTGTCCGTGCTGGCCAGCGAGTGGCAGCTGGCCTCGAAGGCGCTCCGGCCGATGCCGAACCTGTACGCCGAGCTGTCCGACGAGACCCGAGTTCGGCAGCGTTACGCGGACCTGACCGTCCGACCGGCGGCCCGGGACATGGTGCGAACGCGGGCCACGATCACCCGCAGCCTGCGCGAGACGCTGCACGGGGCGGGATACGTCGAGATCGAGACCCCGGTGCTGCAGCTGGTGCACGGCGGGGCGAACGCGCGCCCGTTCCATACTCACCTGAACGCCTTCGACATCGACATGACGCTACGGATCGCCCTGGAGCTGTTCCTCAAGCGGGCGGTGGTCGGCGGGGTCGATCAGGTCTATGAGATCGGCCGGATCTTCCGCAACGAGGGCATCGACTCCACCCACAGCGCGGAGTTCACCATGCTCGAGGCCTACCAGGCCTGGGGTGATCAACGCACCATCGCCGCGCTGACCCAGAAGATGATCATGGATATCGCGAACCGGCTGGACCTGGGCGCGATCGATACGCCGGATGGTGAGATCGACCTGACGGGGGAGTGGACCTGGCTCGGGGTCTATCCCGGCCTGTCCGCGGTGATCGGCGAGGAGGTCACGCCGGAGACCGACGCGCGGCACCTGCGCAAGATCGCCGAGGCGCACGACGTGGACCACGAGCGCGGCTGGGAGGCGGACAAGCTGATCTTGCGGCTGTTCGGCGAGCTGGTCGAGCCGACGCTGATCCAGCCGACGTTCGTCTGCGACTATCCGCCGCTGGCTCAGCCGCTCGCCCGGCCGCATCGAAGCGAGCCGAACCTGATCGAGGCCTGGGACCTGATCATCGGCGGGCTGGAGCGGGCGACCGGCTTCTCCGAGCTGGTCGACCCGGTGATCCAGCGCAACCGGCTGACCGAGCAGTCGCTGGCTGCGGCCGCCGGCGATCTCGAGGCGATGCAGCTGGACGAGGACTTCCTGGCTGCGCTGGAGTTCGGGGCGCCGCCGATGGGCGGGATGGGGATGGGCATCGACCGGCTGGTGATGCTGTTCACCAACGCCGGGATCCGCGAGACCATCCTCTTCCCACTGCTGAAGCCCGATCTCTGACTCCAGGCATGATCAACACCATCGCCGTGCACGGTTACCGGTCGCTCCGCGAGCTCCGGGTGCCGTTGGGCCCGATCACGGTGGTCACCGGCGCGAACGGCACTGGGAAGTCCAGCCTCTACCGGGCGCTCCGGCTGCTGGCCGACTGCGCCGAGGGGCAGGTGGTCGGCTCGCTGGCGCGTGAGGGCGGTCTGCCGTCCACTCTCTGGGCGGGGCCGGAGGTGATCTCCGGCACGATGCGTAGCGGCGAGCACCCGGTGCAGGGCACTGTGCGTGCTGACCGGGTCAGCCTGCAGCTCGGTTTCGCCTCCGACGACTTCTCCTACCTGATCGACCTCGGCGTTCCCATCCCGGGCGAGACGTCCTTCAACCTCGATCCGGAGATCAAGCGGGAGGTGGTGTGGAGTGGCGAGGTGATGCGCCCGGCGGCCTTGCTGGTCAAACGCCGAGGCCCGCTGGTCGAGCTGAGAGACGGCCGAAGCTGGACGCCCGTGGAGAACAAGCTGCGCACCTACGAGTCGATGCTGACCGAGGTGATCGATCCGGTCCGCGCGCCCGAACTGCTCTGGGTCCGCGAGCAGGTCCGGTCCTGGCGTTTCTACGACCACTTCCGCACCGATCCCGAGGCGCCGGCCCGTCTGACCCAGATCGGCACCCGGACTCCGGTGCTGCACCATGACGGGCGGGATCTTGCCGCAGCGCTGCAGACCATCGTCGAGATCGGCCACCGTGAGGCGCTGCAGGCCACGATCACTGACGCCTTTCCTGGCTCGACACTCATCATCCAGGCCGAGGACGGCCGGTTCGACCTCCAGTTCGGCGCCCACGGTCTCCTTCGGTCGCTGGGCGCGGCCGAGCTGTCCGACGGCACTCTGCGTTACCTGCTGCTCGTCGCCGCCCTGCTGTCGCCGCGGCCGCCGCAGCTGATGGTGCTGAACGAGCCGGAGACCAGCCTGCATCCGGAGCTGCTCGGCCCGTTGGCCCGGCTTGTCGGCCAGGCGAGCAGACAGACCCAGATCATCGTGGTCTCGCATGCCGTGCCGCTGATCCGCGCGCTGGCCGAGCTGCCCGAGGCCCAGACCATCGAGCTGATCAAGGATCTGGGCGAGACCCGGATACGCGGCCAGCTGCCGCTCGACGGTCCGCACTGGGAGTGGGGCCGCCGCTGAAGTAGCCGGCGACCCCATTGCGCGCTCGGACGTCACTCCGAGCTGTGCGGTGGTGCTACGTCAGCTGCAAGATCACGATGACCAAGATGATGATCACCAGCACGCCGATGATGAGTCCGATAAGCCCTCTGTTCATGCCAACCTCCCTTGGATCGAACTGTGTCTCCCGGATCGTCAGAGGCCGGCCCGGTTGCCGTAGGTGGTGCCGTAGTAGCTGCCGACGCTCTCCCGATAGGTGGGATCATCCCAGGTGGAGCCTTCGCTCAGTTGCGGGGAGTCCTTGATCTGGTCTTTGGTCAGATCCACATAGACCTTTTCGTCGTCCCAGTCGACCCGCTCGATGCATGCCGCCGGAAGCAGGACCTTCCGCCCGAAGATCCACGGCCCGGTGTCCACAACGACCTGGCTGGTACCGACCTCCATGCTGGCCTCATCCACCTTGCCGATGTCCCCGTCGGTGGCAGCGACCTTGAAGCCACTGAGATCCCGGCCCTGTGCTCCCATGCTCTCCCGATCCCGGAAGTTCCACGGGTCCCATGCGTTGGTTGACATCTTTGTCTCCTCTCCAAGACTTGACGCATGTCGTTGTCCGACCAGTACCCCGCGGGGAATCCGATCAAACTGGATGTCATGCCCGACTGACGGCGGGGAGGAGCAAGGCAGAGTCCCCGAACTCGTGCCAGAGATAGCGCTCCGCCACCGCCGCGTCGTATGCCCGCTGCGTCAGCTCGACTCCGGCGACGGATTCCACCAGCAGCAGGTGTGAGGCATCCGGGTTGTGCCAACCGGTGATCAAACCGTCGACCACCCGGACCGGCCGCTCCGGCGAGATCACCAGCTCGGTCCAGCCCTCGCGAGCAGCCACCCGGCCCTCCGGATCGGCCGCCGACTCGATGGCCCGGGTCGCCGTCGTACCGACCGCGATCACCCGGCTGCCCCGTCGCCGCGCGGAGTTGACCAGATCAGCCGTGGGCGCGCCGACTGAGAACCACTCCGCCTGCGGTCCCTCGTGCGCCTCCTGGGAAGAAACCCCGGTGTGCAGGGTGATCGGCGCAATGATCACGCCCCGGGCGACGAGCTCGGCCACCAGCTCGGTGCTGAACGGTCGGGCCGCGCTGGGCATCTCAGCGCTGCCCGGGCAGAGCGCGAAGATGGTCTGGTACGCGCTGATCGGAAACCGGTCGCGCAGATACCCGTAGCTGATCGGTCGACCGTGCTCGGCCAGATAGTCCGACAGTCGTCCGGACAGCTGGATCCGGCCACGCCAGAGCCGATTGCCAACGCCCGTGGGCGACGATTCCGGATGTGGATAGGGCGTGAGCAGCTCCAGGCGGGCGCCGCCGGACAGACCGATCTGCTCGCCGAGTACGCCGTCCAGCACCGGCTCGGCAGCGTCCGGGGAGGTGCGGAGCTCGACCACCCGGGTGCCGTCGGCGAGCCGGTTGGCCACGTGGACCACGATCGGCCGGCCGGCGCGGTGACCGTCCAGTTGGCCCGGCACGGTGGCGGAGGTGTTGACCACCAGGACATCGCCGGCGCGCAGGTGTTCGCCGATCCGGGCGAACCGGGTGTGCCGGAGGGTTCCGCCCGCAGCCACGAGCAGGCGTACGCCGTCCCGACGCAGCCCGCGCTGCTCGGGTGGTTCGGTCGCGGTCACGTCCTCAGGCGGGGCGAATCGGGTGGCCGGAGCGGAGCGCAGCATCGCCGTCATACTGACGCCGCCGGAACAGCCAGGGTCGTGACCAGATCCGCCGCTCGGTAGCGTCCGCTCGGCAGGCCGGACCGGATCAGGGCGATCAGCGTCGGCACGACCGACTCCGGTTCCGGGCGGTCGCTGATGTCCTCCCCTGGAAAGGCGGCCTGGTGCATCGTGGTCCGCAGATCCCCGGGATCGACCGCGTACCAGGTGTGTTGCGGCTCCTCGGCCGCCCAGGTAAGGGTCTGGTGGTCCAATGCCGCCTTGGTGGAGCCGTAGCCGCCCCAGCCCTCGTAGTGCTCCACGCCGGCATCGGAAGAGATGTTGATCACCACGGCGCTTGTGGCCAGCCGCGGCAGGAAGGCCCGGATCAGCTGCTGCGGAGCGACGACATTGGTACGCCAGATCCGCGCGTACGCCTCCTCGTCGAGATCGCGGAGCCGCGGCTGGGGGGAACCGCCGAGCTCACTGGCGTTGTTGATCAGGACGTCGACCGCGCCGAGCTCGGCGGCCGCGGCCGCCAACGCATCACGGTGCTGGACATCGGTGATGTCGCCGGGCACGGCGCGCACTGTGGTGAGCTGGGACAACGCGCGGGCAGTCTCGGCCAGCGGGCCGGGGGTGCGGGCGTCGAGGGTCAACCGCCAGCCCAGCCCCGCCAGCCCGAACGCGAGCGCCCGGCCGAGGCCGATCGAGCCTCCAGTGATCACTGCAGAAGTCATGCCGCCAGTATTCAACTTAAAGTGAGGTTGAGATCAAGCGCACTGGCCGCTCGCGCCGACACGTCTGAGCCACTTCCCCCACGGCGCGGTCGAGGTGTGCATACTTACCGCGTGATCGGCCGCAAGGCGCCAGGCTTCCTGCGCTGGCGCTCCTGGGGTGCGGCAGAGCGCCGTGCGCTGTTGCTGCATCGTTCCAGCTCCTCCTCAGCCAGCTGGTGGCGGATCGGCCCAGCCCTGGCTGCGGCCGGCTGGCGGGTCAAGGCACCCGACCTGCCGTCCCACGGCGCCAGCCCACGGGCCGACAAGAGTCTTACCCCGGTCGTCGCCGCCGAGTGGCTAGCCGCCGAGCTTGCCGACCGTCCCATCGACCTCGTGGTCGGTCACGGCTTCGGTGCCGCCGTCGCCCTCGCCCTGCTGGATCGCGGCCCGACGATCAAACACCTGGTGCTGGAGGAGCCGCCAGGGCTGCACAGTGTTGACTGGGCGGCGGAGGCCGAAGCGGTGGTGGCCGGGGTGGCGGCGACCCGCCGGGACCCGCGCGCCGCGTACGCTCAGGTCCGGCGGGATCATCCCCGCTGGGCCGACGAGGACTGTCAGCAAGCCGTGGCTGACCTGGCCAGCGCGTGCGCGGACGAGATCGCTGCGGGCTTTCGGGAAGCCGCGCTGTGGCCGCAGCTGGAGCAGATCAAGATCGACCGGCCGATCATGGTCATTGCCGCGCCCGATGCGCCTGGCCTGAGCCGGGGCGAGGACACGACCGTCCTGCGCGGCTCGGACCGGTCGCGGGCTCGGCTGGTCGCCGACGAGTTCGTCGAGCTCGACGGTGGGCACTGCCTGCACCGGGATTCGTCCGAGGAGTGGCTGCGGGTTGTGACGGCCTTCGCCGGCTGACGGTCGACGCCGGATCTAGGCTTGAGGCCAGGAAGGACGAACGGTGGCCTTGCCCGTCGTGACTGCGGCCCGCGCGGCTTCTGCGCGGCGTGACTGGCGTGCCGTCTACGACGATCTCGCGGTCGTGCGCGCCGAGCTCGGCCCCGACGACCTGGCTCTGTTCGGTGAGGCCAGCTGGTGGCTGGGGGAGACCGCACAGTCGATGGCGGTGGCCGAAGACGTCTTCCAGCGATTGGCGGCCACGGGTGATCTCGAACGGGCGGCCGAGACCGCGCTGCGGCTCACCCTGGCGTGGGGCACGCGGGGCGACATATCGGTCGCGACGGCCTGGATGAGCCGGGCGCAGCGGCTCTTGGCCGATCTGCCGCGATGCCGGGTGCACGGCATCGAGCTGTATCTCCGGGGCGCCTTCGACATGGACCTGTCGGGTGACGCCGGGCCGGCCGCCGCGGCAGCTCGTGAGCTGGATCCGCTGGCCCGGCAGACCGGCGATCCGCTGCTGTCCTGCTTCGCGTTGACGCTCCGCGGCATGGCGGCGATTCGTAGCGGCGACACCGTCTCCGGCTTCGCTGCGCTCGACGAGGCGATGCTGCCGGTGTTGGCCGGCAAGATCGATGCCATCTGGGCCGGCGACATCTACTGCACGACCATTCACCTCTGCGGCGACCTCGGCGACCTGGCCCGGATGCGCAAGTGGACAGAGTCGCTGGCCGGTTGGGCGGTCCCACTCTCCGAGTCCTTCATGTACGTCGCGGTGACCCGGGTGCACGAGCTTCAACTGGTCGCCGCGGAGGGCGGCTGGGACGTCGTCGAGGCGGAGCTGGGTCGGCAGAGCGAGAACCTCATCGGAGCGCACGGCTGGCTGACCGGCGCCGGATACTACGAGCTCGGCGAGGTCCGGCGGCTGCGCGGGGACGCCGCCGGAGCGGCCGCCGCGTTCCGGCGCGCCCGCGAGTTCGGGCACGGTGCCCAACCGGGTTCCGCACTGTTGCTCCGCGCGGCGGGCCGACCCGCCGATGCGCTTGCCGACCTACGAGTCGCCCTGTCCGGTTACGCGCGACTGGAGCGGGCCGGCCTGCTGCTGCCCGCGGTCGAGCTCGCCCTGGAAACTGCAGATGTCGGCGCCGCGGTACTGCTGACCGCCGAGCTGGAGGAGACGGCGAACTACTACGGCACACCCGGGCTGATGGCGCGGGCGGCCCAGGCGCGCGCGCTGCTGGCCCTGGCCGGTGGCCGCCCGGCCGATGCCGTGGCACCGCTGCAGCAAGCGGCGGAGATCTATCGCGACCAGCGATACCGGTACGCCAGCGCGGTGGTGCACGAGCAGCTCGCGCGAGCCCATCGCGCGCTCGGCCGGGCCGAGATCGCCGAGGCCGAGGAAGCCACGGCGAAGGCGATCTATGAACGACTCGGCGCCCGTCCAGATCTGGAGCGGCTCGCACCGCGCGTTCTGCCGGGTGGGCTCACCGCTCGCGAGGCCGAAGTGCTGGCCCGGGTCACCGCCGGCGCCAGCAACCGTGACGTCGCCCAGGCCCTGGTGATCAGTGACAAGACCGTCGGCCGGCACCTGGCCAACATCTACCGAAAGACCGGGGTGTCCTCGCGCACTGCCGCAGCATCATGGGCGCGCGATCACGGCATCAACCCGATCGGCTGACTGCATCATCTGCACCATCACGGTCTGGGCGATTTACAGCATCTGCACGATGCGGCAGCCCGTCGTGGGTTTCTACCGTTCCGATCATGACTACTACCGAGATCCAATCTCCCGTGACCGACGATCAGGTGACTGAACGTCTCGTGCAGATCCTCAATGACGGCGCGATCGCCGTCCTGGCCAGCCTCGGCCATCAGACCGGCCTCTTCGACACCCTGGCCGATCTGCCACCCGCCACCAGCGAGCAGATCGCCGATGCCGCCGGCCTCAACGAGCGCTACGTCCGCGAGTGGCTCGGTGGGGTGGTGACCGGTGGCTTCGTCGACTACGACGCCGGCGCGGGCCGCTATGCGCTGCGGCCCGAGCTTGCTCCGTTCCTCACCGGGGCCGGCGCCGACAATCTGGCCCGCTCCATGCGCCTGGTGACGCTGATGGGCGAGGTCAGCTCGTTGGTGACCGAGAAGTTCCGCACCGGCGGCGGCCTGGCGTACGCCGACTATCCGAACTTCCATGCGGTCATGGCCGAGGAGAGCGCGGCCGTCAACGATGCGTCGCTGCTCGACACGATCGTGCCGCTGACCGGTCTGGTCGAGAGGTTGCACGCGGGCATCGACGTGGCCGACGTGGGCTGCGGGGAGGGGCACGCCATCAATCTGCTGGCGCAGGCGTTCCCGGCCAGCCGGTTCACCGGGATCGACTTCAGCGACGAGGCGCTGACGGTCGGTCGTGCGGAGGCCGCCGCCTGGGGCCTGACCAACGTCAGCTTCGAGGCCCAGGACGCAGCCACGATCGACTCCGCGGCGGCGTACGACCTCGTCCTGGCGTTCGACGCCGTTCACGACCAGGCCCAGCCGGCGCAGGTGCTGGCCAACATCCATCGCGCGCTGCGGGCCGACGGCACCTTTCTGATGATCGACATCAATGCCTCGAGCCGGTTGGAGGACAACGTCGAGCTGCCGTGGGCAAGCCTCCTCTACGCCATCTCCACCGTGCACTGCATGTCGGTCTCGCTCGGCCAGGGCGGCGCCGGGCTGGGAGCGGTGTGGGGGATACAGACCGCCGAGCGGATGCTGGCCGAGGCCGGATTCACCGACGTACGCCGGCACGAGCTCGAGCAGGACCCGTTCAACACCTACTTCGTCGCCCGAGCCTGATCTCCCAGGGGCCCGCCAGGTATTGCTAGCCCGGGTCGCGCAGATAGGTGAAGTCCCCGAAGTCGTCATCGTCGTCGTGACGGCGGGACCGGCGACGCCGTCCGGGTTCCGCTGGCGCCGAGGACTTGGGGGTCGACCTGGCCGGCTGGGCGGGCGCTGTCGGTGAGGTTGGCGATGTGGACGACGGGCCTGCGAAGTCTCGCCACTTGGTCGGAGGCAGCACTCCGGTCTCCGCCTCGGGCGGTCCCAGGTCCGGTTCCTCCTCCCGGACGGCCGGGACCGGCCGAGTCGGCTGGGTCCTGGCGGCCGCTACCTCGTTGTCCTGGGGTGGTACGTCCGGCGACGGACGTTTCCGCCCCGAACGGGTGCCGCTTCGCGGCGGGGCTGAACTGGTGCCGGTCCGCGGCTGGCCGGAAGCCGAGCCGCTCCGGCTGGCGCGAACCACCGCGACCCCGACCGCAGTGGTCAGCGGGACGGCCAACACGAGGCCGATCGAGCCGACCAGAGTCCGGATGATCTCCTGGGAGAACTGCTCGGTCTGCACCACCTGGAGGAGCGGGCGGTCGTAGATCGAGATCAGCAGCAGCACCGCCAATGTCGCGCCGGCGGTCGCAAAGGCGATGGTGTAGACGGTCGAGGCGATGTGGTCCCGCCCGATCCGCATCGCCCGGGAGAACAGCCGGCGCTGGGTCTGGCCCTGGTCGGCCAGCTCCCAGACGGCCGACGCCTGGGTGATCGTCACGTCGTTGAGCACGCCGAGACCGGCCACGATGATCCCGCAGATCACCACCGACCTCAGGGTCAGATCGGGCGCGGCGGCGGCGAGGACGTAGTCGTCCTCTGCGGCGACGCCGGTCAGATGGGCCCACTCGGTCGCTACCCAGCCGAGGGCGGCAATCAAGATCAGCCCGAACAGCGTGCCCACCAGTGCCGTGCTGGTTCGGGCGCTGAAGCCGTGCGCCGTGTACAGCACGACGAACATGATCGCTGAGGAGCCGATCAGCCCGACCATCATCGGGTTGGTGCCGACGATCAGCGCCGGGAACATGAACTTGACCAGGACGAACCCGGCGAAGGCGAGCCCGATCAAGGAGGCGAAGCCGCGCCAGCGGGCGACCGCGATCACCGCGACCGCGAAGAGCACCGTGAAGACGATCAACGGCGTACTGCGTTCGAAGTCGGAGAACTGGTACTCCGCCGGCCGATCCTCGGCGGGCGGCACCCGGATCAGTGTGATCACCTGCCCGACCTCGACCCCCGAGGAGTAGATCGCATCGGTCAGCGGCACGGTGACCGACTGGCCCTTGTCGTCACCGTCGAGCAGCTCGGCGGTGGCGTTGGCGCAGCGGTTGTCCGTCACGCCCGGAGTCGATCCGGAGAGGCCGTCACAGGAGATCTGGGCGATGGCGGTGATCCGGGCCGACGGGTAGGTGACGCCCTCGACGTTGTAGCCGGCGACCTCGGGGTTGACGTGGTCCGACACATCCCCTGGCCAGAGCGCGATCATGCCGACGACGGTCCAGATCGCCAGCGGGATGAGCACCACAACCAGGATCCGTAGGGCCCGGCGGTGCCGGCGCAGCTCAACGGGATCCACCAGAGGCTGGGGATTCGCCGAGTGGGCACGCCCCGGCCCGGTTTGTGAGTGAGCCACGTCGTCCGCCTAGTCTTAGTCCTCGTGAGCCAGCATCCGGGGGCGGTGCGGGACAGGGTCCGGCCAGACCACCCGGGCCCTCGTCGTGCTGCCGCGGTGAGCTCACCCAGCGGCTCTCAATCTAACTCACCGAATTCAACCGAGGAGTTCCTCGAGCCCGCCTCCGCCCCGCGAACGGCCCCCGAACCTCTCGGCGGCGCGCTCGGACTCGTGGCGGCGATTCTCGTCCTCGGTCTGCTTGGCCTGGGTCTTCGCGCAGTCCCGACTGTCCTCGCCGACGACCTGGAGGCCTTGATCGTGGCTCCCCGACCGGGGAGTGGCCCGGTCTCGGCCGCTCCGGCCACACCGAGGCGGAGCAGCACCTCTCCCGTGACGCCGGCCAGCAGCCCGTCGACGCCGGGAATGACTGAGGTCGAGCCCACCAAGGAACACCGAGAGGAGAACGCGGTGGCGGTCCCCGCCACCGGCCCCGGAACCTATGCGATGGCCGACACCTCGGTCGAACCGGCCTCGACCAGCGGGCGGTTGATCCGTTTCGACGTCCGTGTCGAGGACAACCTGGAGATCGACCCGGACGAAGCGGCCGAGTCGATCGCCGAGGTGCTCAACGACGAGCGAAGCTGGCGCGGCACCGGCCGATGGCGGTTCCGGCTGGTCGGCCGTGGCGAGTCGGCCGACCTGCACGCGTACATCGTCACGCCCGGCACCACGGATCGGCTCTGCGCGCCGCTGCTCACCCGTGGCGAGGTGTCCTGCCAGAACGGCAGCCGGGTGGTGCTCAACGCCAAGCGTTGGCTGCTGGGCGCCGACGCGTACGGCTCGGATCTGAAGAACTACCGGCGTTACCTGGTCAACCACGAGGTCGGCCACTATCTCGGCTACCGGCACGTCCAGTGTCCGGGCGATGACGAGCCGGCACCGGTGATGATGCAACAGACCAAGGGACTCGACGGATGCCGGAAGAACCCATGGCCGCGATCGGGCAGCGACTGAGCCCGCCGGCCGGGTTGCAGCGTTCCATCCCGGGGCTGAGGTTGCGTCCGATCCCGCCGGCGGAGGTGCAGAGTCTGCTGGCCGGCCGGGCCAGTGCTGACGTGCAGCGCCGGTGGCACCCGGAGTACCCCATGCGCGACACGCTCAGTGCGCTCTTCCTGATCGTCGCGGCCTACGAGGTGATGGAGCGCCCACTCGACGCCCGGTCTCCGTGGTGGGTGTATCAGATGATCGTGAACGGCTACGTCGTGGGCGACGTCGGCTTCCATGGCCCGCCGGCCGACGACGGGCCGCAGGTGGTGGAGATCGGCTACGGAGTGGTGCCCGCCTGGCGCGGTCGCGGCCTGGCCACCGCCGCCTGCCGGATGATCACCGAACAGGCCTGGGCGTCCGGCGCGGACCAGGTCGTGGCCGAGGTCGGACCGACCAACGTCGCGTCGCGGAAAGTCTTGCTCCGCAACGGGTTCCGCGAGGACGGAGCCGGCCGGTTCCTGATCGAGGCGCCGACCCGATGAGCAGCCGGACCCGGCACCTGGTGCTCGACCGGCCGGTGCTGCTCGGTCCGATCCTGAGCAACCTTCGCCGCGGTCCCGGGGACCCGACCCACCGCCGACTGGGCGACATCCACCTTCGGGCCACCCGGACCCCCGCCGGACCGGCCTTGATCAAGATCATCGGCCATGGCGCGGAGGTCTCCGCCCGCGCCTGGGGCGAGGGCGCCGAGTGGGTCCTGGACCAGCTGCCAGCGGCTGGTGGGGGAGGCCGACGACGTCCGCGGCTTCGCGGTCCGGCCGGAGCACGAGCCGCTGCTCGAGGCGTACCGCCGCTGGGGTCACTATCGGGTCGGGCGCACCGAGGCGGTCTTCGAGGCGCTGGCGCCGGCGTGCATCGAGCAGGTGGTCACCGGCAAGGAGGCCTTCCGGGCCTGGCGGCTGCTGGTCCGGGAGTTCGGCGAACCCGCACCCGGCCCGGCGACCGATCCGGACTCGGCGGCGTACGGGATGTGTCTGCCACCGACTCCGGAAGCCTGGTCACGCGTCCCGAGCTGGCGGTTCCTGGCCGCGGGAGTCGAGCAGCGCCGGAGCCGGACCCTGGTCCGGACCGCGGTCCGGGCCGCCGCGCTGGAGCGAACGCTGACCGGGACGTACGCGGCTGCCGACCGGGCTTTGCAGAGCTTCCCGGGTGTCGGCGCGTGGACATCGGCCGAGGTGCGACAGCGGGCGCATGGTGATCCGGATGCCTGGAGCATCGGCGACTTCCACGTCGGCAAGGGCATCAGCTACGCCCTGACCGGCGAGGCGCTCGATGACGACGCCTGCCTGGAGATCCTGGAGCCCTACCGCGGCCACCGGTTCCGGGTCCAGGTGCTGCTCGGGATGCTCGGCCGGCGACCGCCCCGCCGGGCCCCTCGGATGACCCTGCCGACCCACACCCCGTACGCGACCGGCGGACGCTCCTGAGGCGGACTCAGCGCTGCCAGCGCTTGGTCAGCTCGGCTCCGGTCGGTGCCGACCCGGGCAGCGGTTCGTCGTCCGGACGGGCCCGTAGTGCGGCAAGGAGCAACACGAGGTAGCGCCGTCGCAGCTCACGGGTGCGGGCCTCGTCGCCGAGTCGCACCGAAGCGAGCTGCTCGTAGATCATTCCCAGGTCGCCGTGCTGGAAGTCCTCGCGGAGCACTCCCGCCTGGTGCAGCTGCTCGATCAACTGCTCGCCCAGCGCCTGCGCGCGCCGTGCCAGGGCGAACAGCTCCGGTGTCGGCGTGAAGGTGCCCGCCAGCCGGCGGGTCAGCGAGCCCGCGCCGGCGTCGACCACCTGCTGCATGAAGTCCTCGAAGACCGGCCAGGGCTCGCCGTCATCGGCGACAGCGCTCTCCAGCGCCGCGACGTAGGCCGACAATCCCTCGTCGCACAGGGTGGCCAGCAGCGTCTCCTTGCTGCCGTAGCGCCGGTAGAGCGCGCCGATTCCGACGCCGGCACGGGCCGCGACCGCTTGGATCGGTGCCGCCGGATCGTCGGTGAACACCTCGCGAGCAGCGGCCAGGATGCGGCCGTCGTTGCGCGCCGCCTCAGCCCGTCGGCCACTGAGTGGCCGCTGCGTCTCGGCCTGCGTTTCGGTCGTCATTGGGCCACCTATCACTTGACCGGAACGCTCCGTTCTGATTGAATTGGAACAGAACAGATCGTTCCGTTCAAGAAGGGATGAGGAGTATGGTTACTGCGAATCGGGCCTTCGCCCTGGTCTTCGGCACGCTGCTGATCGACGTGGCGGCAATGGGGATGCTCATCCCGGTGCTGCCGGCGGCGCTGCAGGACATGGTCGGCGGAGATGTCGGCCGAGCGGCGACGATCGGCGGTGTGGTGGCCGCCGTGTCGGCGTTGCTGAGTTTCGTGTTCGCCCCGGTGCTGGGAGCGATCAGTGACCGGGTCGGCCGGCGGCCGGTCCTGCTGCTCGGCATGGTCGGGCCCGCGGTGAGCTACTTCGGTCTGGCCTTCACGCGGGACCTCACCTGGTTCGTGGTGGGCTTCTGCCTGTCGGGGATCCTCGGCGCGATCCACAGCACGACCAACGCGTACGTCGCCGACATCACCCCGGCCGAGGCGCGGGCCGCCCGGTTCGGTCTGATGGGAGCGGCGTTCGGCATCGGGTTCGTGATCGGCCCGCTCGCCGGGGGCCTGCTCGGTGGCCTGGGTATCGCGGTGCCGTTCTTCGTGGCCGGCGGGCTCACGGTGATCAACATGGGAATCTGCGTCGTCGCGCTGCCGGAGAGCCTGCCGACGGATCTGCGTCGCCACATCACCCTGGCCCAAGCAAATCCGGTCGCCTCCCTGCGGCTGCTCGTCCGCACCCCGCTGCTCACCGCCATGGCCGCGGCCTTCCTGCTGACGAACGTCGCCAACCACGCGCTTTACAGCACCTGGGTGTTCTCGACCACGACGCGGTTCGGCTGGAGCAGCGTGACCACCGGGATCGTCTTCGCGGTGATGGGGCTGGCCTTCGCGGTGGCCCAGGGTCTCGCGGTCGGGCCGACGGTCAAGCGGCTCGGTGAGCGGCGCAGCATCCTGCTCGGCCTGACCGTCAGCGCGGCGGCCTTCGCCGCGTACGCGGTGGCGCCGGAGGGTTGGATGATCTACGTGGTGATCGCGATCAGCGCTTTCGGGGCCGTCGACGAGCCGGCGACGCAGTCGCTGCTCTCCCAGGCGGTCGGGGCCGACGAGCAGGGCGCGCTGCAGGGTGCGCTGGCCAGCCTGATGGGGCTGGCGGCGGTGCTGGGCCCGCTGGTCGGCAGCACCGCCTTCGGATACTTCGTGTCCGACGCTGCTCCGGTCTACCTGCCTGGCGCTCCGTTCGCCATCGGTGTCGTCTTGATCCTGGCTGCGCTGGTGCTGGCCTGGCGGTTCATCCGCCCGGTGCCGTCAATCTCGGTACCGGACGAGGTCGCGGCGCCGCAGCTGGTCGCGGCCTGATCCGAGTAGGGAGAAGCTCGATGGAGACGCTCGATCGCCGCACGCTGACCCAGGCCACGATGCAGCGGCAGCTGCTGGTTGACCGCCCCTCGTGGGATGCTGCGTCGACTCCCGGGTGGACACCCCCCGTGCCCCCCGGGGTATACGCGGCGATCGAGCATCTCGTCGGGATGCAAGCCCAGGAGCCGCACGAGCCGTACATCGGGCTCTGGTCACGGCTGCGGGACTTCCGGCCGGCCGAGCTGGTCGACCTGTTGGAGCAGCGGCGGGCGGTGCGCACCCTGCTGATGCGGCGGACCTTGCACCTGGTGACCAGCGAGGACTGCCTCGCCCTTCGGCCGCTGCACGACACCATGCTGGTCACCCGGATGCGCGGAACCCTGGGACGGGTGTTGCCCGGCGTCGACTTCGCGGAGCTGGCGGCGGCGGGGGAGCCGCTGTTCGCCGCGTCGCCCCGGACGCTGACCGAGGTGGCCCGAGAGATCGGCGACCGATGGCCCCGGGCCGCGGCCCGCGACCTCGGTGACGCTCTCAGCACGGTGGTGCGGCTCGTCCAGACCCCGCCGCGCGGGATCTGGGGCCAGAAGGCGCCGGCCCGCAGCACCACGATCCGCTCCTGGCTGGGTCGGGAGCCAAATGCGGACTCCGAAGGGCTGGACCGGCTCGTGCTCCGCTACCTGCGGGCGTACGGCCCGGCCAGTAGCTCCGACATCCGCGCGTGGTCAGGACTGAGTGGGCTGCCGGAGGTGATCAAGCGCCTAAGGCCCCGGTTGCGCAGTTTTCGCGACGAGCGCGGTCGAGAGCTGCTCGATGTCACGGACGGGTGGTGGCCCGAGCGTGAACTGCGACTGCCCTGTCGGTACCTACCCGCCTTCGACAACGCCGTCCTCGGCTACGACGACCGGTCGCGCATCATCGACGACGAGCATCGCGGCCTGAGCGTGGTGGGCGCCCGCTTCGTGTTGGTGGACGGCCGCGTGGCGGGGACGTGGATGTCCGCCGGGAATGCGGAGAGCGGGATTCGGGTCACGGTCACGCCAATTCGGGCCCTGACCTCCGGCGAACGGGATGAGGTCGCGGAGGAGGGCAGCCGGTTGGCGATCTTCCTCGCCGACGGAGGTCGCGGGCAGGTCGAGCTCGACTAGCTCCGGGCGTACCGGGCGGTGAAGTTGGCCAGGATCCGCCCGGGCGAGATCACCTCCGCCGCGCTGACGATCTCGATCAGGTGGTCCATCTCGTCGGGATGGAAGTAGCCGGCGTGCCGGTAGGCGTGGATCCGCAGCACGATGCCGGGCACGTCGAGCTCGGGATGGAACTGGGTGGCGTACTGGTGTTGCCCGATCCGAAACATCTGCACGGGGCAGGCCGGCGACCCGGCGAGGAGCACTGCGCCGAGCGGCAGGGCGCGCAGGGCTTCCTTGTGGCCGACGAACGCGGAGAAGGTTCGCGGCAGTCCGGCGAGCAGTGGGTCGGTACAGCCGGCCTCGGTCAAGGTGATCGGCACTGCGCCGATCGGCTCGGCGTACGTCCGGTCCAGGACGCCGCCGAGGAAAAGACCCAGTGTGCTGATGCCG
Organism: uncultured Actinomycetota bacterium; assembly: GCA_963711015.1. GTDB lineage: Bacteria > Actinomycetota > Actinomycetes > Propionibacteriales > Propionibacteriaceae > Microlunatus. The sequence goes on from CAVQCQ010000007.1 coordinate 103,209, forward strand.
TAGCACGCGCCGAGGAACGGCACGTCCAGCGCGACGATGTCGGTGATCACCTTGACCAGCTCGATCTCGACCCGCAGCTGGGTCGCCGACTTCTTGGCCACCGGGTCGGTGGAGGTGAACGGGCTACCGCCCATCAGGACGCCGGAGTACGCGGTCAGGTCGAGGTCGGGCAGCAGCTCGTCCAGCGGCGCCGACTCGAGGCGGATCCGTACGAGCTCGTGTGGGGACAGCCCGCTGAACCGGAGGATCGCTTCGAACTCGGCGTCAGCGACCGCGTCTTCCGGACGGGTGGCGAGCATCATGAACGGCTTCACTCGGGTGATCATGCACCCGGCCTAGCCGCGGCTAGCCGCCGGGCTGGAGTTTGGCCGACCACTTCTCCTCGACCTTGCCGTACTTCCAGACGCTCAGCGAGACGGCCCAGGCGAGCACGAAGAAGAGCACGATCGCGTACCCGACGTAGGTCAGATCGACGGCGGCGATCGCGGCGAGCGGGTCCCGACTCGATGCCGGCCTTCGATCGACCAAGATCGACACCAGCTCGACGGTGCCGATGATCAACGCCACGGCGACCGACAGCGAGGTGACCGTGATGTTGTAGTAGACCTTCCGCACCGGACGGGTGAAGGCCCATCCGTACGCGACGTTCATGAAGACGCCGTCCAGGCTGTCCAGCAGGCTCATTCCGGCGGCGAACAAGATCGGCAAGGTCAAGATCGCGTACCACGGCAGCTGGAAGGCAGCGGCACCGCTGGCCAGGACCAGCAGCCCGATCTCGGTCGCGGTGTCGAAACCGAGGCCGAAGAGAACGCCGACCGGATACATGTGCCACGGCTTGCGGACGGCCTTGGTCACGCCGGAGAGGATCCGGTTCAGGAAGCCCCGGCTGTTGAGCTGCTCCTCGAGGGCCTTCTCGTCGTACACCCCGGCCCGCATCCGCCGGAAGACCTGAATGATCCCGATCAGCACCACCAGATTGAGGATCCCGATGATCATCAAGAAGGTGCCCGAGACGGCGACTCCGACGACTCCGGTGATCTGTTGCAGGATCGAACCCTCGTCGCTGACCTGGCCGGCTAGGGCGCGTACGCCGAGCGCCAGCAACCCGACGAGCACGAAGACGATCGTCGAGTGGCCGAGGGAGAACCAGAAGCCGACCGACATCGGTCGCTGGCCGTCGGCCATCAGTTTGCGGGTGGTGTTGTCGATCGCCGCGATGTGGTCGGCGTCGAAGGCGTGCCGCATACCGAGGGTGTAGGCGACCAGGCCCAGGCCGATGCCGAGGACCCCGGCCTCGCCGATCTGGTACTGCGCTGGCGCCACGATGCCGACCAGGGTGCCCCACCCCACGACGTGCAGCAGCGCGATGAAGATCGCCATACCGGCTATGGAGCGCCTCTCGCCAGGGCTGAGTCGCCGGCGGGTCCGGCCATCGCCGCCGGCCGTGTTCCGCTCCATGGTCGCTGACATGCTTCCCCTTCGACGATCACGGCCAGCCAACCGAGACTGGCCAGATGCGACATTATCGCATCTGGCCAGCCGCCCCTCACCCTTCACCGAGGCGTTCGGAGGCGACACAATGACCGGATGGGGCCAAGTGTGCGCAGTCGCCGCGGCGGGGCGGGGCGGTCCCGCGTACACGCGGCGCTGTCGGTGCTACGGGAGCGCGGTGAGCGGGTGACCCGGGTCCGGCAGGCGGTCATCGAAGTGCTGGACTCCACCAACGAGCACCTCGGGGCCGATGAGATCGTCCTCCGGGCCGAGGCGATCGTTCCCGGCGTGCACCGCGCGACGGTCTATCGGGCGCTGTCCATGCTCGGCGACCTCGGTCTAGTTGTTCACACCCATCTCGGTGGCTCGGCCGCGGTCTATCACCTGGCGACGCCGCCGGTGACCGGATCCGGCCCGGGTGACTCGCACGCCCACCTGCAGTGCACCCGCTGCCACAAGGTGATCGACATCGGAGTCGAGGTCGTGCAGCCGCTCGCCACCGAGCTCGACCAGACCCTCGGCTTCCACCTCGAACCCCAGCACACCGCCCTGCTCGGCATCTGCGCCGACTGCCGTAGCTAACCCAACCCCCCTGCGGATTCGGACGCTGCGTTCGTTCTTTGCGCTGCACGACGGAAGTAACCGGAGTGCAGCGTGCAAATCCGACGCAGCGTCCGAAACTGCGAGGGGGTCCGAGATGAGGGGAGGGAGGGTCAGACCGGTTGGGGGAGGGTCTCGAGGGTGGCCGAGCCTGGTAGTTGGACGGTGAACTCGGCGCCGCCCTGGGCCGAATGGCCCGCCCGTACCCAGCCGCCGTGCTGGGTCACGGTCTGGGCGACGATGGACAGGCCGAGACCGGTGCCGGGTGTGTTACGGGCGGTGTCGGCCCGGTAGAAGCGGTCGAAGACGTACGGCAGGTCGGCCTCGGCGATGCCTGGTCCCTGGTCGGCCACTCGTAGCCGGTCACCTTCGAGCTGAACTCGGATGACCCCGCCCGGCGGGCTCCACTTCACCGCGTTGTCCAGCAGGTTGGTCACCGCCCGCTCCAGCATGTCGGAGTCGCCGACCACATAGAGCGGGTTCAGCTCCACGTCGAACTGCAGCCCTGGCCCGCGCCGGCGCACCCGGTCCAGGGCGGCATTGACCACGTCCCGGAAGTCCAGCGGCTCCGGCGTCGCCGATGTCTCGTCGCGGGCCAGCGCGACCAGGTCACCGATCAGCGAGGTGAACTCCACCAGCTGCGCGTTGACGTCGCTCATGATCGCGAGCCGGTCGGCCTCCTTGAGGATCCCGCTGCGGGAGTCGGCGATCAGCAGCTCGATATTGGTGCGCAGGCTGGTCAGCGGCGTCCGCAGCTCGTGGCCGGCGTCGGCGATCAGCCGGGTCTGCCGCTCGCGCGACGAGGCGAGCGAGCGCAGCATCTGGTTGAACGAGTCGGCCAGCATCGCGAGATCGCCGGTCGCGTCGATCTTCAGCGGCGTCAGCTCCTTGGTGTCGGTCACGTGCTCCACGGCGTCGGCCAGCTGGCGTACCGGCCGCAGGCTGGAGCGGGCAACCGTGGCGCCGACCATCCCGGCGACGACCACGCCGGTGCCGCCGAAGATGATCAGCACCACCCACAGTGAGCTGAGGATCGTATTGGTCGGCTCCAGCGGCCGGCCCAGCACCAGGGCGAAGTTGCCGAGATCGGTGATCGGTACCGCGACGATCCGGAACTCCTCGCCGCTGGCCGACACCCCGGTCCGCACCGAGGTGCCGTACTGCGTGCGCGCGATGGCCAGCTCCTGCGGCCCGAGCACCAGCTGATCGGTCTCCTCCGGCACGAAGAACAGCTCCCCGTCGGCCCGCACCGCCGCGATGTGCACCTGCTCGCCGCGCAGCGCCCGCTCGGTCAGCCCACTCAGGTTGCGAACGTCCTCGGCAACGGTCACCGCGGCCACCGAGCTCGCCGTGCTGATCAGGTCGTTGTCGAGCGCCCGATAGAGGGAGACCCGAATCGTCACGTACGTGGCCACACCGCTCGCCGCGACGGCCAGGGCCACCGCGACCGTGGTCAGGTAGGAGACCCGGCGGCGCAGCGGCAGCGACCGCAGCCACGAGTTCAGCCCCGACCGCATCCTCGGCTCCGCAACACGAGCATGATCACGGCGGGGTCTCCCGCAGCACGTATCCGACCCCGCGCACGGTGTGGATCAGCCTCGACTCGTTGTCGGCCTCGGTCTTGCGGCGCAGGTAGCCGATGTAGACCTCGAGCGAGTTCGCCGTGGTCGGGAAGTCGAAGCCCCAGACCTCGTTCAGCAGCCAGCTCCGTTCCAGCACCCGACGGGGATGCTGCATGAACGCCTCCAACAGCGCGAACTCCGTCCGGGTCAGGTTGATCACCCGAGTGCCGCGCAGCACCTCGCGGGTCTGGGGATTGAGCACCAGGTCGGAGAAGGTCAGGTTGTGTGCCGACGGGTCGGCCGAGTCGGCCACGGTTCCGGCCCGGCGGACCAGGGCCCGCAGCCGGGCCAGCAGCTCGTCCAGGGCGAACGGCTTGGCCATGTAGTCGTCGCCGCCGGCGTCCAGCCCGTCGACGCGGTCGCCGACCGCGTCCCGCGCGGTGAGCACCAGGATCGGTACGTCGTTGCCGGCGGCGCGCAGCATCCGAGTCGTCTCCAACCCGTCCAGCCGCGGCATCATCACGTCCATCACCACCGCGTCGGGCCGGACCGCGGCCAGCCGGGCCAGCGCCTGGACGCCGTCCTCGGCCGTGCTCACCTCGTAGTCGTTGTACTCCAGCGACCGTTTCAACGAGTCCCGGACCGCTTGATCGTCGTCGACGACGAGAATGTGCATACCGCAACCTTAGGCGCGTTGGGCCTGACTCAGCCGCTCCAGAACCGCGGGACGGGGCGCCGGTTGACCCGCACCGCGCACGCGGGACCAGGCGACCGCAACGAAGAGCGCGGGATGGAACAGCGACCGCGGCCGCGTCATCAGGTGGTAGACCCCGGCGAAGGCCGCGTACGCCCGCCGGTTGCCGGTCACGGCCAGCTTGGTCAGCTCGGCACTCCAGGCCGCAACGACCCGCTGCATCCGGTTCTGCTCGCCGGCGCTGGTGGGGTGGCGCAGATCTTCACTCGTCGCGACCGACCAACAGAAGTCGGCGACTCTGTCGAGCCGCCGCTGCAGCCCCGGTCGCCCCCACTGGTCCCGGAGCAGCAGGGCCTGCAGGGCCGCCACCGTCATGCCCTGCCCGTAGACCGGGTTGAACGCGCAGGCCGCGTCACCGACCACCAGCAATCCGTCGGGCCAGTTCTTGATCTTGCCGTAGTGATGCCGCTGGTTGGACGTCTGCCGGTAGACCGCGATGTCGCTCACCGGCTCGAGCGCGGCAGTGACGTCGGCGACGGCCGGGTCGGGCAGGGCGGCCAGATAAGCCAAGAACTCCTCCGGATCCCGGCTCGGTCGGTGCTCTCCATAGCCGCCGGCAATCACCAGCCAGTCGGCGTTCTCGACCGGGATGGCGATCGCCCCGCGGCTGGTCACCGGGGTTCCTGCGATGACGACACCGGTCGCCAGGGGTGCCGAACCGGCCGCCCGGTAGAGCCGGCAGGCGTAGCCGAGATGGGCGTCCACGCGCTCCGGCTCGGGAGCGGGTACGCCGAGATCGGCCAGCCAGTGCGGCATCCGCGAGCTGCGGCCGGAGGCGTCGATCACTCGGTTGGCCTCGAACACTCTGCCGTCCTCGGTGGTCACCCGCCAGCCGTCGCCGCTCCGGCTGAGCTCGGTGGCGCGTACGCCTTCGCGGAACTCCACCAACGGCAACGCCCGGACCCGCTGCCGAACGATCTGCTCCAGCAGCGGGCGGGTGACCGAGACCAGCTCGTAGGACGGCAGCCAGGTCGGCATCCAGCCGTACTCACCCAACCAGGGCATCGCGCCACTGTTGAAGGCCGATGCGCCGACCGCAAGCAGATCGCCGCGCAGTCCGGGCAGCAGGGCCTCCGCGCTGATCAGGCCGCGGTGCAACAGCACGTGCGCCTGCCGGCCCTGCGGTACGCCCTTGCGCGGCTCGGGCGCGTCCGGAAGCAGGTCGCGTTCGATGATCATGACGTGGGCTCCGGACTGGGCAGCGGCCGCGGCCGCCAGCAGCCCGGCGAGGCTGGCCCCGATCACCACCACCCGCATGGCGAACAGGTTAGGGCGTGTCTCCTGGCTCAATGGCGCGTCACGCCCTGCGTAGGTCCAAGGGGGTCGTCCCCCTTGCTTGAACCGTCGCGGCCCAGCGGACGGGTGATCGCGATCAGCAGGGTGTGCAACAGGTCCCGCTCCGGCTCGGAGCCGAAGAGCACGTCGGTCCGCTGGTGCTCGTAGGTCGCGGTCAGCAGGTGGATGCCCTCGGCGAAGGGCACAGTGAACTCCAGCCCCGCGTACGCCAGCGCGTCGGCGATGAGCAGCTCGAGCTGCCGGTCGCACTCGCGGGCGAACGCCAGATACTGCTCCCGCACCGCCGGCTGGCGGGCGGCGTAGAGCAGAAGCTCGCGTTCGGTCAGGATCGTCTCCCGGCCCGGCCGGCCGTCCTCGGCCAGCTCGGCCAGCGTGAGTGCCACCAGATCGGCGGCATCGACCGGGTCGGAGGCTGACTTGGCCCGCGCGATCGCCCGCTCCGCGGCGGCGAACTGTGCGCGGATGGTCTGCTGCAGCAGCACGACCACCAGATCGTCCTTGCCGGCGAAGTTGGAGTAGAAGGCACCGCGGGTGAAGCCGGCCGCTTCGCAGATCTCCTCGACGGAAGCGCCGATGATCCCGCGCTCGGCGAAGACCGACGCGGCCGCCACCAGCAACCGATCCCTGGTCTGGGCCCGGCGTGCCGTTACCGGTTCTTTGAGCATGTGGTTCATGTCACCACCTTCTGCTCATCACTGTACTTTCGGATACAGAAATGTATCGAATACAGTCGTGTATCGATCGACTGGGGGTTAGGTGTCGTCCTTTCTGTATGGACTCGGCCGGGTCGCGTACCGGCGGCGGCTTGCGATGCTGCTCGCCTGGCTCACGGCCCTGGTGGTGCTCGGTGGTGCGGCCGCGCTGATCGGCGGCGACTTCGACGAGGAGTTCACCCTGCCGGGCACCGAGTCGCAGATCGCGCTCGACTCGCTCGGCCGCACCTTTCCCCAGGCCAGCGGCACCACCGCCCAGCTGATCATTGTCGCGCCGGCCGGGCAGAGCGTACGCGAGCCGGGCGTTCGCGAGGCCATCGAGGCGAGCGCCGACCGCTTTGCTGCTCTCGCCGGAGTGGACCAGGTCACGTCCCCGTTCGACGAGTACGCCGAGGGTGTCATCTCGGCCGATGCCCGGGCGGCGATCATGATGATCAAGCTCGACACCGACGCCGCGGGAATCGCGCCGGGCACCTACCGGGGCCTGGAGAGCGAGACCGATCGCCTGCAGGACGGCGTTCCGGGCTCGGAGGTCGCCATCGGCGGTGAGGCGTACGGTGACAACCGGCCGGGCTTGAGCCTCGTCGAGGGCATCGGCGTGCTCGTCGCTCTGGTGGTGCTGTTCCTGACCCTCGGCTCGCTGCGGGCCGCGGGCATGCCGTTGCTCACGGCGGTGCTCGGCGTCGGGCTGACCATGATCGTGATCTTGGGTGCAACCGGGATCACCGTGATCTCCTCGACCACCCCGCTGCTCGCACTGATGCTGGGCCTTGCGGTCGGCATCGACTACGCGCTGTTCATCGTCTCCCGGCACCGTGAGCACCTGGGTGACGGCCTGGATCCGGAGGAGTCAGCGGCCCGTGCCGTGGCCACCGCGGGATCGGCAGTGGTCTTCGCCGGACTGACCGTGCTGATCGCGCTGTGTGGGCTCGCCGTGGCGGGCATCCCCTTCCTGACGACGATGGGGGTGGCGGCCGCGTTCGGCGTGGCCGTCGCGGTGCTGATCGCTCTCACGCTGTTGCCCGCATTGCTGGGGTTCGCGGGGGAGAAGCTGCGGCCCAAGGTGCGGGCCCTTCGATACGTTCAGGGCACATCACCGGCGCGCGGCGCACCTCATCGGTTCGCCCGCCGCTGGGTGCGGATGGTCACCGTGGTACCGGCGCTGACCATCGTGATCGTGGTGGCCGGCCTCGGAGCCCTGGCCTACCCGGCCAAGGACCTGCGGATCGCGCTGCCCAGCAACGGGACTGCCGATCCCGGAACCCCCGCCCGCGTGACCTACGACCTGGTCAGTGAGCATTTCGGTCCGGGCTACAACGGCCCATTGATCATCTCGGCGACGATCGTCGGCTCTGACGATCCGCTCGAGGTGATGGACGGCATCGCCGATGATCTTCGTGCCCTGCCCGGCGTGGCCAGCGTTCCGCTGTCGACGCCGAACTCCGACGCCAGCACCGGAATCGTCCAGGTGATCCCCGTCGAGGGGCCGGACAGCCAGCAGACCAAGGACCTGGTCCGGGCCATTCGAGCGATGAAGCCGTACTTCGCCGAGGCCTACGACGTGCCGGTCTACGTCACCGGGTACACCGCGGTCGCGATCGACGTCTCCGACCGCCTCGGCCGCGCGCTGCTTCCGTTCGGCATCCTCGTGGTCGGGCTCTCCCTGGTGTTGCTCGCGATGGTCTTCCGCTCGGTCGCGGTCCCGCTCAAGGCCACGATCGGCTATCTGCTGAGCGTCGGTGCGGCGTTCGGCGTCACCGCGATGGTCTTCGAGTACGGCTGGTTCTCCGAGATCCTCAACGTCGGCCAGACCGCGCCGGTGATCAGCTTCCTGCCGATCCTGCTGATGGGGATCCTGTTCGGACTGGCGATGGACTACGAAGTCTTCCTGGTCAGCAGGATCCGTGAGGAGTATGTGCACGGTGTCATCAGCAAGGGGGACGACCCCCTTGGACCCCCGCCGCGCGCACAACAACACACGGGCGCGCGCGAAGACGACGCTCACCGAGCCATCGAGGACGGCTTCGCGGTCTCGTCCCGGATCGTGGTGGCCGCCGCGGTGATCATGTTCGCGGTCTTCGCGGCCTTCGTGCCGCACGGCGAGGGCCCCATCAAGACCATCGCCTTCGGGCTGGCGGTCGGAGTGTTCGTGGACGCCTTCGTGGTGCGGATGACCTTCGTGCCGGCGGTGCTCGCGCTGCTGGGCCGGCGGGCCTGGTGGCTGCCGAGCTGGGTCGACCGGCGGCTGCCGTCCTTCGACGTCGAGGGCGCAGGGCTGACTCATCAGCTGGAACTGGCCGACTGGCCGGTCCGAGGAGATGATCATCTGATCTACACCGATGATCTCGATCCGGGCGTCGGGGCGCCGATCTCGCTCGCCGTCCGGGCCTGCGAGGTCGTCGTCGTGTCCGGCCCTGCTGCCGCGGTGACCGGCGCACTGCTCGGACTGTCCGGCCGACAGGCGATTCGCGGTGGTCGAGGGAAGATCGCCGGTCTCGTGCTGCCGGAGCAGGCGGGAAAGGTGCGGCGGCGTACCGGGTATCTGGACTGTGCCAGCACATCGGATCTGCGGCGGGAGCTGCGCCAGCTGGCCCGGGCCCGGCCGGCCGTTCTCCTGCTGGATCACGCCGACGTCCTGGCCCGGCACGACGACCGCGCCGCGCTGGCCAGCCTGCTCGACGACCTGGCGGTCGGCAGCGCTGAGCTCGCTGTCGTGCTCGGCGTTCGCGACCAGAGGGCGCTCGCCGACCTGCTGCCCGCCTCAGCCACGACCGTCGCACTCGGCGGCACCGAGCTGGACGAGAGGACCGATATTCATGATCACGTTTGAGCGCGCCGGCGGCAGCCGCCGGATCGGCCTGTGGTCGGTGCTCGGCATCATCCTGGTTCCGCTGGTGCTGGCCGGCGGCTTCCTGTGGGCCACCTGGGACTCCGACACCCGGCTCGGCCGGGTCGAGGCCGCGGTGGTCAACGAGGACGAGCCGGTGACCATCGACGGCCAGCTGGTCCCGCTCGGTCGTCAACTGGCCGGCGGGCTGGTGGACAGCGACGACGACCGGAACTTCAGCTGGGTCCTGACCGACGGTGCGGATGCCAACGAGGGACTGGCATCGGGCCGGTACGCCGCGGTGGTGCGGATTCCCGCAGACTTCTCGGCTCGGGCCACCTCATTCGCCGAGAACGACGCCGCGGTGGCCGAGGCCGCGACGATCGAGGTGCGGACCTCGGAGATCAGCGGCATCGCCGATCCCGTGGTCGGCCAGGCGATCACCGCCGCTGCGACCAAGGCGCTGAACACCGAGCTGACCAAGCAGTATCTGGACGGCATCTACGTCGGCTTCAACCGGGTGGCCGAGGAGTTCGAGAAGGTGGCCGACGCTTCCGGGAAGCTGGCCGACGGTACCGATGAGCTGAGCGGGGGGATCGCCCGGACGGCGACCGGAGCCGGCCAGCTGGCCGACGGGCTGGACGATCTCGACACCGGAGCCGACCAGCTGGCCGGTGGACTGGGGCAGCTGGCCGATGGAGTCGCTGAGCTGCCGGACGGGACCGACCGGCTCGCCGACGGCACCCGCCGCTCGGCCAACGGGGCGGGCGACCTGGCCACCGGGACCGACAAGCTGGCCGATGGCACGACCGACCTGGCGGGCGGCGCGTACGACCTTGCCGGTGGGCTGAAGGAGCTACGGAGCGGTACGGCCGCCAATTCCCGGGGCGTGCAGGAGTTCGCCGCTGGGTTGCGGACGTACGCGGAGCAGATGGCTGGGTTCGCCGAGCTGAGCGATGCCCAGCTGGCCGCGATCGTGCCCTGTCCGCTGCCGGCCGAGCAGTGCCCGGTGTTCTACGCCGGGCTGCGGGCCGGGACGACGGTAGCGGCAACCGGGATGACGACCGAGTCGGACGGTCAGCCGAGCCTGCTCGACGGCGCGGACCAGCTGGCCGACGGAGCTGCGGGCATCGACGACGGCGTCGGTCGGCTGGCGACGGGTGCGAGCAAGCTGGCCACGGGTGCCGATCAACTCGCCCACGGCACCGACGATCTGGCCGGCGGTGCCGACCGGCTGGCCGACGGGCTGGACCAGCTGGCGCACGGGACGCGGCAGCTGGCCGACAGCACGGTTCCGTTGGCCGCCGGCATCACTCGCCTCGCCGAGGGTGCGGAGCAGCTGGCCGAGGGCACGGGCCAGTCGGCCGCGGGCGCGGACGACCTCCACACCGGTCTGGTGCGGTTGGCCGACGGTGCAGAGAAGCTGGCCAGCGGCAGTCGCCAGCTCGCCGACGGTCTTGCCGAGGGTCAGGAGGAGATCCCGACCTATACCCGATCCGAGCGCGAGCGGCTGTCCGGCGTGGTGGCCACTCCCGTGACGGCGCCGGAGCCCGAGCAGGCGTACGCGGATGTCGCGACCACCACGTTCCTTGCCGTCGTCGCCTTGTGGGTGGGCGGACTGGCCAGCTACCTGGTACTGCGCGCCGTCTCCGCTGGGGTGTTGGGTTCGATGAAGCCGTCCTGGCGGCTCGCCCTGGAAGGGCTGGCACCCGGTGCGGCCGTCGCCACGATCCAAGCCGTGATCTTGACTGCGATCCTCGATCGGCTGCTGGACCTGTCCACCAGCCAGGTGCTCACGCTGCTGCCGTTCGCGGTGCTCACCGGCGTCGCCTTCGCCGCGGTCAACCACGCGTTGGTGGCGTGGTTCGGCGGAGTGGGCCGGTTCGTCTCGGTGATCATCGTCGTGCTGGCGGCCGCCGGCGCGATCACCTCGGCGGTGCCGGATCTCTTCGAGGCCATCACTCCGTTCCTGCCGTTGACACCCGCCCTCCAGGGCTTCCGGGCCATCGCCAGTGATGGGTCGGGTGCGGCCGGCGCGGCCGGGCTGCTGGTTGCCTGGCTGCTGATCGGCGTCAGTGCCGCCGTGCTCGCCGTCGCCCGGCGCCGGATGCTACCGGTGTCATCCGGAACGCCACGTCTGGCCCAGAGCATCACATAGCGGCCAGGCTCCGTCGCTGGTATTGGCGATCACGGTGTAACCGCTGCCGTCGCTCCGATCATGGACGCTATGGAACGAAACCCCGGCGTCATTGCCCTGAATCATGATCATCCCGTCTCGCGGCAGCCAGAACCCGAGGCCGTAGCCGATCCGGTCCGACGGCTGGGGATCGCGCGGCCACACCATCTCAGCCAGCGTGTCCGGACCGAGAATGCGACCGCCGAGCAGGGCCGTCCAGAAGCGGGCGAGGTCGTCGACCGTGCTGTAGGCACCGCCGTCGCCGTTGCCGCGCACCGGCAGATGGAAGACGTTGCTCCGCCACTCACCGGCGACCTTCACGTAGCCGACGGCGGCCCGGCCGGGAAGGTCATCCGAACGCAGGAAAGCGGTGTCGGCCAGCCCGGCGGGATCACTCACGCTGCTCTGCACCGCGTCGTGAAAGCTGCTGCCGGTCGTCCGCTCGATGATCAACGCCAAGATCACGTAGCCGCTGTTGCAGTAGCTGAACCGCTGCCCGGCCGGGAACTTGGCCGGAAGCCCGTCCATCAGGGGAAGGAAGTCCGTGGTGGTCGCCAGTCGGTGCACCGGCACCGGCATCAGGTAGTCACTGAGGGACAGGTCGGTCTCCTCGTCGAGGTAGTCCCCGATCCCGGACCGATGACCCAGCAGGTGCTCGACCGTCACGTCGTCGGCGATCAGCGGCAGATCCGTACCGAGGATCGAGCGGGCCGTGGTCGTCAGCGACAGCCGGCCCTGCTCCACGAGCCGCATCACGGTGAGCGCGGTGAGTGCCTTGGATCCACTGGCGAGCGCGAGCTGCGTGTCGGGCGTCATGGCGATGCCGTGTCGGCGGTCCGCTAGGCCGTACGCCGCGCGCACCAGGGTCTCTCCGCCACGATCCACCCGGACAACGCCGCTGAAGCCGGTCCGGTGCACCACCTGCTCGACGAGCTCGACCAGCGTGTGCACCCGCTCACGCTACCGGCCGGGAGCTCCTGCGCTCAGAGCCTTGAAGCTCGCGTATCCGCTCGAGCACACCCGGCATGGCCGCCTCGACGGCGGCGAGCGTGTCGTAGAAGCCGTCGGCCGTGCCGTACCAAGGGTCGGGTACGCCGGAGCCGGGCTCGGCGGTGGGGTCGTAGTCGGTGAGCAGGCTGACGTTGCGGGCCTCGGGAGCCAGGCCCATCATGCGGGTGACGTGGATGTCCTCCATGGCGATCACCAGGTCGGCGTTCTCGATCTCCTCACGGGTGATCCGGTGCGCCTTGTGGCCGTCGACGCGGTAGCCGTGCTCCCGCAGCACCGTCTCCGCGCGCCGATCGATCGGCGCGCCCAGTTCCTCGCTGCTGGTCGCCGCGCTGGTGAACTCGACCCCGGTCAGGCCCTGCGTCTTCGGCCATGTGCTCGGCGACCCGTTCGGCCATCGGTGAGCGGCAGATGTTGCCCCAGCAGACGAAGACGACCTGGATCGGGTCAGGTCCGGGCACGGCCGAGGTCGCGCTTGTCCGGGATGAAGGCGTTGAGCACGAAGCTGACGATCGAGATCACGATCGACCCGAACAGGGCGGTCCAGAAGCCGTCAACGCTCCAGCCGAGATTGAACTGGTCGGACAGCCACGAGGTCAGCAACAGCATCAGCGCGTTGATCACGACCAGGAACAGTCCGAGGGTGAGCACGACGACGCACGCGGTGAACAAGGTGAAGATCGGCTTCACGATGGCGTTCACGATGCCGAAGATCAACGCCACGACCAGCAACGTCAGGATCTTGCCCCCGGTCGTGGGTGCGGTCAGCGTGATGCCGCTGAAGATCCAGGTCGCCACGGCGAGCGCGCCCATGTTGGCCAGTAGCCTTAGGAGAAACCTCATGGGATCGATGATCCCACTCAGACGAGATTGTCCTTCTCGTCCACGATGGTGGTGTCGTCGCCGTGCCCGGTCTTGACGATGGTCTGTCCGGGCAGCGTCATCAGCTTGTCGCGGATGCTGGTGATCAGCAGCGGACGATCGCTGAAGCTGCGTCCCGTCGCTCCGGGGCCACCGTTGAACAGCGTGTCGCCGGTGAACACCGCAGCCAGGTCGGGGGCATAGAAGCAGACTGCGCCCGGGGTGTGGCCCGGGGTGTGGAGCACGGTCAGCGTGGTGCCGCCGACCTCGATCTCTTGTCCGTCGGCCAGTGCGCCGTCGGGCGGGGCCGTGTGCGTCTGGCTCCACAGCTGGAGGTCGTCGAGATGGAGCAGCACCGGCGCGCCGACCGCGGCGCCCAGCTCCGGCGCCACCCGGACGTGGTCGTCGTGCGCGTGGGTGCACAGCACCGCGCGCACCCTCCGGCGGTCGACCAGCTGCAGGATGGGGCCGATGTCGTGCGGAGCGTCGATGATCACGCACTCGGTGTCGTCGCCGACCACCCAGACGTTGTTCTCCACGTCGAAGGTCTCGCCGTCCAGGGAGAAGGTGCCTGAGGTGACCGCATGGTCGATACGGGCCCCTTCGACAGGCTCAGGGCGGCTCGTCACATCACCACGACCGAGCGCAGCACGTTGCCTCCGTGCATCTTCTTGAAGGCGGCATCGATGTCGTCGATACCGATCTCTTCGGTGACGAAGGCGTCGAGCGGCAGCCGGCCCTGCAGATAGAGGTCGATCAACATCGGGAAGTCGCGGTCGGGTAGGCAGTCGCCGTACCAGCTGGACTTCAGCGACCCGCCGCGGCCGAACACGTCGAGCAGCGGAAGCTCCAGCTTCATGGCCGGTGTCGGTACGCCGACCAGGACCACGGTGCCGGCGAGATCGCGGGCGTAGAAGGCCTGCCGGTACGTCTCGGGGATGCCGACGGCATCGATCACCACGTCGGCCCCGAACCCGCCGGTGAGGTCCTGGACGCCCTTGATCGGGTCGGTCTCGCTGGAGTTGATCACGTCGGTCGCCCCGAGCTCACGGGCGGTGGCCAGCTTGCGGTCGTCGATGTCGATGGCGATGATCTTGGCCGCCCCGGCCAGCCGGGACCCGGCGATCGCTGCCGCGCCGACTCCGCCGCAGCCGATCACCGCGACCGAGTCGCCGCGGCCGACGTTGCCGGTGTTCATCGCCGCGCCGAGCCCGGCCATCACCCCGCAGCCGAGCAGGCCGGCGACGGCCGGCCGGGCGGCCGGATCGACCTTGGTGCACTGGCCGGCCGCGACCAGCGTCTTGTCGAGAAACGCGCCGATGCCGAGCGCGGGGACAGCTCCGTGCCGTCCTCGAGAGTCATCTTCTGGGTCGCGTTGAAGGTGGCGAAGCAGTACCACGGCCGGCCCCGCTTGCAGGCCCGGCAGCTGCCGCAGCAGGCCCGCCAGTTCAAGATCACATAGTCGCCCGGGGCGAGATCGCGGACACCCTCGCCGACCGACTCCACGGTGCCCGCCGCCTCGTGGCCGAGCAGGTACGGGTAGTCGTTCCCGATGCCACCTTGGGTGTAGTGGAGGTCGGTGTGGCACACCCCGCAGGCCAGCACCTTCACCACGGCCTCGCCGGGACCGGGATCGGGAACGTTGATCACGACCCGCTCGACCGGAGCATCCTTACTGCGGGCGATCACGCCCTGGACCTGTTGCGGCATGCGGGTGAGCCTAGCGAGCCGCCTTCTTACGCGCGTAGAACGCCCGGGCCCGGTTGCGGTTGCCGCAGTCCTCCGCCACGCACCAGCGCCGGTTCCGTCGCGGCGACATGTCCAGATAGACCCAGCCGCAGGCGACGTCCTCGCACTGGTGCAGCCGTTCCAGCTGCGGACTGGTGAGCAGGCCGATCGCCTCGCGGACCACTCGGTCCGCGACGGCGGCCAGGGTGAGAGGCTCGGCTCTCCAGGCCCAGCGGCCTTCGTCGTTGACCAGCCTGGTTCGTTCCAACGCGGTCCGCTGGTCGCGCAGCAGCTCGTCGGCGGCGCTGTCCGAGCCCTCCACCAGGGCCGCGTACGCGGTCTCCCGGAGCTGACGCAACCGATCCAGCTCGCGGTCGGCCGCGACCAGGTCCGTCTTGGCCTCGCGGCGCAGCGCACCATGTTCGGACTCGCTCAGCAGCCCGGCCTGCGCGGCCCAGTCCAGCGCGTCGGCGTAACTGCGGAGGTTGTCGGTGCGTTCGGTCGCGTCCAGCCGCCACGAGACGGTGTTGATCAAGTCCAGCACCACGTGGCCGGCGATCCGACTGTAGGTCCGCTCAACCGGCACAACGGCCATTATGCCATTTGCGCATTAGACGGCGCCATGTCGAGGTAGGGCTGCGGTCGGAGGAGAATCGCGGTCCCGGCAGTCGTCAGTAGTGAGCAGACATCTCGAAAGGAGCGAACATGGGCAAGATCGTCGTCAGCTGTGCGATGACCGTCGACGGCCTGATCGAGGCCCCGTCCCCTCGGCCGCACGGCTGGCTGGTACTGGAAGGCGACAGCGAGCAGCATCAGTTCGACGTCTTCAACGACTCCGCCGGCATGTTGATCGGTCGCAAGAACTACGAGGGCTTCGCGGTGGTCTGGCCGAGCATGGCCGGCGACGGTCGCTGGGCCGACCGCATCAACCCGATGCCCAAGTGGGTGGCCTCGAAGACCCTGCGGGAGCCGTTGGAGTGGAACGCCACCCTGCTGCAGGGCGACGTCGCCGCGGAGGTTCGCCGGCTCAAGTCCGAGGTCGAGGGCGATCTGTTCTCCTCCGGGCTGGGCAGCTTTGCGCGATTCCTGGTCGAGCAGGACCTGGTCGACGAGCTGCTGTTCTACGTCAACCCCGCGATCCGAGGGGCGGGTGAGCGACCCTTCCACGGTTCCGCCGTCGACCTCGAGCTGCTCGAGGCGCGGCAGTTCGATTCCGGGGTGGCGCTGCTGCGCTACCGGCCGCACGCCATCGGAGCGGGCGATGACTGACGGCGGATCCCACGAGGTCGTGGTCGTCCGGGAGCTCGAGGCCCCACTGGACGTGGCCTGGTCGGCCTGGACCGATCCCGAACAGATCCGGCAGTGGTGGGGGCCGACAGGCTTCACCTGCCCACAGGCCGACGTCGACTTCCGGGTCGGCGGCAGCACGCTGGTTGCCATGCAGGCGCCGCCGGAGTGGGGCGGGTTTCAGATGCACAACCTCTGGACCTACACCGCCATCACCGAGCCGAGCCGGATCGAGTTCGTCAGCCGCTTCGCCGACGCGGACGGCAACCCGATCGATCCCGCCGATGCCGGCATTCCGCCGGGCGTGCCATCAGAGGTGCCGCACGTCGTCGACCTGGAGCCGCTTCCCGGTGGCCGGACCCGCATCACGGTGACCGAGACCGGCTACACCATCCAGGAGGCTCGCGACCAGTCGCAGCAGGGCCAAGAGCAGTGTCTGGACAAGATGCAGGCCCTGTTTCCGACGTCCCGCTAGGCGAGCCGTCCGGCCAAGGCGGCCAGCCGATCGGCGAACACCCCCTCGCCGGTCTCGCTGGCCTCTCGGCGAGCTGCGGTCAGCGCCTGCCGGGCCGCCTCGATTCGCCGGCCGCCAGGCGGGCTTCCGCCTCCAGACCCAGCACCACCGTCCGCAGCATGCGGTTGTGCATCCCGTCGAGTTCGGTGAGGGCGGCCCGGATCTGCTCCGCTCCAGACCCTCCGGCGCGACTGGACGCCCATCCCGCGAACGCCTCACACAGGGCCTGCCACAGCCGCAGCCCGTACCGGCGGCACACTCCGATCGCCTCGTCGGCGAACCGCCCGGCCTCCGCGGGGCGATCCTGGAGCACGGCGAGCTGGGCCGCGCCGAACAGCGCGTACGCCCGGACGTCCGGCCAGCCCACCCGTTCCGCGATTCGCAGCGCCGTGTCACGCAGCTCGCGTACCTCCGCAGCCGGCGCTCCGCACCCTTGTTGGGCCATGGCCATGTAGCCGGCGCCCAGTTCCGCCGCAGCAGCAAGGATCCGCACCGCATCGGTGAAGTGGCCGCGCTGGAAGGCCAGCACCCCGGACGCGTGCCGGGCGGAGATCTGCAGTGGAACAAATCCGGTTCGATCGGCAAGGCGCCTCAACTGCTCGGCTAGGTCGTCGGCATCCCGGTACTCCGCGCGCAGGAAGCGATTGGCCCACAGACCCCACAGCACTTCGCTGAGCGCGCGGCCTTGGCGGCCGGACCGGTACAGCGCCAGAGCGAGCAGCTCCTGGGGATGCTCGCGGAGCGAGGACTCGGCGACGACCGGCTCCAGGAACCCGACGGCCTCCCGGGCCCGGCCGGCCGCGAGCAGGGCTTCGGCGTACAGCTCCTGCGCGGTCTCGAACTGCGCGCGCAGCCGGGCGACTTCGGCCTCGATGAACGGCCACGAGGCCAGGTCCGCGTACGGCTCACCCCGCCAGCCGGCCAACGCTGCCTCGAGGGCCCGGCAGGCCTGATCGGGATGTCTCTCGGCCAGCGCCTGGCCGGCGGTTCGGAGGTCGTTCGCGAACCGGGTCGCGTCCAGTCGGTCGGCCGGCACATCCAGCCGGTATCCGGGGGGCCGGGACACCAGCACCTGAGGCGGCGTACGCGGGGCCCGACAGGGTTCCAGGATGCGCCGGAGGTTGGCGATGTAGGCCTGCAGTGAGCCGGTGGCGGCGGGTGGCGGCTCGGTGCCCCACAGGTCGTCGATCAACCGGTCCAGGGAGACCACGTGGTTGACATCGACCAGCAGGGCGGCGAGCAGGGGCGCGCTGCTTAGGCGGGCCGAGATCGATCGGCCGGGCGTCCGCCCGCACCTCGAGCGGACCGAGTACCCGAAAGTCCAAGTTCCCTCCATCGCTGCCGCGCAGCAGCACGGTAACCGGGCCGCGCCATCCAGATCAGCGCCGCCCCGATCAGGCTGTGCCAGAGCACGAAGTCCAGCACCAGGTTGAGCGGCTCCGGGCCGACCAACCCGACCAGCCGTCCGGTCATCTCGCCGAGAAAGGCGATGGCCAGCGCGGCCCCCATCCAAGCCACCGGCGGCACCAACCCCCGGAGCGCCGCGAGCTGGGCGGCGCCGAGCAACAGACCGAGCACTGCGGCGTGTGCGGCGCCCTCGGGAACGAAGCCCCAGCCGGTCTCCTCCAGCGGTCCCTGGACGATCATCGCGCCGAGCGTGGTCGCGGCGGCGACCGCGATCGCCCAGGAGGCGCCGGATCGGCCGAGGCGGCGGACCTGCCGTCCTTGGAACAGTCCGAGCGGCACCCCGAGACAGAGCCCGATGATCCCGTCGGCCACCCAGTCGGGCACCGGCGGACTGAACATGATCGCGGCGAAGATCAGCCCGGTGCCGATCAGCACGGCGGCGACACAGCCGAGCACCCATCGGGAAACGAACAAGCGAGTGATGATCATCGTGGTTCTCCTTGGTCGGGATCGATGCGGATGCCGGTGGCCTGGAGCGCCTCGGCCACCCCGCGTAGCAAGCGGGCGGTATGCCCGGGGCCGGTCTTGTCGAGAACGGACAGGTCCGTGATCCGGGCCCGGCCGCGACCGAGATAGCGCAGTTCACACCGGGCCAGCGTCGCGTCGGCGCCCAGGTCGACCAGCACGTAGGCGGCTGTGGCCCCGATGGCCGGCGGCTGGCTGAAGCCCCCGTCCGGCTCGGCCGGCCGGACGATCAGCAGTTCGAGGTCGTTGCCCACGCGGCCACGTTGGGTGAGCCCACTTGGCGATTGCTAGGTGTCGCGCACCTAGCCGTCGCCAAACCCGCGGAGACACGCTGGCTCATCGATCCGAAGGGGGATGACGATCATGGAGCAGCCCAGTGTCTGGTGTGACACCTGCCGATCACGGGCGGAACTGGGATTCGGGACCGAACCGATCGCTGCCGGGGTGCTCGGCGCGCCCTTCCGGGCCCTGACGATCGGCGTCATCGGACTGGTCGCGCTCGGAGCGTTCGAGACGCTCGCGGTCGCCACCGCGATGCCGGTGGTGGCCGCGGCCCTGAACGATGTGGCCGGCTACAGCCTGGCCTTCGGGGTGCCGACGGCCACCGGCATCATCGGCATGGTCCTCGGCGGTCGGTGGTCCGACTCCCGCGGCCCGGCGGTCGCGGTCCGTGCCGGGATCGCCAGCTTCGCCGGTGGCCTGCTGCTGTGCGGTTTAGCCCCGACGATGTCGATCCTGGTCGCCGGCCGCGCGGTGCAGGGCTTGGGTACCGGGCTACTCGGGGTTGCGCTGTATGTGGTGGTCGGGCATTGCTATCCGGAGCCGCTGCAGGCCCGGATGTTCGGTGCCTTCGCCGCGGCCTGGGTGCTGCCGGCCCTGGTCGGGCCGGCAGTGGCCGGACTGATCGTCGATCAGCTGAACTGGCGCTGGGTCTTCCTGGCCGTCGCGGTCGTCACCGTGCCCATCGGCGTGCCGGTGTTGCGACGGCTGAGCGGGAGCCCGGCATCCCAGCGCCCGCCCGCCGGCCGGATCCGGCTCATCTGGGCCATGCTGGTCGGGCTGGGGGCTGCGCTGCTCCAGCTGTTGGGCAGCCTCCCGGGATACCTCGCGGGTGCGACCGCGGTGCTGGCGGTCATGTTGTTGCTGCTCGCCGGCCCCCGGCTGCTGCCGGCCGGCACGTTCCGAGCGCGGCGCGGACTGCCGGCGACGGTGCTGCTCCGTGGCCTGAGCGCGGGGGCGTTCGTCGCGGCCCAGGTCTTCCTGCCGCTACTCCTGGTCCGGGAGCGCGGGCTGGCGCCGGCCGTCGCCGGCCTGATGCTGACCGCAGGCTCGGTGGCCTGGGCGGCCGCCTCCTGGGTGCGTGGCCGGGCCGCGGCCGAGCAGGAACAACGTCTGCTGCTCACCGGGATGCTCGCGCTGGCGGGGGGTATCCTGCTCGGTTTCGGGGTGGTGGCCGCTGGAGCGCCGACCGGGCTCTTCCTGCTGAGCTGGTCGGCGGCCAGCGCCGGCATGGGACTGGTCGTACCGACACTGTCGGGGTTACGGTCGGGTTCTTCGGGCCGCTCTGGACCTGGGCGCCGGCAGTCGCCACCGTGGTCGGCGTCGTCGTGCTGCGCGGCCGAGCCGGCCTGGCCGAGCTCGGCCGGCGGCTGCTGACCTGGCGCGTCGGCTGGTGGTGGTATGCGATCGTGCTGCTCGGTCCGCTGGCGTTCTCGCTGGCGGTGGCCGGACTCGCGGTGCTGCTCGGCCGGCGGTGGATCGAGGTCCGCCCACCGTCTCTCGCCTTGACGCTCGGCGGACTGGTGCTGACCTTGTTGATCTTGGTGATCACTGACGGGCTCGGTGAGGAGGTGGCCTGGCGCGGCTACCTGCTGCCCCGGCTGCTGGAACGGAGCGGGCCAGTGGTGGCCGGCCTCATCGTCGGCGTGGTCTGGTGGCTCTGGCACCTGCCGCTCGTCTGGACCGCGGGAGCGGCGATCGAGGGCCAGCCGCTCTGGCTGCTGTTGCTGGACCTGCTGGCGAAGTCGTTGATCTTCACCGCTGTGTTCCTGTGCACCCGCGGAAGCCTGCTGATCGCGATCCTGCTGCACGCCACGACCAACCTCTTCGCGGTCTCGCCGGCGGCCGCAGCGAATGGCGACCAGTCGGTAGCCGTGATCGCCCTGGTCGTGAAGGGGCTGCTGGCGGCGGTCTTGTGCTTGACCGTTCTCCGAACGCATGTTCGAATTGAGAGGTGAGGTGGCAGGGTCAGACGTTGGACGCGACCGATTCGGGTGCTCTGCCCGGACTGGAGCGGATACCTGGCCTGGTCCGAAGCGTCCGGACTCCGGAGTTCGCTGGCGTCACCTTCCACGAGGTGCGCTGCAAGTCGGCGCTGAACCAGGTCCCGGCTCGTTCGCCGGTTCCGTTCCGCTGGACCGTCAACCCCTATCGTGGCTGCACCCACGGCTGTGTCTACTGCTTCGCACGGGCCTCGCACACCTACCTTGACCTGGACGCCGGCCACGACTTCGACAGCCAGATCGTGGTCAAGATCAACATCGGCGACGTGCTCCGCCGGGAGCTGACCCGAACCGGCTGGGCGGCGGAGCCGGTGGCGATGGGCACCAACACCGATCCCTATCAGCGGGCCGAGGGCCGTTATCGGCTGATGCCCGACGTCATTCGCGCTTTGGCCGGCCGGCGGACCCCGTTCTCGATCTTGACCAAGGGCACGCTGATCAGTCGCGACCTGCCGCTGCTCACCGACGCGGCCGCCGAAGTCCCGGTCCAGGTGGCGATCTCGCTGGCGCTGCTGGATCCGAAGCTGCACGCCGTGTTGGAGCCGGGTACGCCGACCCCACGGGCCCGGCTCGACCTGGTCCGCCGCATCCGAGCTGCCGGGTTGCCGTGCGGGGTGCTGATCGCGCCGATCCTGCCTTTGCTGACCGATTCGGCCGAGGACCTCGAACGGCTGGTCACTGAGCTCTCCGCGGCCGGCGCCACCAGCATCACCGGCATCCCGCTGCGGCTGATGACCGGCGCCAGGGAGTGGTTCTTCGCCTGGTTGGAGCGCGAGCACCCGGAACTGGTGTCGGACTATCGCCGGCTGTACGCGGGCGGTGCCAATGTGCGGTCCGACCACGGCCGGGTCATCCAGCAGCGGCTGGCCCGGGTGCTGACCGGCGCCCGGCTGGACCAGCATCCCGACGCGTACGAGCTGCGCCGGATGCGATCACCGGCAGCTCCGATCATCGAGCCGGCACCGACCCTGCAGGGTCAGCTCTTCTAGGTCTTCTCCGCCGCCAGCGTCCGGGCGCGGTGGCTGGCCGCCTTGACCCGGTTCTGGCAGGCGGTCGAGCAGAAGGCTCGGGTGCCGTTGCGGGAGACGTCGACGAACACCCGGTCGCAGGCCGGTGCCTGACACACCCCGAGCCGGTCCGCGTACTCGCTGCCCAGCACCGTCGCCAGGCCGACGGCAACGCCACCACCCCATTCCGACGGATCCGGACCGGGCGGACCGTGGAAGTGCAGATGCCAGGGCTCGCCGTCGTGCCGATCGAGATAGGGCACGGGGCGATAGCGACCGAGCAGGTCGTTGACCGTCGAAACCGCGCGATCGATCTCCCCGGCGGCGACGTCGGTGAATACCGGCCGGACCTCGTGCGCGAGCCGGACCAAGGCGTCTGCGGTTCGGCCGCCCGGATCGCCGACCGCGTCGCGGCCGCGCCGCAAGGCATCGCCCAGTGCTGTGGCGAGGTCGGCACCAACCGGTGGCTGATACTCCCGACCGCGTCGGTGACCGGGAGTAGCCGCATTGACCAAGGCCGCGGCGACCGCGACGACGGCGTCGGTGTGACTACCAAAGTCCACTTGACCAGTGACTCCTCGTCGCATAGATTCGTAACTGTCGAAACACTCTATGACAGTGATGGAGGAGATTCCGTGCCGACTCGCACCGCCGCTCGTTCCTGGTTGGACCGCTGGGATCGCCAGCAGGAGTTCTACATGGCCGACCGAGAAGAGCGGTTCGTCGTCATTGCCGACGTGATCGCGTCAGTGGTCGACCGGTCGGATCCGCTGATCGTCGACCTCGGCTGTGGACCCGGCTCGACCTCGGTACGGATGCTGGATCGGCTTCCCGGCGCCGAGGTGGTGGGGCTGGACGCCGATCCGTTCCTGCTCGGTCTGGCCCGCGCGGCCTACGGCGGGCGGTCGGGACTGCGCTTCGTCGAGCATGACCTGCGGACTCCGGGCTGGGTTCAGGCGCTGGCCCTCGACCGGCCGGTTGATGCCGTGGTCAGCACCACCGCACTGCATTGGCTGGTTCACGAGGAGCTGGCCGCGGTCTACGCCGAGTGCGGCAGGCTTCTCCGTCCGGGCGGGCTGCTGGTCGACGGTGACCACTTCTTCGACGGTCCGACCGCGCCCGGGCTGACCCGGCTCAACGAGCAGGTGCGCGAGGCGCGGGCTCGTCGGGTCGGCCTCGATCGACCCGAGGAGTGGAACGACTGGTGGGAGGCTGCTCGGCAGGCGCACGAGCTGCGGGACCTGACGACCGACCAGGCACCGCGGCCGTTGGACCACTCCGTTCCGGAGCCACCAACCCTTTCCGAGCATGTCGAGCTGTTGCACGCCGCCGGCTTCGGTGAGGTCGGCACGGTCTGGCAACACGGCGACGACCGGGTCCTGGTCGCCCTCCGCTGATCTTCTGCGCAGCTGCGCGAAGAAGCCGCTGGATCAGCGCCGAAGATCGGTTTCTTCGCGCATCTGCGGCGAGAAACCGAGCCAGGCGAGGGCATCGCCCCGGGTCGCGACCGTTGGAGCCTGGTTGGATGAGGCGGGCCGCGCGATGATCACCACCGGAATGCCGAGCTCGGCCGCCGCGTCCAGCTTGGCGACAGTGGCGTCGCCGCCGGAGTCCTTGGTGATCAGCAGGTCCACGGCGTGGTCGACCATGAGCGCGCGCTCGGAATCGAGGGAGTAGGGGCCGCGTGATGTGATCATCGTCCACCGCTCCGGTAGCCCGATCTCTGGCGGATCGACCACGCGGACGAGTACCACCTTGTCCGCCCACGGCAGGAACTCGGCGAGCGACTGCCGGCCCGTCGTCAGGAATGGACGCCGAGCGGGATCTGCCGCCTCGCGCGCCGCGGCGGCATCGGGCACCCAGGCCCAGGTGGCGGCGGCCGGATGATCGGACCAGCCGGGCCGCTCCAGTCGGAGCAGCGGCACGCCCACCTCGATCGAGGCCCGCTCCACGTTGGTCGAGATCTGCGCCGCGAAAGGGTGGCTGGCGTCGACCACCGCGGTGATCCTCTCCTCGAGAAGGAAGGCCACCAGCCCGGAGACGCCGCCGAAACCGCCGATCCGCACCTGCCCCACGGGTAGCGCCGGATCCTGGACCCGGCCGGCCAGCGAGGTGATCACCGCCGCACCCGCGGCGACGAGCTCGGCGGCCAGCACCCGGCCCTCGGCCGTGCCGCCGATGATCAAGATCGTCATCGGCGGAGCACCCGCAGCAGCACGGCGATGATCGCCGACGCGAGTCCGACGGCGTTGGCGAGCCGGACCGCTCGGGCCACGTCACCGACCTGCACCGGGCGACCTTCGCCCAGCAGCCCGCGGTCCTCCACCGTCCCCGCGTAGACGTTGCGGCCCCCGAGCTGTACGCCCAGCGCTCCGGCGAACGCCGCCTCCACCACTCCGGCGTTGGGGCTCGGATGCCGCCCGGCGTCCCGCACCATCGCCCGGAACGCCGCCGGCGACGTTCCGCCGACCAGCGGGGCAAGGACCGCGGCGATCAGCCCGGTGATCCGAGCGGGGAGCCAGTTGAGGAGGTCATCCAGGCGGGCAGCGGCCCAGCCGAACCGCCGGTACCGCGCCGTGCGGTGCCCGATCATGGCGTCCAGTGTGTTGGCGGCCCGATAGCCCAGCAATCCGGGGATCCCCGCCACCGCTCCCCACAGCAGCGGCGCGGCCACGGCATCGGAGGTGTTCTCCGCCACCGACTCGACACAGGCGCGCGCGATCTCGTCCGATCCGAGTTCCGCAGTCTCCCGGCCGACCAGGTTCCGGACCTGCACCCGAGCCGCCGCAAGATCATTCCTCGCCAGCTGCGCGGCCACCGCATCGGCCTCGCGGCTCAGCGAGCGACCCCCGAGCACGGACCACGTCGTTGCCGCGATCAGGGTTGTCCGCAACACCGCCCGGCTCCCCGCCATCCGCTCCATGACCAACCCGAGGGCGCTCGCCGCCCCGACCAGGATCACCACATGCCCGGTCCCGGCGAGGCGCCGATCGGCGTACGTCCGCCGCTCGAGCGAGTCGGCCACCCGGCCGAAACCGGCGACCGGATGCCCGCGCCGCGGGTCACCCCAGACCCGGTCGGCGGCGAACCCCAACGCGAGCCCAGCCGCTGTGGCCAAGGCGCGAGATAGAGTCACCGCCGATGGCTCGCATCCTGGTCACCGGCGGCATCCGCTCCGGCAAGTCCGCGTACGCCGAACGGCGGCTGGCCGGCGAACCAACCGTCACCTACATCGCGGCCGGCGGGCCGGCCGATCCGGCCGACGCCGAGTGGTTGGCCCGGGTCGCCACGCATCAGCTTCGCCGGCCTGCGCACTGGACCACCCTGGAGACCGCCGACCTGGCCGCGGCTGTTCGGTCCCACCACGAGCCGATCATGGTCGACAGCCTAGGCACTTGGTTGACCGCGATGATCGATCGGTTCGGCGCCTGGGATCGGCCGCTGGCCGGCTGGAAGGACAGTTTCGACGCCGAGCTGGCCGAGCTGGTCACGGCCTGGCAGGCTCATCCGGGCCATGCCGTGGCGGTCACGAACGAGGTCGGCTGGGGACTGGTGGCCGAGTATCGCTCGGGGCGCACCTTCGCCGACCTGCTCGGCCTGACCAACCAGGCCATCGCGGCGGCCAGCGACGAGGTGATCATGGTTGTCGCCGGCCGCGCCCTGCGGATGTGAGGGCGATCAGATCGCAAAGCCGATGATCATCACGGTGAAGGCCAGCTCGATCGAGGCGCCCATCACGTCACCGGTGACGCCCCCGAGGCGGCGTACGCACCACTGCACCAGCACCGCGACCACGACGACAGCGGCAAGAGCTGAGATCACCCCGGCCGCGTAGCTGCCCTGCAGGGCGACCTGGCTCAGCCCCAGGACGATCGCCAGCACGATCCAGCTGCCGAAGGTGGCGATCCAGGGGACCGAGCCGGCCACCGTCACCCCCAGCCCGTCGGTCCGAGCCGCCGGGACGCCGCTGCGGCAGGCCAGCGTCAGCGCTCCCCGCGATGCGCAGACCACCACGCCGACCAGGATCGCGCCGCGCAGGTCGTCGGCCACGCGCCCGATCGCGGCAGCCTGCAGGCCGATGACGATCACCAGTGCGATGGCGCCCATGGCTCCGATGTCGCCAAGTCTCATCACCTGAAGGGCCCGCTTGCGATCCCAGCCCGAGCCCAGGCCGTCGACCGTGTCGGCCAGGCCGTCAAGGTGCATGGCCCGGCTGCCCAACCCCAGCACGGTCACCACCAGCAAGCCGACCATCACCTCGGGCAGCGCGACCGCCGACGCGCCCCACGCCACCAGCACGGCAACGGCAGCCAGCGGCACGACGGCGACCGGCGCGACCACCATCGCCTGGGCCGCCATCCGCTTGTCGATCTCGGGGATCGGGCCGGACGGCAGCACCGTCAACGTTCCGGCTGCTAGTCGCAGCCCTTCAAGGGCCATCGGGAGTCTTACGCCTCCGACGCCAGGTCCGAGAGCAGCGCGACCTCGCGGATCAGCAAGACCGCCGAACGGAGCACCGGCACGGCGGCCAGCGCTCCGGTTCCTTCACCCAGCCGCAGGCCGAGATCGAGCAGCGGGTCCAGGCCGAGCTTCTCCAGTGCCACCTGCTGGGCCGGCTCGGTGGACCGGTGCCCGGCCGCGCACCAGCCGATCAGCCCTGGCTCCAGCTCCTCGGCGATCGCCACTTCGGCCACGGAGACGACGCCGTCGAGCAGCACCGGAACGCCGGCCCGGGCCGCCGCCAGCAAGAACCCGACCCCGGCCGCCAGGTCCGCCGAGCCGAGTCCGGCCAACCTGGTCATCGGGTCAGCGACCCGGTCACCCATGCGGCTCAGGGCAGCGGTGATCACCGCGGACTTGTGCGCCAGCCGCACGTCGTCGACGCCGGTGCCGCGACCGACCACGTCATCGGCGGCGAGGCCGAACGTCGCAGCGATCAAGGCTGTGGCCGGGGTCGTGTTGCCGATCCCCATGTCCCCGAGAATCAACAGGTCGGGGTCGTGCGCCAGCTCGGTCTCCGCGATGGCCTGACCGGCCAGGAGCGCCCGTCGCGCTTCGGCATCGCTCAGGGCGTCCTCGTGGTGGATCGGCGAGGCGGGCCGGACGTGGTACGCGGTGATCTCGGCGGGCAGATCGTCCAGGTCGTCCTCATCCACGCCGAGGTCGAGGACGCGGAGCGCGACCCCGTGCTGGCGGGCCAGCACGTTGGCCCCGGCCTGACCCGCCGCGAACGCCCGGACCATGGCGGCGGTCAGCTCGCGTGGATAGGCCGACACCGCGTCACGCGAAACTCCGTGATCACCGGCGAGGATCACCGCCCGGACCCGATCGAGGGGTCGCGGCGGGCAGATCCCCTGGCAGGCCGCCAGCCAGGCGGCCGCGTCCTCGAGCCGGCCGAGGGCGCCGACCGGTTTGGCCAGCGCCTCCAGGCGCTCGTACGCGGCGAGGCGCGCCGTGGCCGAGGGTTGCCGCATCGACATCGGGCGCGAGCGTTGCGAGCTCCAGCCCTCGCGGCGAGCGAGGTTCACGTCACGTCGTCACGCGGTCCAGATGCGGTTCGGACGCGGTCGGAGGAGCGGTCCGGCGCACCAGTCGGTGCACCAGCTCGGCAAGGCCGACCCCGAGTACGGCCCACAGGGCGAGCTGCGTGACGAAGCTCGCCATCCGGAACGAATAGAGCACAGTCGCCGGGAACTCGTCCGGGACCTCGTTGTAGCTGGGCAGCAAGGCGATTGCCGCCAGGCAGACCAGGAGATAGCCGGCGATCACGGCGAGCGTGGCGTACCAGCTACCCCAGCGGGCGGCGAGCCGGCGACCGAGGAGCACGGCCGTCACGGCGGCGACCACCGAGATGGCCACCATGGTGCCGTAGAGCGCCGTCCGCAGGCCGATGCTCTCGCCCGATCCCACCGCCGGCGGATTGGGTGGGTAGGCGATGAACGGCACGGCGGAGAGGCTGACGAATCCGATCCCGGCGACCAGCAGGGTGCTGCCCCGCGGCCCGAGTCCGCCGAACCGGCCCAGCGCGAGGGCACTGAGCACGCCGACGAGCCCGCCGAGCGTGGTGCCCGCAACGGTGGTCGCCGTCAGCAGGCCGACGGTGGCCTGGAGCGACCGGGGTACCTCGGTGCCGGCTTCCTCCTCGGTCGGTGTCGCCTCGTCCTCATGCTCGTGTGCGGCCGATTCCTCCAGGGCGATCGCCGCGTCGATCGGTGGCTCGCCCACCGCGTACGCGACGCCGAAGGCCACGATGCCGGCCAGCAGTCCGGCCAGCAGGCCGCGGACCAGGAAGGAGCGTGTGGTGATCATGTCGCGGCTCAGTGGCACGGGAAGCCGAGCAGGTGCCGGCCGTCGTGGGTCCACTCGTGCACGGCGTTGCCCGAGATCAGGGCGAGGGCGCCCTCCTCGGCGCCGACGAAGTACAGCGCGACCAGGGTCAGCAGGCCGGCGAAGATCAGCCAAGGCAGCACCTGGCTGAGGCTGAACGAGGGTCCGGAGATGACACTTCCGGGGCGCCGCTCCGCGGCGACGACTGGAGCGCGTTGGGTGAGATCCGACATGATGCCTCCTTGGGTTACGGCGACCCGTTGGGAATGGAGTCCGTCTTTCGGGGCTGGGTCTGACTCGAACCAGGTGGCTCACACAGTGGCGCGACCGTGCCGGAATCTCACCGAACTTCCAACCCCCCTCGAACGGTGTGCACTGTATCGCCAGCTCTTCGGGCCCAGCAACCGGGGGCGTTGACCGGGCTCAGCCTGCATTTCTCAGTAGTGTCACGATCATGAGAGCGGCGCATCGGTCTGGATGGTGGGGCAAGATCGCCGCCCATCCGTCGGCGATTCTGCTGCTGGTCCAGTTGATCGGTGTCCTCCTCTATCCGTACATGGAGAACCCCTACGGCCGGGTCGCCTTCGAGGCCTTCGGTGCTCTGGTGCTGGCGCTGGCGATCTGGTCGGTGCGCGACTCTCCCGCGCCGACCTGGATCGCGATCATTCTCGGGGTGGCCGCCTCGGTGCTCTCGGTCGCCGATGCCCTCAACCACAGCTCTGCGCTGGAGCTGGCCTCGGCGATCCTGCACGCCGCCTTCTACTTCTGGGCTGCCGGCAGCCTGATGGTGTACATGCTCTCCGACTACGAGGTGACCACCGACGAGCTGTTTGCCGTCGGTGCCACCTTCACCCTGGTCGCCTGGGCGTTCGCGTACGTCTTCAACGCTCTGCAGATCGTGCAGCCCGGATCCTTCACCGCGGCGGTCAATCCGGACCAGCAGCGGACCTGGATGGAGCTGCTGTTCCTGAGCTTCACCAACCTGTCCAGCACCGGTCTGTCCGACGTCGCGCCGATCACGCCTCAGGCCCGGTCCGTCGTCATGATCGAACAGCTTGCCGGGCTGGGTTACGTGGCGCTGTTCGTCTCCCGCCTGGTCGGATTGACCATCGCCCGGCAGCGGCTGGCCGTCGATGACCGGCGCTCCGGCTCCTAACCCAGTCCTGCGTCGACCGCCGCACTGCTGAACACGACGTCGGTGAGCATCGCCGCGGCGCCGGTGATCCCGGCACGGTCGCCCAGCACGGTCGGCGCGATGGCCAGTCTCGCGGTGGCTAGCGGTTGGCTGCGGCTCAGCACGCGCTCGCGGACGCCGCGCAGGAACGGCTCGTGGGCGAGCGCGATGTCTCCGCCGATCACCACGACATCCGGGTTGAGCAGGCTGACCGCGGTGGACAGTACGTCGCCCAAGGCCCGGCCGGCGGCAGTGACGATCCGCACCGCGTCGGGATTGCCCTGCCTCACCAGGTCCATGACGTCTCGGGTGGTGGCCGGGTTGTGGCCCAGCCGGCGCAGGTCGCGGACCATGGCGCGGCCACTGGCGGTGGCGGCGAGACAGCCCTGCTCCCCGCAGCTATGACAGGTCTCTTCGACGCCGATGATCTTGGCGTGACCGATGTCGCCCTCAGCTGAATCGGAACCGCGCAGTAGGACCCCGTCCAGGACGACGGAGGCGCCGATGCCGGTGCCGACCTTGACGAACATGATCAAGTGGGCATCCGGATAGGCTCGGCGTTGCTCGCCCAGCCCGAGCATGTTGGCGTCGTTGTCGACCACAGCCGGTACGCCGAAGTGGGTGGCCAGGTGCTCGCGGACCGGGAAGTCATCCCAGCCCGGCATGCTGATCGAGCGCGCGATCCGCCCGGTCTGCCAGTCGACGGGCCCCGGAACGCCGACAGCCACTCCGCGCAGGCCCGAACGGTCGCGGCCGGTGCGCTCCAGCAGCGTTTCCAGCTCGCGGGTCACCGTCCCCAGCACCGCCGTCGGTCCCTTGGCGATCGAGCTCTCGATCACCGTCTCCGCGAGCACTTCACCAGCGGCGGTACTAGCCGCCAACCGTCCGTGAGTCGCGCCGAGGTCGGCCATCAGGAACGAGGTGGCCTGGTCGTTGACCCGCAGCCGCGTCGCCGGGCGACCCCGCCCGTCGGCCACGCTGCCGTCCTCCACCAGATAGCCCGCGGAGAGCAGCGCGTCGACCTTGTACGTGACGGTGGACCGGGCCAGCCCGGTCGCCCGCTGCAGTTCACCGCGCGTCGCCGCCTGACCGGATCGGAAGAGCTGCAGCAGCTCTCCCGCGCTAGAGAGGTTTGATGCCACGTCTCCTCCAGACCGACGGCACGCCCGCGGACTCATGTTACTCAATATTGACCATCAATACGAGCAATTACGTCTTGTCATCAGTCGTAAATAGAGGTTAGATAAGCCCAAAGTCGCCACGATGGCTCACGCATCGGGCCAGTCAAAAGGAGTGCAACAGTGCGCAGAACGCGGATTCTGGCGGGATTGGCCACAGCGGCCCTGCTCGCCGTAGTGGGGTGTGGCGGGGGGTCCGACGGCGGGGGAGAAGACACCGGTGGAGAGCAGGGCGATACCACGCTGACCATCTGGACCACCGAGGACCAGGCCGACCGGGTCGCCAAGCAGCAGGAGATCATGAACGGCTGGGGCAGCGCGAACGGCATGACGGTCAAGCTGGTCGCCGTCGCTGAGGACCAGCTCACCACCGTGCTCAGCTCGGCGGCTGCGGCCGACGACATGCCGGACGCGATCGCCGCTCTGTCGCTGAACGGGATCAACCAGCTCCGTACCGACGACGTGCTCGACACGGAAGCCGCCAAAGAGATCGTCGACGGGCTCGGGGCCGACACGTTCCTACCCAAGACGCTGGAGCTGACCAGCGCCGACGGCGAGCAGATCGCCGTGCCGAGCGACGCTTGGGCGCAGCTGCTCGTCTACCGTAAGGACCTCTTCTCCGATGCCGGCCTGGCCGAGCCGAAGACCTACGCCGACGTCGAGAAGGCGGCCAGCACGCTGAACAAGGGCAAGACGGCCGGCATCGTGGCCGCGACCGCGCCGGCCGACTCGTTCACCGTGCAGACCTTCGAGTGGACCGCACAGGCCAACGGCTGCCAGCTGGTCGACGACGGCGGGAACGTCACGCTCAACACGCCGGCCTGCGAGGAGGCCTTCCGCTTCTACGGCGAGATGATGCGCGACTCCTCGGTGAAGGGCAACCAGGACGCCGACACGACGCGCGCCACCTACTTCGCCGGCGACGCGGCCATGATGATCTGGTCCTCCTTCCTGCTCGACGAGCTGGCCGGCCTGCGCAACGACGCCCTGCCGACCTGCGACCAGTGCAAGGAAGATCCCAAGTGGCTGGCCGAGAACACCGGCATCGTGACCACCCTGCAGGGACCGCAGGGGACCACTCCGGTGTCGTTCGGCGAGATCGTCTCCTGGGCCGTGCTGCCTGACGCATCGGACAAGACCAAGGACTTCGTCAGCTACATGATGACCGACGGATACATGGACTGGCTCGGGATCGCGCCGGAGGGCAAGGTGCCGACCCGGACCGGCACTGCGGAGAACCCGCAGGAGTACGCCGATGGCTGGGCCAAGCTGGAGGCGGGCGTCGACACCAAGGAGCTGTTGTCGGCCATCTATCCGCCCGAGGTACTGGAGGCGGTCGCCGCCAGCCCGGGTTCCTTCGAGCGATGGGGCATCCCGCAGGGCCAGGGCGCCCTTGCCGGGGCGGTCGGCGGGCAGTTCGTGGTCCCGCAGGCCCTGGCCAAGATGATCAACTCTGGGGCCAGCGCCGCCGACGCGGCTGCTGAGGCCCAGAAGGCGGCCGAGCAGATCAAGACCGATCTCGGCGGCTAGCCGACCGGGGGCGGGGAGATCCCGGATCCGCGACACGTCGGGATCCGGGAGCTCGCCGTACTCCCAGACGGTGCCGAACAAGACCTCCCACGTAAAGGAGAAGGTTCGTGGCTGTTGCCACCGAGGCGAAGCGTAAACGCCGCACGATCACTCAACGCGATGCACGGCTGGGCTTGTTGCTCATGTCACCCACCTTGATCATCGTCCTGACCATCGTGATCCTCCCGCTGCTCTGGTCGATCCTCATCTCGTTCCAGCGCCTCCGGCTGATCAACGTCGGCCGGGCCAGCCTCTTCGAGCCGCTCACCACGGCGAACTACGAGCGGGTGGTCGGCTCTGGCGTGCTGTGGTCCAGCATGGTGACGACCTTCATCTACACCATCGGGTCCGTTGTCCTGGCCATCGGTCTGGGGCTGCTGGCCGCGATGGCCGCCCGCCGGCCGTTCCGCGGCCGCACCTTCGTCCGGGCGTCCTTCCTGCTGCCGTACGTCGCGCCGGTCGTCGCGGTCACCTTCATCTGGCGCACCATGCTCAATCCGCAGTTCGGCATCGTCAACGAGTTCGGTCAGCAGGTCCTCGGCTGGGACCAACCCATCGCGTTCCTGTCCCAGGCTTCAGGCCCCGTCATCTTCGGGTTCGAGCTTCCGATCTCGACTGCACTGCTCACCACCATCGCGTTCGAGGGCTGGCGGTACTTCCCGTTCGCCTTCTTGTTCTTGATGGCCCGGCTGGAGGCGATGTCGGGTGACGCCGAAGAGGCGGCTCTGGTCGACGGCGCCACCCCGTGGCAGAGCTTCCGGCACATCGTCTTCCCGCAGTTGGTGCCGATCATCGGGCTGTTGGCGATGCTACGGACCATCTGGACGTTCAACGAGTTCGACGACATCTTCCTGCTCACCGGTGGCGCGGCCGGCACCAACGTGATGAGCGTGCAGATCTACAACTTCCTCACCGTGCAACGCAACGTCGGCGCTGCCGCGGCGCAGTCGGTGATCATGTGCCTGGTGCTGAGCGGGTTGCTCGCGATCTATGTCGTGATCCTGCGCCGGAGAGGAGAGAAGGTATGACCACCGAGGTCGCCGCGCCCCTGGCCGCCGAAGCACAGACGCCGAACTCGCCAGGCCAAGCGCCCCTGGACCTGGGACCGGGCACAGCGGCGTGGATTCGGCATCCTGCGCTGGGTGGTGATCGCCGGTTTCCTGGTGGCCACCCTGTTGCCGTTCTACTACATGGTCTTGCTCAGCGTGAAGCCGATCGAGTCACTGCTGCGTGACCCGTCGTCGCTGTGGGTCAGCCCCGAGGAGTTCACGCTGCAGACCTACGTCGACGTGCTGTCCTCGACGGCCAACGGCGGCCAGGGCTTCGGGGGCTTCCTCGTCAACAGCGCGTTCGTTGCCGTTGCGTCGGTGGCGTTGGCCCTGCTCATCGGCATCCCCGGCGCGTACGCGATCGCGCGGCTGCCGTTCATCGGGCGTCGCAAGGTGAGTGCGCTGTTCCTGGCCGCGTACCTGTTCCCGGCGATCTTGATGGCGATCCCGCTGTTCGTCGCCTTCACCCGGATCGGATTGCGCGGATCACTGATCGGGCTGGTGATCGTCTACACCGCCCAGACCGTGCCGGTGGCCATCTACATGCTGCGCAACTACTTCGAGACGGTGCCGGAGTCGATCGAGGAGGCCGGCTTGGTCGACGGTCTCAGCCGGCTCGGCGTACTGCGTCGGGTCAGTCTGCCGCTGGCCATGCCCTCGATCATGTCCACCGGGCTGTTCGTCTTCATGATCGCCTGGAACGAGTTCTTGTTCGCGCTGCTGTTCCTGGTCGACCGCCGGGAGCGCTGGACCGTTTCGCTCGGCCTGTCGCAACTGTCCGGCAGCGTGGAGGTCCCGACCACGGTGTTGATGGCCGGCTCCGTGGTGCTCACCCTGCCGATCATCATCATCTTCTTCGCCACCGAGCGGCTGCTGACCGGCGGGCTGACCGCCGGGGCCGAGAAGGGCTGACCCGGCACTCATGGCCTATCTGGTCGAGCTGACCGAGCCTCGGCGGGTCGGCATCCGGGACTACCCGACCCCCGAGGTCGGCCCGGGCGAGGTCGGTGTCCGCACCCTGTACTCCGGCATCTCGGCCGGCACCGAACTGGCCACGTTCCGGGGCACCAACCCGTACCTGGACAAACAGTGGGACGCCGAGCTCGGGCTGTTCCTGCCCGGCGCGGCCACCTTCGACTACCCGGTCGACGTCTGGGGCTACTCCGAGGTTGGTGTGGTCGACCGGCTCGGCGCGCCCGTCCCAGGACTGGCCGAGGGTGACGTGGTCTGGGGCATCTGGGGGCACCGCTCGTACGCGGTCGTGCCCGGCGACCGGCTGCTCGGGCATGTACTGCCCGACGGGCTGGACCCGGTGGTGGGCACGTTCGACCGCGTCGGAGCGGTGGCGCTGAACGCCGTGCTGGCCGCTGAGTGCTGTATCGGCGAGATAGTCGCCGTGTTCGGCCAGGGAGTGATCGGCCTGCTCGCCACCCAGCTGCTCGTCGGGCAGGGCATCGAGGTGCTGGCGATCGACACCCAGACCGCCCGGCTCGAGCTGGCGGAGCGGTTCGGCGCCCGCCCGATCTCCGCGCTTGATGGCGACGTTGCTCTAGCCATTCGGAAGCTGACCGATGATCGGTGTGCCGACCGGGTGATCGAGCTGACCGGCTCCTATTCCGCGCTGCACGAGGCCATCCGTTGCGCAGGTGTGGACGGGACGGTGGTGGCGGCCGGGTTCTATCAGGGACCGGCGACCGCGCTGGCCCTCGGCGAGGAGTTCCACCACAACCGGGTTCGTCTGGTCAGCTCCCAGATCGGCGCGCTGCCGCCCGGACGACGGGACCGGTGGAGTCGCGAGCGGCTGCACGAAGACGGTGATCCGGCTCTGCGCCAACGGCCGGCTTGATCCGCAACCCTTGATCAGCCACGTGCTGCCGGCCGCGGACGCGGCCGCCGCGTATACGCTGATCGACCAGCCGCCCCCCGACCTGCTCCAGGTGATCTTGGACTTTCGTGAGAACGAGGTGCTGGCTATATGAGGCACCAGGTCCGGCTGGCCGTCCAAGAGCAGTATCTGCGCGGGGCCACGATGATCGAGAAGTGGCAGCACGCCCAGCAGCTCGGCTTCGATGCCATCGAGCTGCGCGGGGCCGGCGAGGGCAGGTTCAAGGCTCGGCTGCCCGAGCTGCGCGCAGCCGCCGCGGCGGGAGTGCCGATGCCGACCGTGTGCGTGGAGATGCTGCACTTCGTGGGCGACTTCGACGCCGAGAAGCGGGCCGACGCACTCGCTCAGATGACCGACCAGCTCTCGGTGATGGCCGAGATCGGCGGCCGGTTGGCGATGACTCCCGCGTCGTACGGGATGTTCAGCGCCCGGCTGCCACCCTTCGTCGTCCCGCGCTCGGCCGAGGCCGATCACGACGTGCTGCTGGAGGGGTTCGGCCAGCTGGCTCGGCACGCCGAGGCCGAGGGCGTGATCATCGCGCTGGAGCCGCTGAACCGCTACGAGAACCACATGATCAACACTCTCGCCCAGGCGCAGGATCTGTGCGCCGAGATCGGCTCGCCCGCGCTGGGCATCGCCGCCGACACCTACCACATGAACATCGAGGAGGCCGATCCCGTGGCCGCCCTGGTGGCGGCCAGCCCGTGGATCAAGCACATCCAGCTCAGCGACAGCAACCGGCTGGAGCCCGGAGCGGGGCACATCGACTGGACGATGATGTTGGACGCGATCTGGTCGATCTCCTACGCCGAGGAGCTGGCTTATGAGTGCCGGCTCTCCGGACCGGTGGACGAGGTGCTGCCGGCCTCGGTGCAGCGGATCCGGCAGGCGGCTCGGGTGTGAGCGATCGGCTGCTGCGCGACGCCCTCCAGGTGCTGATCGGCAACTGGCACGGGCATTCCACGGTGCCGTCGCGAGGGCTGTACCCCCACCAGTGGAGCTGGGACTCCGCCTTCATCGCCCTCGGGCTGCGGCACTGGGCCCCCCGCCGGGCGGCAACGGAGCTGCTCAGTCTCTTCGGAGCCCAGTGGGGGGATGGCCGGATCCCGCACATCGTCTTCAACCCCGCCGTGCACTCGGAGGCCTATTTTCCCGGGCCCACGTTCTGGCGGTCGGAGGACGTCGCCGACGCCCCGCCGGTCGCCACGTCCGGGATCATCCAGCCCCCGGTCCACGCCGTGGCGGCGCTGGCGGTGACCGATGGTCTGGGGGTTGAGGGCTTGGCTTTCGCCCGCCGCGCGTACCCGTGCCTGGTCGCCCAGAATGACTACCTGCGGCAGCGCCGCGCGGTCGGCCCTTCCGGGCTGGCTGCGGTCGTTCATCCCTGGGAGACGGGGATGGACAACTCCCCGGCGTGGGACGAGCCGTTGCACGCCGTGCCCGCCGACCTGGGGCTGTTCGATACCTACACCCGACGCGACCTCGGGCACGCGGGGGAGGGCGAGCGCCCGACGGATGAGGACTACGCCCGCTACATCCGGCTGGCCTTGGACTACCGAGAATCCGGCTATGACGACGACGACGTGCGGGCGCGCGGGAAGTTCCTGGTCCTGGACCCGGCGTTCAACGCCCTGTGGGCCTGGTCGGAGCTCGCGCTGGCCGAGCTGGCCGGCACGATCGGAGCGTCGGGCGAGCCTCATCTGGCTGAGGCCGAGCGGATCACCGCCGCGCTGGCCGAAGCGCTGTACTCCCCGGCGGACGGGTTGTTCCTGGCCCGGGATGCGCGGCACGATCGATCCCTTGCGGCGCGCACCGTGGGAGGCCTGGTCCCGCTCGTGCTGCCGGGCCTGGACGATGCGGTGGTTGACGCCCTGGTCGCCACTGCGATCGGTCCATCCTTCCGGGTCGGCCAGGCGGGCGTACGCGGGGTCCCCAGCTTCGATCTCACCGATCCCGGCCACGATCCGCAGCGCTACTGGCGCGGGCCGAGCTGGCTGAACATGACCTGGCTGGTGGCCCGCGGGCTGGCCCGGCACGGCCGAGACGACCTGGCCAGGGCGCTGGATGAGGACCTGGTCGGTTTGGTGGACGGCGCAGGGCTGTGGGAGTACTTCCACCCGGTCGCCGGTACGGGGCACGGCACCGACCGGTTCAGCTGGTCGGCGGCTCTGCTGATCGACGTCCTGGCGCAGTCCCGGCTGACGCCGGCGGGAACGGGCTGAAGCCGGCCACCGCCCCGATCACGGTGATCGCCGGCGGCCGGATGCCTTCGGCGTGGCTGCGAGCGGCAATGTCGGCGAGCGGAGCGTGCACGCTGAACTGGCTGGGCAGGCCGGCGTTGGCCACGGTCATCGCCGGGGTCTGTGGATCCAGCCCTTCCGTGATCAGCTTCGAGGTGATCTCGGGCAGGGTGGCGACGCCCATCATGATCACCAGCGTGGTGTTCGCCGCGGCGAGCGCGGACCAGTCGAGCGTGCAGCCGGGGTCGTCCGGCGGCACGTGACCGGAGACCACGGTGAACCCCTGGGTCAGGTCGCGGTGGGTGAGCGGCACGCCGGCCAGGGCGGGAGCGGCGATGGCCGAGGAGACTCCAGGGAGGACGGTGACGGGGATTCCGGCCTCAGCACAGGCCTGCCATTCCTCACCGCCGCGGCCGAAGACGAAGTTGTCGCCGCCTTTGAGGCGTACGACCGTCCGTCCGGCCTCGGCGTGCTCGACCAGCAGGGCGTTGATCGTCTGCTGCGGCGTGGCGACGCCGCGGGGGATCTTGCCGACGTCGATGATCATCGCGTCGGGTCTCGCCTGGTCGAGAGCGCCGAGCGGGACCAGCCGGTCGGAGATGATCACGTCGGCCTGCTGGATCGCCTGCTGGCCGGCCACGGTGAGCAGACCCGGATGGCCAGGGCCGGCGCCGACCAGGATGACCGATCCGGACTGCTGGTCGGAGCCTTGGGTAGGGTGCCCGCTCGCTCTCGTCGCCAGGACCCCGTGCCGGCGGGCCAGTTCTCGCAGCTCGGCATCGCTGCGGTGGTTCCCGGTCGCCGGTACGACCAGTGCCGCGCGGTCCAGGTCGGACGGGGTCACCTCCCGCGTCTCGGCCTGCAGGAGACCGCGCGCCGCCAGATCGGCCACAGTCGGGCTCAGCTCCGGACCGATCACCGTCAGCCGGGCGCCCGCCTCGAGCAACTCGCCGATCGGCCCGAGGGCCGCCGAACCCCCACCGCAGACCAGCACCTCGCGGTTCTGGAGCTCGAACGTGTCGAAGCGGGTCACCGGCCTCACCGGCGTCCCGACTGCACGCCGGTTCTTGGCGCTGTGCGCCGGAAGTAACCGGAGCACAGCGCGAAAATCGGACGCTGCGTTCGAAACCGACAGGGGGCGTCAGGCATGGCCGGCCGCCTCGTGCTCCTGGTGCCCGACGGGCTCCAGCTGGAAGGTGCAGTGCGTGACGTCGAAGTGCCCGCCGAGGCATTCGCCCAGCCGGTCCAGTACCTGACCGGAGCGGCCCTGGGCGATGCACTCCTCGTCGACGACCACATGGGCGGACAGCACGGGTACGCCGCTGGTGATCGTCCAGGCGTGCAGGTCGTGCACGTCGACGACGCCGGGGACCTCCTTGATATGAGCCCGCACCTCGGCGAGGTCGACGCCCTGCGGTGTCGCTTCGAGCAGCACCTGGACCACGTCGCGCAGCAGCGACCAGGCTCGCGGCACGATCAGCACCACGATCACCAGCGAGGCTATGGCGTCGAACCGGATCCAGCCGGTCATCATGATCAGAACGGCGGCGGCGATCGCTGCCAGGGAGCCGACGAGGTCGGCCAGCACCTCGAGGTAGGCGCCGCGGACGTTCAGGCTCTCGGCCTGGCCGCGGCGGAGCAACAGCAGACCCACCGCGTTGGCCAGCGCGCCGACGACCGCGATGATCAGCATCAGCCGGGTCTCGATCGGCTCCGGACTGCGCAGTCGGTCGACCGCCTGGATCAGTACCCAGACCGCCACGGCGACCAGCAGCAACGCGTTGGCCAGCGCGGCCAGCACCTCGGCGCGCTGCAGCCCGAAGGTGCGCTGGACGGTGGCCGCCGTGGTCGCCAGGGAGACCGCGATCAGGGCCAGCACCAGGCCGGTGGAGTCAGTGAGCATGTGACCGGCGTCGGCGAGCAGAGCCAACGACCCGGACAGCAGTCCGCCGATCACCTCGGCGACGAAGACCGCGCCGGTGATCACCAGCACCAGGATCAGCCGATGCCGTTGCGCGCCCGCCGCCGTGGTCGAGTGGTGGTGGTCATGATCAGCCATGGCCCGGACCCTCCCCGAGAACCCGAAGCAGTGCGGCCACGAACCGAGCCGAGGTGGCTTCGTCGCGGACTGCCACCCGGATCCAGTCCGGGCCTAGTCCCGGGAAGGTCTCGCCACGGCGTACGGCGAAGCCCTCGGCGCGCAGGTCTCGCCGAAGTGACCGGTGGTGGGTGTGGACCAGGACGAATGGTGCGGCCGGCGAGCCGGCCGCCGGCCAGCCGATGGCGGCGAGCTGCTCGACCAGGAACCGGCGTTGCGCGGCCAGGTCCTCGGCGGCCGCCGCGGCGATCTCCCGCGCCTTGTCGGACAGGCAGGCCACGATGGCGGCCAGCGCGGGGGTCGAGACCGACCACGGCGGCTGCTGGGCGGCTATCGCGTCGATGACCGCCGGGTCGCCCACCGCGTAACCGGCCCGCAGACCGGCGAGGCCCCAGGTCTTGGTCAGCGACCGGAGGACCACGACGCCGGTCATCGTCCCCCCGATCATGGTCTCCGGCTCACCCGGCACGGCGTCCAGAAACGCCTCGTCGACCACCACGCGGCGGTCCGGACGAACCAGGCCGGCGATGGACTCGCGGGCGTGCAGCACGCTGGTCGGGTTGGTCGGATTGCCGATCATGACCAGGTCGGCGTCGTCGGGAACCAGCTCCGGCCGGAAGCCGAAGCCGTCGGCCTCGGTCAGCAGAAGGCGTTCGGGGGAGTGGCCGGCGGCGATCAAGGCGGCCTCCGGCTCGGTGAACTGCGGGTGGACGACCACCGACCGGCGCGGTCGCCAGGCCCGCGCCAGCAGGGTGAACGCCTCCGCGCTGCCCGCCGTCGGCAGCACCTGGTCGAGTCCGAGGCCGTGGGCCTCGGCGATCGCGGCGCACGCCTCATCGCTGCGGGGATAGCCGCCGAGCTGAGCGGTGGCGTCGTTGATCACCGCGGCGAGCCAGTCCGGCGGCCGCGGGATGCGAACGTTGACGGCGAGATCGACCAGTCCCTCGCCGAGGTCCTGGTCGCCGTGGTGCGAAAGATCGATGGTGGCGCGACTGGCGTGGCCGTGCACGGCGTCGGCGAACCGCTGGGCCAGCTCCGGGTGGCCGGCCCAGTGCAGGTGCAGATAGCTGGCGTGCAGTGTGTCGGAGGCGAAGCCCATTGGCTGCCCGTCGACCAGCCAGGCGGGGGGTTCGGCGTACGCCGGGATGACCTGCGTGCGGTGGAACTCGTGTCCGCGGACCCGGCGGCCGGCCTCGGCTGTGCTCAATCCCGGGGGGGCACCCCCCGAACCCCCCGGGGCGAGGAGATGATCATGGCCGGCGACCGCGGTGCGATAGCGCACGGTGAGCCGGTCCGTCATCGTGGCCTCCGCGTCCAGGGCGGCCACCATCGGCGCGCCGTCGACGGACCGACAGAGGTAGAGCAGTCCGGCGCACTCGGCGACCGTCGGCAGGCCGGCGGCGATGGCGGCCCGGATCTCCGATCGCAACGCGGCATTCGCGCTGAGCTCGATCGCGTGCACCTCCGGAAAGCCGCCGCCGAGATAGAGGCCAGCCGTGCCGGCCGGCAGTGAGCGGTCGACGAGCGGGTCGAAGATCACGGGCCGGCAGCCGGCGGCGCGGAGGAGTTCGGTGGTCTCGGGGTAGCAGAAGGTGAAGGCGCGGCCACCGGCGATGGCGACGACCGGTCGCTGGCCGCTCGGCGGGGACACGACGGCGGCGGGCTCCCACGGCCGGACGTCGAGCGGCGGCGCGGCATACGCGATCGGCAGGATCTCGGTCAGGCGGACGTGCTGAGCCACCTGTTCGCCCAGTCGCTCGACGGTCCGGGCGGCGTCGGCGCGCTCCGCGGCGGGCACCAGGCCGAGATGACGGCTGGGAGCCTCGATGCCGGCGTCGCGGGGAAGTACGCCGAGCACGGGCAGTCCGGTGGCCTCCATGGCTGCGACGACCTCGTCGGCGTGCCGAGGCGAACCGGCCTTGTTCAAGATCACTCCGCTGAGCCGCAGTTGCGGGTCGAACGTGTGCAGCCCGTGGACGATGGCGGCGGCGGTGCGGGAGACCTGGCTGATGTCCAGCACCAGGATCACCGGGGCGTCGACCAAGGTCGCCACATGGGCCGTCGAGGCGAACCCGTTGCCGCCGATCTGGCCGTCGAACAGACCCATCACGCCCTCGATGACGGCCAGATCCGCCGGGGTCGGGGTGCGGGCGCCGTGCTGCAGCAGCGGTGCGATCTGCTCGGGTCGGCACAGATGGGGGTCAAGGTTGCGGCCCGGCCGTCCAGTGGCCAGCGCGTGGTAGCCGGGGTCGATGTAGTCGGGTCCGATCTTGAACCCGGCGACCTCCAGGCCTTCGCGGCGGAAGGCGCTCATCAGGCCCGTGGCGATTGTGGTCTTGCCGTGTCCGGAGGCCGGCGCGGCGATCACGACCCGGGGGAGAGGGTTCACCACTCGATCCCCCGTTGACCCTTCTGGCCCTGGTCGAACGGGTGCTTGACCTTGGTCATCTCGGTGACCAGGCCGGCGCTCGCGATCAGCTTGGGGTCGGCCCGCCGGCCGGTGATGATCACGTGCTGCTGCCCGGGTCGCTCGGTGAGCGTGGTCAGTACGTCGTCGAGATCGATCCAGCCCCAGTTGATCGGATAGGTGAACTCGTCCAGCACATAGAGCCGGTGCGCCTCGGTCTGCAACCGGCGCTTGATCTCCAGCCACCCTTCGTACGCCGCCGCGGCATGGTCGTCCTCCGATCCCGCCTTGCGCGACCAGGACCAGCCAGAGCCCATCTTGTGCCATTCCACCGCGCCGCCGCGGCCGGTGCCGGCGTGCAGTTCGCCCAGCGCCTCCAACGCGCACTGCTCACCGATCCGCCACTTGGCCGACTTGACGAACTGGAACACCCCGATCGACCAGCCCTGGTTCCAGCCGCGCAGGGCCAGTCCGAACGCTGCCGTTGACTTGCCCTTGCCGTCGCCGGTATGGACGATCAGCAGCGGCTGGTTGCGGCGCTGTCGAGTGGTCAGACCGTCGGTCGGAACCTGGTCGGGACGGCCCTCGGGCATCAGGCTGCCCTCGATGTGCCCTGAGCCTGTCGAAGGGCGTCGACCAGACTGTCCACGGCGACCTCGCCGACCGGAACGTACTGCGCTCCCAGATGATCACTGAGCGCCGCGGCCAACCCGATCCGGAACCGGCCGGCCTCGCAGTCAACCACCACCGAGGAGATTCCGGTCTTGCGGAGCTGCTCGGCGGCCTGCCGCGATCGCGCGACGGCGTCGGGCCCGGAGGTGGCCCGGCCGTCGGTGACCAGGACCAGCAGCGGCCGCCGCCGGGGATCGCGGATCGCCTCGCGGCGGAGGGTCTCGGCGGCGCAGAGCAGGCCCTCGGCGAGCGGCGTACGCCCCCCGGTGGGCAGCTCGCGCAGCCGCCGGGCCGCAGTGTCGATCGAGGACGTGGGTGGCAACGCCAGGGTCGCGTCGGACCCACGGAACGTGATCAAGCCGACCTTGTCCCGGCGCTGGTAGGCGTCCAGCAGCAGCGAGAGCGCGGCCGCCTTGACCGCCTCCATCCGGCGCCGGGCAGCCATCGACCCGGATGCGTCGACCACCAGCAGGACGAGGTTCGACTCCCGGCCCTCGGTGACGGC
Organism: uncultured Actinomycetota bacterium; assembly: GCA_963711015.1. Lineage (GTDB taxonomy): Bacteria > Actinomycetota > Actinomycetes > Propionibacteriales > Propionibacteriaceae > Microlunatus. The sequence goes on from CAVQCQ010000007.1 coordinate 146,351, forward strand.
AAGTCGAAGATCATCTGAAGCCAGCCGGAGCCGATCGCTATGGCCCCGGCCGCGCTCCTGCTGGAAGGGCGCCGCCGCACGGATGGTCGCCGGCAGGTGCAGCGGACCGGGCTCGGGTCCGGCGGGCGTCGCGCCCACCGTGCGCCCGGTCGTGGTGATGGCGCGGCTCCGCCGGCCGGCCTCGCCACGGCCGACCCCCGCAGCCGTGAAGAGCCGCGCCCGGTAAGTAGCTCCCGGAGTGACCACGCGCCCAGAGCTAGCCGCGTCGTGCCCTGAGCTTGTCGAAGGGTTCTCGTCATGGTCCGGCGCTTCGACAGGCTCAGCGAGCATGTCTCCGTCAGGCGGCTCCGGATCGGGGTCGTCGTCATCGAGCAGCTGGTCGAGGAGTTCCTCGTCCAACCCAGGAGCATCGAACGGGTTGCGCCGCCGCCGGTGCGGCAGGGCCAGCCGGGCAGCGGCCCGGATGTCGGCCGTGCTCACCTCCGTCCGGCCCTCCCAAGCGGCGTGGGCTGCGGCCGCCCGCGCAGTGACCAGATCGGCGCGTAGCCCGTCCACCCCGAATGCGGCGCAGGTCTCGGCGATCATGATCAACTGTGGATCGGTGAGCCGGACCAGCGGCAGGATCGCACGGGCCTCGACGATCCGCGAGCGCAGTTCCTTCTGAGCAACCGCGTACGCGTCGGCAAAGCCTTCGGGATCGGCGTCGTAGGCCATCCGGCGCCGGATCACCTCGGCGCGCAGCGCCGGGTCCTGCGGAGCGGCGATATGCACCGTGAGGCCGAAGCGATCCAGCAGCTGCGGCCGGAGCTCGCCCTCCTCAGGGTTCATGGTGCCGATCAGCACGATCCGCGAAGCGTGGCTGACCGAGACACCCTCGCGTTCCACCGTCGACTGCCCGGTGGCGGCGGCGTCGAGCAGCAGGTCGACGAGATGATCATGCAGCAGGTTGACCTCGTCGACGTAGAGGATGCCGCGATGGGCGGCAGCCAGCAGACCGGGCTGGTAGGTCACCTGGCCGGCGCCCAGGGCCTGTTTGAGGTCCAAGGCGCCGATCACCCGGTCCTCGCTGGCGCCCACCGGTAGCTCGACCAACCGGGCCGGACGACTGGCGGGGACCGGCACGTGGTGAGGCCCGTCCGGACAGGTCGGATCGGGGTCCGCAGGATGGCAGCTGAACCGGCAGCCCTCGACGACCGCGAGGTCGGGCAAGACCTGGGCGAGTCCGCGGACCGCCGTTGTCTTCGCGGTGCCCTTCTCGCCGCGGACCAGGACGCCGCCCACCTCCGGGGACACCGTGGTGAGGATCAGCGCGAGCGTGAGGTCCTCCGAGCCGACGATGGCCGAGAAGGGAAAGGTTCGAGCGTCCGCCGCCATGGGTTCCAGGGCCCTTCCTGCGGGTGTCCGCGCCCGCGCGAGAGTGGGTTGACCGACGCGGCAGACGTCCTGACTCCCCGGCGGGCCCGGGTCACAGTGGCGGGACCGTTCCGGACTTGCACCGGATTCCTCCACCTGCGCCGACACGCATCCTCCCACACGGCACCCTCGGCGTGCGGCGGCGAATGACAGGCTGAGTCCGTGCAACGGTTCGAGGGCTGTGTCGGGTTGGTCACCGGTGCCGCGCACGGGATCGGGCGGGCGTGTGCGGTGCGGCTGGCGGCGGAGGGGGCACAGGTGGCCGTCACCGACCTCGATCTGGCCGCCGCGGAAGAGGTCGTGGTGCAGCTCACCGAACCGGCGCGACACCTCGCGTACGCGCTGGACGTGACCCGGACCGACGAGGTCGAGGCCGCGGTCGGTGCGATCGCTGAGCACTTCGGCCAGCTCGACCTGCTCGTCAACGTCGCCGGCGGCGATCTGGCCCATGGCAGCTTCGCCGACACCGACGACCAGACCTGGCTGCGACTGTTCGACCTCAACCTGCTCGGTGTCGTGCGTTGCTGCCGGGCCACGCTGCCGCACCTGCGAAGCAGCACCTTCGGGCCGGCGATCGTCACTGTGAGCTCGATCAACGGTCAGCTGGCGCTGGGCAGCGAGCCGTACAGCGCGGCCAAGGCCGGCCTCATCTCGCTGACCCAGAACCTCGCCGCGAGCCTGGGTCCGGAGGGGATCCGGGTCAATGCCGTGGCTCCTGGCACCATCCGGACCCGGAACTGGGACGACCAGCCCGGTGGTGCCGACCGGATGCGCCCGCTCTACGTGCTCGGCCGGGTCGGCGAACCCGAGGACGTTGCCGCCGCGGTCGCCTACCTGGGATCCAGCGACGCCGGCTGGATCACCGGTCACGTGCTGCCGGTCGACGGCGGGCTGTCGGTCGGGAGTGCGTCCCTGCTCTTGCAGCGTGTGGTCAGCGGCGAATCTCGAGCACGCGGTTGAACGGCGTCTCGGCCGCTGTCCGACAAAGTCCGAAGCCGGCCTCGGCCACCAGCGGCGGATGCGCTCCGGCCGGGAGAACGCGAAATGATCGTTGGCGGACAACGCCACTGCGCCGCAGGAACGGGCCGCGGCCACGGTCTCGGCGATCCGCCGGCTGGAGAGGCGGCTGTCCAGGACAGCGAGCTGCGGCAGGTGTACGCCCACCTCCACGAAGTCAGCGTATGGTCACAGCCGTGATCGAGGTGGTCGGGATCGGCGCGGGCGGCTGGGAGTCGCTCGGCCCGGCCGAGCAGCGGCTGCTGTCGTCAGCGGATCTGGTCGTCGGTGGCCAGCGACATCTCGGGTTGCTGCCGGCCATTCCCGGTCAGCGCCGCGAGGCCTGGCCGAGCGACCTGCGGGAATCGCTCCCCGAGCTGGTATCCCGACACGCGGAGAAACCGACGGTGGTCCTGGCCAGCGGCGACCCCCTGCTGGCCGGGGTTGGTTCGGCACTGATCGAGCTGTTCGGAGCAGATGCGGTGCGGGTCCATCCCGTCGTGTCCTCGGTTGCCTTGGCCCGGGCTCGGATGGGCTGGGCGGCGGAGTCGGTTGAGGTGGTTCGGCTGCGCGGCGGCGATGTCGACCAGGTCCGCCGCTGGCTGTTCCCGGGGCAGCGGTTGATCATCCTCTCCCGCGACGCAGGAAGCCCGGCCGAGGTTGCCGCACTGCTGGCTCAGGCCGGACTCCCGGCGAGCACGCTCACGGTGCTGGGCAATCTGGGCTCCCCGGACGAGTCCCGCCAGACCGAGCCGGCCGACGCGCCCGACCTGAATGTGGTCTGTGTCGAGGTCACCGGGTCCGCGCCGTGGGCCACGCTCGCGACGGGTCGGCCCGACGCGGCGTACGAGCACGACGGGCAGCTGACCAAGCGTGATGTACGCGCCTCGGCCTTGGCCCACTTGATGCCGCGTCCGGGGGAGCTGCTCTGGGATGTCGGCGCGGGCGCCGGGTCGATCGCCATCGAGTGGTCGCTCAGCCATCCGCGCTGCCGGGCGATCGCGATCGAGTCTGAGCATGATCGGGTCAAGCGGATCGCCGTCAACGCTGCGCAGCTCGGGGTGCCGGGTCTGGTCGTCGTGCACGGCACTGCGCCGGCCGTACTGCACGACCTGCCGGCGCCGAACGCCGTGTTCGTCGGCGGAGGGGCCACTCCCGAGGTGCTCGACACCTGTTGGTCAGCCCTGGCGCCCGCTGGTCGGCTGGTCGTGCATGCGGTGACGATGGAGACCGAGATGATCATCACCGACCGCTGGCGGCGGCTCGGTGGGACTCTGACCCGGATCGCCGTCGAGCACCTGGAGCGGATCGGCTCCTATCACGGCTGGAAGCCGGCTCGGGCCGTCGTGCAGTGGGGCGTCAGCAAGCCCGCCGAGCCGTGACCGTCCACTTCATCGGCGCGGGACCGGGCGCAGCCGATCTGCTGACCATGCGGGCGGTCTCCTTGATCAACTCCTCTCCGGTCTGCCTGTACGCCGGCACCTACATCGGAGCAGACATCCTGGCCCACTGCCCATCGGATGCGACCTTGATCGACAGCCGGCGCCTCGATCTCGACCAGATCACCGAGCATCTGGTGACGGCGCATCGGGCCGGCCTCGACGTGGCCAGGCTCTGCTCCGGTGATCCGTCGATCTTCTCCGCGCTGGCCGAGCAGGTTCGCCGACTCGACCGCGTGGGCGTGCCGTGGGATGTCACGCCGGGGGTGCCGGCGTACGCGGCCGCCGCGGCCCTGATCGGCCGCGAGCTCACCGTGCCCGAGGTGACTCAGACCGTGATCTTGACCCGGGCCCAGGCGGAGTCCACGGCGATGCCGGAGTCGGAGTCGCTGACCCGGTTGGCGGAGAGCCGCGCAACGCTGGTGCTGCACCTCGCGATCCGTCACGTGCGCCGACTGGCCGCTGAGCTGACTCCGGCCTACGGGGCTGACTGCCCGGCCGTGGTCGTGTCCCGCGCGACGCAACGGGACCAGCTCATCCTGCGTGGCACCTTGATCGACATCGCCGATCAGGTGGAGGCCGCCGGGCTCCGGCAAGCGGCGGTGATCATGATTGGGGAGGTGTTCCGCGCGGAGAGCTTCATCGAGTCACACCTCTACGGCAAGCGGGCGCGCTAGGCCGCGGCGCCATGCTGGCGTGGTGCGCGGGTGCGGGGCGATCGCTACTGGCACCTGTTCATTCTGGGCGTCACGCCCGAGCGACAGGGGCACGGTGTCGGGAGCCGGCTGATCGCGCCGGTGCTCGCTCAGGCGGATGCCACGGGTGGCCGGTGCTACCTGGAGACGCTGCCCGAGCTGCCGACGTTCTGGACGATGGTCCGCGGAGTGTAGATCATTTCGCCGACGACGCGGCTTGCGCTGGACCCGACGATCAGCAAGCAGCTCATGTCGATGCTCTCCGGCTCCAGGTCGCCGAGGGGTGTGATGATCAGCGACTCGTTGTCCCGGCCGATATTCCGCCCCACCACCACCGGCGTCTCGGCGGCGCGGTACTCCAGCAGGATCTCCTTGGCCTGCTTCACCTGGTGGATCCGGGTCCGCGAGGCCGGGTTGTAGATCGCGAGCACCAGGTCGGCCGATGCTGCCGCGCGCAGCCGGTGCTCGATCACCGACCAGGGCTTGAGCCGATCGGACAGCGACAGGACCGCGTAGTCGGCACCGAGTGGGGCACCGGCCCGAGCGGCGACGGCCTGGGCGGCGGTGAGGCCGGGAAGAACCTCGATCCGGACCGGCGCGTACGCGGGGTCCTCGGCCGCCTCGAACACGGCCGCAGCCATCCCGAACACCCCGGCATCGCCGCCGGAGACCACGGCCACTCGTTCGCCCGCAAGCGCGAGGTCGAGTGCGAGCCGGGCCCGGTCGAGCTCGACGGTGTTGCCGCTGGCGTGCTTGGTCAGTCCGGCGCGGTCGGGTACGCGGTCGAGGTAAGGGCCATAGCCCACCACATGATCAACGCAGGCCAGCACCTCAGCCGCCTCTGGGGTGAGCCAGCGCTCCGGTCCCGGCCCGAGGCCGAGGACGATCAGTCGCTGAGGGGTACTGCTGCGACCGGCTACGTCGGCCCGGCGGTCGGTGCCGGGCACGATGATCAGCGAGAAGTAGGGCACCGACTCCGGATCCACCTCGGTCACCGCACGGACCGACTCGGTGCCGGTGCTCGCGCGCTCGACGTACTGGGCCTCGGCGAGCCGGCCCGCCTGCCGCAGCGCCTCCCTCACGGCCGGGAACGTCCGGCCCAGCTTCATGATCACTGCGGCCTGGGTGCCGGCCAGCCTCCGCGCGAGCTCGGGAGTTCCGAGAGTGCCCGGCAGCACAGTCAGCACGTCCTCGTGACGGACCAGCGGAGTCGCCGCCGCGGCCGCGGCGGCGCTCACCGAGGTGACCCCCGGAACGATCTCGACCTCGAAGCGCTCGGCGAGCCGATCATGCAGGTAGGCGTAGGAGCTGTAGAACAGCGGGTCGCCCTCGGCCAGCACCACGACGTCGAGGCCGGCTTCCAGGTGGGTCGTCAGCCGCGCGGCCGAGGCGTCGTAGAAGGCCTCCATCGCCTCGTAGTAGCCGGCGGTCTGGTTCGATCGTCACCGGGTACTCCAGCAGTTCCTCGATCACTCCGGCCGGAATCAGATCTGCCACGATGCTGCGGGCGATGGATCGTCCGTGCGTGCCCGAGTGATAGGCGATCACGCCGGCGTTCTTGATCAGCCGCGCAGCCTTGATGGTGAGCAACTCGGGGTCGCCCGGTCCAACCCCGATCGCATAGAGACGCCCGGTCATCTAGATCTCGCTCTCATGGGCCATCGCGTTGATCGCGGCCACGCACAATGCCGACCCGCCGCGGCGACCGTGCACGACGAGAAAGGGCAGCTGCCACGGGTTCTCGGCGAGTGCGAGCTTCGACTCGGCCGAGCCGACGAAGCCCACCGGCAGGCCGAGAACCGCAGCCGGCCGCGGGCCGCCGTCGGCGATCAGCTCCAGCAGATGGAACAGCGCAGTCGGCGCGTTCCCGATCGCCACCACGGCGCCGGCCAGATCATCGCCCCAAAGGGAGACGGCGGCCGCGGCGCGAGTGGTGCTCCAGCGGTGCGCGAGCTCCGGCGTACGGTCGTCGTGCAGCAGGCACCGCACCGCGTTGTCGGCCGGCAACCGCCGCCGGGTGATGCCGGAGGCGATCATCTGCGCGTCGGTGAAGATCGGCGCTCCGGCTTGCAACGCCTCTCGGACGGTCGGCACGACGCAGGGATGGTAGGCCAGTTCGGCGGTCAGCCCGATCTCACCGGTGGCGTGGATCATCCGCACCGCGACCACCTGGAGGTCGGCGGGCAGCCTCGAGAGGTCGGCCTCCGCCCGAATGGCGGCGAAGGAGCGCCGGTAGATCTCGGTCGGGTCGCTCAGGTAGTCATAGCGCCGCGTCGGCTGCTCAAGCATGGAGGACGAGCTCGCGATGATCATGGTTGGGCGCACCGCAGCGTCGCTCGCAGCCGCTGACGTGAGTCCGCGCGATCGGCATCCCAGCCACGGCCAGCTCTCGGGCGATGGTCAGCGTCTCACCGTAGGCACTGCGGCAGAACGGCGCTCCCACGCAGGCACTGATCATGGTCCAGGGCGAAGCGCTATCGATCACCAGCCCGGCGGCGGTCAGATCGGCCAGTCGGGCGGCCACGTGCGGGATGATCAAGCCGCGCCACGGAGTGATGATCACGAGACCGGCGGTGACCTCGGATATCACCGCGAGCTGGGCCGGTGTCAGCAATCCCAGCGGGACGGCCACGCTGGCATGATCACCAACCGCCCCGAGCGGGACGCCCGAGGACGGCTGATCAACTGCGCGCGAACGCGGGGCGGTCCGTGGCGCGAGGTCGAGCAGCGCGGCGACCGCTGCGTCGGCGGTGACCGGCGTCAGGTCGGAGCCGGTGATGATCATTCCGTGGTCGTCGTCGATCGCTTGGTATCCCACATCGAAGGGCAGGCTGAGCACGTCGCCGCGCCCGTCGTCGAGGGCGAACAGGAAGCGGCCGGAGAGGTTCGCGAGCTGGGGTCTCGCCATCAGCGCCCGGTCCAGCTCGTTGATCATGTCGCGTAGATCGGCTCGCCCGCCGGAGAGTCCGGTGAGCGGCGACGCGACGAGATTGCGGACCCGCTCATGACTGGCGGAGGGCAGGAAGCCGGCCGTGCGGATCCCGCTGACCAGGCCGTCCGGCGGGTCTTCGGGTAGCCCGCGGATCTGCACACTTCCCCGGGAGGTGAGCTGCAGCAGCCCGCTGCCGTACGTCCGCGCCAGCTCGCCCAGGCGGGCCAGCGCCGGCGCCGTCGTCTGTCCCCCGGGGACCCGGACGCGCACCATCGCCCCATCGGCCGCGAGGTGCGGCCGGAGTACGCCGGGGCACTTGTCAGCGGGTGCGCGCTGCGCGCGCGGGTCGGCGGGAGTCACGCCCGCCATCGTAAGTTCTCCGCGGCCGGCCCGACCCTGCCCGCAGCTACGCTGAACCCCCCGGACCGGCCATCCGTGCTTCTTCGGGAGGTGGCGAACATGCGCTTCTGGCGATCGCGGACTCCGGACGACCGGCTCCGCGCGGCCGCCGACGCCGCGGAGCGGCTCTACCAAGCGGGACGTTTCGAGGAGGCTCGGGCAGCCTTCACTGCGCCTGTGCCTCGGCAAGCTCCGCCGTTATCCCGAGGCGGTGGCAGTTCTCACCAGCGCCGGCGAGATCTTCACCGGGCTCATGAATCTGGACGATCCGCACCTCTGGCGGCCGTTCCTCGCCGGAACGCTGCAGTCGCTGGCCGGGCCCTCGGCGACTCCGGACAGCTCGAACGGGCGCTGACGGTCAGCCGTGATGCCGTCGAGCTGCGCCACCAGGGACCGCGGGACAACGACCTCGCCCGGGCGTTGCGGATGTTCGCCCACGTCAGGGCGGCGGCGAACACCGAGCTGGACAAGGCGCAATCGGCGCTGACCGACGCGACCGCGATTCACATGAGCGTGATCAGCGCGCATCCGGATGAGGCGTACGTGGAGGAGATCTACACGACCTACCAGGTGCAGGCCCTGGTGCTGCAGCGCCTTGGGCGGTTCCAGGAGGCCAATCGGCTGGTCGACCTGGCCCGGTCGCGGCACCTCGACGGCCTGCCGGCCCTGCTGCGGGCACAGCAGCAGGCACCCGGATCGAACGGATGAGCGAAAATGTCAGTGGGCCGCCGTAGCGTCTAGGACATGACAGCGTTACGGGTCGTAGAGCCTGGGGAAGCCTCGTCGGGCGACCCGGTCGTGTCCCGGCTGGATGACGTACTGGCCGAGTTGGCGGCGCTGGTGGCCGATGACAGCCCGGTCGCCGATGCGGACCGGATCGACCGGCTGGACCGGCTGGAGCGGACGCGCTCGGCGCTCGCTGCCGCGCAGGTGGCGGAGACGGTGCGGTTCGCCCGCTCGCAGGCCGCGGAACAGATCGCCGCCGGCGTGCATCCGAAGAAGCTCGGCAAGGGGATCGCTGATCAGATCGCGTTGGCCTGCCGGATCTCGCCGTGGGAGGGCTCCCGGCGCTTGGGCGTAGCTCGAGCGCTGTGGTTCGACCTGCCGGAGACATTCGCGCAACTCACCGCTGGTGAGCTCCGGGAGCGGGTCGCCGAGCATGTGGTGACCGAGACTCGCCACTTGGATGCCGGGCAGCGTCGGGCCGTCGATGCCAAGATTGCCGCCGACGGAATCCACAAGATGGGGGTCCGGGCCGCCGCGGCGTGTGCTCGACAGCACGCCTACGAGTCGGACCCGACCGGTTACGTGAAGCGAGGGCGAACCGAGCGCAAGCATCGCCGGGTCTCCCTTCGGTCGGCGCCGGACACGATGTCCTGGTTGTCGGCATACCTGCCGGTCGAGCAGGGTGTCGCCTGCTGGGCAGCGTTGCGCAAGCAGGCTGATCGGCTGAAGGCGACCGGGGATGCGCGCAGCCGGGACCAGATCATGGCCGACACCTTGGTGGAGCGGCTGACCGGACAGGCCACGGCGAGCGACGTCGATCTCGAGGTGCAGCTGTTGATCCCGTGGGATCTGCTCTTGGACCCGAAGGCGCCTGGCTCGGCACTGATCCCAGGGTTCGGCCCGCTGCCTGGCCCGCTCGCTCGCGACTTGATCTTGTCCAGCCGGGGCCTCCGTTGGTGGCGCCGGCTGTTCACCCGGCCCGCCACCGACGGCAATGGGCAGCTCATCGTGGGCGGGGATCCCCGCCGGCGCCGGTTCGACGGCTGGTTGGAGCAGTTGATCCGATTGCGCGACCAGACGTGCCGAGATCCGTTCTGCGAGGCCACCATCCGGCACATCGACCACATCCGGCCCTATCGCGTCGGTGGCCTGACCGACCTGGTCAACGGGCGCGGCGAGTGTGAGCGGGGGAATCAGGTCCGCGAGATGCCGGGCTGGCGCGTCGATCTGCACCATCCCGGCCTGGTCGGACGTCCGCACGCGATCACCATCACGACCCCGACCGGTCATCGCTATACCAGCGAAGCGCCGCAGCCGCCATGACATGGTGACGGGCCGTACAGTGCGCGGGTGTCTTCGTTCGCGTTCTCCCAGGTGGATGTCTTCGGCTCAGGCGCGCTCGACGGCAACCCGCTTGCCGTCGTGCACGATGCCGAGAGCCTCGACGACGAGCAGATGCAGCGGTTCGCGAACTGGACCGGCCTGTCGGAGACGACATTCCTGCTGCCGCCGACGGAGCAGAACGCCGACTACCGGGTCCGGATCTTCACGCCCAGCCGTGAGCTGCCATTCGCCGGACATCCGACGCTGGGCTCCGGGTATGCGTGGCTGGCCGCCGGCGGGCGGCCGCAGTCCGAGGGTGTGTTCGTGCAGCAGTGTGAAGCCGGCCTGGTCCGGGTACGTCGAGACGGCGACCGGCTGGCCTTCGCCGCGCCTCCGCTGACCCGATTCGAGCCGGTCGAGGAGGACCTGATCGAGCGGATCGCTGGCGGGCTGGGGATCGGCCAGTCCGAGGTGCAGGAGGCATCCTGGCTGGTCAACGGTCCTCAGTGGATCGGTGTCCGCCTGGCGAGTGCCGAACAGGTGCTCGGCGTACGCGTGGACCCCGCCACCCTGAGCGGCCTCGACCTCGGCCTCGTCGGCCTCTACCCCGAGGGGTCAGAGGTTGCGTACGAGGTACGGGCTCTACTGCCGGGCGAGTCGCCGCCGGAAGATCCGGTCACCGGGAGCCTGAACGCCGGCGTTGCGTACTGGTTGATCGGCCAAGGCATCGTCCCGCAGCACTATGTCGCCTCCCAGGGCACGGTGCTCGGTCGCGCCGGCCGGATCCACGTCGATCTCGACGGCGACGACCTGTGGATCGGTGGACGCGTGGTCACCGCCGTGTCCGGGAGGGTGAGCCTGTGACTCGAATCGCCCTCGTCTCCACCTCCGACACCGACCTGTTGTCCGCCCGCGCCTCGGGCGCTGACTACCTCTACGTCAACCCCAGCAAGGTGGCGCACACCGAGATGGCCGAGGCGTTCGCGGCCGCCGACCTGATCGTCGCTCGGATCCTGGGCTCACCGAAGAGCCTCTGCTCCGGCTTCGCCCGGATCCGTGGTGCGGGTCAGCCGATGGTCGTCCTCGGTGGTGAGCAGGCCCCGGATGCCGCGCTCATGGAACTCTCCACCGTGCCGATGGGGGTCGCCGCGGAGGCCCACGTCTACCTCGCGCAGGGCGGCCCGGACAATCTCCGCCAGCTGCACGCCTTCCTGTCCGACACGGTGCTGCTGACCGGCGAGGGCTTCGAACCGCCGGCCGAGCAGCCGACCTGGGGCGCCATTCGAGACGCTCAGGGCACAGGACCCCGGGTCGGCGTGCTGTTCTACCGCGCCCAGTACACCGCCGGAAACACCGCGTACGCCGAGGCGCTGGCCGACGCCATCGACGCGGCGGGCGGTGTCGGTGTGCCGATCTTCGCCACCTCCCTCCGCGATGCCCCGCCAGACCTGATCGACTACCTCGGCACCCTCGACGCACTGGTCACCACCGTGCTGGCCGCCGGGGGCACCCGGCCCGCGACGGCGAGCGCGGGGGAGGACGACGAGGGTTGGAATGTCGGCGCGCTGGCTGCCTTGGACATTCCGATACTGCAGGGTCTGTGTCTCACCTGGGACCGCGCGTCCTGGTCGGGGTCCGACGAGGGGATGACCCCTCTCGACGTGGCCACCCAGGTGGCGGTGCCGGAGTTCGACGGCCGGATCATCACCGTTCCGTTCTCGTTCAAACAGACCGACGCCGACGGCCTGCCCGCCTACGTTCCTGATCGTGAACGCTGCCGCCGGGTGGCCGAGATCGCGGTCAACCACGCTCGGCTGCGGCACATCCCGATCGAAGACCGCAAGATCGCGATCATGCTGTCGGCCTACCCGACCAAGCACTCCCGGATCGGCAATGCCGTCGGCCTGGATACGCCGGTCTCGTTGATCCGGCTGCTGAAGTCCATGCGCGAGGCAGGGTACGACCTCGGCGCGCCCGGTGAGATCCCCGGCACGGGTCCGCTCGATCCGGTGGAGGGGGAGGATCCCGACACCACGGCCGGCAACGCGCTGATCCACGCGATCATCGCCGCCGGCGGCCAGGACCCCGAGTGGCTGACCACGGAGCAGCTCAGCGGGCAGCCGGTCCGCATCAAGGCGACGACCTACCGCCGTTGGCTCGCCGAGCTGCCAGATGATCTTGTGAGTGCGGTGACCGAGGCTTGGGGCGAGGCGCCGGGCGAGCTGTTCGTCGATCGTGCCCTCGACCCAGCGGGCGAGATCGTCGCCGCCACCCTGCAAGCGGGCAAGATCGTGATCTTGGTACAGCCGCCGCGCGGCTTCGGCGAGAACCCGATCGCGATCTACCACGATCCCGATCTCGCTCCGTCGCACCACTACCTCGCGGTCTACCGCTGGGTCGAGCGGGAGTTCGGCGCACACGCGATGATCCACGTCGGCAAGCACGGCAACCTGGAGTGGCTGCCCGGCAAGAACCTCGGCATGTCGGCGGCCTGCGGCACCGACGCGGCGATCGGTTCACTCCCGCTGGTCTATCCCTTCCTGGTCAACGATCCGGGTGAGGGCACCCAGGCCAAGCGCCGGGCTCACGCCACGATCGTCGACCACCTGGTACCACCGATGGCCCGCGCCGAGTCCTATGGCGACATCGCGCGCCTGGAACAGCTGCTCGACGAGTACGCGCAGGTGCTGGCCATGGATCCGGCCAAGGTGCCCGCGCTGCGTGGGGAGATCTGGACGCTGATCCAGGCTGCGCAGCTGGAACACGATCTTGGTCTGCAGGAGGCGCCGGAGGAGGAGGCGTTCGACGAGTTCGTGATGCACATCGACGGCTGGCTGTGTGAGATCAAGGACGTGCAGATCCGCGACGGGCTGCACGTGCTCGGTCGGGCGCCGGAAGGGAAGGAGCTGGTCAATCTCGTGCTCGCCGTGCTGCGCTCCAACCAGATCTTCGCCGGGAACGTCGGTGCTGTGCCGGGGCTGCGCCAGGCGCTGGGGTTGGTCGACGGTGCGCCGATCGAGGAGGTCGACCGGGTCGAGGCTCAGGCGCGGGAGCTGGTGGAGGCAGTGGCTGCGACCGGGTGGGACGCGGCAGCGGTTCGCGGCATCGTCGAGGGTCCTGCTGCCGAGAGTCTGGAGTTCGCCTGCCGGGAGGTCGTGCCCCGGCTGCGCCGGACCAGCGACGAGATCGGCAATGTCCTGCACGCGTTGGACGGCGGGTATGTCCCGGCCGGACCGAGCGGCTCGCCGTTGCGCGGGCTGGTCAACGTGTTGCCCACCGGCCGCAACTTCTACTCGGTCGATCCCAAGGCCATTCCGTCCCGGCTGGCCTACCAGACCGGGCAGGCGATGGCCGAGTCGCTCCTGCAGCGGCATCGTGACGAGACCGGTGCCTATCCGCAGTCGGTCGGGCTGTCGGTCTGGGGCACCTCCGCCATGCGGACCAGCGGAGACGACATCGGCGAGGTGCTGGCCCTGCTGGGAGTGGTCCCGGTCTGGGACGCGGCGTCCCGGCGGGTGACCGGACTGGAGGCGATCCCGCTGGCCGAGCTGGGCCGGCCGAGGATCGACGTCACGGTCCGGATCTCCGGCTTCTTCCGCGACGCCTTCCCGCACGTGCTCGCTCTGCTGGACGACGCCGTACGCCTGGTCGCGGGGCTCGACGAGGCCGACGAGCTGAACTTCGTGCGCGCCCACACCCGACGTGATCTTGGTCAGCATGGGGACGAGCGGCGCGCCACCACCCGGATCTTCGGGTCCAAGCCGGGCGCGTACGGGGCGGGGATCCTGCCGCTGATGGAGGCCGGCAACTGGCGAACCGATCAGGATCTGGCCGAGGTCTACACCGCCTGGGGCGGGTTCGCGTACGGGCGTGATCTCGACGGCGCGCCGGCCCGGGAGGACATGGAGACCAACTACCGGCGGATCGCCGTGGCGGCGAAGAACGTCGACACCGTCGAGCACGACATCGCCGACTCCGACGACTACTACCAGTACCACGGCGGCATGATCGCGACCGTGCGCGCGCTGACCGGGGCCGAGCCCAAGGCCTATGTCGGCGACTCGACGGCGCCAGACGCCGTCCGGACCCGCTCGCTCACCGAGGAAACCTCGCGGGTGTTCCGGGCCCGGGTGGTCAACCCGCGCTGGATCGGCGCCATGCAACGGCACGGCTACAAGGGGGCGTTCGAGCTGGCCGCGACCGTTGACTACCTCTACGGGTTCGACGCCACGGCTGGTGTGGTCAGCGACGGCATGTACGCCCAGCTGGCCAGCAGCTACGTGCTGGACAAGCAGAACCAGGACTTCATGAAGCACGCCAACCCGTGGGCGCTGCGCGGCATCATCGAGAAGCTGAACGAGGCGGCCGACCGCGGACTGTGGGCCGAGCCCGATCCGGAGATCATGGCCGAGATGCAGCAGGTCTACCTCGACGTCGAAGGCGACCTGGAGGACTCCGGCTGAGTCTCAGGTCTGGCTGGCGCGGTGCCGTGCGGCCAGCTCGCGGTAGTGAGCCGCGTTGGCCTGGACCCGCTCGAACTCGGCGTCGCTGAGCGGCCGCCGGACCTTGGCCGGTACGCCGGCCACCAGCGACCGCGGCGGGATCTCGGTGCCCTCCAGCACCACCGCACCGGCGGCGACCAGCGAGCCGGCGCCGACCACAGCGCCGTTCAGCACGGTCGCGTTCATCCCGATCAGGCAGTCGTCCTCGATGGTGCAGCCGTGCACCACTGCGGCATGCCCGACGCTGACCCCGGACCCGATGCGAGCCGGGTAGCCGTAGTCGGTGTGCACCACCACGTTGTCCTGCAGGTTGCTGCCGGCGCCGAGATGGATGCTGTCCATGTCGGCTCGGACGACGGCCCCGTAGAAGATGCTGGCCTCAGCCGCAATCGTTGCCGCGCCGACCACGGTGGCGTTCGGCGCCAGCCAGGCGGTCGGATCGAGGTCGGGGGACCGGTTGTCGAACGGCAGTACCAGTGGCGTCATGGCGTCAACTTAACGACCCATCCGGAACAGGATCTCGTCCGCGACGATCTCCGGTTCGGTCTCGGGCAGCCAGTGGCTGGCATCGAGGTCGACGAACCGGTACGGCCCGACGACGTAGTTGCCCACCAGCTCCGCGGTGGTCCGGTTCAGGGCGAAGTCGTGTCGACCCCAGATGTAGGTGGTGGGCACCTCGATCGGGCCCAATGCGGGCCGCGCCGAGAACGGCAGCCCGCGATACCAGTTGATCGCGCCGGTCAGCCGACCGGGCTCGGCCATGGCGGCCAGGTATTCCTGTACCCAGACGTCGGGCAGCCCGCTCCTGGTCAACGTCCGCACGAGTCCCCGTCGAGACAGCAGCTCCGGAAGCACGGGAAGCTGGAGAAAGGCCATGTACCACGAGGTGAGGGCCTGGGTGCTGGTCAGGAACGACTTGAGCAGAGCGGCCGGATGCGGAGTGGACAAGCTGGTGACCGATGCGGTCCGGTCCGGGTGCCAGGCCGCCATACCCCAGACCGGGGCGGCCCCCCAGTCGTGGCCGACCAGATGGGCCCGCTGCACCTCGGCGGCATCGAGCAGCGCCAGGGCGTCGTCGACCAGCTCAACCGTCCGGTAGTCGCGGCGGCGGGCCGGCCGGGCCGAGGCGACGTACCCGCGCTGCTCGGGCACCAGAGTCCGTACCCCTGCCGCATTGAGGGCCCCGGTCACGAGTCGGTAGGTCGACGGCTGCTGCGGAAAACCGTGGAACAGCACGGCCACCGGCCCGTCGGGTGGGCCCGAGTCGATCACGCCGAACCGCAGTCCCGAACGCTCGAACGACTCCACGGCGATCAGTCTGCCGGTGGGCCGGGGCGCAGCAGATAGGTGTCCATCACCCAGCCGCGGGCGGCCCTGATCCGGTCGCGGCACTGCCGGATGTCGTCGATCGCCGCCGGCAGCGGCCCGGACACGACGGCCTCGTCAGGCAGTCCGAGCTGGGCGCCCCAGTAGATCACCAGCTCGGGATGGTCCCGCACCAGTCCGGCGCAAGCGAGCTCGCCGTCCAGCATCACCACGACGTCACCCAGCGCCGGAGAGTACTCAGCGACGAGCCGGCGGCCGGTGGTCAGATGCACGGGCTGTCCGACCCGGTTGAGAATGATCTTGTGCCGGGCGGCCAGCAGCTGCACACTGCTGATGCCCGGCAGCACCCGCAGCTCGAGATCGATCCCCAGGGCGGTGATCGACTCGGCGATCCGGATGGTGCTGTCGTAGAGGCTCGGATCGCCCCAGACCAGGAAGCCGACCGTGCCGCCGTTCGGCAGCTCGCGGTCGAGAATCGTCGCGTACGCCTCCGCTCGGGCCCGATGCCAGGCCGCAACGCCGGCCGAGTACGCCGGAGCGTCGCGGTCCCGGTCGGGACCACGCTCCGGATCCGGCACCTCGAGCACCCGGTAGTGATCATGGTCGATGACCGCCCGGCAGAGCTCGGTGCGGAGCTGGGCCAGGTCGTGCTTGCCGGCACCCTTGTCGGCGACCAGGAACAGGTCGACCTCGTTCATCGCGGCTCGTGCCTCGCCGGTGAGATGTTCGGCTGAGCCGCTGCCGATGCCGATCACCAGCGCCCGGAGCGTCACCGCCCGGTCACCTGGGTGCTGCGTTCAATCCCGGGGGGATACCCCCCGAGCCCCCCGGTTCCTTTCATGATCAGTTCCAGGTCCAGATGGTGCTCGACGGCGTCGGCCAGCGTGTCGATCATGGTCTCGCGCCGGCTGCGGTACGGACCGGCTCCGGTGTCCGGCTGCCACGTCGAGCCGGTGCCGTCCGCGACCTGGGCGAGCCAGGTGCGCCGGAACCCGTCGTTCTCGAACGCGCCGTGCCACATGGTGCCCCAGACCGAACCCACCCGGCAGCCGTCCAGGAACGGCTCGGCCGCCCCGATGATCTCCGCCACGCCGTGGTGGATCTCGTACCCGGCAACCGGCGCGCCGCGCCAGGAGCCGATTGGCGTGCCCAGCGTCTTGTCGGACCGAAAGGTGATCCGTACCGGCAGCAGATCCAGCCCCGGCTCGAGCCCGGAGCGGGTCTCCAGGTCGTCGGCGATGGTGGCGCCGAGCATCTGGTAGCCGCCGCAGATCCCGAGCACCGGAGCGCCGCGGCGCGCTCGGAGTGCCACGGCGTCGGCGAGTCCGCGGTCCCGCAGCCAGCGCAGGTCGCTCACCGTGGCCCGGGAGCCCGGCAGCACGGCGAGATCGGCGTCGGCCACCACACCCGGATCGCTGGTCACGAGAACGTCCACCCCCGGCTCGGCGGCCAGAGCGTCCACGTCGGTCGTGTTGGAGACCCGGGGCAGCCGGACCACCGCCACTCGCAGCGTGCCGGGATCCCACCCCCACCCTCCTCCGTTGCGCAGCGCCAGGCTGTCCTCGGCGTCCAGCCCGAGGTCGGGCAGCCAGGGCAGCACGCCGGCCACCGGGATGTCGGTCATCCGGGTGAGCTCATCCATTCCTGGTTCGAGCACGCTGAGGTCACCGCGGAACTTGTTGATCACGAACGCGGTGATCAACTTCCGGTCGGCCTCGTCCAGCAGTGCCCAGGTCCCGTACAGCGAGGCGAAAACGCCACCCCGATCGATGTCCCCCACGACGACCATCGGCAGGCCGAACCGCTGGGCCAGCCCGGCGTTCACGTAGTCACCGGCCCGCAGATTGATCTCCGCGGGCGATCCGGCGCCCTCGGCGATGATCACCTGGAACCGCTGCGCCAGCTCCGTGTACGCCGCGTACGCCGCCTCGGCCAGGTGGGCGCGTCCGGTGGCGTACTCGCCGGCCTCCAGCACGCCCGCCGGCCGGCCGCGGAGCACGACGTGCGCCCGCCGGTCCGACCCGGGCTTGAGCAGCACCGGGTTCATCGCCGACTCGGCAACGACGCCGGCCGCCTGGGCCTGCAGGTACTGCGCCCGGCCGATCTCGGCGCCGTCGGCACAGACCATCGAGTTGTTCGACATGTTCTGTGCCTTGAACGGGGCGACCGAGACGCCCTGCCGGGCCAGCGCGCGGCAGATTCCGGTCACCAGCAGGGATTTGCCGGCATCGGAGGAGGTGCCAGCCACCAGGATCCCGCTGGCCAATTCCTGCGTGCTGACCACCAAGTGAGTCTAAAGGGCGGACACTTGGGCAAAGTGGGTTTGATTGGGAGGGGCAATTGTGATTCGCTGGGCCGAGCGTTATCGAATCGTGACTTATTGAACAGGCTAGCTCGGGACCCTGGGATATGCGCAAGAGGCTGAAGATCGCGTCCATCGTGGTCGCCGTCGCCATCGTGGCGGCGGTCGGTCTCGTCGCCCGGATCGGCGTCGACCTGCTCACCGAGCGCTACGCCGTGAGCGGCCCGCCGCAGACCGCAGAGCCCGCCTCGGGATCGGCCACGCCTTCGGCGACGTCGACCGAGACCGGGTCGACCGTTCCGACCGGCATCCCGACGCCCTCCTACATCGAGCCCAGCCCGACGCCCACCCAGCCGGTCGATCCTCCCACTACCTCCCGACCGCCACGAAGCGTGGCGCCGACGACCGATTGGACCCCCCCGCCCGCCGACCCGTGGACCCCGGCCTGGTCACCGACTCGGAGCCCGGAGCGTTCTACGCCGAGATCCGAGCCCACCAAGAGCCGCAAGCCGGCCAAGAAGTCGCCGAGTCCCACACCGAGCTCGAGCCGGACTCGAACGGCGACGCCGACGCCGAGCGCGTCACCGATTCCCACCCCGACACCGAGCGAGTCCTCGACTCCGACGGAGTCGCCGACGCCGACGGAATCCGCCACGCCGACCGAGTCGCCGAGTCCGACGGAGTCGTCGAGCCCGTCGGACTCGTCCAGCCCGACGGAGTCGTCGAGCCCAACCGAGTCGCCGAGCCCCTGAGCCACGGGGGTCGTCGCCCGTGCCTGGACTAGGACTGGCGCCGCTGCACCAGAGCGATCCCGGCCAGCACGAGGACGCCACCGACCAGCTGGATCAGTGACGGCTGCTGTCCGAGCAGGAGAAACGCGAAGGTGACGGCGAACATCACCTCGGTCAACGCGACGAACGACGCGACCGAGCTGCCCAACCGGCGCACGGCCACGATGCCGGTCAGATAGGCGAACACTCCGCTGATCAAGATCAGGACGAGCATCGGCAGCCACCAGGGCACTGCGGCCCCGGCCAAGGTGGTGCTGCCGATCCGCCCGGCCATCGGCACGAAGCCGATGACGCCGGCCAGGGCCACGGCGAGGCCGCCGATCCCCAGCCCCGCGGTGGTGAGCAGCAGTGGGTGGATCGTCGCGCTGTCGTTGTTCTCGGCCAGCACGAAGTACGCCGACAGGCCGAGCGCCGCCCCCAGGGCCCACGCGATGCCGATCGGGTTGATGGTCAAGCCACTGGTGACGTCCAGCACCAGGGCCAGCCCGACGAGGGACAGGCCGGCTCCGGCCAGCACCGGGCGGGTCGGTCGGCGCCCGTTGCGGGCCCAGTGCCAACCGATGAGCAGCACCGGAGCCAGGTACTCCACCAGCAGGGCCACGCCCACCGAGACGTACTGCACGGCGCTGAAGTAGCACAGCTGGGCCCCGGCGACCGCCGTCAGGCCGTAGGCGGCCATCCGAGCACCCTGGCGGCCAGTGGGCCGGCCGACCCGGCGCAGCACCAGCAGCGCGGGCACCAGCAGGATCGCGAAGGCGGCGCCGACCCGCAGGCTGACCACGGCCGCGGGCGACCAGCCGAGATCGAGCATCGAGCGGGCCAGCGCGCCAGAGGTACCGAAGGCGGCCGAGGAAGCGAGAGCGATCAGCAGAGCGCCGCCCGAACCGCCGAGGACGCGATTCCGAGTAGCCTCTCGGGTAGCGACGGCGGTCATCACGGCCTCCTCACGTTGCCAGAAGTGTCATGAGCAAAACTGCATTACACTAGTGACACTATCGAAGTGCCTGTCAGGAGTCAACATGCTTTTCACTCATGACACGGAGATCGCTCTGGCCGAGGCCGCCGCCCTGGTCAACACCCTCAGCGACGGCGTCGACGAACTCGCGACGCGCCAGGGTCTCGATGACTTTCTGGAGCGGTTCCCGTACTCCGGCGTCTATCGACGGAACGCCGACGAGCTCGCTCAGGTACGCCAGCTGCGGGAGCGGCTCCGCACCGTGTGGCAAGCGGCCGACCGGGACGAGGCGGCCGCGATCGTCAACGCGCTGCTGGCCGACGCGGGGGCGCGGCCCTACCTGAGCAAGCACGACGAACTGGACTGGCACCTGCACATGACGCCGCCGGATGCACCGCTGGCCCAGCGGATCGGCGCCGAGGCGGCCATGGGTCTGCTGGACCTGATCCGGCAGGACGATCTCGGCCGGCTGAAGATCTGCGCCGCGTCGGACTGCGAGGATGTGCTGGTGGATCTGTCGCGCAATTCCTCGAAGCGGTTCTGCGACACCGGCAACTGCGGCAATCGGACCAACGTCGCGGCCTACCGGGCCCGCAAGCGGCAGCAGCAGACGTGACGGCGACGCGCGAGGCGTACGCGGTCCGGGCGGCCTCGGCCCGCTCGGGCGTGCCGCCGTTCGCGGTGATGAGCGTCCTCAATCGGGTCGCTCAGCTGCGGGCGGCCGGACGCGAGGTGATCTCACTGTGTGCGGGTGAGCCGACCTCGGGTGCGCCGTCCGACGTCCGGCGGCGCGCCGCCGAGCTGATGGTCGGGCGTACGCCGCTGGGCTATAGCGAAACCTTCGGCATCCGGCCGTTGCGTACCGAACTGGCCGGGCACTACCGGCGGTGGTACGACCTCGAGGTTCCCGAGGAGCAGATCGCGCTGACCACCGGGTCCTCCGGCGGATTCCTGCTGAGCTTCCTGGCCGCATTCGACGCCGGGGACCGGGTGGCCATGACCCGGCCCGGTTACCCCGCGTACCGGAACATCCTGGCCTCGCTCGGCTGCGAGGTGGTCGAACTGGCCTGCGGACCGGATGAGCGGTTCCAGCCGACGATCGAGCTGCTCGACGCGGCACAGGCCGACCGGCCGCTCGCCGGGTTGGTGGTGGCCTCGCCGGCCAACCCGACCGGGACCATGATCGGTCGGGCGCAGCTGGGTGATCTTGCCCACTGGTGCGCGGCCCGTGGTGTGCGGCTGATCAGCGACGAGATCTACCACGGCATCACCGACGGCGACTTCGTTGGCAGCTGCGCCTGGGAGCACGATCGTTCCGCGGTGGCGGTGTCGTCGTTCTCGAAGTACTGGGGCATGACCGGCTGGCGGCTGGGCTGGGCGCTGGTGCCGGAGGA
This sequence comes from uncultured Actinomycetota bacterium, assembly GCA_963711015.1. Taxonomy (GTDB): domain Bacteria; phylum Actinomycetota; class Actinomycetes; order Propionibacteriales; family Propionibacteriaceae; genus Microlunatus. Next base: position 167,544 of record CAVQCQ010000007.1, read on the forward strand.
GCTGGTCGATCCCTTCGACGCCCTGGCGGGCAACTTCGCGCTCTGCCCGCCGGTTCCGGCCCAGCACGCGGCGATCGGCGCGTTCACCGATCGGTCGTATGCCGAGGCGAGCACGGCCGTCCGCAGCTTCGCCGAGGCCCGGTCGGTGCTGCTGGCCGCGGTGGACGATCTCGGCTGGACCGACGTGGCGCCGGCCGACGGTGCGTTCTACGTGTACGCCGACATCGGTCGCGGTGCTCGGGCCATACCCGGAACTCCGAAGCCTGGTGCGCCGCCTGTTGGACGAGCAGGGGGTTGCGCTCACTCCCGGCACCGACTTCGACCGGATCGACGGCCGGACGACCGTGCGGGTCTCGCTGGCCGCGGGACCGGAGGCGGTCGCCATGGCGATCATCCGGATTCTGCGGTTCCAGACCTGAAGCCAAACGATCACAGGTCGAGCGCCCGGGTCACCACCACCTCGGGTGTGACGAGCACCCGCCCGTGAGGCGGTGGCGTGAAGCCGGGCACCACACCGAGATCGTGCGTGGAGTCGGCGACCCGGATACTGACATTGTCGGCGTGCTGGTCCAACTCCAGTCGCACCTCGACGCCATCCGCCGGCGGCCCACCGAAGCGGAACCCGAAGTCCCACCTCCCCTTGGATCGGTCGGTCGGGACGTTCCGGCCAGCCACCGTCGCGCTGCGAACAGTTGCACTGCCGTCGTCAACCCACAGCCCGAGCGTCGAGGCCTGGCGACGGGACGACAGCCGGAGAGTCAGCTCTCGAGTACCACCCCGGGTGACGTCTGCCAGCACCGTGACAGCAGGTGCCGGCAGGTCTGCGGCCGGCGCCGGACCGTGCCACAGCGCTGCACCGCCCCACGACGGAAAGGCATCTTCGAGGGGCACAGCCGGCTCGCTCAGCAACGATCGGCTCCAGTCATTGGTCGGCGCTGCGTACGAGGCCCAGCGCGCCTCCCTGGTATCGGCATCAACCGAGTACAAGACCGTCTCCTGACGCGGATCCGTCGCGCCTTCGCGGTTCGCCACCAGCCCTGCAGCCGTGAGCGCGATGGCCAAGACCACGACCAATGTCGGAACTGCTGCGATGCGCAGTCTCCGTCGCGGCGCCGTGTCCGCAGGTCGTGGCCAGGCGACCTCGATGAGCGGGAGGGCCAGTGTGACGAACATCGCCAGCAGCACGGCGCTGACCGGCCCCGTACTCAGCCCGAGATCGAACCCGATCCAGATCGCTGGTCCGAGCATGATCGCCGCGGCGGTCAGCGCAAGCAGGTAGATCCCGCTCCGGGCGACCGTACGACGCTCAGGGAGCAGCGCTGCGACAACCGCACCCGCGGCCACGACCACCGTCGGCTGCACGACGGCCCCGGAGATGCCGGGCACGGTGAACGCGAGAAGCACGCCGGCGAGGGCGAGCACGACGAGCATGCCGACGGCGAGGCCGACAGCGCTCAGCCGGCGACGTACCAGCGCAAACACCGAGAGGACGGCGGCCAAACCGGCCATCAACATCGCCAGCCGGTAGAACACCGGCCGGTACGGCTCACCGACCACAACAGAAGCCTGCGCCGGGTCGATCAGCAACGCCGATTGCCACACCGCGTAGCTGACGGCCCCTGCGACGACAAGAACAACGACCGAAGCGACTGCGGACAGGGCGACTCGCGGCAGGGTCAGCGCACCTCGTCGCCGCAACACCAACACCAGGACGGTTGCCAGCACCAGCACACCGAACGCGAGCGGAATCTCGAGGCTCTGCGGATAGGCGAGCAAGCCCCAGGGCAGGGCGGTCACGATCTTCTCCCCGCCGCGCCCGATCGCGGCCAGATCCATACCGGCCAGCTCCCGAGTCATGGCGAGAGTGGCGTCACCCATCTGCTGCAGGGAGGCGGCACTGAGATGGGCTGGGTCGTCGTTCGGGCTGTGATAGTAGGCGCCATCCGCCATGATCGCGGTGTCGAAACCGTACAGCCCGCCCTGCTCGAACGGTCTGAAGTCGCTGTCGTTCGGCAACGCTTCGAAGGTCGCCTCCGAACTCGAGTCTGCGAACACGCCCGGCGCCCCGGCCAGTACCTCGATCAGCTCGCTGTTCGGCGACGACATGCGGAAGGTCAGCGGGCCACCGCCGGCGCCGCGTGCCTCGTGGTTGAGCACAACGGTCGGCCCGAGCTGCTTCGCTCGCTCCCGTACGAACGCCTCCGCGCCGAGCAGCCCAACCTCCTCGCCGTCGGTGAGCAAGATCATCACGGTGTTCCGGGGAGGACCGGACGTACTGAGCGCCCTGGCGGTCTCGAGCAGAACACCTACGCCGATCCCGTCGTCACCGGCTCCCGGTGACCCGGCGACCGTGTCGTAGTGGGCGGTCAGCAGGACGGTCCCGGTCGAGGCGGTGCCCGGTTTCGTCGCGATCACGTTGGCGACCGCGCCCATCAGCTGGGTCCCGTCGCCACCGAAGTCGAACATCCCGATCGATTCCTGCACCTCGGTACGCCATCCGAGCGACTCGAGCTGATCGAGCAGGTAGGCCCTCGCCTCATCGTGCTGCGGCGATCCGATCGGCCGCGGATCCTCCGCGATCACCGAGACGTGGGTCATCGCACGGGTGGCGCTGAACGCCTCGGCCGGCGCCTTGGAATCGGCGGGCGCGGCAGGGGCCATGGCCAGCACCGAGGCGATTGCCACCAACAGCAGCGCACCCAGCGCCGAAAGGGCCATCCAGATAGCGCCGGGAGGCCGCTTCTGGGTTTTCACTCCTGTCATGGCGCACCTGCCAGCGGGCGCCGATTGCCGGCGGGCACGTGCCGCAGCCAGGACACCGCCACCGCCGCGGCCAGCAGCCATTTCAGCAGCAGGATGACCAGTGCCGAGCGCAGGGTGTCTGCTTCGGCGGCGCTGACTGTGGCCACGAAGACGGTCCACCAGGCGCTACCCGAGGCGTGGAACAGAATCGCGAGAAGTGCGCTGCCGGCGGTGTGCTGGAAGACCCAGGTGTACAGCACCGACATCGCCGGCAGCTCCACAAGCAGAATCAGGAACGACTCGCCGTAGAGCGGCCGACCCACGGTCCAGAACAGCGGCAGGTGATAAAGCGCCCAAATGACGCCGAGCGCCAGGCTCGCCAGCATCGGGCCGGTGCGCTTGAGCATCCGAGGCAGAGCGAAGCCGCGCCAGCCCGGTTCCTCACCGAGCCCGTCGGTCAGGATGAAAACGAGAAACAACGGGAGGAGACCGATGAGAGCCGCCCGAAGAGCGTTCGGTTGGTCGGGTGCGCCGGACCACCCGAAGCCGACGTGTACCGCGGCGACAATGGCGTAGAAGGCGGCCGGACCGATCAGCACGACGGCGTACCAGCGCCAGCCGACTCGCCAGCGGACCAGCCGAGCACCCAGGTCGCGGAGGCTCCCCACGATCGCTGCCACGATGACCGCGGCAACGGCCGGCATGTAGGTCCAGTACGCAGCCAGTGCACCGGCGAAGCTGTCCGGGGCCAGAACGTTGGGCACCCACACGGCCCAGGTGACCAGGAAGGTCAGGAGAAAGAACGTGCTGGTCGGGTATTGCCGGACAAGTGCGCGAACACGCCCGACGCGAGACTGCTCTCTGGTCTGTGTCATGACTGGAGCTCCTCTGCTCCGCTGCCCGGCAGCGGGATGGCCTCCACGAGACGCACCTCACTGCCGAGGTCCCACAGCAGGCTGAGAACCGCCCGCAGAGCCGCTTGGTCGGCGATGAGCCCGGGCACGACGGTAAGGTCTCCGTCGGACTTCACCTCGACCTCTCCGAACCGCCGGCGTAGTTCCTCGCGAGCGAGGCCTGGGAGCGGGCCCTTGATCTCCAGGCGATAGGTCATCTCCACCGTCCGTCTCCCTGCTGCTCGAGTTGAGACCAGCGTGGCCCGACTGGTGGGGTTGCACACCACCCCGGCGCAATACCACCCGGGGTGGTGCTGGAAACGACCGATCAGATGAGGCCGAGCTCGCGACCGCGCTCGACTGCTTCGGCGCGGGACGCCGCGCCCAGCTTCCGGTACAGGCTCTTCGTGTAGCCCTTGATGGTGTTCAGCGACAGGTAGAGCTCGGCGCCGATCTCCCGCTGGCTGAGCGGACCTTGCAACGCACGCAGCAGGGAGAGTTCCCGGTCGGTCAGCTCCTCGACCAGCCCTCCGCCTCGCCGGGCGGCGAGGGCCGCACGCCGGCCGATCCGTTCCTCGGCGGCCGCCAGCCGCGCCGCAGTGGCCGGGAAAGCTATCTCCGTGTCCGCGGTCTCCCTCGCTTCGGCGAGGGCTGACCTGGCCGCCGTACGGTCGCCGGCAGCCAACTGGGCGTCAGCCAGCGCGATCAGCACGTAAACCCGCTGGCTGGGGTGCCCGGCGATACGCGAGAGCTCGGCCGCCCTGGTCAGCAGGCGCAGGGCGTCGGCACTGCGGCCGTCGCGGTAGGCCAGCCGGCCGTCCACGGCCACCAAGAAGGCGACGGCTGCAGCGGCCGCATCCCCGAGAGCGTTCAGCATCCCCTGCACTGCGGGCGCGACCTGATGCACCAGCCGCCGGGCCTCGTCAACCCGATCGGTCTCCAGCAGGCACATGCTCAGCAGACCGGCCGCCTGCAAGCCGATGAACATCGGCACCTCGGCCGGGACCGATCGTTCCCAGGCTTGCGTGAGTATCGGAACGGCTTCCTCCTGCCGGCCCAGCCCGGAGAGCACGGCGCCGAGCGTGATCCGGGCGATGACATAGCCCTGCAAGGTCGGATCGGTCTCCAGACTGACCGCGCGCTCGGCCTCCGCCAGCATTGCGGGCGGATCGGCGCGGGTCCTCGGGTCGTACGCGGCCCGCAGGACCGCGGCGGCGGCCGCCAGGCTGCGCCACGCCGGATACGACGGGCTGTGGTCTGTGCAGGCGCGCCTCAGCGATGTCGAGCAGAGCGGGGACCCGCTCCAGCTGACCGCTTTGCGCGGCCGCACCGGCCATGCTGACCGTCAACCGAGGATCCGCGCGGACGATCGCCTGATCCAGCTGGTCGCCGAGGCGCAGGTACGTCGCCGCCGCGCCCTGCTCGAGCAACGCGTCCTCAGCCGACAGCAACACCTCCGCGGCCCGCTGCTGGTCTCCGGCTGCCGTCAGCAGGCGCACCGCTTCGTCCACCTGCCGCGCCGCGAGGTACCAGTCCGCGGCCCGGCGAAGCAGCTCGGGGACGGCCTCCGCTGACGTTGCTTCGAGCTCACGGGTCAGCACCTCCCGGAAGAGCGGGTGGTATCGGTACCAGTTGCGGCGAGCATCCAGCGGGACGACGAAGAGGTCGGCCCGCTCGAGTGCTTCCAGGACGGCCGCCGACCCGGAGCGGCCGAGTACTGCGTCGCACAAGGATCCGCACAACCGATCCAGGACCGCGGTCCGCACCAGAAACTCCCGCCGGTCGGCAGGCAGTCGATCGAGCACCTCTGAGGAGAGGAAGTCGATGATGTGCCGGTCGTCGCGGACCGCCACGCGCGCAGCCGGGTCCGCCGAACCGCGAATGCTCAGTGCGGCCAGCTTGAGGCCCACCGCCCAGCCCTCGGTCCGGTTCAGCAGGGCGTCGACGGCATCCGAGCCGACCTCGACGTGGCTCACCGCCGAGACCAGGCCGGCTGCTTCCGTGGCGCTGAACCGCAGATCGGCGGCTCGGATCTCGGTCAGTTCGCCACGAGCCCTCATCCTGGCGAGAGGCAGCGGCGGGTCGAACCGGGCCGCAATCACCAGCCGGAGCGACGGCGGCAGATAGCTCAGCAGGTATTCGACCGCTTCATGGATCCGGGCGTCGGTCAGCAGGTGGTAGTCGTCCAGGATCAGCGTGTGCCGGGCGTTGCTCTGGGATAGGTCGTTGAGCAGCGCGGGCAGCGCGACGTCGAGGGGATCGACGCTGGGCACGCGAAGCGCCGCCAACGCATCGCTGGTCAGGTCCGGCGCCGCCTTCGCCAATGCCGTCAAGACGTACGTCCAGAACCGGTGCGGTTCGTCATCGGTCTCGTCCAGGGTCACCCAGGCCGGGGATTCCTGGTCACCTGTTCGGCGCGCCCATTCGGCCAACAACGTGGTCTTGCCCCACCCGGCCGGAGCGACGACGAGGCACAGTCGCTGGATCCCGTTCTCGTCCAACCTGTCGAGCAGGCGGTCCCGAGTCACGATGCCCGGCTGGAGAAGTGGCGCAGTGAGCTTTCCGGCCAGCAAGGTCTGCGGCGAAACCCCCACCTCGGGCACGCTACTCGGCCCGCGAACATTCCACCCGGGGTGGACTCCATCGCGGGTGGTGCGGGCCCACCCCGGCATCGCCGACAGTGCCTCCAGACCCGGCCGTACCGAGGGCCCGGAGTGGATTGGAGAAGATGATGACCGAGACCATCCCCGAGAAGAGCCGCCAGACCGGACCGGTCGTCGCGGTGATGCTGCTGACGGCCGGCATTCTGCTGGTTGTCGGCCGCGTGGTTCCGGCGGTCGGTGACGCGCTGGCTCTCGTTCTCGGAATTGAGCTGCTGATCGCGGCGGGAGTCCGTCGCGAGGACGGCCCGACCATCGCCGGTGGCGTGCTAACGGGCGTGGGAGCCGCCATCCTGCTGGCGTCCGGCCCGCTGCGAGGAGCCGAGGCTGAGACAGTTGGCGGAGCCTTCGTGCTGGCCGTCGGCTTCGGTTTCGGCCTGGTCGCCTTGCTGTCGGCGCTGTGGCTGCCCGAAACCCATCACTGGGCGTGGATCGTGGCGCTCGGCCTGGGCCTGGTGGGAGCCGGTCTACTCGCCGGGGCGAACACCGTGGCCGACGTGCTGTCCTGGCTGCTGCCGGCCGGCCTGCTGGTCGCCGGTGTTGCGCTGGCGGCCGTGTGGTGGCACAGGCGCGCTCAGTGACGTCCGCTACCGGGTGCGGTCGCCGGGTCCTGGTCACCCCGTTTCGACGTCGGGCACGAGGTGCGCTCGATCACCCAGGAAGACCCCACAACCGAGCTGGAAACTCACGAAGGAGGAGCAAAGTGACGAACGACATCCAGGTCATCATCGTCGGCGCAGGACCAACCGGCCTGGCGCTCGCCAACCAGCTGGCCCTGGCCGGCATCCACACCAGGATCGTCGAGCGACGAGAGGACGAATCGAATCTGACGCGAGCCTTTGCGGTGCATGCGCGAACCCTGGAGCTGCTGGATGCTCGCGGCCTGGCCGAGGAGGTCCTCGCCCGAGGAGTGCGGGTCTCTGAGGTGCAGGGGCTGCCGGGCGTCGTGTTCGACCTCGGCGAGCTTTCCAGCCAGGTTCCGATGGTGGGGGTGATCCCGCAGAGCGGTACCGAGGCCGTTTTGGAGTCGAGCGCCAGGCGTCAAGGGGTGCGCATCGAGCGCGGCGCGAACGTGGTCGGCCTCGAAGAGGACGCCACCGGGGTGAGGCTCCGTATCGCCTCTCCCAGCGGCGAACGAGTCGACTCGGCGCGCTACGTGGTGGCCTGCGACGGAGCGCACAGCCGCGTACGCGCGCTGTTGGGGGGTTGGCTTCACCGGGCAGCAGTACGAGACCCATATCATCCTGGCTGATGTAGCGCTCACCAACCCACCAGGCGAGGTCCTCTTCGGCCGGACCAACCGGCAGGGCCCTCGTCCTCGTCGTGCCGTTCGGGGTCGGGCTGTTCCGACTGATCATCTGGGATCGGCGACGAGATGCGGTTCCGCTGGGTCAGCCGGTCACCGACGCTGAGGTGCGCGATGCGATGCACCGGATCGTCGGATCTGATCTTGGTCTGGAGTCCATCCGGTGGTCCACCCGGTTCCTCAGTGAGCGACGGCAAGCGGAGCGCTACCGGGTCCAACGTGTGTTCCTTGCCGGGGACGCCGCTCACGTCCATTCCCCGCTGGGTGCCCAGGGCATGAACACCGGCATCCAGGACGCCATGAACCTCGGCTGGAAGCTCGCGTCAGTCCTTCGCGGACATTCCAGCCACGCACTCCTGGACACCTACCAGGCCGAGCGCCACCCCGTCGGGGCGCAGGTCCTGGCGATGACCGACGGCTTCAACCGCCTGGTGCTGGGGCGGTCGGCGGCCGGTTCCCGATTGCGGGCTCTTGCGATGCGGGCGATCGTCTGGTTCCGGCCGGGGCGGATGCAGCTGCTCGGCCGACTCAGTGGCATCGGCATCCACCATCGGCACCATCGTGGTGAGCACTCATTGGTGGGGCAGCGCGCGCACGATCTGCCGACCGCGTCGGGCCGGCTGTACGAGCTGCTGCGTGCTGGCCGGTTCGTCCTCCTGGCCGGCCCTCGGTGCGACCTCCAGACCGCGAGCGACCTCCACGCGGGCTGGGCCGACCTCCTCGTCGTCGCAACCCACGATCGGAGCCGGGCACCTGACGTGATCCTGGTTCGACCGGACGGCTACATCGCCTGGGCGGAGCATCGTCACACCTCCCGCACTGACCTGCGTACCGCCCTGGCCCGATGGTTGGGAGCGACTGCTGGCACCCGAGAGCCGGTCTGAAGTCGTTGACCTGCCCAGCGGTGAACTTGGCCGCGAGCGCATTGTGCTACGGCGTGAGAAGGTCTCAGGCGGGTACTGCGGCGAGGGCCTCGATCTCGACCAGTGCCCCGGGCACGGCGAGGTCGGTGACGAATGCGCCTGTGATCGCGGGCGGGTTGGGCCGCTCGCCCCAGACCTCCTGGAAGGCACCGAATCCCTCCAGCAGGTCTGCGCCGTCCTTGATCAGGATCCGCCAGTGCACGAGATGTTGCGGCTCCCCGCCGGCGGCCTCCAGACAGGTCAGCAGGTTGCGCAGGGCCTGCTTGGTCTGGCCCGCCAGGTCCTCGGCCACGATCTGCCCGGTCTGGTCCACGCCGTTCTGCCCGCCGATCACGACGAGGTCATGTCCCGCGGGCACCCGTACCGCCTGGCTGAAGGCTGGGTTGCGGTGCATGCTGTCCGGATTGATGTGCGTCAAGGTAGCCATAGGGCGACTGTAACTGGCTAGACTGGTTACAGCAAGTGCTGAAAGGAGCCGCCTCATGTACGTCCCTGCGCACTTCGCCGTGGCCGAAGAGGACGTGAGCGAACTGCTGCATCGGCACGGTGCGGCGGACCTGGTCACCGTCACCGCGGACGGACTGGTCGCCACCTTCCTGCCCTTCGTCTTCGACCCGGACATCGGCGATCACGGTGCGCTGCTCGGCCACGTCGCCCGCAACAACGACCAGTGGCGACGCCCGGCGGTCGGCGAGTCCCTGGTGATCGTCCGCGGTCCCGACGCCTACATCTCACCCTCGTGGTACGCCACGAAGGCCGAGCACGGGCGCGTCGTGCCGACCTGGAACTACGTCACCGCACACGTCTACGGCCGGCTGGTCGTGCACGACGACCCGGCATGGGTGGAGTCGCTGGTGCGCCGGCTGACCGAGAAGCACGAGTCGGAACGGGATCGGCCGTGGTCGGTGGACGATGCACCGGGCCGGTTCGTCGCCGGCCAGCTTCGCGCCATCGTCGGCGTCGAGCTGATCATCAGCCGGATCGAGGCGAAGGCGAAGCTCAGTCAGAACCGCTCGCCGGCCGACATCGACGGCGTTATCGAAGGACTCGATACCGCAGGGGACGCGATCTCGGCCGCCGCCGTGCGGAATGCCCGACCGTGACCGTCGTGCCGGACCGGGCCAGCCTGCCGCTCGACCAGCGGCGCCGGTTCCTGAGCGGCCGGAGCTGTCTCGACTTCACCCACACGGGTGGCGACGGCGAAGCGGCGCGGTGGGAGATCCTGCACACCGCGGCGGATCTCGAGCGCTGGGTCGGCTTGATTCTCGGCACCCCGGTGAGTGCGACCGAGGCCGATCTGGACCCGACCCGTCGGGTCCGTAACGCCATCAGCCATCTGGCCCGGGCCCGGGCGGCGGGAGCGCCGTTGGGACCGGCCGACGTACGCCTGGTGAATGCCGCCGCCCGTCCTGCCCCGCCCACGCCGACGCTGCGCGCCGACGGATCGGCCGAGGCCGCGATCGTGCCGATGGATGCCGCGTTGTCCGGCCTGGCCAGGGACGCGATCGAGCTGCTGACCGGGCCGCTGCGGGACCGGATCCGGGTCTGCGCCGCCGACAACTGCGGACTGCTACTCGTCGACGCCTCCCGGCGTGGTGACCGGCGCTGGTGCTCGATGCAGGTCTGCGGCAACCGGGCGAAGGTACGGGCGCACCGGGCGTCTCACCACGCGTAGGCCATCAAGTCGGCCAGCAGGTCCTCGCCATCCACCTCCAGCCCACGGGAGCGGAACCACGTCGCAACGTTGCGGCAGTCGCGGGCCAGGAACTCCATGCCCTGCGGGTTGCTGATGATGTCCACCGCCTGCGGTAGGTCGATGAGCACGATCCGATCCTCGGTGGCCAGCAGGTTGAAGGCCGACAGGTCACCGTGGGCCAGTCCGAGCTGGGCCATCGTCCGCATCGCGGCGGTGAGCTGGTTCCAGTACTCCGCAAGCCGCGCCGGCCCGGGCCGGGTCTGGGCCAGCCGCGGTGCGGCGCTGCCGTCGGACAGCGTGATGAACTCCATCAGGATCTCGACGTCGTCGAGCTGCACGGGGTAGGGCACGGGGAGCCCGGCCGACCAGAGATCGGCAAGATAGCCGAACTCGGCTCGGGCCCACTGGCTCGCTTGCACCGTACGACCCCAGCGGGTGCCCTTGGCGGTCGCCCGGCGGTCCCGGGTGTTACGCATCGAGCGGCCCTCGGTATAGCCGGAGTCGCGGTGGAACAGCCGATGATCATGGCCGCGATACCGCTTGGCGGCGAGCACCACCGACCGGTCCGCGGTCGCCCGCTCCAGCAGATGGACGTCGGCCTCCTTGCCGGTCTTGAGGATGCCGAGCTCGGTGTCGATGGCGGCGCTCTCGGTGATCACCCAGTCGGGCCAGGGCTCCGGTCCGGCAAGAACACCGATGTCGTCCCAGGTGGACCAGCGTTGATGCGCGTCGAGGTCGTCGAGCGGGGTGTAGCTGAAGGAGAAGTCAGTGGGCGGGATCGGCCCGGATGGCGTACTGGACATGGCAGGGATGAGCTCTCCGAACGAGGGATGGGCGGGTTGTGGGCAACCCGATGACAGTGGTGGTCACCTCACACCTCCCTCGGTCGACGCCTCGTCCCCGCCGGTCAGCAGGGCCGGAATCAGCCTGAAGGCAAAGAGATAGGACATGCAACTTGTTTTCCCGGCTCCTCGACGCAGGCGGTACGTTGGGGCCAAAATCCGGGGCCAGAGAAGGGATGCAGTGAGTGGCTGAGGCCAGCGGGGCCGGCGGGGACGTAGATCTCGTCCAGCTGCTGACTCCGGAGGGCGAACGCGTCACCCGGTCGGACTACGCGTACGCCGGCGACGACGAGCAGATTCGCGGCTTCTATCGCGACATGGTCATCACCCGACGGGTCGATGCCGAGGCCATCGCGCTGCAGCGACAGGGTGAGCTGGGAATCTGGCCGTCCTGTCTTGGTCAGGAGGCGGCCCAGGTCGGTTCCGGGCGGGCCATGCTGCGGCAGGACTACGCGTTCCCCACCTACCGCGAGCACGGCGTCGCCTGGTGTCTCGGCGTCGAGCCGCTCCGGCTGCTCGCCCTCTACCGCGGCGTCGACCATGGGGCCTGGGACTCCCCTCAGCACCACTTCCACCAGTACACGATCGTGATCGGCGCGCAGACCCTGCACGCGACCGGATACGCCATGGGCGTCGAGCGGGACGGCCTGGTCGGCACCGGAGACCCGGACCGGGACACCGCGGTGATCGGCTACCTCGGCGACGGCGCCACCAGCCAGGGCGACGTGAACGAGGCCTTCGTCTTCGCCAGCTCCTACAACGCGCCGATCGTGTTCTTCTGCCAGAACAACCAGTGGGCGATCTCCGAACCGATCGAGCGACAGTCGAGGATTCCCCTGTTCCTCAGGGCTTCCGGCTTCGGCTTCCCCGGGGTGCGGGTGGACGGCAACGACGTGCTCGCGGTACATGCGGTGACCACGGCGGCTTTGGAGCGGGCCCGGTCCGGCAACGGTCCGAGCCTGATCGAGGCGTACACCTACCGGATGGGCGCGCACACCACCTCCGACGACCCGACCAAGTACCGGCTGGCCGACGAGCTGGAGCACTGGCGGCTGAAGGACCCGATCGAGCGAGTGCGGGCCTACCTGACGAGGCACGGGGCGGCGGACGAGGAGTTCCTTGCCGAGGTCGACGCGACGGCGTCCGACATCGCGTCCCGGCTGCGCTCCGACTGCCTGGCCCTGCCGCAGCCGAGCCTGGTCGAGGCGTTCGACTGGGTCTATGCCGAGCAGACGCCCTACCTCGCCGAGCAGCAGGCCCAGTACGCGGCCTATCTGGCGACGTTCGAGGAGGTGTCCTCGTGACCCGGCTGACGCTGGCCCAGGCGCTGAACGCCGGGCTGCGCCGCGCCTTGGAAGCTGACCCCAAGGTGGTGCTGGCCGGAGAGGACATCGGCAAGCTCGGCGGGGTCTTCCGCGTCACCGAGGGACTGCAGAAGGACTTCGGTGAGCACCGGGTGATCGACTCACCGCTGGCCGAGTCGGGAATCATCGGCACGGCGGTCGGAATGGCGATCCGCGGCTATCGGCCGGTCTGCGAGATCCAGTTCGACGGCTTCGTCTACCCCGCCTTCGACCAGATCGTCAGTCAGGTCGCCAAGATGCACCTGCGGTCGATGGGCAAGGTGCGGATGCCGCTGGTGATCCGAATCCCCTTCGGCGGCGGCATCGGCGCGGTGGAGCACCACAGCGAGTCACCGGAGGCCTACTTCGCGCATACGGCAGGGCTCAAGGTGGTCGCCTGCTCCAATCCGGTCGATGCCTACTGGATGATCCAGCAGGCGGTCGCCTCCGACGATCCGGTGATCTTCTTCGAGCCCAAGCGGCGCTACCACGAGCGGGCCGACGTCGATGAGTCTGCGACCCCGTTGCCGCTGCACGCCGCGCGGACCCTCCGCGAGGGGAAGGACGCCACGTTGCTCGCGTACGGCCCGATGGTCAAGACCTGCCTGAGCGCGGCGGAGGCGGCGGCCGAGGACGGCCACGATCTCGAGGTGATCGATCTCCGCTCGCTCGCCCCGCTGGACATGACGGCCGTGGCGCAGTCGGCGCAGCGGACCGGCCACGTGGTGGTGGTGCATGAGGCGCCCCTCAATCTCGGCCTTGGCGCCGAGCTGGCCGCACGGATCAGCGAGCAGTGCTTCTACTCCCTGGAGGCGCCAGTGCTGCGGGTCGGTGGCTTCGACCTGCCCTATCCGCCGAGCCGGGTCGAGGACGAGTACCTTCCTGATCTTGATCGGGTACTCGACGCCGTCGACCGCTCGCTGGCCTACTGAACGAGGAGCTCGATGGCGATCCGCGAATTCCGGCTGCCCGATCCGGGCGAGGGCCTGGTCGAGGCCGACATCGTCACCTGGCGGGTCGCGGTCGGAGACGAGGTCAAGATCAACGACATCGTCGTGGAGGTCGAGACCAGCAAGTCGCTGGTCGAGCTGCCCACCCCGTACGCGGGCACGGTGAGCGCGCTGCTGGTCGCCGAGGGCGAGACGGTCGAGGTCGGCTCGCCGATCATCGCGATCGAGGACGGGGTCGCGGCATACCCTCCTGCTGCTGGGCCGCCGAGGGACGACATGGCTCCGAAGGCTCCGGCCGAGGGCGACGGATCCGGCGAGCGGGTGGCCATGCTGGTCGGCTACGGGCCCAAGACCACCGAGTCCAAGCGGCGGCCGCGTAAGCAGACCGCCGCAGATCCCGAGCGTGAGCACGCGCACGCCTTGCTGGCCGGCACCTTTGCCACCGACGCGCCGGTGTCCCGCCGGGCCGATCACCGAGAGGCTCTCGAGGCCGACCAGCCGCAGCCGATCGGCGAACCGCTGCCGGTGCCGGGCCCTGCCGCGCCGGAGCCGGTGCTCAGCGGGGGCGCGGTGCTGGCCAAGCCGCCGGTGCGCAAGCTGGCCAAGGATCTCGGGGTCGACCTGAACACGATCACCGGCAGCGGTCCGGGCGGAGTCATCACCAGGGAGGATGTCCAGGCCGCGGGAATGAGCGCTGAGCCTGTCGAAGCGCGGCCGAATGCGGTCCTTCGACAGGCTCAGGACACGGACCAACGGATTCCGATCAAGGGCGTGCGCAAGGCGACGGCTCAGGCGATGGTGCAGTCGGCGTTCAGTGCGCCGCACGTCAGCGAGTGGCTGACCTGTGACGTCACCGCCACCGTGGAACTTCTCGACCGGTTGCGGGCCCGCCGCGAGTTCGCCGAGATCAAGATCTCGCCGTTGGTGATCATCGCTCGCGCGGTCTGCCTGGCGCTGCGGCGTACGCCGGAGCTGAACTCGAGCTGGGACGAGTCCGCTCAGGAGATCGTGATCAAGTCCGCGATCAACCTCGGCATCGCCGCCGCGACGCCGCGCGGCCTGGTGGTGCCGAACATCCGCGACGCCGGGCGGCTCGGTCTCGTCGAGCTGGCCACCATGATCAACCAGGTGGTGGCCACGGCACGCGAGGGCCGCACGCAGCCGTCCGAGATGTCGGGCGGGACGTTCACGATCACCAACATCGGAGTGTTCGGCGTCGACGGCGGGACACCGATCCTCAACCCGGGGGAGGCCGGGATTCTCTGCGTCGGCCAGATCGCGCGCCGGCCCTGGGTGATGGGCAGCGGCGCCGACGAACGCATCGAGCCGCGCTGGCTGACCACCCTGGCGATCTCGTTCGACCACCGGCTGGCCGACGGGGCCCAGGGCTCCACGTTCCTGGCCGATGTCGCCGGAATCCTCGGCGACCCCGCGCTCGCGCTGCTCTTCTGACCGCCGCTAGCTCAGCGAGCCGCTCTCGAGCTGCTCGGGCTCGACCTGCCGGCCGGTGTCGACCAGATCCTGTAGGGCGTCGCCGTCGTCCCACTGGTTGACGTTCAGCGCGGCGGCGACGGCGCCGTCGCGAAGCCAGAAGGCGATGAACTCACGGGCCTCGAGATCGCCGCGGACCACAAGTCGATCTTTGGTCGGATCGGCCAGGCCGCGGTACTCGCAGCCCAGGTCGTACTGGTCGGAGAAGAAGAAGGGCCGCTTCTCATACGGTTCCTCGGCACCGAGGAGGTTGCCGGCGACATGCTCGCCCTGGTCCTTGGCGTTGGCCCAGTGCTCGACCCGGACCCGGGTGGCGTACTTGGGGTGGTCCTGCGCGGCGATGTCGCCGGCGGCGTAGATGTCGGGGTCGGACGTGCGAAGTGTGGCGTCCACGGCGACGCCCCCTTTGGCAAGCTCGAGCCCGGCCGCTTCGGCCAGGCCGACGTTCGGCGCAACGCCGACCCCGAGGACTACGACGTCGACGTCCTCGCTCGCGCCGTCGGAGAGCTGCACCGAGGAGACCGTGCCGTCGCCGGAGAAGCCGGCCACTTCGGTGCCGAGCCGCAGATCGACTCCATGGTCACGGTGCAGCCCCGCGAAGGTGGCGCCGATCTGGTCGCCGGCAACCTGGTACAGCGGTTGCGGCAGCGGGTCGACCATGATCACGGACGAGCCGTGCTTGCGGGCGGCGGCCGCAACCTCACAGCCGATCCAGCTGGCGCCCACCACGAAGACATTGGCTCCCGCCAGGAACCGCTCGCGGAGAGTGAGCGAGTCCGCATAGTTGCGGAGGGTGAACAAGCCGTGGAGATCGCCGCCCGGAATGTCGAGTCGGCGGGCCGTGGCGCCGGTCGCCAGCAGCAGTTTGTCGTAGCCGACCTCGTCGTCGCCGGCCACCACGAGGTGGCCGGCGGGATCGATCCGGGTGACCGTGGTGTTGCGCCGGAGATCGATCGCATGATCGGCGTAGAACGCCTGCTCGGCGACCCAGTCGGGCTCTTCGGCGTCGCCGAGCAGCACCGCCTTGGACAGCGGCGGTCGCTCGTAGGGGAGCTCGCTCTCCTCACCGATCAGGACCAGCTCGCCCGAATAGCCCTGGTTGCGCAGGGCGACTGCCGCGGACGCTCCGGCGAGCGAGGCCCCGACGATGACGATGCGGTTCGGAGGGCTGGAGTTCATGCGCCCATCGTGCCGCAGCCGGAACGGGGATCGGTGCCGGGTCGCTTGTGGCCAAAACTGAAGCCGCGGGTCGGTCTGGACATCTGCGGAGTCCTTACTGGGGACGAAGCGAGGCGTTCGCCTCACTTCAGGACTCTCGTCTGGCGTGCCCGGCCAGCCATCCGTGCTGACTACCTACTCCGTACCGCGCGAGTACTGATTTCTCGTGCGTAGGAGTTCCGTATGGCAACTTCTCAGGTCGACGTCTTCGTTCATCTGGCGTAGGTCGTGTCGCAGGTAATTGCGCGCGATTGGCCCATCCCAGGTCCTTGGACCGGCACTTTGCGCACAGTTACCGAGGCCGGGCGCGAACAGCGGACCAGCCGACGGGCTCGATGACTCGAATCCAGTCGTACTGCACGCCGGGTCTTCGCGCTGTACGCCCGAAGTTTCGGGAGGTCAGCGCGGGAATCGAACGCAGCGTGCGAAACTGCACCAGGCAGGAGGCTTAGAAGGAGTTCTCCGGGAGATCCATCACGAACAGATCGGTCCCCTCCGCAATCGCCCGCTCCGCGGCGAGCTTGGGCAGCACAGTGCGAGCGAACCAGCGGCCCGAAGCGATCTTGCCTTCATAGAAGGCCTTCTCGCTCGCGGGCAGCTCGGTGTTCAGACGCTCGAGCGCCACCTCGGCGCCGCGCAGCAGCAGCCAGGCGCAGATGACGTCCCCGAGGCACATCAGCAGCCGAGTCGTGTTCAGCCCTACCTGGTAGATCTTGCGCGGGTTGCCGCCGGTCGCCGAGTCGGTGAGGTCGGCGACCATCGTCGCGACGATCGCCCCGATGTCGTCGAGGGCCTGCTCGAGGAGTGCGCGTTCTTCCTTCAGCTGGCCGTCGCCGCCCCCGGGGGCGCTCTGATCAAGCGGGCCGCCCCCGGCGGCGATCCACGCCCTGATCTGCCCCGACAGATCGGTCAGTGCTGCGCCTTGGTCGCGCACGATCTTGCGGAAGAACAGGTCCTGGCCCTGGATCGCGGTGGTGCCCTCGTAGAGGGTGTCGATCTTGGCGTCGCGCACGTACTGCTCGATCGGGTAGTCGATCAAGAACCCGGATCCGCCGAGGGTCTGCAGCGACTCGGTGCCGAGCAGGACCCAGGAGCGCTCCGACCCGTAGCCCTTGACGATCGGCAGCAGCAGGTCGTTCAGCCGCACCGCGGCGTCGTCGGTGGTGCCGGAAGACCGGGCGATCGCGACCCGGTCCTGGATGCTTGCCGTATAGAGCGCCAGCGCCCGCAGCCCTTCGGCGAAGGCCTTCTGGTTCATCAGCGAACGGCGCACGTCCGGATGGTGGGTGATCGTCACCCGCGGCGCCGACTTGTCGGCCGCCAGCGTCAGATCTGCGCCTTGCACCCGTTCCTTGGCGTACGCCAGCGCGTTGAGGTATCCGCTGGACAGCGTCGCGATCGCCTTGGTGCCGACCAGCATCCGGGCGTGCTCGATCACCGAGAACATCTGAGCGATCCCGTTGTGCACCTCACCGAGCAGCCAGCCCACGGCCGGTACGCCGTCCCCGAAGGTGAGCTCGCAGGTGCTGGAACCTCGAATGCCCATCTTCTTCTCCAGCGTGGTGGCGAAGACGCCGTTGCGCTCGCCGGTCAGCTCGCCGGTTTCAGTGTCGAAGTGGAACTTCGGCACCACGAACAACGACAGCCCTTTGGTGCCGGGTCCGGCACCGACTGGCCTGGCCAGCACCAGATGGATGATGTTCTCGGTCAGGTCGTGCTCCCCGGCGGTGATGAACCGCTTGACGCCCTCCAGATGCCAGCTGCCGTCCGGCTGCGGAATCGCCCGGGTGCGGCCGGCGCCCACGTCCGAACCGGCGTCCGGCTCGGTCAGCACCATGGTTGCGCCCCACTGTCGCTCGATCATGATCTGGGCGATCCGCTGGTCGCGCTCGGTGCCGTACGCCCAGAGCACGTAGGCGAACTTCGGCCCAGCCGTGTAGAGCTGCAGAGCCGGGTTCGCGCCCAGGGTGAGCTCGTTCACCGCCCACTGCACCGAGTGCGGGGTCAGCTGGCCGCCGAGCTCGGCAGGCAGTTCCAAGGCCCACACGCCGGAGTCGACAAGTGCTCGGTACGAGGCCTTGAGCGCCTCGGGCACCGTGACCGTACCGGTCGTCGGATCGAAGGTCGGTGGGTGGCGATCGGCTTCGGCGAAGGAGGCAGCGATCTTGGTCCGGGCGAGGTGGTCCACCTCGGCCAGGATCGCCGACACCGTCTCGCGGTCCAGATCGCTGTACGGCGGCTTTCCGAGGATGCTTTCGCGGTCGAGCACCTCGAACAGGTTGAACTCGATGTCGCGGACATTCGTGCGGTAGTGGCTCATCGCCGCTGGCCCTCCTCGATGTTACTGACGAGTAACTTACTCCATCCTACTCGCGGGTAACTCACCGAATTGTCAGCCGTTGAGAGTGCTCTAGCACCCTCGGCGCCTGACAAGTCGGCAACTAGATTGGCCGTATGCGGGTGGAGAAGCCGAAGGAGCGGGCCGCGGGGGTCACCGGTGTGGCAGTCGCGCTGAAGCGGTCGCTGGAGCGGATGGGCCCGAACCGCACCGCGCGTACGCTGCTCAAGCTCAACCAGGAGGACGGCTTCGACTGCATGAGCTGTGCCTGGCCGGATCCCGACGTCGGGCACCGGCACACCGCGGAGTTCTGTGAGAACGGGGCCAAGGCGGTCGCGGAGGAGGCAACCACGGCGCGAGCGACGCCGGAGTTCTTCGCTGCCCACAGCATCCCCGAGCTCGATGCGCAGTCCGAGCACTGGCTCGGCCAGCAGGGTCGGATCACCCACCCGATGATCAAGGGACCGGAGTCGACCCACTACGCCCCGATCAGCTGGGATGAGGCGTACGCGGTGATCGCCAGGCAGCTGAATGCGCTGGACTCGCCCGACCAGGCGGTCTTCTACACCTCGGGCCGGACCTCGAACGAGGCGGCGTTCGCCTACCAGCTGTTCGTCCGCGCCTTCGGTACCAACAACCTGCCCGATTGCTCGAACATGTGCCACGAGTCGACGTCGACCGCACTCGCCTCGGTGATCGGGATCGGCAAGGCCAGCGTGTCGCTGCACGACGTGCACCGGGCCAAGCTGCTCGTCCTGGCCGGGCAGAACCCGGGCACCAACCATCCCCGGATGCTGTCGGCGCTGGAACATGCGAAGCGTCGCGGAGCCAAGATCATCGCGATCAACCCGCTGCGCGAAGCCGGCCTGGTCCACTTCCGCAACCCGCAGCACCCGCGCGGTATCGTCGGCCGCGGTACCGACCTGGGCGACCTCCATCTGCCGATCAAGATCAACGGCGATCATGCCCTGTTCCAGGCGTGGGGCGCGCTGCTGCTCGAGTGGGGCGCGCTGGACACCGGCTTCCTGACCCGCTACACCCATGGTTTCGAGGCGTGGCGGAACGGTATCCGCGCGCTGGACTGGGACCGGGTGCTCGCGATCACCGGGCTGAGCCGGGAGCAGATCGTCGCCGGTGCGGAGCATCTCCGCGACTCCGACGCCACGGTGTTCTGCTGGGCGATGGGGCTGACCCAGCACCGCAATGCGGTGGCCACCATCTCCGAGATCGTCAATCTGGCGCTGCTGCAGGGCAACATCGGTAAGCCAGGCGCCGGTCTGTTGCCGGTCCGCGGCCACTCCAACGTGCAGGGCGACCGGACGATGGGCATCTGGGAGCGGCCGACTCCGATCTTCCTCGATCGGCTGGGCGCGGAGTTCGGGTTCGAGCCGCCGCGAGAGCACGGGCTCGACACGGTCGATGCGATCCGGGCGCTGCGTGACGGACGGGCCAAGGTGTTCATCGGGCTCGGCGGCAACTTCGTCCAGGCGGCTCCGGACACGGGGGCGACCACTGCGGCGATGCGCCAGGCAGCGCTCACCGTGCACGTCTCGACCAAGATCAACAGATCACATCTCGTCTGCGGTGAGACGGCGCTGATCCTGCCCACGCTGGGACGCACCGAGGTCGACGCCCAGGCCAGCGGGCCGCAGTTCGTCTCCGTGGAGGACTCGACCTGCTCGGTGCACGCCTCCCGTGGCGTGCTGCCGCCGGCGAGCCCGCAGTTGCGTTCCGAGGTGGCCATCGTCACCGGGCTGGCCGAGGCGACGCTGGGGGGCCGGCACGGCATCGACTGGCGGGCGATGCGGGACGACTACCGGGTGATCCGGCGGCACATCGCACGGGTGGTGCCGGGGTGTGAGGGCTACGAGGCCAAGGTGGATCGGCCCGGCGGCTTCGTGATGCCGCATCCGCCACGGGACTCGCGAACCTTCAACACCGCATCTGGTCGCGCCGAGTTCACCGTGTCGCCGCTCGAGCCGTTGGAGGTTCCGCCGGGGCATCTGGTGCTGCAGACGCTCCGCAGCCACGACCAGTTCAACACCACGATTTACGACCTGGACGATCGCTATCGCGGCATCGTGGGCGGTCGCCGGGTGGTCTTCGTCAACTCCGACGATCTGAACGAGCTCGGCTTCGCTGCAGACGAGACGGTCGACCTGGTCAGCCACTGGCCCGGAGACGATCATGATCGGCGGGTGAGCGGTTTCCGCATCGTCGCGTACGCGACCCCGCGCGGGAGCGCCGCGGCGTACTACCCGGAGACGAATCCGCTGGTACCGCTGGATGCGACGGCGATCGGCAGCAACACACCAACCTCGAAATCGGTGATCATACGGCTGGAGCGCCCGCTAACGTCTGGGCTGTGACCGAACCGACACCGCTGCAGGCGCTCCTGGTCGACTCCTTCAACCGCGTCCGGGAGCTGGTGGTCGATCTCACCGACGGACTGACCGAGGAGACAGCGACCTATCGCGCCGATCCGGAGGCGAACACCATCGCCTGGCTGATCTGGCACCTGACCCGGATCCAGGACGATCACGTCGCCGGGCTCGCCGGGACCCCTCAGCGCTGGCCGGAGTGGCGAGCCGAGTTCGGGCTGCCGTTCTCGGATTGGGAGACCGGCTACGACCAGACGGCCGAGGAGGTCGAAGCCGTCCGGGTCGGCGGCGAACTACTCGGCCGCTACCACGCCGACGTGCATTCGCTGACCCTCGACTATCTGAACAGCTTCACCGACGACGAGGCGGCGCGAGTGGTCGACACGAACTGGGACCCGCCGGTGACCGCCGCCGTCCGGATGGTCAGCGTTCTCGGCGACGTCCTGCAGCATCTCGGCCAGGCGGGGTATGTCCGCGGGCTGGCCGAGCGGCACGGCCGGGCCTGGCACGACCCGGCCGCTGCTGACCGATGACCTCCGCGGAGCACCGGTTCTATCGAGATCTCGCGACCTGGTGGCCGCTGATCTCCGCGCCGGAGGAGTACGCCGAGGAGGCCGCGTTCGCGGCGACCCTGCTCCGTCCGGCGCGGACCGTTCTGGAGCTCGGCAGCGGAGGTGGCAACAACGCGTTCCACCTCAAGGCGGAGTTCGACCTGACCTTGGTCGACCTCTCGGCCGACATGCTGGCCGTCTCGAAGGCGTTGAACCCGGAGTGTGAGCACGTGCAAGGGGACATGCGCAGCGTGCGGCTGGGCCGGACCTTCGACGCCGTCTTCGTGCACGACGCGATCGAGTACATGACCACCGAGGACGACCTGCGGCAGGCCGTGCAGACGGTGTATGCGCACTGCCGGCCGGGCGGTGTCGCCGTGCTGGTCCCCGACGACATCGCCGAGAACTTCGAGCCGGAGACCGAGCATGGCGGGCACGACGCGCCGGACGGCCGGGGCGTCCGGTACCTGGCCTGGACGACCGATCCGGACCCCGATGACAGCACCTCGGTCACCGAGTACGCGTTCCTGCTGCGCGACTCCGATGGGTCGGTGCAGGTGGCCCAGGACACTCACGTCCTCGGCCTCTTCACCCGGGACACCTGGTTGCGGCTGCTGGCCGAGGCAGGGTTCCAGCCGCGGTCGGTGGCCGAGGTGACCAGCGAGGACCGGCTGCCGCGGGAGTTCTTCGTCGGCGTACGTCCGTCGGCGTAGCCCATTCGTGGCACGATTTCGGCCATGACTGCCGTCTGGGTGCTGAACGGACCCAACCTCAACCTGCTCGGCCGGCGCGAGCCCGAGATCTACGGAAAGGCCACGCTGGCCGACGTCGAGCAGTCGTGCCGGGCGGTGGCGGCTGAGCTGGGCTGGGAGCTGGACTTCCGTCAGAGCAACCACGAGGGTCAGTTGGTCGACTGGATCCAGGAGGCGGCGCAGGCCCAGGCGGCGGGCGACCTGGCCGGTGTGGTGCTGAACGCGGGCGCACTGACCCACACCAGCATCGCGCTGCCTGATGCGATCACCGCCGGGTCGGTTCGGGTGATCGAGGTGCACATCAGCAACGTGCATGCGCGTGAGGAGTTCCGGCACCACTCCTTCGTCTCGCCGGTCGCCGCCGGGATCATCATCGGGCTGGGGACCGCCGGCTATCGGCTGGCCATTCGCGCGCTCGCGGATCTCGTCGAGGGCTAGCCCGGCGGCTGCGGTGGTCGACATCCGACTGCCGGAGAAATTCGGCCATGAGGACCTAGCGCTGTTGTGTGGGAGAGTTGGTCAAGGCCATCTGGCTAACTCTCGGGAGTCGCCTCATGCTTGCTCCGCTGCTGGTGACGGAGGATCCGTACGCGGCCGCGTCGATCTTCTGCGCAGCGGGCTGGAAGCTGGAGTACGAGACCCCGCGGCTGGACGGTCAACCCCGGGCCTGCGTCTCGCTCGCTCTGGCCCGGGTGATCCTGGTCACCCCGAAGTTCGGCGAGGGGGTTCCGGAGCTGCGTGGGCTCGGAGTCGAGTTCCAGCTGCATGTCCCGCCGCATGAGCTGAGTGGGCTCTTCCTGCTGCATCGAGCCGCCGGGGTGGCGGTGACCGACCTCTATCGCCAATCGTCCGGGGATCGCGGGTTCTCCGCAGAGCTGGCCGGATACCGGTTCTGGATCCTGGAGGGCGACCCCGACCCGGATCTAGCGATGATCACCACGGACCCACGGATCGCCGCACTGGCCGACGGACTGCGGCACCGCGACGGTGCGGAGAGCCTGACCGATACTGCGCTCCGGTTGGCTGAGAGCTCCGGGGAGAGCGTCCGGCGGCTGCGTCGAGCGATGAACGCGGGCCTGGATCGCGACACCCGCGCATCGGTCGGGGATGAGCTGGCCGAGGTGATGATCGCGGCGGCCGTGCTGGCCCGCCAGCTGGGGATCGATCTGGACCGTCAGGTCACCGACAAGCTGGGCCGACGGGAGGCCCCGCCGGCCTGAGGGCCCTTCTCGCCCTTCTCGCCCTTCTCGCCCTTCGCAGTTTCGGACGCTGCGTCCGATCTTGACGCTGCACTCCGGAAGTATCCGGCGTACAGCGCCAACAACGAACGCAGCGTCCGAATCTGCCAGGGGGGCGGGTGCACTAGCGTGAGCGGCGACTGACCCGCCACGGGACTGACCCGCCACGGAGTGCCTCGCGAACAGGAGATGAATGTCCGACACCGAGTCCGAACAGGAGTCCGTCCTTCCGGAGGCCCACGAGGCCAGCGAGGTCAGCTACGACGAGCAGTTCTATCCGGCCCGACCCAAGCGGCTGCGGCCGCGGGCCAGGTTGCGTTCGTTGTTCCGGCGGCCGAAGGTGGAGCGCCACGGCAAGCCGTCCGGAGACAACGAGAACTACGTGCAGTGGCTGGTCAACCAGTCGATGCTGGAGGACGCGTACGAGTTCGCGAAGGCCTTCTCCGGCCAGGGCAGCATGTGGCAGAACCCGTTCGCCAATCCCGATCCGAGGGCGGCGATCGAGAAGGCCTCCGCCTGGTTCACGGCGTACCCGATCTCCATGATCACCAAGCCGGGTACGTCGTTCCTCGGCACGCTGGGCGATGATGACCTCTGGGCCGCGTTCGAGGCGATCGGCATCGACGGCGTGCATACCGGACCGGTCAAGATCGCCGGCGGCCTGGTCGGCTGGGAGTCGACCCCGAGCGTCGACGGGCACTTCGACCGGATCAGCACCCACATCGATGCGGCGTTCGGGACCGAGGAGGAGTTCCGGACCATGTGCGAGGTGGCCGCCGGACACCTGGGCATGGTGATCGACGACATCGTGCCGGGACACACCGGCAAGGGCGCCGACTTCCGGCTGGCCGAGATGAAGGTCGGGGACTATCCCGGCATCTACCACATGGTGGAGATTCCGGAGAAGGACTGGCATCTGCTGCCGAGAGTGCCGAGGGGCCGGGACTCGGTCAACCTCGACGTCGAGGCCGAGGACCAGCTGGCCAAGCACGGATACATCATCGGCCGGATGCAGCGGGTGATCTTCTACGACCCGGGGGTCAAGGACACCAACTGGAGCGTGACCGCGCCGGTGCTGGGCCCGGACGGGCAGGAGCGCCGCTGGGTCTACCTGCACTACTTCAAGGAGGGGCAGCCCTCGATCAACTGGCTGGACCCGAGCTTCGCCGGGATGCGGCTGGTGATCGGCGATGCGCTGCACTCGTTGGGTGACCTGGGCAGCGGGGCGCTGCGGCTGGATGCGAACGGGTTCCTCGGAGTGGAGAAGAGCTCGGAGGACTCACCGGCCTGGTCGGAGGGCCACCCGCTGTCCGAGGCGGCCAACCAGCTGATCGCCAGCATGGTGCGCAAGGTCGGCGGCTTCACCTTCCAGGAACTCAACCTGACGATCGACGACATCAAGTCCGGCTCCGAGCGCGGCGCGGACCTGTCCTACGACTTCGTCAACCGGCCCGCCTACCACCACGCCATGGCGACCGGGGACACCGAGTTCCTCCGGCTGACCCTCAATCTGTCCACCCAGCACGGGGTGGAGCCGGCCTCGCTGGTGCACGCACTGCAGAACCACGACGAGATGACCTACGAGCTGGTCCACTTCGAGACGCTGCACGCCAAGGACCGGTTCGCCTTCCGCAGCGAGGACATCAGCGGTCACGAGCTGGCCGTGGCCGTACGCCAGGACCTGCTCGACCATCTGACCGGGGCCGCGGCGCCGTACAACCTGACCTTCACCCAGAACGGCATCGCTTCGACCACGGCGACGATCATCGCCGCGTCGCTCGGTTTCACCAGTATCAGCAAGCTCACCGACGAGCAGGTCGAGCAGATCAAGCAGGCGCATCTGCTGCTGGCGATGTTCAACGCGCTGCAGCCGGGGGTGTTCGCGCTGTCCGGGTGGGACCTGGTGGGGGCGCTGACCCTTGACCGCAAGCAGGTCGGCTGGCTGGTGAACGACGGCGACACCCGCTGGATCCACCGGTCCGCGTACGACCTGATGGACTATCGGCCGGATGCGACAGAGTCGAGCTCGAAGATGCCGCGCGGGAAGGCGCTCTACGGGTCGCTGCCGGAGCAGCTGGTCGACGAGTCGTCGTTCGCCTGCCGGTTGCGCGACATCCTGGCGATCCGCAAGCGTTACGGCATCGCCACCAGCATCCAGGTGGACGTGCCGCACGTGTCGAACAAGGCGATGCTGGTCATGGTGCACCAGCTGAGCGACGCCGAGCAGGTGACGGTGCTGAACTTCTCCGCCACACCGATCTCGGGCAGCGTGATCTCCGAGGCGCTGGTGCCCGGCAGCGTGATCGTCGACATGATGAGCGACGAGGAGATCGGCGAGGTCGACGACCTGCACACCTTCGCGATCACGCTGGGTCCGCACGAGGGCCGGTCGCTGCTGGTGCTCTGTCCCGGCGACCACCCGATCGACGCTCACCAGCACAGTTCTGCCCGACCGAGCGTGCGGGGCTGACTTTCGCACTAGGATGCCGCGCATGAGCCGTGGGGGGAACGGCCCGTCGCGCGCGGGGTTTGCGCGACCTCGGGTGTACGCGCGGGCGCTGGTCCTGGCGCTGCTGCTTCTGGTGCTCGGCACTCACGTGTCGGCCGCGCCGCAGCCCGGCGTGGTGCACTTCACCGCGGTCGGCGACTTCTCCGCGGGAACGAACGCGTCGGCGGTGCTGAACGGCATCAACACGATCGACAGCGACTTCACCCTGGCCCTGGGGGACCTGTCCTACGGCACCACCGGCCAGGAGCAGAGCTGGTGCGACTTCGTGACCAGCCGGGTCGGCGCGGGATACCCGTTCGAGCTGGTCGCTGGGAATCATGAGAGCAACGGACAGAACGGCAACATCAACGACTTCTCCGCCTGCCTGCCGAACCAGCTGCCCGGCGCGATCGGCACCTACGGACGGCAGTACTACGTCGACGTGCCGGCGGAGAACCCGATCGCCCGGTTCATCATGATCTCGCCGAACCTGCCGTTCCCCGACGGCACCACCAGCTACACGGCGGGCTCGGCGCGCTACGTCTGGACGGCCAACGCGATCGACGGCGCGCGCACCGCGTCGATCCCGTGGGTGATCGTCGGGATGCACAAGCCCTGCATCACCGTCGGCCAGTACACCTGTGAGCCCGGCCCGGACCTGATGAACCTGCTGGTCAGCAAGCGGGTCGATCTCGTGCTGAGCGGCCACGAGCACACCTACCAGCGCAGCCACCAGATCGCCCACGGCACCGGGTGCACGACCGTGGTGCCGGCCTCCTTCGACGCGGACTGTGTCGAGGACTCCGACAGTGCCTTCACCCAGGGTGACGGCAGCGTGTTCGCGGTCGTCGGCACCGGCGGGATCAACCTCTACAACGTGAACGCGGCGGATGCCGAGGCACCGTACTTCGCCTCCACCGCCGGCTTGAACAAGACCGCGGTCTGGGGGTCGCTGGACGTGTCGGCGACCGACGACTCGCTGCAGGCCTCGTTCGTCCGCGCGGCCGGCGCCACCTTCAGCGACTCGTTCACCATCACGCGGGACGACACCCCGAACGTGCCGCCGGTCGCCTCGTTCACCTCCTCCTGCACCAACCTGACCTGTTCCTTCGATGCCTCGGAGTCGTCGGACTCGGACGGCACGATCACCGGGTACGCCTGGAACTTCGGTGACGGGACCACGGGGACCGGGGAGACCACGAGCCACACGTACGCGACAGCAGGCAGCAAGACCGTCGAGCTGACCGTCACCGACAACGACGGAGAGGACGGGTCGACCACCCGCAACGTCACGGTGACCGCACCGCCGGCGACCAACTACGTCTCGGACCAGTTCAGCCGCACCGTGACGAACGGGTTCGGCACAGCGCCCACCGGTGGAGCCTGGACCTTCACCGGTTCCGCCGCGAATCTGAGCGTCGGCAGCGGAATCGGGAGCATCCGGCTGGCGGCCGGCTCCGGCCAGCAGGTCAACCTGGCGTCCGTGTCCGCGCCGGAATCGGATCTGCTGCTGACCTACGGTCTGGAGAAGGTGGCGACCGGAAGCGGTGTCTACGTCTCGGCGTACGGGCGCCGGGTCAGCGGGCAGGGCACCTACGGAGCGAAGACCAGAGTCACCTCGACCGGCGCCGTCACCCTCGAGCTCGTCCGGCAGGCAAGCAACGGGGCGGAGACCAGCCTCCAGGCGGCCGTCACCACCGGCGTCAGCTATGCGCTCGGGGACCAGCTGAATGTCCGGCTGCAGGTCCTGGGCACCTCGCCCACCACGATTCGAGCCAAGGTCTGGAAGGTCGGCACCGTGGAGCCGGCCGCCTGGCAGCGCAGCGTCACCGACACCACGGCCGGCCTGCAGGCGTCCGGCTCGATCGGCCTGTACGCCTACATGTCGAGCTCCGCCACCAATGCGCCGAACACGGTGCGGCTCGACGAGCTGGTCGTCACGGCGCCCTGACTCTGGCTCTGGCCTTCGACCTTCGGACCAGCCGCAACCTGAACTCGACACTGCCGATCGTCGTCTTCTGGGTAAGGATGATCGAGGACACGGCCGGGGCGGACAGCGAGAGGAGGGTGCTTGGGCACCGGACAGCGGGAGGCTGCCCTCCAGGAGCTGCACGACCGGCATGCTGCCGAGCTCTGGCGGTTCGCGATGCGGCTGACCCATGACCGGCAGCTCTCCGAAGACGTTGTGCAGGAGGTGCTACTCAAGGCTTGGAAGGACCCCGGGCTAGGGCAGCGGGATGAGAGCGCCGCCCGAGCCTGGCTGTTCACCGCATCCCGAAACCTGATCATCGACCGCTGGCGGAGCGCGGCGAACCGGCACGAGTTCGCAACCGAGGAGCCGGTCGAGCGGCAGACGGCCGACGCCAGCAGCGTGGTGCTGGACCGCTGGCTGATCGCCGAGGCGCTCAGCGGGCTTTCGCTCGAGCACCGCACGGTGATCAGTGCGGCCTACTACGAGGGTCGCTCGGTCGCCGACATCTCGGCACGGCTGCACATTCCCGAGGGCACGGTGAAGTCGCGGTTGCACTATGGGTTGAGGACGTTGAAGTTGATCTTGCAGGAGAAGGGGGTGACGCGGCCGTGACGGCGCCGGTGGATCGGTACGGCAGCTGGGACGCCGCCTACGTGCTGGGCGCACTCTCGCCGTCCGAGCGGCGGGAGTTCGAGGAGCACCTGGCCGGCTGCCTGAGCTGTCAGGCCGCGGTCTCCGAGCTGGCCGGGCTGCCCGGCCTGCTGGCCCAGGTCTCCCCCGAGGACGCCGCGCTGCTGGCCGCCACCCCCGATCAGTTGGAGAACGGGCCGCCGCGCGGGCTGCTGTCCAAGATGATCTCCGGTGAACGAGCCCGCCGGCGGCGGCTGGTCGGCCTGGTGGTCGGCGCCGCGGCCGCTCTGGTCGTGCTGCTCGGCGGCATTGGATATGCGGCCGGTCTGCTTCCGGTTCAGGCGCGCGAGCCGCAGTGGGTGGCGTTCTATGCCGTCGCACCGACCGTGCTGACCGGGAACGCGCGACTGGTGCCGGTCGCCGACGGCACCGACATCGAGCTGGTGTGTGTATATCCCGAGGGGGACGAGCCGACGCCCGGCGGCGAGCTCACCAACTACGCGATCTTGGTTGTCGACCGAAACGGCCAGGTGACCGAGGTCGAGCGCTGGCCGGTCAAGCCGAACAAGCAGATGACCCCTTCGGCCCACACCGACCTCAACCTCTCCAAGATCAGTACCGTCGAGATCCGTGACGGCACCACCAACCAGCCCCTCCTTCGCGCCCACCTCCGTTAATCTCGGCAGCGTGCTTGCGCCTGCGGAGTTGGCGGCTGAGTGCGACCGGCTGCTGGACTTCGGGCGCGCCTTCCCGCACCCGCAGGGTGGCGCGGCCTGGCTCGACGACGACGGCCGGCCCGACCTCGGCCGGCCGGTGTTCACCTTTGTCACCGCGCGGATGACGCACGTCTACTGCCTCGGTCACCTGCTCGGCCGGCCGGGCGACGCCGACCTTGCCGCTCGAGGGCTGAGTGGGCTGCAGGGGCGGTTGCGCGATGTCGAGAACGGTGGGTGGCTGACCAGCGTCGATGCCGCGGGAGCCGTCGCGGACGAGAAGGCCTGCTACACCCACGCCTTCGTGGTGCTGGCGGCGTCGTCCGCCCGGGTAGCAGGGCTCCCCGGCGCCGACGACCTGCTCGAAGAGGCCCTCACGGTGTGGGAGACGCGCTTCTTCGATGCCAGGCACGAGATGTTCGTCGACGCCTGGGACCGCCGCTTCGATCGGCTCCACCCCTACCGCGGGGTGAACAGCAACATGCACGCGGTCGAGGCCCTGCTGGCGGCGACGGACGCCACCGGCGACATCGGGCTGCGTGAGCGGGCCCTCGCGATCGCCCGCCGAGTCGCCCTGGACTTCGCGCGCCCCCAGCACTGGCGCATCCCGGAGCACTTCGACCAGGACTGGCGGCCACAGCTGGAGCACAACCGGGACCGGCCGGACGATCCCTTCCAGCCATACGGCGCAACCGTCGGGCATGGCCTCGAGTGGTCGCGGCTCTTGCTTCACCTCGAGGCGGCCGTGGGCGAGGGCGCACCGGACTGGCTGCTCGAGTCCTCGATCGGGCTGTTCGATCGGGCGGCGGCCGACGGGTGGGCGGTCGACGGCACCGACGGCTTCGTCTACACGACCGACTGGGAAGGCCGTCCGGTCGTCCGCGACCGTATGCACTGGGTGCTCGCCGAAGGATTTGCTGCGGCCTCGGCCCTGTACGCCAGGACCGGTGAGCGGCGGTACGCGGAGTGGGCCGAGACCTGGTGGGCGTACGCCGAGCGCCACCTTCTCGATCGGGTACGCGGCTCCTGGCACCACCAGCTCGACCCGGACAACCGTCCGATCGCCACCGTCTGGCCGGGCAAGCCCGACCTCTATCACGCCGTACAGGCGACGTTGCTGCCGCGGCTGCCGCTCAACCTCAGCCTGGCCGCGGCCCTGGCGGCCGGCCCGCCGGCTCGATCATGATCAGGAAGCCCTGTTCCGGAAAGAGCACAGGTGCCGCCAGGCCGGCTTGCGCCAGGGCGGTGCCGGACAGCATCAGCCCGTCCGGGGTCGACCACCAGGGCGGTGGCCACAGTCCCGGTGGTGGCGTTCCGACCATGAGCGGGCGCACTCGGTAGATCCGGTCCGGGTCCAGGCCGGGGAGTCGGAGCCGGCCCCAGTGCGTGACGTCGGACTGGGTGAGCGACGCCACCGCGAAGATCGCGGCGAGGTCCGGCGCGACCACGCCGTGCACCTGCACGCTGTGTCGGCAGGTCGGTCGCCCGTCCCGCCCAGCAGCAGTGGTCTTGGGCCTTGTAGAAGGTGATCCACGCGGTCAGGTCGGCCAGTTCGGCCTCGGACGCGAGCGCCAGGTCCCACTCGACGCCGAGGTGGCCGAAGATCGCGGTCACGGCCCGGAACGAGATCGTGTGATGCCGGCCCGTGGTGTGCGACTCCCGGGACGCGATATGCGAACCCATCAGCTCGGGCCGCACGAGCTGGGTGGTCCAGCGGTTCATCTGCTGGCGGTCCAGCGGGTCGATGCAGTCGCTGACCCAGATCCGGTCCGCGTGCTGCAACACGCCCAGGTCGACTCGCGCCCCGCCGGAGGAACACGACTCGATGTCCCGGCCCGGGTAGGCCGCCTTGAGCTCAGCGACCATGCGGTAGAAGGCGAGAGTCTGCTCGTGCACGCCGGCCCGGCCGCTGGGTGCGGTTCCGGCGTCGACCAGATCTCGGTTGTGGTCCCACTTGATGTAGCTGATCTTGTACTCGTCGAGCAGTCGCAGCAGCGCATCGCGTATGAACTCGTAGCACTCGGGCACACCGAGATTGATCACGTGCTGGTGCCGGGACGGGATCGGCCAGCGGTCGCCGGTAGCCATGATCCACTCGGGATGGGCCCGCGCCGCCTCCGAGTTGAAGTTGATCATCTCCGGTTCGAACCAGAGGCCGAACTGCATCCCCAGCCCGACCACCTTGTCGACCAGCGGATGCAACCCGTCCGGCCAGACCTCGGGCGAGACCGTCCAGTCGCCGAGCCCGGCCTGGGCGTCGCGCCGAGCGCCGAACGACCCGTCGTCCAGCACATACCGCTCGACCCCGACCGCTGCCGCCCGCTCAGCCAGCATCATCAGGCGGTCCAGCCGGTGGTCGAAGTAGACCGCCTCCCAGACGTTCAAGGTGACCGGCCGCTCGACTCCCGGATGTCCGGGCCGGGCCCGCAGGTGGCGATGGAACCGCCGGGCCACTTCGTCCAGGCCATCGGCATAGCAGCCGTAGACCCACGGCGTGGTGTACGACTCATCGCGGTTCAAGATCATCTCGCCGGGCAGCAACAGCTCACCGCCACCGATCACCTGCTCGCCGGTGGAGATCCGCTCGGCGTAATGCGTGTGGTTCCCGCTCCATCCGGTATGCACGGCCCAGATCTCGCCGCCGGCGAAACCGAATCCCGGCACTCCGAGGTGCAACACCGTCGCCGCGTCGGCTCCGGTCCGGCCTTTGCGGCCTTCGCGCAGATGGGTGCCGGTGACCATCGGCCGCCGTTGCGGGACCCGCTCCTTGCCCCAGTGGCCGGCCAGGTCGAGCAGCTCACTCGCCATCTGGGGCACCGGCAAGGCGAGCACACAGTCGTGCACGGCGTACGCCTCGTCGGCCAGGTTGGTGATCTCGGCCTGGGCCCGAAGCACACCGCCGGCGAGCAGTTCGATACTCAGCCGGCATCCCAGCTGGGCCACCAGAGGATCAGGGCCTCGGCAGCCGGAAGGTCGAGAGCACCCAGGTCCGCGCCCCAGTGGACGACAGCCGGAAGCCGTCCGTAGCCGAGGTCGAGAAGCACCGACACACCTTCGGCGCGCAGATGGACCACAACGTCGACGCCCGCTACGGCATCACCCTAGACGCTGCGCAGGAGTCGATCAGATCAGCGGCATCACCTCAGCTCCCAGCACCCGCAGGAACCCGTCGATGTCGGGCTCGTCCTCGGTCGGCTGGATGCAGACCGAGGTCACCCCGAGCTCCGCCAGCCTGTTGATCCGGGCGGCGATCGCTGCGGCGTCGCCACCTACTCCGACGCCCTGGCTGCCTGGTTGGGACCACTTGGGCATCTCCCTTTCCACCCTTTCCGGCGCTCCCGGTCCGGTTGCGGCGATGAGCGGCGCCATCACGGCGTGGTCATCGTTGGTCCGGTGCTCGCGGGCCAGTGCGCAGATGTCGCCGATCTCGGCCTCGGACAGCGCGGCGGCGAGCAGGTTGCCATCGCCCAGCCGGGCCGCCTGGGCCACCGATTTCGGCCCGGTGCCGCCGAGCATCAGCGGTGGCGGGGGATCCGGCGGCCAGTCCAGGGCTACGTCGTCGAGCCGCACGTAGCGGCCCGCGACACTCACCCGCTCGCCGGCCAGCAACCGGCGTACGGCCGGTGCGTACTCCGCCATCAGGGTCAGCGGCGACGCCACCCGGGCTCCGGCCTGAGCCATCCATTCCTGGACCCCATGGCCGAGGCCGCCGATCAGCCGGCCGGGGAACATCCGGGCCAGCGTGGCCAGCTCCATGGCCGCGAGCGCGGCGTTGCGTAGCGGCGTCGGCATGATGCCGATGCCCACCGTGATCCGCGAGGTCCACGCGAGAGCAGCCGTCGCGGACGCGATCGCGCTCTCCTTGAAGCAGTCCTCCCAGACCCAGAACTCGTCCAGTCCGGCCCGCTCCGCCGATTGGACGATCGAGCGCAGCCGCTCGGGGGGTTGGGTAGGCACCAGACAGACTCCCAGCTTGGTCACCGGTCCATCGTCCCCGGACCCACTGACAGTGCCGCTCATTAGGGTGCCAAGCATGAAGCGCGACGAGGTGATGGCCTTCCGCATCCACGCTCAGCAGCTGGACCGGCGGCCACGCCGTCGGCCCCTGGTCGACGCGGCGATCTTCGACTTCGGGATCCAAGACACCGGTCGTGACGGCGCGAGCTGGGCCTTGGTGAACCGAGGCGTCCCGGTCGGGTCGCCCGCCGAGCTCGAGCAGAGCACGGACGTGGCCCTGGCCTGGACGCTACGGGCGTCGCCGCACTTCTACCGCCGGGCTGAGCTGTTCGACGCGATGGTGGCGACCTCCCCACTGTCGGAGAAGGACGCGGTGAAGCGGGTGATCGGGGCCGGCAAACCGCTCAAGGAGGCGGGGATCACGACCCGGGAGGGCCTGGCCCAGGTGGCCGGCGAGCTGCGGGCGGTGGTCAGCAAGCCGCTGGTCAAGGGCGAGGTGTCGAGCCGGTTGACGCCCCGGCTGGCCGAGCCGCATCGGCGGCACTGCGTTCCCTGCCAGGCGATCCACGCCTGGGAGGTCCCGTTCCGGATCTCCGCCCTGTACGCGGGGCTCGAGCTCGAGCCCGGCACCTCGCCACCGGTGCTGCGCCGGGTGCCCGGTTGGCCGCGACGCACGCCCGGACCGGCCGAGGACCCGATGGCCGCGCCCGCCCACCTGCAGCCCATCCGCAACTACCTGCGGTTCCTGGGTCCCGCGACGCCGCAGGATGTCGCGGTGTTCCTGGATTCCGCGGTCGCGGAGATCAAGGCGCACTGGCCGAAGGATGCCGTCGAGGTGCAGGTCGAGGGACAGACCCGGTGGTGGTTGGCGGGCGCCGATCCGGTCGACGCCGATCGCCAGCTGGTCCGGCTGTTCGGTCCGTACGACCTGCTGCTGCAGGCTCGCGACCGGAAGGTGCTGGTCCCGGACACGAGCCGGCACAAGGGGCTGTGGCCGGTGATCGGCCGGCCCGGCGCGGTGCTCGCCGGTACCGAGATCGTCGGCACCTGGCGGCCGCGGGCGTCCGGCGACCGGCTCAGCCTTCGGCTCGAGCTGTGGGACACCATCAACAAGCAGGTTCGCGGTGCGGTCGAGGACGAGGCGGAGAAGCTGGCGGCCCATCGCGGGGTGAGGTTGACCGGGCTCGAGTCCGAGTAGTCCTCACCGTCCTTCCCAGACCACCTCGTCCGGCGCCTTGTCGGGCCGCAGCCCGCGCCACACGGGGTGACGCATGCGGCCTGGCTCGGTCATCTCGCCATAGGTCACCTCGCCGACCAGCGAGGGGGTCACCCAGTGTGCGTCCCGGGCGTCCTCCCGCGGCACGTCCAGGAACGGTGAGGTCTGCTCGGCCAGGGGGGTGAGCAGTTCCTGGATCTCGTCGAGCATGTGGTCGCTGAAGCCCGATCCGACCCGGCCGACGTAACGCAGGCCCTCGTCGGTGGGCACCCCGATCAGCAGGGCGCCGACGCCGCCGGCCCGGCGGCCCTGGCCCGGTCGCCACCCCCCTATCACCACCTCCTGGGCCGGATGCTGTTTGAGCTTGAGCCAGCTGTGGCCGCGCCGCCCGGGCTGGTAGGTCGAGTTGAGCCGTTTGGCGACCACGCCTTCCATGCGCAACTCGGCGCTGGTCTCCAGCGCCGCGGTCAGATTGTCGTCGAAGATGGGCGGCACTTGGACCCGCGAGCCTCGGCGTGTGGGCACCAGGTCCTCGAGGATCTCCCGGCGTTCGGCGTAGGTCCTTTTGAGCAATGACCGGCCGTTCAGATGGAGGATGTCGAACAGCATGAGCTGCGCCGGCCAGGTCTTCGCCGCCCGCTCGATGTCGGCCGGCCTGGTCAGGTTGATGCGATGCTGCAGCAGCCCGAAGTTCGGCCGGCCCGACGGCTCGGTGACCACCACCTCGCCGTCCAGCACCGCGGTCTCCACATCGAGCCGGGCGAGGTCCGGCACCACGTCGAAGTAGGCCGCGGTGTCGTCCCGGCCCTTCCGGCTGAGCAGCCGTACCTGGGCGCCGGCCAGATAGGCGACGGCGCGTACGCCGTCCCACTTCATCTCGAACGCCCAGCCGTCCTCATCCCCGAACTGGCTCGCCGCGATCGGCGTGGCCAGCATCGGCGCGATGACCTCGGGGAACTCGACAGTCCCTTCGACAGGCTCAGGAACCATGCGCGCTGAGCCTGTCGAGGCGCCCTCGAGATCTTCGGGATCGGTCTGCATCAGGTGCATCAGCCAGTTCTTCTCGGGCTGGGAGTCGCTGCCTTTCCCGGTGTGGATCAGCGCGAACTTGCGCACTCCGCCGAGTCCGCCGTCCGGCCGGCCGAACAGGGTGACGATCACCTCCTTGCCCTCTCGCCACTTGTGCAGCTTGTAGGTGCCGGAGTCCCAGATGGTGACCTTGCCACCGCCGTACTCGCCCTTGGGAATCGTGCCCTCGAACGACCCGTACTCCAGCGGATGATCTTCGGTCTGCACTGCGAGATGGTTGATCTTGGGATCGGTCGGCGGCGCCTTGGGGACTGCCCAGCTGACCAGTACGCCGTTGCGCTCCAGCCGGAAGTCGTAGTGCAGCCGACGAGCGTGGTGCTCCTGGATCACGAAGCTGAACCCTTCATGATCATCTCCGGCCGGCTCGGCCGGCACCGGCTCGGGAGTCTTCGCCGCATCCCGCATGCTGCGGTAGCGCGACAGCCGA
Source organism: uncultured Actinomycetota bacterium (assembly GCA_963711015.1). Classification (GTDB taxonomy): domain Bacteria; phylum Actinomycetota; class Actinomycetes; order Propionibacteriales; family Propionibacteriaceae; genus Microlunatus. The sequence goes on from CAVQCQ010000007.1 coordinate 203,360, forward strand.
TCGCGCCCCTGCGACGAGCTCAGGACACCGCCTTCGACAAGCTCAGGACGCGTCGGCGCCTCGGGATCGGCCATCGGGGCCATCGGGTCCGGTTGCTCGCCGATCCGCTCCAGCACCTCGGTGTAGTCCAGCTGAGCCAGATCCGGATCGGCCATCTCCTCCCAGGTCCGCGGCATGGCCACCATCGGCCGGTCCCGGCCGCGCAGCGAGTAGGGCGAGATCGTGGTCTTGGATCCGTTGTTCTGGCTCCAGTCGATGAAGACCTTGCCGTCGCGGTCCGAGCGCTTCATCGAGCTGATCACCCGGTCGCGATGGTCGGCCTCCAGGGCCCGGGCGAGCTCCCGGGCCAGCGCGCTGGCCTGCTCCGGTGTCTGGGAGCCATCCAGGGGCGCGTACAGGTGGATGCCCTTGCTACCCGAGGTGACCGGCACGGGGTCGTGCCCGATGCCGCGCAGGATGTCGCGGACCATGATCGCGATCTCGGCGCACTCGGACAGGCTCACTCCAGGCCCGGGATCAAGATCGAGAACCAGTCGGTTCGGGTTGCGGGGTTGGCCGTTGCGACCGAATCGCCACTGCGGCACGTGGATCTCCAGCGCCGCCAGCTGGGCCAGCCAGGTGAGGGTGGCCAGATCGTTGACCACCGGATAGAAGTTGTCATGGTCGCGGTGGGCGATCTTGTGCCGGACCACCCAGTCCGGCGTCCCGGCCGACAGATCCTTGTTGAAGAAGACCGTCGGCGGCTTGCCGTTCTTGCCCGCGCCGACGCCGTCGGGCCAGCGCTTCCGGGTGGCCGGGCGCTGGTAGAGATGCGGCAGCATGATCGCCCCGACCTGCGCGTAGTAGGAGATCACGTCGGCCTTGGTCGTGCCGGTCTCCGGGTAGAGCACCTTGTCCAGGTTGCTGATCTTGACCAAGCGACCGTCGACGCTGACGGTCTGCTCCTGTGCCGCCTTGGCCATGGGGTCAGCGTATGTTCAGTGCTATGCGGTCCATCTGGAAAGGGGCCATCACCTTTGGCCTGGTCAACGTTCCGGTCAAGCTGTACAGCGCGACCGAGGACCACGATGTCGGCCTGCATCAGGTGCACGACAAGGACGGCGGCCGGATCCGCTACCAGCGCAAGTGCGAGGTGTGCGGCAAGGTCGTGGAGTACGAGCACATCGACAAGGCGTACGCGGAGGGCTCCACCACGGTGGTGCTGACCGAGGACGATCTCAAGTCGCTTCCGGAGGAGCGGAGCAAGGAGATCGAGGTGGTCGAGTTCGTGCCCTCGGAGCAGATCGACCCGATCATGTTCGAGCGCAGCTACTTCCTGGAGCCGGAGAAGACGGCGGTGAAGGCGTACACATTGCTTCGCCGGACTCTCGAGGAGACCGACCGCACGGCGATCGTGCAGTTCTCGCTGCGGCAGAAGACTCGGCTGGGCGCGTTGCGGCCGCGAGACAAGGTCCTGATGCTGCAGTCCCTGCTCTGGGACGACGAGGTACGCGAGGCGGACTTCTCGAGTCTGGACGCCGACGTGCGGGTTTCTGCGCAGGAGCTGAAGATGTCGTCCTCGCTCGTGGACAACATGGCGACCGACTTCGCGCCGGACAAGTTCAGCGACGAGTACCAGGAACAGCTGAAGACCTTGATCGCGGCCAAGCTGGAACAGGGCGACAAGCTGGACACCGCCGCTACCTTCGGCGAAGAGGGCGAGAAGGCCGACGAGGCCGAAGTGATCGACCTGCTCGAGGCGTTGCGGCAGAGCGTGGAGCGGAACCGAGCGGCGCGAAAGTCTCCGGCGAAGAAGACGACCGCCAAGAAGAGCGCGTCGAAGAAGAGCACGGCCAAGAAATCGACGGCCAAGAAGAAGTCGACAAAGAAAGCGAGCTGATCAGCGCCGGTTTACAGTGTCAACATGGGTATTGGCATCGGCATCGTCCTGATCGTCCTCGGCGCCATCTTTCTCTTCGCGCTGAACGTCGACATCCCGTTCTTCACCGACGACACGCTCGGCATCATCCTGATCGTGGGAGGGGTGATCGCTCTCGTCGTGGCGCTGGTGCTGAACGCGCAACGGGGACGCACCCGCCACGTCCAGGAGAACCGTTACGAAGGTCCACCGCCCGCAGCCTAGCCGTCGCGTCCCATCCGTCACATGTTTCCCATGCAACATGGGGAACTCGCGCATTCCGTAGGAAACTTCCTGTGGAATCGGCCAGTTTCCCATGCAACATGGGAAACCGTCAGGCGGCGGCGAACAGCGGCGGGAGTACGAAGAGCAGCGTCATCGACCAGGTGATGTGGGTCAGGGCGGGGGCCAGGATGCCGCCACCGGCCCGGCGCTGCAGCCCGCAGATCGCTCCGAGCACCGCGGCGGCGAAGACCAACACCGGATTTCCGCCGGGAATCGTGGCCAGCGTGTAGATCACCGTCGAGATGATCACCGGATAACGGACGCCGATCGCCGCGAACAGCGCACCGCGGAAGAACAGCTCCTCGGCGATCCCGTTGACCAGGGTGATGATCGCGACCAGCCACAGTGTTCCGTAGCGCGCGTAGCCGAGCACGTCCTCGGTGAACCGCGCCAGGACCGGGATGTTGCGGATGATCAAACCGCCGGCGATGAAGATCGCGGCCAGCGCCAGACCGACGAGAATCGGGGTGAGAATCGGTCGCCGACGTACGCCACCGAGCACGATGTGTCCCAGATGCAGCGGCCCGGACGCCACGCTGCCCAACGCCCAGGTCGCGGCCAACGCGAAGGTCAGCAGATAGAACTCCTGGCTGCCCTGCTCGGTGGAGAACGACAGGCCGAGGATGGTCGCACCGACCACGATGGTGATCCCGACGACGATCCGCCGGCGCAGGAACGCCCGGTCGGACTGCCGGTGGTCGCGCTCGACCTTGTCGACCAGCACCGGGCGCACCAGACCGATGGCCCGACCGACCAGCCGCGCCCGCCGGCCCGTCATCGCCCGCCGGGTTCGGCTTCGGCGAGAGCCGCCGCGCGCTGCTCGAACGCCTCCCGAACGGCGTCGTCGTAGCCCATCGGCCGGTCCGGCACGAGATCGGTGATCGAGGTGTCCTGCACGATCACTTCGTTGCTCATCGAGTCGACCAGGTTACGGGCCGTCGCGGTGTTCACGTCGGTGACCAGAGCCAGCCAGTACGACGACAACCGCGGTGTCAGCAGGGGGACCGCGAGCATCGGCAACGGCCGATGGTGATGCAGCCGGGCGACCCGCCTCATCATCTCGGCGTACGTCAGCACGTCCGGCCCGCCGACCTCGAACGTCCGGCCGCGCGCGTCGGCCGGCTCCAGGACCGCGACCAGGTAGCGAGTCATGTCCCGCAGCGCGATCGGTTGGGTCCTCGTCGTCGCCCACCGCGGTACGACCATGGCCGGCAGATGGGCGACCAGCTGGCGGGTGATCTCCCAGGAGATGCCGCCATGCCCGATCACGATGGCCGCCCGAAGTACGGTCACCGGCACCGGACCGGCGGCCAACAGCCGCTCCACCTCCCGCCGGGAGCGCAGGTGTGCGGACAGCTCGTGCTCCTCCCGGCCGAGGCCGCCGAGATAGATGATCCGTTCCAGATCGGCCGAAGCGGCCGCGGCCGCGAAGTTCCGCGCCGCCTCGGCGTCCTTGCGCTCGAAGTCCGCCTCGTCCAGCGAGTGCACGAGGTAGTACGCCGCGTCGACGCCGTCCAGGGCGCCGGCGAGGCTGTCCGGATCGCGAACATCTCCGGCGACCGGTTCGCCGGCACCCGAGTAGGACGAGGGATCCCGGGTCATCGCGCGTACGGTGTGCCCGGCCCCGATGAGGGCCTGCGCAAGATGCGATCCGACGAATCCGGAGGCCCCGGTGACCAGGACCGTGAGCGCCATCAGTCGGCCTCGGGCACGCACACGGTGAGAGCGCCCGGCCGCACCTCGGCGACGAACTTCAGCAACTCGCCTGCCACGTCGCCGTCCAGCTGGTAGGAGTCGCGCCCGGCCAGTCGCACCTCCACCCGCCGGCCCTGCCACTCGTCGACCCGGTCGTCGCCGCGCCGGTTTCGGGTGACCAGCCGGACGAACACCCGGATCCAGTGGGTGATCCGGTGCGGTGAGGCGATGTAGACGTCGAGCCGCCCGTCGTCCGGTTTGGCCCTGGGCAGCATGGTGATGTTGCCGGTCAACTGGCTGACGTTGCCGATCAGGCAGACCATCGCCCGTCGCCGCCGATGCACCCGACGGTCGTCGACCTTGATCGTCAGAGGGATCGGCAGCCGGCCGAGGGCCTTGCCGGCCGCAACGAAGTACGCCGCCGATCCGATCTTGGCCTTCAGCTCCGGTCGCACCTCGTCCATGATCATCGCGTCGACGCCGACGCCGGCGATCACCGCGAAATGCTCCGGTTCCCGGTCGTCGACGGTGATCTCGATCAGGTCGATGGTGCGGGTCCGACCACCCAGGGCGACCTCGATCGCATCGGCCTCATCCATCGGCAGGTCGAGGTTGCGGGCCAGCAGGTTCGCCGTGCCCTCCGGCACGATGCCCATGGCGATGCCGCTGCCGGCCAGTCCATCGGCCACGATCCGCACGGTGCCGTCGCCGCCGGCCGCGATGACGAGATCGGGTCCGGCCTCGCGGGCGGACCTCGTCATCGACCGCCCGGGGTCGTCGGCGGTGGTCTCCAGCCACAGCGGCTCGGCCCAGCCGGTCTCGGCCATCCGGCTGGTGATGGCGTCGCGGAACCCGTCGGACACCTTGGTGGGGTTGGCGATCACCGCGCAGCGGCGTAGACGCTCGGAAGGCACGATGCCGATCGTGCCACGCGCCGGTCCGGCGTGCGGTACCCGCCGGAATCACGAGTGGTGATGCGAACCGCAGCGGGTCGGCTTTCTCTTCGCGGGTGGTGAGAAGTAAGTTGTCGCCGAGACGCCAACTTGCATGCCGAAACGGATGCCCTTGGGGGAGAGTCAGATGGTTGAACAGGACGCGGCTGCGACCCTGGACAGGGTCCCGCCGGGCGATCTTGGCATCCAGACTCCGCTGCTGCATCTGCGTTCCGGCGGTGTGAGCCTGCTGTTGCAGCTCTCGCCGACCGCCCTGCCGGTGGTACGGCACTGGGGCGCCGACCTCGGCGAGTTGGCCGGTCGGACCGATCCGTGGACGGCGCTGGACGCGGTCGAGCCGCTGTTCTGCCTGATCCCGGAGCCGGGCGATGCGTGGCGCGCCGACCCCGCTCTGTCCGGCGCCCGCGACGGCGGGCCCACAGCTTGGGCCGTGGCCTCCTGCCAGGCCCGGCTGTTCAGCGAGACCGAGCTGTCCGGCGGCGTGGTCGAGATCGGTGCCGACACGGTGATCATCGAGGCGGAGGATCCGGTCGCGCAGCTCAGCCTCGACCTCGCCATCCAGCTGACCGACGCGGGGGTGGTCTGCTGCCGAGCCGGGATCACCAACCATGCTGATCGGCCCTACTGGCTGGACGGGCTCAGCCTCTACCTGCCCGCCGGAGACAGCGCGACCCACCGGATCGAGCTCGACGGATCGCCGATCGCCACCGTGCCCCTGCGGCCCGGCGGTCTGACGAACGACAGCGACGGCGGTGAACTGGCTCAGCTGCTGGTCGGCGAGGCGTGGGCCGGTTTCCAGCGGGGTCAGGTCTGGCAGGCCCATGTGGCCTTCACCGGGGCGACGTCCCATCGATGTGTCACCGCCGGGACCCGCAGCTACCTCGGAGGCGGTGAGCGGCTGGCCGCCGGAGAGGTGGTCCTCGGACAGGAGGAGTCGTACCACTCGCCCTGGGTGCTGTGGTCCTGGGGGCTCGGGCTGGACGCCGCCGCCGCCCGGCTGCATCGCAACGCCCGGCGGGCCGGCGGCCATCCGGCGCCGTTGATCTTCGACGCGACTGCGCCGGCCTTCGCCTCGCACGACCCGCAGGCCATGCTGTTGCTGGCCGAGTATGCGGCGGCGGTCGGCGCAGAGGCCATCCTGCTCGACCTCGGGTGGTGCGTTCGCGCGGGACTCGATCCGTATTCGGACCACGACGGAGCCGCCGATACCGAGACGCCTGATCATTTGGCGGGGTTGCTCAGCCGGATCGGTGAGTTCGATCTCGAGGTGGGTCTGGCCATCGAGCCGGATCGGCTCGACCCCAGCTCGACGATCGTCACCGACCATCCCGACTGGCTGCTCACCTCTACCCGTGACGGCGTCGCTGAACCGGTGCTCGATCTGTCCGTCCGCCCGGCCATGGTCCATGCGTGGGAGCGACTGACCAAGTTGTTGAACCAGCATCCGGTCTCGTTGCTGCAATGGTCGGCGGTGGTCGACCGCCGCCCGGGCACCGCGCGGGCCCGGCACGCCAGCACGTTGGCCGGCTATCGGTTGTTGGATGCCCTGCGGGAGCGGTATCCGGCGATGACCGTGGTGTCGCCGGCGATGGACCTGGCCATGGCCAAGCGCAGCAGCGGGACCGATCGGGCGCCCGACGCCATGGCCCGACATCGGGGCTTCGCGGCGATGGTGCAGCTGCGGCCACCAGGTCTGATCTGGCAACCCGCGTACGACGAGCCGGAGGACGGGGCCTCACCGGGCTTCCGGGCGATCTCGGCCTTCTTCGGTCAGCTCGGGCTTGGCCTGGACCTGCGCAAACAGGCCCCCCAAAGTCTCCGCTCGATCCACCGCTGGCTTGCGATCCACAAGCAGCACCGGACGTTGCTGCACACCGGACACACGGTGCGGTCCGACCAGAGCGACGGCGGGTTCAGTGCACACGGGGTGGTGGCCGACGACAAGGCGGCGGCCCTGTTCGCCTTCACCTGGCTGGAGAAGTCGGGGGTACGCCGCGTCCGGCTGGACGGCCTGGATTCGACGGCCACCTATCGGCTGGAGGTGGTCGGCACCCGATCGGCCGAGGCCCAGGCCGTGACGCCCCCCTGGTCGGCGAACGGAGAGTCGTTGCTGATGTCGGGCCGGGTACTGGAAACCGCCGGCATCGTGTTGCCGGCCGCACGTCGCGGATCCGCGCTGCTGCTCCATCTGGTCGCAGAGATCAGCCCCGACGATGACATGAGCCCTGAGCTTGTCGAAGGGCGGTCGGGCTAGCTCCGTCCCTCGGCCGCGCGAGCGTCGTCCTCGGCAGCGGCGGCGACCCGGGTGAGCTCGGTGAGCCGCTTCCGGGCCGCCCGGGCCTCCTCCCGCGCCTCACGTTCGCGGTTCTCCTCGGCGCGTAGTTCGGCGCGCAGCGACTCCACCCGATCGGCGAGCTCGTCGGCTTTGGCCGTTGCTGCCTCGGCGACGGCAGCGGCCTCCTCGGCCTCGGCCCGAGCGGCATCGGCGGCCTCCCGAGCCGCTTTCGCTGTGGCGGCTTCAGCTGCGGGTTCGGACTTCGGCTCGGCCGTCGGCATCGACGCGGCGAGCGCGGACGCCAAATCCTCCGGGCCGAAACCGCCGTAGCTCGCCGCCTGGGAGACCCTGCCGGCGACGACCTTGGCCGCGAGTTCGGGGTCGCTGAGGGCGGCCTGCAGCGTCTGACTGACCTCCTGCGTCGCCGCGTCGGCGGCTTCGTAGCCCTGGGCCCGGCCGAGGTCGCCCGCGACCCGGCTCAGCGCGTCGATCAGCCTCCGGCGTTCCTTGGACAGCCGACGCAGCTCGTCGCCCTCCATCCGTTGTTGAGCCCGCTGCAGGGCGGCACCGAGCTCGAGCAGCTCGGTGATCTTGCTGCCCTCCTCGCGGGCCAGCAGATTGACCAGCCATGCGCTGCGGGTCGGCTTGCGCAGCTGCCCGATCTGTTTGGCCAGCGCGCGGTCGCCGGCGGCCCGGGCCTCACCGACCAGCACGGTACGCCGGGCCATGAAGTCGTCCGGCGATACGGCGTAGAGCTCGTCGGCCGCCTGGTCCACGTCCATGCGTCTCAGCCGAGCGTGAGCGCCGCGTTGTCGATCAACCGGGTGCGGCCGACCTGTGCGGCAACGACGAAGAGGGCCGGCCCGGTGTGGTCATTCGGGACCTCGGCGAAGGTGGCCGGCTGGACGATGGCGGCGTAGTCGAGCTCGAAGGCCGAGTCGTCGGCTGCGCGGTCGAGCGTCTCGTACGCCGCCGCGCGGGCCGCCGGCACCGTGGTCTGGGTGGCGGCCTTCTCGAGCGCGGTGGACAGGCTGAGCGCGAGTGAGCGCTGGGCAGGGCTGAGGTAGACGTTGCGGCTGGATGTCGCCAGTCCGTCCGGCTCGCGGATGATCGGCCCGGCGACGATCTCCACGCCGACATTGAGATCGAGCACCATCCGCTGGATGCAGGCCAGCTGCTGGGCATCCTTCTGGCCAAAGATCGCGAGATCGGGCCGGGTGAGGTGGAACAGCTTGAGCACCACGGTGAGCACACCGTCGAAGTGGCCGGGACGGGCGGCGCCCTCGAAGACCCGACCCAGCGGACCGGCGCTGACGCTGACCTGGCGACCCGGCAGGTAGAGCTGGTTGACCGTTGGCAGGAAGACGACATCGACGCCCTCGGCTTCGCAGGCGGCCAGATCCGCCTCGATCGGGCGGGGATAGCGGGCGTAGTCCTCGCTCGGACCGAACTGCAGTGGGTTGACGAAGATGCTGACGGCGACCTGATCGACCCGGCGCCGGGCGATCCTGATCAACGAGCGGTGGCCCTCGTGCAGCGCGCCCATGGTGGGGACGAGGCCGAGAGTGGTCTTCGCCGGAAGTCCCGCCCGGTATGACGCGTACTCCTCGAGGCCGGCCGCGACGATCATCGCTGGGGCGGCACGGTGGTGGGGAAGGTGTGGTCGGCGGTCGGGAACGCCCCGCTGCGCACCTCCTCGACATAGCGGCTGGCCGCCTCGTGGACGATGTCCGCCAGGTTGGCGTACTGCTTCACGAAGCGCTGCATCTTCCCCTGGCGCAGGCCGACCATGTCCTGCCAGACCAGTACCTGCGCGTCGCAGTCCGGGCCTGCGCCGATGCCTACTGTGGGGATGGCGATCTCGGCGGTGACCTGGCTGGCGAGCTCGCCCGGGACCATCTCCAGAACCAGGCCGAAGGCCCCGGACTCGGCGACCGCGTACGCGTCCTCCATCAGCTTCTTCGCGTCGTCGCCGCGTCCCTGCACGCGGTAGCCGCCGAGCTGATGCTCGCTCTGCGGAGTGAAGCCGATATGGCCCATCACGGGGATCCCGGCGTCGGTGACCTTCTTGATCTGGTCGGCCACCCGGATACCGCCCTCGAACTTGACGGCGTGACAGCCGCCTTCCTTCATGAACCTGATCGCGGTCTCGAGCGCCTGGGATGGACCGTCCTCGTAGGAGCCGAAGGGCAGGTCACCGATCACGAAGGCTCGTCTGGTCGACCTCACCACCGCCCGGACCAGCGGCAGCATCTCATCGACCGTGACCGGCAAGGTGGTCTCGTAGCCGTAGACGTTGTTGGCCGCGGAATCACCGACGAGCAGCGCCCAGACCCCGGCCCGGTCGAAGAGCGCCGCGGTGTACTGGTCGTAGCTGGTGAGCATCGCCCAGCGCTCTCCGCTGCGTTTGGCCGCCTGGAAATCGGTGACGCGGATCCGCCGGACCGGAGCACTGGCCGGTTCGGTCAACGGAGAGGCCTTCGGGTCGGGCACATCGGTATGAACGTACTCCTTCGGCCGCGTGTCGGTGTCGGTGCCATCCTTTGGTTCGTTTGCCATCTCGAGCGGGGAGAGGGACCGGCTGTCGCGGATGTAGAGGGTCGTTTGCCATCTCCAGCGGCGAAACGACGATCAGATTCCGGGAAAGTGCAGCCGCCACTCCGGCTTGAACCTTCCCGGAATGCCAGTGGCACCACAGTCGAGCAGAGCCTGACGTACGCGTTCGAGTGTTCGCAGCGGCTCGCGATAGATCCCCTCCTTGGTGACGAGGACAAGGCGCCAGTGCATGCGATCAAGCTCTTCGCGCCGGTAGATGTCACTCGTCCACTGGTCGGAATCCTCGGCATGCTGGCGGCCCTCGTACTCGACGAGCAACTGCAGATCCTCGTAGGCGAGATCGAACCGCCGCTTCCATTGGCCGTCGCATCCGCGGAGGATCAGATTGACTCGAGGCTCGGGCAGGCCGGCGAGAACGATCAACAGTCGGAGCCTGGTCTCCATTGGCGAGTCCACTCCCGTGCGCGCCAGCGATGCCGCCCGGAGCGCGAGCTTGCGGCCGCGCCCGTTCCACCCCTCAGCGGCTTTGATCAGTGCCTCGGGCGACGAGTGCTCGGCCTTGATCATGCCGTCGAGGACGACGACGAGGTCAACGAGCGGCATGCCTACCGCCGCGAGATCAAGCAAGACCTGCTCGGGCGTCGACACCGGGAGGCCGTTGCGCAGAGTGGTCATCGGGAGGTGGCTGTCGTAGTAGTGCGACTTGATGCCTTTTCGCACGAGCCGGCCTTCGGAGGACGGTGTCGTCAGGTGCGTGACCGGGCCACCGGGGACGTACGCGTTCCAGAGCTCGGCGGCCGTGTGATGGCTGATATGTGATCCGGCTGGTGCGAGCCTCAGCGCTGCCCGGCTGCGGATCTGTGGTGTGATCTTCACTCCGCGGTCGAGGTAGCTGTCCCAGGTGATCTTCTGGAATCGCTTGCCGGTCAGGGTCTTGATCGAGAGGCCGGCGGCAAGCGCCTCAGCGCGGCTGAAGGGAAGGCGAGGGTTGAAGGCGTCGGGTCGATGTCCGTTGGTGTGCTCCATGACCGATGATCCTGAGGCGCTGGGAACGCGCGAAATCGGTCATCCACAGGCCAATTTCGCGGCCCTTGCCAGGGCCCGCGTAGGTGTCATTTGGCCGCTGGAGATGGCAAACGAGCCCTCGAGTGCGGCCGAGACGGGGCTTTTGCCCGCTGGAGATGGCAAACGAACCATTCAGAGGCGGGAAAGCACCAGAGCCGAGCGGGTGCGAAGGACGCCGGGGTGGTTCCGGATGACGCCGAGGATTTTCTCGAAGTGGCCGGTGTCGGATGCCCGGACCTTGAGGATGCCATCGGCCTCGCCGGTCACGGTGTACGCCTCGACCACTTCGGGGATGATCCGCACCAGGTCGCGCATCCGGTCCGGGGGCACGCGGCCCTCGCAGTAGAGCTCGACGAACGCCTCGATGGTCCAGCCGAGGGCAGCCGGTTCGACCTCAGCCGTGAAGCGGCGGATCACCTGCTTCTGCCGCAAGCGGTCGACCCGTCGCTTGGTTGCCGCAGTGGACAACCCGACCCGCTGTCCGAGGGCGGCGAAGCTTTCGCGCCCGTCGGCAATCAGAGCCGCAAGAATCTTGTGGTCAAGGTCATCGAGTCGCAACGAAACACCTCCAACTTCGGACGTTTACGGCCCAGATTTGCGTCATTCGGACCTTACTCTGTGGATGTGACCACCACGATGCTGGGCCGAGCGCCGAGAGCGGCTCGGTGGTCGAGGTTGCGTCACTATCTCATGTGCCCACCCACCTACTTCGAGGTCAGCTACGCCATCAATCCCTGGATGGACCCGGCCCGACCGGTCGACCGCGATCTGGCTCTCCGGCAATGGGCCGGCCTGGTCGCGGCCTATCAGTCGTTCGGTCACCGGGTGGATCTGCTCGACCCGGTCCCGGGCCTGCCGGACATGGTCTATGCCGCGAACGGGGCCACGGTGATCGACGGGGTGGTGCTGACGGCGCGCTTCGCCAACCCCGAGCGGACCGGGGAGGCCGCCCGGCACGCCGAGTGGCATTCGCGCAACGGCATCGTGTACGGCGGTGGGGAGGTCATCGTGCCGACCGCGGTCAATGAGGCGGAGGGTGATTTCGTCGTCCTGTCCCACACGATCCTGGCCGGGTACGGCTTCCGCACCACTCGGGCCGCCCACGCCGAGCTGGCGTCGCTGACCGGCCGGCCGGTGCTCAGTCTCGAGCTCGTCGACCCGCGGTTCTATCACCTCGACGTCGCCCTCACCGTGCTCGACGACCAGCAGGACCACATCGCCTACTACCCGGCCGCGTTCAGTGCCGAGAGCCGTCGGCTGCTCGCCGAGCAGTTCCCGACCGCGATCGTTGCCGATCAGGAAGATGCGTACGCCTTCGGGCTCAACTGCGTGAGCGACGGTTTCAACGTGTTCGTCCCGGCCGGCGCTCTCGGTCTGCGCGAGGCTATCGCCGCGTCCGGTTACCGCCCCTGCGCGATCGAGCTGAGTGAGCTGACCAAGGGCGGCGGCAGCATCAAGTGCTGCACCCAGGAAATCCGCAGTCGCAACAACGGAGGATCGTAGATGAGCGTGTTGGATCAGGTCTCGAGCCGGGCCCACCGGCTGCTGGACATCGAGAACGACCGGGTCGCCCACAACTACCACCCGCTGGACGTCGTGGTGGCCAGCGGCGCCGGCGCGGTGCTCACCGACGTCGACGGGGTGGAGTACCTGGACTTCCTCGCCGCCTACTCCGCCACCAACTTCGGCCACGGTCATCCCGATCTGGTGGCCGCGGCCCAGCAGCAGCTGGGCCGGGTGACCCTGACCTCCCGCGCCTTCCACCACGACCAGCTGGCGCCCTTCGCTGACGGGCTGGCCCGGCTGGTGGGCAAGGAGATGGTGCTGCCGATGAACACCGGCGCCGAGGCGGTGGAGTCGGCGATCAAGGTGGCCCGCTGCTGGGGCTACCAGGTCAAGGGCGTGCCCGACGGCCGCGCCAAGATCGTCGTCGCGGCCGGGAACTTCCACGGCCGGACCACAACCATCATCAGCTTCTCCGACGACCCTGAGGCGCATGATCATTTCGGGCCCTACACCCCGGGCTTCGTGACCGTTCCCTACGGGGACCTGGCCGCGCTTTCGGCGGCGATCACCGACGAGGTCGTCGCGGTGCTGATCGAGCCGATCCAGGGCGAGGCCGGAGTGCGCATCCCGCCACCGGGTTACCTGCCGGGCGTCCGGGCGCTCACGAAACAGCACGGCATCCTGTTCGTTGCGGACGAGATCCAGTCCGGACTGGGCCGCACCGGCCGCACGCTCGCCTGCGAGCACGAGGACGTGATCGCCGACGTCTACCTGCTGGGCAAGGCCCTCGGCGGCGGCATCGTGCCGGTGTCGGCGGTCGTGGCCGACCAGGAGGTGCTCGGCGTGCTTCGTCCCGGCACCCACGGCAGCACGTTCGGCGGCAACCCGCTGGCCTCCGCGGTGGGTCGGGCCGTCGTCGACCTGCTGGCCACCGGCGAGTACCAGCAGCGGGCCACCGAGCTGGGGATGATCATGCGTGCTCGGCTGGACGCGATGGTCGGGCACGGCGTACGCGCCGTCCGGTCCCGCGGCCTGTGGGCCGGAGTCGACATCGATCCGGCGCTCGGTTCCGGACGCGACCTGTGCGAGGCCCTGGCCCGCCGCGGCGTGCTGGCCAAGGACACCCACGGCTCCACCATCCGGCTGGCTCCGCCGATCGTGATCACCGAAGCCCAGCTCCAATCTGGGCTGGATCAGTTGGAGGGAGCGCTGCACGACCTCGCTTGACCGGTGCAGGATGGAGCCATGGTCGAGCAAGATCGCGAAGCCGACGCCAACCGGCTCTCCGCGGCGGCACTGCAAGCCGGGGACCCGACGGGCTGGTTCGAGCAGCTGTACGCCGAGGCCGCCGGCGGTCAGGCCATCGTGCCCTGGGATCGCGGCGAACCGCACCCGCTCCTCGTCGAATGGGCTGCGCATCGGCCGGTGCCGCACACGGCCCACCGAACCCTGGTGGTGGGCAGCGGCCTCGGCGATGATGCGGCGTACCTGTCCGGGCTGGGCTGGGGCGTGATCGCCTTCGACATCTCGCCGACCGCAATCGCCGCCGCCCGCCACCGCTTCCCCGCCAGTCCGGTCGACTTCCGGGTCGCTGACGTGCTCGATCCGCCGCAGGAGTGGACCGGACACTTCGACCTGGTGTTGGAGAGCTACACCACCCAGGCTCTCCCGGTGCGGCTGCGGCCGACCGTGATCAAGCACGTGGCCCGCTTCCTGGCGCCGGGCGGGACGTTGCTGGTGCTGGCGGCCGGCCGTGCCGAGGGTCCGGCCGGCGCGGGACCGCCGTGGCCGCTGAGTCGAAGCGAGATCGAGTCCTATGCAGCCGAGGGCCTGACTTCGGTGGCGATCGACGAACTCGGACCGCCGGACGACCCGCATTGGCGCGCCGAGTTCACGCGTGGCCGTGAGTAAGCGCTCCGTCTCCGTCCCCTTAGGGTGGTGAGCCGTGACCAAGACCACCGTGATCACCTTCGGCACCTTCGACGTGTTGCACGTCGGGCACATCCGGGTGCTCACCCGGTCGGCGGCCCTCGGTGACCGGCTGGTGGTCGGGGTTTCCTCTGATGCCCTCAACTTCTCCAAGAAGGGTCGCAATCCGGTCTTCAGCCAGGACGAGCGGCTGGAGATCGTCTCCAGTCTCAAGGTCGTCGACGACGTCTTCCTCGAGGAGAGCCTCGAGCAGAAGCGTGAGTACGTGCTGGCGCAGAGCGCCGACATCTTGGTCATGGGCGATGACTGGGCCGGGAAGTTCGACTTCCTGAACGACATCTGCGAGGTGGTGTACCTGCCGCGTACGCCATCGGTCTCGACCACCGCGATCATCGAGCACATCTCGACGGGCGCCGGCCGGGTCTAGCCCGACCGAAGTTCTGGCGGCCCACCCGCCTGACGGACGGGTGGGCCATACCTCAGTAAACCCGGGTGCGCTCAGCCGTCGTCGCGGACCTCTTGCCAGGCCTCCTTGGCCTCGCCGATCGCCTGCTCCGCCTTGCCGATCGCCTGGTCCTGGACGCCCTCGGCCTGGAGGTCGGAATCGTCGGTCGCGTCGCCCACCTTCTCCTCGACGTCGCCCTCGACCTCGGTCACCTTGCCTTCGACCTGTTCGTCGCCTCCAGCCATCGCCGTTCCTTTCGGTAGGTATGCAACTATGATCACGAACGACAGGCACCCGGTTGGCCTACGCGTGAGCCAATGTCAAGGTACGACGTTTGCGCTGTACCTGCCTGTGGGGGTCGATGGCTGGTCGGGACCCGGCGCCTCACAGCGGTGTGTAGCGACGAGGAGTGAAGGATGGGCGAGGATCTCGTCGACGACGGGGTCGCCGACGGTCGGCCCGCGGCCAGCCGGCGCCCCCTCGGTCGAGATCAGATCCTGCGCGAGGCCGTCCGACTGATCGACGAGCACGGCCGCGACCGGCTGACCATGCGCCGGCTTGGGAGTGCGCTCGGTGTCGAGGCCATGGCCCTGTACCGCTACATCCCTGGGCGCGAGCAGCTGCTCGACGGGGTCGTGGAGTTCGTGATGAACGAGCTCTGGGAGAAGACCATGACCGGTCCGTTGCCCGGGTCGTGGCAGGAGTACCTGCAGATGCTCGCCCACGGCGTACGCGACATCGCGGTGGCCCATCCCCGGGTGTTCCCCTTGGTGGCGACCCGGCCCCCGGCCGCACCGTGGCTACGGCCGCCGCTGCGTAGTCTGCGGTGGGTCGAGAGCTTCCTCGAGGCGCTGGCCAAGTACGGCTTCAGCGACCGTGACAGCGTGCTGATCTACCGGGCTTTCGCGACGTTCCTGCTCGGACACCTGCTGTTGGAGTCGGCGACGACCGACTTCACCTACTCGGTGGCTCAGGACGTGGAGTTCTTCGAGTCGAATGATCTCGGGGACTACCCGCGGCTGCTCAGCCTCGCCGGGGAACTGGCTCAGGACGGGTACGAGGTCGAGTTCGAGGACTCCTTGGAGGATCTGATCAACCGGATCCGGGTCTTCAGCGACTGAGACCGGCGGCTGGTCGGATCGGTGATTTAGCCTGTAAACACGACAGTCGGACGAGAGAGGCGGCACGGTGGACCAGGCGGCGCAGCGATCGGAGCGCGAGGACGTCGACCAGGACGATGGCCGCAACGAGACGCTCAACGAGCGGATGGACCGCAACTGGAACGAGATGCTCCAGGAGCTCCGGGTCACCCAGACCGGAACGCAGATCATCACCGGCTTTCTGTTGGCCATCGCCTTCCAGAACCGGTTCACCGAGCTGGAGACCTACCAGATCCGGGTCTACCTGGTCTTGGTGCTGGCCGCCGTTCTGACCACCGCGCTGGCGCTGGCGCCGGTCAATCTGCATCGCGTGCTGTTCCGCAAGCAAGCCAAGGAAGTGGTCGTCCAGGTCGCGCACGTGCTGCTTAGGGTGACCTTGTTCGGGGTAGGGCTAGTCCTGATCGGAACCGTGCTGTTGATCTTCGACGTCGTGCTCGACCGGCAGAGCGCCTGGATCGCCGCTGGGGCCACCGCGCTGGTGCTCATCATGATCGCGGTCCTGCCCCACGCGCTCGGGCGGGCGTGGCGGGACCAGCTGCGCCGCAGCGACGAGGAAGATTCGCGGCCGGCCAACTGAGAAGGAGGAGGAATGCCAGGCAAGAAGACTCCGGGGCCGAGCGTGAAGGACGACAAGGTCTACGAGGCGGGGTCGTACGACGACTGGACCGTAGCGGATCTGCGTAAGCGAGCGAAGCAGCTAGGCCTTTCGGACTATTCGGGCAAGAAGAAGTCCGCCCTGGTGAGCATGCTCCGAAACCACTCCTAGCCCTCCAGTCAAAATCGGACGCTGCGTCCGATGTTCGCGCTGCACGCCGGATATAACCGGAGTGCAGCGCAAGGAACGAACGCAGCGTCCGATTCTGACAAGGGCAAGGGAGGGGGAGGCACGGGGGAGGGACAGGGGAGTCAGAGCAACCGGGTCGCGATCTCGGGATAGTCGAGGATGAGGCCGGACGCGTCAAAGCTAAGGGTCGCGCGGAAGTCGTGAGTCGGCGAGGCGTAGTCGTAGCGTGGGCCCTCGGGACCCTCGGGGAGCCGACGATACGTCTGCGGCAGCCGGGACACGGCGAGACCCTCGACCAGGACGTACGCGGCCGGCGCGTCTCGCTCGACGCCGAGCTGGAGGTCCAAGCGGTGGATCGGGAGCGTGTTGGTCATGGCCGAGGCCGCCAGGTCGACGTCCAGGCAGCCGGACAGCTCCGGAGCCGGTACGCCGTCCACCAGCCATTCACCCCGGCCATCTGCCTGGAGGGTCCGGCGTAGCGTCCCAGCGCCGAACTGCCCGACGATCTCCGCGCGCCGGGTCCGGAAACCCGCGTCGATCTCGACCAGGTACCGGCAGATCCAGGCCGCCCCGGCCTCGACAGCGCCGCAGCTGCCCTCGATCCGCCAGCCCTGATCAGCGGAGGAGAAGAAGGCGACCTCGACGCCGGTGCGATCAGCCACATGCCGCCAGGCAGCGACGGTCGGGAACGCCGCCAAGCCGTCGCCGCTCACAGCGTCATCTCCGGTCGCGGAACGGCGAGCGGAAGGGTCAGTCGGAACAAGGCCCCGCGACCGCCGGGATCCAGGCAGACCAGGTCGCCGCCGTGCGCCCGGGCGTAGCCGCGCGCGATCGCCAGCCCGAGGCCCGATCCGCCCGAGTCAGCCGTCCGGCTGTGATCAAGCCGGACCAGCCGCTCGAAGATCCGCTCCCGCTCCGACGGCGGTACGCCGGGTCCGGAGTCGTAGACGTCCAAGATCGCCCACTGACCGTCACTGCGCAACGTCACGTGCACCTGCCCCTCCGACCCGGCGGCCCGCATCGCGTTGTCGATCACGTTGCGCAGGATCCCGCTCACCTTGCCGGCATCGGCCTCGATGATCACGTCCGGTCCGCTCATCGTCACGCTGGCCCGTGGGTGCAGGGTCTGGGCTCGGTCCACCTCGGCCCAGCCCAGAGCGCCCAGTGAGACCGGTATCAGGTCGAGGTCGACTCCGGCGTCCAGCCGGGCGGCGGCCAGCAGGTCGGAGATCAACGTCCCGGCGCGCTGGGCCTCCCGGATCAACAACGCCTGCAGGTGCTCGCGGTCGTCGGCGGGCAGCTGGTCACCGTGGTGGAGCAGCGTCTCGGCGGCCGCCTGCACTCCGGTGATCGGGGTCCGCAGCTCGTGCGCCGCGTCGGCCAGGAAGGCCCGGGTGCGCTCCTCGGCCTGCCGGGCCCGGGTCTCGGCGCCCTCCAGCTCGTCGAGCATCTCGTCCATCGCCCGGGCGGTCTGGCCGATCTCGGTGTCGGTTCGGGTCGGGGACAGCCGGCGGCCGCGGTGGCCCTCGGTGATCGACTTGGCCAGCGCGGCCATTGCGTCCAGCGGCCGCAACGCGTAGCGGACCGCGGCCGCGACCAGTGCGGCGCTGACCACCAGGGCCAGCAGGCCGGTGATCAGCAGCGTGCGACGCAGCGCCTGGCGGGCTCCGGCGACCAGTGAGGTGTCGACGGTCAGGGTCAGCGAGGCGCCGTCCACCCGGGTGGGCGCGTTCAAGATCACCGTGATGCTCTTCACCCGTGGCCCGGTGGGCGGCGCATCGCCGATGGTCTGACCGTTCTGTAAGACCAGGTACGCCTGCACCCCTTCGGTCTCGGATCGGTTGACGATCTGCTGGGCGCCGACGCCCCGCCGGGCCATCTGCTGCGCGAACTCGGCCCGGCCGGCCAGCAGCGCATCCAGCGCGCGGTCGGACTGGGCCACGAAGATCGCGTTCACCGCGATGCCCAGCAAGATCAGCATGACGGCGAGCACGATGATCACCGCGGTGGTGACCCGCAGCCGCAGCGACACCGTGTTCAGCGGTGGCGTAGCAGGGCGGTCGGCGGCGGTCACGGCGAGGTACCGAGCAGGTACCCGCGGCCGCGTACGGTGTGCACCAGTCGGGTCCGCCCGCCCGCCTCCAGCTTGCGGCGCAACGACGAGACGTGCACCTCGACCACGTTCTCGTCGAAGCCGTCGTAGCCCCAGATCGCCGTCAGGATCTGGGTCTTGCTGACGACGCGGTCACGATGGGCGGCGAGGTAGCCGAGCAGCCGTCGCTCGGTGTCGGTCAGGTCGAGGGCCACGCCGTCCCGGGTGATGGAGGTGGCGTCCTCGTTGATCACCAGGTCGCCGACCGAGATCGAGCTGCCGCCCGGACGGGTCCGACGCAGCACGGCCTGCACCCGGGCGACCAGCTCGGCCATCGCGAAGGGCTTGACCAGGTAGTCGTCGGCGCCGGCGGTGAGGCCCTGCACCCGATCGGCCAGCGTGTCCCGGGCGGTCAGCATCAGCACCGCGGCCGTGCTCGCCTTGCGCACCAGGCCGAGCAGGGTGAAGCCGTCGCGGCCGGGCAGCATCACGTCCATGATGACCAGGTCGGGCCGGAACGCCGGCAGCCGGCGCTCCAGGTCGGCACCGTCGGGTGCCGAGTCCACCGCGAAGCCGTACGCGCTCAGCGCCGTCACGACAGGCAGCCGGATCGCGTCACTGTCCTCGATCATCAAGATCCGGGCGGCCGGCACGGCAATCATTCTGCCCGGCGGCGGCTCGGCCGCCGCCCGCCCTAGGCTGACCTTCATGGCATCTTCAGCAACGCGGCGCGTGGCCATCCTCGGCGCCGGCTTCATCGGCGAGGTGCACCGCCGGGCGGCCCTGCTGGCCGGAGCCCAGGTGGTCGGGGTGATGGCCTCCAGCCCTGAACGGTCCCGCGAAGTCGCGGCCGACTGGGGGGTCGAGCACGCGTACGCCGACATCGACGAGGTGGTCGCGAGCGATGCCGAGATCGTGCACATCTGCACGCCGAACGCCTCGCACGTGCCGTACTCCGTCGCCCTGATGGAGGCCGGCAAGCACGTGCTGTGCGAGAAGCCGCTGGGCATCGGGGTGGCCGACGCCCAGCATGCCGCCGATGTCGCCGCCCGGACCGGCGTGGTGAACACGATCCCGTTCGCGTACCGGTTCCACCCGATGGCGCGCGAGATGCGGGCCCGGGTGCAGAGCGAGGACTTCGGCGCGGTCAACCTGGTGCACGGCAGCTACCTGCAGGACTGGCTGCTGAACCCGAACTCGACCAGCTGGCGGGTGGACAGCAAGGCCGGCGGCCCGTCCCGCGCGTTCGGTGACATCGGTTCGCACTGGTGCGACCTGATGGAGTGGGTGACCGGCGACCGGATCGCCGATCTGGTGGCGACCACGTCGATCACCATCAAGCAGCGGCCGGCGGCGACCGCGGCCAGCTTCAGCGCCGTGCAGAGCGACGCGCCGCTGGTCGACGTGGATACCGAGGACTCGGCGCTGATCTTGTTCCGGACGGCGGCCGACGTGGCCGGGTCGGCGGTGATCAGCCAGTTGGCCGCCGGCCGCAAGAACCGGCTGTGGGTGGAGGTCGACGGTATGCAGCAGAGCGCGGTCTTCGACCAGGAGCGACCCGAGCAGCTCTGGCTCGGCGCCGAGGACAACCAGCGGATCCTGGTCCGCGACCCCAACCAGCACGGGGCCGACCAGCGCCGGCTGTCGACCCTCCCGGCCGGACACGCCCAGGGTTATGCGCAGTGCTTCGAGAACTACGTCGCTGACTCCTACGCCGCGGTCGATGCCTACGACGGCGAGGGCGAGGTCCCCGAGGGGATGTCCACCTTCGCCGACGGGTTGCGCGCAGCGAAGATCTGCGATGCGATGCTCCGGTCGGCGCAGAGCCGGCAGTGGGTCAGCGTGGGCTGATTCGCTGACGGTGTACGTACGCCCCCTCTTCGACTCGTCGAACCCGTCTGACCCGCCGGTCGAGGTGGCGGAGTGGGGTGGCAAGGGTGCCTCGCTCGCCCGGCTGATCGCCGCGGGTTTTCCGGTGCCAGACGGGTTCTGCGTGACCGCTCAGGCCTACCGGGCGTACCGGGAGGCCGGTCGGATGCCCACCGAGGTCGCCGAAGCGATCATGTCCGCGTACGCGGCCCTCGGCCGGCCGGCCGTGGCGGTCCGGTCGTCGGCCACCTCGGAGGACCTGGCCACGGCCTCGGGTGCCGGCCAGCAGGAGAGCTATCTCGACATCCACGGCGAGGAGTTGCTGGATGCGGTCCGCGACTGCTGGGACTCCCTGCACAGTGAGCGGGCGGTGGCCTACCGGCGGCAGCGCCGGATCGCGGAGCAGAACGTGACCACCGCGGTCGTCGTGCAGCGCCTGGTCCCGGCCGACGCGTCCGGCGTGATGTTCACGGCCGACCCGGTGAGCGGAGACCGGACGCTGGTCGTGATCAACGCCGCGTGGGGGTCGGGGGAGGCACTGGTCGGCGGCCTGGTGACGCCGGACACCTTCACCGTCGAGCGCCATACCGGGCGGCTGTCCTCGTCGGCCGTCGCCGAGATACAGCCGACTCTGACTGCGGATCAGGCCGAACGGCTGGCCGCGCTGGGCTTGGCCGTCGAGGAGCACTACGGCCGTGCCATGGACATCGAGTGGTGCCGCGCGGGCGATGAGCTGTTTCTCGTGCAGGCCCGGCCGATCACCGTGCTGCCCCGGGATCTGGATCCGTGGAACGACAGCCGCAACGGCGACTTTCTCTGGACCAACACCAATGTCGGCGAGGCCATCCCGGATGTGATGACGCCGGCCACCTGGTCGGCGGTACAGACCTTCCTCTCCGATGCGATGGCGACCGCCTCGATCCCGCCGTATGTCGGGTACGGGCGGATCGGTGGGCGCATCTACCTCAACGTCAGCGTGATGATGACCTTGTCCGGGGCGGTCGGGGTGTCCGAACGGGCGTTCCGCAACCTGAGTGACGAGGTCTTCGGTCAGCTGCCGGACGGCTTGGAGATCCCGTCGATCCCGGCCCACCCGTTGCGGGTGCTGCGGGCGATCCTGCCGATGGCGGCGCACGTGATCGGCGAGGCCCGACGGGACTCTCGGGTGCTCGCGGCGTACCTGGACGCGCATCCGGACCTGTGTGCCCGGCGGCGCGCCGAGGTCGCCCTGGTGGACTCCGGTCCAGATCTGGCTGAGCTATGGGCCGATGTGCTCAAGCCGGAGTTCGAGCGGGTCAGCTGGATGCTGTCGGCGGCGACCCGCTCCAGCGGAGCCTCGTTCGTCACCACCCGGAAGCGGTTGCAGCGACTGGCCGGCGACGAGGCCGCCAACGCACTGACGGCGGGACTGGGTGGCCGGCACGGCCGGTTGGCGAGCCTTGGCCTGTTGGACGGGCTGGAACAGCTTGCCGACGGCGTCATCGACCGGGCCACCTTCAATGATCAGTACGGACACCGTGGACCGCATGAGTTCGAGCTCTCGATCCCACGCCCGGCCGAGGACCCCAGCTGGATCGACGCTCAGCTGGCCCAGCGGGCGCAGAGCACCGCCGACTACAAGGCGATGCTGGCCGAGCAGGAGGCCCGACGGGAAGTGGCGTGGCAGGAGCTGGAGCGCCGACATCCGGTGCACGCGATGCTGCTGCGTCATCAGTTGGCCACCTGGGGAAAGATCTCGCGAGATCGCGAGCAGGCGCGGAGTGAGGTCATCCGCTATCTGTGGGTGCTCCGGGTCTATCTGCTGCGGGCCGGTGAGCTGACGGGGCTGGGCGAGGACATCTTCTTCTGCGATGCGGCCGAGATCGTCCGCGCGCTCAACGGGGAGACGATCAGCCCGCGACTGATCGACGAGCGGCGGATGGCCTACCGGGCCTATTGCGCGCTGCCGCCCTACCCGGCGTTGATCCGCGGGACTTTCGACCCGTACGCCTGGGCGGCCGATCCGGACCGACGCTCGGACCTGTACATCGAAGGTGCCGCTCCGGTTGACCGCGCGGCGGCCGACGTCCGCGGGTTTCCCGGCTCGGCGGGTGTCGTGACCGGCCCGGTGCGGGTGCTCGCTGATGTCGCCGACGGCGGCCAACTGCAGGCCGGTGAGGTGCTCGTGACCACGGTGACCAATGTCGGCTGGACCCCGCTCTTCCCCCGGGTGGCGGCGGTGGTGACCGATGTCGGGGCGCCGCTCTCGCACGCGGCGATCGTCGCCCGGGAGCTGGGGATCCCCGCCGTGGTCGGCTGCGGAAACGCGACCATGCGGCTGCGCACCGGCGATCGGGTACGGGTCGACGGTGGGGCCGGGACCGTCGAGGTGCTCGGGTGATCCCCGATCTGGCCGCACCGGTGGAGACGGTCGCCCCCCGGCTGTTGGGTGCGGTGCTGCGGCACGGGCCGGTGGCGGTGCGGCTGACCGAGGTCGAGGCGTACGACGGGGCTTCCGATCCGGCCTCCCACGCCTACCGCGGGCGTACGCCGCGGAACGCGGTGATGTTCGGGCCGCCGGGGCACCTCTACGTCTACTTCAGCTACGGGATGCATTGGGCGGCCAACGTCATCTGCGGGCCGGACGGCGTCGCGTCGGGGGTGCTGTTGCGGGCCGGTGAGGTGGTCGATGGCATCGAGGTGGCTCGGTCCCGGCGCGGGCGGAGCAAGGATCGCGATCTGGCCCGCGGGCCGGGCCGGCTCACTCAGGCACTGGGACTTCGTGCCGAGCACAAGGGCACTGACCTGCTCGACGGAGGGCCGGTCCGGCTGGAGCCGGCCGCTGCCGGTCCCGAGTCGATCATGTCTGGTCCGCGGGTCGGGGTCTCGGTCGAGGCCGACCGGCCCTGGCGCTTCTGGGAAGCCGGCAGCCCGTTCGTCTCGGACTACAAGCGCAGCCCGAGAGCGCCAGCGATCTGGTAACTCCTTGGTCACACCTGCTGGCTACTGGTCGTCATCGGTCGACGATTCCCACAAGATTCGGTGTGACACAGGGATTTCCCGTCGCCAGAAGGGTACGGCCATGAACGCAGGACTCCAGACGATCATCGTCCCCGTATCCGATCTGGAACGCGCGAAGGCGCACTACAGCGCACTACTCGGGATTTCGCCCGCTCAAGACGAGAACTACTACGTCGGGTACGCCCTCGGCGACCAGCACCTCGGTCTCGATCCTAACGGCGCAGCCCGGGGAATGACCGGTCCGGTCGCCTACTGGCACGTCGACGACATCGACAAGATGGTCGAGAAGCTCCTTGCTCGGGGCGCGACCGTGCGGTCCGCTGTGCAAGAGGTCGGCCGTGGTCGCCGCGTCGCGGTTCTCGCCGACTCCGACGGCAATCCGATCGGTCTGCTGTCTGACTCCGACTGACCCGCAGCTCACAGCAAGGGGGGACGACCCCCTTGAAACCCCCGCGTCGCGCCGATCACACACAGGCGCGCGGCCAGATCAGGTCAGTGGCTCCAGGGAGTGCAGCACCGACGGGATGTACTCCGCCATCGTGGGGTGGATCGGCAACGCGTCCCGCAGCGCGGGATAGCGGACGCCCGCCTGCATGGCGGTGCCGATGATCTGCACCAGGTCGTCGGCGTGCAACCCGATGATCGTCGCACCGAGGAACTCCTCAGTGTCGGCGTCCACCAGGATGCGCAGCAGCCCGGTGGTCTCACCTTCCAACACGGCCCGGGTGACGCGGCTCATCGGCACCTCGGCCTTGAGCACCTTGCGGCCCGAGGCGCGCGCATCGCGGACGTTCATTCCCACCCGGCCCAACGGGGGGTCGGTGAACATCGCATAGATCTGGACCCGACCATCGACGGACCGCGGCGGCTCGAGCAGGATCTGGCTGTCCTGGTACGCGGTGTGGGTGAACGCGCCGTGCCCGTTGATGTCACCGAGTGCCCAGATGCCCTTGACCGAGGTCTGGAACCGGCCGTCGATGACGAAGAAACCGCGTTCGTCGACCGCGACGCCGTGGTCGCCGAGCAGATCTGAGTTCGCCGTCCGGCCGACCGCGACCAGCAGGTGGCTCCCGGTGATCACCCCACCGTCGTCCAACTCCACCGCCACGCCATCGTCGTGAGGACCGACCCCGGTGGTCCGGCCGGTCCGCAGCCGCACGCCGTCCGCGGTGAGCAGGTCGGCGATGATCTCGGACACGTCCTCGTACTCGCGAGGCGCGATCCGGCTCGTCGTGATCATGGTGACCTCGGAACCGAAGCGCCGGAACATCTGACCGAACTCGCAGCCGATGTACCCGCCGCCGATGATCACCAGATGCTTCGGCAGCTCGTCCAGGGCGAGCAGCTCGACCTCGGTCATTGCGGGCACCGTGTCCAGGCCGGGGATCTGGGGGACGGTGGCCCGGCAGCCGACGTTGAGGTAGACCTCCGGCGTCAGCAGCTGCCGGTCGCCCAACCTCACCACGTGCTTCGCGCCCGCCGGATCGGCCCGCAGCGTCGCTCGGCCGTGCAGGTACTCCAGGCCATCCACCTGAGCGATCCAGTCGTCGAGCGAGTCCTGCATGGTCGCGATCACCGAGCGCACCCGTCGGATCGCGGCCCCGAAGTCGACGGTGACGTCGCCGGTATGCACCCCGAAGTCGGCGGCGCGACGGGCCTGGTGCGCGACCACCGCACTGGCCCGCAACGCTTTGGTGGGTTTGCAGCCGTGGTTGAGACAGGTGCCGCCCGCTCGCTCCATCTCGATCAGCGCTACCCGCTTGTCGTTCCCAGCGAGCGCGGCGGCAACCCCCGGCCCGGCCTGCCCAGCGCCGATGACGATCGCGTCGTAATCGTCCATTCGGACTCGAGTCCTCCTTGCCTCGCGATGGGCTCAACCTATGCCGAATCGGCAGGGCGCCGAGCTGCGCCACTCGTTACAGACCGCGTACGCCAGAAAAAAGTTGTCTCGAACTGCCGACAAGAGTTGGTCATCGGGGTGACCTTCTGTTTACACTCCTGCGGGGAAAAGATAACGCTTTGGTCTCATTTCGACTCGGGGGAGTGGAGGACACGTGGCTCGACCACGACCGCGCAGGGCTTTGCGCCCGTCGATCGCGGTGCGCGTCGCCCGGCTTGTCGTCCCCGTCGCCTTCATTGGTGTCGTCGGCACGGCAGTCGCCGCAGCCAGCTGGCCAGGTGAGCCGGCCCAGATCGCCTATCCCGCGCCGGTCACGGCCACGTCGACCGAGCCGAGGGTGATAAGCGAGTCGGGCCTGACCCAGGCGCGCAGCCTGCAGCTGAGCCGTGAGCGTGCCCGCCCGTCGGTCACTCCGACGCCGACACCGTCGAAGAAGAAGCGCCCCAAGCTGACGAGCACGCCGGACAAGTCGTCCACTCCCGAAGCGCCGAAGTACCCGACTCCGAAGCTGGACGTGACCGGAAGCAAGTACGCCACCGCGGCCCTGAACATCCGCGCCGTTCCGGCGCTGGATTCCCGCGTGATCACGGTGGTGGCGCGAGGCACCAAGCTGTCGGTCACGAAGTCGGTCCACAAGGGGTTCCGCTTCGTCTCCTACCAGGGCAAGGGGCGCTGGGTGCGCAACCAGTACCTCTCGGATTCCAAGCCCAAGGCCACCAAGAGCGGCGGCGGCGGCAGCAGCATCTCGTCCAAACCGTGCCCGTCCGGCTCCAAGGTCGAGAGCGGTCTGACTCAGGACGCGATCCGCGTGCATCGGGCCCTGTGCGCCCGGTTCCCGGCGATCCGGTCCTTCGGCGGCCGGCGGGCCAGTGGCGGCTTCCACGGCACCGGGCAGGCGCTCGACGTGATGATCTCGGGTTCGGCCGGCTGGGAGGTGGCGTACTGGGTCCGCGCCAACGCGAAGCGGCTCGGGGTGAGCGAGGTCCTCTTCTCCCAGAAGATCTGGACCGTGCAGCGCGGCTCTGAGGGGTGGCGGTCCTTCTCAGACCGTGGGTCGGCGACGGCCAACCACTACGACCACGTGCACGTGTCGGTCTACGGCAACCGCGGTAGCGGCTAACAGCCTTCGGGTTGTGAACCACCCGGGGCCGACTTAGGGTTTGTTCATGGTGGACATGTACCAGCTGGTGCTGGGCGCCGTCGCCGTCGCCGTGATGGTGTTGGTCCCCATCGGCTGCGTGCTGCTCTGGGACCTGGTCGCCGGCCGTTGGGACGAGAGCATCCGCCGCTGGAAGCAACGTCGCGCCGAGAATGCCGACCATCGCCGCGCGGTCCGCGCGCTGCGGGAGCAGCAGGGAGCGCCGATCGAGCAGCTCGCCGCCGACCTACGCCGGCTCCGCGCCACCCTCGCCACCGACGAACACCGGTCCGCCGCGCACCAGATGGGCAGCCGGCTGGCCTACGACAAGCTACTGATCCAGATCTGCGAGATGCTCGACATCGAGCACGAGCTGGCCGGCGACTCGATCGGGATGGAGCGCGACATCGAGCGCATCCGCATCGAGGCCGAGTTGGAACGCGCCGGCGTGACATTGTCCGACCGGCGCTACGGACAGGCGGCCTGAGGGCTTCTCCGGCGCGCTTACGCCTTTCCGAACTCCTCGAAGGTTTCTTGCGGAATATTTCTGCGCGGGCCTTCGTTTGACATGGTATAGTTCGATATCGAATAGTTCGAGATCAAGTCAGTGGAAGGACAGAGATACCATGTCACGCTTCGCGAAGGCCATCCAGCGCCGCCGTGAGTACAGCCGTAGCCGGCGGGCGATGAATTCCGCCATTGGCCATGCGGCCACCCCTACGCTGCGCGATGAGCTGATCCTGACGGCTCAGCGCACCGACGGCATGCGCTGAGCTGTCCGCTCAGCCACTCGCCAGCAGGCTTCGCATCACGTCGACCAGAGCCGGCAACAGCAGGCCGGCGCCGATGGCGAGCCCCAGGCAGTTGATCAGGAGAAAGAATCCGACCCAGAGCCCGGCTGGCGTACGCGTCAGCCGGGCCAACTGGTCTACGTCGGAATGGCGGGCCCGGCCGTTCCGGCGCTGGCCGATGAGCTCCAGCACCGGCCGTGGGGCCGACACCAGCAGGATCCAGGTGATCAGGTACGCGACCCCGGACTGCACGGACGGCGGGGCGTACCAGCTCACGGCGAGCAGGATTGCCGCGGCGAGGACCACCAGGCCGAATCCGAAGAAGTTCCGGATCTGGAGCAACATCAGCGCCAGCACGATGGCCAGCAACCACAGCAAGCCGAGGCTGTGCTCGTTGAGCAGCAGGCCCACCGCGACCAGGCCGAGCACGGCCGGAGCCAGGTAACCCGCCAACAGCGTGACCACCATGCCGGGTCCGCTGGCCCGTCCGCTGGAAACGGTCAGTCCGGAGGTGTCGGAGTGCAGCCGGATGCCGCGCAGCCTCCGGCCGGTGACCAGCGCAGCGATGGCGTGCCCGCCCTCGTGGACGATGGTGACCATCAGCCTGGTGTAGCGCCAGGTGGTCTGGGCCAGCACCAATGCGGTCGCGACGGCCGCCGCGAGCATGATCATGGAGGGTGGCGGCGCAGGCTGCACGGCGAGCGCGCGGCGCCAGACCTCGGCAAGCAGGTCGGCGATCAACCGAGCAGCACGGTCTGCCGATCAGGGCTGCGTACGATTCGGCCGAACAGCACGCAGAGCAGAATGACGATCGCCAGAATCGCGGCCAGCCGCACCGAGTCGACGTAGGTGTTGACCAGCACCGCGACCAGCGCCCAGAGTCCGGTCAGGAGGAACCCCAGCACCGCCGAGAGCTGGCCCACCGCGAACAGCGCGACGATCGTTGCCGCGACGACCAGCACCACTCCGAGCTCGGCGGTCTCGCGCGACCGCTCATCCATCCCCCAGGACCGGAACATCGCGCCGAACCCCGCGAAGGCGGCGAAGGTCGCCCAGCCGAGGTAGGCCGTGACCGGCAGCCGGTAGAGATACCGCTCGGCTGCGGTCGGCGCCGGTCCGAGCCGGGTGAACTTGTGGGCCGCCAGGGCGAGGCAGACCACCAGCATGATGATCACCAGCTGGGAGAGCCAGATGATCCGGGTTCCGAACAGCGGCACCCAGATGGCGCTGCAGGCGAACGCGCTGCCCACCCACCAACCGGTCTTGCGGTGAATGGTGCGCGGGTGCTGGCTGGGCATCGACTGGTAGATCGCGAGGGCGAACGAGGCGGCGTAGATGAGCGCCCAGATGGCGAACGCGTACCCGGCCGGCGTCACCGCACTGCGGTTGGCGTCGGAGATGGGACCCTGGTCCGACGACGGTCCCATCAGGTTCGACGTCATCGGGGCGGCCACCACCTGAGCGCCCGCCCAGAACGCGACGTACACCACCCGGATCCGATCACTCACCCGTGCCACGTTGGCCATGCTCCCATGCTCTCCAACCGTCACCCGCTACCTCCCCTGCAGTTTCGAACGCTGCGTCGGTTCCTTGCGCTGCACTCCCGATACTTCCGGCGTGCAGCGCGAAGATCCAACGCAGCGTCCGAAACCGCACGAGGGCCGGAGGCCACCGTCTGTCCGGGGCAGGGGCGTGCTCAGTAGGGTGATTGACGCCACGCCAGCGCGACGAAGTGAGGGATGAATGAGCCAGCCCGTCGATGCGACCACCACCACCGCCTGGGCCGAGCTCCGGGCACTGCACGACTCGCTCGAGCCCGATCTCCGCGGCTGGTTCGCCGACGATCCCAAGCGCGCCGAAGCCTTCAGCTTCGCTGCGGGCGACCTCCACGTCGACCTCTCCAAGAACCTGATCAACGCCGAGATCCTGGACGCCCTGGTGAACCTGGCCGACCAGGTCGGGCTGACCGAGCGCCGGGACGCGATGTTCGCCGGCGAGCACATCAACGTCACCGAGGACCGGGCCGTGCTGCACACCGCGCTCCGGCTGCCGCGCGACGCCAGCCTGGTCGTCGACGGCGTCGACGTCGTGCCCCAGGTACACGACGTGCTGGACAAGGTGTACGCGTTCGCCGAGAAGGTGCGCAGCGGCGAGTGGACCGGGGTCACCGGCAAGCGCATCGAGACCGTCATCAACATCGGGATCGGCGGATCCGATCTTGGTCCGGTGATGGTCTACGAGGCGTTGCAGCCGTACGTCCAGGAGGGGCTGGCCTGCCGGTTCGTGTCCAACATCGATCCCACCGACGTGGCCGAGAAGACCAAGGGCCTGGACGCCGAGACCACCTTGTTCATCGTTGCGTCGAAGACGTTCACCACCCTGGAGACGCTGACCAACGCCCGGCTGGCCCGGAGCTGGCTCCTCGATCAGCTGCGTGCCTCCGGCGCGATCGACGACAGTGACGAGGCGGCCAACGGCGCGGTCGCCAAGCACTTCGTCGCCGTCTCCACCGCGCTGGACAAGGTGGCGGCCTTCGGCATCGACCCGGAGAACGCCTTCGGCTTCTGGGACTGGGTGGGCGGCCGCTACTCCGTCGACTCAGCGATCGGCACCAGCGTCGCCGTGGCGATCGGTCCGGAGAACTTCGCCGACTTCCTTGCCGGGTTCCGGACGATCGACGAGCACTTCCAGACCAACGACATCGCCAGCAACGTGCCCGCGCTGATGGGCCTGCTCAACGTCTGGTACGTCAACTTCTTCGGTGCGGCCAGCCATGCCGTGCTGCCGTACGCGCAGTACCTGCACCGGTTCGCCGCCTACCTGCAGCAGCTGACCATGGAGTCCAACGGCAAGGGCGTCCGCTACGACGGCAGCCCGGTGACCACCGAGACCGGCGAGGTGTTCTGGGGCGAGCCGGGCACCAACGGGCAGCACGCCTTCTACCAGCTCATCCACCAGGGCACCCAGATGATCCCGGCCGACTTCATCGCCGTCGCTACTCCGGCGCACCCGCTGGTCGACGGCGACAACGATGTGCACGAGCTGTTCCTGGCCAACTTCTTCGCCCAGACCGCGGCGCTGGCCTTCGGCAAGACGGCGGACGAGGTACGCGCCGAGGGCACGGCGGAGGCCATCGTTCCGGCCCGGGTGTTCACCGGTAACCGGCCGACGACCTCGATCATGGCGCCCGCGCTCACTCCGTCGGTGATCGGTCAGCTGATCGCGCTGTACGAGCACATCACCTTCACCCAGGGCGTGGTCTGGGGGATCGACAGCTTCGACCAGTGGGGCGTCGAACTCGGCAAGCAGCTCGCGCTGCAGGTCACCCCGGCGGTCAAGGGCGACGAGCAGGCACTGGCTACCCAGGACTCCTCGACCCAGTCATTGATCACCTACTACCGCGAGCACCGCCAGGGATAGCCACATCCGGCTCTCTCGGCTCAGCTTTCTTGCGTCGGCTCACCCGGGTCGGAGCCGCCCAGATCTGGTCCACTCGCGCGCAGCTTGTCGACCTCGGCCATCGCCCCTCGCAGGTCGGACAGCCAGGACTCGGCGTGCTCGCCGACCAGCGTCACCGCCCAGGACAGTGCCTCGGACCGGGACCGGGCGACACCGGCGTCGACCAACGTGTCGAGCACCTGCCGCTCCGGCTGCCGGAGCCGGGTCATCACCGGCACTGAGATGTGGGTGAACAACGCCCTGGTATCGCCGAGCTGAGCGCCCCAAGAGACCTTGCGCAGATAGCGCGCCTGCGCCTCTTCGGCGATCTCGATCCGCTGGTCCCGGGTCTCGGCCCGGAACCGGCTGATCCGGCCTTCGGCAGCTGCGCCACCCTCGGTCGTCTCATCGGCCAGCGTGCCGACGACGGTGATCTCCTCGCGGTCGACCGTCACGGTCACCGCGGTGAACCACTCGCTGGGCAGCCGTCCCTCGAACCACGCCTGGGCGTCATCCGCCGGCGGAAGGTCGACGTTCTGCCAGCCACCGGGCCGGCCGAAGCCCCGCCCGCGCGGGCCGCGTCGACCGCGTACCCGCTCTTCGCCCTCTCCGGGCTCTTCACGTCCGGGGCCGCGTCCGCGGTGCCCGGTTCCATGTAATCTGTTCATCTCTGAACTCCTTTCATTACAGTAATTACACCATTACACCTACACCGATGCAAGTCGACGAGCGCCAATCAGCGCTGGGCGGTCTGCTCGCGTGGGGAAAGGGCCACAGTGATGATTGCGGTGAGGAGGCAGAGTGCGGCCAGGGTGACGAGGGCGACCGAGAATGAGTACGCCGCCGCGAGCACACCGGCAAGAACGGCGCCGGATGCCGTCCCGGCGTCGAAGCCGATGTTCCAGCCGGCGCTGGCCGCCGGCAGCTGCTGCGGCTCGACGGCGGCGAACGCCACCACCAGCGTGAGATTCTGCAGGGCGCCGTAGCACAAGCCGAGAATCGTCGCCGCGGCGATCAGCACGACGTCCCGCTCGCCCGCCACCGCCCAGCCGCACACCGCCATAGCCGCTGCGGCACAGATCAGTGTCGGGGCCAGGAATGGCCGGGCGCCACGCCGGTCCGCGTACGCGCCGATCAGCCAGCGGGACAGGGCAGCAGTGACGCCCATGATCAGCAGCACGAGCGCCGCTGCTCCGGAACCGGTCAGCTGGGGAGCGAAGGTGAGCACCGCACCCCCCGCCATGGTGACGCTGAAGAGCACCAGCGTGGGCAGCAGGATGCCGCGCAGAGCACGCAATCGCACCGGAGAGCCTTGGTCCGCCGCGCCCGGCCGGTCGTGACCAGCGGCCCGCAGAACGTGAGCGAGCCGAAGGGCGGCTGGCACCCCGAGCACCGGGAGCGCCGCCGCCCAGAAGACCGGTCCGAAGCCCCATCGCTCGACCACCGGCACCGATCCGGGCAGCAGCAACAGATTGGGGACCGCGACCGCCAGCCCGTAGACCCCGATGGCCGCACCGCGCCGGCCGGCTGGCACCAAGTGAGCGACCACGGTGGATCCGAGCACGGTGAGGATGCCGAAGCCGAGCCCCCGGACGGCCGAGAGGGCGAGAATCCAGCCGAGGCTGTCCGACAGCAGGTACGCCGGCGCGGGCAGGCCGAGGAGCAGCAACCCCGCCACCAACAAGCGACCGGCTCCCCAGAGGCCGAGCGCCCGGGGCACGGCGAGCTGAGCAAGGATCGTCGCGGCGAGCAGCACTCCGTTCACCAGGCCGGCCCCGGCTGCGGTGGCTCCGCCGTGGGTCGCCCACAAGGGTGCGATGGCCAACAGCGCGGCGTACCCGCTGAAGCCGAACACCGACAGCACCGCCAGCTCGAGCATGCCGGGCGCCCGCCACACGCTGGCCCGCTCGGTCACCGCGTCAGGCTAGTTCCAAGAGCTTCCGCCACGCTGGTCTCCCGCCGGCCGAGCACCGGATCTCGTCGAGTGATCAGATCGAGCACGGTCTTCACGCAAGCGATCTGCTCACGGATAGCGCCCCGACGCCACGGGTTGGAGTGCCGGACAGTGTCGTCGCCGACCCCGCTGGCCGCGACACCCAGCGCGCGACCGGTCGCCACGGCCCGGGGCAGGTGATAGCTCTGGGTCACCATGATCAGCTTGGACACGTTGAAGATCCGCTTGGCCCGGGCACACGAGTCGTAGGTGTCGAAGCCGGCGTAGTCGGCGATCACCTTGTCGGCGGGCACGCCGGCCTTGATCAAGTACGCGCGCATGGCGTCGGGTTCGTTGTACTCCGGCGCCATGTTGTCGCCCGACACCAGGATCGCCCGGACCTTGCCGGTCTCGAACAGGCGCTTCGCCACATCCAGCCGAGCGGCGAGGAAGGCGGATGGAGTGCCGTCGGGGTAGACCTTGGCGCCCAGGACCAGCGCCACCGGGGCCGGTGGGACATCGTCCTCACGGTAGAGGTGTCCGGCGGCCGTTGCCCGGACGAAGCCGACCGATCCTCCGAGGGTGGCGATTCCCGCGAGACCGACGCCGCCGGCGATCCACGCGGCTCGCGCCCGCCAGTGCGGGGCCCGGGATCGCATCGCCCCAGGGTACGTGTCAGTGGTTCCCGTCAGGATGCACGACATGACATCCACCACCACGATCGAGATCACCGGACCTTTCGACCTGGGCGCGGTCGCCGCCATGAGCTTCGGACATCGCGACGAGGCCAGCTTCGACGGCACCATGCGCCTGGCCTTCTGCCTGGATGGCGGGTACGCGACGTCGGTCGGAGTCGCGGTGCGCCAGGTCGGCGACCACGTCGAGCTCGTCGCGGAGGGTGACTCCGGTGCGCTGACCGATGACGAGCTGGAGCGGGTCCGTCGCCAGGTGGCCCGGGTGATCTCGCTCGATCACGACGGAGTCGCCTTCGACCGGCTCTGCCGCTCCGAACCTGCGCTCGACGTGGTGCACCGACGCTCGCCCGGCTTCCGGCCCGCCCTGTTCTACTCGCCGTACGAGGCCGCCGTCTGGTCGGTGGTCAGCGCCCGACGGGCCCGGCCGCAAGGGATCCGGCTACGCGAACGGCTGGCCGAACAGCACGGCGTCCCCTTCTCGCTCGCGGGCGAGAAGGTGTACGCCGTCCCGACACCGGAGGCCCTGCTGGCCATGGGGTCCTTGCCGGGGCTGCCGGCCGATCGGGTACCGCGCCTGCACGCAATCGCGGAAGCGGCCGGTCGCGGCGAGCTCGAGGCCGATCGGCTGCGGGCGCTGCCGCCGGAGGACGCGATGGCCGAGCTCCAGCGGCTGCCCGGCATCGGCCCGTTCTACAGCGCGCTCATCGTCATCCGGGCCTGCGGTCATGCCGATGCCCTACCGGTGGGCGAGAATCACGCGCGGTCCGCGGCCCAGGCGGCGTACGGGATCGATCACGAGCTGAGTGACGCCGAGTTCACCGACCTGGCCGAGCGCTGGCGACCCTTCCGAACCTGGGTGGCGGTGATGTTGCGGGCACTCGAGCCGGGCGGGCAAGAATAGCGGGATGCCCGAGGGGGATACCGTCTGGCGGAGCTGCCGGCGGCTCAACGAGGTGCTGGCCGGCCGGGAGCTCACCCGGTGCGAGTTCCGCGTGCCATCGCTCGCCACCACCGACCTGACCGGCGTGTCCGTGCGCGAGGTGGTCTCACGCGGCAAGCACCAGCTCTTCCGGTTCGGCAACGACTTCACCTTGCACACGCACTTCCGGATGGAGGGAAGCTGGCGGATCTACCCGGTGGGACGGCGCTGGAGCGGTGGCCCGGAGTTTCAGATCCGCGCGATCCTCGGTACCGCCGAGCATGCCTGTGTCGGCTACCGGTTGCCGGTTGTCGAGCTGCTTCCCACCAGTGAGGAGGAGAACGTGGTCGGATATCTCGGGCCGGATCTCCTTGGCGCGGACTGGGACGCGGCCGAGGCCGTGCGCCGAATAGAGGCCCAGCCGGACCGCAGCATCGGGGAAGCCCTGCTGGACCAGCGCAACCTGGCCGGCATCGGCACCTTCTATCGCGCCGAGCTGCTGTTCCTGCAAGGCATCCACCCGCGGCGGCCGGTGCGCGAGGTCAGCAACCTGACCCGACTGGTGCAACGCGGCCAACAGCTGCTGCACGCCAACCGCTGGCGGCTGGAGCAGTCCACCACCGGCGACCTTCGGCCGGGGCGGAGGGCGTACGTCTTCGAGCGGAACGGCCAGCCCTGCCGGCGCTGCGGCACGCCGATCCAGATCGAGGAGTTCGGCCCGGAGACCCAGGAACGGCGCAGTTACTGGTGTCCCCGTTGCCAGCCGCTCAGCGGGGGGTAGGAGCGCAGCGACTCGGGCACACCGGCGAGGTGCGATGGGATAATGACCGATCGTGTCCTCCCTACCGTCGCTGCTGAGCGCCCGGATCGAAGCTGTTGCCGGCATCGATCCCGAGCTGCGGTCGGCGACCAAGCCCGAGTTCGGTCATTTCCAGACCAACGTCGCCCTGCGGCTGGCCAAGACCGAGCGCCAGCCGCCACGCGACGTGGCCGCCGGAATCGTTGCCCGTCTCGAGGTCGCCGATCTCTGCGAGCCGCCGGAGATCGCCGGCCCGGGCTTCATCAACTTCCGGCTCAAGTCCAGCGTGCTGGCCGACGCGGTCACCGAGCAGCTGGCCGACCCAAGCCTCGGCATCGTGCCGGCCGACCGTTCCGAGACGGTGGTGATCGACTACTCCTCACCGAACGTCGCCAAGCAGATGCACGTCGGCCACCTGCGCTCCACGATCATCGGCGACTGCCTGCACCGGGTGCTGGCCGCTGTCGGTCACCGGGTGATCCCGCAGAACCACATCGGTGACTGGGGGACCCAGTTCGGCATGCTGGTCGAGCAGATCCTGATCGACGGCACCGATGTGCTCAGCCTGGATCTGGCCGCGGCTGAGGCGGTCTACCTGCGGGCGAACGCCCACTTCAAGGCCGACGAGGAGTTCGCCACCGCGGCTCGGCGCCGGGTGGTTGCCCTGCAGTCCGGCGACCCCGAGACCCGACGGATCTGGCGCCAGCTGCTGGACATCTCGACGGCGGGGTTCAACGCGGCGTACGCGCGGCTCGGCGTTCTGCTCACCGACGCCGACCTGGCCGGCGAGTCGATGTACAACGACGACCTCGCGGCCGTCGTCGCCGAGCTGGAGTCCAGCGGGATCGCGGTGATCGACGACGGCGCGCTCTGCGTGTTCGCCGAGGGGTTCAACGCGCCGATGATCGTGCGCAAGGCCGACGGCGGCTACGGCTACTCGACCACCGACCTGGCCACGGTCCGGCACTGGGTCCGGGAACTGCACGCCGACCGGCTGATCTACGTGGTCGGCGCGCCGCAGTCGTTCCACTTCGACCAGGTCTTCGCGGTGTCGCGGCTGGCCGGCTTCCTGCCCGACGACGTGCGGGCCGAGCACGTCGCCTTCGGCCAGGTGCTCGGCAAGGACGGCAAGAAGTTCTCGACCCGGGAGGGGACTTCGGTCACCCTGACCACGCTGCTGGACGCAGCCGAGGCGCAGGCGGCGCCGCCGGTGGCGATGGCCGCGATCAAGTACGCGGACCTGTCCACCGGTCTCAACAAGGACTACGTCTTCGACATCGAGCGGATGGTGCAGACGACCGGCAACACCGGGCCGTACCTGCAGTACGCGCACGCCCGGATGGCCCAGGTGCTGCGCAAGGCGGAGTCCCAGGGGCTTCTCGAGCAGACCAAGGTGTTGGTGCTCGACGAGCCGGCCGAGCAGTCGCTGGCGCTGCTGCTCACCCGCTACGGCGAGACGGTCGATGAGGTCGCCGAGACCCTGCAGCCGCACAAGCTCTGCGCGTATCTCTACGACCTGTCCGGAGCGCTCGCGATCTTCTACGAGCAGTGCCCGGTACTGAAGTCGACCGGCGACGTACGCGACTCCCGGCTGGCACTGTGTGTGGCGACCAAGCGGGTACTCGCCGACGGCCTCGACCTGCTCGGCATCGAGGCCCTCGACCGGATGTAGGCCCGCCTGCCTGTCCGACCCCTCCCCGTCAGTTTCGGACGCAGCGTTCGATCCTCGCGCTGCACGCCGGAAGTATCGGGAGCTCAGCGCGAGATTCGGACGCAGCGTCCGATTTTGACCGGGGGTGGAGCAGTAGGGGGGTCAGCGGTGGGCGGAGCGGTCTGCGGTGAGCCAGGCGGCCCCGACGATGCCGGCCGTGTTCTGCAGTTTGGCCGGCACAATCTCGGCGTTCAGCTTGAGCAGGGGCAGGAACTTGTCGGATTTCCGGCTCACCCCGCCGCCGACCACGATCAGGTCGGGCCAGAGCAGCGCCTCGAGCCGCTCGTAGTAGCGCTGCAGCCGTTTCTCGGCCCAGTCCTTGAAGGAAAGGTCCTCGCGCTCTCTGGCGCTGGAGGCCGCACGGGTCTCGGCGTCGTACCCGTCGATCTCCAGATGGCCGAGCTCGGAGTTCGGCACCAGCACGCCTTTGTGGATGATCGCGGTGCCGATGCCGGTGCCGAGCGTGGTCAAGATCACGAGGCCCTGCTGGTCCTTGGCTGCGCCGTAGTAGACCTCGGCCACGCCGGCTGCATCGGCGTCGTTGACCAGCATGATGTCCCGGCCGAGATGATCTTCGAAGAGCTTCTCTGCCTCACAGTCGATCCAGGACTTGTCGATATTGGCGGCTGACCGCGTTCGGCCACGGGTGACCACGGCCGGGATGGTCACTCCGATGGGGCCGTCGCCGATCTGGTCTTTGAAGTTGTCGACGATCTCACCGACCACCTTGGCCACGTTCTCCGGTGTCGACGGGGACGGTGTGGCGATCTTGAGCCGATCGGTGGTCAGCTCGCCCGTGGTCAGGTCGACCGGCGCGCCCTTGATGCCGCTGCCGCCGATGTCGATGCCGAGAACGGGTCGGGTACCTGCGGGGTCATCGGTCATATCGGGAGCCTAGCGACATCACCGTCGCTGGGGGAGGGTGGAGGGCCAGGCACACTGGGTCCATGCGGC
Source organism: uncultured Actinomycetota bacterium (assembly GCA_963711015.1). Lineage (GTDB taxonomy): Bacteria > Actinomycetota > Actinomycetes > Propionibacteriales > Propionibacteriaceae > Microlunatus. The sequence continues at coordinate 241,149 of CAVQCQ010000007.1, forward strand.
CGATCCAGAGTGCCCAGTCCACCAGGATCGTTCCCGCTTCAGCGGACGCGATCTTCGAGTTGTTGGCTACTCCGGCGCAGCATGCGCTGATCGACGGATCGGGAACGGTCAAGGGACCGCAACGCCGTACGCCGCACCGGCTCTCGCCCGGCGCCCGATTCGGGATGCACATGCGCGTCGTGGCCCCGTACAAGATCCTCAACCAGGTCGTCGAGTTCGAGGAGGGCCGGCGGATCGCGTGGCGGCATTTCGCCGGCCATGTCTGGCGCTACACCCTCGAGCCGCTGGGCGCGAACACCACCCAGGTCACCGAGCAGTTCGACCCGAGCGGATCGCGGTGGCCGCGGATCACCGGGCTGATGGGCTGGGAGAGCCGCAACCAGCGCGCCATCGAGCAGACGCTGCACCGGATGGTGGAGTGGGCCTCCAGCCGTGAGCACCCGCCATCGCGAGGCAGCTCATCCCCTTAGGAAAGGGCGGGCCAGAAAGCCCGAGCAGAACGGCGCCGATCACGAGTACCAGAAGGCCGAGGAGCACACCGGCCAACGCGAAAACCGAGACCGCGGACCCGAGAGCGATCAGCCCCAGCTGAAGTCGAGTCGCGGATTCGAAACCGATGGTCAGGACACCCAGGGCCGTGAGTACGACAAAGCCAAGCAGAGCTACGGCGAGAACGAGTCGATGATGACCACCGAGGGTGACGATCGCCGTCACCGTCGAGGCGTCGTCCAACCAGGGGCCGGCGGCGATCATCCACGCCACGGTGACGATGTCCAGTCCCGCCAGAGTCCAAAGACTCCGACGAGCACGGCCGATATGGTGTTCGAGGCGGCGGTTGCGCCGCGAGACCCGCCACAACATCTCACCACCGCCACGCGGCGAGCGGATACCAGAGGCAGAGATCGCCGTCCAGCGGGGGCGCTGGAGCGATCACCCCGAAGACGATCGGATCCAGGACCGGTCGGCAAGCTGTGCGGTAGCCCTGCCGGCCGCAGTCGCGCCGTGGACTGCTCGATCCAGCAGGTCGCACCGCGGTCGCGACGCCGGGATGCGGCGGAGACGGACCGACCAGGAGCCGTGCCTTCTTGATCGCCTACGTGCCGTGGCCCACGCGTCAGCGTCGGCAGAAGTCTCTGCACCGGGCCGTCCGGATCCAGTTCGTGAGCGATCGCCACTCGCTGGAAGGGCACACCCGAGCCTCGCGATCTTGTTCAGCTGGCCGCTCGTGCTCGGCGCGGAAGAATGCTGCCGCTCCGGCCTCGTTGCGGATCTCGTTCAGCGGGTCCGAAGATCCACGGAACCTCCCCATCGAAGAACGAGCCGCAGGTCCTCGCTCCACTCGATCGTGAGCGGGGGCCGCAGATCGGGCCAATGGTGCCGGAGGCCGGCGGCCAAGTCGGTCAGGCGCGCTCGGTTGGTCGGGTCCGTGGGGGACGGTCGGGATCGAATCTCGACGGAATGCATCTGGACCTCCTAGGTATTGAAGGTGAATGCCGTCAGAAAGGCCATCAAGACGAGCCCGGTGACCATGACGGCGGAGACGAGAGCGGCGATCCCCAAGAGGGCGAGCGCGCCGGCGGTGGTTGTGAGGGCGAGGCCGAGCACCTCGAGGCTGTTGGCCTTCGACAAGCCTCGGGTCAGCGGCGTGAGCCCCACGAAACCGATCAGGCACACCGAACTCAGGAGAAGGACCGTGACGTGATGGTCGAGCGTGGCTACCGTGCAGATGGGTCCGCCGCACGACACGACGCCGGTCATGATCAGCACCAAGACACCGCTCCACGCGAGCTGGACAAGACTCAGGCCCGCCAGGCTGCGGCGCAGCCGCTTCGGCAGCAGGACACGCTGCCGGCTCCATTGCTGGCTGCCTCGCAAGAACTCCGTCAACGCGCTCTGGGTGGGGTGCCAGTGAGCGAGGACGCGAGGCCACCTCAGCGTTGATCGCTGACCGAGTGGGAGTCCAGATTGGCTAGCCTGCCTCAGACCACTCGGCGACGTCACCACCTTGACCTCCCTTAGGTGGTACTGACCGGTAAGAGCCTGAGAAATCTGCTCTACCAGGATCAGTAGAAGTTAGCCTAAGTTGAGCACACCTCATCGTCAAGAAGTATTACCGTAGGTATTGCCAGTCGAGTTCGCCGAGTCTACGGTTATCTAGCGCAGAACTCTGTTAGCGTGCTCGCACGACTGCCTCGACGAGCGAGGGCCCATCTGGGTGCTCTCGGCGCCGGTCGGCCGATGCTGATCAGGAGATAGACGTGGCACTCGATCGCAACCAAGCGCTGAGGCTTGCGAGTGCCCTGCGGGACCTTCGTGATTCCGCGGAGCAAGGTCTGACGCAGGCGGAGCTGGCGCAGGCTCTGAGCGTCGAGGGCAAAGTCGCCGCGGCGACCGTGAGCTCGTGGGAGTCCTCGACCAGCCCGAAGACTCCGTCCGAGGAGAGGCTGAGGGCCTACGCTCGCTTCTTCTGCACAACTCGATCCTTCGAGGGCAAACCCCATCTCCTTCCCGAAAGTGACCTGACCGACAACGAGCTGCGGCGCCTTCACCAGCTCGAGTCAGAGCTGCTGGAACTGTCGAGTCCCGACAAGCATGGCGCGCCGCGCAGCTTCCGCTTCGACGCCGGCCCGATCGTCGTCGTGTGTCCGACGACGCCTCCGACGGAGCAGGGTCCTCTCGCCGATGAGGAAGACCCGAACTTCACCAAGCTGCGGCAGTACGGCGATCTCGACGCTCTCATCGAGATCTACGGTCACCTCAGGGCGGAGAATCCCACCCTCGACGTATTCCACCGCATCGAGCGCGACGTGATGAGCGACGATCTGTCCAGCCATGTGGTGTTGCTGGGGGGCATCGGCTGGAATCGTGTCACCCGGCGCATTCAGAGTGCCATCAGTCGGATACCCATCCAGCAGATCGAGGTCGACGATCTCCAGACCGGGGAGATCTTCCGTGTTCGAACCTCTGACAACGAGCGGCTCTTCTACCCGGAGTATCAAGACTTCGACGGCGAGAAGGAGTTGATCGCCGATGTCGGGTACCTGGTGCGGCGCCGGAGTCCCTACCGGATCGACCGGACGCTGACGATCTGCAACGGGATCCACAGCCGCGGCGTCTACGGCGCTGTGCGCTGCTTGACCGACAAGGGCGTGCGTGAAGAGAACGAGCGATATCTGGCTGAGCGGTTCCCGGACGGTGAGTTCGCGATCTTGGTGCGGGTTCCGGTCGTGACGAACGAGACGCTATCGCCCGACCTTCGAAACCCTGACGCACGCCTGTACGAGTGGGATCTGAGCCGGGACATCGTTGAGTGACCAGCCTGTCGACGAGACCCTCCGAACCACTGGCCCGAGGCGTCAAGCAGAAGACTTCGCACGCCCATCTCGCGCGCGATGTCTCAGCGACGGCGACGACTCCGAGTCAGTGGCGGGGCGACCGGCTGGATGCCATCATCGTTCCCGCTTCGCGGCCGGCGTCGTTCCTCAAACCTGTGATGCAGGCGGCCGCATCGATGGATACGCCTCTCGTGCTGCTCTGCAGCAAGCAGGCGAGCGTCGACCAAGTGGCTGGCCGAGCCGAACGAACGCCAGGCTTGAACTGTCTGATCGTCGGCATTCCGGAACGGTGGTCCCACTCCGATTTTCCCCGACAGACGTCCGGTGCTGATTTCAAGGCCGCTCAGGCCGATCGAGCCACGGATCTGAGCCTGAAGCGAAACCTGGGGCTGGTCCTGGCCCGCCTCCACGGTTGGAACAAAGTCGTCTTCGTCGACGACGACATCATCAGAACCGAGAGCTTCTCGCGGCTCACCGCCCAGCTTGATGATCATCAGATCGCAGGAATGGTCGTTCCGCGGCATCCGGACAACTCCGTCGTCTGCCACGCGCGTCGGTTGGCCGATCTTGATCAGGATGTCTTCGTCAGCGGCGCCGTCCTCGGAGTGCACTGCAACAGCCTGCCGCTGTCGTTCTTCCCCGATATCTACAACGAGGACTGGTTCTTTTTCGCCGAAGAAGCCGCATCCCGGCAGCTACCTCGAGTCGGCCAGGCAGTTCAGCTGGAATACGACGCCTTCGCCGATCCGACTCGGGCCCGTCGCGAGGAGTTCGGTGACCTCCTTGCCGAGGGCTTGTTTGCTCGTTTCGGTCAATGGGACGCCGATGAGTCGCTGGGACAGCTCCTGAGGAGCACCACGGCTTCCTATTGGTCTCAGTTCATCGAGGCTCGCCACGAGGCGATCAACGGGACTCGGTCGGCGCTGCTTCGCTTCGCCGATCGGGACCCGGGTGATCGTCGCATTCGCGCAGCCCTGGCCTCCCTTGACGCGGCTTCCGGCCAGTTGAGCCAGACCATTTCGCCACAGCTGTGCGTGGAGTTCGTGAACGCATGGCGCGAGGATCTGGCGGGTTGGCAGCAGTTCACGACGGGCATCAGCGCGGCAAGCAACACCGCTTGTGCTCTGGAGTCTCTTGGGCTGGGCACCTGGACTGCGGTTGGATCTCACTTCACCAGGATGATCAAGGTTCAGCAAGCCCAAGAGGAGCGTGATCTCCAAACGTATTGGCACTCGAATCGCCCGAGGGCCGGCAGGTACTGGCGCTCGCCCGTCGGTTCGAAGCTGAGCGCCTCGTAGGCTCGTCGCGCGACGTGGTTGTCCTCGAGCACCCACATGAGGAACCGCGTGGCCCCTCGGTGCTGTTCTACCTCGACCAGCCGGTTGAGGATGGAGCGAAGGACACCACGCCGCCGGTGATCCGGAGCGACCCAGATCGATTCCAGATAGCGAACGCCGGATTGTGCCGGTTCATGGATTGAGCGAGCGAGACCGATCAGGGCGTCAGCATCCTTGGCCGTCACCCAGGTGGCGGCGTTGAAGGCGTTCCGCCACTCCGGCTCCTGCCACTGGCACTCGTGTTCGTACCGGGACATGAACGCGTGGGGCGAGTCACGAAGCGCGGCCAGCCGAACCGTTCGGAGCGCGGGCCAGTCGATCGGTGTCAAAACGTGCAGGTGGACCATGTCCCCATCACCTGCTCCAATCGGCGTCCTCCGACCGCCGCGGGACCTCGTTGTCCTCCGCGCTGACCTTCAATAATGCGCGGCAGGACGGAAACCGCGACTCAGACCGGAACCGCCTTGGGCGATCCGGACGGCGCCGCGTACCCGGTCAAGCCCGGTCCAGCTGACGCAGGCACCAGCCATAGGTGCTCGGGTCGAACTCGAAGGTGTCGGAGAAGTAGAAGCCGTAGAACCGCCGGTAGACCTCGATCCAGTGTGCGGTGTCCGGTCCGTGTCGCTCCACGGCCACGCCCTGGAGCCAGGCGGCGTCGTCGGCCGCCGCGGCGTACTCGCCGAGCTCGAGGAAGATCACGGCGCCGGCGATGTCCATCATCGGGTCGCCATTGACAGTGTGTGGACTGAAGTCACCGATGCCGGTGACGACCGGACCCCCCGGACCGGGACTGAGGTAGGCGTTGGGCGGGCACACGTCGCCGTGCACCAGCCGAGGTTCGACGGTGCGTTCGGCGATCTCGGCGTGCAGTCGATCCCAGGCCTCGCCCGGTTCGTCCAGATCTCGCAGCAAGCGGTCCCGGCTCCTCGCGATGCGGCCGGCCAGCATGTTGTGCAGCAGTTCGCCCAAGTCGACGAACCGGTCGGGTGCCTCCTCACCCACCAGCCGCGCGAAGCCCTCGACCGGACTGGGCAGCTGCTTGATCTTCTCCGTGGCGTCCAGGAACGTGATCAGCGCGCTGCGCCGCTCGTTCTGCGGGGCGCTGGCCAGCCAGGGCGCGAACGGGCGTCCGGAGAACCGGCGGTCGATGGTGTACGAGCGCCCGTTCCGCAGCCCGGACTCCAGGATCTGTGGCACCTCCAGGCCGACGTCGACGCCCGACCATCCGGCGTACAAGCGCTCCAGCTGTGGGACGGTGTGATCGCGTTTGTCGTGGGGTGCCCGATAGAGCCGCAGCACCCGATCCTGGTCGAGGGCGAACACCTCGGTCTCGCCGCCGCCGCCCAGCAGCCGGTCCCGACTGGTGCCGAAGCCGGCCAGGAGCTGTGCCTCGGCCTGGAGATCCATGGCGACCTTGGACACGGGGCGGTGCTGCTGGTCGGCCGCCCGCGCGGCCCGGGCACGGTCGAGCTGGGTCATCGCCAGCTCGCGGGCAACATCGGCGTCGAGATGACGAGCGATCACGTTGACCGGGCCCTTCGGGGTGTCGACGTGCACGTGGGCCAGCCGCACCCGGCGCTGCAGCGGTCCCTGCTCGATCCGCACGGACTGGGTCTTGGCGTGCGGCACGATGTTGCGCTGGTGGATCATCCACCCGTTCTCGGTGATCAGGGCCCGGTCATCCCAGCCGTAGCGCAGTGTCCAGAAGTCGAACCATCGGAGCCAGCGGACCCGGTGCGGGACTGGATGCAGCTCGATCTCGTCCAGGGCGAAGCCCGGGAGCACCCGGCTGAGGGTCAGGTCCACCTCATCGGCAGTAGCGACCGGCAGCAGCACGCTGGTGGCCTGGTTGTCATTGTCCTCGCCCTCGCCCTGGCCGTAGCCGACGACATCGACATCCACCCGATACCAGCCCTTGGGCTTCCACAGCAGCGGCCGGGAGACGCGTACGCCCTGAATCCGGCTGATCGGCACGGACTGACTGGTCAGGTTGGTCAGTCCGCGGGTGATCCGCAGGCCCCGCGGCGACTCGGCCAGCGTGAAGTTGAACATGCTGATCACCCGGCGGCTGATCATGGTCACCACGGCGAACGCGAGAGGGATCAGGGCGCCCAGCGCATACCGGACCACGTCGAAGGTGATGGTGCCGACGAGCGCGATGATCAACAGGGTTGCGGAGATCAGCCACTCCGAGGACAGGATCAGCCCGAACACCAGCCGGTCGGGTGGCACGGTGACCAGCGGCTTGTCGGTCCGGCCGAGATCGGTGTAGCGGCTGGCGTCCTCGGTCTTGTCGGAGGTCTGGATGGTTGCCCGCTCGCCGTGCGCGCGGGCCAACAGATAGTCCCGCAGCCGGGACGACTGGGATCGCGTCAGGTAGCGCAGTTTGGTGGTGCTGTCGCCGGCCCCGGCCTCCAGCCGCAGCTCGGCCAGCCCGAAGATGCGGGCGGCGAGCGGCTGGATGATGTCGACCGACTGCAGTCGTTCGAACGGGATCTTCTTCGACTTCTTGAAGATCGCTCCGGTTTCGATCCGGAGCTCCTCGTCGTCGATGATGAAGCGGGTGAAGTACCAGCTGACCAGGCCGGCGACCGCAGCGATGATCACCATCACGCCGACACCGGTCAGGATCCACCACAGGTTGATCCGCTCGAACTGGTTCTCCTCGCCGTCCGGGATCAGTTCGCGGCCCCAGTAGACGATGATCGCCACCAGCACCAGCCAGCCCCGGATCAGCGGGGTCGCCGGATGCGGACGCTCGGTCTTCTTGACGGTCGGGACGCCGGGAACCGCGGGGGCCTGCTCGGCGGCGGCCGGCGTACGGGTCTGCTCCGAGGCTGGCGGCGGCGCGGTCATAGCCCCGAGGCCTGTGCCTCGCCCAGTTCGGTCAGCCGGTCACGCAGCCGGGCCGCCTCTTCAGGAGCCAGGCCCGGGATGGCTGCGTTGGTCTCTGGGCTCGCGGTCTTCAGGGTGACGGTGGCCAGGCCGAAGGCGCGCTCGAGCGGACCGGACTCGACCTCGACCAGCTGCATCCGGCCGTAGGGCACGGCGACCAGGCTGCGGAACAGCACGCCGTGGGTGATGTAGAGGTCGTCCTCGCGTTCGACGTACCCCCAGCTCCGGTAGGTGCGTTCGATCAGGCCCAGTCGGATGCCGACGATCACCGCCGCGATCGCCCAGAGGACCACCGCGATCCACCAGAGACCGGAGGCGATGCCGACGATCAGCGCGGGAACGGTGAAGACCAGCGGGATGACGACGAGAGTGGTGAGGCGTCGCAGTGATCGGAAGTTCGGCGACAGCCGCTTCCACTCGTACGAGGGTGGGGCGAAGAGTTCCTCCATGTCCCCACTCAGGCTACGCGGCGTCGCCAGATCGGCGGCCGCTTGGGCCCTCGGACACAGACCTCGCCAAGAATGTTGGTGCCCCGCACCACCACCGTCGGGCGGGCGGGATCGGGCTCGCCGATGTGCTTGACGCTGGCGTCGCCGAGGACGTTCGCGGTCTCCAGGCGCACCGTCGTGCCGAGCGGGACGCGGATGGTGATCTGGCCCAGCAGCTGGGTGCAGTTCACCTCGATCGTGCGCTCGGGAAACGTCGCTTCGGTGAGGTCGAGGGTGACCGAGCCGAGGAGCACGTTCGCGTAGGTGATCTTGTGGACACTCCACGGGCCCTGCCGGTTGCTTTCGGCGAAGACGGCGGTGACCCGGTCCGGCTCGTCGGCGGCGGTTGGCACCAGGCTGAGCTGCGGGCGGGCGGGCGCTTGGACCGGGACCAGATCGGCGGTCAGCACGGTGAGGTCGTCGAACGTGCGCGCGGCGAGCGCCGCGCTGACCCGCTCCTCGTGCTCGTCGAGCGAGATCCGGCCCTCCGCGTACGCGGTGTGCAGGACCTCGGCGACCTGATCGCGATCGGAGTCGGAAGCCCGGACGTGACCGTCGCTCATCGTTGCTTTCTGCCCTTCTTGTCGGGTTTCGGGCCGTGCACCGACACGCCGCCGAACAGCGACATGCCCTTGATCACCAGGGTCGGAGCGCCGGGTTGCGGATCGCCGAGGTCGCGGATCTCGGTCCCGCCGAAGATGCCCGCGGTCTGGTCGCGTACCTCGATGCCGGCCGGGACCTTGATGTCGAGACCGCCGAAGCACCAGAGACCCGAGATCTCGACGACCGGTGCCTCGAAGATCGCGTCCCGAAGGTCCAGGTCGACGCCGCCGAACAGGGCGAGCGACTGGCTGCGCTTCTTGACTCGCCACCGGCCGGTGCGGCTGACGCCGCCGAAGACCGCGATCATCCGGTCCGTGTCGTCATCTTGACGGGTGGTGTCGATCGTGAAGTCGCTCTTCGCCGGTGGCGCCGCCGGCATCGCAGCCGGGACGACGACCAGGTCGTGGGTGATCGGGAGCAAGTCGTCGAAGGTCTTGGCCTGGAGCGCCTGGTCGAGGCGTTCGTCGTGCTCCTCGCGGGTCAATCGACCCTCCGCGTACGCGGTGCTCAAGACGGTGGCCACCTGCTCACGGTCGGCATCCGAGGCCCGGAGGTTCCCGCCGGCGATAGGGCCGACGTCGCTGGGTTCGGGGAAGCGGTCGCTCACCTGCCCACGGTATGCCGGATGCGGGTTGATCGGCGAGACCGGATCGGGCGATTCAGGGCCGGTCCCGGGTGGGTTCGGGGGCCTTCCCTGAGGGTGGTTGACCCAGCCTGGCTCAGCCCTCGTGCGGAATGCCGATGTCGAAGACGTTGCCCTCCGGATCGGACAGCGTCGTCCACTGGGTTCCGTACTCGTCGTGCTCGCCGACCTGGGTGGCTCCGAGACTGAGTGCGCGTTCGACGGCGGTCGAACGGTCGGCGCTGACCAGGTCGAGGTGGATGCGGTTCTTGCCCTGCCGCGACTCCGGGACGGCGAGGAACATCAGGGCCGGGCAGCTGCCGTCGGGCGCAGGCGGTACGACGGCGAAGAACTGGTTGGCGCCGTCGACGAGTGGCCGGTCGAGCAACTGGCTGTAGAAGGTGGCCAGCTGCTGAGCGTTGGCGCTGTCGATGACGACCTGGCCGAGACTGATGTTGATCATGAGGATTCTCCTGAGTCGATAGCGGTGACGGGCCAGCAGACCTCGGTACGGTAGCTGGCTTCGTCGGTGGTGTCGGGCGGGCTGACGAGGTAGATCTCCCGGATCGGGCCCGGGCTTGCGGTGTCGTGCGCCGCAACGTGCGATCCGAGGGCGGCATAGGTGCGGTCGAAGTCGACGAAGGGCCCGGCGTGCACGGCGATGGCGTACGTCCCGCCCGGCACGATCGTGTGCCCGAAGCCCTGGGAGCGGACGGGAACGTACGCGGTCACGTCGCCGGACGCCTCGGTGAAGAACTCCTCACCGTAGAGGGCGCCGCCGGGCCCGACCGGCTCACCCGCATCGCCGAACAGGCTCGAGTAGAGGCTGGCGAAGGTCTCCGCGCACCAGTCGCCGATCTCGGAGCGTCCGACGCGTTCGGTGGCGGAGACCGCCACCATGTCGTTGATCACGCGATGGGTGACGTCGGGAACTACCGCCGGGCGGAGCAGGTTGCGCAGTGAGGCGACGATTTCCCGGGTGCGGCCGAGTTCGCGTTCCATCCGGAACAGATGATCGGCGATCGCGGCATCGCGCTCCTCGGTGCTGGTCGAGTCCATCACCCGACGGACCTCGGCGAGCGGCATGTCGAGCGCGCGCAGCCGGCCGATCAGCAAGGCGTCGGGGACCTGGTCGATCACATAGCGCCGATAGCCGGTCGGCTCGTCAACCGCGTACGGGATCAGCAGACCCTGGTCGTGGTAGTGCCGCAGGGTCTTGATGGTCAGGTGCGTGAGCCGGGAGAACTCGCCGATGGCAACCGAGGTCGTCATGGCACAAGCCTGGAGTCTCCCGTCGGGGGAGAGTCAAGGGCGGTTCAGAGCTCTCCCTTATCCGCTGCACAGATTGCCCGGTCATCGTTGATGAGGATGAGCATTCTGGCGTTGCTGCGCCCGGGGTCGGCGCCGGCCCGGGTCGTGCTGGTGGGCGGGGTTCCGGGCGCCGGCAAGTCGACCGCGCTCGCCCTGATCGCTCGGGATGTCCCGTCGGCGACGGTGCTCGATCCCGACCAGATACGGGAGGTCATTCGGCACCGACTGCCTGACTGGGTGCCGCACCGGGCGTACCGGCCTATGGTGCACGCGATCCACGCTGTGCGGGTTCTCGCGGCGCTGCTGTCTGGTCCCGTCCGCGATCGAACGCTGCTCGTCCATGACCCGGCGACCCGATCGCGTCGGCGCTGGTTGTTCGCGTGGTTCGCCCGGCGCTGCGGCTGGGATCCGGTGCTGGTCTTTCTCGAGGTGAGCCGGGCCCTGGCCGAACAGGGACAGGTGCAGCGCGGCCGGGTGCTGGATCCAGACAGCTTCCGAGGGCACTGGATCCGCTGGGAAAGGCTGCGGTCCGAGTTACGGGCAGCGCCGTCCGGGCTCGATGCCGCGCTGTGGTCGGACGTGGTGCTGACCGATCGGTCGACGGCGGTGACCGAGTTGTGTCGGGCGGCCCGACTTGCTCACAATTACCCGCCAGTGGCGTCCGGGAGCCGGAATTCGGGCCGTTGAGCGCCTCTGGTGGGTCATGGTGATGGAATCAACCCGATAGGGGAGTGTCGATGAGCGATGTGGACCAGGTCGGCGACCTGCATGTGGCAACCGTGGTGATCAATGTGTCCGATATGGAGCGGGCGGTCGCGTTCTGGACCGAGGCACTCGGTTACCGGCCCCGCGAGTCCTGGTGGGATTCCCAGTTCATGATGCTCGAGGACCCGACCCGTCGCCGGCTCCCGGTGTCCCTGCAGCTCACTGATGATCACGCGCGGCAGCCGGTGCGGGTCCATCTCGATCTCTACACCAACGAGCAGCAGCGGCACGTCGAACGGCTGATCGCGCTGGGCGCGACCCGGGTTCAGGACTGGACTTATCCCGAGGACGCCGACTTCGTGGTGCTGCGCGATCCCGACGGCAACGAGTTCTGCGTGATCAACCACTCCGAGCTGGCGTCGTCGAGCTGACCCGGCGGTTCAGCAGGTGCTGCGCTGAGCTCATGAGAGCATGACCAGCAGGGCGAGATAGTCCAGGCCGGGGACGGTCAGGGCGTGGTGCATCATCCAGAACGTCGCGATGATCACGAAACTGAGGGCGAGGCTGAGCAGCTGTCCGGCTGACTCTTCGAGGTATTCCATCCTCCAGGCGTCGGCCCGCGCAGCCTCGGCGACGTCCTTCAGCAACGGAATGATCAACAGCGTCATGGCGATCGCCACCACGGCGTCGGTGAAGAACTTCAGTCGTTCGGCGGGGTGGTCGGGCTGGGTCGGTTCCGGCACATCCGCACAGTACGGGCCCGGTGGCCGGCGAGATTCATGTCGAGGTCAGCGGGGCTGGCGAGCTCATCGCTGCTGACTGAGGTGCGATAACCTAGACGCCGTTGCCGGCCAGGCATTGAGGCACCGAACAAGCTGACGCTGCGAGTCGATAGTCCATAACTCCTCGTCAGGCGGACGTAGTTCAATGGCAGAACATCAGCTTCCCAAGCTGAGAATGCGGGTTCGATTCCCGTCGTCCGCTCCAACCTCGAAAGCCCTAGCCACACTCACGTTCAGTGACTAGGGCCGCAATCGAGGATCACCGCTACCCGGTCGCCGTGCCCTCAACGTGCCCCGAACCGTCGGAATCCTCCGCCTTGAGCGCGGCCACCATGGCATCGAGCGAGTCTGCGATCGCCCTGTCTCGGCTGGCCGTCCGGTGCTGGTAGACCATGGCCGCGTTCACGCTTACATGACCCATCCGGCCCATCAGCTCCCGCCGTCTGCCATAAGACGATGAGGCTCTGGCCTCGGCCATCTGTCGAGTGCAGATTGCCCGCCATGCCCGACGAATCAGTATCAGCGAGGAGCCGCCTGAAACGGCTCGGTGACGCCAGCAGCGGAACTCCGCCGGGTTGTCGGGTCACGGTGGAGGGCACGAGACCCGAGCGTAACCGGCTCTGCACCCTGGCACTTTCCGAGCGGCAGACACTAGGGTGAACTATGGCTGGAATCAATCGCATCGTCGTCGGGGTGGACGGGTCGGACAGCAGTCGGAAGGCTCTGCGCTGGGCCTACGACGAAGCCGCACACCATGGAGCTTCCATCACTGCGGTGTCCGCCTGGCATCCGCCGGCATTGCCTATGACCCCGCCGTACGGGTCGGTGCCGCCGGAAGGCTATGTCAGCCAGCCGAAGCAGGACGCGCTGGACCTGCTCGAGCGGTTCGTCGCCGACCTCGACGTCCGCGAACCGGCGGTCGACGTCCGGACATCGGTCGAGGAAGGCAACCCCGCAAAGGTGCTGATCGAGCGGTCCAGCGAAGCCGACCTCGTTGTGCTCGGGTCTCGCGGTCATGGGGGCTTCAAGGGGATGCTGCTGGGCTCGGTCAGCCAGCATTTGGTCGCCCACTCCGAGTGCCCGGTCGTCGTCGTGCGCTGAACGCATTCGCTGTCAGGTAGGCGTCAGGTCGGTACACGGCCACGTCGGCGAGGGACCGCCGACGTGGCCATCGGCAAGACTCGAACTTTCGTGCCTCGAGACCGGTCCTCTGGTCAGAAGGGCACGGTGTTGGACATTGGTGACTCCTGCGTGCCTTGCACGATCAGGACGTCGCAGGTGGCATTGCGAACCACCTCGGCCGGTACCGAACCGAGGTTGTCACCATCCCGCGCGCCGAGGCCACGGTTGCCGACGACGATGAGGCTGGCGGGGTCGTCGCCGGCCACATCGAGCAGGGCCTGAGCGGGCTCACCGGCGACCACGCGTTGCTCGATCCGGCGGACTCGGTCCGAGGTGAGGTGCTGGACCGTGGTTCGCAGGGCCTCATGGGCGGACGACGCGTCGGCGAGCAACTTGCGGTCGCCCTCCATGGCCGCTCCCTTCGCGCTGTAGGCCGAGACGACCACGACCGGCGCCTCTGCCTCGGCAGCCACCGCATGCGCCCGGTCCACCGCGTACAGCGAGGATGGAGTGCCGTCGGAGCCGACGATGACCCGGTTGTAGACCGTGATGTGCCGGGGACCGAGCGGCATGATGCTCGAGTCCTCATCCCCAGCCGGTGGGTTGACCCACAGCATGGCGGCCGCGGCGCACCCGAGCAGCACCCCGGCCAGCAGCATCGCGTTGGTGCCCTGGCTGCCGAGCAGGTTCTCGAAGATCCAGCCGAACGTAAGCGTCTCGATCAGCATCGGGACCACGATCATCATGTTCAAGATCCCCATGTACACCCCGGTACGTTCCCGGGGAACCATGCTGGCGACCATCAGGTACGGCACGCCGACCATGCTGGCCCAGCAGATGCCGAGGCCGATCATCGGTACGAGAGTCAGGTACTGGTTGCTGATCGTCGACAGCCAAGCCAATGAGAGACCGGCGAGCACCAGGGTGCCGGCGTGCACCCGCTTGCCCCCGTAACGGAAACACAACGGCAGCAGGAACAAGGCGGAGATCATCGTGACGAAGTTGTAAGTACCGTTCATCAGGCCGGCCCAGCCGGCCGCCTCCTCGTACTCCGGCGCGTCCGGGGTCGCATTCCAGACCGACTCAACGACGCTGACGCTCACGTACTGCCAGTAGATGAACATCGCGTACCACTGGAACAAGAAGGCGAGACCGATCTTGTGCATGCCGATCGGCATCACCTTCACGGCCTCGGCGATCTCTTTCACCGTGGCGCCGGGACTCTTGGACGACGACCGGATATGCGCCAGCTCCTCCTCGGAGGGCTCTATTTCCTTGGTCCGAATCATGGCGAGGCCGACCGTGATGATGGCGCAGACCGCACCGAACCAGAAAACCACGAACACCCAGGTGGGTATGCCGGCCTCCGAGGTGCCGGTGAGGAGCTTCTGGAACACGAACAGCGACACGTTCGCCAGCACCGCCCCGGCACCGGTGAACATGCTCTGGATCAGGAACCCGCGGGCGATCTGCGACTTTCGCAGCCGGTCGGAGATAACGTCCCGACATGTCGGCCTCTCCTGTCTCATAAGTGAGCATGACAGGGAGATCACGATCGCCGGGACAGCCCCGCTCCGTCAGCAGCCGCCTGCCCAGCACCGCATGAGCAACGTGCACGAGACGCTCCGCCGTCTAGTCCTTGAGGAGGATGGAGACGGCGGAGGATGGGCTACGGTCCACGTGGGTGTGCCCGCGCTCGGTCACGTCTTCCATGAGGCGCATGTCGCCGGCGCGAAACACGTGCCGGGACCCATCACTGGTGCCAATCTCGACTTCGCCGGACAGATGCATGATCAGCCGGCGTTCGGGCAGGGGGTGGAAGTCCCTCTGTCTGGTCCCGTCAAACTGTTGCACCCGGACCTCGTGGATATTGGTCAATGCGCCCAATTCAGGGTGCTCCTCCAAATGCAGTTCCTCGATATGACTTTCACCGTCACTCCCCGCAAACACGCGATAGATGCCCATAGCGCCGCTCCGCAGAGCCTCGCACGACTGTTGAGTGCTGGTCTGCGCGTGGTCCGACAGCCGATCGCGTCGGCGCAGCACGCTCTCGCTTGCCATCATGCGGGAATAGTAGCCTCAGGGAGGCGGATTGTCCATCGCTATGCATCTGGCAAAAGCCGGGTGGCCTCGGGCGCAGCGACGTTGATTGTCAGCTGAGGCGTTTCTCCCCCACGTGCACCATACTCCAGAAGTTCAAGCGTCATACAAGGCTCCAGTGCAGCGCTGGCCTCGATAGGCGCATCCTGGACTAGCGGGGGCAAGCGCCCGCCGGTCCAAGACGGTCACCTGAGCGCCCACACGTCTCGACGCGGCGCCAAGGCCTTGCATGTCCTGCTGCATCGACATGGCGCCCGGCGGTGCAGCCCCCTCCTGCGGTAGCTATGACGAGGCCACCGGCTGCCGAACGCAGCGTCGATTATGGCGCGATGCCGAGCAACTTGGCGGCGGTCTCGCCCAGCATCGCCCGGCGCTCCTCGTCGGTAAAGCCTGGCGCGTTGAGGATGTGATCGACCGCCTTGTCCTGCCACGGGATCGGATGATCGGTGCCGATCACCAGCTGGCTCGACGCCCACCTCGGCGGCGAGATGCCGCAGCGCTTCGGAGGTGAACACCAGCGTGTCGTAATACATCGTGCGCAGGTACTCGGTCGGTTTCTTCTTGAGCTTCACCCCGGTATCCATGTCGGGCGCGACGCGCAGGCTATGGTCGGAGCGCGGCGCGTACGAGGGCAGGTAGCCGCCGCCGTGGGCCGAGCAGATCTTCAAGCCCGGGAAGCGGTCCAGGGTCCCCTCGAAAATCAGGTGCGACAGCGCGATGGTGGTGTCGAGTGGATTGCCGATGGTGTTGGCGAGCCAGCCGTTGCCCTGCAACCGCGGCGCCAAGTCCGGCGTGCTCTGCGGATGAATGAAGATCAGGATGCCGAGTTCCTCGCACTTGGCCCAGAACGGATGAAACTTCGGATCGGAGAACTCGTCTCCTGCCACGCTCGCACCGACCGCCACGCCGCACATGTGGAGCGTCTTGATGGCATGCTCGAGCTGCTGCACGGCGAGGTCCGGAAACTGCAGCGCCACCGAGGCAAACCCCAGGAAGCGGTCCGGGTACGCGGCGCACCATGCGGTCAGCGTTTCGTTGTTGACCTTGATGACTTCCGCAGCGACGTCGCGCTCCGCCCGGTACCAGAACGGGTTGATGCTGATCGCCTCGACGTCGATGCCCTGGGCGTCCATCTCGCCGAGGCGGCGCGGCCGACTTCGCTGATCCCAGGACCGCGCTCTCGTTAGCGCTTGGTGTTTGACCCAGAGTGCCAGCGCCTTGGGCACCACGCAGTGCGCGTGCACGTCGATGGTCTTCACGCGGCGCCCGCCGACCACGACTTCCCTGCGGCGCGGCACCGCCTGCGCCTGTGCTTGCGCCTGTTGCTGCGGCTGCGGCTGCATGGCCTCCGGTGCCCGTACAGCCAGTAAACATGATGCCCGCTTCATCGTTGCCGATTCCGCTTCGACTCTGCATGCTCTTCTCCCAGCTCAGGTGGTGCCGGCGCGCCACGTTGCCAATCCATTGTTGCCAGCGACGTTCTCTCCTGGATACAACGCTCTGCGGATTGAGGGTATAAGAATGCTACATGCGATTGTAGGGCTGGTCCCGCCGGAGTACAACCCCCAGAACCACCCTTGAGACCACCCCGGTGGGACGTCACTCGCGGCACGGTAGTGCTCCACAGGTCATGCTCTTGATGCCATGCCATGCTACGGTTGGTCAAAACCCAAGCGACATCACGGAGGTCAACGGTACCCATGGTCATCTCGAGCGTCATGTCCAGCATGCGGATCAAGCCGGTCGCTCAATTTATAGCAATTTGTAGAAGGTCGAAGATGGTGTCCATGGGCACGAGAAGGCCTCGAAAAGGCTCGCGTCTTTGCAAGCGATGAGCCCTGCAACGGAGAGGAGATACACCGCGCCTCCGCCAGATTTTACGCGCTACAAACTGCTATAAATTGAGCGAAGTAAGAATGGTGGTGCGGGAGGGGCAAAATCGCTCTGGCCGACGCCGTACGGGGTAGGGGGCCACTTTCAACCGGCATGCGTTGGGATTTTCAGCTATACTCGCAGGCGGGTGCTTGAGGAGCATCGCTGAGAATGGGCGTGGAGCACCACTGCCTGCACACTCCACCACTATCCTCTTGTCAGGGCACAAGGGCCTATTTATCCATGGGTATGCGTCAGAGTTTCCACGTACGCCTCGGCGTCGCGGAGGACGCGGGGCGCCTTGCCGTCTTGGCCACCCAGGTCTGGCTGCACACCTACGCGACCGACGGCATCTCACCGGAGATCGCCGACGTACGTGCTCGCGCACCTCACGCCGGCGCAGTATGCGCAGTTGCTGCGAGACGCCTCCACGCAAGTGCTCGTCGCCCTGCACGCCCACCACGTGGTGGGTCTCGCCGTCGTCCGGTTCGACACGCCGTGTCCCGACCATCCTGACCTTGCTGTGGAGTTGCAGACGCTCTACGTCCAGGAGCACTTCCTCGGCCAGGGCGTCGGCTCGTTGCTGCTTGCCGCCGCGGAGGCCTTGGCCCGCAGCCGGGCCAACAGCCGCCTGTGGCTCACCGTGAATGCCACCAACAGCCGGGCCATCGCGTTCTACGACCGCAAAGGCTATGCCCAAGTTGGCACGGCGTATTTCGTCCTGGGTGCCGAGCGCTATGAAAACCATGTGCTCGCAGGCCCCGATGCATAACCCCTCGTTTGTGACGGTGGAGCGATTTTGAGAATCGTAGCGCCTTTCACCTGAATGCGTCGAGGTTTTCCGCTATACTCGCCGACGTGCCCATGCAGGGTATCCCTGCGAAATGGGCATGGGGCACCACGGCAGCAAACCCCGCCCATAGCAGAAGTGCTCATCGGCAACACGAGCGTTTGCCTTGCCTCTATGCGGCGCAGGGAGATACCAATGAGAGGACCGGAGATCGACAAGTCGGCCCTGATTATTGTGGATATGCAGAACGATTTCGTCCATCCCGAGGGCGGCTTCGCGCACCTCGCGCGGGAGACGCCTGAGGAGGGGATCGACATGCCGTTTCTCATGGGGACCATCCCTGCGGTGCAGCGGCTCGCCGACGCCTTTCGCATCGCGGGACGGCCGGTCGTCTATCTCGCGCACATGGTGAAGCCCGACTATTCCGACGCGCAGTTTCCCTATTGGCGGATCGGGCTGCATCCTGGCGCCGCCCGCCCGTTCATTGTCGAGGGCACCTGGGGGGCGCAGATCATCGACGCGCTGCACCCCCGGGCCGGCGAGCACCTGGTCATCAAGAAAGGCTTCGGGGGATTCGCGAACACGCCGCTCGACACGATCCTGCGCACCATGGGCGTGACCACCTGCGTGGTCGCTGGCGTCACCACGTGCGTCTGCGTGTCGACGACCGTACGCGGAGGGGTCGAGCATAATTATCGGATGATCCTGGTCAAGGATGCGGTGGCCGAGATCAACCGTGCCACGCATGAGGCGGAGCTCCAGACCATGGCCCGCCTCTTCGCCGATGTGCAGACGACGGACGAGGTGGTCGCGATGCTCGCCAGTGCCACGACGGCAAGAGGCTAGCGCGGCACATGCGCCGCAGAGTGGCGGCCAGGCACCGTTGCTCATGCCACGTGCACCTGCCCTCCTGGAGGACCCGTCTATGACTGACCAGCTTCGGCATACCCCCATTCCTGTTCGGACCGAGTCCCAGGAAGCTCCCAACACCGCAGACTGTGGCCCGGCTGGCAGCACTGCGTCGCCGGGACCTGCTCGGCTGGATGGCCGCTGTCGTTGTCCTCGGCAGTGGCCGCGCCGCGGCACCAGCGGCGAGCACGACACGCCTGCGCGTGGGCGTGGCCTCCTGCGCCGACCAACGCAAGCCGCAGCCCATCTGGGACGCTGTGCTCGCCGAGTCGCCGGACTTCTTCGTGTTCGCCGGTGACAACGTGTACGCGAGCGAGCCGCCTTTTGAGGTGGCCACGCTCCACGCGGCGTATATGGAGCTCGCCGCGAAGCCGAACTTCGCGCGCTTGCGCACCACCGTGCCGCACGTGGCAGTCTGGAAGTTACGCCTCTACCGTCGCCCGCGCTTCGGCTTGTCTGCCGCTCCACTCTTATCCATACCCAGCGTTACTATGGACGACAAAGACTCAGGGGGGAGCTGATGGACTGGAAGCACCTGCTGGCGTATATCACGGGGACTGTCGATCAGGCACTGCTGCTACGCAACGAGTACTTGGTGACTGAAAATCGCCTCCTGCGTAACCAGATCATAGGTCGTGTGCGGTTGACGGATCGCGAACGCACGACGCTGGCCGACATCGGTCAGAAGCTGGGAAAGAAAGCCTGGGAGGAAGTGGCCACCATCGTCAAGCCCGACACGATCCTTGGCTGGCATCGTCAGCTCGTGGCCCAGAAGTGTGACGGCTCCACCCAGCGTAAGGCTCCGGGTCGTCCCGCAATCGACCCTGAGCTGGAAGCGTTGATTGTCCGCATGGCCCAGGAGAATCGTTCCTGGGGCTATGACCGGATCGTCGGGGCCCTCGCCAACCTGGGCTTCACCGTCAGTGCGCAGACGGTGGGCAATGTCCTCAAACGTCTGGCTTGCGCCAGCGCCAGAGCGCAAGACCACCACGACGTGGAAGGAGTTCATCCGTACGCACATGGAGGTCCTCGTGGCGACCGATTTCTTCACCGCCGAGGTCTGGACGCTGGGCGGGCTGGTGACGTATTACGTCTTGTCTTTCCTGCATCTGGGGAGTCGGGAAATCCATGTGGCTGGCATCACGCCCCATCCCAATGAGGCCTGGATGGTGCAGGTAGTCCGCAACGTCACGATGGAGGAGTGGGGTTTCCCACATTCCACCGAATTTAGTGGTGGAGCCCCGACACCCTTCGTGATCTCCTTGAAATTATGCAGTCTTACCCCCATCGTGGG
Source organism: uncultured Actinomycetota bacterium (assembly GCA_963711015.1). Lineage (GTDB taxonomy): Bacteria > Actinomycetota > Actinomycetes > Propionibacteriales > Propionibacteriaceae > Microlunatus. Next base: position 261,314 of record CAVQCQ010000007.1, read on the forward strand.
TCATCATCTGACAACGACCATCTGACCAGGGGATGACCCATGCGAACACCGAGCTCGCCAGACCCGCGAAAACCGGACTATCACCGTTGATTTTCAGAATGAAGCGACCTACTTTCAGCTGCTTGGCGATGGCAAGGCGTTTCTCGAGTTCGTGTCCTCGCCTTCCTCCTGTCCTGGGCTTTCAGCTCACGCACAAGGCGACCTGTCACGGCGGCGGGTGCTTGACGCGCCATTCGCATTACGTCCGTGTCCGCCTGGGTGGAGTCACCATCTGGCGCATCCAGTGCACGACGTGCAAAGCGGTGTTCACCGTGCTCCCCCACTTCGTCTTGCGCTATCGCCAGATGCGCCCGGAGGTGGCGCGCGATGCTCTGTTGGCCACCCATGGCGGCCTCAGTTTGGAGCTGTGCGCGGTGCTCTATCATATCTCGCCGATGGCGCTCTATCGTCTCGTCTGTGCGTTCGGCCACCAGAGTCTGGTGCACGGTGCTGACCCGGTGTGGGCTGCCGCTGCCGGTGTATTTCCTGGCCGACGAAAAGCACAGCCGTGCTCTCACGCGCGAAGGTGTATCTCCCCACGATTGTCTGTGGGCGTGTCCTCTGGCACCTGGGCTACACCGAAGCCGCCAGTACGGCGGCTTTTACCCAGTCGTACCGAGAGTTTCAACAGGCGGCGCTCCAGCAGGAGCCGTCGTATCGGGTCCGCGGCATCCTGACCGATGGCTTTGACAGCACGACGAGCAGTCTGCGGACGCTGTTCCCTGGTGCACGCCTCGGCAACTGTCTCCGCCACGCGATCAATAAGCTGCCCGCCAAACTGGTGGCGATCGCGTCGCCGGTGCGCAAGGCCTTACGCTCCCAGTTCCACACCCTGCTGTACCGGGCACGCCAGCGCAAGGGCTTGCGGGTGTTTGCGCTGGGCCAACGGTTACGCCACTTTGCCGACCGCGTCGACCACACAGCGCCGGGGACAGCCAACGGCGAGCGCGTGCGGCGCTGGTTCCAAGAGAAGAAGGCGGGCTGGTATACGGTGCTCGCAGACCCCCAGATGCCCGTGACCAGCACCCTGCTGGATCAGGCCCATAACGCCATCGAGCGGAAACTGTTCGCGATGAAAGGCTTCCATCATCCCAAAGGGAGTCAACAGGCGTTTCTCACGGGGCTGGCCCACCTGTACAACCTGGTGCCCTATCAGCGTCGCGCCCAGCATGCCGGGCAGTGTGGTGTGGAAGTGGAAGGAGGCACAGTCCCGACACGCGACTGGTTGCTCAATCTCCAAATTCTCACGTCTGGAGGCTTTCGATGAGCGATGACACGCTCCACCACTAAATTCGGTGGAATGTGAAATTTTTCACATGCGGCCTTGACCCCGTAGTTAGGTGCAGGGTGTATCCTCTCTCCCAGGAGGCACGCTTATGAACGGATTAACCATCGGGGAAGTCGCCAAGCAAGCGCATGTGCGTATTGAGACCCTACGCTACTATGAATGGATGGGGTTGGTAGCGCCTCCTCCACGGAATGAGGCCAATTATCGGTTCTACCCTTCGGAGACCGTGCGGCGCGTCCAGTTTATCAAGCGCGCGCAGGAACTCGGCTTCTCGCTCAGAGAAATTACCGAACTCTTGGCGCTACGGGCAAAACCTGGGACCCTGTGCGCTGATATTCGTACCAGTGCTTTAGACAAAATCACCGCTATTGATGAGAAGATACGAGTGCTCGACGCCATGAAACACGCCTTGACGCAACTCGTCGCGGAGTGCTCAGGACAGGGGGAGATCACCGATTGCCCCATTTTGACGTCACTGGATACTGATGAAAGGAAGGATGATGGCCACCAAACGAACGATTGAAATTTTCAGCGCGGGATGCCCCGCCTGTGAAGAGACCGTAACACTCGTCAATCGGATTGCGTGTCCTTCGTGTGATGTCACGGTGTTAGATATGCATAATCCTGAGGTCGCACGGCGGGCGAAACAGCTCGGGATTCGCACCGTGCCCGCTGTCGTGATTAACGGCACGCTGGCCGCCTGCTGCACGGGCAGTGGCCCCGATGAAGCAACACTGCGGGCCGCAGGATTAGGACAAGCTCTCTGAGAGACCTCAACCCCTCAGCTGCGTCTCGAATGACGCGGCTGAGGGTAAGGACTGCTAGTATTTACCGACTTTGCCCTGTTTTGAGTAAAACCGTCCTATACGTCTGCTGGTCCAATTTCTTTGGAGCGCAGCATAAGCGTCCTCTGTTAAATCAAAGTTGATGTACGGACACAAAAACCCCACTTCGGCCCTCCTTATGCGTGTCTCAGAGCCGCAGATGCCGCAGCCGCAGTGCGTTGGCGATGACGGACACGGAACTGAACGTCATCGCCGCGCTGGCGATCATCGGACTGAGCAGCAGGCCCAATACGGGATAGAGGACCCCTGCCGCAACGGGCACACCAAGGACATTGTAGAGAAACGCAAAGAACAGGTTCTGACGGATATTGCGCATGGTGCCCTGGCTCAAGCGCCGTGCCCGGACGATCCCCCGGAGATCACCCTGCACCAGGGTGACGTCCGCGCTTTCCATAGCAACATCGGTCCCGGTGCCCATTGCGATGCCGACCTGCGCCTGCGCCAGCGCCGGGGCGTCATTGATCCCGTCTCCTGCCATGGCGACCATATGGCCCTGGGTCTGCAGGTCCCGGACCACGTCCCCTTTCTTCGCCGGGAGGACTTCCGCCTCAACGTGGTCGATACCCAATGTCCGCGCCACCGCTTCGGCGGTGGTCCGGCTATCGCCCGTGAGCATGACGATCTGCACGCCATCCGCACGCAAGGCGCGGATGGCCTCCGGGGTCGTGGACTTGATCGGGTCCGCCACGCCGAGCAGCCCAGCGGGCTGGCCATCCACCGCCACGAACATCACCGTGTGTCCCTCTCGGCGCCGCGCCTCAGCCTGCGCGGCCAGCTGCTCCCACCGCGATACCCAACTCCTCGAAGAGCTCCTGGTTACCCAGCGCGATCGATCGTCCTGCCACCCGGCCCGTGACGCCTTTGCCCGTGATGGACGTGAACTCCTGCGCTTCCATCAGGGCCAGCCCCCGGCTCTGCGCGCCCGCCACAATGGCGGCGGCCAGGGGATGCTCGCTGCCTCGTTCGAGGCTGGCGGCCAGACGCACCAGGTCGTCTTCCTTGATGTGTGGGAGTGCGAGCACCGACAGGAGGCGGGGCTTTCCCTCCGTGAGCGTACCCGTCTTATCGACGACGAGCGTGTCGACCTTCTCCAGAACCTCCAGTGCTTCTGCGTTCTTGACCAAGACGCCCGCCAGCGCTCCGCGGCCGGTGCCTACCATGATCGACATGGGCGTGGCCAGCCCGAGCGCGCAGGGACAGGCAATGATCAGCACGGCCACGGCATTGACGAGCGCATAGACGAGGCGTGGTGCCGGCCCGTAGAGTCCCCAGACCACAAAGGTCACCAGGGCGATCAGGAGGACGGCCGGGACAAAGTATGCTGACACCACGTCGGCGAGGCGTTGGATGGGCGCCCGGCTCCGTTGGGCCTCACTCACCATGCGCACGATCTGGGCGAGGAGGGTGTCAGCACCCACGCGCTCGGCGCGCATGACAAAGCTGCCAGCGCCATTGACGGTGCCGCCGGTGACGCGGCTGCCCGGCACCGTCTCGACGGGAAGCGGCTCGCCGGTCACCATCGATTCGTCTACGGAGCTTCGTCCTTCGAGCACGATCCCATCCACGGGGATTTTTTCGCCGGGCCGCACGCGCAGGCGATCGCCCGGTTGCACCTGGTCCAGAGCGACATCCTCCTCGGTGCCATCGTCCCGGAGACGCCGCGCCGTCTTCGGCGCCAGGCCAAGGAGCGCGCGAATCGCACCGCTGGTCTGGCTGCGGGCACGGAGTTCGAGGACCTGGCCCAGGAGCACGAGGGTTGTGATGACGGCCGCCGCCTCGAAGTAGACGGCCACCTGACCCGTATGGGTGCGAAAGGAAGTCGGGAAGATATCTGGGAGCAGCGTCGCCAGCACGCTGAAGCCATACGCCGTTCCCGTCCCGATGGCGATGAGGGTAAACATATTCAAGCTGCGGTTGACGATAGACGCCCATGCCCGCACGAAAAACGGCCAGCCGCCCCACAGCACGACCGGCGTGGCGAAGAGCAGCTGCATCCAGGTCAGGAGGCGCGCCGAGAACGCGTGCTGTACCGGTTGCCCCGGCAGCATGTCCGACATGGCGAGCAGCAGGAGGGGTGCCGTCAGGATCACACAGATCCAGAAGCGGCGGGTCATGTCGGTTAGTTCAGGGTTTGCCTCCTCCTCCAGGCTGACGGTGTGTGGTTCGAGGGCCATCCCGCAGATGGGGCAGGTGCCGGGATCAGAGCGGACAATCTGAGGATGCATGGGACAGACATATGTCGTCCGCGTCTGTGGGACCGCGGCGGTCACCGGTTCAAGCGCCATCCCACAGACGGAGCATGAGCCTGGCCTATTCTGGCGTACCTCAGGGTGCATCGGGCAGGTGTACACCGTCCCCGCCCCAGGTGCATCCCCGTGAGTCTCGTGAGAGGGAGCCACATACTGCGCCGGGTCAGCGCGAAACTTCGCCAGGCAGTGGGGACTGCAGAAAGCGTAGGTGACCCCGTTGTAGATCTCCGTCCCCGCCGCATGCTGCGGCTCCACCGTCATCCCGCACACTGGGTCCTGCATAGTGAATTCCTCTTCTGTATATATATGGCACTCTGCCATGCTGTCCTCTAATATCCATGGTGCGCCTTCATGGCGGGTGGCACGGCATCAGCGCGCGCTGGGGCGTTCGGCGCGCTCGCACCGGCCTTGGGC
>CAVQCQ010000008.1:0-79805 GCA_963711015.1 uncultured Actinomycetota bacterium
CTGGCGGTGCCGATCGGGGTGGGGATCGCCCTGGCCCTTCGTGATCCGCAGTTGCCCGGTCGCCGGTTCTGGCAGGCGGTCGTCCTCCTGGCCCTCGTCGTGCCCGACTTCGTGCTGGCCTACAGCTGGCTTCGCGCGTACGCGCGCGCCGGCCTGAGCACCGAGTTGTTCGGGATCGCGTGGACAGGAATCTCAGGGCCGGTGGGCGTCGCGGTGATCGTGGCATCGTCGGCGGTTCCGCTGGTCTACCTGATCACGATGATCGGCCTGGCCACCCGGGCCGAGCCAACGACCGAGCGGGCCGCTCGCGCCTCTGGGGCAACGCCGCTCACTGTGCTGTGGACCATCACCCTTCCGCTGCTGGCCCCGGCTGTCGCCACAGCGGCCGTCCTGGTGTTCGTCCTCACCCTCGGCACGTTCGCGGTTCCCCAGGTCATCGGTGCGCCCGCCGGCTTCGAGGTGATCACGACCCGGATCTACGCCGACCTGGCCTACAGCAGCGATCCGCAGAGCTTCGTCGACGCGACCACGCTGGCGGTGCTGCTGGCACTGGTCACCCTTGTCGTGGTACTGCCCGGCGACCGCGTGCTCCGGGGCCGTCTGCAGCTCGAGCGTCCGGCCGCCCGCGACCTCGCCTGGTCCGTGCACAGTCGGCTCACCCGGGTGCTGGTGACCGGTGCTCTGGCGGCTTACGTCTTGGCCACCACCGGGTTTCCGCTGGCGGCCCTGATCGGCGCGGCGATCACCCGCGCCATCGGCGTACCGTCGACGCCGAGCAACTGGACGGCGGACAACTTCAGCGAGGTGCTGACCCCGCGTACCGGTGAGGCTCTCAGCCGCAGCCTGGCGCTCGCCGCCGCCGCCGCTTCCGTACTCATCGTCCTCGGTGCGATCACCGCGGCCCTGGCCCGGAGCCGGGCCGGACGCATGGTCAGCGTTCTGGTCACCCTGACGCTCGTCCTCCCCGGATCGACGCTGGCGATCGGCTTGTTGCTCGGTTACGGGCGTTGGCTGGCCGATACGGTGGCCATCATTCTGCTCGCCTACCTCGCCAAGCTCTGGGCGCTGTCGCATCGGCCGATCTCCGCGGCGGTCGATCGGTTGCCCGCGGCTGGACTGCGTGCGGCCCGAGTCAGCGGCGCCGACCTGCCGACCGGTTTGCGCACCGTCGCCCTGCCGCTGCTCCGCCCGGCGCTGGTCGCGGCATGGGGCCTCTGCTTCCTGACGGCATTGCACGAGGTGACCATGTCGAGCCTGCTCTACGGACCCGGCAGCGAGACCCTGGCGGTGCTGGTGCTGAACAGCGTCGACCTGGGTCGGGTCGGGGTGACTGCGGCCCTGGCGGTGCTGGTGACCGTCATCGTCGTAGTCCCCGCCGGGGCAATCTGGGCGCTCAGCCGACGCCGCCGTGCCTGACGTGCTGGAGATCCGCGACCTGGCGGTGAGCTACTCGGCGGGCCGGGTTCTCGAGGCGGTGGAGCTCAGAGTCGCCGAGGGCGAGGTCCTCGCCCTGCTCGGGCCGTCGGGTTCAGGCAAGTCGACGCTGCTCAACGCGATCGCGGGTTTCCTTCCCGTTCAGGCCGGGACGATCCTGCTGGGCGGCCGCGCGGTCGCGGCGCCCGGCCGAGCCGACCCGCCCGAACGGCGAGACATCGCGTTCGTGTTCCAGGACTACGGGCTGTGGCCGCACCTGAACGCCGTCGACACCGTCGCGTACCCGCTGCGCCGGCGTGGCGTACGCCGAGACGCTGCCCGGTCGCAGGCGCGAAGCCTCCTCGAGCGACTCGGCATCGGTGAGCTGGGCGACCGCAGACCGGCGCAGCTATCCGGCGGTGAGCAGCAGCGGGTGGGGCTGGGACGGGCGCTGGCCCGGCAGGCTGCCCTCTATCTGTTCGACGAGCCGACGGCCCATCTGGACGCGCAGGTCCGCGACGTCTTCCTCACCGAGCTGGCCGCCCGGCGGCGGGAGACGGGAGCGGCGGCGGTCTATGCGACCCATGACGCGGCGGAGGCCCTCGGCCTGGCCGACCGTGTCGCGTTGCTGGTCGCCGGTCGGATCGTCCAGGTGGGCTCCCCGCAGCAGCTGTACGCCGAACCCGTCAGCGAAACCGCCGCCCAACTGACCGGGCCCGCCTCATTCCTGGCCGGACCCGACGGCCCGATGCTGGTCCGACCGGACTGGGCGCGACTCGGCGGGGACCGGAGCGGAGTGGTGGTCGACGTGTGGTTCCGCGGTTCACACACCGACTACGCGATGCGCGTGAACGAAGGCGACCTGCTGATCCGGGCACCGGCCGCACCGGCGTACGAGCGTGGCGAGCACGTCACGTGGACGCTCGATCGGGCCTGGCCCCTGTCTACCTAATCCAAGCAAGGGGGACGACCCCCTTGAACCCCCGCAGGGCGTGACGAGACATCGATTCAGAAGACACGCCCTGGAAGAATCTGTCTAGGTTCCCAACAGGGCTGCTGGGCCGGCGTGCAGGTTGCCTTTGTTGACGATCTGCAGGTGGCGCAGCGTGAAGTCGCGGAGATAGCGCATCTGGCTGGCTGTCAGTCGGTCACAGACCCATTCCCAGTGCATCGACACCCAGTCGCCCGGCGCGAGCTCCCCGATCATGCTCACACCGTCGATCGCGCGGACCACGGTCTCCGTGACCGGCTCGCCGAGACCAAGCAAATGACCGTCCCAGGTCAGCGGGCGAGATTCGACGACGACTTGGTCGCCGCTCACCGCCTGCACCTTGCCCCACCGGATGCGGCACCGGTCGAGCACGGTCAGGGCGTTGGCGGCCTTGCGGCCGTCGCTCAGCAGCCCGGTCCAGGGATAGATGCAGAACACAGCGAAACTGTGGTGCGGCACCCCACCGGCCAGAACGCTGGTCGTCAGCGTGGCGAACTTGCCGCCGGTGATCCGTCGGAACCGCTCCTCCATCGAGTCGCCGACGGCGCGGACGCTCACCCGGTCCAGTCGCGGGCTGCCGACCCAGTACGCCTCCACCACCCGGGAATCCAGCGGATCGGCAAGACCCGTCGCCGACGCGATCAGCTCGAGGTAGGGCCAAGCGCCGGCGAACTGCTGCGACAGTGTCCGCAGACCGCGGTCGTCGGTCCCCGCCACCCCGTACTCGAAGAAGGCGCCGGAGTCGCCCGGCCCACAGAACCCGTGTGAGTTGGGCGGGAAGGCGTAGCGAGCGAACAGCACCGGCCCTGGTATGTCGCCGTTGCGGGCAGTTGTCGGATACGCACCGTTGCCGGTCATTCGCGCGGCCGGCCCATGAGCTCTAGCCCCGCCAGCGCCTCGCGCGCTTCCGCCTCGCTGATCCGCTCCATCGCGAAACCCATGTGGATCAGTACCCATTCGCCGGGATCGACCTGTTGGTCGTCGGGATCCAGCATGCCGAGATTGATCCGGCGGGTGGCGCCTTGGACGTCGACCAGGGCCAGCTGACCCGCGTAGCCGTCGAGAACCTCCACGACCTGACCGGGGATTCCGAGACACATGGTGATCAGTCCCGCCGGGCCGCGCTGGCCAGCGCCCACGGGCGGTTGGCGAGCAGGTCAAGGACCAGCGTGCCGGCCGGCCCGACCGCCGCGGCCAGCGTGGGGCTGAGCCCGATCCCGTCCGCGAGGTTCTCGGGGGCCGCGCCGACCACGTACGTCGGCGGGAGCTGCCCGCCCAGCGCCGGCAGACCGGCCAGCACGGCGATGGGGTTCATCCCGTGCGGGTCGAACTCCCCGCCGAGCCCCTCGAGGTCGGCCGGACCGACCTCGAGGACGACCACTTCGCCGGGCCGGCCGCGGCCGGGGAGCGCATCGATGATCACCAGGGCCTGGTAGCCGTCGAGCAGGTCGTAGAGCAGGTGCATGCCACGGATGCCGTAGTCGACCAGCCGCACGTCCTGGGGCAGCGGCGAGCCGGCCGCGAGGTGGCGGACCACCTCCGGCCCTAAGCCATCGTCGCCGAGGAAGAGATTGCCGATCCCCGCGACCAGCACCTGCTGAGTCGTTCCGGGGGGGACGACCCCCCCGAGCCCCCCGCAACAGCGGCGTTCATCAGCTGTCGCCCACGTCCTCGCCCCGGGTGGTACCCGTTACGTGCGCTGGCCCAACCCCCGGGTCGCTCTCCTCGGTCTCCGGCATCTGGTCGGCCGGCTGCTCGTCGGCCGGGCTGGCGACGGCCCCGCGGTCGGTGTTGGCCGGTTCGGGGGCCTTCATCTCGGGGTCCTCGACCGGCCCGGTGGCCCCGGCGGTCTTCGCCCCCTCCTTGGTGCTGTCCTGCGACGGGTCGACGTCCGCCGTCTCGCGGCGGCCCTCGTACGGCGGCAGCGTGCGGTCCTCCAGGCCAGGGGTCTCTCCGGCGGCGGGAATGTCGGTGGTCATCAGCTCCTCCTCATGACTGCAGCTCAGGTCCGCCGTGCTCGGCCCCCTGCGGATCCACGGCCGAGTCGTCGTCCTTCTCGGCAACGCCCTCGGGCCGGTCGACCGGCCCACCCGACGGCTCGTCGGAGCCGGTGTCGCGCGAACCCATTGGCCCACGTTCGCTCTGCGGCTCCTCCGTCAGGTGCTCACCGGCGGTCTCGGTCATTTCCTCCTCCTTCGATCGTCGCCGCTCACATCGAGCGGATCTGGAAGTAGCGCTTGATGTCGGGCGTGGACAGCACGGTGACGACCACGGCGCCGACCGCCAGGGCGATCAGCAGCCCGGTCGTGATCTTGCCCAGAGTGTTCATGGCTGGTGCTCCTTTCTGGATGAGGTCGGGACAGGCAGGGGTTCCAGCTCGTCCGGGGCGAAGTAGAGATAGCGGCCGTACCAGTCGTGCAGGTCAGCCGCCGGGTCGTCGATCAGCACGACCGCGACGTGGACGCCGCCGTCCACGTCGCCGAGTACCGCGGTCACCCGAGCCACCTGGTCGGCGAAGAACAGGTCCTGGGCGTCGGCCCGCCGGCTCGGGTGCAGCCGAACCAGGCTGTCCTTGCTGATACTGACCCCGTCGACCACGATGGCATCCACGTCGGGCTGAACCCGCTCATCCACCGCCGGGTCCCACCAGGGCTGACCGCCGGTGTCGAACCAGGGCCTCTCCGCGTCCCGGGCCACCGCGGCGACCGCCTCGGCGAACTCCGGCGGAACCGCACTCCCGTCCGGCGGGGCGGCGTCGGCCGCTGCGGCGAGCGCGTGCGGGTCCCGCAGTACCCCATGTAGCCGTTGCAGGTCCTCCGGGCTCATGTTCTCGCAGCGGTCGATGATCTCGGCCGCCCGCGGGTCGGTGGCCCGGGCCTCGGCCTTCTCGGCCTCGGTCAAGGTCATCACCCGCAAGGTCAGGATCTCGTCGATCTCGGTCGAGTCGAACAGTGCGCCGGCGCTCTCCGGGGCCACCTCCGGGTGGTCGTACAGGATGATCGGGGAGACCAAAAGGACATCGTTCGTCCCGGATGGTCCGGCCAGCACGGGCCAGCAACGGTGCTGCCGGCACTCCGCCGCGGCCGCCGCGGCCTCCGCCGGTGGGTCGAGCAGCGAGACGAACCCGCCGTTCGTGATCTCGATCAGCAGGTGTGCCCCGATCATCGAGGCCCGGATCGCTTCGTCCTTGGACCGAGCCCGCTCGGAGCTCGTGTTCCGCACCTCGATCGAGAGCCGCACGTACGCGCCGAGCCGGATCAGCTCCACCCGCACCTCGGCGGCCAGCGGCCAGCGGGTCCGCACGACCGCCCGCTCACTGTCCTGCCCACCAGCGATCGACACCGGGTGAGTCACTGGATCGACACCCGGTGTGTACCCGGATGGGGGGCAGCGTCAGCTCATGCTCGACCGCCTCCTCCCAGGTGCTCGGCTCGGCCGGCCGGGCTTCGGCCACCTCGCGGACCTGAAGCTGGAGGAAGCGCAGATGCACCGTGACCTCGGGGTCCGCCTCGCCGGCCGGCGCGTCCACCAGGCACTGGGTGGCCAACCGGTCGTCCTCCCCCCATCCGTCCGCGGCTGCGCCCGGCGGTCCGAGTACGCCGAATTGCCAGCGCACCTGGTTCTTGGCCGAGGTGGCCCGATATGGATAGAGGAGATAGCCCTCATAGAGAACGGCGTCGGCCACGGTTCGGGCCCGATCGAGATTCACGAGACGCTCCTCTCGACCGCTGTCTCGCTCGCTCCCGGGTGTTGTCGTGCGAGCGGCGGGGGTTCAAGGGGGTCGTCCCCCTTGCTGGCCTCAGCGAGCAGCGTCGTGATGGTCTCGTCCCAGCCCGTCAGCCCGTGCGCGGCCTGGTAGCGGGCCAGCGCGCGGAGCACATCCCGGTCGAGCCGCAGCCAGCCGGTGCCGGGGAAGTTCAGCTCGACGACCTGGTGCCAGACCGCGACCGGCAGCTGGTAGGACGCCTCACAGTCCCAGCCGACCTGCTCGACCGCGAACCCCGACGGCCCCCGGGTGAAGACGGTGCCGGAGAACAGCAGGAGCAGCGGGATGAACCCGTCCCGCACCGCGTGCAGGTACTTCGACCCGCTCACCTCGAAGTCGTAGGTACACGGCATCGGCAGGTCGACCTCGGTCACTCCCGTGAATCCCTGCACCATCGCCGCGCAGTGCATCCAGGGAAACGGGCGGAGGGTGTCCCGCCACCGGCTCCGGTCGCCGAAAAGGCCGAGCAGCTCGGCCATATCCGCATCGCTGTACGGGCGCCGTTGCGGCTCGATCCGCACCTGGCAGCGCAACGCGATGGCGTGGACCGTCGCGCCGGTGGTCTCCTCGATCCGCAGCCGAGCGGTCAGCTGGGGGGCGGCGGCGTACGGCTCGGCCACGATGTCGAGGGCGGTGAAGGTGAGTTGGGTCATGACGGTGGCCCTTCGACAGGCTCAGGGCGCATGGCGGGTTTGCTTCGGGCCTCGACCGCGGCGAAGAACTCGTCGATGGCCTGCCGCACCTCACTGCCGCCGTCGAAGCCGCGCCAGAGCAACCGCAGCCGCCCGACCAGCTCGTAGCAGGTGTCGATAGGCACGAGATGGCAGGAAAACGCTCCGCCACGCTCGTCGGACCGGATCAGCAGCGCCTCGACGTCGGGCCGGAGCAGGTCGAGCTGCGGGTTGGCGGCGACGATCCGCGACCAGGCCGCCAGCGGCAGCTCGGACTCCGTGGCTCCGGCCGGTCCGGGATAGAAGGCGACGATGCGACCCAGCACCGAGTTCCGGAACAGGAACACCAGGCCGACCGGGATCTCCAGCTCGTCGTACTGCCGGGCGTCGACGGTGAACTCCGGGAACGACAGATACCGGTCGGGCACCGCCCGGTAGCGCAGCTCGGCGCTCTCGTCGGTGAACAGCAGGTAGCAGGCGCGGCAGGTACACATCAGGCCGCGACTCTCCAGGTTGACCACGTGCTGGTGCTCGGCGCCGATGGGCTCGGCGCACATCTCGCAGCGCTCGCCGACGACCGGCGGCGGTCGGCTGCTGACCACCCGGCGCAGGCCGGCCAGCGGAGCCGATGACCTGATCATGCGGCCACCGAGATCGGCACGGCCACCGACGCCACGCCGTGCTCGACCAGCAGCGGGAGCGGGTCGAGGTGCAGCTCCGGGCGCTCCAGGCAGACGCCGGCCCGGCGGACCTGGAAGTGGGCGCCGCAGCTGGCGCAGCGCAGAGCGGCGTTACCCGCGGCGCCGCCGAGCAGACGACCCAGGGTGGCCCCGGTCAGCACCGCGTCGCACTGTCCGCAGCGGTCCAGGAACGCGTACAGGTCCGAGCCCAGGCGACAGCCCACGATGGGGACGGGTCCTGCCTTCAGGTGGGCCAGTTCGCCGTCGGCGAGGCCGGACAGTTCCGGGACCGCCTGCCAGGACGGACCGCCAGTCGGCTCGGCCTCACCCACCCGGGACCACAGCGAGTCGACCGAAATGACCGGCCCGGCCGTGACTGCACTGCTCGCGGGGGTTTCCACCTCGATACCGACGATCTCGGGCGCGGCGGCCTCGATCGCGCCCTCCACCGCCAGCTTGAGGGTCACCGAGGAGGAGGCGCAGCCGTCGCAACTGCCGAGCAGCCGGAGCCGGACAACGTCGTCCTCGGTCACCTCGAGCAGCTCGACGTCACCCCCGTGGCTGCCCAGATAGGGTCGGACGCCCTCCAGGGCCTGCTCGACCCGGGTCTGCACGTCGTAGGGGTGCAGGTTGTGGACCAGCAGCAGGCTGGACACCAGATCGTCGGCGGCCAGCGCGGCGAGCATGTCGTCGTCGAGGCGGCCACCCTCGTGCAGGATGGTCAGCACCCGTTCCAGGCCGGCCCCGTAGAGGTCGGCGACCAGCCGGACCAGCTCCTCGGCTCGTTCCCGGGCCACCACCCCGCCGGCAGCGCTCGCTTCCAGCAGGGTGTTGATCCGCTCGCCGGTCTCGTGCAGCCCGGGCGACGGATCGTGCTCGGTCTCGGCGTGGGCCATGGGTGCTGTGCGCTAGGCGACGTACTCGGTGGGCGAATGCATCCGTTCGAGCTGTTTGCCGCCACCGAGGTACATATGCACACCGCACGGCAGGCAGGGATCGAAGCTGCGCACCGTGCGCATGATGTCGATGCCCTTGAAGTGCTCGCGGTCGTTCTCCTCGAAGATCGGCTGGCCCTGCACCGCGTCCTCGTACGGGCCGGGGGTGCCGTAGGAGTCACGCGGGTTGGCGTTCCACGGGGTCGGCGGGTACGGGTGGTAGTTGGCGATCTTGCCGTCGCGGATCACCATGTGGTGGCTGAGCACACCGCGTACCGCCTCGGTGAAGCCACAACCGATGCCTTCGTTCGGCACCTCGAACTTCTCCCAGGTCTTTGTCCGGCCCGCCCGGATCTCGACCAGCGCCTTCTCGGCGAAGTGCAGGGCGGCGGCCGCGGCGTACGCCTGGAAGTAGGTCCGGGCCCGGTTGCGCTCCAGCGTGTTGCTCCACTGCGGGATCTTCCACTCGAAGCTGACCGGGCCCTTCGAGGGCGGTCTTCGGCAGGTTGATCTGGACGCTGGAGCCGGTCGACTTGATGATAGCCGATGTCCACCAGCCCGGCCAGCGCGGTCGACCAGAGCCGGGCCAGCGGGCCGCCACCGGTGTCCAGGGCCAGGTAGTCCTGGCCGTCGTACCAGCGCGGCGACATCACCCAGCTGTACTTGTTGTCCAGGTCGCGCTTCTGCGGCTTGGGGTTGGTGTGCTGGTTCCACGGGTGCCGCCGGTCGACCGGGTTGCCCAGGGGGTCGTTCTTGACGAACATCTCCTGGTCGGTCCAGTCGTCGTAGTAGGACGAGCCGAGCAGGATCCGGATGCCGAGGTTGATCTCGACCAGGTCGGTGGTGACCAGCTTGCCGTCCACGACGACGCCCGGGGTCACGTACATCTTCCGGCCCCAGTTGGTCATGTCCTTGTACTCGAAGTTGCAGTGCTCGGGGTCCTGGAACGAGCCCCAGCAGCCCAGCAGCGTACGCCGCAGGCCGACCTGCTCGTAGCCGGGCAGGGCCTCGTAGAAGAAGTCGAACAGGTCGTCGTGCATCGGCACGACCTTCTTGATGAACTCGATGTAGCGCATCAGGCGGGTCATGTAGTCGGTCATCAGCTGGATCGTGGCCACCGTGCCGACCCCGCCCGGGTAGAGCGTCGACGGATGGACGTGCCGCCCCTCCATCAGGCAGAACATCTCCCGGGTGTAGCGGCTGACCTGCAGCGCCTCGCGGTAGAACTCGCCGGTGAACGGGTTGAGCGAGCGCATGATGTCGCCGATGGTCCGGTAGCCGTGCTCGCCCGCGTGCGGGGCCTCGGTGTTGTTGGCCTTCTCCAGCACGCCGGGGTTGGTCTCGGAGACCATCTTCTCGCAGTAGTCGACCCCGACCAGGTTCTCCTGGAAGATGTTGTGGTCGAACATGTACTCGGCGGCCTCGCCGAGGTTGACGATCCACTCACCCAGGTGCGGTGGCTTCACCCCGTACGCCATGTTCTGCGCGTAGCAGGAGCAGGTCGCGTGGTTGTCGCCGCAGATGCCGCAGATCCGGCTGGTGATGAAGTGCGCGTCGCGCGGGTCCTTGCCCTTCATGAAGATCGAGTAGCCGCGGAAGATCGAGCTGGTGCTGTGGCACTCGGCGACCGTCCGTGCGTGAAGTCGATCTTGGTGTAGATGCCCAGGCTGCCGACGATCCGGGTGATGGGATCCCAGGCCATCTCCACCAGGTCGGAGTTGTCGCGTTGGTCGATGAGCGGGTGCCTCTGGTACTGGGAATCGTCGACGTCATCACGCCAACCTCTCTGCCGAAGTGGGTGTGGGACGGATCTACCAGGTGCGTTTGGCGCCGGTGACGAGCTCGCGACCGGGCTCGCGCCACTTCGGTTCTTGTCGACGGTGCGCGCGGTGACGCTGCGCAGCTTGCGCAGGGTGGAGCCCCAGGCCTGAATGACGTTGGTGGAGAGCTTGCCGCCCGGTGGCTCGTCCATGAACGGCATGAACTTGTCGGGGAACCCCGGCATGGTGCAGCCGATGCAGATGCCGCCGACGTTCGGGCAGCCACCCATTCCGTTCATCCAACCGCGCTTGGGCACGTTGCACTTGACCACAGGCCCCCAGCAGCCGAGCTTGACGATGCACTTGGGGGAGCCGTACTCGGTGGCGAAGTCGCCCTGCTCGTAGTAGCCGGCGCGGTCGCAGCCCTCGTGCACGGTGCGGCCGAACAGCCAGGTCGGACGCAGCGCGTCGTCCAGCGGGATCATCGGCGCCTGGTCGGTGGCCATGTAGAGCAGGTAGGTCAGCGTCTCGGACAGGTTGTCGGGCTGGATCGGACAGCCGGGGACGCAGACGATCGGGATGCCGGCCTTGGACTTCCAGCTCCAGCCCAGATAGTCCGGCACGCCCATCGCGCCGGTCGGGTTGCCGGCCATGGCGTGGATGCCGCCGTAGGTGGCGCAGGTGCCGGCCGCAACGATGGCGGTGGCCTTCGGCGCCAGCCGGTCCAGCCACTCGCTGGTCGTCATCGGCTGTCCCGGTGGCCGGGTTGTTGCCGAAGCCGCACCAGTACCCCTCGTCGTGCAGCTGCTCGTTCGGGATCGACCCCTCGACGACCAGGACGAACGGATCGAGCTCGCCGCGGTCGGCCTTGAAGAACCACTCGAGGAAGTCGTCCGCCCCGCCGTTGGGCCCGCACTCGAAGTCGATCAACGGCCAGTGCACGGCGATCTGCGGCAGGCCGGGCAGGGCGCCGAGGGCGATCTCCTCGATGCTGGGCTGAGTGGCCGCGGTCAGCGCTACGGAGTCCCCGTCGCAGCTGAGTCCGGCGTTGATCCACAGGACGTGGATCAGGGTGTCTTCGGCCTTCACGGCGGCGGGCGAGAGCATGGCGCGACACCATCCCAACCTGGATCGGCGGTGATCCGTCGCTGCTGGGGCCGGCCGTCGGCCCGCTTACGCAACTGTCTCCTGTCTTAACAGTCGAGACAGGGCTGGTCAAGAGATCTGAGGCTGCCCTAAGTTGCTCTCCTTATTCTGCTGCCAACCAGGCAAACCACGCCTCTAAGCCCTCACCCGACTTCGCCGACAGGCCGAGCACGCGTACGCCGGGATTCAGGCTCCGCGCGGACGCCGTGAAGGCCTCGACATCGAAGTCGACGTAGGGCAGCAGATCGATCTTGTTCACGATCACCAGGTCGGCGGTGGCGAACATGTGCGGGTACTTCAACGGCTTGTCCTGACCCTCGGTGACCGAGATGATCACCACCTTCGCCCGCTCGCCGATGTCGAACAACGCCGGGCAGACCAGGTTGCCGACGTTCTCCACGAAGAGCAGGGATCCCGGTTCGGGGTTCAGCGCCGCCAGCGCCCGCTCCACCATGGGCGCGTCCAGGTGGCAGCCGGCGCCGGTGTTCACCTGCACGGCCCGGGCCCCGGCGCGGCGGATCCGCTCGGCGTCGAAGGTGGTCTCCTGGTCACCCTCGATGACACAGATGGACCGGGCGGTGCTCAGTTCGCTGATCGTCCGCTCCAGCAGCGTGGTCTTGCCCGATCCCGGCGAGCTCATCAGGTTCAGGGCCACGATGTCCCGCGCCGCCAGCCAGCTGCGGTTGTGCTCGGCCAGGTGATCGTTCTTGGCGAGGATCGCCTCCTCGATCGCCACCGTCTCGGTGACCAGGTGATCGTGATCATGGGAATGGTGACCATGGCCATGATCATGATCATGATCAGCACCGTGGTGGTGGTGATGGCCGCCGTGCTCGTCCAGGGTCAGAACCCGGACGTTGTCCTCGTCGCCGCACCCGCAGGTCAGGCACATGGCTGGGCCTCCAGCTCTACCGAGATCACCCGAAGCTCCCGCCCGGCGACCACCTCGACGTCAGCACTCCCACACGGGCAGAGCAAGATCAGATCGGCGAGCTCGAAGTCGGTGCCACAGGTGCGGCAGCGCCCCTGGCCGGGCGGCTGCTCGAACTCCAGCGCCGAGCCCGCCAGCGGAGTGCCGGCCGTCACCAGCTCGTAGCAGAACTGCATCGCGTCCGGCACCACTCCGGAGAGCCGGCCTACCTGCAGCCGGACCACGCTGACCCGCCGGTCGCCGGTCCGCCGTCGGACCACGTCGACCACGCTCTGGGTTATCGCGAGCTCGTGCATCACCGCCACCTGCGATTCACCCTAACTCCCTCTTCCGACTTGTCAGCGTGGGTGGCTGCTATAGCGACCACCCACGCTGACAAGTCGGAGAGAGGTTTGGCGCGGCTGAGAGGATCGCCGGGTGACTCCGAGAGCCGCCGAGCCGACGACGCTGGGCCCGTACGCGGCCGCCGCGCTGGTCTTCGGTGCCTCGGCGAGCGTGCTGGTCGTCGAGGTGGTCGCACTGCGCCTGCTGGCTCCCTACCTCGGCCTCACCCTGGAGACCAGCACGATCGTCATCGGCCTGGCCCTGGCCGCGATCGCCGCCGGCTCCTGGACCGGCGGCCGGCTGGCCGACGCCGTCCCGCCGCGTCGGCTGTTGGGACCGCTGCTGGCCATCTCCGGGGTCGCGGTCGCGGCCACTCCGTTCGCGGTCCGGGCGGCCGGCTCGATCGAGGGCGGCTCGCTGCTGCTGGTGATCGCCGCCGGACTGGGGATCATGATCCCCGGCACGCTGCTCGCCGCCGTCACCCCGATCGTCACCAAGCTGCGGTTGACCAGCCTGACCCAGACCGGCCGGGTGGTCGGCCGGCTGTCCGGGATCGGCACCGTGGGGGCGATCGTCGGCACGGTGGTGACCGGGTTCGTGCTGATCTCCCGGGTGCCGGTCAGCGGGATCCTGGTCGGGCTCGGCATCGCCCTGGTGATCGCCGCGGTGGCGGTCGAGCTCCGGGTACGCGGTTGGCGCGCCGCGGCCGTCCCGGCCGCGCTGGTGGTGCTCGGCGGCGTCGGAGCCGGTTTTGCCCCCGGCGGCTGCGACGTCGAGACCGCGTACCACTGCGCGGTGGTGATCACCGACGCGAAGCGGCCGACCGGGCGAGTCCTGCTGCTGGACGGGGCGCCGCACTCCTACGTCGACCTGGCCGAGCCGACCTACCTCGAGTTCAGCTATGCCCAGGCGGTGGCATCGGTGATCGACACCGCGTACCCGCCGGGCCAACCCTTGCGCGCGTACCACCTCGGCGCCGGCGCGCTGACCCTGCCGCGCTACCTGACCGCGGTGCGCCCCGGCACGACCAACCTGGTCTCCGAGATCGATCCCGGCGTGGTCGCCATCGACCGCGACCGGCTGGCCCTCACCGCCGATCCCGGCCTGGAGCTCCGCATCGAGGACGGCCGGCTGGGGCTGCGCCGCCTCTCCACGGCCAGCCAGGACCTCGTGCTCGGCGACGCCTTCGGCGGCATCAGCGTGCCGTGGCACCTGACCACCCGGGAGGCGGTGGCGGACATCCGCCGGGTGCTGGCCGACGACGGGACGTACGCAGTGAACATGATCGACCGCGGCCCGCTCGGCTTCGCCCGCGCGGAGCTGGCCACGCTGACCGAGCAGTTCGGCTACGTCGCGCTCGCGGCCAAGCCGGAGACGGTCGCCCGGACCGAAGGCGGCAATCTGGTCGCGATTGCCTCCGATGCGCCGATCGACCTACCGGCGATCACCGCCCGGCTGGCCGTGCGGGGCACCGGATGGACGGTGATCACCGGGCCGGAGCTCGACGCGTGGATCGACGGGGCGCCGGTGCTGACCGACGACTACGCGCCGGTCGACCAGCTGCTCACCCCGTACGTGCAGCGCTGACCGATAGCGACGCCAGCGGCAGGGTCACCGTGAAGCAGCCGCCGGATGCCGCTGTGTCGACGACCAAGGTGCCGCCGTGCCGCTCCGCGATGGAGCGGGCGATCGGCAGGCCGAGCCCGGTACCGCCGCTGGTCGGACTGCGTGCCGCCTCGGCCCGCCAGAACCGATCGAAGATCCGTTCCTGCTGATCCGCCGGAATTCCCGGACCGTCGTCGTGGACCTGGAACCGCACCTCGGAGCCGTTGACATCCAACGTCAGTTCGACCCGGCTCTCGGCGTGGTGCACTGCGTTGTCGAGAAGGTTGCGGACCAGCCGGCCCAACTCGTCAGGCCGGCCGCGGACCGAAGCCGGAGTGATCCGGGAAAGCCGGACCGAGACGCCGGATGGCATCCGCGGCCGGCCGACCTCGTCGGCGACCACCTCATCGAAGTCCACCAGGGCGTCAGGGGGACCTTCCTCGGCGGCGTCGGTCACGGCCAGGAACAGCAGATCGCTGACGATCTTCTCCATCCGGCTCGATTCGGCCAGCAGCGACCGCGCCGTTTCGGGCCAGTCGGCCCGCTCCGGATGGGCCAGCGCGATCTCCAGCTGGGCGCGGAAGGAGGTCAGCGGGCTCTGCAGCTCGTGCGAGGCGTCTGCGACGAACTGTCGCTGCCGCCCGTACGCCTGATCGATCCGATCCAGGAGTTCGTTCATGGTGACGGCGAGCCGGGCGACCTCGTCGTCCGCCTCCGGGACCGTCACCCGGTCGGTAAGCCGGTTCGCGGTGATCGCGGCGACTTCGGAGCGGATCTGTTCGACCGGCCGCAGGGCCCGACCGACCAGTCGCCAGACGACGAAGCCCGCGGCGCCGACACCGAGTGGGAGCCCGACCGCGAGGATCAGGCTCATCGCCACGAGAACGTCGTGAATCGACTCGAGATCGCGGCCCACCACCACCTCGATCCGTCCGTTCGGACTCTCGCGGAGCACCCGCCAGACCCGATAGCGCTCGACGTCCCCGTCCGGTGCCCGGGCGTCGACAGCTCGGACACTCACCGGGTCTGGCGACTCGAAGGTGATGGCGGGCTGCCCGAGCGCCTCCGGTGTCGCCGCGCGGACCGCTCCCGAGGCATCGAGCACCTGGGCGAACGTGTCCTCACCCAGACTGGCCAGAACGGGTGGGAGGTCCCCGGCGACGGCGAGTCCGGCGAGGGTGTCGGCCTGCGCCCGGGAGACCAGGTCGGTCTCGCGTACCAGGACCCGGTCCAGCGCGAGGACCAGGCCGGCTCCACCAAGAATCAGCGCCATCGTGACCACCGCTACGCCGACCAAGGTGGTCCGGGTGCGAACCGAGTTCACCGCTATCCACCCTCCGGATCCAGTCGGTAGCCGACCCCGCGTACGGTGACCAGACTGTGCCGGCCGAACGGCTCGTCCACCCGCAGTCGGAGCTGGCGGATGTAGACCTCGACAATGTTGGGGTCGCCCTCGAACGCGAAGTCCCAGACGTGGTTGATGATCACCGTCTTGGACAGCACCTCGCCCGCGCGGCGGAGCAGCAGTTCCAGAAGGGCGAACTGGCGCGGGGTCAGCTCGATCGGCACGGAGCCGCGGCCGACGCGGTGGCCGACCGTGTCCAACCACAGGTCGCCTGCCTCGAGCAGGGCGGGCCGGCCACCCAGACCGCGCCGGACCAAAGCCCGCAACCGAGCCAGCAGCACAGGGTAGGAGAACGGCTTGGCCAGAAAGTCGTCGGCGCCGGTGTCCAGGGCCGCCGTCTCCGATCGCACGCCGGTGCGCGCGGTGAGCATCAAGATCGGCACCGTGCTGCCGTCGGCTCGCAGCCGGGCACACACCTCCATGCCGTCGAGCTTGGGCAGCATGATGTCGAGCACGATCACGTCATAGCTGTTCTCCTGGCCGAACCAGAGTCCCTCCGCGCCGTCGAAGGCCAGGTCCACCGCGTAGCCTTCCGCGGTCAGCCCTCGCTTCAGGGCGTACGCGACCGACCGATCGTCCTCGGTGACCAGCACCCGCATAGCACTACGCTGCCACGACAGTGCTGAATCGACGCTGAATCGGCTGAAGCCAGACTGAAGATCGACGTCAGGATGACTTCAGCCACCGGCTGCCAGCGTGGCCCGCATGAAGCGATCAGTCCGTGCGCTGGCCCTGTTGATCATGGTTGTCGGCTGCGCAGCTCCCGCCCAACCGAGTGAGACCACCACGCCGCTGGACATCTCGACCCCAGGTACCTCGATGTCCGGCACCGCCGCCAGCCGTCCGTACAGCTTCCCGTTCCCGGCGCCGAGTGAGTTCGTCGACGAGATCGATCACCCGCTGCTGCCGTTCCGGCGCGGCGCCCGGTGGGTCTATGAGGAGGTCAGTCCGGACGAGCGTAACCGGATCGTGGTCACCGTGACCGATCGGAGCAAGATCATCGAAGGGGTCCGGGCGGTGGTTGTGCACGACCGGGTGACCACCCAATCGGGCGAACTGGTCGAGGACACCTTCGACTGGTACGCGCAGGACCGGGACGGCAACGTCTGGTACCTGGGTGAGGACACCAAGGCCTACGAAGGGAAGAAGGTCTCAACCGAAGGGTCGTGGCAGCACGGCGTGGACGGCGCCAAGGCCGGTATCGCCATGCCGGGTGAGCCGTGGGTCGGGCTGAGCTACTACCAGGAGTTCTATCGCGGACACGCCGAGGACGCCGGCCGGGTGCTCGACCTGGACGCGTCGGCGACAGTGCCATGCGGCTCGTTCGAGGATCTCCTTAAAACCGCGGACACGACGGCCCTTGAGCCTGACCTGATCGAGCACAAGTACTACGCATCAGGAATCGGCTTGGTGTACGACCAGACCGTGAGGGGTGGGAACGATGAGGTCCGGCTGCTGGTGTTCACTCCGGGCTCCTGACCGGCCGGCCGAGAGTTTGTTTCCGATTGGCCCCGTGCACTACGCCCTGTGTATCTTGGTGGGTCGTGCCGGACCCGGGAACCCCGATCCGGTGCAGCCGGCCCCTATAGCTCAGTCGGCAGAGCGTCTCCATGGTAAGGAGAAGGTCTGCGGTTCGATTCCGCATGGGGGCTCGGACGTCGGTTCCGGTGCTGCCGCGCACCGGCGGAACAACTCTCGCAGCTCGGGAGTTGACCGACCGGGCAACCGGTAGCCGGTGCCCGCAGCGGGATAGCTCAGGCGGTAGAGCAAGCGGCTCATAATCGCTGTGTCGCGGGTTCGAGTCCCGCTCCCGCTACCACCACGAGCACCGCAGAAGGAAGACCCGAGGAACAAAGATGGCCAAGACGACCGACATCCGGCCGAAGATCACGCTGGCCTGCACCGTCTGCAAGGAGCGGAACTACATCACCAAGAAGAACCGGCGCAACGACCCGGATCGCCTTGAGCTGAAGAAGTTCTGCCCGCGCTGCCGCAGCCACACCCCGCACCGCGAGACCCGCTGACCCGCGGCTCGTCTCGTCTCCTTCCGCCCCTGTCAGTTTCGAACGCTGCGTCCGTTCCCTGCGCTGAGCGCCGGTTACTTCCGGCGCACAGCGCGAAGAACCGGCGCACAGTGACCGATCGATGACGGTCCCGCTGATCGGGCTGGCCCACGGCAGCCGGCATCCAGCGGGCTCGGCAGCTATCGAGGATCTGCTGGCCGAGACCGCTCGGCTGGGCGCGGTCGAGACCCATTCGGCCTACCTGGATCTGGCCGAGCCGGACCTGGCCGCGGCCGCTGGCGCGCTCGCCACGGCCGGGCATCCCCGCGCCGTGGTCGTCCCCCTTCTCTTCACGGCGGCCTATCACGCCACCATCGACACCCCCGAGGCCGTACGCGGTGCCGCGGCCATCTCCGGGATCGAGCTCGAGCTGGCCGACATCCTCGGCACCGGCAACGACATCGTCGCTTTGCTGAGCGCCTCCCTCGCCGACGCCGACCTCGGGCCGGACGCTTCGGTGCTGGTGGTCGCGGTCGGCTCGTCCAACCCGGCTGCTAACCAGGCGGTTGTCGAACTGACCGAGCGACTGGCTACGGACCGAGCCGCGCCGGGGCGTACGGCGTTCGCCACCTGCGATCCCCGCCCGGAGGCGGTCGCCGCCGACCTGACGGGTCCGGTCGCCGTCGTCCCGCTCTTCCTGGCCGACGGCCTGCTACTGGACCCGATCCGCACTCTGGCGGCCGACCGTAGCTGGGCCATGACCGAACCGCTCGGCCGGCGGGCCGCCGGTGTCGTACTCGACCGCTACCGCGCGGCACTCGATAGGTTTTGATGATGGCCATCACGGAGGCGCACGCGGGCCGGCAGTATCCGCAGACCGCGCCGTACGCGATATCGGCGGAGAAGATCGCCGAGTTCGCTCGAGCACTGGGTGACGAGAGCCCGTACTACCGAGGTGAGCGACCGATCGCCCCACCGACCTTCGCCGCGATGATCGCCTCGCCGGCGTGGCAGCTCATGTTCGACGACCCGGAGCTGGAACTGGCGTTGCGCCGGATCGTGCACGGCGACCAGCGTTTCCATTACACCCGGCCCCTGCTGGCCGGCGATGTGGTGAGCGCAACCCTGACCATCGACAAGGTTCGGGTCCGCGGGGGCAGCGAGATCGTCACGGCGTCCGTCGCCATCACCGACCTGACGGGCGAGACCCTCTGCACCTCGACGGCGACTTTCGTCCACTCCCGGACGAGTGCGGCATGACCTCCGCGGCCGTGGGTGACGCACTGCCGCCGTTGACCATCCACCTCACCCGGGAGCAACTCGTCCGCTACGCCGGGGCGTCGGGTGACTTCAACCCGATCCACTACTCCGACTTCTGGGCGCGGGCTCTCGGCCTGGACGGTGTGGTCGCGCACGGCATGCTCACCATGGGCGCCGCCATGCGGGTGGTCACCGACTGGATCGGCGACCCGACCGCCATCCGCAGCTACACTGCACGGTTCACCCGGCCGGTGCCGGTGCCCGACGACGCGATCGGCGCCGAGGTCACCTTCGAAGCCTCGGTGATCTCGGTCGATGGTTCGGCAGTGACGTTGGGTATTGAGGCAGTGTGCGAGGGAGTGAAGGTGCTGGGAGCGGCGCGGGTCGTGGTGGATCTCGAGGCTGCGCGGACTTGAGCGTGACCGACCGGGCGCTCGGCACCCCGCTGGCGGCGCTGACGACCCTGCGGGTCGGCGGGCCGGCGCGGCGGATGATCGTCGCCGAGACCGAGCCGGAGGTCGTCGACGCCGTCCGGGCCGTCGACGCCGCGGGAGAGCCGTTGTTGATCTTGGGCGGCGGATCGAACCTGCTGGTCGGCGACGACGGCTTCGACGGCACCGTGGTCAGGATCACGACTCGGGGCGTCGCCGAGGATGTCGAGGCCTGCTCCGGCGCGGTGATCACCGTCGCCGCCGGGGAGCCGTGGGACCCGCTGGTGGCGTACGCGGTGGAACGACAGTGGAGCGGGCTGGAGGCCCTGTCCGGCATCCCGGGCCTGGTCGGCGCAACCCCCATCCAGAACGTCGGCGCGTACGGGGCCGAGGTCAGCGAGCTGATCACTACCGTCCGCACCCTGGACCGGCTGACCGGTCGGATCCGAACCCTCTTCCCCGCCGAATGCGGATTCGGCTATCGCAGCTCACGGTTCAAGCGCCCGCCGGCCGACGAGCCTCCCGGCCGCTTCGTGATCTTGTCGGTGAGCTTCCAGCTCCGCCTGGGATCGCTCTCGGCCCCGGTCCGCTACCCGGAGCTGGCCCGGGTGCTCGGCGTCGCGGTGGGGGAGCGGGTGCCGGCCCCCGACGTACGCGCCGCCGTTCTGGCCCTGCGCACCGGCAAGGGCATGGTGCTGGCCGCCGACGACCACGACACCTGGAGCGCCGGGTCGTTCTTCACCAACCCGATTCTTGACCCGGCGCGCGCGGCCGCGCTGCCGGCGGATGCGCCGCGCTTCGCTCAGCCGGACGGGATGATCAAGACCAGCGCGGCGTGGCTGATCGAGGCCGCCGGATTCCCCAAGGGCCACGGCCGCGGCCCTGCCCGGCTCTCCGGCAAGCACGTGCTGGCCCTGACCAACCGGGGTGGTGCGCGAGCCGCCGATCTGCTGGACCTGGCCCGCGAGATCCGCGCCGGCGTACAGACCAGATTCGGCATCGAGCTGGTGCCCGAGCCGGTTCTCGTGGGGTGCGCTCTGTGAGGAAGACGTCGCTGGAGCCCTTCGTCGTCTGGGGGCCGATCCCGGAGTCGGTCATCTTGATGATCAAACCGGCCGGCACCGAGGACGCCAGCGCCGTGCCGATGTCCCGGGACGATCAGGGCTGGTGGTCCCCTACGGAGCCCTTGCCGAACAACGGAATCGGCGAGTTCGACTACGGCTACCGGTTGAACGGGTCCGATCAGGTGCTGCCCGATCCCCGGTCCCGGCGGCAGCCCGATGGGGTGCATGGCTGGTCCCGCACCTACGACTACGAGTCGTTCCACTGGACCGACCACCGCTGGACCGGACGGCAGCTGGCCGGCGGGGTGATCTACGAGCTGCACCTCGGCACGTTCACTCCCGATGGGACGCTGACGGCCGCGATCGAGAAGCTGGACCACCTTGTCCGGCTCGGGGTGGACTTCGTCGAGCTGATGCCGGTCAACGCGTTCAACGGCCACCACAACTGGGGCTACGACGGGGTGCTCTGGTACGCGGTGCACGAGGAGTACGGCGGGCCGCTCGGCTACCAGCAGTTCGTCGACGCCTGCCACCGGGTCGGCCTCGGGGTGATCCAGGACGTGGTCTACAACCACCTCGGACCCAGCGGCAACTACCTGCCGCAGTTCGGCCCGTACCTGAACGATGGCGGCAGCAACACCTGGGGCCAGTCGCCCAACCTGGACGGCGAGGACTCCGACGAGGTGCGCCGCTACATCATCGACAACGCGCTGATGTTCCTCACCGAGTACCACGTCGACGGGCTGCGACTGGATGCGGTGCACGCCCTGCACGACACCCGGGCCATCCACATCCTGGAGGAGCTCAACGTCGACATCTCGTCGCGATCGGCCTTCCTGGGCCGGCCACTGCCGCTGATCGCCGAGTCGGACCTCAACGACCCGCGGCTGATCACCGCCCGGGAGGGCGGCGGCTACGGGCTGACCGCGCAGTGGAGTGACGACTTCCACCACGCGCTCTACGTCAGCCTGACCGGCGACATCAGTGGCTACTACGCCGACTTCGAGTCGCTCGCGGCGCTGGGCAAGGTGTTCGAGAACGGCTTCTTCCACACCGGGACCCGGTCGAGCTTCCGGCAGCGCAGCCACGGCCAGCCGCTCGACACGTTCCGGACCCCGACCTGGCGGCTGGTGGTCTGCTCGGACAACCACGACCAGATCGGCAACCGAGCCAACGGCGAGCGGTTGTCGGCCAAGCTCACCCCGGCGCAGCAGGCGATCGGGACCATGATCACGCTGCTCAGCCCGTTCACCCCGATGATCTTCATGGGCGAGGAATGGGGAGCCAGTACGCCGTGGTGCTTTTTCTCCTCGCACCCGGAACCGGAGCTCGCCGAGCTCATCCGCGCGGGCCGGCTGGAGGAGTTCGCCCAGATGGACTGGGACACCAGCCTCGTGCCCGACCCGCAGGACCCCGCAACCTTCGAGCGCTCCAAGCTGGACTGGTCGGAGCTGGCGGAGCCGCAGCACGCCGGGCTGCTGGCCCTGACGACCCAGCTGCTGCAGATCCGCCGGACCTACCCGGACTTCACCGACCCGCGGTTCGACCAGGGCCGGGCCCTGTCGGACGACGAGGAGGGCTGGCTGCTGCTGGAGCGGGGCGACATGATCATGGTCGTAAACTTCGGCGACGATCCCACCGAGGTCTACCTCGGGCGCGAGCTGGAGGTCCTGCTGATCCTCGGCGAGGTCGAGATCCGGGACGAGACCGTGCATCTCGGCCGGCACAGCGCCCTCGCCGCACGGGCCCTCTCCTGACCGCCCTTGCAGTTTCGGACGCTGCGTCCGTTCTTCGCGCTGGGCTCCCGATACTTCCGGAGTGCAGCGCGGGAAACGGACGCAGCGTCCGAAACCGGCGAGCCCGGCCGGGCGTACGCGGTTAGACTCGCCGACGGCCCTCGACCCCCCTCGGAAGTGGATGACCATGCCCTTGTCCGACCTCAGCCGTGAGCAGCTCACTGCTCTGCACGCCGAGCAGACCCAGGCGTACGACGCGCTGGTGCAGCGGGGTCTGAAGCTGGACATGACCCGCGGCAAGCCGTCGTCGGCCCAGCTGGACCTGTCCAACGAGCTGCTGACGCTCCCCGGAGAAGGCGAGTTCAAGGCGGGCGACGGCACCGACTGTCGCAACTACGGGCCGCCTCCGATGCTGGCCGGCCTGCCGGAGCTGCGGGCGATCTTCGCGCCACTGCTCAACGTCGAGGTGGACCAGCTGGTCGCCGGCGACAACGCCAGCCTGTCGATCATGCACGACACGCTGGTCTTCAGTCTGCTCAAGGGCACGGTCGACTCGGACGCGCCGTGGGTGAGCGGTCCGGTCAAGTTTGTTTGCCCGGTGCCCGGCTACGACCGGCACTTCGCCCTCTGCGAGCAGTACGGGATCGAGATGATCCCGGTGCCGCTCGGCTCGGACGGTCCCGATCTGGACGAGGTCCAGGCGCTGGTTGCCGACGACCCGGCGGTCAAGGGCATCTGGATCGTGCCGACGTACGCCAACCCGAACGGTGCGATCTACACCGAACAGGTCACCAAGGAGCTGGTCAGCATGCCGGCCGCCGCGCCGGACTTCCGGATGTTCTGGGACAACGCGTACGCGGTCCACCACCTGAGCGACGTGGAGACGCCGGCGCTGGACATCCTCGGCCTGGCCGAGGACGCCGGGAACCCCAACCGGCCGTTCCTGTTCGCCTCCACCTCCAAGATCACCTTCGCCGGCGCCGGGGTGTCCTTCTTCGGCGGCTCGGCGGCCAACATCGCCTGGTACTTGCAGCACCTGAGCAAGCGCACGATCGGGCCGGACAAGATCAACCACCTGCGGCACGTCCGGTTCCTGCAGAGCCCGGAACGGGTGCGCGAGCTGATGCGCGAGCACCGGCGGATCCTGCAGCCGAAGTTCGACGAGGTCACCGGGTTGCTGCAGGACCGGCTCGGCGAGTTCGGCGTGGCGACCTGGACCAACCCGGACGGTGGCTACTTCGTCAGCCTGGACGTGGCGGACGGCACCGCCACCCGCGTCGTCGGGTTGGCCAAGGCGGCCGGGATCAACATGACGGGCGCCGGCGCGGCGTTCCCGTACGGCAAGGACCCGCGCGATCGCAACATCAGGATCGCGCCCAGCTTCCCCTCCCCGGACGACGTGACTCAGGCGATCGAAGGTCTGGCCACCTGCGTGTTGCTTGCCGCCACCGAGCAGCTGCTCGGCGACTGATACTCCTCAGCGGACCAGCACCGCGACCGCCAGGCCGAGCATGATCCCGGCCGAGGCCAGCGCGATGCCGAGCTGGCCTCGCCGGCCGCCAAGCAGTCGACCGAGCACCGAGCCGCCGCCGACCAGCAACAGCTGCCAGACCGCGGACGCCGCGAGCGCGCCGATGGCGAACAGCGCCACCGCCGTCCCGGTCGGCGCCGCCTGACCGCTGCGGCCGAGCACCACCGCCGCGAAGGTGATCACGGTCGCCGGGTTGATCGCCGTCATCGCGATCAGTGTGAGGTACGCGCGCAACGGCCCCAGCCGTGGACGTAAGGACGCGACCCCCGGCGTCGCCGACCGGTATCGGCGTACCGTCAGCTGGAGCGTGCGAGCCGCCACTCCGACGAGGACGACGGCAGCGAGCACGGTGAGCCAGCCGCTCACCTGCTGCAGCAGGCCCTGCAGTCCGGCTCCGCCGACGGCCGCGACCAAGGCGTAGGCGCCATCCACCGTGGCCACACCGAGTGCCGCCGCAACCGCCGCGGCGAGCTGTTCGCGGGCCGCCAGGCCGACAAGGTAGCTGCCGATGGCGCCGATCGGCATCGCCACGGCCAGCCCGGCCAGCATGCCGGCGAGCAGATCTCCGCTCACCAGGTACGCTCGCGGCGGGACGACGCGGCCGGGTCGGCGGACGGTTCGACTCTCATCTCAAACGTCAGTACACTCGATCTCTTGGTGGCGAGTCACCGGGATTTTCGTGCGCCTTCGATGGGGGAGGATCTCCTGGTCGTCGCGCTGCCGGAGGGCAATAGCTCAACTGGCAGAGCATCGGTCTCCAAAACCGAAGGTTGGGGGTTCAAGTCCCTCTTGCCCTGCACCGCACGTAATAGCTGACAAGGGAAAGGCCGTTGTGGCAGACAAGGACGAGGTGAATCCGACCGAGCCGTCGGAGGTCGCCGAACCCGTTGACGCGCCCGACGACGTCCCTGCGGCGAGTTCGGACGATGCCGATGTCGCTGAGCCGATCGACGAGGTCGACGTCGCCGACGAGGACGCGGCCGAGGGCGACGAGGTCGCCGAGGAGCCGAACGGCGACAGCGACGCCAAGGTGCTGGAGCCGGCGGGGGTCGGTGCCACCGCTGCGGGCACGAAGGACGCTGTGGCCCGCACGGGCCGGACCGCTCGCACACCGAAGGGCTCGCCGACCACCAAGCGGGACCAGCCGGTCAAGCGGGAGCGGACCTCGCCGGTCAAGTTCGTCAAGCAGTCCATCGGGGAGCTGCGCAAGGTGGTCTATCCCACCGGCGAGCAACTGATCAAGTACTTCGTCGTCGTCCTGGTCTTCGTGCTGTTCATCATCGCGTACGTGAGCCTGCTCGACCTCGGCTTCGGTGCCGCGATCTTCAAGATCTTCGCCTAGTGACCCCCGACCGACCGACACACGAAAGATTCGACGTGCCCGATACCAATGCCGCTGACGAGCCGCGCCAGTCGGCCGAGCCGCTGGACGGTCCTGCTGACGCCGGCCGCGAGCCGGCCGATTTCGACATCGACCTCGGCAGCTACACCGCCTCGTCGGAGGACGAGGTCGACATCAACCTCGATTTCGGTGGGAACGACGACGACCGCACCGACGAGACGACCGACGACCTCGATCTCGACTTCGGCGATCTGACCACCACCGAGGAGCCCGAGGCCGAAGAGGCCGAGGTCGCCGACGATGAGACGGACGCGGGAAGCGTTGCGCTGGAGGCTTTCCGGGCCGAGCTGGCGAGCAAGCCCGGCGACTGGTACGTCGTGCACACCTACTCCGGGATGGAGAACCGGGTGCTGCAGAACCTCGAGAACCGGGTGTCCTCGCTCAACATGGAGGACTACATCTTCGAGATCGTGGTGCCGACCGAAGAGGTCACCGAGATCCGCAACGGCCAGCGCAAGCAGGTCAAGCGCACCGTGCTTCCGGGCTACGTGCTGGTCCGGATGGATCTCACCGACGAGTCGTGGTCGACGGTGCGGCACACACCGTCGGTGACCGGTTTCGTCGGGCACTCCAACTCACCGGTTCCGCTCAGCCTGGACGAGGTGGAGAAGATGCTCGCGCCGGCCGTCGTCGCTGCCGCGACCGCCGGCACTGAGGGACCGACCCGGCGCAAGAAGAAGGTCGAGGTGGCCGACTTCGGAGTCGGCGACTCGGTCATGGTGGTGGACGGCCCGTTCGCCGGCGTCCACGCCACGATCACCGAGATCAATGTCAACAACCAGCGGCTCAAGGCCCTGGTCGAGATCCTGGGTCGGGAGACCCCGGTCGACCTGACCTTCCCGCAGATCCAGAAAGTCTGACCAGCGCGTACGCTGGCTCGCCGATAGCGCACAGCAGAAGGAATCAAACTCGCCATGCCTGGAAAGAAGAAAGTCGCCGCGCTCGTCAAGGTCGCGCTGAACGCGGCCTCGGCGACCCCGGCCCCGCCGGTCGGCACCGCCCTCGGCCCGCACGGGGTCAACATCATGGAGTTCGTCAAGGCCTACAACGCCGCGACCGAGTCCATGCGCGGCACCGTGATCCCGGTCGAGATCACCATCTACGAAGACCGTTCGTTCACCTTCATCACCAAGACCCCGCCCGCAGCGGAGTTGATCAAGAAGGCCGCCGGCGTGACCAAGGGCAGCGGCGTGCCGCAGCGGGACAAGGTGGGCAAGATCACCCGCGACCAGGTGCGCGAGATCGCCAACACCAAGATGCCGGACCTGAACGCCAACGACATCGACGGCGCGATGAAGATCGTCGAGGGAACCGCCCGCAGCATGGGCGTCACCGTCGCCGACTAGCAACCCAACCCCGTGGCAGGGCCGGCGCGGCCCGTACCACACCTGGTGGAAGGAACCAGTTCATGAAGCGCAGCAAGGCGTACGTCGCCGCCGACGCGAAGGTCGACGGTGGCAAGCTCTATTCTCCGGCTGAGGCTCTCGACGTGGCCAAGGCCACCTCGACCGCCAAGTTCGACGAGACGGTGGACGTCTCGATGCGGCTGGGGGTCGACCCCCGCAAGGCAGACCAGATGGTCCGCGGCACCGTCAACCTTCCCAACGGCACCGGCAAGACCGCCCGAGTGCTGGTCTTCGCTACCGGCGACCGGGCCGCGGCGGCCACAGCGGCTGGCGCGGACGAGGTCGGCGCCGACGAGCTGATCGACAAGGTGGCCGGCGGCTACTTGGACTTCGACGCCGTGGTTGCCACCCCGGACATGATGGGCAAGGTCGGCCGGCTGGGCCGCACCCTCGGACCACGTGGGCTGATGCCCAACCCCAAGACCGGCACCGTGACCGTCGACGTGGCCAAGGCGGTCAGCGACATCAAGGGCGGCAAGATCGAGTTCCGGGTGGACCGGCACGCGAACCTGCACTTCATCATCGGCAAGGTGTCCTTCACCCGCGATCAGCTGGCGCAGAACTACTTCGCCGCGCTGGACGAGGTGCTGCGGCTCAAGCCGAGCGCGTCCAAGGGCCGCTACCTGAAGAAGATCACGATGTCCACCACGATGGGCCCGGGTATCCCGGTCGATCCCAACCGGACCCGCCCCGAGGTGGAGACGGCCGCCCGCTGAGTCGGGGGCACTGGACGCCGGATCTTCGCGCTGTACGCCGGATGTAACAGGCGTCCAGCGCGAGTTTCGGACGCTACGTTCGAATCTGACCGGCGGCAGCGAGAAGGGGGTCGCCGGTCAGGCGGAAGACCGTCCACTCGTCCATCGGGATGGCGCCGAGGCCGCGGTAGAAGTCGATCGACGGAGTGTTCCAGTCCAGCACCGACCACTCGACCCGGGCGTACCCGCGGGTCACGGCAATCTCGGCCAGAGCCATCAGCAGTGCCTTGCCCAGGCCGGTTCCGCGGTGCTCGGGCTGAACGAAGAGGTCCTCCAGATAGACGCCGTGGACGCCTTCCCACGTCGAGAAGTTCAGGAAGTACAGCGCGAAGCCGACCACCTCACCCTCGACCTCGGCGACCAGCGCGTACGCGGCGGGCTGCGGCCCGAACAGCGCGGTCCGGAGGTGGTCGGGTGTCGCCTTGACCGCCTCGGGCGCCCGCTCGTAGTGGGCGAGCTCGCGGACGAGCTGGTGGATGCGTTCGACGTCGGACTCGCGAGCCTCGCGGACAGCAGGGTGCACGGCCACATCACACAGGAAACCGGCCACAGGCGACAAGTGCGTTCGGGGTAGCTCCTGCTGCCTGTGACCGGCTCGACTGTGGGGTTCAGTCGCGATGACCTTGCCGCTACCAGCATAGATCGCTTCTTGGCGAATCCACAGATTTGGCTGGGCCGTAGCTGCCTACTACAGTGGTCAGTCGCCGAAGACCGCTGGTTGGCCGGGCTCCACAGTCCGACCCGAAGTGTCCACCGGACAGCCCGCGCAGGTGATGAAGATGTGCCGGAGGACTGAGCTCCTTCGGACGTGCCCTTTGTCGCCGTGTGCGCCAGAGGGCTTTTCCATGTGGTCGCCTCGCCAGTCTGTCATCGACGACCGCTCCCGGATCGGGCAGCGGAGGGAGAGAAGGGAAGGCCTATGGCGAGACCGGACAAGGTCGCCGCGGTCGCCGAGCTGAGCGAGAAGTTCACCTCGTCGTCCGGGATCGTGCTGACCGAGTACCGCGGACTCAGCGTGAAGGCGCTGAAGGAGCTGCGGCGTTCGCTGGGTGACAACGCGACGTACGCCGTCTCGAAGAACACCCTGACCACCATCGCGGCTCGCGAGGCCGGCGTGCCCGGAATCGAGGCACACCTGGTCGGCCCGACGGCCATCGCCTTCGTCAACGGTGATGCCGTCGTCGTGGCCAAGGGCCTGCGAGACTTCGCCCGGACGAACCCGCAGCTGGTGATCAAGGGCGGCGTGCTGGACGGCAAGTTCCTGGAGCCGGACGAGGTACGCAAGCTCGCGGACCTGGAGTCCCGCGAGGTGCTGCTGTCCAAGGTCGCCGGCGGCATGAAGGGCATCCTGCAACAGGCGATCTCGTTGATCTCGGCCCCGCTCTCGCAGACCGCCCGGCTGCTGGCTGCGCTGGAGGAGGCCGCCAAGGAGAACCCGTCGTTGATCGGCGGCGCGGGCGAACCGAGCAATGCGGATCTGACTGCCGCCGAAGAGACCTCGGAGCCCACCAACGCAGACCTGGCTGCCGAGGACGCCGACACCACCGAGCCAAGCAATGAAGAACTGGCCGCTGCCGCGACCGGTGAAGAACTGGCCGCTGCCGCGACCGGTGAAGAACTGGCCGCTGCCGCGACCGGTGAAGAACTGGCCGCTGCCGCGACCACTCCCGAACCTGCAGCTACCGCTGCCCCGACCAATCCTGCAGCTACCGCTGCAAGCCCGGAGGCGACCGTCGCCACCGGTGATTCCACGACAGCGCCCGCTGCGGAAGACAACTAGGAAAGGACGCCCATCATGGCGAAGCTCAGCACCGCCGAGCTCCTTGACGCCTTCAAGGAGCTCACCCTGATCGAGCTCAGCGAGTTCGTGAAGGAGTTCGAGACCACCTTCGGCGTCACTGCCGCCGCCCCGGTCGCCGTTGCCGCGGCCGCTCCGGCTGCGGGTGGCGACGGCGCCGCCCCGGCCGAGGACGAGGGCAGCGACGAGGTCGACGTCATCCTCGAGGCGGCCGGCGACAAGAAGATCCAGGTGATCAAGGAGGTGCGCTCGCTGACCAGCCTCGGCCTGAAGGAGGCCAAGGACCTGGTCGAGGCTGCTCCGAAGGCCGTCCTGGAGAAGGTCAACAAGGAGACCGCGGACAAGGCGAAGGAGGCCCTCGAGGCCGCCGGCGCCACCGTGTCCTACAAGTAGGCCTCGCCCGCGCACCTGGGCCTGACGCCCCACATTCTCTCGCGCTCCGATAGTCGGGGTCGGCGGAGGATGTGGGGCGTCAGGCGTCTCATGGTGACTATCAGGTGAATTAGTTCCGCATCGCGGAATCCGACTTCCGAAATCTTGATATTTCGGGTCCGCGACAACTAGGATCGACCAACCCCAACAGGCGGGAAGCCGGGGCTGCCACTACTGCACAGGGCTGTGCGCCTCACCTTCCGGTCCCCTGATTGGACCGAGCGGGCAGGGTGGGTGAGATGACGATGGGAGCCCTCATGGAACCTCAGGTGGTGGTGAACGGACAATCCCGCAAGCTGGGCGATGTCGGCGGTCACGTCACCCTGCTGGACTGGCTGCGCGACGACGGGCTGACCGGCAGCAAAGAAGGGTGCGCGGAAGGCGAATGTGGCGCCTGCGCCGTGCTCATCGCCAGGCCCGACGGTCCCGATCGCACTCGCTGGACCGCTCTCAACGCCTGCCTGGTCCCAGCCGCCGGCTTCGACGGCCAGGAAGTGATCACCGTCGAGGGCATCGGCACTCCCGACGCGATGCACCCGGTGCAGCAGGAGATGGCCGACCGGGGTGGCTCACAGTGCGGATACTGCACGCCGGGCTTCATCTGCGCGATGGCCGGGGAGTACTACCGACCGGACCGTACGCCCACCGGCCGGGTCGAGCGCGCCGCCGAGGCCGAAGCCGGCGCGGACGGCACGGCGGCGGCACGAACCAGCGGCAATGGTCACCCCGACCCCGCCGCTCCGGAGAAGGCCCCAGACCACGAGCACGGACCCAACGGCTTCGACCTGCACGCGCTGAGCGGCAACCTGTGCCGATGCACGGGTTACCGCCCGATCCGCGACGCCGCGTACGCCCTGGGCACCCCGGATCCGGAGGACCCGTTCCGCGCTCGGCTGGACCAGCCGGCTCCCGCCGCGCTGCCGACCGAGATCGACAGCGAGTTCGGCCGCTACGTCCGTCCCGCTAGCCTCGCCGAGACGCTCGACCTGTTCGCCGAATCCCCGGACGCCCGGCTCGTCGCCGGATCGACCGACTGGGGCGTCGAGCTGAACATCCGCCACGCGCGCGCCGCACTGAGCATCGGGATCGACCGGTTGGACGAGCTCCGCAGTCTGGAGATCACCGAGGGATCCATCGACGTCGGCGGCGCGCTCACGCTGTCTGAGATCGAGCGCGGACTGGCCGGCCGGGTGCCGCTGCTCGCCGAGCTCTTCCCGCAGTTCGCCTCGAGGCTGATCCGCAACGGCGCGACCGTGGGCGGCAACCTCGCCACCGCCTCACCGATCGGCGACTGCACACCGGCGCTGCTGGCGCTGCGCTGCACCCTGATCCTCGCATCCCGCGACGGCGAGCGCGAGGTCGAGCTGGCCGACTTCTTCACCGGCTACCGACAAACCCTGATGCAGCCGGGAGAGCTGATCAAGATCATCCGGATCCCACGACCGGTGTCCCCGGTGACGGCGTTCCACAAGATCGCCAAGCGTCGCTTCGACGACATCTCCAGCGTCGCCGTGGCGTACGCCCTGACCGTGACCGACGGCACGGTCGAGGAGATCAGCATCGGTCTCGGCGGGGTGGCTGCGACCCCGATACGCGCGCTGGACACCGAAGCCGCACTCACCGGTCGGCCGTGGACGCGGGACACCGTGCTCGAAGTGGCCGAGGTGCTGGGGAGCGAAGGTACGCCGATGAGCGACCACCGGGCCAGCGCCAACTACCGCGCCGCGACGTTGCGGACGTCACTGCTCAAGTTCTTCGCCGCCAACCCGGCGGCCCGTTCAGAGGTGCCGGTATGAGTAAAGCCCACGGGCCGCTGGCCGACCGGCCGATCAACCCGAAGGTCGGCCTGGAGATCTCGCACGAGAGCGCGCCGCTGCACGTCACCGGGGCGGCGCTGTACACCGAGGACCTGCTGGGCCGGACCAAGGACCCGCTGCACGCCTGGCCGTTGCAGGCGCCGCACGCCCACGCCCGGATCACCCGGCTCGACATCGACCCCGCGTACGCGGTGCCCGGCGTGGTCAAGGTGCTGACCGCCGCCGACGTGCCCGGACTCAACGACGCCGGGGAGAAGCATGATGAGCCGCTGTTCCCCGACGAGGCGATGTTCTACGGGCACGCCGTCTGCTGGGTGCTCGGCGAGACCCCGGACACGGCCCGACGTGGCGCGGAAGCGATCGAGATCGAGTACGAGCCGCTGCCGTCGCTGATCAGCATCCGGGATGCGATCAAGGCCGAGAGCTACCAGGGCCATCAGCGCACCATCAGCCGAGGCGACGCGGACACCGCCCTGCGCGCGGCGAAGTACCGGTTCGAGGGCGAGTTCGAGTTCGGCGGCCAAGAGCACTTCTACCTGGAGTGCAATGCGGCGCTGGCGATGGTCGACGAGAACGGCCAGGTGTTCGTGCAGTCCAGCACCCAGCACCCGACCGAGACCCAGGACATCGTCGCCCACGTGCTCGGCGTTCCCGCTCACCGGGTGACCGTGCAGTGCCTGCGGATGGGCGGCGGCTTCGGTGGCAAGGAGTTCCAGCCGCACGGCCTGGCCGCGGTGGCGGCGCTCGGCGCCACCGTCACCGGGCGCCCGGTCAGTCTGGCGCTGAACCGGACGCAGGACATCACGATGACGGGCAAGCGGCATCCCTTCCTGGCGGTGTGGGAGGTCGGGTTCGACTCCGACCTACGGATCTGCGCGCTGCGAGCGACGCTGACCAGCAACGGCGGGTGGAGCCTCGACCTGTCCGAGCCGGTGCTGGCCCGGGCGCTCTGCCACATCGACAACGCGTACTTCATCCCGAACATCCACGTCACCGGCCGGATCGCCAAGACCAACCGGCAGTCCAACACGGCGTTTCGGGGATTCGGCGGCCCGCAGGGCATGATCGTGATCGAGGACATCCTCGGTCGCTGCGCCCCGCTGCTCGGTGTGGAGCCGGACGCCCTGCGCCGTCGCAACCTGTACGCCGCCAGCAACACCACGCCGTATGGTCAGCCGGTCCGGCACGCCGAGCGGCTGGCCGACATCTGGGGGATCTTGTCCGAGCGCAGCGACCTCGAGGCTCGCAAAGCCGAGATCGACGCGTTCAATACCGATAACCCTGACGTCAAGCGCGGCCTCGCGATCACGCCCGTCAAGTTCGGGATCTCGTTCAACCTGACCGCCTTCAACCAGGCCGGCGCGCTGGTGCACGTCTACAAGGACGGCTCGGTGTTGATCAACCACGGCGGCACCGAGATGGGTCAGGGCCTGCACACCAAGATGATCCAGGTCGCCGCGACCGCGCTCGGGGTGCCGCTGGACTACGTCCGGCTGGCGCCGACCCGGACCGACAAGGTTCCCAACACCTCGGCCACCGCGGCCAGCTCCGGCGCCGATCTCAACGGCGGCGCGATCAAGGACGCGTGCGACCAGATCCGGGCCCGGCTGAATGTCGTGGCCGCCGGCAAGCTGCGCATCCATCCCCAGGACGTGCGGTTCGTCGACGGAGTGGTCACCGGAATCGGCTTCACCGACAAGCAGCTCAAGTGGCAGCAGCTGGTCAACGACGCCTACTTCATGCGCATCCCCCTCTGGGCCGCCGGCTTCTACCGCACCGAGGGCCTGCACTGGAACGCTGAGCGGATGGAGGGCGAGCCGTTCAAGTACTTCGCCTACGGGGCTTCGGTCTCCGAGGTCGAGGTGGACGGCTTCACCGGGGCGTACCGGGTGCGTCGCGTCGACATCGTGCACGACGTCGGCGACAGCCTGTCGCCGCTGGTCGACCTGGGCCAGATCGAGGGTGGCTTCGTGCAGGGGGCCGGCTGGCTGACCCTGGAGGAGCTGACCTGGGACGAGAGCGACGGACCGCATCGCGGCCGGCTGAACACCCAGGCCGCCAGCACGTACAAGATCCCGAGCTTCTCCGAGATGCCGGAGGTCTTCAATGTGCACCTGTTCGAGCGGGCGACCGAGTCGGGCGTGGTGTACGGCTCCAAGGCGGTCGGCGAGCCGCCGCTGATGCACGCCTTCAGCGTCCGTGAGGCGCTGCGACAGGCGGCCGGCGCCTTCGGACCCGAGGGGCACAGCGTGGAGCTCGCCAGCCCGGCGACACCGGAAGCGGTGTTCTGGGCGGTCGAGGCGGCCCGGGCTGCCGCCACCGACCAGCCGGCGGGCGACCCGAGCTCCCTGGTCGGAGTGTGACGTGGACTGGCTGGCGGCGCTGACCCAGCTGCGCGCTGACGGCGCGCCCGGGGTGCTGGTCACGGTGGCCGAGGTACGCGGCCACGCGCCGCGCGACGCCGGCGCCAAGATGCTCGTCGGCACCGACCAGACCTGGGGCAGCGTCGGGGGCGGGAACCTGGAGGAGACGGCGATCCGGCGCGCCCGGGAGATGATCATGACCGGCGTACGCGGTGCGGAGCTGCTGTCCGCCCGGCTGAACGAGCACGAGCGCAACGAGCATGGCCGGCAGTGTTGCGGCGGAGAGGTCAGCCTGCTGCTGGAGGCGTTCCCGGTGCGGCCGACGGTGGCGATCTTCGGGGTCGGCCATGTCGGTTTCGAGCTGGCCCGGATCCTGTCCCGGCTGGAGATCGCGCTGCACCTGGTGGACTCCCGCGCCGAACAGCTGGACCAGCTACGGCTGGCCGACATCACCGCCGCCGCGGCCGACGTCACAGTGCATCGAGCGGTGCTCGGCGAGCTGGTGCTGGAGCGGCTGCCGGCCGGCGCCCATGTTGTGATCATGACTCACGACCACGCCGAGGACTTCGCGCTGTGCGATGCCGCCCTCCGCCTCGCCTCATCCTTCGCTGACAAGCCGGTAAAAGGGAGGTGGGGGAGTGTTGGGCTGATCGGGTCGTCGGCGAAGTGGACGCGGTTCCGCGCCCACCTCGGCGAAGCGGGGCACCCGCCCGAGGCGATCGAGATGATC
Source organism: uncultured Actinomycetota bacterium (assembly GCA_963711015.1). GTDB lineage: Bacteria > Actinomycetota > Actinomycetes > Propionibacteriales > Propionibacteriaceae > Microlunatus. The sequence goes on from CAVQCQ010000008.1 coordinate 34,356, forward strand.
ACCTCGCCCATCGGGCTGCCTCAACTGGTCGGCAAGGAGCCCGCGGTGATCGCGGTCGCGGTCGCGGCTGCGCTGATTCCTGAGCTGCGCAACGGGGCTTCCACAGGCTCAGCCCGGATGCGCCCTGAGCCTGTCGAAGGGCGTTCCTTGTGACGCTCTACCGTGCCGCGGTGATGGACGTGCCCGGCGACCCCTTCGCCGTCGGGCCGAACGCCCTCGCAGTCGAGTCCGACGCCGCCATCGTGGTCCGGGACGGCGTGGTCATCGCTCGCGGCGCGTACCCGGACGTGGCCCGGGCCCACGCGGAGCACGAGGTGGTCGACCTTCGCGAGGGCCTGCTCCTGCCTGGCCTGGTCGACACCCATGTGCACTACCCGCAGATCCGGGTGATCGCCGGACTGGGCATGCCGCTCCTCGACTGGCTGGAGCGCTGCGCGCTGCCCGAGGAGTCCAAGCTGGCCGAGGACAGCTACGCCGAGGCCGTTGCCGCGGAGTTCCTGACCGCGCTGGCCCAGGCGGGCACCACGACGGCTCTGGTCTTCGGGGCGCACTTCGCCTCGGCGATGGACCTCTTCTTCGCCGCTGCCGGGCGGAGCGGGCTCAGGATCACCGCCGGCCAAGTGGTCAGCGACCGCATCCTGCGCCCCGATCTGCTGACCACGCCGGAGACCGCGCTGGCCGAGGGGCGCAAGCTGATCGAGCGCTGGCATGGCGACGGGCGGCTGCGGTACGCCGTCACGCCGCGCTTCTCGCTGTCGGCGTCGGAGGCGATGCTCGACGTGTGCGGCGAGCTGCTGCAGACCGAGCCGGGGGTCTGGTTCACCTCGCACATGAACGAGAACACCATTGAGGTGGCTCGGGTCGTGCAACTGTTCGCCGGTGCCGAGCACTACCTGGGCAGCTACTACAACCACGGGCTGGTCGGCCCGCGCAGCGTCTTCGCCCACAACGTGCACGCCAGCGATCTCGAGCTGGAGCTGCTCGCGTCGACCGGTGCCTGGGTGTCGCACTGCCCGACCAGCAACGCGGCGCTGGGCAGTGGGCTGTTCCCGTTGCGTCGGCACGTCGAGCACGGCGCGCGGGTGGCGATGGGGTCGGACGTCGGGGCCGGCACCGGGTTCTCGATGTTCAAGGAGGGGCTGCAGGCCTACTTCATGCAACAGCTGCTCGGCCCGGAGGGTTGCATGCTCTCGCCGGCCCACCTGCTCTATCTGTGCACCCGCGCCGGCGCGCAGGCCCTTGGCCTTGACGAGAAGGTCGGTGACCTGCGGGTCGGCAAGGAGTTCGACGCGCTCTGGTTGCGCCCGCACCCTGGCAGCACCCTCGAGGTCGTGCTCCGGCACGCCACGGACGCCCATGACGCGCTGGCCAAGATCTTCGCGCTGGCCACCCCCGCCGACATCGCGCGCGTCTGGGTCGGTGGCGACATGGTCACCTCGACCGGAAGCGCGGCCGGCTAACCGAGGCAGTTGGCCGCCACGGCCCCGCTGGCGCTGAACAGAACCAGCGGCTCTACCAGCAGGGACTGACAGGCAGTGCGGGTCAGTACGCGGACCTGGGTGCCGTCGTCGATGCCGCCGACCATGCCCGAATCGCCGTCCGGACAGCCGGTTGCCGCAACGAAGATCTCGCGGACGCCGTCGTTGCTGAAGGCGATCCGGACCACGATCGCGACATCGGGCCGATCATCGACCGGCGGGTGGTCGCAGCCACTCGTCTGCTCGGGGGCCGAGCGCAAACGGTCCACCAGAGCCTGCGCCGCATCGCCCTGGCGCACCGACACGGCGCGCAGCCGAGGCAGATCGGCATCGGCCGCGTCGACGACGGGCTCGTACTGGCAGACCACTGCGCTCTCCACCGAAGCCGAGTCGACATCGTCGAGCGACCCCCCGCTCGCGGGCCGAGCGCCCAGCGGGCCGGCAACCGGACTCGCTGGTGAGCAGCCAAGTCGGCGTTCCGGCGAGTCGTCGGTCCCGACGACGTCGGCCGAGTCGAGGATCTGTTCGGCCAGCGCGTGGTCGCGGGTCGTCACGATCAGCACCGCGCTGCCCACGAAGCGGGTCACGATCCACCAGCCGGCCTGCTGGACCTCGCCCTCGACGTAGTCGGTCGCCGGTCCGGGCGCGACCGCTTCGACGTGCTCGGTCAGCAGGCTGTCCGGCATCGGATCCGGGCAGCCGATCGCGCGGACCGGAATGTCCATCGCGAGCCAGACGTACGGGGTGCGCTGCTCGCGGCGAGGTTCGCCCTGGGGGTTGTCGGCGCACCAGTCCGACTGCGGCGGAACCGCGTACCCCCAGGTGGGGGGCACCGAGAAGCTGATGTCGCGGAAGTACTCGGTCCGCCAGTCGGTCGGCGCCCGCTCCCGAAGAGCGGGCGTGGGAGCCGAGTCCTGCGGGACCTGCGCCGACTCCGCCTGGGCCGCGCCTCCGCTGGCGGGCTCGGCGGTACCGCCGCCGACGATCCGCGGCAACCCGATCACCGACACCAGGAGGACGATCGCCGCCGCCGCCAGCACCGCGGGCATCACCGGCCGCGGCCGACGGGTCATGGTCGGAGCGGACTCGTCGTCGGGAACCAGTCCCTGCAACGCGTCGCGGAAGGCATTCTCCTCGCGGTCAGTCATCGTCGGTCACCTCGCTCAACTGCTGACGGAGCTGGACCAGAGCCCGATGCACATAGGAACGGGCGGTGCTCTCGGGACAGTCCAGGATTCGGCCGATCTCGGCGAACGACAGGTCGTCGTAGAAGCGGAGAGCCACGGCCGCCCGCTGCCGGGTCGGCAAGGTGGCCAGCAGCCGCCGCGCCGCATCGGCGTCGGCGGCCCGCTCCGGTTCGGCCGGATCCGTGCCGCGATCGATCTCGAAAGCGGTCAGCCGCTCCCGGCGGCCGAACCGCCGCCACCAGGAGATGTGCCGGTTGACGATGACCCGGCGCGCGTACGCGTCGGGATCGCCGTTGACGATCAACCGGTTCCAGCGCACGAAGACCGCGACCAGTGCATCCTGCACGGCATCCCGGGCGGACTCCCGGTTGCCCGTCACTGCGGTGGCAAAGGTCAGCAGCGCGCGACCGCGCTCGGCCGCCCACGTATCAAAGGCCCGCGCGGGCGTACTGGCGGACGCGCCGTACCCGGAAGTGCTCAGCGGTACGGGGTCCGTCGCCACGGATTCCACAGTCCTCTCACGCGCCAGCCGGCCCTTTCGTTGCACCGCTTCGATCCCAGGAGCATCCTGCCTTGTCAATCACCATCGCGGGAGTATGCTCGTTCAAGGTCGGTCAGTGATTTGACTGATCTGGTCACCCCTGCGCCCGAAGTGTTGACGGAGCGGCCCTTTGTGGCTATATTGGGGGTTTGCCCACGCAATCTGACGACCCGGTTCAACTTGACTCGGGCCGTTCAGCGTGCTCGGACAGATAACTGCACAGCCCGTCTGCGGAGCCCTCGGAAGGATCCACATCTTGGCCGCCTCGCGCACTGCCTCGAAAAACAACGTCGTTTCCCCCACCGGCCGGATCTCCTTCGCGAAGATCGCCGAACCCATGGAAGTTCCCGATCTGCTCGATCTGCAGATCGACTCGTTCGACTGGCTCATCGGCAATGACTCGTGGCGCCAGCGCGTCGCCACGGCGCTCGATGCCGGCCGCACCGATATCAACACCAAGTCCGGGCTGGAGGAGATCTTCGAGGAGATCTCGCCGATCGAGGACTTCAGCGGCACCATGTCGCTGTCGTTCCGCGACCACCGGTTCGAGCCGCCGAAGAACACGGTCGACGAGTGCAAGGAGCGCGACGTCACCTACGCCGCACCGCTGTTCGTCACCGCCGAGTTCATGAACAACGAGACCGGTGAGATCAAGAGCCAGACGGTCTTCATGGGCGACTTCCCGTTGATGACCGACAAGGGCACCTTCGTGATCAACGGCACCGAGCGGGTCGTCGTCTCGCAGCTGGTGCGCAGCCCGGGCGTCTACTTCGAGCAGACCACCGACAAGACCTCGGACAAGGACATCTTCACCTGCAAGATCATCCCGTCGCGCGGCGCCTGGCTGGAGTTCGAGATCGACAAGCGCGACATGGTCGGCGTCCGGCTGGACCGCAAGCGCAAGCAGAACGTCACGGTGCTGCTCAAGGCTCTCGGGTGGAGCGACGCGGAGATCCTGGAGCAGTTCGGCGACTACGAGTCGATGCGGCTGACTCTGGAGAAGGACCACACCACCACCCAGGACGAGGCGCTGCTGGACATCTACCGCAAGCTGCGCCCCGGCGAGCCGCCGACCCGCGAGGCGGCGCAGGCACTGCTGGAGAACTACTACTTCAACCCCAAGCGCTACGACCTGGCCAAGGTCGGCCGCTACAAGATCAACAAGAAGCTGGGCCTCGAGCTGCCCTTCGACCGCCAGGTCCTCACCATCGAGGACATCGTGGCGGCGATCCACTTCGTCGTCGCGCTGCACGAGGGCAAGGAGACCCTCGACTCGCCGCGTGGTGAGCTGATCGTCGAAGAGGACGACATCGACCACTTCGGCAACCGCCGGTTGCGGACCGTCGGCGAGCTGATCCAGAACCAGCTGCGCACCGGCCTCGGCCGGATGGAGCGCGTGGTCCGGGATCGGATGACCACCCAGGACGTCGAGGCGATCACTCCGCAGACCTTGATCAACATCCGGCCGGTGGTGGCGGCGCTGAAGGAGTTCTTCGGCACGTCGCAGCTGAGCCAGTTCATGGACCAGACCAACCCGGTGGCCGGGCTGACCCACAAGCGCCGGCTCTCGGCGCTGGGGCCGGGCGGCCTGTCCCGCGATCGGGCCGGCATGGAGGTCCGGGACGTCCACCCCAGCCACTACGGCCGGATGTGCCCGATCGAGACGCCGGAAGGCCCGAACATCGGCCTGATCGGCTCGCTCGCCTCCTTCGCCCGGGTGAACGCCTTCGGTTTCGTCGAGACCCCTTACCGCAAGGTGGCGAACGGGCACGTCACCGACCAGATCGATTACCTGACCGCCGACGAGGAGGACCGGTACGTCACCGCCCAGGCCAACGCGAAGCTGGACAGCAAGGGCCGGTTCACCGAGGACCGCGTCCTGGTCCGCAAGCGGCACGGTGAGGTCGACAGCGTCCCGGCTGCGGAGGTCCATTACATGGACGTCTCGCCGCGGCAGATGGTCTCGGTCGCCACGGCGATGATCCCGTTCCTGGAGCACGACGACGCCTCCCGGGCGCTGATGGGCTCCAACATGCAGCGCCAGGCGGTGCCGCTGATCCGCTCCGAGGCCCCGTTCATCGGGACCGGAATGGAATACCGCGGCGCGGTCGACGCCGGCGACGTCACGGTCGCCACCCAGCCCGGCACGGTGACCGCGGTGAGCGCCGATCTGGTCGATGTCGCCCACGACGACGGGACGTACAAGACCTACCGGTTGTCCAAGTTCCGCCGGTCCAACCAGGGCACCTGCATCAACCAGCGTCCGCTGGTGACCGCGGGTCAGAAGATCGAGAAGGGTACGCCGCTGGCCGACGGCCCCTGCACCGACAAGGGCGAGATGGCTCTCGGCCGCAACCTGCTGGTGGCGTTCATGCCGTGGGAGGGCCACAACTACGAGGACGCGATCATCCTGTCCCAGCGGCTGGTGCAGGACGACGTGCTCACCTCGATCCACATCGAGGAGCACGAGGTCGACGCCCGCGACACCAAGCTGGGTGCGGAGGAGATCACCCGCGACATCCCCAACGTCAGCGAGGAGATGCTGGCCGACCTGGACGAGCGCGGCATCATCCGGATCGGCGCCGAGGTGAGCACCGGCGACATCCTGGTCGGCAAGGTCACCCCGAAGGGCGAGACCGAGCTGACCCCGGAGGAGCGGCTGCTGCGGGCGATCTTCGGCGAGAAGGCCCGCGAGGTACGCGACACCTCGCTCAAGGTGCCGCACGGCGAGTCCGGCACCGTGATCGGCGTCCGGGTCTTCGACCGTGACTCCGATGATGAGCTGTCGCCCGGCGTCAACCAGCTGGTGCGGGTCTATGTGGCACAGAAGCGCAAGATCCAGGACGGCGACAAGCTCGCCGGCCGGCACGGCAACAAGGGCGTCATCTCCAAGATCCTGCCCGTCGAGGACATGCCGTTCCTGGAGGACGGGACCCCGGTCGACATCGTGCTGAACCCGCTCGGCGTGCCGAGCCGGATGAACGTGGGGCAGGTGTTGGAGACCCATCTCGGGTGGGTGGCCAAGCAGGGCTGGGACATCGACGGCGTCAAGGGCGCCTGGGCGGACCGGCTGCGCAGCATCGGGCTCAATCATGTGGACGGCGAGGTCAACCTGGCCACCCCGGTGTTCGACGGCGCGACCGAGGAGGAGATCACCGGTCTGCTCGGTGCCACTCTGCCGACCCGGGACGGGAGCCGGCTGGTCAACGCCGACGGCAAGGCATCGCTGTTCGACGGCCGCTCCGGGGAGCCGTTCCCCGAGCCGGTGGGCGTCGGCTACATCTACATGCTCAAGCTGCACCACCTGGTCGACGACAAGATCCACGCGCGCTCGACCGGCCCGTACTCGATGATCACCCAGCAGCCGCTGGGCGGGAAGGCGCAGTTCGGTGGACAGCGGTTCGGCGAGATGGAGGTCTGGGCCCTGGAGGCGTACGGCGCGGCCTGGGCCCTGCAGGAGCTGCTGACCATCAAGTCCGACGACGTGCCGGGCCGGGTCAAGGTCTACGAGGCGATCGTCAAGGGCGAGAACATCCCCGAACCCGGCATCCCGGAGTCGTTCAAGGTGCTGGTCAAGGAGATGAAGTCGCTCTGCCTGAACGTCGAAGTGCTGTCCAGTGACGGCACCGAGGTCGAGCTGCGCGACTCCGAGGACGACTACCGGTCGTCTGAGGACTTCGGCATCGACCTCTCCCGTCGGCCCGGCGAGGGCCTCGGCGGAGTCGAAGAGGTTTAAGGCTCATCTCTCTCCTCCGACTTGTCAGCGTAGGTGGTCGCTATAGCGACCACACACGCTGACAAGTCGGAGAAAGAGGAGTGGGTCACCAAGCGCAAGACAACTCAAACGCGAGTGCAAGAAATAGAGAAAGAGAAAAACGTTGCTCGACGTGAACTTCTTCGACGAGATCCGCATCGGCCTGGCCACCGCCGACGAGATTCGGCAGTGGTCGCACGGTGAGGTGAAGAAGCCGGAGACGATCAACTACCGCACGCTCAAGCCCGAGCGTGACGGTCTTTTCTGCGAGAAGATCTTCGGTCCCACCCGGGACTGGGAGTGCTACTGCGGCAAGTACAAGCGGGTGCGCTTCAAGGGCATCATCTGTGAGCGCTGTGGCGTCGAGGTGACCCGGTCCAAGGTCCGCCGGGAGCGGATGGGCCACATCGAGCTGGCCGCCCCGGTCACCCACATCTGGTACTTCAAGGGCGTTCCCAGCCGGCTCGGCTACCTGCTCGACGTCGCCCCGAAGGACCTGGAGAAGGTCATCTACTTCGCCGCGTACATGATCACCGCCGTGGACGAGGAGGCGCGGCACCGCGACCTCTCCTCGCTCGAGGCGAAGATCGACGTCGAGCGCAAGCAGCTCGAGGGTCGCCGGGACTCCGACATCGAGAACCGGATGAAGAAGCTCGAGGAGGACACCGCGGCGCTGGAGGCCGAGGGCGCCAAGGCCGACGCCAAGCGCAAGGTCCGCGAGGGCGCGGAGCGTGAGGTCAAGCAGGTACGCGACCGCGCGCAGCGTGAGCTGGACCGGCTGGAGGCCGTGTGGACCCGGTTCCGCAACCTCAAGGTGCAGGACCTCGAGGGCGACGAGGTGCTCTACCGGGAGATGAAGAACCGGTTCGGCAAGTACTTCGAGGGCTCGATGGGGGCCAGCGCCATCCAGAAGCGGCTGGAGACCTTCGACCTGGAGGCCGAGGCGGCCGATCTCAAGGAGACCATCCAGACCGGCAAGGGACAGCGCAAGACCCGCGCGCTCAAGCGGCTCAAGGTCGTCTCCGCCTTCCTGACGACCAAGAACGCACCGACCGGTATGGTGCTGGACTGCGTTCCGGTGATTCCGCCGGACCTGCGCCCGATGGTGCAGCTGGACGGCGGCCGGTTCGCCACCAGCGACCTGAACGACCTCTACCGCCGGGTGATCAACCGGAACAACCGGCTGAAGCGGCTGCTCGACCTCGGCGCGCCGGAGATCATCGTCAACAACGAGAAGCGGATGCTGCAGGAGGCCGTCGACTCGCTGTTCGACAACGGACGCCGCGGCCGACCGGTGACCGGCCCGGGCAACCGGCCACTGAAGTCCATCTCCGACATGCTCAAGGGCAAGCAGGGCCGGTTCCGGCAGAACCTGCTGGGCAAGCGCGTCGACTACTCCGGCCGTTCGGTCATCGTGGTGGGCCCGCAGCTCAAGCTGCACCAGTGCGGTCTGCCCAAGGCGATGGCGTTGGAGCTGTTCAAGCCGTTCGTGATGAAGCGGCTGGACGACCTGAACCACGCCCAGAACATCAAGTCCGCCAAGCGGATGGTGGAGCGGCAGCGGCCGGTCGTCTGGGACGTGCTGGAGGAGGTCATCTCCGAGCACCCGGTGCTGCTCAACCGGGCGCCGACCCTGCACCGGCTCGGCATCCAGGCGTTCGAGCCGCAGCTGATCGAGGGCAAGGCCATCCAGATCCACCCGTTGGTCTGCACCGCGTTCAACGCCGACTTCGACGGGGACCAGATGGCGGTGCACCTGCCGCTGTCGGCCGAGGCCCAGGCCGAGGCCCGGATCCTGATGCTGTCGACCAACAACATTCTCAAGCCGGCGGACGGCCGCCCGGTGACCATGCCCACCCAGGACATGATCATCGGCCACTACTTCCTCACCATGCAGCGCGATGGCGCCAAGGGCGAGGGCCGGGCCTTCGGCTCGGTGGCCGAGGCGCTGATGGCCTTCGACCGCGGTGAGCTGAGCGTTCAGGCCAAGGTCAAGTTGCGGTTGCGCGACGTCGTCCCGCCCGATGGGCTGGAGCTCAGCCCGAGCGGCTCACTGATGCTGGAGACCACCCTCGGCCGGGCACTGTTCAACGAGGCGCTGCCGGACGACTACGCGTACGCCGACTACGAGGTGGGCAAGAAGCAGCTGGGCCAGATCGTCAACGACCTGGCCGAGCGCTATCCCAAGGTCGAGGTAGCCACATGCCTGGACCGGCTCAAGGACCTCGGTTTCCACTGGGCCACCCGGTCCGGGGTGACCGTGTCCATCGGCGACGTCAGCACCCCGGCCGACAAGCCGCAGATCCTGGCCATCTATGAGGACCGCGCGAGCAAGATCGACAAGCAGTACGAGCGCGGTCTGATCACCGACGACGAGCGGCGCCAGGAGCTGATCGAGATCTGGACCGACGCCACGTCGAGGCTCGGCACGGCGATGGAAGCCAACTTCTCCAGGACCAACCCGATCTACATGATGGTGCACTCCGGAGCCCGCGGGAACATGGTGCAGATGCGCCAGATCGCCGCCATGCGCGGCCTGGTGGTCAACCCGAAGGGCGAGATCATCGCCCGGCCGATCAAGTCCAACTTCCGTGAGGGCCTGAGCGTGCTGGAGTACTTCATCTCCACCCACGGCGGGCGCAAGGGACAGGCCGACACCGCGCTGCGGACGGCCGACTCCGGCTACCTCACCCGACGGCTGGTCGACGTCAGCCAGGACGTGATCGTCCGCGAGGAGGACTGCGGCACCGAGCGCGGCCTGACGAAGATCATCGCCAGCGAGCACAACGGGCAGCTGGTCCTGGACGAGCATGTGGAGACCGCGGTGTACGCCCGGACTCTGGCCACCGATGTTCTCGGCAAGGACGGCGAGGTGTTGCTGCCGGCGGGGGTCGACCTCGGCGATGTCAATATCCGGCTGCTGATCGACAACGGGGTTACCACCGTCAAGGTGCGCTGCGTGCTCACGTGTGAGGCGGTCACTGGCACCTGCGCCATGTGCTACGGCCGGTCACTGGCCAGCGGCAAGCTCGTCGACGTCGGTGAGGCGGTCGGCATCGTCGCCGCTCAGTCGATCGGCGAGCCGGGTACCCAGCTGACCATGCGGACCTTCCACACCGGTGGTGTGGCTGGCGACGACATCACCCAGGGCCTGCCCCGGGTGGTCGAGCTCTTCGAGGCCCGCCAGCCCAAAGGCAAGGCGCCGATCTCGGAGGCGACCGGCCGGGTCGCCATCGAGGACAACGACCGGCTGAAGAAGATCGTCATCACGCCGGACGACGGATCGGATCCGGCGGAGTTCTCGGTCAGCCGCCGGGCTCGGCTGCTGGTCGAGGACGGTGACCATGTCGAGGTCGGTCAACAGCTGACCGCCGGTACGCCGGATCCGCAGGACGTGCTTCGGGTGCTCGGCGTTCGCCGGGTTCAGGAGCACCTGGTGGACGAGGTGCAGTCGGTCTACCGGACCCAGGGGGCCCCGATCCACGACAAGCACATCGAGATCATCATCCGGCAGATGCTCCGCCGGGTGACGGTGATCGAGTCCGGCGACTCCGACCTGCTGACCGGTGACCTGGTCGACCGGCTGACCTACGAGGGCGTCAACCGCCAGGTCGTGGCCGAGGGCGGCGCTCCGGCGTCCGGCCGGCCGGTGCTGATGGGGATCACCAAGGCGTCGCTGGCCACGGAGTCGTGGCTGTCGGCGGCGTCGTTCCAGGAGACCACGAAGGTGCTGACCGACGCGGCGATCCACGCCAAGTCCGACAGCCTGCGCGGACTCAAGGAGAACGTGATCCTGGGCAAGCTGATCCCGGCCGGCACCGGCCTGGAGCGGTACCGCAACATCCGGGTCGAGCCGACGGCGGAGGCCAAGGCCCAGGCGTACTCGATGGTGGGCTACGACTCATTCGACTACGACTTCGGTCAAGGCTCGGGCGCGGCGGTGCCCCTCGAGGAGTTCGACCTCGGCGAGTATCGCTAGACATCAGCCACAGGGGCGGGTCCGGAACTTCCGGGCCCGCCCCTGTGGCTCTTCCTTATGGATGCTGCACGAACCGGATCGTCGACGTGCGGGAACAGTCCGCCTGCTGACATGCTCGATGGATCACCTGGAGCGGACCTGCTGATGTTCGACCTAGGGCTGGCCGATAGACTGGGCGGTCCCTGAGCACGTAGCAAGGGCGTGCCAAACGGGCGGGTCGGGTCAATCCCGATCCGCCCTTTGTCTTTTGGCCTGCCGGCTCGCGCCCCACCCGCAACTCGCAGGAGCCACGCGCTCCCTACCCGACGCTTGCCGCTCGAGCAGATCTGTTTTTGCAGAACTATTGTGCACAATAACTGTGCACAGTTATTGTGTATTCATGACGACTGAGGACGGCGGATACACAGGAATCGCACTGGATGCGACGGCGATCAAGGTGTTGGCGCACCCCCTGCGGTCGCGACTGCTGTCTCGGCTGCGTGTCAACGGTCCAGCTACCGCTACCGACCTGGCCGCAGCGCTGGGGACGAATACCGGCGCGACGAGCTATCACCTGCGCAAGTTGGAATCCGTCGGACTGGTCACCGACACCGGGGAGGGCGAGGGCAAGCGGCGGCTGTGGCGGGCCTCGACCGACTCACACTCCTGGACCAACTCGGCGTTCCGAGACGACGAGGACACCTCGACCGCGCTGAACTGGCTACAGCGGGACTACGTACGCCAGTTCGCCGAGCGGGCGGAGCGCTGGCTGGACTCGGCCTCCAGCTGGCCCGCTGAGTGGGTGGATGTGCTGGGACTGAACGACACGTTCGTCATGGTGACCCCCGACCAGATGCGTGACTTTCAGCAGCGGCTCGACGAGCTGATGACGGAGTTTCGCAAGGTCGGTGAGGGGGATCCGCGGGCACGTCGAGTCTCGGTGTACACCTACTCCTGGCCCTTGGACGTCAAGCATCCGCCCACGCCCGAGAGGTCCGAGCCATGACGGTCGTTCCCATCACGGCCGAACGGGCTCGGCGTACCCTGCTCGTGCTGTCCTTCACCCGCTGGTTTCCGGTCGGGTTGATCATCGGACTGACCGCGCTGCTGATGCTCCAGCGCGGCATGGGGCTGACCGAGATCGGCCTGATTCTGGCCACCCAGGGTGTGATCCTGCTGGTTCTCGAGCTGCCCACCGGTGGCCTGGCGGATGCGATCGGCCGCCGTCCCGTGCTCGTCCTCGCCGGCATCATCAGCCTGATCTCGGCGGTGTTGTTCGTGACGGCGCACACGCTCGTCGCGTTCGTGGTCGCGACAGCACTGCAGGGGATCTTCCGGGCTCTGGACTCGGGCCCGCTGGAGGCGTGGTACGTCGACACGGCCCAGGCGGACGACCCGGCGGTCCCGGTCGAGCGGGCACTCTCTCACGCCGCGACCGTGCTCGGTCTGGGCATTGCCGGTGGTGCCCTGATCTCGGGCGGTCTGGTGGCCTGGGATCCGATCAGGTCGGCGAGCCCGCTGCTGCTCCCGTTCTGGGTGGCGATCGGCTTCAACGTGCTGCACCTGGCGCTGGGCGTCGTGCTGATTCGGGAACCGGCCGGTGAACGGCACCGAGGTGTCGGTGCGGCGTTGCGGTCAGCCGGGCAGGCACCCGTCGTGGTGCGCGACGGTCTTCGGCTGCTCGGCTCCGCGCGGGTGCTGCGCTGCCTGGTCCTCGTGGAGATCTTCTGGGCCGTTGCGATGATCGCGTTCGAGACGCTGAACACGGTCCGGATGGCCGAGCTGGTCGGTGGCGAGGAACGTGCGGGCGTGGTGATGGGTCCGGTCTCCTCGGCGGCCTGGGGACTCTTCGCCGCCGGCGCCTGGCTCGGCGGTGTCGCCAGCCGCCGGATCGGGGTCGGCTGGACCGCCCTGCTGGCCCGGGTGTTGAACGGCGCGTTCGTGGTGCTGATGGGCGTGGCCAACGGACCGGTCGGCCTGGTCGCGGCGTTCTTCGTGAGCTATGCCCTGCACGGTTCCGCCGGTCCTGTGCACAGCACCCTGCTGCACCGCCAAGCGAGCCGTGGGAACCGTGCGACGGTGCTTTCGATCAACTCGATGGTGGCCGGGGGTGCCTACAGCCTCGGTCTGCTCGGACTGGGCGTGCTGGCCGAGCACCTGTCGGTGGCCACGGCGATCTTGCTGGCCGGCGCCTTCAGCATCCTCGGGGCAGTGCTCTATCTGCCTGCCATCCGGCAGGAGCGGTCACTGAGCCCGGCAGCGGATCGGCCACGGCGAGAACCTGCCGGGATCGGTTGACGGCGACCCGCAGCTATCGGGCGGTGGCTCGCTTGTACTGCAGGTTGGTCAACGGAATGAAGATCACCAGGACGATCGCCGACCAGATCAGCGTGTAGAGCACCGGGTTCTGCAGAGGCCAGGCCGTCTGCTCGACGACCAGTGCGTCGTTGCCGAACAATTCCCGGGCGGCTTGGGTGATGGCCGAGACCGGGTTCCAGGTAGCGAATATCTCCAGCGGCCGGGGCAGGGACTCCAGCGGCACGAAGGTGTTGGCGACGAAGGTCAGCGGGAAGATCACGATGAAGGACGCCTGGTTGAGCACCTCGACGCTCGGCACCAACAGCCCGACCCAGGCCATCACCCACGACATCGCGTACGCGAACACGAGCAGGTGGCGTAACCCAGCAATGCGTCCAGGAACGAGCTGCGGATCCGCCAACCGACCAGTAGCCCGGTCAGCGACATCACCACCAGCACGATCGCGTTGTTGACGACGTCGGACAGGGTCCGCCCGGTGAGCACGGCCGACGGCGCCATCGGCAGCGAGCGGAAGCGGTCGATGATGCCCTTCTGCACGTCGTCGGCCAATCCGGCACCGGTGGTCACCGCGCCGAAGATCACCGTCTGGGCAAAGATGCCGGCGATCAAGAACTCGCGGTAGAGCTGTGGGTCGCCGCCGGAGATCGCCCCGCCGAAGACGTAGGCGAACATGACCACGAACATGATCGGTGCCAGTGTGGTGAAGACCAGCAGCTCGGGCACCCGCTTGATCTTGATCAGGTTCCGCCGGGCGACGATGGCTCCGTCACCGAGCGTCGTCAGCACACTCATCTCACGGTCTCCTTCTCGGCGCGGTGGCCGGTCAGGGCGAGGAACACTTCGTCCAGCGTCGGCCGGCGCAGGCCCACGTCCTCGAGCGCGATACCCCGCTCGTCCAGCCGACGCAGCGCCTCGATCAACCGGTCGGCGCCGCCGGTCACCGGGGCAGTCAGTGACCGGCTCTGACCGTCGCGGGTCACCGGGCCGGTCGCCAGCTCGGCCAGGACTTCGGATGCGGCCTCGATGTTGCCGGCGTCGAGCACCGCCACTTCGATCCGCTCGCCACCGATCTGGCTCTTCAGCTCGTCCGAGGTGCCGCTGGCGATCACTGACCCGTGGTCGATCACCACGATCTTGTCGGCCAGCCGATCGGCCTCCTCCAGGTACTGCGTCGTGAGCAGAAGGGTTGCGCCGCCGGCTACCAGGTCGGCGATCACCTCCCACATCTCCAACCGTCCCATCGGATCCAACCCCGTGGTCGGCTCATCCAGGAAGATCACTTCCGGCTTGGCCACCAGGGCGCCGGCCAGGTCCAGCCGGCGACGCATCCCGCCGGAGTAGGTCTTGGCCGGCCGGTTGGCGGCTTCGTCCAGCCGGAACTGAGTGAGCAGCTCTCGGGCACGGGCCTGGCTGCGGCGGCGGCCGAGATGGTAGAGCCGGCCGATCATCTCCAGGTTCTCGTAGCCGGTGAGGTACTCGTCCACCGCGGCGTACTGGCCGGACAAGCCGATCTTGCGCCGGACCGCCCTGGCTTGGTGGACAACGTCCACACCAGCGACCCGGGCGTGTCCCTCGTCCGGCCTGAGCAGCGTGGTGAGCACTCGCACCATCGTGGTCTTCCCGGCTCCGTTGGGTCCGAGGAGTCCGAGCACGGTGCCTCTGGGCACGGCGAGGTCCACTCCGTTCAGCGCGACGACATTCTTGTATCGCTTGACCAGTCCGGTCGCCTCGATCGCCAGTTCCACGCCGCCGAGGGTAGTTGGCCGGATCGACAGCACTGCGGAATCATCGGCATCCGCGTTCGATAGGCCGCCTGTTGCACCGCATTTGCGGCGGTATAGTCCACTTCGTGCCGCAATATCGCATTGCTCATGCCGCCGCGCTGTTGGGGGTTTCGGACGATACCGTTCGCCGTTGGGTCGACTCCGGTCGGCTGCCGGCCACCACCGGCGGCGGCGTCACCACAATCGACGGCGCCGATCTGGCCAGCCACGCGCAGGAGATCGCGCGCACACCGGCCCTGGGCACGCCGGTGCTGGAAAGCGCACGAAATCGGTTCACGGGACTGGTCACCAGAGTCGTCAAGGACACGGTGATGGCCCAGGTCGACCTGCAGTGCGGACCGTTCCGAGTGGTGTCGCTGATGTCGGCCGAGGCAGCCGATGACTTGAAGCTCGAACCCGGAGTGCTGGCCGTCGCGTCGGTGAAATCAACCCATGTCGTGATCGAGATCCCGGAGACCTGATGAACCGCTTCCTGCCCCTGCGTCGCCGGCTCACCCTCTTTGCGGTGCTGCTGCTCGCGCTGTCCGCCGGCTGCGGCGCCAACCAGGAGGCGGAGCCAGGCGCATCCGGGCCGGCAACGACCGGCTCAGCAGCGGCCCCGATCACCGTCTTCGCCGCCGCTTCGCTGACCGAGGCCTTCACCGAGATCGGCACGGCGTTCGAAGCGGAGTCCGGCAGCAAGGTGACCTTCAACTTCGGCTCCAGTGCCACCTTGGCCACCCAGATCAACCAAGGTGCGCCGGCTGACGTGTTCGCCGCAGCCAGCCCGGCCACGATGAAGACGGTGACGGACGCCGGCAACGCCAACGGGCCGGTCAACTTCGTGTCGAACACCTTGCAGATCGCCGTGCCGACCGGCAATCCCGGCAAGATCACCGGGCTGGAGGACTTCGCCGACGAGTCCAAGCGGATCGCCGTCTGCGCGCCGCAGGTGCCCTGTGGGGCGGCGGCGGAGAAGGTGTTCGCCGCCGCTGGGATCACGCCCAAGCCGGACACCCTGGAGCAGGACGTGAAGGCCACGCTGGCCAAGGTGGCCGCTGACGAGGTGGACGCCGCATTGGTCTATCGGACCGACGTGATCTCAGCTCCCGAGGACGTCGAGGGCATCGACTTCCCGGAGGCCGGCGAGGCGGTCAACCAGTACCCGATCGCCACCGTGTCCCAGACCAAGAACCCTGAGGTGGCCCAGGCGTTCGTGGACTACGTGCTGTCGCCGGAGGGCCAGGCCGTGTTGGAGAAAGCGGGCTTTGCCAAGCCGGGCAGCTGACGCTCGCGCCACGACCTTGACCGATCGCGACGGCCCCCGCCCGTGGCGAAGCCGAACGCCGCTACTGCTCGGGCTGCCCGCCGGAATTGCCGTCGGCTTCCTGCTGCTGCCGCTGGTCGGGTTGCTCATCCGGGCTCCCTGGGCCGACGCCCGGAGTGTGCTCGGCAGTCCGCAGGCGCTGCTGGCGCTGCGGTTGTCGTTGGTCACCGCGACCGCCTCGACGGTGATTGTGGTCGTGCTCGGCGTACCGCTGGCCTGGCTGCTGGCCCGCCCGGGCTTACGGGCCGCGTCGCTGCTCCGGGCCCTGATCACCGTGCCGCTGGTGCTGCCGCCGGTAGTGGGGGGCGTCGCCCTGTTCACCGTGCTGGGCCGCTCCGGCCTGCTCGGTCGCCCGCTCTACGAGCTGACGGGGTTCGCCTTTCCGTTCACCCCGTACGCGGTCGTGCTGGCCCAGGTGTTCGTGGCGCTGCCGTTCCTGGTGCTCTCGGTCGAGGGCGCGTTGCGGGCCGCGGACCGGAGGTTCGAGGATGCCGCCGTGACGCTCGGAGCTCGGCCGATCACCGTGTTCGGCCGGGTGACGCTGCCGCTGGTCGGGCCAGGCATCGCAGCGGGCGCGATCCTGGCCTGGGCCCGGGCGCTGGGCGAGTTCGGTGCGACGATCACCTTCGCCGGCAACTTCCCCGGAACCACGCAGACCATGCCGCTGGCGGTCTACCTGGCACTGGAGACCGATCCGGACTCGGCCCTGCTGCTGTCGGTGCTGCTCCTCGCGGTGTCGGTTGCCGTGCTGGTCCTGCTCCGGGACCGCTGGGTCAACCGGTGGTGACCCCGGCGGGCTCGGGTCGGCTCCCGCGCCAGGCGATGGTCGGGCTCTCCGCGGAGCTGCGGGTTCGGCGCGGCGACTTCGTCCTGCAGGTGGACCTCGCGGTCGAGCCCGGCGAGGTGGTGGTGCTGCTCGGCCCGAACGGCGCCGGAAAGTCGACCGCCCTCCGGGTCCTGGCCGGGCTGTTGCCGCTGACCGGCGGCCGGATCACCGCGGGCGACGTCGTGCTGGCCGATCCCGCGCAGAACTGGCACACGCCGCCGTACGAGCGGCCGGTCGGGATGGTGTTCCAGGACTACCTGCTCTTCCCGCACCTGAGCGTGCGGGACAACGTCGCGTTCGGCCTGGTCGCCCGCGGCGTCCGCCGGAAGGAGGCCCGGCGGACGGCTCAGGGCTGGCTGGATCGGATGGGCATCGCCGACCTCGCCACCGCACGGCCGCGGGCGATCTCCGGCGGCCAGGCTCAGCGGGTCGCCCTGGCCCGGGCGCTGGCGACCGACCCGGCGGTGCTCCTGCTCGACGAGCCGCTGGCCGCCCTCGACGCACGAACCCGGCTCCAGGTCCGCGGCGAGCTGCGCCGGCATCTCGCCGACTTCCCGGGTGCCACGGTGGTGGTGACTCACGACCCGGTGGACGCCACCGTGCTGGGTGATCGGCTGGTGGTGATCGAGCAGGGCCAGGTGGTGCAGCAGGGCACCCCGCTCGAGGTGGCGCGGCGGCCGCGTACCGACTACGTCGCCCGGCTGGTCGGCCTCAACCTGCTCGCCGGATCGGCGAACGCGCGAACCGTGGTGCTGTCCGGCGGGGGATCGGTCGCCCTGGCGGAGGCCGAGGCCGGACCCGTCTACGTCGCCTTCCGCCCGGCCGCGGTGTCGCTGTTCGCAACACGGCCGCAGGGGTCGCCGCGCAACGTCTGGCCGGGTGTGGTGCTCGGGATCGAGCCGCACGGTGACGGCGTACGGGTCGAGGTCGGCGGCGCGCCCGACGCCGGCTCGAGCATCCTGGCGGAGGTGACCCCGGCGGCGGTGGCCGAACTCGGTCTCGAGCCGGGCATGGAGGTCTGGGCGGCGGTCAAGGCGGCCGAGATCGAGGTCTACCCGCAAGGCGGAGTTCGCTAGCGTGGCGGAATGAGCCTGCGCGAGGAGCTTCTGGCGCTGCTGGGAAACTGGTCCGGAACCGAGCAGCTGTCTCCACTCGACGGTCCGATGACGACGGCCCGGGCGATGTTCGTGGCCAAGCTCGACCTGGCCGACCGAGTGGTGCTGTTGGACTACCGCCAGGTCGCCGCAGGCGGCTCGGAGTACAGCGGCCACGGCGTGTTCATCGAGGACCTCGAGTCCCGCGACATCTGCTGGTGGTTCTTCGACTCAGAAGGATCCGCCCCGACGGTGGCCCGCGGTCGCCGCAGCGGCAACGGGCTGGTGCTGGTCGCCGACGACGACGGCCGACGCGTCGAGTACCGGTTCGCGGTCGAGGACGACGAGCTCACCCACACGATCCTGGTCAGCATCGACAAGGACCCCGCGGTCTCGATCCTGAACGGCCGCTACCGCCGCATTTCGGGCCACTGACTCTCTCCTCACGACCCGGTCAAAATCGAACGCTGCGTCCGTTTCCCGCGCTGGGCTCCGGATACTTCCGGCGTACAGCGCGAAGAACGGACGCAGCGTCCGATTCTGCAGAGGGGCGAGAGGGGGTCTGCTAGACGGCGCAGGTGAAGCTCAGCTGGTAGCCCGAGGCCGGATCGCCGGTGATGGTCGGGATCTGCAGGTCGTAGCCGTCGCTGAAGACATTGTCGGAGTCCAGGCTCACCTGGCTGAGGTTCTGCACGCTCTGCTCGTAGCCGGCGGTGGCGTACACCGCCTTGCTCGCCTCCTCGGTGAGCGCCATCTGCGAGGTCGCGATCTTGTTCGTGCTGCTCGTCGCCTTGGCCAGGCTGGGATAGACCTCGAAGTGGATGTGCGGCCAACGCCCGTCATAGCAGGCCGGGAAGATGGTGGTGAACCTCACCTGCCCGGAGGCGTCGGTCTCCTGCACTCCGCGGAGGTAGTTCTCGTTGGTGACACCTTGGGAGTAGAGGGAGTAGCGGCCTTCCCGATCACAGTGCCAGACGTAGACCGCGGCCCCTGCCATCGGCTTCTTGTCGTTCGCAAAGTCGTTGATCACCATCGTGATCGCCAGCGGAACCCCCTCGGCCTTGGTCGTGCTGGAGCCGAAGCTGGCGGTGATGTCGCTACGGACCACGCCACTCTCGCTCAACACGTTCGCGCCGTTGGAGCCGTCGCCGGGATAGGGGCCGGCTGTCTCCTCCGGCAGCTCACCCGCTGCGGTGTCGCTGGTCGCGGTCGACTCCTGGGGCGGACCTCCGCCATCGCCGGGTGGCGGCCCTCCCGGACCCCCGCTCGGCGGGCCGCCCTGCGGTGTCGCGTCGGTGGTTGTCGAGTCGGATGCGCAGGCCCCGAGGGTGATCAACCCGGTTCCGGCCAGGCCGGCTCCGGCGACCAGCTTCAGCATGCCGCGGCGCTGCAGCAGCCGGGGCAGGTCGTAGTCGAGGCCCCGGTCATGGTTCTCCAGGTCGGACTCGCGGTGGTCGATGCGCATGATGATCACTCGATTTCTGCGGCGTGGATGGGATCTGGCGACCAGGCTAGGGCGCCGGACCGGCCGATCCGAGCGCTCCGGCCCCTTTCATACAGCCGCCACAGCGGCTCACAGCCGGCGCACAGACTCCACCATCCGCGTACGCTGACCGGGTGGCGCGCCTCCTCTCGGTGAACCTCGGCCGGCCCCGTCCGAACCCGCACAAGTCATCGGTCGAGTCGACGGGGATCGGCAAGAGCCCGGTCGACGGACCGGTCGAGGTACGCGATCCGGGGCCGAAGCAGACCGGGCTGGGCAGTGGACTGGTCGGTGACTACGTCGGCGACGGCAAGCACCACGGCGGTCATGACCAGGCCGTGTACGCGTTCCAGCGCGAAGATCTGGACCGCTGGGAGGAGCGTCTCGGCCGGGAGCTGCCCAACGGGTTCTTCGGTGAGAACCTGACCACCTGGGGGATCGACGTCAACGAGGCGCTGCTCGGCGAGCGCTGGCGGATCGGACCCGATGTCGAGCTTGCCGTGACCTCGCCGCGCACGCCCTGTGCCACCTTCCGGGGCTGGGTGGGGGAGAAGGGCTGGCTGAAGATGTTCACCGCCGACGGCAGGTCGGGGGCGTACCTCAGGGTCATCACGTCGGGCGAGATCCAGGCCGGCGACGAGATCACCGTGAGCCATCGACCGGACCACGACGTCACCGTCGCGCTGTTCTTCCGGGCCAGCATGGACCAGCCGGGGCTGTTGCCGCGGTTGCTCGCTGCGGGGGACGACCTCGATCCCGGTGCCCGCGTGACGGTGCAGCAGTACCTGGCCCGAACGGGACACGCGTAGTTCCGCGAGGAAGGGTGTGAAGCTGTCCGAGGGCGATTACGAGGTCTGGATAGCCAGTATCCCCGAGTTCTCGGAGCACCAAACTGCCCTGGACGGTGTACTCACGCCGGACGAGCGGGCGCACGTCCAGCGTGTTCGGGAGGGTCGGGCGACGGCCGTTCTGTCGCGTGGACTGCTGCGGCTGGTGCTTGCCCGGTACCTCCATCTCTCTCCCGCTGAGATCGAGATCGACCGGAGCTGCCCGGACTGCGGGCGCTCGCACGGGAGGCCACGACTGAGGAAACGGCCCGAGATGCCGACGGAGGCCGTCGAGTTCTCGGTCAGTCACGGTGGTGACTTGCTCGTGCTCGCCTTCGCCGCTGGCAAGGCGCCGGTCGGTGTAGACGTCGAGCCGATCGGCGCACTCGAGGACGTTGGTGCGGAGCTTCTGGACTTCACGCTGACGGCCGCCGAGCGGCTACGTCTGCGCGCGGTACCAGCGCTGCAGCGTCGGCGGTTCTTCCTCCATCACTGGACCGCCAAGGAGGCAGCCCTCAAGGCGCTCGGCGCCGGTCTCGGCGTGGAGCCACAGGCCGTCGCGCTTCCCTCGTGGCCGATCGCGGGGAAGGCTTCGGTGACGCTGCCTGGCCTCCCCCCGGTCGACCTCTGGATCACCGAGGTTGAGGTCGGCCCTTCGCACGTGTGCACGCTGGCCACCGGTCACGATGTGCGGGAGCTCCGATTGTCCCGCCTGTCACCCAGCTTCATCCTCGACCGCTCGGGGTGAGCCGGTGTGGTGAGCACGCCGAGGTCTGGGGGCGACGGCGACTGAGGGTGCGGTGCCTGGACGTAAGGTCTGCCCATGATCGTTCGGGCGGTTCGGTTGATCGTCGCTCCTGCGGTAACACTGGTGATGCTGGCGTCGTGCTCATCTGCGACCACCCCGGAGGGCGGCCCCACGACTGCGGAAGTGCCCATCGATACTCCTGCACAAACCAGTCCAGCGGCTCGTTCTCCCACGGCATCGACATCACCCGCCGATGCCTGTGTCGCGCCTGCAGGAGCGGCTTTGCAGGATCAGGACCCGGACGATCACCAGGTTCCATGGAAACGGAATGGGGATCGTAAGGTCGTGATCACCTTCGAGACCACGAATGTGCCGCCCGACTGGATCGCCGAACTGCAAAAGGGAGTGGCAGCCTGGAACAGAAGTCCATGTCTGGACACCAAGCTCGTCGAGTCCTGCCAGCCGAATACCCGATGTGTGACAGTGACGGTGGGAGATGCAGATGGAGACGATGGCAACTTCGACGCCGACGAGTCGGGCGGTTTCACCACCGGCGGCCGCATAGACCTTTCACGAGGGCTTACCGGCGGCGAGAGAACCAATGTGACCATTCACGAAATGGGGCATGCTGTCGGTCTTGCCCACCGTTCGACAGAACATGTCCTGATGAACGGCGATACGTACGATGACGTTTTCGATCCGGATGACGTTGACTTCCGCAACTTGCTCGTCATCTATGGAGGCCAGAAGTAGTCCGGAGAATTCGACTGTCGGAGGCGCTCGGTAAGGCGGACCGGCCTTACGCGGTGAGCTGGTGAGGAGCGAGCACACCGTCTCCGTAGAGGGCCTGCACCCAGTTGGACTGGTACACGGTGTCGAGATAGCGCTCGCCGAGGTCCGGGGCGATGGCGACCGCGGTGAGATCCTCCGCGCCGTAGAGAGCCATCCAGTCGACCGCGCCGCTGACCACCGTGCCGGTGGAGCCGCCGAACAGGAACCCGCTTCTGGCCAGACGGTGGCAGGCGCGGATGGTGTCCGCCTCCTCGACGCGTACGACCTCGTCCACATAGCGCTCGTCCAGCAGCGGCGGACGCACGCTGGTGCCGAGGCCGGGAATCAGCCGGCGAGCTGGCGGACTACCGAAGGCCTGCGAGCCAACGGGATCGATGGCGATGACCCGCACCGGCCGGTGCCACTCCCGGAAGTAGCGCGCGCAGCCCATCAGGGTTCCGGTAGTGCCGGCACCGACGAACAGGACGTCCAGTTTCGGGAAGCGGCAGGCGATGGCGGGCGCGGTCGTGCGGTAGTGCGCCTTCCAGTTCTCCGGATTGGTGTACTGGTTGAGCCACACGTATCGCTCGTCGGAGAGGCAGAGTGACTCCACGTAGTCGATCCGGGCACCTAGCAGGCCGGTCTCGGGGTTCGGCTCGGTGACGATGTGCACGTGACTGCCCAGCGCCTCCATCAACCGCCGGGTTGACAGGTTGCAGCGAGAGTCCGTCACGCAGAGGAACTGGTAGCCCTTGCTCGCTGCGATCATGCTCAGCGCCACGCCGAGATTGCCCGACGAGGACTCGACCAGGATCGAGCCTGGCCTCAGGTACCCGTCCCGCTCCGCGGCCTCCACCATCCCGGTCGCGGCTTTCAGCTTGATCGAGCCGGCGAAGTTGAAGCCCTCACACTTCAAGAAGAGTGATTGCCCGAATGAGGATCGCAGGTCGACGTAGAGCTCGTCTTCGTTGAACTCCATCGGAACGGATATGACTGGCATGATTTCCCCCCGGAATATGTGTGTAGAGCAGTTTCATCGATCATCCGTACCGACGGAGGTCGTGAAAGAAGTCGTCGACGACGTGCAAGTCGCCGGTGCGGACAACCTGGTCGTAGACGTACTTACCCACCGCCAGGTCGAGCACTCCGAGACCGAAGGGTGAGAACACCACCGGTCGGTCCGCCGGCACCGTCGTCCGGCCGGCCATCACGTCGGCCAGGGTGCCGTGCAGGAAATCGCGACTACCCGTGAGCTGTTCGGCCAGGTGCGGAGAGGTGTTGGCCTTCAGGCAGTGCTCGACGTCGTCGACGATATTGGTCGAGGCGAGCAGGATCTCCGGCGCGAGGTCGCGCAGCGAGACGTGAAGCACCACCGGGTTGTGGTCGAACCAGGACAGGTCCCGGACGTGGGGCTCAGCGGCGACGGTGGCGAAGACCACCAGGTCGCTGGATCGGATCAACGTTTCGGCGTCGTCGTGCACGGTGATCCGGTCCGGGGCTCCTGATTTCTCCAGGTACCCCTGGAAGCCGGTCGCACTGTCTGCGGACAGGTCGTGCACGCCGATCTCGTCGAACGTCCAGCCGGTACGGCTCAGATAGGTGTGGATGTAGCGAGCGATCAGGCCCGCCCCGACGAAGCCGACCCGTGCCGGGCGCCGCCGGTCGCGGCTGAGCCAGTCGGCCGCCAACGCCGCCGACGCCGCTGTCCTCGTGGCGCTGATGATCGAGCTCTCCATACAGGCGAATGGGTATCCGGTGTCGTGGTCGTTGAGGATCAGCACCGCCGACGCCCTCGGGATGCCGGTGGCCACGTTGTCGGGGAAGCTGGAGATCCACTTGAGGCCATCCACGCGCACCTCCCCGCCGATCGACGCGGGCAGCGCGATGATGCGGGACGACGGGCGGTCGGGGAAACGAAGGAAGTAGGACGGCGGGTTGACCGAGTCGCCGGCACTGTGCAGCCGGTAGGTGGCCTCGACCAGCGCCATGACCTCGTGCTCCCGCCCCTGCAGCGCGTGCTGGACCTGTGCACCCGAGATCACCGCAAACTGGGGCACGGTCGCCGGCTGACTCACGGCGAGATCGGTCTGATTGCTACGGAGGGCGGTCATGGCCCGACCACCTCGGCCAGGTTCACACGGTCGGCCAGAGCGACGACCACTTCGCGCGGTCCCTCGAACGGCTCCCTGCTGTGTGCGGTACGGATGTTGTCGACAAGCAGCAGGTCGCCGGCCTGCCAGGGCTCGCGTGCCGTGTTGGCCTCGTAGACCTCGTTGAGCAGATCGACGACGTCGGCACCTATCGGGTCGCCATTGCCGAACCAGGTGTTGAAGGGCAGCCCGTCCGCGCCGTAGACGTCCACCAGGTACTCCCGGATCTCGGGGGCCAGCGTCCACTCGTTGAGGAAGGCGATCTGGTTGAACCAGCAGCGCTGCCCGGTGACCGGATGGCGAACCACGGCGCTGCGGCGCTGCCAGGTGCGTAGGCCATCGTCGGGTTGCCACTCGAAGCCGATGGCGTTGCTTCGGCAGTAGCTCTCGATGGCTCCACGGTCATCGGTGCCGAAGGCCTCAGCGTAGGACGCACCGATCTCGTCGTTGTAGGTGCGGGTGAGCAACCAGCCGTGCTGCTCGAACCGTCCGACCAGATCGACGGGCAGCGATTCCAGCACAGTCGCCGAGTTGGCCACCGTCGTGGCTCCGCCCCGGGTCGGTGCCGCAAGGCACGCGAACAACATCAGTCCGGGGAACTCGAGTCGATAGCTGAGCTCATGATGCATGCACATCTGCTGGTTGGCCGGCCACTTCGTCGAGGAGTACACGCCGTCGGAGTACGCCGACCGGGGCGCAAAGGCCTCCTTCTCCGTCATCAGACCGTTTGCGAGCCGACGAAAGACGGCACCCGACCTCGGCGCGCGTCGCGCAGCCCGAGGCCACGGACCAGGACCGAGCCGTGCTCGACGACGACGGCGCGCAACGCCTCGCGATGCTCGGCGGCCCAGGTCGACGCGTCCCCGCTCGACTGGGCCCGCAGCATCGGTGGTTTCCCGGGCTGCAGGTCGACGTCGAGCGTCGAGTCTCCGGATATGGTGGTCATCTCGATCGTTCCTTCTCGGTTGCCAGTTCACACAGATGCCATCGGCTCGGCGGAGCGCAGCACAGACTAGCGCGGCTTCGGCCGGACGGGTGCGCAGGAAGTAGTGGCCGCCGTCGGCGAGCTCGTGCAGGTCGACGTGGTCGGCCAGCAGCTGCCAGTCGTGGTAGCGCAGCGGGTACGCCGCCGTGTTCGGGTCGTCGGCGGCGACGACCACAGTGACCGGCGCAGACAGCTTCGCCGCCGGTGGGGCGTCCAAGGCGTCGGCGAAGTAGTGGTGTGCCGACACACAGTCATGCCGGTAGGCAGCACCGACGTGCTCAGCCCGCTGCGCATCCAGCTCATCGAGCTCGGTGTAGCCAGCGTCGGAGCTCAGCCGTGCTGCGATCTCGGCATTGCTGCGCCCGGTCAGCTCCGCGATGGCTGCGCGCCGGTCGGCCGAGTCGCCGAGCAGCTGCGCGCCGAGGAAAACGTGCTGCACGTCGACGCCGCGGTGCTGGAGCTTCCTGGCCGTCTCCACGGCGCCCGCGGCGCCGGACGAGTGCCCCCACAGCATGACCCTGGTCAGACCGCGCTGGCCGATCTCGTCGACGACCTGATCGACAATCTGAGACAGGGCAGCGAACGGCTCGCGATCGGCAGCCAGGTCGTGTCCCGGTAGCTCCACGGCGAAGACGGCCACCCCGCTGTCGCGGAGTGCGCTGGCCATGGGCTGGAAGTTGACGGCATTGCCGCCGGCGTAGGGGAAGCACACGAGGGCGCCGCCCTGGGCACCGTCGGATTCCGACAGCAACTGCAGCACCCCGGACCGCCGCTGGTGTCGTCCGTCGAACACCTCGGCCAGGTCGGCCAGGACCGGGTTGCGGGTGACGTCCTTGAGCGACACCGCACGGTCCAACGTGAGGGCCAGCTTCACCGCCGACAGGGACGTGCCGCCCCGGTCGAAGAAGTGGTCCAGCCGGCCGATCTGGTCCTGGGGGATGCCGAGCACCGTGCTCCAGGCGGCTGCCAGCCGCTCCTCGGTCGGCGTGCCCGGCGCGTCGTGGTGGTCCGCGACGACGGCGAGCTCTGCGGCGAGGGCCGTCAGCTTCTTCTTGTCGATCTTGCTGTTGGCGGTCAGCGGCAGACTCTCCCGCCAGTGGAAGACGGCCGGGACCATGTACTCAGGCAGCGACCGACCCAGTCCGTCCCGCAGCAGGTCGACGCCGAGTGGCTGCCGGCTGGAGTAGAAGGCCACCAGGTGCTTGCTCTGGTCGGCCCGCTCAGCGACGACCACGGCACCGTCGCGCACCCCGGGTACCGACAACAGGGTGTTCTCGATCTCGCCGATCTCGATCCGGAAGCCGGAGATCTTGACCTGGCTGTCCCGGCGGCCGAGGAACTCCAGCTTGCCCTCGGGCAACCATCGGCCGTAGTCGCCGCCGCACGTAGAGCCGCTGGCCCTCGTCGGTGCGGGTCGGTCAGGTAGGCCAGCCGCGTGCGGTCAGGGTCGTTGATGTACCCGCGGCCGACGCAGACCCCGGAGAAGACGATCAGCCCCGGGGGCACCGAGCGGCACGGGGGACAGCTGCTCGTCGACGACGTACAGGTGCACGTTGTTGACGGGCGGACCGAGCGGGACCCGTTCCCGGGTCGGTACCCGATCCATCACCTCGTGGTTGGTGTCGTCCGAGGTCTCGGTCAGCCCGTACGCGTTGACCAGCTTGATGTCGGGCTCGGCCGCGAACCAGCGCTGGGTCAGCTCCTTCTTCAGCGCCTCGCCGGTGACCGAGACGCACCGCAGGTCCGACAGCTCGCGGGGGTGCAGTTCCAGGTAGGACAGGACGACCTCGAGGTAGGACGGCACGACCTGGAGCACGGCGACCCGGCCTTCGATGATCTTGTCGACGAACCGCTGAACGTCCAAGATCACCTCCTGCTCGATCAGCAGGGTCCGACCACCGACCAGCAGCGCCGAGACCAGCTGCCACAGCGAGATGTCGAAGCACTGAGGCGCGGTCTGCGCGACCACCTGCCCCTCTGTCGATCTTCAGGTCGTCGATCTTGGCGTAGAGATGGTTGAGCATCCCCGCGTGCTCGCACATCGCGCCCTTGGGCTCACCGGTGGAGCCGGAGGTGAAGTAGATGTAGGCGAGCTGGTCCGGGGCGACGCTGACACCAAGATCATCGTCGGCATGGCCCTCGGCGAGGGCCGCGTCGATGAAGCAGGTTTCGACTCCGGACATCCCCTCGAGGGCCTGATCGAGCGTGGTGGTGCTGCCGGGTTCGGTCAGCACCAGCCGGCACTCGGCCCGGGAGAGCGTGGCTGAGATGCGGTCGGCCGGGAAGTGCGGCTCGATGGGTAGGTACACGCCACCCGACTTGAAGATGGCGAGGACGGCAGCCATCCAGTCCAGGTTGCGTTCGGTCACCACGGCGACGACCCCTTCGGGTCGCAGCCCCCGCGCCAGCAGGGCTCGCCCGAGCTGGTTGGCCCGCGCGTTGAGCTCACGGTAGGTCAACTGCCGGTCGCCGTGCACGGCCGCGATGGCGTCCGGATGCGCCCGCACCCGCTCTTCGAACAGCTCGTGGAACCGGCGGTCAGGCAGCTCCCGGGACGGGCCGGCGAGCCCCTCGAGCTGGAACCGGAGCTCCTCGGCGGAGAGCAGGCTCTGGGTTTGGTGCCCAGCCTCCGGATCGGCGGCGATCAGGGTGAGTGCGGTGAGGTGGTAGCCGACGATCCTGGCGGCGCAGTCCGCGTCGATCACGTCGGTCCGATACCGCAGCCGCAGCACGAGCTGACCGCCGACCTGGGAGATCCCGACCTGCGCCACGGTGTCCTCGGCGAGATCTCCCTCGCCGCCGGTCGGGTCGAAGACGGTCTCGAAGGACGGCTCACTGAGGCCCAGCTCGCTCCGGAGGTCATCGACCGGGAAGTCCTTGTGCGACAGCAGCTCGGACTCGTCCCGATGGACGTCCAGCAGCAAGCTCCGCCAGGAGTCGAACTCCGTGCTCAGTCGGCAGAGCAACGGTTCGGCGCACCCTTCGGCGACGTAACCGGTCGCCACCTCCTGCTCACCGGACAGCGCGGAGAGCACCTTGGCGTGCGCGGCCAGCAGCACTGAGCTGAGCGGCAGTTCCAGGTCGTCCGACAGCCGACGCAACCGCGCCACGAGGTCGTCAGGGATGGCGGCCTCGTGCGCCTCGATGCCCGGCACCGGATCCAGGGTCCATCGCGGGATCGCGGTGAACCCACCCGCGAGGAGCGCATCGCGCCAGAACTCCGCGTCGACGTCGGCTGAGTGTTCCATCAAGCTCCCCTACCTCTGGCGTCGGCGCAGTACTTGGGTCATCCCTTGATCACCAACACGAACGGGTTTGGACGTCACGCCGGAGTCGGGGTCCAGCACGCGAAGCTGGTATCGACCCGGCTGGCCAAGTTCGACATAGGTCGTGAACTGGCCCGACAAGTCGGTCATCGTGGGCAACGGGAAGGCCAGCCACTTGCCTGCCTCCCAGCGCTGCAGCCGCAGGAAGGTATCTGCTCCACCGCGGTACCTACCTTGGATTCGAACGGTTTGGAAGGGCTTGGCGTAGACGGTCGAATCCGCCAGCTGAATTGGCTCATCCTCCGGAATCAGAATGAGTGTTGTCACTCGCGGCCGGCCTGATTGCCGTTCGTGGGGAAGGAGTTATCAGCCGGTACGGCGCCATCGAGATCCCATGACCACGGCTCCTCCGACTTGGCAGCAAGCACTGCGGAATCGAGATTCCATGACCATGACTCTTCTGGCGGCGAACTCGGCGTGGCGTGCTCGAGTGCGGATTCCTGAGATCGGCAGCGCTGCCGTGCCTCTCTTCGGCCGGGTTCCCGCCCCAATAGGCGTCCTGCGGGACCTGCTCGCCCTTCATCAGGAAGGAGTCAGCAGCGAGTACGGCGCCGTCCGCCATCGACACGCCGTAGTGGACCCAGGCGCCGACTCCTACGGTGCAGCCGGACCCGATCGTGATGTAGTCGGACTTGAAGGCGCCGTCCTCCTGCGAGTGGGACTGGATGATGCTGCCCGCGTTGAGCGTGCAGTCGTCGCCGATGGTCACCAGGGTCTTCTCCACGAACGAGCAGCCGTCGTCGAAGACTCTCCTGCCCATCCGAACCCCGAGCAGCCGCAACATGATGTTCTTGAACGGTGTGCCGGTGAACAGCCTCGTCCAACCCCTGAACGGACGAGCTTCCAGAAGCGTTCGTGCCACCAGAAGTAGGGATCGTAGATCGAGCAGTACTGCGGGCGTAGCGGCCGAAAGCCCGTCGAGGCGCGTTCCACGAAGGTGAAGTACGCCAGCGTGAACAGCATGAAGGCGAAGGAACGCACCACGAGCGCTGCGAACTCCGAAGCGACGGTAGAGGTCCGCGACGAGCATGGCCAGCATGGTGAGGACGTACAGGTGCATCCACCGCACCAGCAGGACCAAGGCGACGGTCCCGAGGTTGTGCTTGTTCTTGGCGGCGAGCCGGCGACGCCGTCTCGGTGCTCTCGAGCTCGAGGCTGGTGTCACGCAGGACCGAGCGGGGGATCTCGAAGCTGGGCGAGCCGAGCAGGCCGACACCTTCCCGGACCTTCCCGTCGACGGGGACCATGACCTTGGTCGCGAGCAGGCAGTTGTCGCCCGCCTGTCCCTGCGAGGGGTAGGCGATGTGATTGCCGAGAAAGCTGTGTGCCCCGATCGTCGTCGTGGGACACCCGAAAGGACGTGCTCGAATAGTCGGCATTGTTGATCGAGAGCCCGTCAGCGACCACCGTGCCGGTGCCGACCGAGCTCGAGTAGGGGCTTTCGTGCACCACCCCCGTGCCGAAGTTCGACCCGGTTTGTTCGACCTTGCCGAGGTCGTACCCGATGTAGCGCAGGTAGTAGACGATGGAGGAGCTGTCGCCGAACAGGTACGTGAAGATCCTGACGTTGGTCAGGCGCGCAATCGTCTTGTGCAAGAAGTAGTGGATGCCGTACAGGGCGTAGATCTTGTCCGGCTTGATGGCGAGGTTGAGCAGGCGAGGCACGGTGCCCACGACCAGCAGACCGACGACCAGACCGCCGAACATGAGCACGAAGGACGCGACCAGAGCTTCGAGATAGAACGACAAGCCGGTGGGAGTCAGGTCCGCCGAGTCGAGCAGGGCCGGAATCTGCGGGACCTCCGCCACCAGGATGACGGCGCCGCCGATCACCAGGGGCAGAGAAATCAGCACCATGCCCAGGAGCTGCGAGAGGGGGTAGAGCACCCGTCTCAGGGTTCCGCAGCCAGTCGGGGGGACCGCCCGGTAGTCGACCTCGGTCCGCTGCGCCGGAGATCCGTGCCAGCGCTCGTCGGCGGGTACCGCCTGCCCGGAATACAGAGAAGAGGCATGGCCGAGCTGGGCCCGGTCGCCCATCGATGTCTCGATGTCGAGAACGGTTGCCTCGCTGATCACCACCTCCCTGCCCAGCGTGACCGAACCGGTCTCGATCAGCCCGGCATGAGCCCGGTAGCAGCTCAGGGAGGCGCCTTTACGGACCACGGTGCCGTCGCCGATGGTGAGCAGGTCGGTGCACACCACGGTGGGGGAGAAGATCACGACGCCTTTTCCGACTCGAGCGCCCAGCGCCCTCAGATAGAGCACGTACAACGGCGACCCGACCCCGATGAGGGCGAGTGGGTTCGTCCGGATCAGCGTCTTGACCAGCCAGAAGCGGAAGTAATCCAGACTCCAGACCCGGATCTGCTGAGGCTTCCAGCGACCGATGAGGACCCACTTGGCGACGATCGGCAGGACGCACAGGCTCGACGAAGGTCCCGCCACCGAACAGGACCGACCGCAGGTAGATGTCGAGGCCGCCGGTGCCGGCCGCGACCCAGAGGTAGCCTCGGGTCACGACGGCCACGTAGAGCGAACCGTAGCCAAGAAAGGCGAGTAGCTGCAGAACCCCGCAGCAGACGTACTGCCCGGTGCTGGCCGTCGGCGACGTCTCCGTCGTGGCGGCAACATGGGACTCGGTCGGCGCAGGCTCAGGCAGGTTGTCGGCGGGAGGGCTCTCCGCGGGAAGAGCGAGTGAAGAGTCGGCGAAGGCTGCCGCCAGGTCCTTGATCGTGGGGTGTCGGTAGATGTCCTTCATCGAGACTGACGGCAGGTCGGATCGCTTCCGAACCCGGGCGCAGAACTGGGCCATCACCATCGAGTCCGCACCGAGGTCGTCGAAGAAGTGGCTCTCGACGGCCACGTCGTCGACCTGCATGACCCCAGCCAGGACCTCGGCCAGCGCTCCTTCGCCGGGTGGTGGGCGCCGCAGACTTGGTGAACGAGGCCGCCAGGTCCTTGATCGTGGGGTGTCGGTAGATGTCCTTCATCGAGACTGACGGCAGGTCGGATCGCTTCCGAACCCGGGCGCAGAACTGGGCCATCACCATCGAGTCCGCACCAAGGTCGTCGAAGAAGTGGCTCTCGACGGCCACGTCGTCGACCTGCATCACTCCGGCCAGCACCTCGGCGAGGGCCATCTCGGTGGGAGTCGTCGGGCAGGCAGAGCCGCCTGGGATGGCCGAAGTCTCAACCAGATCGGTCGAAAAGACAGGACGTTTCAATATCGAGCCCCCCGAGGGACACACCATGAGTCCGCGAACCCAAAGTGCGCTAGTTACTGGCACCTAACCAGACGAGCCAAGCCTCTACCGCGTTCAAAGTTTGGCTAGCGTTTACATATTTGGGGAGCGTACATACGAGTCACGCTCCACGCCCCCCACGATATTCGTGTTCACGCAAAGTTTGAAATCCGTATAACCGCGGTGAGTGGCGTCGGTGTTTCCCCGCATACTGGAACCAGCCTTTGGCGCCGACCTCAGCCGGGTGGACGAGGGCACGTACGCGACGATCGCCCAGGCGCAGGCTGAGGCGGGTCGGGGCGCGTACCGGCAAGGCTTTTGACCCCGGTTGGGGCGGGCGGGTAACCTAGGCCCTTGTGTTCGGGTTCGCCGGACACTTCGTGCGCGCCCAGATCCGGCATGCTGGCGGGCCCGCACCCCAACCACGCAGCACGGAGAAGAGACGGTAAGCGGTGCCCACAATTCAGCAGCTGGTCCGCAAGGGCCGCGAGGACAAGGTGAGCAAGACCAAGACGCCTGCGCTCAAGGGTTCGCCCCAGCGCCGGGGGGTGTGCACGCGCGTGTACACGACGACCCCGAAGAAGCCGAACTCGGCGCTGCGCAAGGTCGCTCGGGTCCGGCTGTCCTCCGGCGTCGAGGTCACCGCGTACATCCCGGGCGTGGGGCACAACCTGCAGGAGCATTCCATGGTGCTCGTCCGGGGCGGCCGGGTGAAGGATCTCCCCGGCGTGCGCTACAAGATCATCCGTGGCTCGCTGGACACCCAGGGTGTGAAGAACCGCAAGCAGGCCCGCAGCCGCTACGGCGCGAAGAAGGAGAAGTAGTAATGCCTCGCAAAGGCCCCGCGCCGAAGCGCCCGCTGCCGGCCGACCCGGTCTACGGCTCGCCACTGGTCAGCCAGCTGGTCAGCAAGATCCTGCTCGACGGGAAGAAAACCGTCGCCCAGAACATTGTGTATACGGCGATGGAGGGCACTCGCACCAAGACCGGCGTGGACCCGGTGCAGACCCTCAAGCGAGCCCTCGACAACGTCCGTCCTGCGCTGGAGGTCAAGAGCCGGCGGGTGGGCGGCGCGACCTACCAGGTTCCCGTCGAGGTCAAGCCCGGTCGGGCGACCACGCTGGCGATGCGCTGGCTGGTCAGCTTCGCCCGGCAGCGCCGCGAGAAGACCATGGCCGAGCGGCTGATGAACGAGCTCCTCGACGCGTCCAACGGCCTGGGCGCCGCGGTCAAGCGCCGCGAGGACACGCACAAGATGGCCGAGGCCAACAAGGCCTTCGCCCACTACCGCTGGTAACCGCAGGTAACCCACCCCATTTACCACCGAGTTGTCAGCGTGGGTGGTCGCCATAGCGACCACCCACGCTGACAAGTCAGAGAGATAACGCAACAGACATGGCTGTCGACATCAAGACCGACCTGTCCAAGGTCCGCAACATCGGGATCATGGCCCACATCGACGCGGGCAAGACGACCACGACCGAGCGCATCCTGTTCTACACCGGCATCAACTACAAGATCGGTGAGGTGCACGACGGCGCGGCGACGATGGACTGGATGGAGCAGGAGCAGGAGCGCGGCATCACGATCACGTCCGCCGCGACGACCTGTCACTGGAAGGACCACCAGATCAACATCATCGACACCCCCGGCCACGTCGACTTCACCGTCGAGGTGGAGCGCTCGCTGCGCGTCCTCGACGGCGCGGTCGCGGTGTTCGACGGGGTCGCCGGGGTCGAGCCGCAGAGCCAGACGGTCTGGCGGCAGGCCGACCGCTACAAGGTGCCCCGGATCTGCTTCATCAACAAGCTGGACCGCACGGGCGCCAACTTCGACTTCTGCGTGAGCACGATCAAGAACCGGCTCAGCGCCGTTCCTGTCGTGCTGCAGCTGCCGATCGGCGCCGAGGCCAACTTCATCGGCGTCGTCGACCTGATCCGGATGCGCGCGCTCACCTGGCGCGGCGAGACCACGATCGGCGAGGACTACGCCGTCGAGGAGATCCCGGCCGACATGATCGACGCGGCGCAGGCGGCGCATCACGCACTGATCGAGCAGGTCGCCGACTATGACGACGCCCTGATGGAGGCTTATCTCACCGACGAGTCGGCCATCGACGCCGAGCTGCTCGAGGCCGCCGTACGCCGGGCCGTGCTGTCCAGCCAGATCACCGCCGTACTCTGTGGCAGCGCCTTCAAGAACAAGGGCGTGCAGCCGCTGCTCGACGCCGTGATCGCCTACCTGCCCGCGCCGGTCGACGTGCCGGCCATCGACGGCTTCAAGCCGGGCGACGAGACGGTCAAGATCGAGCGGCAGCCGGCCGACTCCGACCCGTTCTCCGCGCTGGCGTTCAAGATCGCGGCCGACCCGCACCTGGGCCGACTGACCTACATCCGGCTCTACTCCGGCAAGCTGGTGGCCGGCTCGACGGTGCTGAACAGCACCAAGGGCCGCAAGGAGCGGATCGGCAAGATCTACCAGATGCACGCCAACAAGCGGCAGGAGATCGCTTCGGTGGGCGCGGGCCAGATCGTCGCCGTGATGGGCCTGAAGGACACCACCACGGGCGAGACGCTCTGTGACCAGGCCAGCCCGGTGCAGCTGGAGTCCATGGACTTCCCGGCGCCGGTGATCGAGCAGGCGATCGAGCCGAAGACCAAGTCCGACCAGGAGAAGCTGGGCACCGCGATCCAGCGGCTGGCCGAGGAGGATCCGACCTTCCGGGTGCACACCGACGACGAGACCGGCCAGACGATCATCGCCGGAATGGGCGAGCTCCACCTGGAGGTGCTGATCGACCGGATGAAGCGAGAGTTCCGGGTCGAGGCCAACATCGGCAAGCCGCAGGTGGCGTACCGGGAGACGCTGCGCCGGGCCGTACAGAAGGTGGAGTACACCCACAAGAAGCAGTCCGGTGGTTCGGGCCAGTACGCGAAGGTCCTGATCAACCTGGAACCGCTGGAGCCAGGTTCGGGCTACGAGTTCGTCAACGCCATCACCGGCGGCCGGATCCCCAAGGAGTACATCCCGGCCGTCGACGAGGGCATCCAGGACGCCATGCAGTTCGGTGTCCTCGCCGGCTACCCGGTCGAGGACATCAAGGTGACCCTCGTCGACGGCGCGTACCACGACGTCGACTCCTCCGAGCTCGCCTTCCGGATCGCCGGTTCGATGGTCTTCAAGGAGGCGGCCCGGCGCGCCGACCCGGCGCTGCTCGAGCCGATCATGGCCGTCGAGGTCACCACGCCGGAGGACTACCTGGGCACGGTGATCGGCGACCTCAACGCCCGGCGCGGTCACATCCAGTCGATGAACGACCAGCACGGCAACAAGCTGATCGAGGCCTTGGTGCCGCTGTCGGAGATGTTCGGCTACGTGGGCGACCTGCGGTCGAAGACCTCCGGCCAGGCGTCGTACTCGATGGAGTTCCACTCCTACGCCGAGACGCCGAAGGCAATCTCCGACGAGATCATCAAGAAGGTCCGGGGAGAGTAGCGATCCAGATTGACGGGCGTACGCGCGTCCGTAAACTTAGGCCGGGCCAGATCCGGTCACCGAAACCAGACAACCCAAAGCACGCGCCCCGCGACCAGCGTGGCGTAAAGATCTAGAAGGAGCCTCAGTGGCCAAGGCCAAGTTCGAGCGGACCAAGCCGCACGTCAACATCGGCACCATCGGGCACATCGACCACGGAAAGACCACGCTGACCGCGGCGATCACCAAGGTGCTGCACGACAAGTACCCGGAACTGAACGCGGTCTCGGCGTTCGACCAGATCGACAAGGCGCCGGAAGAGCGCCAGCGTGGCATCACGATCTCGATCGCCCACGTGGAGTACCAGACCGAGGCGCGGCACTACGCGCACGTGGACTGCCCGGGTCACGCGGACTACATCAAGAACATGATCACCGGCGCGGCCCAGATGGACGGGGCGATCCTGGTGGTGGCGGCGACCGACGGTCCGATGCCGCAGACCCGTGAGCACGTGCTGCTGGCCCGCCAGGTCGGTGTGCCCGCGATCGTGGTTGCGCTCAACAAGTGCGACATGGTCGACGACGAGGAGATCCTCGAGCTCGTCGAGCTCGAGGTCCGTGAGCTGCTGAGCGAGTACGAGTTCCCCGGGGACGACCTCCCGGTGGTCCGGGTCGCGGCCTTCCCGGCCATGAACGGCGACGCCAAGTGGAGCGAGTCGATCCTCGAGCTGATGGATGCGGTGGACAGCTACATCCCGCAGCCGGTTCGCGAGGTCGACAAGCCGTTCCTGATGCCGGTGGAGGACGTCTTCACCATCACCGGCCGCGGCACCGTCGTGACCGGCCGGATCGAGCGCGGCATCGTCAAGGTCAACGAGACCGTCGACATCATCGGCATCCACGACAAGAAGCAGACCACCACCGTCACCGGTGTGGAGATGTTCCGCAAGCTGCTGGACGAGGGTCAGGCCGGTGAGAACGTCGGCCTGCTGCTCCGCGGCACCAAGCGCGAGGACGTCGAGCGCGGCATGGTCGTGATCAAGCCGGGCACGACGACTCCGCACACCGACTTCGAGGCTCGGGTCTACATCCTGAGCAAGGAGGAGGGTGGCCGGCACACGCCGTTCTTCAACAACTACCGTCCGCAGTTCTACTTCCGGACCACCGACGTCACCGGCGTGGTGAACCTGCCGGAGGGCACCGACATGGTGATGCCGGGCGACAACACCGACATGAGCGTGCAGCTGATCCAGCCGATCGCCATGGAGGAGGAGCTGAAGTTCGCCATCCGCGAGGGCGGCCGGACCGTCGGCGCCGGACGGGTCACCAAGATCCTGAAGTAACTCGCATTGCAAAGGCCCCGGACTCGGTAGAGTCCGGGGCCTTTGCGTCGAGCCTCCCCGGGATCTGCACCCTTTGCTCCCGTCTGCACCGTTTGCAGGCAGTGCAGACCAACGGAAAGGGTGCAGACGGGCGAGCGCCAGCTAGGCCTCGGTCCCGGTCAGCAGCAGCGCGACGGGCAGGCGGTCGAGCAGGTCGGCGACCGGGACGCGGCCGGACCAGGAGCGGCCGGTCAGGGTGTCGGTGTACGCGCCGGGCAAGTCAAGGACGGTCTCGTCCCAGCCGCCGGCCGTGGCCAGCCGCACCGGCAGTCTGGTCGCCAGGGTGATCGCGCCGCCGCGATCAAAGCCGATCAGGTGCGACGCCGTGGGTCCGTCGGCGAAGATCGGCGCGTACGCGGTGAAGAGATCGGGCCGATCACGGCGCGCCCGCAACGCCTGCCTCGTCACCCAGAGCTTCGCCGCCCCGGATCCGTCGACCGGGGGAGTGCCGGCCAGGCCGGACAGCAGATTTCGGCGGGCGGCGAAGTCGACCGGACGTCGGTTGTCCGGATCGACCAGCGAGTCCTCCCAGAGCTCGGTGCCTTGATAGACGTCGGGTACACCCGGCATCGTCAGCTGCACCAGCTTCTGGCCGAGCGCATTCGACCAGCCGGGGCGGGTGATCTCCGAGTCGAGCGCGTACCACGCAGTCCGGAGCACCTCGTCGTCGTAGGCCAGATCGACCGCCTCATGCACCGCCGCCTCGAACGGCGCGTCCGGCTCCGTCCAGGTCGTACCGTCGCTCGCCTCGCGCATCGCCTTCTCCGCGTACGCGTGCAGCCGGTCCCGGGCGATCGGTCCGGTCCCGACGAGCGTCTGGGCGAGGAAGTATCCGAAGGCCCGGTTGGGCACCTCGCTGGCGGCCAGGAAGGTCTCGGCGAACTCGGCCCAGCGGTTCGGCATCTCGGCGAGCACGGCCAGCCGGGCGCGTACGTCCTCGCCGCGCTTGGTGTCATGCGTGGACAGTGCGGTCATCGACTCCGGCTGCCGCTGCTGCCGGTCGGCTTGCAGCGCGTGGAACTCGGCCAGCGGGATACCGAACTGCCCGGGGTCGCCGCCCACCTCGTTCAGCGCGATGAACCTGGCGTAGCGGTAGTACGCGGTGTCCTCCACGCCCTTGGCCATGGTCGCGCCACTGAGCTGCTGCATCCGCACCGCGAGCTCGTCGTGATGATCATGGAGTCGCGGACTCAAAGCGGCGAGGGTCCGGGCCAGGTCAGGCCGCCGGGTCGCCGCCGTCCGCAGCGCATGGTCCAGGTGCTCGACGCCTTCGGGCAGGTAGGACCGATACACCTCGAAGGCCACGGCCACCTCACCGAGGGCCTCCGCGGCGTCCGGCACCTCGGGCACGAGCGCGGCCATCCGCCGCCGCTCTGCCGGCAGCAGGGTGCTGACCACCAGCCGCTTGCCCTGCTCGATGTGCTCGGCGATGGAACGGTGATCACCGGTGAGCCGCGAATAGAGCTCGGTCATTGTGCCTTCGTGATCGCAGTCGAGAAAGACCCCGTTCACCTCGCGCATCGCGTCGTAGCCCGTCGTTCCCGCCACGGGCCAACCGGGTGGTAGCTGCTCACCCGCCTCCAGGATCTTCTCCACCGTGATCCACGCCTCGGGTGCGATCTTGCGCAGTCGGTCGAGGTAGTCGGCCGGGTCCACCAGGCCGTCCGGGTGGTCGACCCGCAGCCCGGTGAGGTCGTCGTCGGCCCAGCTGGAGATCAGCTCATGGGTCGCCGCGAAGACCGCCGGGTCCTCAACCCGGACCCCGGCGAGCGTGGTGACCGCGAAGAACCGTCGGTAGTTCAGCTCGGTGTTGCCCCGCGAGTAGTGCACCAGCTCGTAGTGCTGCCGCGCATGCACAGCGTCGGGGTCGTCGCCGGCGGCCCAGGACCCTGGCGCCAACGGGAACCGGTGCTCGAAGTAGCGAAGCTCCCCGTCCTGCAGGCTCAGCGTCGCATCATCTCCGAGCACCGGCACGACGACCCGGTCCCGGCTCCAGTCGATGTCGAACCAGTCCGCGTACGCCGATTCCCGCCCGAGCCGCAGCACGTCCCACCAGGCCCGGTTCTCCGCCGGCACGGCGATGCCGAGGTGGTTGGGCACGATGTCGATCACCACGCCGAGTCCGGCGTGCCGGGCGGCAATGCGCAGCGTGCGCAGACCCTCCGCGCCACCGCGGTCGGCGTCCACCTGAGTGACGTCGGTCGTGTCGTAGCCGTGCAGCGACCCGGTCGTCGACTGAAGCAGCGGTGACAGGTAGATCGCACCAACTCCGAGGTCGCGCAGGTAGTCGACCAGGTCGGCCGCATCGCCAAGCGTGAAGTCGCGCTGGATCTGCAGCCGGTACGTCGAGGTCGGGGTTGGCACCCGACGACCCTACCGACGTCCGTCCGCGGGCGGCAGCTGGTCTCTCAGGCCAGCGATCTCCTCCTCCAGTTCGAGCACCATCGCAATCCCCGCCAGGTTGAGGCCGGTGCGGAGCAGGGCGTCGATGCGGCGCAGCCGGTCGATGTCGTCCTGGCTGTAGAGGCGCGTCCCTCCGGAGGTGCGGCTCGGCTCGAGCAGTCCGGCCCGCTCGTACGCGCGCAGATTCTGCACGCCGGTGCCGACCAGGCTCGCGGCCACGGAGATGGCGTACACACCGTGGTCAGAGGCCGGGCCGTCACTTCGCGGATCCGGTTTGCATCTTGCTACCTCAGGTGCTATAACAAATCTGTCGTCACCACTATAGATCGTCTGTAGTGGCCAGCATCAACAACCAGACGGAACCGGAGGTGAATCCCATGTTGATGCGTACCGATCCTTTCCGCGAACTCGACCGGCTCACCCAGCAGGTGTTCGGCACCTCGGCCCGGCCCGCGTTCATGCCGATGGACGCCTGGCGCGAGGGCGAAGTCTTCGTGGTCGAGTTCGACCTGCCCGGCGTCAGCGCCGACTCGATCGATCTCGATGTCGAGCGCAACGTCTTGACCGTCCGCGCCGAGCGGCCTGCGCGCGACACCAGCGATGGTGCCGAGACGATCGCGGCCGAGCGCCCGCGCGGGGTGTTCAGCCGACAGCTGATCCTCGGTGACAATCTGGATCTGGACAAGGTGCAGGCGAAGTTCGCCGACGGTGTGCTGAACCTGCGCATCCCGGTGGCCGAGCGGGCCAAGCCGCGCAAGATCACGATCGAGAGTGCTGGGTCCGACCAGCAGGCCATCACCGTGGAGGGTGAGGCGACTGAGCAACGCTAAGCCTTCGCGAGCTGTCAGCGTGGGTCGTCGCTATAGCGACGACCCACGCTGACAACTCAGTGCTCAGATCATGATCACGAAGC
Organism: uncultured Actinomycetota bacterium; assembly: GCA_963711015.1. Taxonomy (GTDB): domain Bacteria; phylum Actinomycetota; class Actinomycetes; order Propionibacteriales; family Propionibacteriaceae; genus Microlunatus. Next base: position 74,306 of record CAVQCQ010000008.1, read on the forward strand.
CGCTGCGGCGCGGATCCGCCCCGCCGCCGAGCGGGCTCAGCGCGGAGACTCCACCGAAGTAGGTGTCCCGGTGGTCGGCAACGGCGACCGTCTCGCCGGCCGCCTCCAACCCCGCCAGCACCTCTGGGGCGAACCCGGGTTCCAGCCGGACCAGCTCGGGAAGGGCATTCAGCCGCGGCGCATCGATGGCGTCCTGCGGGGTCTCCCCGCGCAGCATGCGCAGCAGGCTCTGGACGAGGGCCGGCCGGATCCGGCTGCCGCCGGCAGCGCCGGCGATCGCCGCCAGTCGCCGCTCGTCGTCGAGCGCCACGAGCGGGGACATCATCGAACCCATCCGCACCCCGGGCTCGACCAGGCCACGGATCAGCTCGCCTTCCCCGATCATCGAGTTCAGGTGCACCCCGTAGCCGTCGACCCACACCCCGGAGCCGAGTCCGAGGCTGGTGGTGACTGCGCAGCCGTCGCCCTGGTCGTCCACCGCCACGATGTTGGTGGTCTCGGTCCGCAGGTCCGGGGCTCGGAGCGCCTTCACCAGGCCGCGGGCCGACTCCGGATCGGTCCGCGGATCGCCTGGCACGGCGCGGGAGACCGCGGCCATGGTGCCGAGCAGGTCATCGAGATCATCACCGCGCGCGTGCACGGTGAATCCGTCGACGGCGACCGAGCACGGCGGCGACTCGATGACCGAGTAGGCGTCCAGATCGGGCTTGCCGAGAGCGCCGCCGTCGGCCACCGCGCGCACCAGCGCGTCCGCGTACGCGCCGTGGTAGAACGACTTCGGGTCGCTGATCAACAGCTCGAAAGCGAGAGGATGATCCGGGTGCCGTAGCGGGTCGCCCGCCTGCAGGTAGCTTCCGTCGGGACGGCGGTAGACCATGTTGCCGTCGCCGACGCACATCGCCGCCGCGACCCGCGGCAGCAACCGGGCGTGGGTCTCCGGGAACGGGGTCCCGTACGACGCCTCCAGCCCGGGCTGGACGACCTCCTCCCAGCTCAGCCGCCCCCAGGTGCGCCACAGGTGGTACGCCCCGGCCGGCAGGCCCGGCACCGCGACCGTGGCCGGACCGATCTCGTACGGCATCTTCTGCCCGACGAAGATCACTTCGATCTCCACCCCGGCCCCGGGGCGTTGGCCGCCCAGGCCGGGCACCGTGACGAAGAAGTCGACGCAGCGGACCTGACGGCGTGGCCGCGTCGTAGACGGTGGCGAAGCCGCCGCCGCCGAGGCCGGTGAAGATCGTCTCCGCGGCACAGCTGACCAGCATCATGGCGACGGCGGCGTCGACCGCGCTGCCACCCTTGTTGAGGATGTCGGCGCCCGCTTGGGCCGTGGTGGGGTGTCCGGCCGCAACGCCGGGCCGGATGCCAGCAGTCACCGGAGCATCATGGCACCGCTAGCCGGCGCTCGGGCCAATGACCACAGACTCACCATACGACCGGAATCTGGACCACCGAAGCCTGAGGCGCGATAGCGTGAGCGCCGACTCGGGCGCCGAGGTGGGAGTGACCATGAAGGCTTTGAAGATCGTCGCGGTGGTGCTCGGTGTGTTGCTCCTGCTGAGCGGTGTGGGCCTGCTGGCGGGTTCGGCGGCGGTGGGATTCGGACAGGGTGCGTTCGAGGACGAGCTGGCCAAGAGTGGGCTCGCCGGACCGGTGCGGGGCACCGTGACCTCGATCGAGTCGGGCCTCTACACGGTCAGCTACACCGACAAGCAGGGTGTGTCGCAGACCGGCCAGGGTCCAGCGGCCAGCGGCACCGAGGCGCCGCAGGTGGGTGCAGAGGTGGATGTCTACTACAGCACCAGCGACCCGAGCCAGATCGTGATCTTGAACATCCCCGGCGGCGGCCTGGCCGGCATCGCCGGCGGTCTGCGTACGACGGCCATCGTCTGCCTGGTGGTCGGAGGGATCCTGCTGCTCGCCGGGATCATCGGCCTGGTCGCCGGGCGCAAGAAGGCGGTCGCGGCCGCGCCGGCGTACCCGACTCCGTTGCCCCCGGGGCAGGCGTACCCCGGACAGCCCGGCCAGCAACCACCCGGCTATTCGCAGCCACCTCCACCCGATTTTCAGCCCTATCCGCCGCAGCCGTACCCGCCGCAGCCGTACCCGCCGCAGCAGGGTTACCCGCAGCAACCGGGCCCGTCGCAGGCGGACTACCCGCAGCAACCGGGCCCGCCGCCATGCAGCACTAACCCGCAGCAACCGGGCCCGCCGCCTGGATACCCGCAGCAATAGCGACTCTCTGCCGACTGCAGATTCGAACGCTGCGTTCGATTCTCGCGCTGGACTCCCGATACTTCCGGCGTGCAGCGCAAGGATCCGGCGCGCAGTGCGCGCGTCGGAGATTCGGCCCCGACTTGAATCCGCCCAGGGCCTCTGACAGAATCGTCAGGTTGCTCCGACGGGGTCGCCGTGGCATGCCGAGTACGACGAGGCTGCCGAACCGCGAGACTCCGACCGTCCGGTCAGCTTGGACATCCTGAGTCCAAAGGGCTGGGCCACCTCCTCACAGCAGGCATCGATGGGGTGTGGTGCGCCGAGGTGGGCCGACACACCCGACCTCGGGGGTGGGAGCAGTGGAAGCAAGCGGGACCAAGCCGGAACCCAGAAGAAGAGGGACGAACTGTGGCGGGACAAAAGATCCGCATTCGACTCAAGGCCTACGACCACGAGGTCATCGACTCCTCCGCGCGCAAGATCGTGGACACGGTGACGCGTACGGGTGCGCGGGTCGCCGGCCCGGTGCCGCTGCCCACCGAGAAGAACGTGTATTGCGTGATCCGCTCCCCGCACAAGTACAAGGACAGCCGGGAGCACTTCGAGATGCGTACGCACAAGCGGCTGATCGACATCATCGACCCCACCCCCAAGACCGTTGACTCTTTGATGCGGCTCGACCTGCCGGCCGGCGTCGACATCGAGATCAAGCTCTGAGGACTGCGCCAGCCATGACTTCTGAACGCAAGGTGAAGGGCCTGCTGGGCACCAAGCTCGGCATGACCCAACTCTGGGACGCCAACAACCGCATCGTCCCGGTGACCGTGGTCCAGGCCGGTCCCTGCGTGGTGACCCAGGTTCGGACTCCGGCGACCGACGGCTACTCCGCGGTACAACTCGGCTTCGGAGCCATCAAGGCCAAGCAGCTGACCAAGCCGAGCGCCGGCCAGTTCGACAAGGCCGGAGTGACGCCACGCAAGCACCTGGTCGAGATCCGGACCACCGACGCCAGCGAGTACACCCTGGGCCAGGAGCTCACCGCCGAGGTGTTCGCGGCCGACGAGGTCGTCGACGTCACCGGGGTGAGCAAGGGCAAGGGCACCGCCGGCGTGATGAAGCGGCACGGCTTCCACGGTCTGCGGGCCAGCCACGGTGTCCACCGCAAGCACCGCTCGCCGGGCTCGATCGGCGGCTGCGCCACCCCCGGCAAGGTCTTCAAAGGCCTCAAGATGGCCGGCCGGATGGGGGTCGAGCGGGTCACCGTGCAGAACCTCACCGTGCACGCCGTCGATGCCGAGCGCGGCCTGATCCTGATCAAAGGCGCGATCCCCGGCAACAAGGGCGGCCTGGTCGTCCTGCGCACCGCCGCCAAGAAGGGAGCTGCGGCATGAGCGTCGATGCATCCATCGCGTCCGGCAGAGCTGTCGATGTCTACGACGTCTCCGGCGCCAAGACCGGCACGGTCGAGCTGCCCGCCGAGCTGTTCGACGTGACCGCGAACATCCCGCTGATCCACCAGGTGGTTGTCGCCCAGCTCGCCGCCGCGCGGCAGGGCACGCACGCCACCAAGGGCCGCGGTGAGGTACGCGGTGGTGGCGCCAAGCCGTACCGGCAGAAGGGCACCGGTCGCGCCCGGCAGGGTTCGCGGCGGGCTCCGCAGTGGGTCGGCGGCGGCACCGTGCACGGTCCGCAGCCGCACGGGTACGCCCAGCGCACCCCGAAGAAGATGATCGCCGCTGCCCTGCGCGGTGCGCTGTCCGACCGGGCCCGCGAGGGCCGGGTGCACGTGATCAGCGACCTGATCTCCGGTGACGCGCCGTCGACCAAGTCCGCGCTGGCCGCGCTGCGCAACGTCGCCAGCACCGACAAGGTGCTGGTGGTGCTGCACCGCGACGACGACCTGGCCTGGCTGAGCCTCCGCAACGTGGCCACGGTGCACGCGCTCACGGTCGATCAGCTCAACGCCTACGACGTCCTGGTCAGCGACGAGGTGGTCTTCACCTCGCCCGCGCTGCAGGCGTACGTGGCCCGCTCCGGTGCCGGCCTGGCCATCGAGGGCGGACGAGGAGCTGGCTGAGCCCATCGAAGCTCCGGCGGCAGCGCCCTGGCCCCTTCGTCAAGCTCAGGGGACGAGGGCTGGCGCCGTACGGCGACGGCTCCTACGCGGGCACGGAGCCGCCGAACGGCTACGACATCAAGGGCAATGCGGACTCCATGAAGTTCCACACGCCCGAGTCGCCCTACTACACCCGAACCATCGCCGAGGTCTGGTTCAGCTCGGTCGAGGCGGCCGAGGCGGCCGGGTTCACCAACGCGCAGGGTGACACCGGCGCGGAGAGCGACGAGGAGCCTGCTCCGGCTGCCGGACGGAGGAGAAGTGAGCAGCGTCAAGATCCACGACCATCGCGACATCCTGCTCGCCCCGGTGGTGAGCGAGAAGAGCTACGGTCTGCTGGACGAGAACAAGTACACCTTCCTGGTCCGCCCGGACGCGAACAAGACCGAGATCAAGATCGCGGTCGAGACGATCTTCAAGGTGCGGGTGACCGGGGTGAACACCCTCAACCGCCAGGGCAAGAAGCGCCGGACCCGCTACGGATACGGCAAGCGGAACGACACCAAGCGGGCCATCGTCAGCGTCGCCGACGGCGAGCGCATCGACATCTTCTCCTCACCGGCGAGCTGAGCGAAGGACTGAGAACCATGCCTATTCGCAAGTACAAGCCGACCACCCCGGGCCGCCGCGGCGCCTCGGTGGCCGATTTCGCCGAGATCACCCGGTCCACCCCGGAGAAGTCGCTGCTGGTGCCCAGCCACAAGACCGGCGGGCGTAACAATCCCGGGCTTCCCGAACCTGCTGAGCCTCGCCTCGCCGTACTCCTACTCGGGGCTGTCGTTCTTCACGACCATCGAGGCCCAGATGAAGCACATGGACCGGCTGCTGAGCGAGGTACGCCGCCGCGACGCGCGCACCTTCGAGGTCACCGACCCGGCCAACGAGGAGTTCCTCGGCTGGGTCACCGAACGGCTGGGAGACTCGGTGTTCGCCCTCGGCTCCTGCGCCACTGCCCGGAGCTACTACTTCAACCAGCACGGCGAGGCCGCGCTGCTGCGGCCGACCTCGACGATCAACACGCACAAGGAGGCGCAGAGCTTCCCGCTCGAGGACTACGAGTACGCGTGTGACCTAGTTGGCGATCGCCAGGTAGGCGATCGCACCGATCAGCCCGATCACGAGTACCGCGGCGAACCACACCAGCGCCTTGATGCCGCCGCTCGTGAC
>CAVQCQ010000009.1:0-226136 GCA_963711015.1 uncultured Actinomycetota bacterium
CTTACCGGACTACCGTCCAGCGCGCTTTGAACGCTGTTGCGTTCGCGCTCGTTCCCATTGCCGCGCCCTAACGATCCGCGCGCGCGCGTACCAATGTACCACCCGCGCGCCGTGGGTGGTGCTACAGTGTCGGTGTTACCATCAGACCCGCGCGGTGTCCCTAATTTGCCGCGCGGTCCCTCCGCTTCCTTCCCGCGCGGTGTTCACTCCTGTCGCCGCGCGGGATTTTTATGTCGCCGCCTGACTAGCCCCTCGCCCTGAGCAGGAACTGCGTCTCACTCGGTCGGTGGTTTGGGTGGCTCTGGCTACCAGCGGACCAACGCCAGGTACCGACTATAAATGCGCAGATCGGATGTCCGCTATTGGGGGTAAAGCGGACATGCCTCAGACACGGTGGAATGTCGCTTAATGACCCAAAGCGGACATCAAGAGACCCCTTTTAGTACGTGGATTTGAGCCGCTACGATGCCGTTTCCTGAGCCAAGGGGCGGGCTGAGGCGGCGGCAATTGTCCTACGGGCCCGCGCCCCGATCCTCCCGTCCCCACGAAAGAGGAGACGCTATGCCAAAATATCTCGTACAGGGTTCTTACACTGATCAAGGTCTGAAGGGCCTGCTGAAGGAAGGCGGCTCGAAACGGCGAGCGATGGTCGAACAACTCGCCAATGAGATGGACGGCAAACTCGAATTGTTCTACTACGCCTTTGGCAGCGATGACTTCGTTATTATTCTCGATCTGCCGAGCAACATGGACATGGCTGCCACCGCCATCGTCGCCCAAGCCAGCGGCATGGTGAAGTCTCGGGTCACGGTCCTCATGACTCCGGGAGGATGTGGACCAGGCGGTGCAAAGGAAGGTCGATTTCCGCCCGCCGGAGTAGCGGAGAGAGGTGATGGAGAAGCATCATGGAAAATCAAGCAATAGGTTGGATCGCAGCTATCATTATTGGAGGCATAGCGGGGTGGCTTGCTGAGCAGTTCATGAAAAGCAATATGGGCCTACTCATGAACATATTGCTCGGTGTAGTTGGCGCTGCCGTCGCCAGTTGGCTGTTCGGAATGCTGGGCATGAGCTTTGGTGGATGGCTTGGATATTTGATCGCCGGTTTCATCGGAGCTTGTATTCTGATCTTGATCGTCCGTGCGGTCCGAGGTTGAACCGCATAGAGCGGTAGATCTCAAATCTGCGGTCGGCAGTTCAGCGGCTGGAAGGATTTCAGACGGCGAAATCCCTTGGCCGCATCGTGCCGCTCGGGCACATAGTGGAGAAAACATGGCTAAGAAATCGAAGAAGAAGGCAAGAAGGATTGCGTGGTCGAGGGCTCATCACGCTGAGCTGCGCAAGCACTCGAAAGCGAAAACGCCGGTCGCTAGAATTTCGCAAATGATGAAGCGCACGGTCGGCGCACTGCGCCAACAAGCAATTAAGCTCGGCATTCCGCTGGGTCACCGCCGCTAACGTCGACGCTAGGCCGATGTCCGCTTGTGGCTCACCCGCTGATCCAGCGCCATTGCTCTGCGCAGCGCTTCAAAAATGACTGCCGTCGACCACCGGAATAGAACGGTCGTAGCGACCAAAAGAAAGAAGCGCCGACCCGAGCAGGAAGGCCGGGGCTGCTTTTACCAGGGAGCTAATGCTCCTCAGATGGGTATTAGTGTGCTGCAGGTGCGCGCGGTCCAGGCGCGGGCTCGTTGTCCTTCTTTGGCGTCGTAGCGTTCGGAATGGTCGAAGGAGAAGCGCCTGAGCCGGTTGTCGTCGCCGGAGTTGTGGCGTTCGGACGCGTGTCCGTCATGGCGGTATCCGGGTTGCGGTTTGCCGCCCAGAATACGAGGGCGAGGACAAGACCCACTCCGAGAATACCGGTGATCCACATTGGGGTGGCGTCCTTGTCGATCGTGCGGACAGGATCGCGGCGGGACTTTCCGTCCCGATAGGTCATGGATAGGCTCCTTGGGGTCGTAATGCTTTGGGACAACGACCAAGCCTAATGCACGTTCCCGGACCCAAGTACCAAAATGCCGCGTAGCATTTTAGAGGGCAATAAAGCGAAACTAGAGGCTGTTAGAACCGTGCCCAGCCCATGAGTTTCGGGCGTTTACGAAGGGCGGGAAACAATCGGCGCGGAAGTAGGAGGAACCTCGCCCTCGCGCGTGTTGTTGACCTTCAGTGCTGCTCGCGCAGCCGAACAAACGGAGTGGGAACCGGGCTTGGAAACAGCAGGAAGCCCGGCGCTAGCGCACCGGGCTTCTTCGCAATCGATTTAGAACCGTTATCTGCAACGCCGGAATCTGCGCACAGAGCCATCGTCGTGACGAATGATGATCGTTCGGCAATCACCATGCGCATATGACCTATCGAAGTCTCGGTGTCGGTTGTAGCCGCCGCGCCACCCATACTGACCATGATGACCACCACGCCATCCGTCATCACGATAATCGCGAGCGTCCGCGTCGGTGATTGCAACTGATGCGGCACCAGCGATAGCGAGAGCGGCCAAAGCCGCCATTCCAACTTTCTTGAGCATGTTTTCCTCTGTTTGTTTTTGTCGCTCCTGACTCACAATACGTCCAGGACCTTTCATGTTCCCGTTAATGTTTGGAGAGGTAGGTGAATGCGCGTTCAGCACTCGCGATGATCGCGCATAAGGCGAAAGCTCTTTCTCTCGACTCACGTTTCAGGCTGAGTATCATCGGCTGATGGCTGACGTGCGCCGAAAGGACGTGACCACGCCTTGCAAAAAATGCGGGGCAGCGATGGTGGTCGTGAGAGTGTGGCCGCTTCCTGACGATCAAGATGTGGAATTGCACATGTTCAAGTGCGAGATTTGCTCAGCCTCAGCTTTCTTCCGATGAAAAGGCCAGCTGGAGTTCCTGATCGCCGACATCGAGCGGCGCCGGACGCGCCTTGGAGGAGAAGCGCCGCGACTTGGACGAGGCGCTGGCCGAGCTCGATGCCTTGGAGGAGCGCTGCCGCGCCGACCTGGCGGCCATGCCGGCCGACGCGCTAGTTACTCCAGTAGACGAGCGAGGGGGGACGACCCCCCTGAACCCCGCGAAACTACTCGAGCGCCAGCGACGCGGTCGCGTCCTGCTGACCGGTCACGTCCCACAGGTGATGCACCACGTCGTGCAGGAAGTACTGCAGGAACGTCGCCACGGTGAACTCGGAACCGTTGGACCGCCGACCGGTGCGGGTCAGCTGCTCGGGGGTCAGCCGGTTGATCTTGTCGACGAAGCTCTGGGCAGGGGCCTCGAGCTCCGCGGCGACGACCTCGGGATCCTGCTCGCGATAGCGCTCATCGATCGCCGCCTGGTCCTGGTCCCAGTTGTCGAACGTCGGATCGTCCTCGGCCAGCATCAGGTCGAGTCGGGCCTCGAAACAACCGAAGGACGTCCCGCACATGTGCGCCGTACTCCAGCGGCGACCAGACGTCGGACCGCGGCCGTTCCGCGACGGCCGGGCTGGAGTTCAGGATCTGCACCCACTCCTCGGCGGCGATGAAGACCCGGGACCCGATCTCGTCCGGGCTGAGATCCCCCGCAGACAGACCGCACTGCTCGCAACGACGGGTCAGGGTCCACGTCCAGTCCTTGGTGTCCGGTTCCGGCTCCACGCCGTCACCCTACTGCCCGCGACGATGTCCACAATCCGACGCGACGAGCTGTGGAGAAGTTGATCATTTCGGTGCATGGCAGCGTCCAGATCTGTGGACGGATCGGTGGACAGAAAAGTCCTTGGATTTCTTTTCTGTATTGGGTTGCGGGGCCTCCCAGGAGGGAGTAGAACTCTCTTACGCACTCCCGCAAGGGAGAGCGGGATCGGGACGAACCGAGGATCCGAACGGCGAGGCAACTTGCCGCAGAGGCCGGCGATGGGCCGCTGGGATTCGCCGGGTCGCCTGGTCGGCTGGAGATGTCGCTTACTCTGGCCATACCCGTGGGCCCCCTCCAACTCATACTTGGAGGGGGTCCCGCTTACTTCCCCGGCCGCACCTTCGTCACTCCGCAGTGACGAGCCCGTCGTGGCGCAACCGGTAGGTCTCCTCGGCCCACTGCTGAGGGCTCCAGCCGAGCTGCGTGAAGATGAGGTGGTACGCGGAAGGCGCCGTTGTCGACCAGACGAACGCAGCGGCGCGGTCGACATCCCAGGTGGCGCGACATCCCTCTCGCAAGCTCGAGTCGACCGCCGAAACAATCGCGGCCTTCCCGCCTGACGGCGATCGCTGTCAGAGGCCTCTGAGACGATCGCTGGGTGACGAAAAGCTATCCAACGATCAGGCAGGTGGTGCTCGACACCGAGGACGCCCGCGGACTGGCCGAGTTCTACCGCGAGGTGTTCGGGTTCATGTACCGGGAAGGCGATGAGCCGCCGCCGGCCGGAGAGCCGGACCCGAACGGCAAGGACTGGCTGGTGCTCCGCAACCGAGAGGGCGGGATCGGGATCGCGTTCCAGCAGGTCGACCAGCAGCCGCGGTCGACCTGGCCCGACCAGACGATTCCGCAGATGTTGCACCTGGACACCACGGTGCCCGACGTCGAGGAACTACATCGGCAGCACGAGCGGGTGCTCGGCCTGGGCGGGACGCTGCTCTTCGACCGCTCCGACGACGAGGACGAGCCGCTGTTCGTGTACGCGGATCCCGCCGGGCATCCGTTCTGCATCTTCGTCGGCGAGTGAGCAAGCCCGTCGACCTGAACGCCGACCTCGGCGAGTCCTACGGGCGGTGGACGCTCGGCGATGACGAGGCGATGTTGACCATGATCACCAGCGCCAATGTCGCCTGCGGGTTCCACGCCGGAGATCCGGCGGCTACCCGGTGATCGGGGTGCTCGCCGGCGAAGGCCGCCGACCACGCGGCCCAGATCCGGCCCGGAGACCGGATCAGGTTCGGTCTCGCGTCGCTAGAGTGACGACCGTGCGCATCACAAAGGTGTTGGTCGCCAATCGGGGTGAGATCGCCGTTCGCGTGATCCGAGCGGCCACCGATGCCGGGCTCGGCAGTGTCGCCGTCTATGCCGAACCCGACTCCGACGCGCTGTTCGTCCGGCTGGCGGGCGAGGCGTACGCGCTGGGCGGCAGCACTCCGGCCGAGACCTACCTGGACATCGACAAGATCATCGACATCGCCCGGCGGAGCGGGGCGGACGCCATTCATCCCGGCTACGGCTTCTTGGCCGAGAACGCGAGCTTCGCCACCGCGGTGATCGATGCCGGACTGATCTGGATCGGGCCGCCGCCGGCGGCGATCGACGCGCTGGGCGACAAGGTCAAGGCTCGGCACATCGCCCAGAAGGTCGGCGCGCCGCTGGTGCCGGGCACGCCCGACCCAGTGGAGGACGCGGACGCGGTGGTCGCCTTCGCGACCGAGCACGGCCTGCCGATCGCGATCAAGGCGGCGTACGGCGGCGGCGGCCGAGGGCTCAAGGTGGCCCGGACGCTGGAGGAGATCCCGTCGCTCTTCGAGTCGGCGACCCGGGAAGCGGTGACGGCGTTCGGCCGCGGCGAGTGCTTCGTCGAGCGCTACCTGGACCGACCGCGGCACGTGGAGACCCAATGCCTGGCCGACACGCACGGCAACGTGGTGGTCGTCTCCACCCGGGACTGCTCGCTGCAGCGCCGGCACCAGAAGCTGGTGGAGGAGGCGCCCGCCCCGTTCCTGTCGATCGATCAGCAGGAGCGGCTGTACGCGTCGTCGAAGGCGATCTTGACCGAGGCGGGCTACGTCGGCGCCGGGACCTGCGAGTTCCTGGTCGGGCAGGACGGCACCATCAGCTTCCTGGAGGTGAACACCCGGCTCCAGGTGGAGCACCCGGTCTCGGAGGAGGTAACCGGACTCGATCTGGTGCGCGAGATGTTCCGCATCGCCGAAGGCGAGCCGCTGGGCTATGGGGATCCGGGGATTCGCGGCCATTCGATCGAGTTCCGGATCAACGCCGAGGACGCCGGCCGCAACTTCATGCCGGCACCGGGAACCCTGACGGCGTGGCGTCCACCGTCCGGACCTGGCGTACGGGTGGACGAGGGATACCTGTCCGGGATGACCGTCCCCGGCAGCTTCGACTCCCTGGTGGCCAAGATCATCGTGAGCGGCGCCGACCGGGCCCAGGCGCTGGCCCGGTCGCGACGAGCACTGGCGGAGCTCCTCGTCGAGGGAATGCCCACGGTGACGCCCTTCCACCGCACTGTCCTGGACGATCCGGCGTTCGTCGCCGCCGACGGGCACTTCGGGGTGCACACCCGCTGGATCGAGACCGAGTTTCGTGGCGGGATCGAGCCGTACCAGGGTCCGACCGCGGAGGCCGCTCCCGCCGAGGAGCGGTCGAAGGTCGTCGTCGAGGTCAACGGCAAGCGGCTCGAGGTGGTGGTGCCCTCCGGGCTGGGCACCGCCAACGGGGTGGCAACCCCGGCCCGGCCCCGCAAGCCGGTGCGACGCACCGGCGGGGCGGCGGCCAAGGCGACCATCAGGCAATGCGTTGACATCGCCCATGCAGGGCACCATCGTCAAGGTCGCCGTGGCCGATGGCGACCAGGTGCAGGCCGGCGATCTGGTGGTGGTGCTGGAGGCGATGAAGATGGAGCAACCGCTCACGGCGCATCGCAGCGGGACCGTCGCCAACCTCAGCGCCCAGATCGGGGCGACCGTGAGCAGCGGATCGACGCTGTGCGACATCGTCGATTGATCAGTTAAGCAACCGGTTGACACTGCGGTATAAAAGGTCAGTAAGAACCGGGACCCCGGTCATGGAATTCGTTGGGGGCGAAGCAGACTGTGAGCCATGGGTGAACTGATCGTGCTGCTGGTTCTGGTAGCCGTGGTGGTGGGTGGCGTAGGGCTGTACCGCCGCGCTGCCATCAACCGGCGCCGGTCGGAGGAGCAGGCGGCACTGGAAGCTCAGCTGACCACCTCGAGGCGTGCGGCCGACGAAGACGTCACGACGTTCGGCGAGGAGCTCCAGCGACTGGACTCCGACGTTGCCGGCCACGCACTCGACGAGCCCATGCAACAGGACTACCAGCGGGCCTTGGATGCGTACGACAACGCGAAGATGTCGCTCGATGCGGTGACCAAGCCAGACGAGATCAAGCACGTGACCGAGATCTTGGAGGACGGCCGGTACGCCGTGGCCTGCGTGAAGGCCCGGATCGCCGGTGAACCGCTGCCGGCCAAGCGGCCGCCCTGCTTCTTCAACCCGGCGCACGGACCCTCATCACAGGATGTGGAGTGGGCCCCGCCGGGCGGCGTGCAGCGGTCGGTGCCCGCGTGCCCGGCTGACGCGGAGCGGGTGCTGGCCGGAGCCGACCCCTACATCCGGACGGTCCAGGTCGGCGCCCAACGGGTGCCGTACTGGGAGGGCGGGCCGGCGTACGCGCCGTGGGCTCAGGGCTACTACAGCCGGTGGAGTGGCACCGAAATGATGTCCGGCATGCTGATCGGCAGCATGCTGTTCGGCGGCATGGGCAACATGTTCGCGATGCCGGCCGTGGCCGCAGACGGCGGCGGAGGTGACTTCGGCGGCGACGGCGGCGGAGACATGGGCGGTGGCGACATGGGCGGTGGCGACGGCGGCGGCGGGTTCTTCGACGGCGGCTTCGACTTCGGCGGGTTCGGCGAGTAGCTAGCCTGCGGCTCGCGCCAGCGCCGTCAGAGTCTGACTGCAGCCGCCGTCGATCTTGAGGCTGGCCAGGTCGTCACCCCGGGTGACCCCGCAGTTGATGATCACGACCGGCCGACCGTACTTCGCCTGGTGCCGGACGAACCGCAGGCCCGACATCACCGTCAGCGAGGAGCCCAGCACGACCAGCACCTCCGCGGTGTCGAGGAGCGCGTACGCCCGCTCCACCCGGTCCCGAGGCACCGACTCCCCGAAGAACACCACGTCCGGCTTGAGCCGGCCGCCGCACTCGAGGCAGCCGGCCAGCACGAAGTCGTTCCATTGTTCGACGACGGCGTCGCCGTCGGGGCGCAGCTCGGCGTGCTCGAGGCGCACGGGCGGCGCGACCTCGGGGTTGAGCTCGGCCAGGCGGCGCTGCATCTCGGCCCTCGGCGAGAGCCGCTCGCAGTCCAGGCAGACCACGCGAGCGATGTCACCGTGCAAGTTGATCACGGTACGGCTTCCGGCGGCCTGGTGCAGGCCGTCGACGTTCTGGGTGATCACACCCTGCAGTCCGGAGGCCTCCAGCTCGACCAGCGCCTGATGGCCGGCGTTGGGCCGAGCTCGACCGATCCGCCGCCAACCCTGGTAGGACCTCGCCCAGTAACGCCGCTGGGCGTCGGCCGACCGGACGAACTCGCTGAACTGCATGGGCATCGCGCGGGCCGAGGTGGGTCCGCGGTAGTCGGGAATGCCGGAGTCGGTCGAGATGCCGGCGCCGGTCAATGCGACCCAGCTCCGGCCGCGTAGCAGGTCGGCCGCGACCGCCACGAGGTCGGTCTGCGGCGCGACGGTCACGCCAGCGAACCTACCCAGCCGCACCAGCGTTCGACACACGTTGCGGCGGCGGCCTCAGCTGATGGTCCGGCTCCCGTGCAGCCGGCGGGCGGCCTCGGCCAGCGAGCCGGTCAGCGACGGATAGACCGTGAACGACCCCGACACCTGGTCAACGGTCAGCCGCTGGGCGACGGCCACAGCGATCGGGTAGATCAACTCACTGGCCCGGGGGGCCACCACCACTCCACCGATGACGATGCCCGTCACACTGCGGCAGAACAGTTTGACGAAACCGTCGCCGATGCCCTGCATCTTGGCCCGGGCGTTGCCCTTCAGCGGCAGTGTGATCGAACGCGCCACGACCTCGCCGGAGTCGACCTGGGTCTGGGTCACGCCGACGGTGGCGATCTCCGGTGCCGTGAACACGTTCGACGACACGGTCTTCAGGTCCAGCGGCGAGACCGCGTCGCCGAGGGTGTGCCACATCGCGATCCGGCCCTGCATCGCGGCGACGGAGGCCAGCATCAGCACTCCGGTGCAGTCACCAGCGGCGTACACCCCGCGCGCGGATGTCCGCGACACCCGGTCGACCTCGATGAAGCCGCCCTTGTCGACTCGGACGCCGGCCTGCTCCAGACCCATGTCACGGGTGTTGGGCACCGAGCCCACGGCCAGTAGGCAGTGTGAGCCGGTGACGGTGCGGCCGTCGGTCAGCGTGACGGTCACCTCGTCGCCGTCGCGGCTGACCGACTGGGCCCGCGACCGGGACAACACGGTCAGTCCACGGCGGGCGAAGACGTCTTCCAGGACCTGGGCCGCATCGGCGTCCTCGCCGGGCAGCACCCGATCGCGCGACGAGACGAGGACGACCTCGGATCCGAGCGCATCGTAGGCGCTGGCGAACTCGGCACCGGTCACCCCGGAGCCGACCACGATCAACCGATCCGGTAAGCGACTCAGCCCATAGACCTGGGTCCAGGTGAGGATCCGCTCGCCGTCCGGCTGGGCCTCCGGCAGCTCCCGCGGCGTTGCCCCCGTCGCGATCAAGATCATCTCGGCATCGAAGGACCGCTCCCCGTCGGCCGTCTCGGCGATCACCCGGTCGGGGCTGTCGAGCCGTCCACGGCCGATCACCAGGTCGACGTTCTCCCGGAGCACCCGATCGCAGATGTCGGCCGACTGCTGTTGCGCGAGTGCCAGCACCCGCCGGTTCACGGCACCGAGGTCGACATGGACGCCGGCCTCGGACTCCGGGCGGTCGCCGGCCCCGAAGCGGAGGCCCAACTGCGCGGATTCGTGCACCTCGGTCATCACCTCGGCAGTGGCGATCAAGGTCTTGGACGGCACGCAGTCGGTCAGCACCGCCGAGCCACCCAGACCGTCGGTGTCGATCAAGGTCACGTCGCCGCCGAGCTGGCTGCCCACCAGGGCGGCCTCGTAGCCGCCAGGGCCGCCACCAATGATCACCACTCGGGTCACTTTCGCATTCTTGCATCTGGGTAGGAACCGGCCTGAACCGATAACCTCCGCATGTGCTGTACGCGGCATACGGGAGCAATCTGGATCCCCACCAGATGGCCGGGCGCTGCCCGCACTCCCCATTGCGCAGTACCGGATGGCTGGTGGGCTGGCGGATCACCTTCGGGGGCGAGGGGTGGGACGGCCCGTTGCCGACGCTGGCCGAGGATCCGGACAGCCAGGTCTTCGTGGCGCTGTACGACGTCACGTCGGCCGACGAGTCCGCTCTCGATCAGTGGGAGAGCGCCGACACCGGGCTCTACCGCAAGGTGCGGGTGCGCGTGGCCACCCTCGAGGGCGAGCAGGCCGCCTGGGTCTACGTGCTGAACGACTTCGAAGGCGGCACCCCCAGCGCGATGACCCTCGGGATCCTGGCTGATGCGGCCGAGGTGGCCGGAGCGCCCGACGACTACGTCGCCGAGCTGAGGTCGCGATCATGCTCCAGCGGTTGGTGATGATGCTGCGGGGATTCAAGGGGGGTCGTCACCATCGCCTTGATCTAGGGCGTGTCCGACCAACCGATCAGCACGGCCACGCCCTGCGGGGGTTCAAGGGGGTCGTCCCCCTTGCCTTGATCTAGGGCGTGTCCGACCAACCGATCAGCACGGCCACGCCCTGCGGGGGTTCAAGGGGGTCGTCCCCCTTGCCTTGATCTAAAGTGCGCTCCATGCCGACCGACCCGTACGCCCTGGCCCAGCAGACCGCCACTGCGATCAAGGAGCGCTTCCGTCTTCCCGGACTGGACGCGGCCCTGGTCCTCGGATCGGGTTGGTCGGCGGCGGCGGACGATCTTGGTGAGCTGATCGGCAGCTGTCCGCTCCCCGAGCTACCGGGCTGTGCCGCGCCCACTGTGCTCGGGCATGGCGGGGAGCTCCGCATCGTCCGCACGGCCAGCGGCCGGACCGTCGCCGTCCTGACGGGGCGCACTCACTTCTACGAGGCCAGGGATGTCGGACAGGTGGTGCACGTCATTCGTGCCGTCGCCGCGGCCGGTGCGAGCACGTTGGTCCTGACCAACGGGTGCGGAAGTCTCAACCGCGACTGGGGACCGGGCACCGTGGTCTTGATCGCCGATCACATCAACCTCACGGGCGCCTCCCCGCTGCTCGGCGCCACCTTCATCGACCTGTCCGAGGCCTACTCGAGCCGGCTTCGTGCTCTGGCCCGGACCATCGACCCGGACCTGCCCGAGGGGGTCTACGTCCAGTTCGGCGGCCCCCAGTTCGAGACGCCGGCCGAGGTGCGGATGGCCGGCATCCTTGGTGGCCATCTGGTCGGCATGTCGACGGCGTTGGAGGCCATCGCGGCCCGGGAGGCCAAGCTCGAGGTGCTGGGCATCTCACTGGTCACCAACCTGGCCGCGGGGATCTCGTCAGAGCCGCTGAACCACCAGGAGGTGCTCGATGCCGGACGCGCCGCCGCGCCTCGGCTGCGACAGCTGCTGGCCGGCATTGCCGCCGCGCTGTGACCGGAATGGACGCTGAGCTGCGGCGCAGTATCGCAGCCTGGCGGGCGCAGGACCCCGATCCGCAGACCCGGCAGCGTCTCGACGACCTGCTCAGTGCCGCGGATCGAGGTGACGTGCTCGCCTCGGCCGAACTGACCGATGCGTTCACCGGGCGGCTGGAGTTCGGCACGGCGGGTCTGCGCGGCGCGCTGGGACCCGGACCCAACCGGATGAACCGAGTCGTGGTCGGTCAGGCGGCCGCGGGTCTGGCGGCCTACCTGCTGGACAGCGGCCTGGCCGGCGGACGAGTCCTGGTCGGCTACGACGCCCGGCACAACTCCGACCGGTTCGCTCGGGACACGGCGGAGATCTTGGCCGGCGCCGGCTTCGCGACCATGATCACGTCCGGTCCGTTGCCCACGCCGGTCGTCGCCTTCGGGATCCGGCACTTCGGCTGCGTCGCCGCCGTCGTCGTCACCGCCTCGCACAACCCGCCGCAGGACAACGGCTACAAGGTCTACCTCGGGGACGGCTCGCAGATCGTCCCGCCGGCCGATGCGGAGATCGCCGCGCGGATCGACGAGGTGGCCAAACAACGCCTCGAGGACGTGCGCCGGTCCCCGGAGTACGCGACCGTCGACGACGATCTCGTCGAGGCCTATCTGCAGCGGATCGTCTCGTTGGCGCCGTCGGGTGCACCCCGCGCTCTCCAGTGGGTCTACACCCCGCTGCACGGCGTCGGCGGCTCGATCGTCGAGCGAGCCGTCGGTGCCGCGGGTTTCCCGCCCGGCGTCGTCGTGGCCGAGCAGGCGCGGCCCGACCCGGACTTCCCGACCGTGACCTTCCCCAATCCCGAGGAACCCGGGGCCATCGACCTGGCGCTGAGCCGGGCCCAGGAGGCAGGGGCCGACCTGGTGGTGGCCAACGACCCGGATGCGGACCGCTGCGCCGTCGCTGCCGTACTCGAGCGGAGCTGGCGGATGCTGCGTGGGGACGAGCTCGGGGCGCTGCTCGGCGACGATGCACTGCGGCGCGGCGTACGCGGGACGTACGCATGCTCGATCGTCTCCGGCTCGCTGCTCCAGGCGATGGCCGCGGCGTACGGGCAGCCGTTCGTCTACACCCTCACCGGTTTCAAGTGGATCGGCCGGGTGCCCGGGCTGGCGTTCGGCTACGAAGAGGCCATCGGCTATTGCGTCGACCCGGCAGCGGTCCCGGACAAGGACGGGATCTCGGCCCTGATCCGCGTGCTCACGCTGACCGCCGAGCTCAAGGCGAGCGGGCGCACTCTGGCCGACCGGCTCGACGAGATCGCGCTGACCTACGGCGTCTACGAGACCGACCAGCTCTCGGTCCGGGTGGACGATCTGGAACTGATCGCCGCGGCCATGGCCCGGCTCCGCGCCGCTCCGCCGATCGAGTTGGCGGAGGAACCGGTGGAGGTCGCCGACCTGAGCGACGGCAGTCCCACCCTGCCACCCACCGACGCGGTGATGATCACTGGGCCGACCCTCAAGGTCGTGGTGCGGCCCTCCGGCACCGAGCCGAAGCTCAAGTGCTACTTGGAGGTCCGGGTCCCGCGGGAGCGATCCCAGGGCCTTGCCGAGGACCGTCGGCTGGCCGGACGACGACTCGGCCGTATTCGGACCGAGATGTCAGCGGCCCTGGGTCTCGGGGTGACGGAGGGATGAGAGCGCGCCGTTGAGCCAGTCGCAGAGCAGGTTGCTCGGACACCTCACCCGCGGCTGCTGATCACCCGAGAGGTGTTGATCTTGAGTACGCCGTCGTCGACGACCAGACCGTACGCCGTCCGCTCGGTGACGACCCGGCCGTCGGTGAAGGTGTAGACGATGGTCGCCTCGGCTTCGTCGGGCGGCCGGCCGACCGCGTCGCGGACCGACACCCGGTCCACCGCGCTCCAGAACCGTTCGAAGCCTTGCCGGCCTCCGGCCGGGAAGCGACGGTAGGACGGGGTCAACCGCCTCCAGGCCTGATCGGTCTGCTCGGGCATCAGGGCGTAGTAGCTGGTGATCGCCGACGCGAGCTGTTTCGCGCTGGGTGGCGAGTCGAGGTCCGTCGTCGGTGTGGGCGAGGTGGTTCGCCTCGTAGCAGAGCGGGACGGTGTAGCCGCCGAGGGTGTCGATTCGGTCGACGCCGACGGGGCCGGTGAGGCCGATGAGTCCGGCGGAGCGGAAGTGGTGGTGGTCGGCTGCTCGGCGACGACCGTGCCCGGTCGTTGCGACCACCACCAGATCCCCGCAGCGATCAGGGCGACGATCAGCACGGCGGCGACGACAAGGACGGCCGGGGTCCGCCGGCGTTCGGCGGCCGCGGACGGAGTCGACTCCGGCTTCGGTGCTACGCGGGTCGGCGTGGCGACGGAAGGCAGTGGTGCGGGCTCGGCGTCAGGTTCTTCCCGGATGGGCGCCGGGGCGGCGGGCGGTGAGGGGACGGGCTCCGACGGAGCCGGCTGGATCGGCGCCACTCGGACCGTGGTCGCCGCCAGGTCGTCGAGAGTCGTCGCGACCTCAGTCATGGTCGGTCGTGCCCCCGGATCGACCGTCAGCATGTCCAGCAGGAGGCGCCTCAGCAGTCCGGCGTGTTGCGGCGGCGGAAAGACACCGGCGGCTACCCGGTGCAGCAGGGCGATGGTGTTGGTGTCCAGGCCGAACGGCGGCATGCCCTCGACGGCGGCGTACAGCGTCGACCCGAGCGAGAACACGTCGGAGGCGGCGCTGGATTCTTCGCCCCGGGCCACCTCCGGCGCGAGGAAGGCCGGAGTCCCGTGCACCATTCCGGCCGCGGTCAAGGTGGCATCGCCCAGCGCGTGTGCGATACCGAAGTCACTGATCAGGGCGTTGCCGTCCTCACCGATCAAGATGTTGCCCGGCTTGACGTCGCGGTGCACGATGCCGGCCGCGTGGGCAGCAGCAAGAGCTGACGAGACCTGGGCTCCGACCTTCGCCGCCTCATGAGGCTGCAGCGGACCGGTCTCGCGCAGCACGGCCGAGAGCGGGATGGAGGGCAGGAACTGCATGATCAAGCACGGCTGGCCCTCGTGCTCGACCACATCGAAGACCGCGACCGCATGCCGATGCTGGAGCCGGGCCGTGATCCGCGCCTCGCGCATGGCTCGCTGGTTGGCGACCTCCGCGTCGGCCGGCGCCAGCCCGATCGGCCGGTGTAGCTGCTTGACCGCGACCGGTCTGTGCAGCCGCTCGTCGAAGGCCTCCCACACCGCGCCCATGCCGCCGGTGCCGACCAGGCTCACGAGCCGGTAGCGACCTGCGATGAGGTCTTGCGGCGCGCTCATCACCTTCCTTCCCGTCGGCCGTCGGTTCCACCGCGCCCAGCGAGCCTAGGTCGTCCTCGGAGTAGGTTCACCGTATGGGGCTCGGTGACCGAGACGGGAACGACTCCACGGGTCGGGAGCGCTACGAAGAAGGACTACCCGGTTATCACGATCCCACCGCGGGAATCGGCGGCGCATCCCCGGCACGCAGCGCGCTGACGCTGAGGCTGATCCTGGCCGGGTTCGGACTCCTCACCTGCACCGCGCTGGCGATCTGGGTCTTGTGGATCGGCGCACCGGTGGGCTTCGTCATCGTGCTCGCGGTCTTGGCGGCCACCGCAGTCGTCGATCTCGCCGTTCTTGTGCACCGCAAACGGCGCGGCGAGCCCGGCTGAGGGCCTAACCGCAGGCCGCTGTGGTCTCTGGCCCGTTCACCGGATCGGTGTCCGGTGCCGGGACGTCCAGCGCGGCACGGGCCAGGGCGTGTTCGACGAGAATGAGGCGGCTGCGCACCGCGTGCAGGTACTGCCAGAGATCCAGGCGCTCATGCGGATCGAGATGCCGAATGCGCCCCACTTCGATCGCCTCGATCAAGTCCGTCATGCCCTGCCGCAGCTGGGCCAGCTGCTCACTTCCGAACTCTGCCACGGGCTCCAGAGTAATCGAAATTATGTTCGAGAGCAACGCCGGATCTTGACTCTGACCGACAGCGGCGAGTCCCAGGATAGAGCGTGAGGTTCCGCTGATCGTTCTCGTATCACCCCGGCCCGACGTTGCCTAACTTATGCGGCGCATATCAGCCCCAGAAGGATATATTGCTGTCACAGTTCCCCAGGACAGCACAATTCGGCAGGAGGTTGGCGATGGCCGAGCAAGTTCACGTTTCACCATCCGAAGTGCACGAGGTGTTGGCCCGAAGCGTGCTCACCGACGGCATGAAGCTGGTCATCGACCTCAAGCGGAGCCGCGGCTCCCGGATCGTCGACGCCCGAAACGGCCGGCAGTACCTGGACATGTACACCTTCTTCGCCTCCGCCCCCCTCGGCCTCAACCCGGCCGGCCTGGCCGATGACCCCGGGTTCCTGGCCGAGCTGGCCGAGATCGCGGCGAACAAGCCGGCCAACCCGGACATGTACAGCACGGCCTACGCGGAGTTCGTCGCCACCTTTGTCCGGGTGCTCGGGGACCCGGCGCTCCCCCACCTGTTCTTCGTCGAGGGCGGCGCGCTCGCGGTGGAGAACGCCCTCAAGGTGGCGTTCGACTGGAAGAGTCGGCTCAACGAGGCGGCCGGACGGGACCGCCGGCTGGGCACCAAGATCATGCATCTCAGCCGCGCCTTCCACGGCCGCAGCGGTTACACCCTCTCGCTGACCAATACCGAGCCGAACAAGACCGACCGGTTCCCGATGTTCGACTGGCCGCGACTGGACGTACCGGCGATGATCTTCCCTCTCGCTGATCATCTCGAGGAGGTGGTCGCGGCCGAGCAGCGAGCGCTCGAGCAGGCCCGGCGCGCCTTCGCCGCCCATCCGCACGACATCGCCGCGTTCATCGCCGAGCCGATCCAGGGCGAGGGCGGCGACAATCACATCCGCGGCGAGTTCTTCGCCGCGCTGCGTGAGCTCGTCCATGATCACGATGCGTTGTTCATCCTCGACGAGGTGCAGACCGGCGTCGGCACCACTGGGACGGCGTGGGCGTACCAGCAGCTGGGTGTGCAACCCGACATCGTCGCCTTCGCCAAGAAGGCGCAGCTCGGCGGCATCATGGCTGGCGGCCGCGTGGACGAGGTGCCCGGAAACGTGTTCCAGACCTCGGGCCGGATCAACTCCACGTGGGGCGGCGGCTTGGTCGACATGGTCCGCAGCCGTCGGCTGCTCGAGATCATCGAGGCCCAGGGTCTCATCGAGGCGGCAGGTCCGAAGGGCGCTCGGTTGCTGGCGGGACTCGAGCGCGTCCGCGACGAGGTCGGCGGAATCAGCAACGTCCGGGGCCGCGGCTTGTTCGTGGCGTGCGACCTCCCGGACACCGCTCAGCGCGACCGGCTGGTCAGCGATCTTCGGAAGCGCGAGCGGGTGATCCTGCTGCCTTGCGGGGTGCGGTCCATCCGCTTCCGCCCGGCCTTGTCGGTCGAGGAGGATGAGATCGACGAAGCCGTACGCGCGGTGGGCCGCTCGCTGACGCGGCTGGCCGGGAAGGAACATCCATGACCGATAACCCGCGGGCCGACTTCATCGGCGACCCGAGGGCAGGCCTGTTCTATCACCCCGTGATCGTCGATGGTGGACGACCCAGGTAAGTCACATGGATGCGCTCGACCGGTACTTCCGCAGCCACCTTCGCGACTTGTCAGCGTCTCAGCTTGCTAGAGCCAGCGAAGACGCTGACAAGTCGGAGACGGCGAGGGAGTTCTGGTGGCGGGTGTTCGAGGCGCAGGCGGCCAGTCGCCAGCTGGACATGATCGCCCGAGACCTGCAGCGCAAGGGCGAGGGCTTCTACACCATCGGCTCAGCGGGACACGAGAGCAACGCGCTGGTGGCGTTGGCCCTGCGCCCGACGGATCCGGCGCTGCTGCACTACCGGTCCGGCGCGTTCTACGTCGCCCGAGCGCAGCAGGTGACGGGTACGACGCCGGTCCGGGATGTCCTGCAGGGGCTGATGGCACTGGCGGCGGAGCCGATCTCCGGCGGCCGGCACAAGGTCTTCGGACATCCCGACCTTGCGATCATTCCGCAGACCTCGACCATCGCCTCCCATCTGCCGCGATCGGTCGGGCTGGCCGTTGCGCTACAGCGGGCTCAGCGTCTCGGCGTGCCGAGCGGGTGGCCCGCCGACGCCGTGGTCGTCTGCTCCTTCGGCGACGCCTCGGGCAACCACTCCACCGCCACCGGGGCGATCAACACCGCACTCAATGCCGCGTACCGCGGCCTGCCGGTGCCGCTGCTCCTGGTCTGTGAGGACAACGGCTGGGGCGTGTCGGTCCCGACCTCGCCGGGCTGGGTGGAGGCGGCGTACGGATCCCGGACAGGGCTGCGCTACGTCGCGGTCGACGGTTCCGAACCGGCGGCCGCCTGGCCACGGATCGCCGAGGCGGTCGACGGCGTACGCGCCTCCCGCCGGCCCACCTTCCTTCACCTGCGTACGGTCCGCTTCGGTGGTCACGCCGGCAGCGATGCCGAGATCAGCTACCGGCGCCCGCGCGACATCGAGGTCGACTTCGCCCGAGATCCTTTGCTGGCCACGGCCGGAGTGCTGGTTGCGGCGGGGGTGCGCCCCGACGAGATCGAGCAGCGGTACGAAGCCATTCGGGCCGAGATCGCCGATGAGGCAGAGTCGCTCAAGGGCACCGCCCGGCTCAGTTCGGCGGCCGAGGTGATGGCGCCGCTGGCGCCGCGGAGTCCGGATCGAGTCGCTGAACTGACCGCGCGATTCGACAAACTCAGCGCTGACTCGATGACGCTCGCGGAATCGATCAATGCCACGCTCGACCAGATCCTGACCGCCGACCGGCGGGTGATCGTCTTCGGCGAGGACGTCGGAGTCAAGGGTGGGGTCTATGGGTTGACCGGTGGACTGGCCCGGCGGCACGGCGCGGCGCGGGTGTTCGACACAGTGCTGGACGAGCAGTCGATCCTTGGCCTTGGTCTCGGCGCCGGGCTGGCCGGACTGGTGCCGATCCCGGAGATCCAGTACCTGGCCTACCTGCACAACGCCGAGGACCAGCTGCGCGGCGAGGCCGCGACCCTGCCCTTCTTCTCGTTGGGGCGGTTCACCAATCCGATGGTGGTCCGGGTCGCCGGGCTGGGCTACCAGAAGGGGTTCGGCGGCCATTTCCACAACGACAACGCGCTCGGCGTGCTGCGTGACATCCCCGGGCTGGTGGTCGCCTGTCCGGCCCGAGCCGACGACGCCGCGGCCCTGCTGCGCAGCTGCGTGGCCGCCGCGATCGCCGACGGCACCCTGTCGGTATTCCTGGAGCCGATCGCGCTCTACCACCGGCGCGACCTGTATGCGGATGGCGACCGGAGATGGCTGGCCGATGATCACGGTGACCATGCTCCCGTCGGCCGGGCGCGGGTGTATCCGTGCCCTTCGACGGGCTCGGGGCACATCTCGATGATCACGTTCGGCAACGGGGTGCCCATGAGCCTGCGGGTCGCGGCACGGCTGGCCGACCAGGGCATCGCGGCGGAGGTGGTCGACCTGCGGTGGCTGGCGCCGCTGCCGGTGGACGACATCCTGGCCGCGGCGCGGCGTACCGGCCGGGTGCTGGTGGTCGACGAGACCAGACGGACCGCCGGGGTCGGTGAGGGCGTCGTCTGCGCACTGGTCGAGGATGGCTTCGGCGGACCGATCCTGAGGGTGGCGAGCGAGGACAGTTTCATCCCGCTGGGGCCTGCGGCGCGCCATGTGCTGTTGAGTGAGACCGACATCGAGAAATCAGCCATCACCTTGGCTGGGATGGGATCGTCATGACCGGCACCGGGCCGCTGGAGCTGCTCGCCATCGACCACCTGCTGACTGCCGACGAGAAGGACATCCAGGCCAGCGTCCGGGAGTTCGTCGATCGGCGGGTGCGTCCCCACGTCGCCGACTGGTATGAGCGCGGTGAACCCGATCTCGGCCTGATGCGCGAGGCCGGGTCGCTCGGGCTGCTCGGAATGCACCTGGAGGGCTACGGCTGCGCGGGCACGAACGCGGTCTCCTACGGACTCGCCTGTCTGGAGCTGGAGGCCGGCGACTCCGGGATACGCAGCATGGTGTCGGTGCAGGGCTCGCTGGCCATGTTCGCGATCTGGAAGTTCGGCAGCGAGGAGCAGAAGACCACCTGGCTGCCACGGATGGCGGCGGGCGAGGCGATCGGCTGCTTCGGACTGACCGAGCCCGACTTCGGCTCCAACCCGGCCGGGATGCGCACCCGGGCCAAGCGCGACGGCGACGACTGGGTGCTGGACGGCACCAAGATGTGGATCACCAACGGTTCGGTCGCCGACATCGCGGTGGTCTGGGCGCAGACCGATGAAGGGCTCCGCGGTTTCCTGGTGCCCACCGACGCCGAGGGCTTCTCCGCTCCCAAGATCACCAAGAAGCTGTCGCTGCGGGCCTCCGTCACCTCGGAGCTGATCTTGGACGGGGTACGCGTTGCCGGCTCGGCGATGCTGCCGGAGGTGACGGGGTTGCGGGGGCCGTTGTCCTGCCTGAACGAGGCCCGGTTCGGAATCATCTTCGGCGCCCTGGGGGCGGCTCGCGACTGCCTGGAGGCCGCCATCGCGTACGCGGCGGAGCGCGAGGTCTTCGACCGTCCGCTGGCCGCGTTCCAGCTGACCCAGGCGAAGCTCGCCGACATGGCCCTCGAGCTGCAGAAGGGCTTCCTGCTCGCGATGCACCTGGGCCGGTTGAAGGACGATCATCGGCTGGAGCCGCGCCAGGTCAGCCTGGGCAAGCTGAACAATGTGCGGGAGGCGCTGGCCATCGCCCGCGAGTGCCGGACGATCCTGGGTGCCAACGGCATCACCGGGGAGTACCCGGTGATGCGGCACGCGAACAACCTCGAGTCGGTGCTGACCTACGAAGGCACCTCGGAGGTCCACCAGCTGGTCATCGGACAGGCCCTGACCGGGGAGAACGCCTTCAACTGAAGAACGCGAACCGGCCTGAGCCAGGCTTTCCCGCGATCACCCCAGGTTGAGCCCGGACTCACGGAGGAAGGTCAGGACGGCGACGACCCGGCGATGTCGGTGCGGCTCCTCGGAGAGCCCGAGCTTGCTGAAGATCGCGTTGACGTGCTTGCCGACGGCGGACTCCGAGACCGACAGCGCATCGGCGATGGCGGCGTTGGCCCGACCCTGGGCCATCTCACGCAGCACGTCCAGCTCCCGCGCAGTGAGTGAGGTAAGGGCCGAGTCCTCGAGTCTGGCGCGTCGAGCCACCAAGGCATCGACCACGCGCTGGTCGATGACCGAGCCTCCGGCGACAACTTCGGTGAGGGCGTAGCGAAGACGGTCGAGATCGCCGATGCGATCCTTCAGCAGATAGGCCAGTCCGTGGGCGCCGTTGCGGAGCAGTTCGAAGGCGTACGTCTCGTCGACGTACTGCGAGTTTCTGATCACCTTGCCCGACGGGCAGGGATGGCCGAGCAGCGGGAGGTCGTCCGGCGCGGGGCGCTGGGCGGTCATCAGCGGCGGGGCAGGGCTGGCCAGCGGGCTCTTCCTGATCTTGTTCTTCGGGGTGGCTCGACCCTTCAGCGGAGAGCCCAGCCGCTGGGCCTGGTTCGGTCCGGCCAACGATCTGACCAGCGCGCTGCAGGCCGGCGCGCTGATACCGGTCGCATTGGCCTTGCGTGACCTGATGCCGCATCGCGACGTGCAGCGCTGGACGGTGATCGGAGTGGCTGCGATGGGCGCCGCCACGATTCTGCCGCTCCTGCTGGTGGGCGGCCTGATGCCGTTCGCGATCCAGGCTCCGTTGGTCACCTTCGTCATCGCGGTCATGTTCTGCTGGTTGTACGCGGTCAACCGCGCAGGCCGACGACACGGCGTCCTGAGCCGATCAACCACGACCGTCGGAACGACCACCAGCATGGCGGTGGGTGCCGCCGCCGTCATCGGAGGCTTGGCCGCGCTGCTGCCGTCTCGATCCGCAGTTCAATACCTCGCATTGGGTCTGGCGGCTGTTCCAGGGGTCATTGCCTGGCTTGGCTTCCCGGCGTGGACGCTCCTGGTGGCGCGTGCGCTCAACGGTGTCGACCCAGCGGTCGACACCGCACCATCCGAACCGGCCTCGGTCTGAGGAGCACCTCGTGTCCCGGACGCTGGCTCGGTCAACCGACCGCGAACGGCCGGCTCGCGATCGTGGCCGGCCCTGACGGCTGCGGCTCGACTCGCCCGTCGTCCACGGTCGGCGCCGCCAACGGCGGCAACCCCGCCAGCAGCCCGGAGGCGGCCACCCAGCCGAGCTGCCGGTACGCCTCGAAGTCGAACTCGCCGTAGAACTGGTCACCGGTCCCGGTCCGGGGAAACTCCGGGTGCCGCCCGGCGTACACCTTGGTGTCCAGCCCGGCCCCCTCGAGTTTGATCGCTTTGGCGAAGTGGATCGTCGCGGTCTCACCGTCGGCGTAGGTCAGCCGCCCGTCCACCCAGGCGATCTTGGCCACGCCGTCGGTGGTGCTCATCGGCGTCGGGTCGATCTCGATCTCGCAGTCCAGGTCCATCCGTGCGGTCGCCACGGCCTCGCCGAGGGCGCGGAAGGAGTTCGCCGAGTCGTTCGAGGCGTCCAGCACGATGATCGTCTTGGGCCGCCGGCGCAGCGCCTCCACCAAGCCGAGGTTGTCGTAGTGGCCGCCGTCGGTGATGTAGAGCCGGCGGTCGGTGACCGAGGTCTTGCCGATGCCTTCCTTGAGCAGCCGGTACGGGCCGGGCCGGTCCAGCAGCGCCCGGCCGCGTTCGGCCAGCCGCACCACCAGCGACGCCTCGGCCGTGGCCCCCGGGTCGGCGAGCCAGGCCTGGTCGGCCGCACTCAGCTCCTCGTCGAGCCACGCGCCGTCCGCCGGATCGAGCTCGGCCCGGGCGGGCCGCGCCTCGGCCTTGCGGAGCTTGATCATCCGCCGGACGGTCCGGGCCTCGTCGATCCACAGCGGGTTCGGCAGCCAGACACCGAGCCGGGCGTTGGCCAGGGCCATCACCAGCCGGTACGGGGCGACCCGGCGCTGCTCGCGGCCGACCAGCGGTGAGAAGGCCGCACCGCTCATCGCGAGCGCGCCGGCGACCGTGGCTTCCCGGAACTGGTAGTCCGCGGCGAACTCATAGGTCGTGGCGTCGAGCCGGACCGGCAGCGCCCGGTCGGTGAGCCCGATCTGATCCCAATCGAAGACGAACGGCATGCAACCCCGGTCGGCGGCGACGTACTCCACATCGCTGACGTTGGCCACGGCACAGGCGACCAGCTCCGGCCCGCCGTCGTCCGGCTTCGACTTGGAGAACTGAAGCAGGTCCTCGTACGGCAGCGGCCGGGAGCTCCCGTTGTACCGCTGCTGGATGAAGGCGTAGGAGATCCGTTCGCGGTAGAAGTGGTGGAGCGAGGTGTAGTTCGCGTCGGTGAGCAGCCGCACGCCGGCCGCGGCCAGCCCGAACAGCAGCACCAGGGTCCAGTCGGCCGGCTGCTCCGGCCGGGTGAGGAATACACCGACCCAGCGCAGGATCAGCGCGCCGGCGGCCAGCGCGACGATGATCAACGCCAGCCAGGGCAGCACCACGTGGACGAGCGAGTCGAGCAACCTGCTGCTCCGCTTCTCGCTGGTGGCGGCATCGGCCGGCAGCCTGGCCGCCGCGGCGCGGACCACAGCGAGAATGGCCGCGACGGTGGCCACGAGCGAGGCCCACGGCGTGTTCAGCACCGCGACGGCGTTGGAGGCCGTCACCCCGCAGCCCTCCGGTGAGCACGCCGACTGCGGGACCAGCCCGAGCGCGTACGCGAGCTTGGCCAAGGATGTGCTGTTGTCGGCACCGTAGTTGTGGATCGCCACCATCAGCCGGGGCAGGCCGATCGTCAGCACCGCCACCGCAGCACCGACCCAGACGGTGATCACCGACAGGGTGCGGATGCCCTCCCGGACACCCAGCGGCTTGAACCGGATCCGGTTGACGACGCGCTCGGCGACGAACAGCGCCAGACCCGCGACCAGCACGAGCCAGGACCAGCTCAGCCACTCCCAGCCCGGACCGAAGTCGCCGGCCACTGCATCGTTGGCCGTCCAGTCGCGGACGGCGCCGGAGGCGTTGAACAGCCAGCCCAGCCACGCCGCCAGCCCACCGAGCACCAGGGCCAGCCAGAAGAGGTTCACGGCGATGCCGCAGACGATGGTGAGGCCGGCCAGGGTGGCCAGCCGGGCGGAGTCGAACAGGAACCGGGTGTGTCGGCGTAGCCAGCGGAACTCGGGGCTGGCCGGCGAGAACGGCGGTGGTTCGGGAGCGGCCCACGGTCGGCGACCGTCGGCCACCTCTTCGCTGCGCCAGCGCAGCACGTGCAGTGCCGCGGCGATGTACCCCCCGCCGCTGACCCCGACCACCGCCCGGGCGGTGGCGTACCGGCCGGCCTCCTGCAGTTTCTGCAGGCCGCCCAGGCAGAAGGCGGCCGACCGGATGCCGCCGCCGGAGCAGCAGATGACCGTGCCCTCCGGCGGTTCGGGCTCGGTCGGCGGGTCCTGGCGGTGAACGACCGGACGATCCCGGCCGGACTGCCGTCGTGAGGCAAGCATCGCCACCACGGTCAGCCCGAGCAGGCTGATCCCGCCGAGGACGATGCTGACAACGAAGAGCACGTCGTCGAACCGGTAGCGCTCGCCGTGGGCCGGGTAGACGTGCTCGCGCCAGTCGACCACCATCTCGACGATCCGCGCCAGGGCCGCGACGAGCAGGAGCCAGAACAGCCAGCGCGCGGCGACGCGATAGCCCCGCGAGCTGCCGAGCGTGGAGATCTCGACACAGCGCCAGCCGAGCTGGAGGGCGAACGGGATCAGTGCCGCCGAAATGATCAACACCACACCGGCGGTGAGCGTTGGCGGGATCGGCGCCACCGTGGTCAGGACACCGAAGTGGACCAGCGCCACCGGAAGCAGGATGGCGAGCAGGATCACCAGAGTGACCAGGGCCCGGAACAGCGAGCGCCGCCGGCCCACCCGCTCGATGCCGCGACGCGACAGCACGGTGAGCTGGTCCACCTCGCTCATGGTCGAGGTCAGCTTCGGGCTGATCATGCGATCCTCTCCCGCCACCAGCCGCCGCTTTCAGGCGCGAACGACCGCTGCTAGATGATGAGCATCAAAGCGCCCTTCCCGATACCTGCGCAACGGTTGTCAGAATCGGACGCTACGTCTGTTCCTCGCGCTGGGCTCCCGTTACTTCCGGCGTACAGCGCGAAGATCGAACGCAGCGTCCGATTCCGACAGGGAGTCGGCGAGGGAGTCAGTGGTGGGTCAGCTCGTCGCGGATCTGGCGGCGGGTGTCGGCGTGAATGATGGCTTCGACGATCAGGCTGGCGATCATCAGCCCCGTGACCACAGCCAGCTCGGCCAGTGTCGGAAGCCGCAGGATCAGCGGGTACGCGACCAGCAGCAAGCCGGCGGTCACCAGCCGCACGTAGGAGATCGTCTGCACGGTCAGCCGCTTGAACATCACGTGCGCCAGCAGGTAGATCACCACGCCACCGACCAGGGCGGCCAGCGACAACGGCGGCAGCGACTCGGCCAGGGTGTGCTTCTTGCTGTCTCCGACGTACTCCAGCGCCTTCTTCAGTCCCAGCGCGACCAGCACGATCCCGATCATCAACGGCAGATGCGCGTAGGAGTACGCGTTCCGGCCCAGTTTGGCCCGAGTGGCCTGTGGCTCGTCGGCCAGTGCCCGCTCGCCGAGCAGCGCACTGACGTCGAAGTAGGCCCACCACATGGCCGACGCCAGTGCCAGGCCGAGCACCGAGCCGAGCACGATCGGGACCGAGATCGGCAGCTGAGCCACCCCGACGCCGATGGCCACGATGGACTCACCGAGCGCAACGATGATGATCAGACCGTGCCGCTCCGAGAAGTGGCCGGGCGACGGCAACCGCCAGCCCGAGGCGCCGCCGAGCGCGGTCCCCACGTAGTCGACGATCAGGGCGAACGCCCACAGCGCCGTCTGTAACCACCCCTCGAACTGCGAGGCGATGAGCAGCACGATGCCACTGCCGAACACACTCGGGGCGAACCGGCCGAGCTGGGCCCGGAGCCGGTCATCATCCTGGGCGATGATCAGAAAGATCGCGAGGTGGGCGAGTCGGAAGCCGAGGTAACAGATCGCCAGCACGACCGGGCCGTTCAGGCCGCCCGCGGCGTCGTCGAACGCCTCGGGGATGCACAAGGACAGCACGAACATGGCCACCATGCCGCTCAGCAGGGCCAGCTTGATTCCGTTCTCCTCCTCGGCACTGGCCACATTCGCTACCCAGGCGTACCCGGTCCACGCCCACCAGAGCAGCATCACGATCAGCACGCCGCGGAGGACGCCGTGCCAGCTGAGCTCATCGGCCATGAAGGCGGTGACCTGGGTCAGCGCGAAGACGAAGACCAGGTCGAAGAACAGCTCCAGCGGGCTGACGGTGGCGTGTTCGGTGTTCTGACGGATTTTGATGCGCGGCGCCTGCACGCGCACATTGTGGCTCCGTCAGGGCCGGTGACGAAAGGCGCCCCGGTGACGCTGGACGCTCGGCGATCGCCTCCCGGAGACTACGATCGAACGGTGACCATCTCCGCAGCGGACGGACATGCCGTCGCGGTCCGCCGGGATCGGTCCGTCCTGGTCGACGCGACGGCTGACGAGACCGCGCTGCGCCGGTTCCTGGGCGGCCTGCCCGGGGTGGACCCGGTGGGTGTCGAGCAGCGAGCAGCGTCGCTGGCCACCCGCTCGATCAAGAAGGCCTCCAAGCTGGCGGCGATCGACCTCGCGATCTCGATGGTCGACCTGACCACGCTCGAGGGCGCCGATACGCCGGGCAAGGTGCGCAATCTGGCTCGCAAGGCGATGCTGCCGGACCCGGACCGGCCCGACACCCCGCGTACGGCCGCGGTCTGTGTCTATCCCGACATGGTGGCGGTCGCTCGGGAGGAGCTTGCGGACTCGGGCGTGAAGGTGGCGTCGGTGGCCACGGCCTTCCCGGCCGGCCGATCCAGTCTGGAGGTGAAGCTGGCCGACACCAGGATGGCGGTCGACGCCGGCGCGGACGAGATCGACATGGTGATCGATCGCGGAGCCTTCCTGGCCGGCCGGTATGGCGAGGTGTTCGATCAGATCGTCGCCGTCAAGGCCGCCTGTGGATCCGTGCGGCTCAAGGTGATCTTGGAGACCGGTGAGCTGGGGACGTACGACAACGTGCGCAGGGCGTCATGGCTGGCCCTCCTCGCTGGCGGCGACTTCATCAAGACCTCGACCGGGAAGGTCAGCCCGGCAGCGACCCTGCCGGTGACCCACGTCATGCTGCAGGCGGTCAAGGACTGGAAGACCGCCACCGGCGAGCAGCGAGCGGTGAAGCCGGCGGGCGGGATCAGGACCGCCAAGGATGCCATCCGCTATCTGGTGGCGGTGCACGAGGTGGCCGGCCCGGAGTGGCTGGACCCGCACTACTTCCGGTTCGGCGCCTCCTCGGTGCTGAACGACTTGATCATGCAACGCCGGACCCAGCTCGATGGGCACTACTCCGGCGCCGACTACGTGACGGTGGATTGATCTCATGACCTTGACCGAGTGGACCTACGCCCCGGCGCCCGAGTCGAGGGCCATTGCCGCGATCAAGGACCGCTATCTGCCCTACATCGACGGCACCTTCGTCGAGGGCGGCGGGACCGACTGGGACACGATCAACCCCGGCACCGCAGAGAAGCTCTCGACGGTCTCGATGGTGAACTCCGCCGACATCGACCGGGCCGTCGCGGCCGCGCGGCGGGCGTACGACAAGGTGTGGTCGACCATGCCGGGCGCGGAACGGGGCAAGTACCTGTTCCGGATCGCCCGCGGCATCGCCGAGCGGGCCCGCGAGCTCGCCGTGGTGGAAACCCTGGACAACGGCAAGCCGATCAAGGAGACCCGCGACTTCGACGTCCCGACCGCGGCGCAGCACTTCTTCTACCACGCCGGCTGGGCGGACAAGCTGCAGCACCTGGGGCTCGGTCCGGCACCCGCGCCGTTGGGGGTGGCCGGCCAGGTGATCCCGTGGAACTTTCCGCTGTTGATGGCGGCCTGGAAGATCGCCCCGGCGCTGGCCGCCGGGAACACGGTGGTGATCAAGCCGGCGGAGACCACACCGCTCTCGGTGCTGGTGCTGGCCGAGATCATCGCCGACGCCGGCCTGCCGCCCGGGGTGGTCAACATCGTGACGGGTGCCGGCGACATCGGGTCGACGCTGCTCAGCCACCCCGGGATCGACAAGGTGGCGTTCACCGGGTCGACCGCGGTCGGGCGGCGGATCCAGCGTGAGCTGGCCGGGACCGGACGCAAGATCACCTTGGAGCTCGGTGGCAAGGGCGCGAACATCGTCTTCGACGACGCAGCGCAGGACCAGGCCATCGAGGGGATCATCAACGGGATCTTCTTCAACCAGGGCCAGGTCTGCTGCGCGGGCTCGCGGCTGCTGGTGCAGGAGTCGATCGCCGACGAGTTCGTGGCCCGGCTGACCACCCGGGTCGAGACCCTGCGCGTGGGCGACCCACTGGACAAGAACACCGACGTCGGGGCGATCAACTCCAAGGCCCAGCTGGACCGGATCACGACACTGATGGAGGCCGGCGTCGCCGAAGGCGCCACCACCTGGACCTCCTCCTGCCCCCTGCCCAAGAACGGCTTCTTCATCGCGCCGACGATCTTCACCGACGCCACGCCGTCGATGCGGATCGCCCGGGAGGAGATCTTCGGTCCGGTGCTGACCACGATGACCTTCCGGACCCCGGACGAGGCGGTCACCAAGGCGAACAACTCCGCATACGGGCTGTCGGCCGGGGTGTGGACCGAGAAGGGCTCTCGCGCGATGGGCATGGCCGCCGCGCTGCGCGCCGGGGTGATCTGGGACAACACCTTCAACCGGTTCGATCCGGCGGCGAGCTTCGGTGGCTACAAGGAGTCCGGGTTCGGCCGGGAGGGTGGCCCGTCCGGGATGGCCGCGTACTTGAAGGCCGACGAGTCATGAGTCATCTCACAGTCGCCAAGACCTACAAGCTCTACATCGGCGGCGCGTTCCCACGCTCGGAGTCTGGCCGGACCTACCGGGCCCTTGACGCGTCCGGCGGGTTCCTGGCCAATGCGGCGCTGGCGTCGCGTAAGGACGCCCGGGACGCCGTGGCCGCGGCGCGCAAGGGGTTCGGCGCCTGGGCTAAGGCCACGGCCTACAACCGCGGGCAGGTGATCTACCGGATCGCCGAGATGCTGGAGGGCCGCGCCGGCCAGTTCACTGAGTTGATCATGACCAGCACCGGGGCCAAGGAGAAGGCGGCCCGGGCCGAGGTCGAGGCCGCCGTGGACCGCCTGGTGCACTACGCCGGCTGGACCGACAAGCTGACCGCGGTGCTGGGCAGTGCCAACCCGGTCTCCGGACCTTACTTCTCCTACTCGGCGCCGGAACCGACCGGCGTGGTGGCGATCATGGCACCCTCCGGGTCTCCCTTGCTCGGGCTGGTGTCGGTCATCGCGCCGGCGATCACCAGCGGGAACGCCTGCGTTGTGGTGGCCGCCGAGCCCGACCCGTGCGTGGCGATCGCCTTCGCCGAGGTGCTGGCCACCTCGGACGTCCCCGGCGGGGTGATCAACATCTTGACGGGGAATGCGACCGAGCTGGCGCCGCACCTGGCCGCCCATGCCGATGTGAACGCACTGGACCTGACCGGGGTGGACGGCGAGCTGCGGATCTCGCTGGAGCAGGCCGCCGCCGAGACGGTGAAGCGGGTCTACACTCCGCCGGTCGCGCCCGACTTCACCGCGGCGCCGGGGCTGGCGCGGCTGCGGGCCTTCGTCGAGATCAAGACGGTGTGGCATCCGACCGGTGCGCTCTCGCTGTCCGGCGGCTCGGCGTACTAACGGCGGCCTTTGCACCCTTTTGGAGCGTTTGCGCCCTCTATTTAGGGTGCGAACGCACCAAGAGGGCGCAAACGCGGGTAGACGCGGAGGGCATTGCCCTCGTCTCGAGGGAGCCCTGCACGCCGATCGGCGGTTCGAGGACGAGCTGACCGAACCGACCATCCGCTGGCTGAGCGAAATACGCGCGCGGCCGACGTAGTCTCGGTCGAGATGGGCGCAGGACCGGGATGGGCGGGAACGGCAGCAGCCGCGCTGCTGGTGCTGGCCGGCTGTTCGACCTCGACCGCCGCCGAGGTACCGGCGCCGACCGCACCTGCGGTCGCCCCGTCGACCGGTGTCGCCGGTCCGACGCCGAAACCACTCGTCCCGCCGACACCGGACCTGAGGTCGCGGATCCTGGCCAGCGACGGCAAGCCGCGCGAGGCCAAGCTGAGCATCCCCTCCCTGGGCATCAAGAACCTCCGAGTCCGTCCCTACCGCGGCCGGCCGGACGACGCCTTCGGCACGAAGATCCAGAATCGCGGCATCGCGGCCAGTCCGCACGGCGTACGCGGTGGGGTCGGACCGGGCGGCATCGGCAACTACATCGTCACCGCCCACCGCACCTCGTCGACCAAGGCCTTCGCCCGGCTGCCGAAGCTGCGCGACGGAGCGAAGGTGCACGTGGTCGCCGGCGGCCAGCGTTACAGCTACGAGATCGTCTCGACCGCGATCACCTCGTTCCGGTCGAAGGCGTCGCTGGCCAAGCAGTCCGCCGCGGTTCCTCGTCGACCGGGCCGGGAACCGACCGAGGCGATGATCACGCTGTCCACCTGCCGTACACCGGAGGACCGGGCCGAGGGCAACCTCTGGTCCGACCGCTTCGGCAACCCCGAGAACCGCATCGACAAGATCGGCCGGCTCATCGACATCCGCCCGGCCTAGGGGTACAGCTCCGGTCGCCGGTCGGCCAGTACGTCATTGTGCGGGCCGGCGGCTTTGTCCCGGCATTCGGCCAGGTCGAGATCGGCGACGAGCACGACCTCATCGCCGTCGGCGGGTCCGGCTCTTAGGTAGCCATCTGGGCCACAGATCAGGCTGGCGCCGAACCACTCCTGTCCGCGCTCGGTCCGGCAGCGGTCAGCAACCACCACGGCGATGCGGTTGGCGGCCGCACCGGCCTGGGCCTTGGCCACCTCGACCGGACGCTCACCGGCGGGCACCGGCCCCCGCGGCCAGTTGCTGGGCGCGACCACCAGCTCGGCCCCGGCCAGCCCGACCGCCCGCACCATCTCGGGGAATTCCAGGTCGTAACAGATCATCGGTGCGATGCGGCCACAGCTGGTGTCCAGCACCGGCGGCAACCGGTCGCCGGCCGCGAAGACCAGTGTTCTCTCGTCCCCACAGGTGCGTCTTGCGATAGCTGCCGAGCACCGTGCCGCGATCGACCACGACCACGCTGTTGTACGGCCGATCACCCGCCGAGGCCTCGCACCACCCGGCCACCAGCAGCACGCCGTGGTTCGCGGACAAGCTGCGGAACAGGCTGACCTGCTCGCCATCCGGCGTCTCGGCCCGCTGCCGAGCCTCCGAGACGTCCGCGAAGACGTATCCAGTCAGCGCCAGCTCAGGCAGCACGACCAGGTCCGCCCCGGCATGGGCGGCTTTCGCCACCGCCGAAACTACCGCCGCCCGGGTCTGATCCGGGTCGTCGATGTCGATGCCGACCTGACAGGCCGCAACCCGCACCTTCTCGCCGGCGGTCACGTCCTAGTCGTCGTCGGTAGCGGTGACCATCACTGCAACTGGCGCGAGGTACCCGTTGGGATCGAGCATCCAACCGGCGTCGAAGGCTGCTTCGACGACCTCGGGCGCCCACTCAAGCCGTACCCGGCCGTCGCCGCTGTTGACCACCAGCAGTTCACCGGTTCCGGCCGCGGCCGAGCCATCGCCCGCGTCGAGCAGCTCGAACCGCCGCCAGCTGCCAGCGGGCACCGACAACATGTCCTGCGGCCCGAGGACCACGGTCTGGGCCTCCGTTCCGTCGTTGAGCGTGATCTGCCACTGACCGGACTTGGCGATCAGCACCGAGGTTTCGGCATGCCGGTGGCGGAGCATTCCCTCCCCGGGCGTCGCCCGCAGCCAGGCCAGGTTGAACGAGTGGGGCTCGTGCAGCCGGGGCACGGCGCGGCGGTCCTCCGCCATCCCGTAGCCGATCACCAGGCTGAGCTCCCCGTTGCCGCCCGGCAGACCGGTGCAGAGGAACGACCGGGAACGGTAGACCCGGTCGCCGGGCTGAGTCACCCGGGCCCGCATCTCCTCGACGCTGTAGCTGGTCAGCTCGTCGATGTAGGACTGTTCCATCGGCTTGATCAGCGGCACATCCGGGGGCACGACGTCACCCGCGACGGTGTCGATCAGCCGGTTGTCGGCGGTGAGATAGAGACCGTACGCCTCGGCGTCGGACAGCACCGACGGTCCCCAGATGATGCCGCCGGTCACGTCCTGGCCGAGCACGGTCAGCAAGATGCCGTCGTCGGAACCCTCGTTGGTGAACCCCCGAAAGATCCAGGTCGGGACCGAGATCACGTCACCGTCGTGCGAGATGTACTCGCCCTGCCGCCCGTCGACTCCCCAGCGCACCCGGAAGGTGCCGCCGAAGTTGATGAAGACCTCGGCCGTGAAGTGCAGATGCAGGTTGTTGGTCACGCCGTTCGGCATGCCTGCCGCGCCGACGTTGTAGCCGTGCAGATCCGTGAGGTTGACGTGCTGCTCGGCGTTCTGGGACACGCCGGAGCCGATGAACGCGTAATTGGACTTGCGGTCGGAGCCGGGGGTGCGGCAGTCGATGAAGGCGGAGTTGCAGGAGACCCAGTCGGTCCGCCGCACGGTGCGGCGTTCGATCTCGTTGGCTTCGACAAGAACGTCGGTCATGTCGGGAGTTCCTTACTCAGTAGATGTTGGCGGTGACGATCCCGCCGTCGTTGGAGAAGCTGTAGATCTGGGTTCGCAGTGCGATCTCGTCGAACAGCCGGACCTCCCGCACGATCCGTCCGGACTGGATCAGGAACTGCGACACCCCCAGCACGTCGACGCCCGCGTTGTTGGTCGGACCGTAGGCCGGGTGGCCGCTGTAGTGACCGCTGAACTTCCACAACACCGCTATCCGCAGTCCGGCGTAGCGCTCGGCGTGGTTGGTTGCGATGTCGCGCACCTCGAAGCGGCCGCTGGGGAAGGACCGCAGCAGGCCGAGCAGTGACCGGCGGTAGCCCTCAGGCCGGATGAAAGTCCGGTAGCCCACCGTATGCAGGGTCAGGTCACGCACCATGAAATCGGCGACCTTCTCCAGATCGCGGTCGTTCCACACCCGCTCGATGAACTCCAGCACCATCTCGACCTCGGGCCGGAACGCATCCGGTCGCGGACCGCTGTCGCCGGCGACGGTCACGTCTGGTTGACCGGGACCGGCGAAACTGCCCACGTAGCCGCGGAAGGTCTTGCTTCGCGCCACCGTGTCGGGGTCCCGGCCGAGCTGGAGCGCGATGGCCAGGGAGTCGCGCACGACCCACTCCTCGACCATCCGGCCCCGCCGATAGAGGCAGTTGGCGATGGTGCGGCTCACGAAGTCGTTCGCCGGGTCGGCCGACAAGATCAGATGGGAGCTCAGGAAGGCGTCATCGCCGCGGGCCTCCCACACCACGTCGTCGGCCTGGCCGATCCGGTCGGGGAGCTCGGCGATGCGCATCAGGCTGCCTTCGATCACCTCGTCCCGGGTCGTCGAGGTGCCGTACGCGCCGTGCACGATCGAGTCCGGCTCGTAGTTCTCCCGGATGTAGCCGATGGCGCGATCGACCCAGATCAGGTCGGTGACCTCGCGGATGAACTCGTCGGGATCGGCATAGGGCTTGTAGGCGATCGGGTCGAGCGGCATTTCCTGTCTCCTCAACTGCGGATCTGGTCAGTGTATGCGTATGCACAGCACGGTCGCAACGTGGTGCGGCTCACGTCGCCGGCGCGGCCACCAGCGTCGCCCGCCGGACCAGGCGGGTCGGGAAGACGTCGTGCACGAACGGAGCCTCCGGATCGCCGGAGATCCGCTCCACCATGAGCTGAGCCGCCCGACGGGCCATCGCGTCGAGGTCGAAGGCCACCGTGGTCAGCTGGATCAGGGGCCACCGGGACGCGGGCAGATCGTCGAACCCCACCACGGACAACTCGTCAGGAACCTGGATCGACAGCTCCCGGGCCGCGTTGAGCGCCCCCAACGCGACTACGTCATTGCCGCACACCAGAACGGTCGGTCGCGGCTCGCGCTGGAGCAGCTCGGTGGCGCCTGAGAACCCGGTCTCGAAGTCGAACGGCCCCCGGACGCTGAGCTGGGTCGGGATGTTCAGCCCGCGATGGTCCAGCGCCTCCCGCAGCGCCAGCTCGCGCTGCTCGGCGGTGCTGGTGTTGCGCGGGCCGAAAATGGCGCCAATCCGTCGGTGCCCCAGCCGCACGATCTCCTCCGCGGCCGCGTCCAGGCCCGGGCGGGCGTCGACCGTGGTGGAGTCAGCGGGTACGGCCGGCGAAGTCCGGTTGAAGTAGACGAACGGAATCCCGCGGGTCCGCAGCCGGTAGGGCAGCACCGAGTCCAGAGTGACCGTGGCCAGCAGCACGCCGTCCAGGCCGTCCGCGATCAGCCGCTCGGCCACCTGACCGGTGTCGGAGGCCTCGGTCTGCAGGCTGAGCTGGAAGCCCAAGGCGGTGAGCTCGTGGTGCATCGGGGCGATCAGGTGCGCGTAGAACTGGTTCGCCAGGTCGGTGACGAGCAGGCCGATCCGCCGGGTCCGTCCGCTCGACAGAGCCCGCCCGGCATCACTGGGGACGTAACCGAGGGCGTTCGCCGCACGGCGCACACGCTCCTTGGTGTCGGCCGAGACCTTCGGGCTGTCCCGCAGTGCCCGGGATACCGTTGGCTGGGAGACGCCGGCCAGTCGCGCGACGTCATGGCTGGTCACCACGGGTGGCACTTCATGTTGACGCCCAGCATGAGCGCGAGTTTACTAGAAGAACATACGTATGTACTCCGCAAGCGTCAATCGAAGGAATCGCGTGTCTACTGCTCTGAAGTCCGCTCCTCGCCGCTCGTTCGCCGACACCGCACAGCACGAGGTGCGGGACCGCGTTTCCGACATCATCGCCGACATCCGGCAGCGCGGCGATGCCGCAGTGCGGTCGTACTCCGAGCAGTTCGACCGCTGGAGCCCCGAGGCGTTCCGGCTCTCCGCCCAGCAGATCGACGAGCTGATCACCGGCCTGCCCGCTCAGGTCCTCGACGACATCCGGTTCGTCCAGGAGCAGGTCCGCACCTTCGCGCAGCACCAGCGCGGCACGATGTCCGACCTCGAGGTCGAGACCCGGCCGGGAGTCGTCCTGGGCCACCGGCATGTCCCGGTGGCCGCGGTCGGCGCCTACATCCCCGGCGGCCGGTACCCGTTGACCGCCTCCGCCCACATGACGATCGTGACCGCGAAGGTGGCGGGCGTGCCGCGGGTGATCGCCTGCACTCCCCCGATCCATGGCGAGATCCCGGCCGCGACAGTGGCGGCGATGAGCCTGGCCGGCGCAGACGAGATCTATCTGCTCGGCGGGGTGCAAGCGGTGACGGCCATGGCGCTGGGCACCGAGACGATCGAACGGGTCGACCTGATCGCCGGGCCGGGGAACGCGTACGTGGCCGAGGCCAAACGGCAGCTCTACGGCGAGGTGGGCATCGACCTGTTCGCCGGACCCACCGAGATCCTGATCATCGCCGACGAGGCGGCCGATCCCTTCGTGGTCGCGGTCGACCTGCTGTCCCAGGCCGAGCACGGGCCGGACTCGCCGGCGATCCTGATCACTCCGAGTGAGTCGTTGGGCCGCACAGTGCTCGAGCTCGTGGAGCGGATCCTGCCCGGGATGCCGACCCGGGACTTCGCCGGGCCGGCGTGGCGGGACTTCGGCCAGGTGCTGGTGGTCGACGACCTGACCGAGGCGTACGCGCTCGCCGACTCGATCGCCGCCGAGCACGTGGAGGTGCTCACCGCCCACCCCCGGGAGGCGCTGGACCGGATGCAGAACTACGGCGCGCTGTTCCTGGGCGAGAACACCTGCGTCTCCTACGGCGACAAGGTGATCGGCACCAACCACGTGCTGCCCACCCTGGGCGCGGCCCGCTACACCGGGGGACTCTGGGTCGGCAAGTACCTCAAGACCGTGACCTACCAGGAAGTTCGCGACCCGGCGGCCAGCGGGGAGCTGGGCCGGGTCTGCGGTCGCGCCTCGCGGGTCGAGCTGTTCGAGGGTCACGCACGCTCCGGGGACGTACGCGCCTGGCGCCACCTGGGCGACCGGCACGCCTGGATCGACGAAGCGCTGGCCGATTCGGCCGCAATCACCGCGCGATGAGCCTGGCGGGCCGCACGGGTTTGGTCACCGGCGGCGGTAGCGGGCTCGGCGCGGCCATCGCTCGGGCGCTGCACGCCGTAGGGGCCGATGTCGTCGTCGCCGGCCGGCGAGCGGAGCCGCTGCAGCAGCTGACCGCTGAGCTGGGTGAGCGCGCCGACTGGCGAGTCTGTGACGTGGCCGACGTCGACTCGGTCGCTGAGCTGGCCGACTCACTGGCCGGCACCGAGGTTTCCGTCCTGGTGAACAACGCCGGCATCGCCGGCCCGGTCGCTCCGCTGACCGCGATCGAACCCGCCGACTGGGACGAGGTGTTCGCGGTCAACGTCCGCGGCACCTACCTGATGTGCCGGGCGTTCCTGCCCGGCATGGTCGCCCGTGGTGAGGGGAACGTGATCAACCTTGCGTCGGTCTCCGGCAAGCGGCCGTTGCCCCGGCGGACGCCGTACTGCGCGTCCAAGATGGCGGTCATCGGGCTCACCTCGACCCTGGCCTTCGAGGTCGGCCCGCTCGGTGTGAACGTCAACTGCCTCTCCCCCGGCCCGGTCGAGGGTGAGCGGATGTCCCGCAACTTCCGTCTGGAGGCAGAACGCACGGGCACGACATACGCGGAGGCTGAGCAGGCCTTCGTCTCGCGCGCCGCGCTGGGGCGGATGGTGACCGAGACCGAGGTCGGCGCGGCGGTCGTTGCCATGCTCGCGATGCCGGGCCTGTGCGGCGCCGACATCGACCTGTCCGCCGGCATGGTGGCCTGACGTGTCCGCTCCGGTGAAGGCCCGGGTCTTAGACGGCGAACAGCTGCTTGGCGTGCTGCTGCGGATGCCGGCCGAGGAGCTGCTCGAGATGTGCGCGGTGACCGGCTTCGACTTCGTGCTGCTTGACGGCGAGCACGGGCCACTGGATCTCGGGCTGCTCCGAGCTCACCTGGTGTTGGCCGAGCGGCACGGCATGCGGGTACTGGTCCGGGTCGGGACCGGCGAACCGTCCACGGTGCTGCGGGTGCTCGACCTGGGCGCCGACGGCGTGGTCGGCCCGCACGTCGACTCGCCGGCGCAGGCCCGCGCGCTCGTCGACGCCGCGCACTACCCGCCGCTCGGGCACCGGGGGTTCGCCACCTACGGCCGCGCGGGCCGGTTCGGGCAGATACCGGCAGCCGACCACCTGGCCAGGGCCCAGCAGAACACCTTGGTCATCGGCATGGTCGAGTCGCCGCAGGGTGTGGAGCTTGTCGCCGACATCCTGGCCGTGCCCGGGCTGGACGGGGTGATGGTCGGTCCAGCGGACCTACGGATCGCCTCGGGTCCCGACGACCTCGACCCGGCGGTGGCGATCGACCGGGTGCACGAGGCGGCGACCGCCGCCGGCAAGGTGCGGATGGACATCGTGACCGGGACCGCGCCGGCGGTCCGGTCCCGGGAGCAAGGAGCGCAGCTGGTGGTCTACAACCTCACCCACACCTTGATGGAGCATCTGGCGGCCCTGCGGACGCCAGGTCGTGCGCCGTGCTGACCACCCACGTCGGCTCACTGCCGCGTTCGGCGGCGGTGACCGAGCTGATCTTCGCGGCCGAGCGCGGCGACCCGGTGAACCCGGCCGCCTTCGACCAGGTCCTGACGGCTGCCGTCGACGATGTCGTCGCCCGGCAGGTCGGAGCCGGGATCGACCTGGTCTCCGACGGCGAGCTGGCCAAGATCAGCTACGCCACCTACATCAAGGACCGGATCAGCGGCTTCGACGGCGACTCGCCGCGCCGGCCGCCGGCCGACCTGCTGGATTTCCCGAGCTTCATGCAGCGGCTGGCCAGCAGCGGCGGTACGCCGACGTACCGGCGGCCGCGCTGCGTCGCGGAGGTGCGGCCGGCCACGCTGGCTCCGCTCGAGGACGACCTGCGGCGCTTCGCGGCCGCGCGGCAAGCCCACGGTGATCCGGCAGGGTTCATGAACGCGGCGTCGCCGGGCGTGATCGCCCTGTTCCAGCCCGACGACTACTACCACGACGAGGACGCCTATCTCGAGGCGCTGGGCGAGGCGATGCGGCCGGAGTACGAGGCGATCGTGGCCGCGGGTCTGATCCTCCAGCTGGACAGCCCTGACCTCGGGCTCGGCCGGCACATGATGTACGCCGACCGGGAGGAAGCGGCGTACCTGCGGCGGATCGAGCGGCATGTGGCCGTACTCAACGATGCGCTGCGCAACGTACCCGCCGACCGGGTACGGATGCACGTGTGCTGGGGCAACTACGAGGGACCACACCATCGCGACGTCGAGATGGCGACGATCCTGCCCGTGCTGCTGACCGCGAAGCCATCCGGACTGCTGTTCGAGACGGCCAACCCGCGGCACCAGCACGATCTGGAGGCCTTCACCGCGCACCGGGACCTGATCCCGGACGACAAGGTGCTGATCCCCGGCCTGATCGACACCACGACGAACTTCATCGAGCACCCTCGGGTGGTGGCCAACCGGCTCCGCGGCTTCGTCGAGCTCGTCGGTCCCGAGCGGGTGATCGCCGGCACCGACTGCGGCTTCTCCACCTTCGCCGGGTTCGGCGCTGTGGACGCCGACATCGTCTACGCCAAGCTGGCCGCGCTCGCCGAAGGTGCCGCGCTGGTCAGCTGACCATGCGCCACCGCTGGAGGTGCCGGCTGACGGTCTCCGGCGCCTCGAGTGGTGACAGGTGACCGACCTTCTCCAGCACCGACCAGCTCCGAGTCGACGATCAGCGTGTGCATCTCCCGATGCCGCTCCGGGCTGCAGAGCGCGTCGCCGCCCCCGGAGATGATCAAGGTCGGGCATCGGACCTCGCGAAGGCCCGGGCGTTCGTCGACGCGCGTCGCCTGCAGGGCCAGCTGGGCATCAAGGATCTCCGCGCCGACGTCGTCGGCCATGGCCAGAGCGACCTCGACCAGGTGCGGTCGGGCGGCCCGGGCGTACGGGGACAAGAGCGCGGCCTTGATCTCGCGCTGCAGGTCCCGGGCGGTTGCGCCAGCCGCCAGGGCGGCCCGCTGCCGGGACCACATCGCGTACTGCTGATTCGTCGGTGGCCGGGACGTGGTCGACATCAGGCAGAGCCTGCTCACCCGCGTCGGCGCCCGCCGGACCAGCGCCATCGCCACGATCCCGCCCAGCGACAGCCCGGCGAGGGCGAACCGCGGCGGCAGCTCGTCGAGCAGTCGTTCCACCTGACCGTCCAGCGTCGGCTCGGTCAGGATCGGCGACATCGCGGCACCGATGTCGAGGGCCGACCACAGCGCGGGCGAGCAGTTCAGGCCCGGCAGCAGGACCAGCGGATCGGTCAACCCTTGACAGCGCCCGAAGCCAGGCCGGCCACCAGATACCGCTGCGCGATGAACGCGATCCCGATCACCGGCAAGGTCAGCAGGATGGCGGCGGCACCGGCCTGCTGCAGCATGGGCAGAGTCTGGCCGAGCTGAGTGGTGATGAAGACGGGCACCGTCTTGCTGGCCGTGTCGGTGAGGATCGCCGCGGTCAGGTACTCCTGGAAGGCGAACAAGAACAAGAAGATCCCGGCCGTCAGGATGCCCGGGCCCATCAGTGGGATCATCACCCTGCGCAGCATGCTGATCCGGGTGCAACCGTCGATCATGGCCGCCTCATCAAGATCCCGAGGGATCTCGGCGAAGAAGTTGCG
Source organism: uncultured Actinomycetota bacterium (assembly GCA_963711015.1). Taxonomy (GTDB): domain Bacteria; phylum Actinomycetota; class Actinomycetes; order Propionibacteriales; family Propionibacteriaceae; genus Microlunatus. The sequence goes on from CAVQCQ010000009.1 coordinate 39,331, forward strand.
CAGCAACCAGATACTGAACGGCTGGTTGATCGCCACCAGGGCGATGGCCAGAGCGTAGGTGGTGTCGTAGATGCCCAGCCGCTGGCTGATCTCATACATCGGCAGTACCACCGCGAACCGCGGCAGCGCCCGAAAGATCAACGCCAGGGTGAGCAGGACCGCCGAGATGTATCCCGGCATCCGGGACAACGCGTAGGCGGCAGGAATGCCGATCACCAGACCGATCACGGTGGTGATGGCCGCCACGATGAGGGTGTTGACCAGGTATCGGGCGAAGTACGTGGTCTGCCACAAGTCGACGAAGGCCTGCAGGCTCGGCTCGTACAGGAAGACCGGCGGGTTGACGAACGCCACGTCGGTCGGTTTCGTCACCGACATCGCCGTCCAGATGAAAGGACTCAGTGACAGCGCGCAGGTGACGAAGAGGAACAGGCCGGCCACCATCCAGAAGCCGCGGCGACGAGGTCCGGACCTGGTCCTCGGCTCAGTGGCCGCGAGGCCTTCGGTGAGCGACGGCGTTTCGGTCTGTGCGGTAGTCATCGGGGGTCCAAGGGGGTCGTCCCCCTTGCCTCAACAAAGACGGAGGTCACCGTGCCACCACCTTTGATTCCCGGAAGGTGTCACGGATGAACGGGAAGAGCATGATCAAGATCAACAAAATGGTCAGGACGCTGATGGCGCTGCCCAAGCCGAGCCGTTCGCTGCCCTCTCGGAAGGCGATGTTGTAGATGTAGAGCATGATCGACTCGTTGCCGATCTCCACGGCCGACGGCGCCAGCGGAATCAGCTGGTCAAAAGTGCGCAGCACGTCCATGATCGAGATCAGGGTGACGAAGAACAGCACTCCGCGGATGGTCGGCACGATCACGAACAGGTGCGACTTCAGCGATGTGGCGCCGTCGATCCTGGCCGCCTCGATGATCTCGGTCGGCACACCCTGGAGGCCGGCCAGAATGATCAGCATGCTGAACGGCAGCAGGTGCCAGACGGTGTCGAGGATGATCAGGATGCGGTTCGGCCAGACATCGGTGAACCACAAGATCTCCGTGCCGGTGATGCTGGTGAGCAGGTAGTTGGCGACGCCACCGAAGTTCGTGTCGAACAGCCAGGAGAAGGCGGCCGCACCGACGACGTTGGGCAGCACATAGGAAACCAGCAGGATGCCCAGCACCACTGGCCGCATCCTCCCCAGCTGGTTGACCAGGGTGGCGATGACGTAGCCCAGCACGACCAGCAGCGCACTGACGATGAGGGTCAACACCACGGTGAAGGCCACCGCGCGGAGGAACCTGGGGTCGGTCAACGCGGCGCTGTAGTTCTCCAGGCCGACGAACGTGCCGGGGGAGCCGTACTGGACCTCCTGAAAGCTCCACACGATCGTGCGGTACAACGGCACGACGAGCAAGCCGAACATCACGATCATGCTGGGAGCGACCAGCAGGGCGAACTCACGCTTACGCATACCTCACCTCCCAGGTGATGGTTCCTGAGCTTGTCGAAGGGGCCCTTCGACAAGCTCAGGCCGCCTCTGCATGACGGGACGGATCAGTACTTCGCCAAGGCCTTCTCGGCTGCTGCCTGCATCTGCTGGGTGCCCTCCTCCACCGACAGCTTCCCGGTGATCGTCTGCGCGACCAGGGAGATGACGGCGTTGGTGACATCGGCGTTGTAGGGGGCGGCCACCGGCGGCGCGGTCTTCTTGATCGACTCCGAAGCAGCGGCGGCGTAGGGGGAGCTGTCCGGCGTCACGAGCGCCGTACGCGCGGGGAAGGCGGCCGGAATGGCGCCCTTGGATGCGTCCTCACTCACCGCCGAGGCGATCAGCTCGAACAGCAGGTCAGGGCTCAGTTTCGTGTTGGCCGGGATCGACCACCCGTCGATGGACAGTCGGCTGAACAACAGCTCCCCACCCTCCTCGACCGACGGTGGCGCGGCGAAGGCGAACTGGTCGAAGTACTTGGAGTTCTTCTCCTGGGTCAGGTCGTTCATCCGGCCGGCGAACATGATCGCTATCGCTGCGGTGCCGTTGTACAGCTGCTGCTGCACCTTGGGCTGGTCGAACGTCGTGACCTGCGGATCCATGTAGGGCAGCAGCGACTTCATCTCGTTCAGCGCCGTGGTCGCCTCCGGAGAGGTGAACTGCGCCTCCTTGGTGTCGTGGTCGACGAAGTCGGTGCCCAGCGAGTTCATCGCGGACTGGAACTGGGTGGCGATGTCGCCGGTGGAGAGCCACGGCAGAGCGATCGGGTACTTCATGTCGCCGGCGTCCTGGATCTTCTTGGCCGCTGCCTTCATCTCCTCGAAGGTCTTGGGCGCGGTCAGCCCGTTCTTCTCGAAGACGTCCTTGCGGTAGGCCATCACAAACATCTGGGCCTGCATCGGCACGCCGTAGAGCTTGCCCTCGTAGCTCATGCCTTCCCGCATGCTCTCGTCGAGGTCGTTGAGCTTGTACTCATCGGCGTACTTGGCGAACAGCTCGTCGAGCGGCTGCAGCTTCTGGTCGGCGGCGTTGGGGCCGATGATGAAGCTGTAGGTCTCGATGATGTCGTAGGTACCCTCGGCCCCGGCGAGCGTGGCGGTCGTCTTCTGGACCTGGCCCGGGAAGTCGATCGGGTCATGCTGCACCGTCACGTTGTCGTGGGTGCAGCTCTTGACCATGGTGTTGGTGAACGGGTCGATGGCCGAAGAGTTGTACGCCAGCACATTGACGGTCGTCTTCTCGGCCGGGTTCTCGAAGTCGCAGGTCACCTCCGTCGCCGTCTCGGCGCCGGTGCGGGACCCTGCCCCGCAGCCGGCCAGACTCAATGCGACCGCCGAGGCCATAGCAATGATGAGCGCACGAGATTTCATCCGAGCTCGCATAGAGGATCTCCTTGAGAAATCGGCCGCAACGAGAAGGCCGGTCCATAACGACGTTCTCAGGTTATACGTATGCACTCAGCGTAGGCAAGACTAAGTCAGCGATGACTTCGGTCGCCGACAGGTGACGTCTTCAGGACTGGTCAGCGATCAGATCCAGCCGGAGCTGAGCGCTGTCGCGATGTCCCGGCATGCCTTCGAAGTCCGCGATGGTGACCACCGGCGCGGCCTGCGCCTCGGTTGCCGCCCGCTGGGCCCGCTGGTAGGTGAGCTGCTTCAAATAGCCGGTGACGGAGAGTCCGCCGGTGTAGCGCGCCCCGCGACCGGTCGGCAGCACATGGTTGGTGCCCGACATGCCCTTGTCCGCGTACGCCACGGTCGACCAGTCGCCCAGGAACAACGATCCGAAGTTGTGCAGCTGGTCGAGGTAGAAGTCGAGGTCGGCGGCCAGGATCTCCAGGTGCTCGGGAGCGAGCAGGTCCATCACCTCGACCGCGGTCTTCGCCGAGTCGACGACGTAGATCGAGCCCCAGTCTCGCCAGGCGGCACCCGCGATCTCCCGAGTGGCCAGACCGGCCAGCTGGCGGTCGATCTCTACGGCGACCGCGCGAGCCAGCTCCGCTGAGGTGGTGACCAGGCAGGCCGGCGAGCTCGGGCCGTGCTCGGCCTGGGCCAGCAGGTCGGCGGCCACCATTTCGGCGCTGGCCGTCTCGTCGGCGATCACCGCCACCTCGGAGGGCCCGGCCAGGACATCGATGCCGACCTTGCCGTACAACTGGCGCTTGGCCTCCGCGACGTAGGCGTTTCCCGCCCCGACGATCATGTCAGCCGGCGGCTCGTCCAGCAGACCGAAGGCCATGGCGGCCAGGGCCTGCACTCCGCCGAGGGCAAAGATCCGTCCCGCGCCGGAGACCCGCGCCGAGTACAGCACGGCGGGGTGCGGCTGTCCGTCCCGCGACGGCGGCGTGCACGACAACACGTTCGGCACCCCGGCGGCCCGCGCCACGCCGACGGTCATGAAGGCGCTGGCCAGCAGCGGGAAACGGCCGGCGGGCAGGTAGGCACCGACCGTGGTGACCGGCACGTACTTCTGTCCGCAGACGACCCCCGGAATGACCTCGGCCTCGAAGTCGTGCAGGTGCTCGCGCTGCATCCGGGCGAACCGCCGGGTGCGCTCCGCTCCGGCGTCGAGCGCCTGTCGAAGGCTTTCCGGCAGTCCCTCGGTCAGAGCGTCGATCTCCTGCGGCGAGACCTCGAAGTCCGGGCCGCCGCGCCAGCCGTCCAGCCGCTCGGCATAGCGGACGACTGCCGTCAGGCCATCGCGCTCGATCTCGCTGAGCATCTCCGAGACGGTCGCTATCACGCCGGGATCGGACTGGGCCGCCACGTCGGGCCGGTCTGGTTCCTTGACGACCGATACGGTGCCGCTGAGCCGGGTCTTGTCCGATGCGGTGAGATGCATACGTATAACTTACGACCGGCCCCAGCGGTGGGCAAGCCGCGTCGTCAGGTCTCGATCGGCGACCACTCCGGGCCGGTCTCGCCCAGCGACTCGTCCAGCTTGGCGAACAGTGGTGTCGGCCGGCTCAACGGCTTACCGGGGATGATCGGCCGCGACTCCCAGACCGCCTGCTCGGCCGCATACTCGCCCATGATCACCGGGTAGTCGGGCGAGCCGTCCTCGCTCACCTCCCGGATCTCGGGCTGCGCCGCCCAGACCCCGGTGCCGCCGAGGGCCTGGTGCACCTGCTGCGCGGCGTGCGGCAGGAAGGGCGTCAGCAGGGTGTTGACGTCGGAGACCACCTGCAACGCCGTGTGCAGCACCGTGTCCCGGCGGCCGGGATCGCTGCCGAGCTTCCAGGGCTCGGTGTCGGAGAGGTACTTGTTGGCCGCACCGGCCAGCCGCATCGCCTCGGTGATCGCGAGCTTGAAGCGGTTGCGACCGAGCAGCTCGCCGACCGTCCCGTACGCCCCGCGCGCCGTCGCCAGCAGTTCATGATCGATGTCGAGCAACGTGCCGGGCGTCGGGATCGCGCCGTTGTTCTTGTGCGCCATCGAGAGGGACCGGTTGACCAGGTTGCCCCACTCGTTCGCCAGCTCGAAGTTGGTGCGGCGGACGAACTCCGACCAGGTGAAGTCGGTGTCGGTGGTCTCCGGCCCCGCCACCGCGATGAAGTAGCGCAGCGCGTCGGGCCCGAACTCGCGCAGGAAGTCGCCGACGTAGATCACCCGGTTGCGGCTGGTCGAGAACTTCGACCCACTCATGGTCAGGTACTCACTGGAGACGATCTCGTCCGGCAGCCGCAGCTCCCCCATCGGGCCCACGGAGCCCGCCATGGTCACCGTCGCCGTTGTGACCGAGCAGGATGCTCGGCCAGATCACCGAGTGGAAGACGATGTTGTCCTTGCCCATGAAGTAGTAGCCGAGCGCGTCCGGATCCAGCCACCATTTCTGCCAGGCGTCGGGGTCGCCGCTGCGCGCCGCCCACTCCACCGAGGCGGACAGGTAGCCGATCACCGCGTCGAACCAGACGTAGAGCCGCTTCATCGGCTGGTCCCGCCAGCCGTCCAGCGGCACCGGAACCCCCCAGTCCAGGTCCCGGGTGATCGCCCGCGGCCGCAGGTCCTCCAGCAGGTTCTGGCTGAACTTCAGGACGTTCGGCCGCCAGTCGGTGCGCGCCGCCAGCCACTTGCCCAGTGCGCCGGACAACGCCGGCAGGTCGAGGAAGTAGTGCTCGGTCTCGATGAACCGCGGCGTCTCGCCGTTGATCCGGGACCGCGGCCCGATCAGGTCGACCGGGTCGAGCTGGTTGCCGCAGTTGTCGCACTGGTCGCCACGCGCGCTCGGGTAGCCGCAGATCGGGCAGGTGCCCTCGATGTAGCGATCCGGAAGGGTCCGCCCGGTGCTCGGGCTGACCGCGCCGAGCTGGGTCTTGGGCACGACGTACCCGTTCTTGTGCAGGCCGAGGAACAGCTCCTGGGTGACCCGATAGTGGTTGCGGGTGGTGGTCCGGGTGAACAGGTCGTACGACAGTCCCAGGTCGGCAAGATCGCGAACGATGACCCGGTTGTACTTGTCGGCCGCCTCGCGGGGGGCCAGCCCTTCCTGCTCGGCTTGAACCAGGATCGGGGTGCCGTGCTCGTCGGTGCCCGAGACCATGAGCACGTCGCGGCCGCTCATCCGCATGTAGCGGGAGAAGACGTCGGAGGGGACGCCGAATCCGGAGACGTGACCGATGTGTCGCGGGCCGTTCGCGTACGGCCACGCGACAGCGGTCAGCACGCGCGCGCTCATGGCGCTCCACCCTAGTCGTCGGGTGACCTCAGCTCACCCGGAATCCGAACTGGCCGAACCTGACCGGCTTGCCGGTCACGCCAGCGGTGTTCCGGTGGATGGTCCGGCTGCCCTGGGCCTGCGGGCCATCGGCGCCGGCCGCCAGCTGGTTGATCTGGCCGGCGCTCGGAACGCCGCCGACCGTCTGCCGGTCCGCTGCTATCACCAGCCTGGCCTGATCGACCCGCTGCACGTACGCGGCAGCGAGCGCGAGGCCGAAGCCGTTCGGTCCAGGAGCGCCCCCGATCCCTGGGGTGGCCTGCGTGAAGGTGGTGCCGCCGTAGCCCGCAGTGGTCAGGCCGGTCCGGCTGCCGAGCAGCACGGTGAAGGAGTCCTGGGTCCAGACCGTCCGGCCGGTCATGGTCAGGCCCCTCGCGAAGCCCTGGAGCACGACGACCTCGCCGTAGCCGTGTTCCTCGTCGCACTCCAGGCACCCTCGCCCCGGTACGCCGATGGCCAGGTCGGCGTATCCGTCGACGTCGAAATCGCCCTCGGCGAGTGCGTTGCCGAAGTCGTCGGTCGACCGGGGATCATCGCCAGCCAGAGCCGCTTCCTGGGTGATCGGCGGGCGCTGCGGCCCGAGAAAACCGTCTGCGTGACGCTCGAACGTCTGGATCACCGGAAGTCGTTCGTCATCCCAGCTGGCGCTGCCGTCAACCACCGCGAGCTCGATGCGGCCGTCACCGCTCCGGCTGGCCGGGAGCACCGTAGAGAGCCCGGCTCAGCAGCTCAGACGTCACACCACAGCTCCGGTCGATGCGTCCTCCCCGGGCGCCCCGATGACCAGGTCAGCGCAGTTGTCGGCGTTGACGTCGCCGAAGGCCGTCGCGGCGCCGAACTGGTCTCCCGGCTCACCGCGGCCCGGGATGCCGGGCGAGGCCTGCTCCAGATACTGATCGTCGCGGGCCGTGCCGGACGCGTCGGTGACCAGACCGCTGCTCCGGCCGTAGAAGATCTGTACAGCACCGCCGGCGCTCCGGAACGTGTCGACGCTGACCGCAACTTCGGCATGCCCGTCGCCGTTGACGTCTCCGGGGACCGCAGTCCGGCAACCCGTGGCCGCCGCCGCACTCGGCACCATCGCGGTGCCGGTGAAGACGCCGGCCAGCAGCGTCAGCGCCACCACACCGGCGCGGCGGAAACCGTAGCTGAATCCCATGTCGATCTCCTGTTGAGATGTCCCGACGATCGATGATCTTGAGTTTCGGCGCGCGCAGACCTGGACGTAAGTGGAGGGGTCAACCTCGGAAGGTCAGCCTGGTCGCCGTGGTGCCAGGATGGAATCCCGATGTCCGATCAACCAGTTCAGCCCGCCAAGCCGGTCCGGGTGCGCCACGGTGAGACGGTCCGCCTGCTCGCCCCCGGCGAAGAGGCGGCCTTCGGCCGTGGGCTCCATGTCGACCTTCGCTTGGCCGCAGACCCGCCCGACCTGCTGGTGTCGCGCCGGGCCGGGCTGATCCGCTGCCTGCCGGATGCCGTGCTGGTGAGCAATCTCTCCACCCGCGGCACGCTCCGGCTGAGTGCGTTCGGGGCGACCGGTCGCGAGATCGGCCCCGGCGAGGCGATCACCTCCGAACCGCATCGCATGTTCCGGGTCGCGGTGGTCGGGAGCTACGGACAGACGTACCCGATCGACGTCGATGCGCGCGCGCTGCCGTCCCCAGCGCCGCCTTCGCTGACTGCGCTGCCAGGACTCGATCCGACGGTGGTGACGTCGCCGATCGAGCTCACCGCCACTCAGCGCCGGGTACTGGCGGCCCTGTGTGCACCGATGCTGGAGAAGATGGGCGAGGCAGCGGGTCCGGCGAGTGCGCGTGAGATCGGTGCCGAGCTCGGTCTGCAGCCCAACTACGTCCGCAACGTTCTCAAGGAGGTTCGCGAGGAGCTGGCCTCGTACGGAGTTCCCGGCCTGGTCGCCGACGGTCCGCCGCAGCCAGGTGAGGACTTCCGGCTGCCGCTGGCGCTGTGGGCCATCCGGTACGGACTGACCGCGGGCGCCTGAGGTCGAGTTTGCCGGTCATGGATGAAGCGGCGATGGTGGCGATGTTGCGCGAGCTGATCGCCATTCCCAGCGTCGGCGGAACCGAGGGCGAGGCAGCCATTCAGCACCACTTGGCCCGACGGCTCGCGGACCTCGGCCTCACTGTCGACCTGTGGCCGATCGACCTTCCCGGCGTGCGCGGCCAGCCGGACTATCCCGGTGAGGAGGTCGACCGGACCGCCGCGTACGGGCTGGTCGCGACCAACGCTCCCGGTGAGCGCCCAGGGCTGATTCTCGAAGGGCATGTCGACGTGGTGCCGACCGGCGACCCCACCCGGTGGAGCGGGGATCCGTTCCGGCCGGACATACGCGACGGCCGGGTGACCGGCCGCGGTGCGTGCGACATGAAGGGCGGGGTGACAGCCATCCTCGCCGCGGTCGAGGAGGTGCTCGCGACGGGTGGTGACGCACCACCGTTCGCGGTCCATTTCGTGGTGGGCGAGGAGGACGGTGGGCTCGGCGCGTACGCGACCCTGGCCCGGGGCCACACCGGGGAGGCCTGCCTCATCCCCGAGCCCACCGACCTGCGGCTGATCACCGCAGCAGCCGGCTCACTGACCTTCCGGATCGAGGTGCCGGGGCTGGCGACCCACGGCAGCACCCGCTACGAGGGGCACTCGGCGATCGACGCCTACCTGCCGATCCACGCGGCGCTGGCCGAGCTGGAGCGGCGACGCAACGCCGATCCGGAGCCGCTGCTGCGGGACTATCCGATCGCCTATCCGCTGTCGGTCGGCCGGATCCGGGCCGGGGACTGGGCCAGCAGTGTGCCCGACCTTGTCGTGGTCGAGGGTCGCTACGGGCTGCGGGTCGACGAGGACCCCGCCGACGGGCGGGTGGAGCTGGAGGAGGCAGTCGCCGAGGTCGCTGCGGTTGACGCCTACCTGAAGGACCACCCGCCGCGGGTGAGCTGGCCGGGCGGAGTCTTCCGAGGTGGTCGGCTGGCGCCCGGCCACCCGCTGCGAGACCTGGTCGGCGCAGCGCATCGGGAGGTGACCGGACGAGAGATCGGGCCGGAGCGCGGCGGACCGTACGGCAGCGACCTGCGGCTCTATACCGGCGCGGGGATCCCGACTCTGCACTACGGACCGGGGAGTCCCCGAGAGGCGCACGGCCCGAACGAGTCGGTGCCGGTCGATGAGGTGCTGATCACCACCAAGGTGCTGGCCCGCTGCCTGCGGCGGTCCGGATGACCTCGCGTCAGCTCCGCAGTAGGGCAGCGACTCGTGGCAGCACGTCATGGGCCGGCCCGGACAGCCGGCACTCCATGGCCAGCCACCCGTCGTACCCGATCGAGTCGAGCGCGGCGAGGGTGGCCGGCCAGTCGTAGTGCCCGGCCCCCGGTTCCAGCCGGTTGCTGTCCCCCAGCTGGACGTGCTGGATGCGGTCGCCGGCCGCGCGGATCGAGGCGGCGCAGTCGGCCTCCTCGATCGACATGTGATAGGTGTCGGCGACCACGGCGACGCCGGGCGAGTCCACCTCGGCGACGATCGAAACCGCGTCGGCGAGAGTGTTGACCAGGTAGTCCTCGTACCGGTTGAGCGGTTCCAGCAGGACCTGCACGCCCGCCGCGGCGGCGTGCGTGCCCAGCTCCGCGAGCGCGTCGACCAGGGCGGCGCGCGACTCCTCCTGGCGACGAGGCGGGGTGTAGGGCGGCAACGAGCGCGAGAACACCGCGTACGCGTTCGGGCAGACCACTCCGCGGCCGCCGGCCTCGGCCACCGTGGTCAGCAGCACGCGCAGCTCGGCAATCGCCCTACGCCGCCGATCGAGATCGAAGTCGCCGAGGAAGACGTCGGTGTGCATCACCGCCGACGACATCACCACGCCGGCTCGGCGGGCCTCGCGCAGCTCGGCGGTCCGGCCGGCGAAGACCCCGTTGCCCGCCCCGCCCAGCTCGATCCCGTCGAAACCGCAGTCGAGGGTGAACTGGAACTTCTCCAGCAATGTGTCACCCGGCAGCGTCGACTCCTGCGCGGCCAGCCGGAAGGTCACGCCGCGACCTGCTGCCCGTCGTGATCGAAGCTGAGCACCACCTGCATGACCTGCTCGGGGTGCTCATCGAGCAGCCGGAAGGCCTCGGGCGCCTGGCCGATCGGCATGGTGTGGGAGATCAGCTCGATCAGCCGCAGCCGGCCATCCACGGCGAGCTCCATCGCCGTCCGGGCGAGCCGGTCGGCGTTCCACCGATGCTGCAGACCCGGCGCGACCCCCGAGATCTGGGAGCAGACCAGCTGCACGCGGTTGTGGTGGAACTCCTCGCCGAGCCGCAGGCCGAGACCTTCTCCCTGCATGAATCCGGCCGTGCACACTCGCGAGCTGTAGGCGACCGACCGGATGGCCTCGTGCAGTGCCCGGTAGTTGCCAGTGACCTCCAGGCAGACGTCAGCTCCCCGCCCGCCGGTCAGGCCCCGGATCTGCTCGGCCACCTCACCTGCGGTGGCGTCCAGCACCACGTCCGCGCCCAGCTCCGTGGCCAGGTCGCACCGGCTGGCGATCGCATCCACCGCGATCACCCGGGCTCCGTTGAGCCGGGCCAGCTGGGCAGCGATCTGACCAGGTACGCCGAGACCGAAGACCGCCACGGTCTCCCCGACGTGGATGTCGGCGTCCAGGACCACGTTGAGCCCGATGGCGCCGATCTGAGAGAAGATGCCGAGCCGTGGGTCAGCATGATCGGCCAGCACCCGGCCGCGGGCCCGCTCAGCCGCTTGGACCGTGGTCGCCCGGTGCCCCCACGTGCCCCAGATCTGGGTGCCGATCCTCAGGTCCGGCACGTCGGCGCCCAGCTCGACGATCTCCCCGACCTCCTCATACCCCCAGCCGTCGACGGGGAACGCGAAAGTGGTCGACCCGTCCACGAACAGCCGGGTCGTCTCCTCCCACCGCTTGCTCAGATAGGGATTGCTGCCCCGGTACGCCGTGAGCTCGGTCCCGGCCGAGATGCCGGAGAACAAGGTGGCGATCCGGACCTGGTCGCGCCCCAGCGGAAGCTCGGCCTCCTGGACCACTTCGGCGATGCCCGGGGCCGAGAAACGGACGACTGACGACAAGGGGTAGCTCCTAGTCCTCGAAGGGAGTGGGTGGTCAGCCCTTGACGGCGCCGGAGATGAACCCGGCGGTGACCTGCTTCTGCAGCACCAGGAACAACACGATCACCGGCAGGATGGTGATCAGGCAGCCCGCCGCGAGGGGTCCGATCTCCACCGACCGGCCGCCCATGAAGTTGTAGAGACCGGCGGTCAAGGGCCGGTACTCCCCGCCCGGGAGGTAGAGCAGCGGGACAAGGAAGTTGTTCCAGGTGCTGAGGAAGGTGAACACCGCGAGGGCTCCGATCCCCGAGCCGACCAGCGGCAGCATCACCCGGGTGAAGATCTGCAGCTCCGAGCAGCCGTCGATCCGCGCCGCCTGCTCCAGCTCCTCGGGCAGGTCGGAGAAGAAGGCGCGCATGAAGAACGTGCCGAAGGAGATGCCGGTGCTGGTCATCACCAGGATCGCGCCGAGCAGGGTGTCCAGCAGACCGATGGAGCGGAGCTGGAAGTACAGCGGGATCATGTAGGTGAAGAAGGGCACCAGCAGGCCCAGCACCACCAGGTAGAACAGCACCGAGCGGCCGAAGAAGGGCAGCCGGGCGAACGTGTAGCCGGCCATGGTGGAGATGACGATGATCAGCACTGTGCTCGGTACCGAGAGCAGGATGCTGTTCAGCACGTAGTCGTTGAAGTTGCCGTCGACCCAGGCCCGTTTCATGCTGTCCAGCGAGACGGAGGTGAACAGGCCGAACGGATCCACCGCGACGTCCTCGTCGCTCTTCAGAGCGGTCGAGATCACCAGGATCACCGGCACGATGGTGAGCAGGGCGAGGACGACCAGCACCAGATGACGGATGAGCAGCCTCACTGTGCGCCGCCCCGAGATCCGGGTCGAGCCCACGTTCCGCGGCTTCACCGAGGGGGCCGGGACCGGCGGCACCAACGGTGTGGTGACGGTCATCAGGCCCCCATCCCCTGCAGCGACAGACGTCGCTGCAGCCGGTTCAGGGCCACCGCGACCGGCACCGACAGCACCATGATCAATAGGGCCAGGGTGGTGCCGTAGCCGATCCGGCTCAGCTCGAAGGCCGTGGAGTAGGCGTAGGTGCCGATCACCTCGGTGGCGTCCGCCGGGCCACCGCCGGTCATGATGAAGATGATGTCGAAGACGCTGAAGCCACCCACCAGGGTCACCGTGAGCACCATCAGGAACACCGGCATGATCTGCGGCAGGATGATGTACCAGAGCCGGGCCGCGGCGTTCGCGCCGTCGATCAGGCCGGCGTCCACCAGCTCGACGTCGACGTTGCGCAGCGCCGAGAGGAAGATCACCACGGCGAAGCCGGTGCCGCCCCAGATCGCCGTGGCCAGCACCGCGTACAGCGCCCAGGTCGGGTCACCCAGCCAGCCGCGCTGCAGACTCTCCAGGCCGATCGCCGCGAGGCTTTCGTTCAGCATGCCCTGCACCGGGTCGTAGATCCAGCCCCAGACGATGCCGACGGCTACGGGGGGCAGCACGAACGGCAGGAAGAAGCACAGCCGGTAGAACATGCTGCCCCGGCGTACGCCCCACAACAACAGCGCGATCAGCAGGCCCGCCACCATGGGGACCGCGGTGCCGATCGCGATCCAGATCGCGTTGTTCTTCAGCGCTGCCCACACCGCCGGGTCGGTGACCATCTCGACGAAGTTCGCCGCGCCGATGAACGGCGGATTCGGGACTGACGCCATCCCAAGTCGACCACCGAGTAGACCAGCGCGTTGGCCAGGGGCAGCAGGAAGAAGATCACGATCATCACCGCCACCGGCAGAACCAGGACGATGCCCAGCCGGCGCTGGGCTCGTCGAGTGACCAGCGGGGCGTTGCTGGTCCGCGCCGCCATCAGCCGGTCGGCTTCTTGTAGTTCTTCTGCAGCTGCTTGGCGACCTCCTCCGGCGTGGCCTGACCGCTCAGGATGCCCTGCATGCCCTTCCACATCGCGTTGTTGAAGGTGTCGTTGGTCAGCACGTCGATGTTGTAACCGAAGTCACCGGTGCCCTCGGCGATCTTGCCGGTGTCGGCCAGGATCTGGTTGAACAGGGCCGATCCCTTGATGTCGGTCGTGTCGATCGGGTAGGCCGGGATGTCCTGCAGGTTCTCCACCGCCCACTTGCCGTGTTCCTGCGTGGTGCCGTAGTTCAGGAACTTCTCCGCGGCGTCGACCTTGGTGGTGGTGGCGTTGATGAAGATGCCCGCGCCCAGGCCACCGCAGAAGATGCCCTTGCCGGTCGAGGACGGGAATGGGACATAGCCGACCTCGAACTTCGCGTTGCGCTCGGTGTCCAGCGCCAGCCAGCTCCCGGTGGGGTTGATGGCGGCCTTGCCCGAGTAGAACAGCGCGTTGCCGGTGTCGTAGTTGATCGCCGTCGGGGAGGGCGGCAACAGCTTCTGGTCGTACAGATCCGCCCAGACCTGCAGGGCCTTGACCACACTCGGGTCGTCCCAGGGGGTCTCGCCGCTCAGCAGCTTGTCCATACCGGCCCCGCCCACCTCGCTGGACAGCGACATGCTCAGCAGGTGCCCGCCCTGCCAGCCGTCCTTGTCGTTGACCGCCATCGGGATGATGCCGGCGTCGCGCAGCTTGCCGGCCCCGGCGAGCAGTTCGGCCATGTTCTGCGGCTCGGCCACCCCGTGCTTGGCGAACAGGTCCTTGTTGTAGAACAGCCCGAGCGTCTCCAGCTGGTTCGGGATCCCGACGAGCTTGCCGTCGAAGGTCACCCGCTGCTTGGCGAAGTCGTAGATGGGCCACTGGTACTTCTCGTACGCCCCGGTCAGGTCGTGCACAAGGCCCGCCTTGGCCAGGGCGCCGGCGAAGCCGGGCCCGGTGTCGTAGCCGAACACGTCCGGGCCCTTGCCCGACCGCAGCTGGGTCTGCAGGATGGTGCGGACGTTCTCGGACGGGATGACGTCGAGCTTGATGGTGATCCCGGCGTTCTGGGACTCGAAGTTCTTGATGTCGGACTTGATCAGCTCCAGGTCAGCGGCGTCCTCCGGCTGGCCGATCATGAAGCGCAGCTCGACGGGGCCGCTGGTCTCTTGCGGCGGAGCGGACGACTCTGAGGTGGCGGTCCCGCCGAAGCAGCCGGTCAGGGTCAGGCTGAACGCGGTGGCGGCAACCACGGCCACGGGTAGGCGCATTCTCACAATGACTTCCTTGTCAGCGAATGAAGGTTGAGGTCTAAAACCGTTGCTCCCGTACAGCGGCGATTCTAACGTTAGAACACAGGCCGACATGCTGTCTGCCCCCGACATGAAATTGCAATGAGAGAGGATGCCGACCGTGACCGCACCGCCGCAGGGCATGGCTGAGCCGGCCCCCCGCGCGCGGCTGAAGGACGTCGCGGCGTTGGCCCGGGTCTCACTCAAGACCGTCACCAACGTGGTACACGACCGCCCGAACGTCGCCGACGGAACCCGGGAGCGCGTCCAGGCGGCCATCGCCGAGCTGGACTACCGACCGTCGCTGGCCGGACGACAGCTGCGGGGCGTGCGCAGCAACATTCTGACCCTGGCGGTGCCCCGGGTGGACGAGCCGTATCTCGGCGCCCTCGCCCACCAGATCATCGCCGCGGGGACGATGCGCGGCTACACCGTGCTCATCGACGAGACCGGCGGCCGGCCGGCGCACGAGCGGGAGGCCGCGGAAGGCTATCCGGGGCACGGGATCGACGGCGTCATCTTCTCCCCCCTCGTCCTCGACCCGGATCACCTCGCCGCGGTCTCGTACCGCACGCCATTGGTGCTCCTGGGCGAGCCGCTGCCGGACAGCCCGGCCGACTACGTGGCCATCGACAACGAGGCATCGGCCCGCGACGTGGTGCGGCACCTCCTCGGGCGGGGGCGGCGCCGCGTCGGTTTCGTCGGCGGCCAGCCACACCGGCCGACGGCGGTCGGCGAAGTGCGGCGGCGGGCGTACGAGGAGGAGCTCCGCAGGTCCGGGCTCGTCCCCCGGGCGAGCCGGCAAGCGCACGCGAACGACTTCTCCCGCGAGGAGGGCGAGCGGCTGACGCATGGTCTGGTCCGCCGGGCGGCGGATCTGGACGCGGTGATCTGCGCCAGCGACCTGCTGGCCATCGGAGCCCTTCGGGCCCTGCGCGAGCTCGGCCGCCGCGTACCGGAGGACGTGGCCGTCGTCGGCTGGGACGACATCGTGGACGGGCGCTACTCCTCACCCAGCCTGACCACGATCGCGTCGGATCTCCGGATCCTGGCGGAGTACGCGCTGGACGCGCTGGTGCGCCGGATCGAGGGTGATCGGACGCCGGGGCGCCGACTCGTCGTCCCTCATGCCTTGAGGGTGCGCGGGTCCAGCCCATAAGAACTTGGACATCGTGTCATTATTTTCTTGACTGACTGTCCAGTTTCTGGGTAGCGTTCTCTCATGGCTCGTTCCACCCGTCCGGCGATCGTGCAGGCCGCCGTCGAGCGCCTCCGCGAGGGCGATGCGGGGTTCACCTACGAGCGGCTGGCCGCCGACGCCGGCGTGTCCCGCCAGACGCTGTACAGCCGCTTCCCCGACCGGACCGAACTGATCATCGCGGCCGTGGACGAGCTGCGAGCCGAGGTCCCCGATCTCGACGAGCTGACGACCGCCGTCCAGCTCGCCCAGACCGCTCGCGAGGCACTCGACGCTCTGCTCGACCTGCACCTGGCGTTCACGCCGCACATGCTGAGCGCGCTCTGCGCGGTGGAAGCGCAGCGAGCCGTGTCCCCCAGTCTCTCCCAGGCCTTCGAGCGCCGCACCTCTGGCCGCCGGCAGCTCGTCCGATCCGTGGTCACCCGGCTGCAGGCCGAGGGTGACCTGGCTCCCGGCTGGTCGATCGAGGCGGCGTCCGACCTGCTCGGGGCCTTGCTCACCGGCTCGTTCACCGCCGAGTTGATGAACGAGCGGAACTGGTCCATCGACCAGTTGCGCAACGGCCTGCACCGCACCCTCACCCGAGCCCTGCTCCAGCCCGAACCCTCGGCTGAACCACCCACCACCAACTCAGGAGGACCAGCATGACCACCGACCCCCAGACCGTCGCTCGCGACTTCTATGCCCAGATCGAGAAGGCCTGGAACGCCGCCGACGGACCGGCGTTCGGCGAGCCGTTCACCGACGACGCCTCGTTCGTCGACATTCGCGGCGAGGCGCACGATGGAGCGGCTGGCATCGGCGCCGGCCACCAGGCGATCTTCGACACGGTGTACCGGGGCAGCACCGTGCAGTACGACATGGATACGGCCCGGACCATCACCGAGTCGGTGGTGCTGACCCGGGCACGGGCCACGCTGGCCGTGCCATCCGGTCCGCTGGCCGGAACCCACCGCTCCATGATCACCACGATCTTGCGGCAGAGCGGCGACGGATGGCGCGCGGTCGCGTTCCACAACACACTGGTCGGGCGCGCCGGATAGGCGCGATCAGCCCGGATACGCCGAAATCTGCTCGATCAGCTGCTGCCGCAACGGCAGCGGGGCGAAGGCCGCACCGGCGGCGTTCAGGCTGAGCCGGCGTACGCCCTCCAGGTCGTAGCCGAGATCCCGGCAGAGCGCAGCGAACTCGTCGGACAGCCGGGTGCCGGTCATCAGCTGGTCGTCGCAGTTGACCGTCACGCGGAACCCGAGATCATCGAGCATCCGGATCGGGTGCTCGGCGATCGAGGCGGCGGCACCCGTCTGCACGTTGGAGGTTGGACACAGCTCCAGTGGGACCTGCTGGTCGCGGACGTAGCTGGCCAGCGGACCGAGCACCGGTTCGCCGTCGTCACCGCGGGTGATGTCATCGGCGATCCGTACGCCGTGCCCGATCCGGTGGGCGCTGCAGAGCTGGACGGCCGCCCAGATCGAGTCGAGTCCCGAGGCCTCGCCGGCGTGGATGGTGTAGACAGCGTTCTGCTCCCGCAGGTGGCGGAAGGCGGGCAGGAAGCGCTCGGGCGGAAAGCCGATCTCCGCCCCGGCGATGTCGAAGCCGGCCACACCTTGGTCGCGGTAGGCCACGACGAGCTCCGCGATCGTCGTCGTCGGCTCCAGATGTCGCATCGAGGTCAGCAGCTGGCGCACCATGACCGACTTGCCGCGGCCGGCGCTGATCGCCATACCCTCGGCCAGACCGTCGCGAACGGCCTCGATTGTCTCGGTCAGGTCGAGGCCGCCGGCCAGGTGCTGCTCGGGGGCCCAGCGCGCCTCGGCGTACACGACGCCGTCCTCGGCCAGGTCCTCGACGAACTCCCGAGCGACCCGGCGCAGGTTGGCCGCCGTCTGCATCACCGCGACCGTGTGAGTGAACGTCTCCAGGAACAGCTCGAGGGATCCCGACCCGGCCGCCTCGACGAACCAGCGGCCGAGCGCCTCGGTCTCATCGGCGGGAAGCGGGTGATCGATCTCGCGGGCCAGCTCCAGCACGGTGGCCGGTCGCAGCGCGCCGTCGAGATGATCATGGAGCGACACCTTGGGAAAGGCGCGCAGGGTTGCGTGGTCGACGGTCATGATCGAGAGCTTTCAGGTGAGGTGATCGGGGCCGAAGGCCTGCGGCAGCACGGCGGTCATCGGCAGGATGCCTTCCGGAGTGTCCAGCAGCAGCTCGGAGCCGCCATGCTCGAAGAGCAGCTGGCGGCAGCGCCCACAGGGCATCAGGGTGGCGCCCGCGCCGTCGACGCAGGCGAAGGCGACCAGGCGGCCCCCGCCGGTGGCGGCCAGCGAGGAGACCAGGCCGCACTCGGCGCAGAGCGTCAGCCCGTAGGAGGCGTTCTCCACGTTGCAGCCGGTCACCACCCGGCCGTCGTCGGTCAGCGCGGCCGCACCCACCGGGTAGCGCGAGTACGGGACGTACGCGTACCCGAGCATGCCCCGAGCCGCCTCCCGGAGACCCTCCCAGTCGACCTCCCTCACCTTCGCGACACCGCCCCGTGAGAATCGGACGCTGCGTCCGGATCTCGCGCTGTGCTCCGGTTACTTCCGGCGCACAGCGCGAAGATCGGACGCAGCGTTCGAAACTGGACGGGGCGGGAAGCCGGCAACAGGGTCACTTCTCGTAGGGGATTCCGTCGGCGGCGGGTGGTCGCACTCGGCCGACCAGACCGGCGACGGCGATGATCGTCGCCACGTAGGGCAGGATCAACAGGAACTGGCTGGGCATCGGAGTGCTCAGGGTCTGCAGCTGGGATGCCATCTGGGTGACGAAGCCGAAGAACAGACACATCAGCGCGGCCCACACCGGATGCCAGCGGCCCATGATCAACGCCGCCAGCGCGATGAAGCCGTTGCCGACGGTGAACTCCTTGGTGAACGACCCGGTGGAGGCCAGGGTGAAGAAGGATCCGCCCAGGCCGGCGAAGACACCACCGGCGAGGACGGCCGACCACCGAACGCCGCGGACGCTGATGCCGACCGTGTCCGCCGCTTCCGGGTGCTCGCCGACCGACCCGGATCCGCAGACCCCAGGTGGTGCGGATACAGGATCAGCCAGACCACGACGACGGCGATCGCGGCGAGGTAGGCCAGGATCGACTGCTCGAACAGCACGCGGCCGAAGAACGGAATGGCCGACAGTCCGGGAATCGGGTATCGGCTCGAGCACCGGGGCGGAGTTGTACGTCCGGGACGACGGCTGGACCAGCTGGTCGAACAGGAACCCGGTCACCCCGACGGCCAGCAGGTTCAACACGACACCGAGCACCACCTGGTTGACCAGGTAGTTGATCGAGAACAGGGCGAGCAGGGCGGCCATGCCCACTCCGGCGATCATCGCTGCGACCATGGCGGCCGGGATGGAGTCGGTCACGCTGCCCACCACGGCCGCGGCGAAGGCGGCGGCCAGGAACTGACCCTCGATGGAGACGTTGACCACCCCGGCCCGCTCGCACATCACGCCGCAGAGCGCCCCGAAGACCAGCGGAGTGGCGAGGGAGAGGGTGCCGGCGAACTGGTTGCTCACCGGGAACGGCAGGTCCCGGCCCGCCGCCGCCCAGGTCAGGAACCCCACCACGACGGCCAGCCCGGCGACCGTTCCGGCCACCGCGGCCATCCGGGCCGGCATCCGTCCGCTCAGGAAGCCGGCCGCGGGAAGCAGGCAAAGGACGGCGCAGATCGCGACCGTGACGACCCCCGGCACGGTCAGGGTGGGCAGCTGGATCTCGTCGAACGCGTCGGACAGAGCGAACCGGGCATCGCCGGTGGTCGAGGCGAGGGCGATCAGCAACAACACGCCGACCACCGCGATCAACCCGCCGGTGGACAGCCGCTGCCGGCGCTTCTCCTTCGATTCGACCCGGTGCTCGCTCGGGGCCGTGGTCTCCCGCTCGGTGGTCGTGCGTACTCATGCCAGCCCGCCTTCGGGAACGGGCGCGATCGTCTCGGCCCGGCGAGCCTTGACGAACGGCAGTATCCGATGGATCAACGCAGGCGCGGCGACGAACAGCACGATCAGGGCCTGCAGCACGGTGGTCAGGGTCAACGGGGTCTGGGCGATGCTCTGCATGGCCAGGCCCCCGGCGTGCAGCCCACCGAACAGCAGACCGGCCAGCACGGTGCCGAGCGGCTTGGACCGGCCGAGCAGGGCGACCGTGATCGCGTCGAACCCGATGGAGCCGACGATGCCGGCCGACAGCGGGACCGGTACGCCGGAGGCGGTCGGGCCCAGCGCGGCCTGCGCGCCGGCGAGCCCGGCGAGCGCGCCGGCCACCACCATGGTGATCACGGTGGTCCGGGCGACGCTCATCCCCGCCGTGGCGGCGGCGTGCGGGTTCGCCCCGACGGCCCGGATCGCGAACCCGGTGGTCGACCGGTCCAGCAGCCACCAGACGAACCCGGCGGCGAGCAGGGACAGACCGAAGCCGAGGTGCAGCTGCCCCCCTTCCAGCCGGGGGAAGGTGGCGTTCCAGTCCACGATCGGGGAGATGGGGTCGGTCCGCCCCGGCCGCTGGAACGCCGTGGTCGTCAGCGCGTACGCCAGCAGGCCGACGGCGATGTAGTTCAGCATGATGGTCACGATCACCTCGTGAGCACCGGTCCGGGCCTTCAGCCAGCCGACGATGCCGCCCCAGATGCCGCCGCCGATCAGCCCGCCCAGCACCGCCACCACCAGATGGATCACCGGCGGCAGGTGCCAGCTGAAGCCGATGTAGGCGGCGAGCATCGCGCCGATGATGGCCTGGCCCTGGGCGCCGATGTTGAACAGGCCGGCCCGGAACGCCAGGCCGACGCCCAGACCGGCGCTGATCAGCGGCGCGGCCTGCGCGGTGGTCTCGGTGATCGGCCCGATAGCCGCCGATCGCGCCGGCGATCAGCGCACCGTACGCCGTGCTGACCTTCTCCCAGGATGCGCTCAGCGCATCGGACGGCTGGGCGAAGAAGTAGCTGAACGTGCTGCGCACCTCGGTGTCGGAGAAGATCATCAAGAGCGCGCCGACGACGAAGGCCAGCACGATCGCCGCCAGGGTGGTGACCACGTCGGACCAGGGGAACCTCCGTCGGGGGCGGGGCTTGCTCGCTGGGCCAGCGGACGTGGACCCTTCGACCGGCTCAGGGCGCGTTTCGGTAGTACTCACGGCGTGGATCCTCCCAGCGAGGCCTCGAGAGCCGCGTCCTCCTCCGCCTGCGTGGTCACCGACGCGCTGGCCAGGGCCTCCTCGGTCGGCACCCCGGCCATCATCAGACCGAGCACCTCACGGGAGGTGTCCGGCGGCACGATGCCCACGATCCGGCCGCGGTACATCACCGCGACCCGGTCGGCCAGGGCCGCCACCTCGTCCAGCTCGGTGGACACGATCAGCACCGCGGTACCCCGGTCACGCTCGGCGACCAGCCGCGAGTGCAGAAACTCGATCGCGCCGACGTCCACGCCCCGGGTGGGCTGGTTGGCGATCAGCGCCGCCAGCGGTCGCGACAGCTCCCTCGCCATCACCACCTTCTGCTGGTTGCCGCCGGACAGTGAGGCCGTGGTCGAGGTGATCGACTGGGTGCGGATGTCGAACTCGGTCACCCGGTGCTCGGCGTTCTCGTTGATCTTGGCCAGGTCCAGGGCGATGCCCTTGGCGTACGGGGGTTCGTCGAAGTGGTTGAGCACCAGGTTCTCGGCCACGGTGAACGTGCCGACGAACCCGTCGTGCTTGCGGTCCTCGGGAACGAAGCCCAGCCCGGCATCGATGATCTCCCTCGGGCTCTTCCCGGTGATCGACTTGCCGTCGAGCAGCACCCGGCCGCGGACGGTCGGGGTGATGCCCAGCAGGGCCTCGGCCAGCTCGGTCTGCCCGTTGCCCTGAACCCCGGCGATGCAGACGATCTCCCCGCCGGCCACGTCGAGGCTGAGGTCGTCGACCACCAACGTGCCGTTGGGTGCGGCCACCGCCACGCCCTCCAGCTGGAGGCGGGTCGTACCGTCCGCGGATGCGGACTCCTTGTCGACCAGCAGGCTGACGGCGCGACCGACCATCAGCTCGGCCAGATGGGCCTCGGAGTCGGTGGCCTTGGCCTTACCGACCACCTTGCCGCGCCGGATCACGGTGATCTTGTCCGCGATGGCCCGCACCTCCCGCAGCTTGTGGGTGATGAAGACGATGGCCTTGCCCTCGTCCCGCAGCGAGCGCATCACCGCGATCAGCTCATCGATCTCCTGCGGCGTCAGCACGGCGGTCGGCTCGTCGAAGATCAGGTACTTGGCGTCGTTGGCCAGTGCCTTCAGGATCTCCACCCGCTGTTGCACCCCGACCGGCAGGTCCTCGACCAGTGCGTCCGGATCCACGTCGAGGCGGTACCTCTCCGACAGCTCACGCACCGTACGCCGGGCCTGGGCCATGCTCAGCCAGCCGGCTGTGCCGCGCTCCCGACCCAACGTCAGATTCTCGGCCACGGTGAAGACCTCCACCAGCATGAAGTGCTGGTGGACCATGCCGATCCCGGCGGCGATCGCCTCCTTCGGGTTGCGGCTGACGTGCTCGACGCCGTCGATGATGATCCTGCCCTCATCGGGCGGGAGCAGCCCGTACAGCACGTTCATCAGGGTCGACTTGCCGGCCCCGTTCTCCCCCAGCAGGCAGTGGATCTCCCCGGGGACGATGTCCAGGTCGATGCCATCGTTCGCGACCAGCGACCCGAACCGCTTGGTGATCCCCCGCAGCTGGAGACCGTTACCGGCTCCAGCCGCGGGGGCCGAGGTGGCGTCGGCAGACACTACGCGGAGGGCTGCGACTTGGACTCGATCGTGATCTTGCCCGAGATGATGTCGGCCTTCAGGGCATCGACCTCGGCCCGGAGATCGGCCGGGACCTTGGATTCGAAGTCGTGGAACGGTGACAGACCGGTGCCCTCGTTCTCCAGGGTGCCGACGTAGGGCTCATTGCTGAACGAGCCGTCCTTGGCCGCCTTGATCGCTTCCAGCACGGCCACGTCGAGACCCTTGAAGACGCTGGTCACGATGTTGGGGCAGTAGGCCTCGGCGCTCACGCAGCCGTCGGTGTCCACCCAGATGGCGTTGACCTTGCCGCCACTGGCCTTCGCCGCCTGCAGTGCGCCCTCACCGGCCGGACCGGCGACGGGGAAGACGATGTCGGCGCCTTGGCTGATCAGGCCCTGGGCGGTCTGCTGGCCGCCCTTGACGTTCTCGAACGGCTTGTCACCCGGTACGAACTGGCCGTCCTGCTTGGCGGCGTCCCAGCCGAGGACCTGGACGTCGGCGCTCTTGGTGGTGTTGTAGTGCTCGACACCCTGGGCGAAGCCGTCCATGAAGATCGTCACGGTGGGGATCTTCAGCCCGCCGAAGGTACCGACCTTCTTGGTCTGCGACATCCCGGCGGCCAGGTAGCCGGCCATGAAGCTGGACTGGGCGGTGTTGAACACCAGCGGCTTCAGGTTGGTGGCGGCCGGGTACTTCTCCGGGTCGTTGTTGTCCACGATGGCGAACTTGACGTCGGTGTTCTTCGTGGCGGCGGCCAGGGTGTCGTCGCTGAGCAGGAAGCCGACGGTGACGATGATGTTGCAGTCGGCATCGACCATGGATTGGATGTTCTTGGCGAAGTCGGCGGCGGTCTGGGACTCGACCTCGCCGGTCTCGATGCCCAGCTCGGCCTTGGCGTCGGTGAGTCCCTTGTACGAGGTCTGGTTGAACGACTTGTCGTCGAAGCCCCCGGAGTCGGACACCATGCAGGCCTTGAACCCCTCTCCGCCGGCGTCGGTGGCACTGCCGGTGGCGGTGGGGGCCGCGGTCTCCGTGCTGGTGCCTGGCGGCTCCGCGCAGCTGGTCAAGGTCAGGGCGGCCGCGCTGATCAGCGCGCCGACCAAGGTCAACGTCTTCTTCACCTAGATGCCTCCTCGGGCACGAGCGATCACAACATTTCCTGCCCCGGAAGGAACTGAGAGCGCTTTCTTCGCCTGACGGGGCCCAGATTGCACTCTAGTGCTGGTCCGCCGCGCGTGGGTCACACCCGGATAACTGCTGCGTCCAAGCCTTCTCGGTCATCGTGTCGTGGCGAGTTCGGCCAGCACCCGCAGGCCGACCCCGATGCAACGCTCATCCACCCGGAACGTCGGCTGGTGGATGTCCGGGCAGGTCTGTCCCGGCGTACGCACGCCGAGCCGGGCCAGCGCGCCCGGCACCTGCTGCAGCATCCAGGAGAAGTCCTCACCACCCAGGGACTGCTCGGTGGTGGCGATGGCATCGGGGCCGAGAATCCGCTCGATGGCGCGCGCCAGCCGCCGGATCCCGGAGGCGTGGTTGACCGCGGGAGGTACGCCGTCGGTCACCTTGACATCGACCTCCACCCCGAACGGCCGCACGATGTCGGCAGCCAGCTGAGGCAGCAGGTTCTTGGCCCGCTGCCAGCCGGCGACATCGAGCGCCCGCAGGGTGCCGACGATGGTGCCGGTGCCCGGGATCGCATTGGCCACCGATCCGGAGCGGATCGAGCCCCACATCAGCGAGACGCCGCTCCGCGGATCGACCCTTCGGGAGAGCACCAGCTGCGTGGTGGTCGCGAGCTCGCCGAGCGCGCCGATGATGTCCTGGCTCAGGTGTGGACGCGAAGTGTGGCCGCCGATCCCGGTGAGAGTGATGTCGACCTGATCCACAGCGGAAGTGATGGCGCCGACCTTGAGCGCGAGCTGACCGACGTCGGTTCGGGGGTCGCAGTGCAGCGCGAAGATCTCGGTCAGATCCTGCAGCACCCCGCCGTCGATGGCGTCCAGCGCCCCGCCCGGGCTGCTTTCCTCGGCCGGCTGGAAGATCAGCCGGACGCCGCGGTTCAGCAGGTTGTCCTCGCGCAGCTGGGCGAGCAGGAGTCCGAGTCCGATCAAGATCGCGGTGTGCACGTCGTGACCGCAGGCGTGGCAGACACCCGGGTTCTGTGAGGCGTACGACACGTCCTTGCCGTCGTCGATCGGCAGCGCATCGATGTCGGCCCGCACACCGATCAGACCCTCGCCGTACTCGAAGCCGTTGGGGAGCACGTCACAGTAGCCGCCGGTGCCGATCGGCAGGATCTTGACCACCAGGCCGGCCTGCTCGAGCTCGTCCATGATCAACGCCGTGGTCCGGTGCTCGAAGTTGCCGACCTCAGGGTGAGCGTGGATGTCGCGGCGCAACGCAATCAGGCGCTCTTCGAGATCGTCGACGAGTCGCTCGATGGCTACTCGTCGCGCCTCATCCCCAGCACCCGCCCGCATCGCACTCAGTTTGTCACGGTCGGCCTACCTCGCGGGGATGCTGGTCGAGTCGTAACCAGACGGTCACGCGCGGCGCCGTCGCGAATGCCTTTCCCGGGGCCGTTCCGCCCTGCGGTCTACACCAACCGGTTGGCAGGCTCCTACGGTCGGTCCGGAGGCCGAACGGGGCCGGTCAGAAGCGATCGGTCGGCTGGTAGGTGCCCCAGACGTCGCGGAGCGCGTCGCAGACCTCACCCACGGTGGCGTACGCGGCCAGTGCGCGTTTCAGCGCAGGCAGCACATTGTCACTCCCCCGCGCGGCCGCCCTGACCTCGGCCAACGCCGATTCCACCGCGGCCGCGTCCCGGCGGCGGCGCAGGTCGGCCAGCCGGGCCGACTGCTCGGCCTCGATCCCCGGGTCCACCCGGAGCGGGACGTACGCCTCCTCCTCGTCCAGGGCGAAGCGGTTCACGCCGACGACGATCCGCTCGCCGCGGTCGACCTCCTGGGCCACCGCGTACGCGGAGCGCTCGATCTCGCTCTTCTGGAAGCCCTGCTCGATCGCCGCCACCGCCCCACCCCGGTCGGCGACCGCCTCGAGCAGCCGCAGCATCTCGGCCTCGACGTCGTCGGTCAGCGACTCCACCGCATACGAGCCGGCGAACGGGTCGACGGTCTTGGTCAGGTCCGTCTCGTAGGCCAGCACCTGCTGGGTGCGCAGCGCCAGCCGGGCGGCCCTGGCGGTAGGCAGGGCGATCGCCTCGTCGAAGGAGTTGGTGTGCAGCGACTGGGTGCCGCCCAGCACGGCGGCGAGCGCCTGCAGCGTGACCCGGACCAGGTTGACCTCGGGCTGCTGGGCGGTCAGCTGAACCCCCGCCGTCTGGGTGTGGAAGCGGAGCATCATCGACCGCGGTTCGGTCGCGCCGAACTGTTCCTTCATCAGCCGCGCCCAGATCCGCCGGGCCGCCCGGAACTTCGCCACTTCCTCCAGCAGCGTGGTTCGGGCGACGAAGAAGAACGACAGCCGCGGCGCGATCTCATCCACCGCCAGCCCGGCGGCCAGCGCCGCTTCGATATAGGCGATCCCGTTGGCCAAGGTGAACGCCACCTCCTGCGCCGGCGTCGCTCCGGCCTCGGCCATGTGGTAGCCGGAGATCGAGATGGTGTTCCAGCGCGGCAGGTGCGCCCGGCAGTAGGCGAACGTGTCACTGACCAGGCGCAGTGAGGGCTGCGGCGGGTAGATGTAGGTACCGCGCGCGATGTACTCCTTGAGCACGTCGTTCTGGATCGTGCCGCTCAGCCGCGCTGCGTCGATGCCCTGCTCCTCGGCCGCCAGCTGGTAGAGCAGCAGCAGCACGGCAGCCGGCGCGTTGATCGTCATCGAGGTGGAGACCTCATCCAGCGGGATGCCCGCGAACAGCCGCCGCATGTCCTCCAGCGAGTCGATGGCCACCCCGACCTTGCCGACCTCTCCGACGGCCACCGACGAATCGGAGTCGTAGCCCATCTGGGTCGGCAGGTCGAAGGCCACCGACAAGCCGGCGGTGCCGTGGGCGATCAGCTCGAGATAGCGGGCATTGGACTCTGCCGCGGTGCCGAATCCCGCGTACTGCCGCATGGTCCAGGGCCTGGAGACATACATCGACGGGTGGACGCCTCGGGTGAACGGAAACTCCCCGGGCCGGCCCAGTTCGCGAACGGGATCGAAGTCGGCCAGCGCCTCCGGCCCATAGACCGGCTCGAATCTGGTGCCCGACTCCGTGTCGCTGCTCACCCCGGCATGGTCCCAGACAAACACGGCAGCCGCCCCGTCCCCCGAGGGAGAAGCGACTGCCGTGCGTCACGGGCGAGTCGATCGCGAGCGATCGGCCTCGCTTCAACTGGTGCTCATCGCCCTTTCTGGAGGCGATGGGCACTCACACACTCGATGGAAGGTGATCATGAACGCAGACCTGGCTCCCGCGACCACGAAGCGTGTGCACGAGAACCCGACATCGGCAAGCACGATGGCAGCCACTCCCCCGAGTAGTTCCCACGCGAGAATGCCACCCCGAGCCAAAGCCCGACCGGCGCCTACGGGAGAAGGGAGGCAGAAGTGCTCAGCGGCACATTCCCCCGAACGCCGTCCTGACTACAGACCCGAATGCCATCCTCGAGCACAGCGGATTTCCGCTGCAGCCGGCGCCGATTGCGCAACGCCGACACGTTAACTCTAGTCACAGATGCTTCACAGACGCAACGATCGCGGCCCTAGTCAGAAGCACTAATCTCGCGCGAGGGCGGTCCGCACCAGTCCTTCCGCCGCGTTCAGCATCGCCCTCGTCTCGGTCTCCCAGTGCGGCTCCTGGCCGCGATACGGGCCGGTGGCCAAGGAGATGATCACCGCGGCCGCCCGCAGCCGGAGCTCGCGCGGGTCGACCCGCGCGTCGAAGGCCGGCTGCCAGATGTTGATCAAGCGGACCAGGCTCGCCGACTGTTCCGCAGTCATCCGCTGCACCGTGGACAGATGAGCCAGCAGGCAGGCCAGGTCGTCGGCCCGGCGGCCCGGCCCGACCGTGTCGACGTCGAGCACTCCGGTGATCACCCCGCCGGCCACGAACAGCTGGCCTTCGTGGAAGTCGCCGTGGGTCGCCTCGGTCCCCGGCGCAATGCCCGCGAGTCCAGCGGTGATCTGGCCGGTCAGCCAGCCGAGCTGCGGCGCCACGGCGGGCAGGGCCGCAGCGACCGTCTCGGCGTAGACGCCGACGGCATCGGTCCACGGTGGTCGCCGCGGCAGAGCCGCGACCCCGGCCGGCAGCGCGTCCAACAGCATGATCATGTTCTCGGCCGTACAGGGCATCGGCTCGTCGAAGATCGCGTACGCCAGGGGCCGGCCCGGTACCTCCTGCAGCACGATGCAGCAGTCGGCGGTCGCGGCCAGCACGACCGGAACCGGAATGCCGGCGGCCAGCAGCAGCCGGTGCCGGTCCAGGGTTGGACCCAGCGTGGACTCCCGCAACACCTTCAGGAAGAAAGTCCGAGGACCGGCCGGCGTGGCGACGCCGACCTTGAGCACCGCACGTCGCCGCGGCCGGTAGCTGATCATCTCCAGTCGGACCTGATCGGGCTCGGCCCGCTGCGGCAGCACCTGGTGCTCGGCCAGGATCGCGGCGACCTCCGCCGGCGCGGAGGCCCGGCGCAGTCCCGGCAGGTCGGGGTCATCGGGATAGAGCCAGACCGCGACCTCGCGGCCGCCGTCGCCGAACACCGTCGCCCGGTCGTCGTTGCCGCTGCGGCCGCCGACCCGTGCGCTCGCCCCGAGCAGCTCCTCGCGGCGGCCCGTCGGCCAGTCGACCATGGCCGCGTACGTCGCCGTGGTCGAACGCCGAGGGTTGGCGTCGACGTGGTCCAGCCGCCAGGAGACGAGTGAGCCTCCCGCGTGCTCGACCGCCGCCTCGAGCAGCCCGTGCACGGCCGGTCCGGTGAGCAGCGTCGACCCGTCGTCGGCCAGCGGCACCGTCACGCGATCGATCCTCGCACGGGGCGGCGGATGGAGGCCGATCACCGTCGAATACGTGTTTTTCGGCCAAGGCGGGAAGATGGCGCCGTGCACTTCGCGATCGAGGCTCTCGCCCTGGTTGTCACCGTCCTGCTGGTCACGGCGGCGGCATCGCGATTCGGGTTCTCGGCCCCGTTGCTGTTGTTGCTGGTCGGGATGGTGGCCTCGTTCCTGCCGTTCGTCGATGCGCCGGAGCTCACCTCCGAGGTGATCTTGGTCGGCTTCCTGCCCCCACTGCTCTACGCCACCGCGATCCGCACGTCGTTCATCGACTTCCGGGCCAACCGCCGCTCGATCGGCTACCTGTCCGTGCTGCTCGTCGTGGTCACCGCGCTCGGCGTCGGGGTGATCACCTGGCTGATCCTGCCGGTGCCGTTCGCCCTGGCGTTCGCGCTGGGCGCCGTCGTCGCGCCGCCGGACGCCGTCGCCGCCACCTCGATCGCCCGTCGGGTCGGCCTGCCGCGGCGGCTCGTCACGATCCTGGAAGGCGAGTCGCTGATCAACGACGCGACCGCCATCACCTGCCTGCGGGTCGCGATTCTGGCCATGGGCGCGACGGTGACCGCGGCGCAGGTGGGCGCCGGCTTCCTGATCGCGGCGCTGGGTGGGGTGCTCGTCGGCCTGTTGATCGTCGTCGTGATCACCCCGATCCGGAAGCGGATCACCCAACCGGTCTTCGATACGGCGATCTCGTTCACGGTGCCCTGGCTGGCGTACGTGCCCGCCGAGGAGCTGGGCTATGGCGACTTCCACGGGTCGGGGGTGATCGCGGTGGTCACGGCCGGGCTGCTGCTCGGCCACCGGTCGCCGGTGATCCAGTCCGGCCGGTCCCGGCTGGCCGAGCGCGTCAACTGGCAGACCATCCAGTTCCTGCTGGAGAACGCCGTCTTCCTGCTCATCGGGCTGCAGACCAGCCGGTTGCTGGATGGCCTGTCGGAGTCGGAGGTGTCCGGCGCCCGGATCACCGTCTTCTGCGTGGCGGTGCTCGTCGGCGTGATCGTGATCCGGCTGGCCTGGGTCGCGGCGGCGCGGTTCTTCCTGTTCAAGCACGACCGGCACGCCGACGAAGGCCCGGCGTCCTGGTCCTCGATCCTGGTCATCGGCTGGGCCGGGCTGCGAGGCGTGGTCACCCTGGCCGCGGCGTACCTGATCCCGGAAGGCACGCCGGACCGCGACCTGCTCCTGTTCTGCGCCTTGGTGGTCACCGTCGGGACACTGCTGATCCAGGGTCTGACCCTGCCGGCGCTGGTCCGCAGACTGGGCCTGCGCGGTCCCGACCCGCGCTCGGACGCGCTGCAGGCCGCAACGGTCATCCAGTCCTCGACCGGCGCCGCGTTGGCGGCGCTGGATGCCATCGCCCGGCCGACCGACGCGCCGGAGACCATCGAGCTGCTGCGGGACCGGATCGCCGCCCGGCCGGAGGGGCTCTGGGAGAAGCTCGGGAGTCGGTCGGAGGTGGAGACGCCGGCCGAGCAGTATCGCCGGCTGCGGCTGAAGACTCTCGAGGTGGAGCGGGCGGAGGTGCTCAAGATCCGCGACTCGGGAACCATCGACCAGGATGTGATCGCGGAGGTGCTGGCATCGCTCGACATCGAGGAGTCGATGCTGGCCATCGCGACCGAGCGTGCCGACGAGCTCGACGAGACGCCCGTGGCGACGCCGCTGGACCCGGTCGGCGCCTGTGACCACCTGGTCACGGCACCACACGACATCCAGCCGACCGGACCCGGCTACTGCCTGGACTGCGTACGCGAGGGGACGCGTACGGTGCACCTGCGGATCTGTCTCAGCTGCGGCAACGTCGGGTGCTGCGACTCCTCAGTCGGCCGGCACGCCGCGCGGCACCATCGCGACACGCGGCATCCGGTGATGCGCAGCATCGAGCCGGGCGAGGTCTGGCGATGGTGCTATGTCGATGACCGACTCGGCTAGCGATGCGCTGCCGCTCAGCAACCCGGACAACACCCGGACAATTCGGTCGAATCCGTTTCCCCGTGACGTATCAGGGCTTACCGGCACGGCTCTTGTTGGGTATGAAGGGACTGGCGCGACGGCGGAGCGCGCCAGTCCGAGAATGGCAGCGAGCCGGGAGCGAGTGTTCGCCGATGACGACCAGGAGTGACCGGCATCCCCCCCAACACCCGGTCCGACTTGCCCACCAAGGGGTGGCCGGGTGACCGGCGGCACCGTGGAGGAGAGCCTCGCGACCCGCGCGGGACGGCTGTTTGCGGGCTACCGCGACGGTGACGAGGCCAAGATGGCCGACCTGGTCAAGATCCTGACTCCGATCCTGTGGCACACCGCACGAGCCTCGCGGCTGGACGTCGCCTCGAGCGAGGACGTGCTGCAAACCGTCTGGCTGACACTGGTCCGCAAGGCCGACAGCATCAGCGAGCCGTTGGCCGTGCTGCAGTGGTTGGTGGTCACGACCAAGCGGGAGGCCTGGCGGGTGTCCAGGACGCAGACGCGGGTCCGGCCCGAAGACATGGAGGCGGCGGGCGGAATCCGCGAGGAAGGGCTCGAGGCGGTCGAGGACACCGTCCTGCGCGCCGAGTCCGACAACCGGCTCTGGCAGCACATCGCCGCGCTCCCCGAGCGCTGTCGGGCCCTCCTTCGCGTGATCGCCTTCGCCGACCGACCTGACTATGCCGAGTTAGCCAAGGCGCTGGGCATGCCGCAGGGCAGCATCGGGCCCACTCGAGGCCGCTGCCTGGCCAAACTGCGGATCGCCCTCGCCCAAGACCCCAGCTGGGAGATGAAATGAACGTATCCGACGACCGCGGGCTCGAAGATCTGCTCGCCGCCGAGAAGCTCGACCCGACGGACTTCGCCATTCTCAACTCGCTGCGGGCCTTCTACGACGAGAACGATCCGGTTCCCGACGGACTGGTGGAACGGATCCAGTTCGAGATCACCCTCGACGCGCTGCACGCCGAGGTGGCGACACTGATCCAACTCGACCTGGAGACGGCGGGTACGCGCAGCGCGGCGACCGAGTCGGTGCGGACCATCACCTTCACGAGCGAGTCGCTGACCACCATGGTCACCTTGACCCAGGAGGCCGACGGCCTGATCCGGATCGACGGTTGGGCGGCCCCGGGCGGCGGCATCCGGGTCGAGGTGCTGCTGACCGACGGACCGCAGGAGACGTACGCGGACGACGACGGCCGGTTCGTCTTCGAACATGTACCGACCGGGCTGGCCAAGTTCGCGCTGCACCTGGTACGCGAGGGCGGCGAGGAGTCGACCGTCCTCAGCCCGACCATCGAGCTGTAGAGAGAAGATCTACGTCGGCGGGCGCAGACCGACCTTCGCGTACGCGTCGGCCAGCGTGGCACTGGCCACCTCCCGGGCCCGCTCGGCGCCCACGGTGAGGATCTTTCGCAGCTCGGTCCGCTCTTCCATCAGCTGCAGGGTCCGCTCCCGGTAGGGCACGGCCAGCTCCGTCACGGCATCGGCTACCGCAGACTTGAGGTCGCCATAGCCGCGGCCGGCGAACTTCTCGACCAGCGTCGCGACGTCGGTGCCGGTGAGCGCGGCCAGGATGGTCAGCAGGTTGGCAACGCCCGGCTTGTCCACCTCGTCGAAGATGATCTCCCGGCCGGAGTCGGTCACCGCCGACTTGATCTTGCGGACGTTGATCTTGGGATCATCGAGCAGCTCGATGATCCCGCTCGGCGCGGACCCGGTCTTGCTCATCTTCGCGGTCGGCTCGGCGAGGTCCCTGATCTTGCCCACCGACGGCACGATGTACGGCTCGGGCACGGTGAACGCCGGCCCGTAGCGCGAGTTGAACCGCACGGCCAGGTCGCGGCTGAGCTCCAGGTGCTGCCGCTGGTCCTCACCCACCGGCACCCAGTTGGCCTGGTAGAGCAGGATGTCGGCGGCCATCAGCACCGGATACGTGAAGAGCCCGACATTGGTGCTCTCGGCCCCCATCCGGGCCGACTTGTCCTTGAACTGGGTCATCCGCTGCGCCTGCCCGAAGCCGGTCAGGCAGCCAAGGATCCAGCTCAGCTGGGTGTGCTCGGGCACCTCGGACTGCAGGAACACCGTCGAGACATCCGGATCCACGCCGGCCGCGATCATCTGGGCCGCGCTGCGCAGCCGCCGGTCGGCCAGCACCTCCGGGTCCACATCAACGGTCAGCGCGTGCAGGTCGGCCACCCCGAAGAACGCCTCGTGGTCGGTCTGCAGCGGCACCCACTGCCGCAGCGCGCCCAGGAAGTTGCCGAGATGCAGCGAGTCCGCGGTGGGCTGGGCCAGGGAGAGGACCCGCGGCCGGTGAGGGGTGGCGACGTCTGACACGCGGGCCATCCTCTCAAACCGGCTGAGCGGTGGGAACGCGATTTCGCCGGCTACGGACCCGGCCGGCTGCTCGGGTTCGAGGCACTCCCGGGGAACTCCGCCTGCGACCCGGGGTCGCTGGCCAACCGGTGCACCACGATGGCGGCGACCCGGCGGCCGTCGAGCTCACTGACCCGCAGCTCGATCGGCACCGGCTGGTCGTTCTCGGAGTCGATCACGGCCGGT
The DNA here is from genome assembly GCA_963711015.1 of uncultured Actinomycetota bacterium. Lineage (GTDB taxonomy): Bacteria > Actinomycetota > Actinomycetes > Propionibacteriales > Propionibacteriaceae > Microlunatus. Next base: position 72,325 of record CAVQCQ010000009.1, read on the forward strand.
GTCAGCTCGGCCCGCACCACGTCGCCCACCGCCGGCAGCTGGCCGAGCTGGGCCATGAAGTAGCCGGCGAGGGTGTCGTAGGGCCCTTCGGGCAGCACCAGGCTGGTCTTCTCCTCGAACTCGTCCAGCGTGGTGAGGCCGTCGATCACCAGATCGCCGCGCGAGCTCACCCGCTCCTCGACGACCACGTCGTACTCGTCGGTGATCTCGCCGACGAGCTCCTCCATCAGGTCCTCCATGGTGACGATGCCGGCCGTCCCGCCGTACTCGTCGAGCACGATGGCCAGGTGCGCCGACGCCCGGCGCATGTCGCTCAGCGCCCGCAGCACCGGAACCGTGTCCGGCATCGACAGCACCGGCCGGGCCAGTTCGGAGACCGGCAGGGTCCGGGTGCTGATCTCGGGATCGAGCAGGTCGCGGACGTGGACGAAGCCGAGGATGTCGTCGGCCGACTCCCCCGTGACGGGGTAGCGCGAGTGCGGTGCCTTGATGAGTTCGCGTACGGCCCGGTGCGCCGGCATGTCGCCGGGCAGGAAGTCGACCTCGGTACGCGGCAGCATCACCTCCCGCAGGCTGCGCTCGCCCGCCGCGAACACCTCCTCAACGATCTGCCGCTCCTCGTCGCCGAGCGTGGTCGAAGCCCCGACCAGGGCGCGGATCTCCTCATCCGTCACCTCCTCGCGACCGGCCTTGGGGTCGCCGCCGAGCACCCGCACGACGGCGTTGGTGGACACACCCAGCAGCCAGATCACCGGCTTCGCGATCCGGGCCACGAAGTCGATCATGGGGGCCAGTGCGAGCGCCACGCCTTCGGCGCGTTGCAGCGCCAGCCGTTTGGCCACCAGTTCGCCGAGCACGATGGAGGCGTAGGCGATCACGACCGTGATCAACACGAGCGCGATGGTGTCGGCGACCGGCTCGGACAGCCCGGTCCGCTGCAGCAGCGGCGACAGGTCGTCGGCCAGGGTGGCCCCGCCGAACGCGGCGGACAGGAAGCCGAAGAGCGTCACCCCGACCTGCACCGCGGAGAGGAAACGGTTGGGGTTCTCAGCCAGCCGGGCCACCGTCTGGCCGCGTTTGCCGCGGTGGATCAGCTGCTTGATCTGGCTCTCGCGCAGCGAGACCAGGGCCATCTCAGCCGCCGCGAAGATGCCGCCGCAGATGATCAGCACCAGGATCAGCGCGATGTTGAGCAGCACGGTGCTCATCGCCGGCTCACGTTCTCGCCGGCCTTCGGCCGTGGGGGTCGGCGCTCACTCAGGTCAGCGTAGTGAGTCGCAGTTGTCGCCGGGCGGGACGATCGCTTGGATGAGCGGATGGACTCGATGTCGGCCGGAGTCTCCGCGCTCGCGCGGTCCTTTCCGGACGGAGTTCCGACCTTGCTGGACCCGGCCGCCGGCATCGTCCTGCGCGCCGCGACCGAGGCCGATCTGCCTGCTCTGGTCGAGCAGAGCCGAGATCCGGAGACGCTTCGCTGGACCTCGAACGTGCCCGATCCGCCCGGTGGGTACTCGCTGGACGATGCGCGAGCGTTTCTGGACGTTCTGGCATCGGGTTGGGAGGACGGCAGCCATGCCTCGTGGGTCGTGGAGGCCGAGCGCGACGGCGCGCGCCAGTTCTGCGGCAGCATCTCGCTGCGAGTGCGCGGCGACGGCACTGGCGAGATCGGCTTCGCCCTGCACCCGGCAGCGCGCGGGCGCTCACTGATGAGCGCCTCGGTCAGGCTGGTCTGCGCGTGGGGGTTCGGGGCAGCCGACCTGTCCGCCATCCGCTGGCGCGCCAAGGTCGGCAACTGGGCGTCGCGCCGGGTCGCCGCCCAGGCCGGGTTCGTGTTCGACGGAACGGTCCGGCACCTGCTGGTGCAGCGGGGCACGCCGGTGGACGGCTGGGTGGCCACGTTGCTGCGCGACGACCCGCGTACGCCGGTGCCGTGGCTGGAGCCCGTCGAGCTGCGGGGCGCGTCAGTGCTGCTGCGTCCGTTCGCGGAGTCCGACGTGGACCGGATCACCGAGGCCTGTTCGGACGAGCGGACCCAGCACTGGCTGGTCTCGCTGCCCCGGCCGTACACCCGGGATGACGCGCTGAGCTACCTGGAGGCGACCCGCGAGCTGGCTGCTCGGTGCACCGGGATCGTGTGGTGTGTCGCCGATGCGGCCAGCGGGCTCTGCCTCGGCGCGATCAGCCTGGAGGGGCTGGGGACGTACGCGCCGCGCGGCGAGATCGGCTACTGGGCCCACCCCGATGCCCGGGGGCGCGGCGTGGTCACCGAGGCGGTGCGGCTGGTCACCCAGCATGCGGAGCAGGCAGGGCTGGCCCGCTCGATCGCGATCCGCTGCGCGGCTGAGAACCGCGCCTCCCGGCACGCCGCGAGCGCCGCCGGCTACCGCGAGGTGGGCGTCCTGAGGGCGGCTGAACCGCTCGGCGACGGAACCCTGTCCGACCTCGTGCTCTACGCACATCCCTGATCCGGCCTGTGCTGGAAGCACATCCTCGACCTGCGTTGTGGGAAAATCGCGCAATGACGTTGCGGGTAAGTGTCATCGGCACCAACTACCTGGGAGCGACCCACGCCGCCGGAATGGCCGAGTTCGGTCATCAGGTGATCGGTGTGGATATCGACGTCGACCGGGTCAAGACGCTGAACGCCGGACAGTCGCCGATCTTCGAGGTCGGGCTCGAACCGCTGCTGGACAAGCACACCGGGTCCGGTCGGCTCCGGTTCACCACCGACTACCACGAGATCGCCGACTGGGCCGATGTGCACTTCCTGGCGCTGGGTACGCCGTCGGGTCCGACCGGCGCGGCCGACCTGTCCCAGCTGCATGCCGCGATCGACACCCTGGCTCCCTTGCTGAGCGAGCCGACCCTGGTCGTCGGCAAGTCGACGGTGCCGGTGGGCACCGCGTTGGCGCTGGAGAAGCGGCTGCGGCGGCAGGCGCCGGCCGGCGATGCGGTCGAAGTGGCCTGGAACCCGGAGTTCCTGCGCGAGGCGTACGCGGTCGAGGACACTCTGCGGCCGGAACGGCTGGTCTTCGGGACCCACCCCGGCCGGGCGCTGCCGGTGCTCGAGGAGATCTACGCTCTTCCGATCACCGATCGGGTGCCGGTGATCCGCTGCGACATCGCGACCGCCGAGCTGATCAAGGTCGCGGCGAACTCCTTCCTGGCGACCAAGATCAGCTTCATCAACGCGATGGCCCAGATGTGCCAGGCGGCGGGCGGCGACGTGACCCTGCTGGCCGACGCTCTCGGCTACGACCACCGGATCGGCCGGGAGTTCCTCAACGCCGGTCTCGGCTTCGGCGGGGGGTGCCTGCCCAAGGACATCAAGGCGCTGGCGGTGCGGGCCGACGAGCTGGGTGTGACGGTGCTGAGCGACTTCATCAAGGCCGTCGAGGCGATCAACGACGGGCAGCGGACCGAGCTCGCCGCCCTGGCGATCGACCAGGCCGGCGGCGACGTCTCCGGGAAGCGGATCGCGGTGCTGGGGGCGGCCTTCAAACCGGGCACCGACGACACCCGCAACTCCCCCGCCCTGACCGTGGCCGACCAGCTGCACGCTCACGGCGCCGACGTACGGATCTATGATCCGCAGGCCCGGCTGCCACCCCGGGAGGGCTTCACCCAGGTGGCCAGCGTGGAACAAGCGGTGCTCGGCGCCGAAGTGGTGCTGCACCTGACCGAGTGGCCCGAGTTCCGCCAGCTCGACCCGGACAAGCTGGGCAACCTGGTCAAGAGCAAGGTGATCATCGACGGCCGCCTCAAGCTGCACGCCCCGACCTGGAAGAACGCCGGCTGGAAGCTCGTCCAGATCGGCCGCGCCGCCACCCTCTAGGACCGACTTGTCAGCGTGGGTCGTTGCTATGGCGACGGCTCACGCTGACAACTCGGTGCGAGGTACGCCGAGCGCGATCAGGTCCGCAGCCAAGGCCGATGGGTCGATGCGCAGCTCGATGTTGGTCGCCCTCAGCACTCGTCGGCCGTTGATCACCTGCGCTCGCTCCCGCTGCATATCGGCCTCCCAGTGCTCAACCTCGAGATGATGTCGACCGTCGATCTCCAGCACTCCCAGCGATCCGTCGACGAGGTCCCATTCGGCATCGAGATAGCGCAGCCGGCCGGACGCGTCCCGGCGGCGGCTTTGGCGGACCGGACGGACCAGGCCGAACCTTCGGCAGAGCCGGGCGAGGTCGAGCTCTCCAGATGCGTGGGCACCCTCGTCGATGTCGGTCAGCACGAACCGGAGGTGGGCCTTGTGCCGGACGCGTCCCACCCGGCCGAGCTCTTCGGTGAGCTCGGCCACCGAGGTGAGACGCTGTTGAACGACTGCCGCCAGCATGGCGCACGCGAACCGCGGGAACGGTTGCCAGGCGCCGGCGTCGATCGCCGCCTGCGGGATCGAGGTTGCCGGCAGCCCCTCGAACCAGGCCCGGCGGTCTGGATCGAGCCGTCGCGACTCATGCACCCGGATTCCCGGCCATCGCACCGTCCGACTGCCTCGTGGGATCACGAGATGGATCTGGTCTGCCTCTTTCGCCCAGCTCCGGAACCCGGCGAGCTCCAGCGCGGTGTGGCTCGCCAGTGCCGCCGGAAAGCCCGCGTCCATGACCGCGAGCCACATCCGCTGACGTCGATTCGGAGATCCGTTCTGGGTCAGGACGACGTGGTCGCCCCAGACCGTCCAGCGTGAAGCCCGAACCTGGTTGCGTATGTAGCCCTCGGTCAGCCCAACCACGTCCGCTTGGTCACGGCGCAGCACCCCGAACCGGTACGCGGCACGCACCTGCGAGGTGGGTGCGGGGTTGGCATACCTCTTCACGCCTGGAGTCTCAGGATGTCGGCTCGAATCGATCACCCTTCACCGACTCTGTGGACAGCGTTTCGGTCATCCACAGGCCTTGCCGACTTGTCAGCGTACGGCGTCGCCAGAGCAACGACCCACGCTGACAAGTCGGAGTAAGAGAGGGGTTACGCGGCGAGGTCGAGACGGGCCTTCGCAGCGGAGATGGCGGCGACGAGGTCGGCGTGGCTGGGGCCGGCGAGTTCGGGTGGGTGCCAGCCGGAGGCGTAGATCTCGTGAGCCCGCGGGCGGAGGGGGTCGAGGCTGGCGGAGGTGGCGGCCATCAGGTGGTAGGGCACGAGCTGGGGGATCAGCGACGGCTCGGCGTCGCCGATCGCGGCGAGCAGATCGACGGGGAGCCGGCGGTTGAGGTCGAGGGGTACGCCGTGCCAGCGGTCGAGCAGCGCCGCGTCCATCTCCACGTGGTCGTCGAACCAGGGCCGCATGTTCGCCTGGCACCAGCGGTCCAGCTCGGCGGCCCAGTCGGAAGCAGGCCGGTCGCAGACGAGATCGGCCAACGCGACCGCGGAGAGCACGGCGAGCGGGACGCCCCGGGCGCCCGTCGGGTTGGTGATGCAGACCGAGTCGCCGATGGCCAGCAGCCCGGCGAGCTGACGAGCCTGCCCGAGGTAGGTGTTCGTGATGCCCGTCCCGGCCCGGACTGGTCCGACCGGAACGGCCCGCTCCACCTCGGTCCAGGCCCCGACACCCGGCAGCAGCGGCACCACAGCCTCCCAGACCGCCTCGTCGGCCAGCCCGGCCAGCCCGCGGTCGGTCCGCTCCCGGACGACCAGCGCGCTGAAGTAGCCCGCATCCTCCCGGAAGATCAGCTCCTGGTAGCCGCGGCAGAACCGCGTGTACACCGAGGGGAAGGTCGTCGGGCCGGGTTCGGCGCCGGGCCGCAGCCGGTACCGCCGGCAGACGTAGCCGAAGGCACACTCCCCGCCCTCCGGGACACCCCGCAGCGCGGCACTGACCCAGCCCCGACCGCTGGCGTCGACGACGAGGTCGGCCGGCTGCACGCCTCCGTCGATGACCACACCGCGTACACGGTCGCCGGCCACGTCCAGCCGCTCGACGTGGCCGAGCAGCCGAGTGATACCCGGCTCACGGTCGACCGCAGTCCAGAGCACGCGGTCGAAGACCTCGCGCCGCAGACCGAGCATGGCGCGCTGCACCGGCATTCCGGGACCAGCGGAGATGACCGGGTCGGTGGCCAGCAGGTCGTCGAACACGTCCGGCAGGTACTCCGACAGTGCTGTGGCGATGGGATGCCGGAAACCGTGGGGCAGCAGGAACTGGAAGACGCTGCGCTTGTTCCAGCTCAGTGGCGACTCCGGTCCAGGCTCGCGATCGATCAAGGTGACCGCATGCGCCCGACGAGCCAGCAGGAGTGCTGCGACCATCCCGGCGGGACCTGACCCGACAATCGTGACCTGCATGAGGGAGCCTTTGCACTACTAGCAATGTATTGGTTACACTGAGAGTAACTCAAAATGACTGACAACCACAAGAGGACCTACACCTCGGCCCTCCGCGCCGATCAGGCCCGGCGTACTCGCTGGCAGGTGGTGAACGCCGCCGGCGAGCTGTTCGCCGCGGACGGATTCGCCGCCACCACCGTTGACGCCATCGCGGCGAAGGCCGGGGTCAGCCGCAAGACGGTGTTCACCGCGGTACCGGGAGGCAAGGTCGAGCTCCTCAAGCTCGCGTACGACTTCGCGATGGCCACCGACGACGAGCCGGTCCCGATGGTGGCCCGGGAAGGCATCCAGAGCCTGATCCGTGAGCGCGACCCTTACCGCCGAGTCGCCGCGTTCGCGCGCTTCGCGGCCGACGCCAACAGCCGGGTCGCGGCGCTGCACCACGCCCTGCAGGGCGCCGCCGAGGTCGACCCCGAGGCCCGCGCGCTCCATCAGAAGTGGGAGCACGAACGCCGCGAGGGCATGCTGAACGGTCCGGTGCCAATCTTCCTGGCCGAGGGAGTGCTGCGCCCCGACCGCACCCCGGACGAGATCGCCGACCTGTGGTCGATGCTCGTCGGGCCGCCGCTGTACTACCAGCTCGTCGCGGTGGCGGGTTGGTCCCACGACCGGTTCGCCGCGTGGCTGGCCGACGCCATGGAGCGGCTGCTACTCGTGCCGCGATAGCGTTCTGAAGGTGACCGATACCGAGGCCGAGGCCACCATCGTCTACACCCGCACCGACGAGGCGCCGCTGCTGGCGACGTACTCCTTCCTGCCGATCATCCAGGCGTTCACCGCGCCGGCCGGTGTTCGGGTGGAAGCGCGGGACATCTCGCTCGCGGGGCGGATCATCGCCCAGTTCCCCGATCGGCTGACCGAGCAGCAGCGGCAGCCGGACGCGCTGGCCGAGCTCGGGGAGCTGGCCAAGACGCCGCAGGCGAACATCATCAAGCTGCCGAACATCTCCGCCTCGGTTCCGCAGCTCAAGGCGGCGATCGCCGAGCTGCAGAGCCAGGGGTACGCCCTGCCGGACTACCCCGACTCGCCTCAGACCGACGAGGACAGAGACGTACGCGCGCGCTACGACAAGGTCAAGGGCAGTGCCGTCAACCCGGTGCTGCGCGAGGGCAACTCCGATCGCCGGGCGCCGGCCTCGGTCAAGCAGTACGCCCGGGCCCACCCGCACTCGATGGGCGCCTGGTCACCGGATTCCAAGACCCACGTCGCCCACATGAGCGCCGACGACTTCCGCTCCAACGAGACCTCGGCCACCATCGAGAAGGCGACGACACTGAAGATCGAACTGGTCGGCGACGACGGCACCACGACGGTGCTCCGCGACTCGGTTCCGGTCCGCGACGGCGAAGTGGTCGACGCGACAGCGATGCATGTTGCCGCGCTGGAGGACTTCCTCGAGGCCCAGGTGGCACAGGCCAAGGCCGAGGACGTGCTGTTCTCGGTTCACCTCAAGGCGACCATGATGAAGGTGTCCGACCCGATCCTGTTCGGGCACGTGGTACGGGTCTTCCTCCCCGAGGTTTTCGACCGCTACGGCGAGACGCTGGATGCGGCCGGCCTGAACCCCAACAACGGCCTCGGCAGCATCCTGAGCGGTCTCGATGCCCTGCCCGAGGGGGCCGAGATCAAGGCCGCGATCGAGCAGGGCCTGGCCGACGGACCCGCCCTGGCCATGGTCGACTCCAGCCGCGGCATCACCAATCTGCACGTGCCCAGCGACGTGATCGTGGACGCCTCGATGCCCGCCATGATCCGCACCTCCGGCCACATGTGGGGGCCCGATGGCGAGGAGCACGACACGCTGGCCGTCATCCCCGACTCCTGCTATGCCGGCATCTATCAGGTGGTGATCGACGACTGCAAGGCGCACGGCGCGCTCGACCCGACCACCATGGGATCGGTGCCGAACGTCGGCCTGATGGCCCAGGCGGCCGAGGAGTACGGCTCGCACGACAAGACCTTCGAGATTCCGAATGCGGGCACCGTCCGGGTGAGCGACGAGGCCGGGAACGTGATCTTGGAGACGAAGGTCGAACCGGGCGACGTCTGGCGGATGTGCCAGACCAAGGACATCGCGATCCAGGACTGGGTCAAGCTCGCGGTCACCCGAGCCCGGGCCACCGGCGTACCGGCCGTGTTCTGGCTGGATCACGACCGGGCCCATGATGCCCAGCTGATCGCCAAGGTCGACCGCTACCTACCCGAGCACGACACCGACGGCCTGGACATCTCGATCATGTCGCCGGTCAAGGCGATCGCATTCTCGCTGGAGCGGATCCGGCGCGGCGAGGACACGATCTCGGTGACGGGGAACGTGCTCCGTGACTACCTCACCGACCTCTTCCCGATCTTGGAGCTCGGGACATCGGCCAAGATGCTGTCGGTCGTCCCCTTGATCAACGGCGGCGGATTGTTCGAGACCGGCGCCGGCGGATCCGCGCCCAAGCACGTCCAGCAGCTGGTCAAGGAGAACTACCTGCGCTGGGACAGCCTCGGTGAGTTCCTGGCCCTGGCCGTCAGCCTCGAGCACCTGGCGGAGCATTCCGGCAACGCCAAGGCCCAGGTCCTGGCCGACACCTTGGACCGAGCGACGGGCACGTTCCTCAACGAGAACAAGTCGCCGGCCCGCCGGGTCGGCAGCATCGACAACCGCGGCAGCCACTTCTATCTCGCCCTCTACTGGGCCCAGGAGCTCGCCGGGCAGACCGACGACCCGGACCTCGCGGCCGCATTCGCCGACCTCGCCTCGACCCTCAGCGATCAGCAGGAGACGATCGACTCCGAGCTGATCGCGGTGCAGGGCTCGCCGGTCGACCTCGGCGGCTACTACCGGCCGGACGACGCCAAGGCGAGTGCGGTGATGACCCCGTCGGCCACGCTCAATCAGGCGCTGGCCGGGCTGCGCGGAGCCGTCAGCGGGTGAGGGACTCGACCATCGCCGGGTCCTGCTCGTAGAGAGCCGGGTCCGGCTCGACGCCGGTCGCGGACAGCACCGAGGAGAAGAAGCAGCGGATCGCCGCGGTCAGCACCACATCGAGGATGTCCGCGTCGCTCAGTCCGAGCGCGCGCAACGGTTCCAGGTCCGCGGCGCGTACGCCGGACGGCGCGGCCGCCACCCGCCGAGCCAGGTCGTAAACCGCCCGGCGTACGGGGTCATCGTCGGCCCCCGTCGCGATCTTGACGACGGTGTCGGAGTCCAGCTCCTTGGACAGCCCACGGCCGTGGGCCAGCGCGCAGTACTTGGACCCGCGCTCCCGGGCGGCAGCGATCGTCGCCACCTCATACCGCTCGAAGCTCATGTTGGCCTGTACCGCCTGGCTCAGCTCCTCCCAGACCCGGTACACGTCGGGCCGGTGCGCGAAGACCCGGATGTAGTTGGCGACGTAGCCCAGCTCGCGCTCGTTCGCGGCGTACAGCGCGCCACGCTCGGCGGAGTCCGGCGGTTCAGTCAGGTAGCTCACCTACGTCACCGTATCGACCACGATGGCATCGACCCGCTCCTGCGGCCGCTGGGCTGCGGCGTACGCCTCCTCGCTCGGCATCCAGTCGGCCAGCCAGCGGTCCATCATCTCCGGCCCGTCCCGCTCCCGGGCACGCGCCAGCCGGACCTCGTATGCCACGTCGACCCAGAGGGTGACGTCCCAGGGCACACCCAGCCGGACGTCGGTCGACGACACCCCCTCCACGATCACCGGCACTCCGACCGGGACGGTCAGCCAATCCGCACCGACGTTGCTCGCGAAGTCCCAGCACTGATAGCGCGCCGGACGGCCGGCGAGCAGGGGCATCAGCACCTGGGCGACGAAGCGGTCCCGCTCCCAGCCCGAGAGGTCTGGCCGGGCGAAGTCGTCGATGTGCACCACGACCGAGCCGGGCAGCGCGTCGGCGATCGCTCCGGCCAGCGTCGTCTTGCCCGACGCCCCGAACCCGTCGACGCCGATCCACCGGGTGCCAGTACCACCGGCCAGGCGGGCGCATACCCACCCCGGAGCGTCAGCCGCCGACAGGGTCAGGACCACCGCACTCCAGTTCACGAGGAAGGCATTGCTAGCGTCAGCCTACGAACCCACATCCTGTTCGAGGAGCACGCGTGAGCAAACCCGTCAAGATCGCCGTCACTGGTGCCGCCGGCCAGATCTGTTACAGCCTGCTGTTCCGCATCGCCAGCGGCGCGATGCTCGGCCCGGACCAGCCGGTGGAGCTGCGGCTGCTGGAGATCACGCCCGCGCTGCCCGCCCTGGAGGGGGTGGTGATGGAGCTGGACGACTGCGCCTTCCCGTTGCTGGCGGGAGTGGAGATCGGCGATGACCCGAACACCATCTTCGACGGGGTCAGCGTCGCGTGCCTGGTCGGCGCCCGGCCGCGGACCAAAGGGATGGAGCGGGGCGATCTGCTCGAGGCCAACGGCGCGATCTTCAAGCCGCAGGGCCGGGCGCTCAACGATCATGCCGCCGACGATGTCAAGGTGCTGGTCACCGGCAACCCGGCCAACACCAACGCGCTCATCGCCATGAGCAACGCACCGGACATCCCCGCCAAGCGGTTCAACGCGCTGACCCGGCTGGACCACAACCGGGCGGTCGCCCAGCTGGCCGCCAAGACCGGCAGCAGCGTCAACGACATCACTCAGATGACCATCTGGGGAAACCACTCGGCCACCCAGTACCCCGATCTGTTCAACGCGAAGGTCGATGGCCGCAACGCCGCCGAGGTGGTCGACGACCAGGAGTGGCTGGAGAACACCTTCCTGCCGACCGTGCAGCAGCGCGGCGCGGCGATCATCGCGGCCCGGGGGGCCAGCTCGGCGGCGAGCGCGGCCAACGCGACGATCGAGCACATGCGCGACTGGGTGCTGGGCACGCCGAAGGGCGACTGGGTGTCCATGGCGGTGCCGTCCACCGGCGCGTACGGGGTGCCCGAGGGACTGGTCTCCTCCTTCCCGTGCACGACCAGCAAGGGCAAGTGGGAGATCGTGCCGGACCTGAAGATCAACGCCTTCTCGCGGGCCAAGATCGAGACCAGCGTGGCGGAGCTGGCGGACGAGCGAGACGCCGTACGCGCGCTGGGTTTGATCGGCTGAGCGCTCCGCGCTCGGGTTTGATCGGCTGAGGTCAGTGGTAGTAGCAGATGTACGTGCCCGGGCCGACGTCTTGACACGAGTACAGCTCGAAGATCCCGTCGTCGAACACTTCGTACTGGTTGCATGCGCCGGCGCAGGCCGACCGCAGGGTGCCCGCTTCCCCACCTGACTGGCCAGGGACAGTGGTGTGATGGTGGACTGCTCGCCGCCCTCCCCGCCGTTTGAGAGCGGCCCTCAGCAGGCTGGCCAACATGGCGCCCTCGGGTGAATCAGGCTCTTTGAGAGTCAAGGTCACGAGTGGGTGCGAGTGGTCGTCGCACGGCACGCTGTCTTTCACCTCGACACTGTCGATCGAGTCGAACGGCACCGAGGTCCAGTCAGCGCAACGGGTCCCGAGAACGAACATCAGGTGCGGGTAGTCGTCATCGTCGGGAAGCTTGGCCATTCCCGTCAGCCTCAGCGGTGCCCCCGTCCCACCCCCGCGTAGTGTCTCGACGAACTCGTGCACCGTTAGCTTGCTCGACCCTTCCGTCATGGGAGTCCTCTCTGGTTGGTGGTAAGCCATCATGGCCACATCGAGCCGCGGTCGGTGGCCGTTGGCCGCAAAGTCGCGAGTCGCACCGTCGAACTGATCGGTCGGGTCCCGTCCGAATCACGTCGCGGACCCGGTCTGGCCTGCGAGGTAGGTCAGACTTGGAGGCATGACCGACCGCGGAGCCGAGTCGCCAAGCCCGTTCAGTCGTGAGGGGTCTCGCCCCTCCGATGGACTCGGCGGGGACCCGGTCCCGGAAACCTGGCCGACCTACCCCGGCGCCGATCCGGCCGATTTCCCCCCGCCACCGCCGGCCGGTCCGCCTGCGGCGCCGTACGCCGATCCGGGCTTCGACCCGCAGCCGACGCCCCCCTACGCCAGCTACGGCAGTAGCCGCCCGTACGACCTGCCCCCGACGGGCGCGTACGGAACGAATCCCTACGAGGCGCCTCCCTATCAGCCGACTCCCGGCGGCTACAGTCCCTACGGCGTGGCGCCGGCCCAGCATCCGCGCGCCGTGCCCGCCATGGTGCTCGGCATCGTCGGCATCGTGCTGGCCGCCTCCTGCGGGGTCGGCGGTTTCGTGGGAATCGCCGGCATCGTGCTCGGCCGGCAGGCTCGAACGGAGATCGACGCCGAGCCCGGGCGCTACGCCGGGCGCTCGCAGGCCGTCGCCGGGATCGTCACCGGAGCCATCGGCACCGCCCTGGCGGTGCTCATCACGATCCTCCTCGTCGTCGTGTTCGCCGTCGGCGCCGGTCTGGAAGAGTTCTGAGCGCCTCGCCGAACGCTTTCGGCGAAGCGTTGCCATATGGGCGTTCCTGGAACATGGCCGAGAACAGCCCGCGTTCATGGTGAAGAATGCTGCGCATGAGCAACTACGGCGACAATCAGCCTCCGTCCTCAGAACCCACTCCCAACCCCTACGGACAGCCCCAGCCGAGCCCGTACGGCCAGCCGACGCCCAACCCGTACGAGCAGCAGCAGCCGAACCCGTACGAGCAGCAGCAGCAGCCGAACCCGTACGCGCAGCCGCAGCAGCCGAACCCCTACGGGCAACAGCAGCCGTCCGCGAACCCGTACGAGCAGCCGGGCCAGTACCAGGCGGGTCCTCCGGCTCAGTACGGCGCGGGCTACGGGCAGCCCTACGGCGCGGTCGCACAGGAGCACCCGCAGGGCACCATGGTGCTGGTGCTCGGCATCGTCGGCATCTTCATCGGCATCTGCGCTCCGATCGCCTGGATCATGGGCAACAAGGCCCTGGGTGACATTCGGACCTCAGGCGTCACCTACAGCAACGAGTCGCAGATCAAGACCGGCCGGATCCTCGGCAAGGTGTTCACGATCCTCTACCTGGTGTTCATCGTCCTCTACATCATCGCGGTGGTGGTGATCATCGGAGCGTCCTCGACCTGAGGTCGTTCCCCTGACCGCAACGGACGCGGCCGCCCTCGGGCCGAGCCTGAGGGCGCTTCGCCGCGCTCTGCACCAACGTCCCGAGATGGGACTCGAGCTTCCCCACACGCAGGCCGCCGTGCTGGAGGCGCTGAGCGGGCTGGACCTGGAGATCACGCTCGGCCGGAGCTGTACCTCGGTGGTGGCGGTGCTTCGAGGCCGTGGCGGCCGGGATCACCCGCCGGCCGTGCTGCTGCGCGGCGACATGGACGCGCTGCCGCTGACCGAGCAGAGTGGTGAGCCGTTCGCAGCACCGCCCGGCACGATGCACGCCTGCGGCCACGACCTGCACACCTCCGCCCTGGTCGGTGCGGCGACCCTGCTGAGCCGCCAGCGCGACACCCTCACCGGGGACGTGGTCTTCATGTTCCAGCCCGGCGAGGAGGGCTGGAACGGTGCCGAGATCATGATCGACGAGGGCGTGCTGGACGCCGCCGGTCCACGGGTCTCGGCCGCGTACGGGCTGCACGTCTTCGCCAGCCACCTGCCGAAGGGCGTCTTCGGGACCCGGCCGGGGCCGCTGATGGCTGCCTCCGCAGCAGCGATCATCACGGTGCGCGGCAGGGGTGGGCACGCGTCGCGACCGCACGCGGCGGCCGACCCGATCGTGGTGGCGGCCGAGCTGGTGATCGCGTTGCAGACCCTGGTCACCCGCCAGTTCGACGTCTTCGATCCGGTGCTGGTCACTGTCGGGTCGTTCCATGCCGGATCCCGGTCCAACATCATCCCGAACGAGGCCCGCCTCGAAGCGACACTGCGGACCTTCTCCGAGGCGAACATGGCCCGGCTGCAGGAGCGGGTCAAGCGGTTGTGCACCGAACTGGCGGGGGCGTACGGGCTGGCGGCCGAGATCGACTTCAGCGGCGAGTACCCGGTGACGATCAACGACCCGGAGCGGGCGGCGTTCGCGCTCGAGGTCGCGTCCGACCTGTTCGGAGCGGAGCGCGCCGTGGCACTGCCCGACCCGATCATGGGATCGGAGGACTTCTCCCGGGTGCTCAATGAGGTGCCGGGCGCGTTCGTGTTCCTCGGCGCATGCGCCGAGGCCGATCCGCTGACGGCGCCGAGCAATCACTCGGAGCGGGCCCGCTTCGACGACAGCGTGCTGCCGGACGCGGCTCTGCTGCTGGCCGAACTGGCCCGGCAGGAGCTCGCGCGACTGAACCCCTGAGCTAACGGCCCTCGGGCACGAACCCGAGCTAGCGTCCCTCCGGGCGAACCCGAGCTAGCGTCCCTCCGGGACGACGATCGCCAGCGCGATCACGGCCGCCGCGGTCACCAGCAGCAGGGCGGCGTCGAAGGCCTTGCTGCGCACCTGGAGCAGACCGGCGTCGGCGTTCGGGAGCGCGATCCGCTCGATGCCGCCGACGCCGAGCGAGGCGCCGATGACCAGCGCGCCGAGACGCCAGCTCGACTCGCCGACGAACGCGATGACCAGCCCGGCAACGACCCCGATCACCACGATCAGCAGCGGCCACACCCGCAGCGAGCGCGCAACCGGACGCGGATCCCGGTTGACCCGCCGCCCCTCGACCGTCACTCTCAACCGCGCCCTTGCCTCTACCGGCCCCTGCCGGTTTCCCATGTTGCATGGGGAACCGGCCGATTCCCTAGGAAGCTTCCTAGGGAATTGGTCGGTTTCCCATGCAACATGGGGAACTTGTGACGGGTGGGAGTCACGCGGACGCCAGCTGCTCGGCGCGTTCGACGACATTGGTGAGCAGCATCGCCCGGGTCATCGGGCCGACGCCGCCGGGCACGGGGGCGACCCAGGACGCCACCTCGTACGCGCTGGCGTCGACATCACCCACCAGGCCGTCCTCGGTACGCGTGATCCCGACGTCCACGCACACCGCGCCGGGCTTGATCATCTCCGCGGTCACCAGCCCGGGCCGGCCGGCCGCGGCGACCACGATGTCGGCATCCCGGGTGTGCTCGGCGACATCGACCGTCCCGGTGTGGCAGAGGGTGACCGTGGCGTTCTCGCTCTTGCGGGTCAGCAGCAGACCGAGCGGCCGGCCCACCGTGGTGCCGCGGCCGATCACACAGACCTCGGCGCCGGCCAAGGCAACGCCGTTACGCCGGAGCAGTTCGACGATCCCCCGCGGCGTGCACGGCAGCGGACCGGGTGCCCCCAGTACCAGCCGGCCGAGATTCACCGGGTGCAGCCCGTCGGCGTCCTTGTCGGGGTCGACGCGCATCAGTGCCCCGAACTCGTCGAGTGCTCCCGGCAGCGGCAGCTGGATCAGATAGCCGGTGCAGGCCTGGTCGGCGTTCAGCTCGTCGATCTTGGCTGCCAGCTCGGCAGCACTGGTCGACGCGGGCAGCTCGACCTGGATTGACGCGATGCCGACCTGCGCACAGTCGCGGTGCTTGCCGCGGACGTAAGAGTGGCTGCCCGGGTCGTCGCCGACCAGGATGGTGCCGAGTCCCGGCGTCATCCCGCGCTCCCTGAGCGCCGCGACCCGCTCGGCCAGATCGGCCTTGATCGTCGCGGCGAGCGCCTTGCCGTCCAGGATCTGTGCGGTCATGATCACCAAACTCTCAGTGGAAGAAGTGCCGAGCGCCGGTCAGGTACATCGACGCCCCGCTGGCCCGAACGGCCGCGATCACCTCGTCGTCGCGCACCGATCCGCCCGGCTGGACGATCGCCGCCACCCCCGCGTCCAGCAGGATCTGTGGGCCGTCGGCGAAGGGGAAGAACGCGTCCGACGCCGCCACGGTCCCGCGTACGCGCTCACCGGCCCGCTGCACCGCCAACCGGCAGGAGTCCACCCGGTTGACCTGCCCCATCCCCACCCCGACCGAGGCGCCGTCGCGGGCCAGCAGGATGGCATTGGACTTGACCGCCCGGACCGCCGCCCAGGCGAACTCCAGGTCGGCAAGCAGCTCGTCCGATACCGGCTCCCCCGCCACCAGCTGCCAGTTTCCGGCCCGGTCGTGGTCGGCATCGGTGCGGTCCTGCGTCTGGACCAGGACGCCTCCGTCGATCTGCCGTCGTTCCACGACGGCGCCCGCGTACGGCTCGACCTCGAGGAGCCGGATGTTCTTCTTGGCCGCCAGCACCTCGACCGCCCCGTCGGAGAACCCCGGCGCCAGCACCACCTCGGTGAACACCCCGGCCACCTGCTCGGCCATCGCCACGCTGACCGGGCGGTTCGCCGCGATCACCCCACCGAAGGCCGAGACCGGGTCGCAGGCGTGCGCCTTGCGATGTGCGTCGGCGATGTCCGTCCCGACCGCGATGCCGCAGGGGTTGGCGTGCTTGATGATCGCGACGGCGGGCGCGGCGAAGTCGTACGCACTCCGCCGGGCGGCGTCGGCGTCGACGTAGTTGTTGTACGACATCGGCTTGCCGTGGAGCTGGCGCGCGCCCGCCAACCCGGTGGCTGTGCCGTCGTTGCGATAGAGCGCGGCCTGCTGGTGCGGGTTCTCGCCGTAGCGCAGCACCTCGGCGAGCCGCCAGCTGGCCCCGGCCCAGCTCGGGAAGGGCTCGGCCGCCTCGGTCACCTCCTCGCGGAGCCACCCGGCCACGGCGATGTCGTACGCGGCGGTGTGGGCGAACGCCTCGGCCGCCAGCTGCTGCCGCTCGGCCAGGGTGAATCCGCCGCCCGCGAGCGCCTCGAGCAGCCGCGGATACTGCCCCGGCGAGGTGACCACCGCCACCGAGGGGTGGTTCTTGGCCGAGCTGCGCACCATGGCCGGACCGCCGATGTCGATCTGCTCGACGCACTCGTCCGGCGTTGCCCCCGAGGCGACGGTGGCGCTAAACGGATAGAGGTTGCTCACCAGCAGATCGAACGGCGCGATCCCCAGCTCGTTGAGCTGGGCCCGGTGCGACTCGAGTCGGAGGTCCGCGAGCAGCCCCGCGTGCACCTTCGGGTGCAGGGTCTTGACCCGCCCGTCCAGGCACTCAGCGAACCCGGTCACCTGCTCGATCTGGGTCACCGGCAGCCCGGCGTCAGCCAGACTTCGCGCGGTGGACCCGGTCGAGACGATCTCGACCCCGGCCTCGACCAGGGCACGGCCGACGCCGGCGAGCTCGGTCTTGTCGTAGACCGAGACCAGCGCCCGCCGGATCGGTCGGCGTGTCTCGTCCGTCATCCCCACGTCACCTTTCGATCGACGACCTGCCAGGGCCGAGTGGCCAGCTTGTGGGTGACCGCGACCAGCAGCTCGCGTTCGGCGATCTTGATCCGCTCGTGCAGCGAGTCCACGGTGTCGTTCTCGGCGACCGGCACCGCCACCTGGTCCAGGATCACTCCGGTGTCGACACCGGCGTCGACCAGGAACACAGTCGCGCCGGTGATCTTGACACCGTACGCCAGCGCGTCCCGCGGCCCGTGCATGCCGGGGAACGACGGCAGCAGCGCCGGGTGGGTGTTGATCATGCGTCCGGCGTACGCGGCGAGGAAGTGCTCGCCAACCAGCTTCATGAACCCGGCGCTGATCACCAGGTCGGGCGCGTACCCGGACACCTTCGCCGTGAGGGCCTGGTCCCACGCCTCTCGGCTGGCGTAGTCGCCGACCGGCTCCACGAAGGTGGGGATCCCAGCCGCCTCCGCGCGTGCGAGTCCGGCCGCGCCCGCCCGATCCGACCCGACCGCGACGATCGTCAGGCCGAAGTCCGGCGTACGGGCGGCGTCGATCAGGGCCTGGAGCAACGTGCCGGTGCCCGAGATGAGGACCACCGCCGCGGCCGATTTGTCGGTGCGCGACAGGTCGGCGGGCAACGGCACCGGTTCAGACTAGTGGCGTCCGCTTCGCCTGGGGACCAGTCCCGCGACCAGACCGGTGATCATGCCGGCCAGACCGAGCGTGGTCCCCGCCATCACCAGCAGCGGCAGCAGCCGCGGCCCGAGTCCGGCGAGCCGCACCGTGCCGAGATCCCCGCCGACGGCCCAGGCCAGACCGACGAAGACGAGTCCGGACAGGACTCCGGCGAGACCGCCGACCAGGCTCGTGCTGTCCACCCGAGCGGCCGGCCGCGCCCGGACCGCAACCCACGCGGCGACCGCACCGGCGAGTACGCCGGCTCCCAGCCAGCCGAGCTCGGCCGTCGACCCCGGTCCGACCGAGGGCAAGGCGCCGAAGAGCGGCACGCCGGGCAGGATGCCGAGCTCGGTCGCGGCGGGTGTGACGACCGAGCCGCTGCCGAGCACGAACCCGGCGCCCAGGGCGTACGCAGCGGCCCAGACGATCGCGTTCGGCACGACGGCGAGCTGCGCGAGGAGCAGCGCGATGCCGCCGCCGATCCCGGGGTCCAGCCGGGCATGCAGGTCGCTCACCCGATCCAGATGCGTGATCAGGCCGGTGGCGAGCACAGCGGCCCCGGCGACGAACAGCACCAGCTGCGCGCTGACGACGGCACGCGGCAGGGCCCGGAACCACCTCGGCCAGCCCTCCGTCAACGAAACTCCGAGGGCACGGCTACTGCCGACAACCGATGCACCGGCGAGTACGGCGATGACCGCCGCCCAGTGCTCGGGAGCGTGCCAGGGCTCACCGCGCCAGATCGCGACCGCGACCACCGGCACCAGATAGGTCGCGAGCAGCACCACTGTGACGGCGGCCGGTCCAGCCGTCTGGTCGGGCCGCACCTGCCGGGCCGTGACGGCAGCGAAGCGGGACAGCATGAAGGCGATCAGCGCAGTCGCCCCCCACGGCACCACCGTGACAGCACTGTTAGCGAGCGTCGCACTGACGCCGTTGCTCAGCAGCCACAGCCGGGTGCCCACGTCGAGGGCCTGGGCCAGCGTGCCGGGGTCGGCCATCAGCCAGCCGACGACGGCGATCCCGGCGATCAGGATCCAGCTCGCCATCGCTGTCACCAGGCCGCCGACGACGGCGATCACCGGCCAGCTGATCGGCGGTGCGGCGGCGGATTTCGTGGCTGGCGCGGGATTCGCGCCCCGGGTCACCGTTGCGCGCAGCGAGAGGCCCGCCTCGCTGCGACGGGTGGTGGTGGTCGAGGCCATAGCCTCTCTATGCTCGCCCAGTGACTGTGAACGGATAGGTGGGACACGCCATCCGCGGGTAAAGTCTTGGGTCGTCGTGGCGTCCGGAACTCGGCGGACGCCCCGAACGCGTCAGTTCGCTATGACGCATGTCCCAACCTGAGGAGCTGTTCATATGGTCGACCAGGAGGCCGCGAGCTACCGGCCCCGGCGCGCCGCTCACGAACCAGACCCCGAGTCGGAGCCCTTGCCACCGGCCCCCGGCCCGAGCGCCGGAACCAATGGAGCCACGCCAGGCAGCTTTTTGGACGAGGACGTTCCGAAGCCGCTCTACCGCGACGAGGTCAGCGACGCACCGACGCTGACGTCCGGACAACCGGTCGTTCCGGCCGCCTACTCCTCTCCGCCGACGTCGTCGCCCTCCGAGGACACCCTGATCCGGCAGATGAACTTCGCACCGCGGCGACCGCCGCACGGCGGGGACGAGACCACCACGATCCTGCCGCGGTCGCGGGCGGGCGGCCGGATGCCCCGCGGCCGGCTGGATGAGCTGGACGACTTCGACGACGATGACGAGCGTCGCTCCCTCGGCCCAAAGGCCAAGCTGGCGCTGGTGATCAGCGGTGTCGCGGCCGTTGTGGTGCTGGGGCTGGCCGTCGGGTACGCGGTGCTCGGCATCGGCACCCAGCGGAGCACGGCTCCGAGCGCGCCGCCGTCCTCGGTCGCGAGCAACGTCGAGCCGTCGACGGAGCCCGCCCCCACCGAAGCGACGGGCGCCCTGCTCACGGATGACTTCATGTTGTCGCCCGAGCAGGCTGATGTCCTCGATCCGGACCGCAGCTGGAAGGTCGAGCTCACCCAGCGCGGCGCCTCCGAGGACTCCCCCGTCCCCACCTGCTTCGGCGGCGACCCGATCGAGGGCCAGCCGGCGTCGCAGCAGAAGATCATCCAGGTGCTCAGCAGCAGTGGCAAGAAGCCGCCGAGTGCGTTGCACGAGGCCACCGCGTACGCCACGCCGGAAGAGGCGATCCAGGCGTTCGGTGCGGTCTCGCGGACCCTCGGCGGTTGTGCCGTGGTGGGTTCCTACCTCGAATCGGGACGGGTGGTGACCGGCCTCGGCGACCAGGCCACGGCCGTCGTCGCCCAGGTATCGGACGGTAAGGACCTGGTGCGCCACAACGTGGTGCTGAGCCGGAGCGGGCGGGTGCTGAACCTGCTGGACGTGACCGCTCCGGACGACTCGCTGCGCGTGACGTACTCGGCGAAGGCCCTCGGCGAGGTGATCGCCGTGCAGTGCGGACCGGCCGGCGGTGACTGCGGCGGCAAGGCCACGGTCAAGCAGGGTCCACCACCGCTGGGTGGCGATGAGCCCGGGTTCTTGGCGACGGGTGATTTGCCGCCCGCCGGACCGGACCCGACACCGTGGTCGGCGACCCCGATCGACCTCCCGAAGGATGACTTCGCCGGCTCAGGCTGCGAGAACACCAACTGGACGACGGTGCCGGCCGAAGAACGGAGCTCGCGGATCTATCTGCTGCAGGAGAGCGGGTCGGCGTACTTCGGGGTCAACGAAGTGGTGCTGACCTTGGAGAACCCGAAGGCGGCCAGGAAGCTCGCCGATCGGATCGAGAAGAACCTGAAGAGCTGCAAGGAGCGCAAGCTGACGGCCGAGGTGTCCAAGACGGTCACGGTGCGAAGCACCGGCGCCCGCGGCACCAAGGTCACCGGGTACACCGCGACCGTGCAACAGAAGGCCGGCTCCCGGACCACCAAGTTCCGGGTCGGCGTCGTGTGGACCGATGCCAAGTTGATCTACACCTTCGCGAATCCCACCGAGGACTACGACTTCACCAAAGACCAGTGGGAGACCATCGCCGTGCGAGCCGGGGAGCGGGTCACCCAGATCAACTAGGGCCGACCGCCGCCCGCGTCACCCTGTGCACGCCCGGGTCATCACTGCACGCCGCATTCTCGCGCTGTACGCCGGGAGTATCCGGAGTCCAGCGCGAGATTCGAACGCAGCGTTCGATTCCTGCAGGTGTGGGGCGGGTCAGGAGGGCGGGGAGCTCGAGCCCAGACGGGTCATGATCTCGCGCATCAGGGTGGCGGTGGCGCTGGGCGTCTTGCCGACCTTCACGCCGGCGGCCTCGAGGGCCTCCTGCTTCGCGGCCGCCGTTCCCGAGGAGCCCGAGACGATGGCGCCGGCATGGCCCATGGTCTTGCCCTCAGGTGCTGTGAAGCCGGCGACGTAGCCGACCACCGGCTTGGTCACGTTCGCCTTGATGAAGTCCGCGGCGCGCTCCTCCGCGTCGCCGCCGATCTCGCCGATCATCACGATGGCATCGGTGTCCGGGTCCTGCTCGAACGCCTCCAGACAGTCGATGTGCGTCGTCCCGATCACCGGGTCGCCGCCGATGCCGACCGCGGTGGAGAATCCGAAGTCCCGCAGCTCGTACATCATCTGGTAGGTCAGCGTGCCCGACTTCGAGACCAGCCCGATCCGGCCGGCCTTGGTGATGTCGGCGGGAATGATCCCGGCGTTGGACTGGCCAGGCGAGATCAGGCCCGGGCAGTTGGGCCCGATCAGGCGTGTCGAGGAACCCTGCGAGAGGGTGAAGAACTCCGCGGTGTCCTTGACCGGGACGCCCTCGGTGATCACCACGGCGAGCGGGATCGACGCCTCGATCGCCTCGACGACCGCCGACTTGGTGAAGGCGGCCGGCACGAAGATCACCGTGACGTTGGCCCCGGTGGCCTCGACCGCATCCCCCACGGAGTTGTAGACCGGCACGCTCGCCTGCTGGAACTCCACCACCTGACCACCCTTACGGGGGGTGACGCCGCCGACGATCCGGGTGCCGGAGGCCAGCATGCGTGCGGTGTGCTTGCGGCCCTCCGAGCCGGTCATGCCCTGCACGATGACCTTGGAGCCGGCATTCAGAAACACAGACATCCTTGTTCGCCTCTCAGCTCGCGGCCAGCTCGGCAGCCCGGCGGGCCGCTCCGTCCATCGTGTCGACCTGCTCCAGCCCCCGCAGCCCGGCGTCGGTGAGGATCCGCCGGCCCAGCTCGGCGTTGTTGCCGTCCAGCCGGACCACGAGCGGCACGTCCACGTGCTCGTCCCGACTGGCGAGCAGCTCGAAGGCCTGCACGATCCCGTTGGCGACCGCGTCGCAGGCGGTGATGCCGCCGAAGACGTTGACGAAGACGCTCTTCACCTGCGCATCGCCGATGATGATCTCCAGACCGTTGGCCATCACCTCGGCGCTCGCGCCGCCGCCGATGTCGAGGAAGTTCGCCGGCTTCGGCGAGCCTTCGAACTCCGCCCCCGCGTACGCGACCACGTCCAGGGTGCTCATCACCAGGCCGGCACCGTTCCCGATGATCCCCACCGAGCCGTCGAGCTTGACGTAGTTGAGGTCCTTCTCCTTGGCCAGCGCCTCGAGCGGGTCCTCCGCCGACTTGTCGGCCAAGGCCTCGTGCTCGGGATGGCGGAAGTCGGCGTTCGCGTCCAGGGAGACCTTGCCGTCCAGCGCGATCATCCGGCCGTCGCCGGTCTTGACCAGCGGGTTGACCTCGACCAGGGTCGCGTCTTCCGACGCGTACACCTGCCACAGCAACTGCAGCACCCGGGCGATCTCGCTGGCGTCGTCCCCGCTGAACCCGGCCGCCTCGACGATCTCGTCCGCCTTGGCCTGGTCGATGCCGACGTTGGGGTCCACCGGGATCCGGGCCAGTGCCTCGGGCCGCTCCACGGCCAGGGTCTCGATGTCCATCCCGCCCTCCCGCGAGCACATCGCGAGGTAGCGGCGGTTGGCCCGGTCCAGCAGCAGCGAGAAGTAGTACTCCTCGGCGATGTCCGCGCCCTCGGCGACCATCACTGTCTTGACGACGTGACCCTTGATGTCCAGGCCGAGGATGTCCGTCGCGCGCTCGGCCGCCTCCTCCGGGCTGCGGGCGATCTTGACACCGCCTGCCTTGCCCCGGCCGCCGGTCTTCACCTGCGCCTTGACCACGACCACCGGCGTATCCAGCTCGGCCGCGGCGGCCCGGGCCTCGTCCGGCGTGGTGGCGGTGATGGCTCGGAGCACGGGCACGCCGTACGCGTCGAAGATGTCGCGGGCCTGGTACTCGTACAGATCCACGGGTTCCTCCTGGTCACTCAGTGGCTGGCCACTGGCGAGCCTAGTGGTCGCGCTTCTCCGACTTGTCAGCGTGGGTGGTCGCTATGGCGACCACCCACGCTGACAAGTCGGAAGGAAAGGGAGTCAGGAGGCTCAGTCGAGGGCGGAGTGGCGGTGCACGTTGGTGCGCACCCAGGCCACGATCTCACTCATCGTCGCGCCGGGGGTGAAGACCTGGGCGACACCCATCGCCGCCAGGGGCTCGCGGTCGGCCTCGGGGATGATGCCGCCGCCGAACACCACGATGTCGTCGGCGTCGGCCTGCTCGAGCAGATCGACCACTTTGGCGAACAAGGTCATGTGCGCTCCGGACAGCACCGACAGCCCGATCGCGTCGGCGTCCTCCGCCAGCGCGGTCTGCACGATCTGTTCCGGGGTCTGGTGCAAGCCGGTGTAGATGACCTCCATGCCCGCGTCGCGCAGTGCCCGGGCAACCACCTTGGCGCCTCGGTCGTGGCCGTCCAGACCCGGCTTGGCCACGATGATCCGCAAGCGTCCGGAGTCGGCCGGTTCGGCCGCAACCTGCTCCTCCGCGGTCACGTCAGCCAACTTACCCCCGCGTAATATCGGGGAATGCAGCGCCGCGCAACCGGGCCGGTGAGCCGCCTGCTGACCCGCGATCTCCCCCGCGTGGCATCCGGCGTCCTCGTGGAGGCCGGATGGGTGGCCGCCCATCTGGTGACGGTTCCGATGGGCCCGGTGATACCAGCACCGCGGATCGACGTTCGGCGGCATGACCTGGACGGGCTCAGCCCGGAGCAGCGCGGGCTGATCCACCACGACGTCGATGCGGCGGAGACGCCGATCCTGCTGGTGCACGGGATCGTCGACAACCATTCGATCTTCACTCTGCTGGAGCGGGCGTTGCGGCGGCGCGGCTTCCTGACCGTTTCGGCGTACGACTACGGACTGCTCACTCGCGACATCCCGGCCGCCGCCGAGCTGCTCGGCGAGGCGGTGGAGAAGCTGGCGGCCAACACCGGCTACGAGCGAGTTCACGTGATCGGGCACAGCCTGGGCGGTCTGATGGCCCGCTACTACGTGCAGCGGCTGGGCGGCGACACGCGGGTGCACACGTTGGTCACCCTCGGCACGCCACATCACGGCACACGTCTCGCCCACCTGATGAGACGGGTCCCTCTGGTCGGCCAGCTGACCCCCCAGTCCGCCGTGATCCGTGAGCTGGCTGGCCCGGCGCCCGACTGCCGAACCAGGTTTCTCGCTTTCTACAGCGACATCGACCACGTCATCTGGCCGACCCGGAACGCTCGGATCGACCATCCCGACCTTCGGGTGACCAACATCGAGATCCGCGGGGTGGGTCACCTGTCGATGCCGAGCAACAGCCGGATCGCCTACGCCATAGCCAAAGCCTTGCGAGAACTTGACCCGTTCGAGACCACGACGGGCGAAAATTCTGCCTAAAATGAGGCCGGATCGAGCAAGTGGGCCACAAAACGGCTTGGGTGGTTGAGGTCGCGTGACCTGTTTGTTATCTTTCTCACGGTGTTCGGCCTCCTCGGGGCTCGCGTAGGCGGGAAAAAGAGTCCGGAACATCAGTTGGTGCACCATCTAGGCAGACTTCCCCCTCCTGGATGCAAGATCGGGTAGCCCCGACGCCCGCTTGCGTGCCAGCACGCGACGAGCAGCCTGATCTGCGCCCGAGGGATGAGGAGAGTCAGTAGGTGGCATCGCAGCCGGCCAGACGCGGGACGCGTCCGGTGATGGAGGCTGACGTCGAACCAGACGACCGCCGGGGCTGGCTGTCGCACGGGCTGGCTGCTCTCGCCATCTCGGCACTGGGGCTGGGTGTGGCCGGCTCCCTCTCGCTGACCACCAACGCCCAGACCACCGGGGTCGATGATCCTCCGATGACCGTCGTGTCGGTGCCGGCCGACTCAGCCGCGGCGGGCCCGGCGAAGCAGTCCAAGCGTCACGTTCAGGCGTTGAGCGCTTTCGCGCGGCGGGATGCCGCCGCCGGCCCGAGCCGAAGTGCGGCGCTGCGCGAAGCGATCACGGTCGAGCAGGCCGCCCAGCGGGACGAGGAGCTGGCCAAGACGGCCGAGGCGATCACTCGGGCCGCAAACTCAGCGGTCGGCGACGCTCGCCAGGACCACCTCACCGCTGCTGAGCGG
Organism: uncultured Actinomycetota bacterium; assembly: GCA_963711015.1. Lineage (GTDB taxonomy): Bacteria > Actinomycetota > Actinomycetes > Propionibacteriales > Propionibacteriaceae > Microlunatus. Next base: position 97,992 of record CAVQCQ010000009.1, read on the forward strand.
GCCAACCGGGAGGCCGCCGCCGCGCTGGCCCAGGACAGGTTGCGCCGTGCCGTTGCCGCCCGCCTCGCCGCGTCCAACAACCGCCGGACCACCGAGAACAGTGATCAATCCGGCTCGGTCGACACCTCGTCGATCCCGACCGGTGGCGCCGGGGTCTCACCGGTGCCGGGTGCGGTGATCGGAGCACACTTCGGTCAGTACGGCATCTGGTCGCGCTACCACACCGGCCTTGACTTCCGGGCCGGGCACGGCACCCCGATCCGGGCAGTGAAGGCCGGCGTCGTGGTCTACGCCGGCAACTCCGGCGACTGGGCCGGAAACCACGTCGCCGTCCGACATGCCGACGGTCGCACGACGATGTCGTCGCACATGTCGTCGATGGCCGTGCGCAGCGGCCAGTCCGTGCAGGCCGGACAGGTGATCGGCTACGTCGGCCAGACCGGTCGGGCCTTCGGCGCCCACCTGCACTTCGAGCTCTACCCGGCCGGGGTCAGGTACGGCGACGTCTACAAGGCGATCAATCCCGTTCCCTGGCTCAATGCCAACGGCGTCCGGACGCACTGAGAGCCCCAGTAAGCGAGACCTACGTCACAAGGCGGAATACCACTGAGGCCGGTGGTTCCTTGATCGTTTGGCAGCCCGTTACGTTTCCGTTATTGTCGTCAGGCCGAAGTCCCAGCACCTGCTGGATCGACCAGTCTGAGGAGAACCCTGCGTGCCACGCTCATCATCGCCCAACGCCGTCGCGCGCCGGGCTCTGATAGCCGACATCAAGGACGACAGAAGAGGATGGCTCAAGCATGGTGTTGCCGCTCTGGCCATCTCCATCCTCGGCCTGGGAGTCGCCGGATCGGTCGCGCTGACCGGCGCAGCGCAGGACGCCACCACGGCGGAGCCGGCCGGCAACACCGAGGTCGGTCGTGAGCTGGCGGCCGACGGGACCAGTCGGAGCACCGATCGCGCGGCCCTCGATGTCGCCAAGCTGCAGAGCCTGGCCGACCAGCGAGCGGAAGAGCTGAACAAGGACGACGCGACCATTGCCGATGCGGCGAACGCGAAGGCCGCCAAGGCGCGCCAGAAAGCTCTGGACTCCGCCGCCGACGCGGCACGGCTGGAGGCCGCCCGGATCGCGCGGGGCGGTCGCCCCACGAGCAGCAACGCCCCCGAGGTCGACCTGAGCCAGATCTCCTCGAACGGCAAGAGCTGCCTGCCCGTTGCCGGTGGTTACAGCATCGCCGCCCGTTTCGGACAGGTCGGTATCTGGTCGCGCTACCACACCGGGTTCGACTTCTCCGCTCCGATCGGCACGCCGCTGCGGGCCTCCGCCGCCGGTGTCGTGACCAACGCCGGCATCGGGCCGGCCAGCGGGTGGGCCGGCAACTACGTCGCGATCAAGCACGCCGACGGCACGCAGTCGATGCTGTCCCACATGTCCACCGTGTCCGTCCAGGTCGGCCAGACCGTCGACGCCTGCCAGCATGTCGGCGCCATCGGGATGACCGGCCGCAGCTTCGGCGCACACGTGCACTTCGAGATCTACCCGGCCGGCGTCGAAGCCGGAGACATCTACCGGGCGGTCAACCCACTGCAATGGTTGACCGCGCACGGCCTCCGGCCGTAGGGGTTGACCGCGCACGGCCTCCGGCCGTAGGGGTTGACTGCGCACGGCCTCCGGCCGTAGGGGTTAACTGCGCACGGCCTCAAGCCGTAGGGCCAGGCGGCCACCTGCGCTAGAGCTTCTCCAGCGGGGCGTGCCGCAGCGACAGCCGCTTGACCCCCTCCGACCCGAAGTCGACGTCAGCCATCTCCTTACCGGCGTCGCCGGTGGTGGCCAGCACCTTGCCCAAGCCGAAGGTGGAGTGCAGCACCCGGTCGCCGGCGACCAGGACGGGCACCGTGCGGACGGTCGGGCGGGCGCCATAGCCGACCGTGTTGCGCCAGGACTGGGTCGCGGTCGCCGAGGTGTTGCGCCAGCTGAACTGGTCGCGCTCCAACCGCCGCCAGTCGATCAGGTGGTCGGGCACCTCGTTCAGGAACCGGCTGACCGGGTTGTGCTGCGGAGTTCCCCACGCCGAACGGACCACGGCGCGCGAGAGGTACAGGCGCTTGCGCGCCCGGGTGATGCCGACGTAGGCCAGCCGGCGCTCCTCGGCGAGCTCCTTGCCGTCTGGGGCGGCCAGCGAGCGCTGGTGGGGGAAGACCCCGTCCTCCAGGCCGGTCAGGAACACCGTGTCGAACTCGAGACCCTTGGCCGTGTGCAACGTCATCAGAGTCACCACGCCCGCGTCGGGCCCGTCTGCGGTAGCCGGGATCTGATCGGAGTCCGCCACCAGCGCCACCCGCTCCAGAAAGGCGCCGAGCGACGCGTCCGGCTCGGCTGCGCCTGCCGCCAGGTCCGTCTCGGGATTGAGGACGGCGTCCAGCTCCGCGAGCACCCCGAAGGCATCGACGTCGTCCTCGTCCGCCGCCGCCAATGCCTCCACCCCGCTGACGAACTCCCGGGCGACGGTGATCAGCTCCTTGAGGTTCTCCAGCCGGGTCTCGTCCTGCGGGTCGGTGGAGCTGTGCAGCTGGTTCAGGTAGCCGGACTTGTCAAGCACGCTGGTCAGGATCGCGTCGGCCGGCAGGTCCTCGGCGACCATCGCCTCGTGATCATCGAGGAACCGGGCGAAGCTGCGCAGCTGGTGGGCCGAGCGGGTCGCCAGCCCGGGGATCTGGTCGACCTGGCGCAGTGCGTCGCCGAAGCTGAGTCCCTGCTGGCCGGCCCACTCCGCGACCGCCGCCTCGGCCCGGTCACCGATGCCGCGTTTGGGCACATTGAGGATCCGGCGCAGCGAGACGTCGTCGGTCCGGTTGGCGATGGCCCGCAGATAGGCGATCGCATCGCGCACCTCGCGCCGCTCGTAGAACCGGACGCCTCCGACCACCTTGTAGGGCAGCCCGGCACGGATGAAGACCTCCTCGAACGACCGCGATTGCGCGTTGGTCCGGTAGAACACCGCCGCGTCGGCGTACCGAGCGTCGTCCTCCTCACGCAGCCGGCGGATCTCACCGGCCACGAACTGGGCCTCGTCGTGCTCGGTATCGGCGACGTAGCCGGTGACCAGCGCCCCGTCCCCGGCATCGGACCACAGGTTCTTCGGCTTGCGGTCGGTGTTCTTGCCGATCACCGCGTTGGCCGCGTTCAAGATCGTCTGGGTGGAGCGGTAGTTCTGCTCGAGCATGATCACCCGGGCGCCCGGGAAGTCGGACTCGAAGGCGTTGATGTTGCGGATCGTCGCCCCGCGGAAGGCGTAGATCGACTGGTCCGAGTCACCAACGACCATCAGCTCCGGCGGCGTGATCGGCTCCAATCCCGGCGGAGCCTCGACCTCCTCTGCACACAGCTCACGGATCAGCACGTACTGGGCGTGGTTGGTGTCCTGGTACTCATCGACGAGCACGTGCCGGAACCGGCGCCGGTACTGCTCCCGCAGGTCCGGATAGGCCTGCAACAGGTGCACGGTGGTCATGATCAAGTCGTCGAAGTCCAGCGCATTGGCCGCCAGCAACCGGCGCTGGTACTCCCGGTACGCCTCCGCGTACGCCTCCTCCAAGCTGGTCCCCGCCCGCTCCTTGGCGCTCTCGTGGTCGATCAGCTCGTTCTTCGCGTTCGAGACCCAGTTCATGATCGCCCGGACCGGGAACTTCTTCGGGTCGAGGTTGAGGTCGTGGGCGACCAGCGACATCAGCCGCTTACTGTCCGCGTCGTCGTAGATCGAGAAGGACCGGGACAGGTTGAACCGGCTGATCTCGGCGCGCAGGATGCGGACGCACGCGGAGTGGAAGGTGGAGACCCACATCAGCTTGGCCCGATTACCCACCAGATCCAGCACCCGGCCGCGCATCTCGGCCGCCGCCTTGTTGGTGAACGTGATGGCCAGGATGGACCCGGGGTGCGCCCGCCGTTCGCTGACCAGGTAGGCGATCCGGCGCGTCAGCACCCGGGTCTTGCCGGACCCGGCTCCCGCCACCACCAGGACCGGCCCGCCCTCGTGCAGTACTGCTTCCCGCTGCGGCGGGTTGAGCCCCTCCAAGAGCTGTTCCCGGGTCTTCCGGCGGGAGGGCTGTCCGGACTGGGACGGCGTACGCGGAGTCGAGAGGGTGGTCTCCTCGAGCTCCGGGAGGGCCGGCGCGTGTGGTGCGGTGGACATGTCGCGACCCACCCTAGACGTCAGTTCCGACATGCCCTGGCGAAGCTCACCCCAGAGCGCGCGGCCTATTGAAGAGTCGTCCCCCCGTCGGCGGGTTAAATTGGTTCGCATGCGGTGGAGGCATGTACGCCAAGTGTTCAAGCACCTGCTGCAGGCTGTCCTCCTCGTGCAGGGCGCCACCCTGGTCGCACTCGCGATCGTTGACCACCGGCGCAAGAAGCTCCGCAAACCGGCGCAGTTCCCCCGGTTGCCGCCGCGGTCGGTCACCGTCGGGTCGTCGGAGGTCACCGTCTACACCTACGGCGAGGACCTCTACCGCGACATGCTCGACGCCATCCGGCAGGCCAAGACCCGGGTGTTCTTCGAGACGTTCATCTGGAAGGGCGACGCCGTCGGGCAGGCGTTCAAGGATGCGCTGACCGACGCGGCCGACCGTGGGGTGAAGGTCTACTGCGTCTTCGACGAGTTCGCCAACCTGGTCGTCCCCCGCCGGTTCTTCCACTTCCCGTCCAATATCGCGGTCCGCCGGCACCCGCTGATTGCGTCCGGCTTCCGCTTCCCGCGCAACAGCGGACGGGACCACCGTAAGGTGCTGGTGGTCGACGACCTGGTGGCGTTTCTCGGCGGCTACAACATCGGTGCGCTGTACGCCACGGACTGGCGCGACACCCACGCCCGGCTGACCGGCGACATCGTCTGGGACGTGCAGAACGCGTTCATCGACTACTGGAACCTCTGGGCGGGCCGGCGCCGGGCCACGCTGCCCGATTTCGGCGGACGGACCTGGCAGCCCGACATCCGGATCCATCGCAACATGCCGCGCACCATGGTCTACCCGATCCGCGGCATGTACCTGGACGCGATCGACCGCGCCTCCAGTCACATCTACCTGACCCACGCGTACTTCATTCCCGACGAGGACATGCTGGCGGCCCTCGTGCGCGCGGCGCGGCGAGGGGTGGATGTGCGGATCATCATCCCGGCCGAGTCCAACCACATCGTCGCCGACTGGCTGTCCCGCGGTTTCTACAACGCGCTGCTCCGGGCCGGGGTGCGACTGCTGCTGTACCAGGGGGCGATGGTGCACGCGAAGACCGCCACGATCGACGGGCAATGGTCGACCATCGGCACCGCGAACATCGACCGGCTCAGCCTGAACGGCAACTACGAGATCAACATGGAGGTGTTCAACCCGGATGTCGCCAAGCAGATGGAGGACATCTTCGCCATCGACTCCTCCAACGCCCGCGAGCTGACCCTGCCGGGCTGGCGGCGCCGGCACTACATGGTCAAGTTCTCCGAGACCGTGCTGACGCCCTTCCGCCCTCTCCTTTGATCACCATCCACGGTTCTCCGACCGTTTGCCCGCTCGAGATGGCAAAGGACCCGAAGTAGGCCGCGGCAAGGGTTCCTTTGCCCACTGGAGATGGCAAACGCACCCAAGGCACGGCAGCAGACAACCGCCAGACAGCCGCCTGGTCAGGTCCAGGCGGCCGGGTTCGCCACCAGCGCCGCGACCGACGGCGGCATCTCACCCGAGACGACGTGGGCGAGACTCACCCCTTCCAGGATCGCGCGCTCCGAGGCCCGCAGGGCGATCCACACCTCCTGCAGAGCGGCAGCAGCCCCGCTGTAGGTCAGGTGCTCCGGCCGGTTCCCGCGCACGTTCGCCAGCTCGCCGTCCAGTGCCCGGATCACGTCAGCGATACTGATCTCCGCTGCCGGCCGGGCCAGTCGGTGGCCGCCCTCCGGACCCCGCTGACTGCGCAGCAACCCGCCGCGACGCAGTTCGCCGAGGATGCTCTCCAGGTACTTCGCCGGAATGTGCTGGGCCGACGCCAGCTGATCCACCGTGCGCGGGGCATCGGCCGCAGCCAGCTCCGCCATCGCCCGCAGCGCGTAGTCGACGCGCGCTGAGAGCCTCATCGGACGTCACACATGTCGACAGTCTGCCAGCCGGTCATGGCCAGAGCACCGCAACGCCCGCCACCGCCAGCGTGAGGACGCCGATCAGCACCCCGAGCCCGCGCGGGATCGAGGCGTACTTCCGGTTCTTGATCACCAGGATCAGGATGCACAGGCTCAGCACCGCCTTGATCACCATGGGGAGCAGGTCCACCGGCCGACCGGCGACGACGTCGAGCGCATAGAGGGCTGCGCCGGAGGCGACCGCGATCCAGGACCCGTGCAGCATCGCCACGTTGATCTCCGGCTCGGCCAGCCGCAGCTGGACGAGATAACCGCCGAACAACGCGGCGAAGCCGATCAGGTGCAGCAGCAGGAGCAGTTGCTGCGCAAGGACCACCCGCGGTTCAGGCGCGGCTACGCCGGGTCAGCGCTGTGTAGACGAAGCTCAGCAGGGCCGCAGCCGCAACGCTGATCGCCAGCCGGATCCAGTCGATGCCGAAGGTGTCGCGGCCGCCGGCCAGCAGACCCCAGAGCCAGTAGCCGATCAAAGCCCCGGCCACCCCGAGCAGCACGGTCACGATCATGCCGTACGCCTGACGCCCCGGCATGACGAGACGGGCGAGAATCCCGACAACGGCGCCGAAGATGATGGTCCCGATGATCTGCAACACGACACATTCCTCCAATTTCCTTGATGGTGTTCGCGGCTAGACCAGCCGCCGGTCGGTGGCCCAGCGGGTCAGCTGATGCCGGTTGGACAGCTGCAGCTTGCGCAGCACACTGCTCACGTGAGTCTCCACCGTCTTGATGGAGATGAACAGCTCCTTGGCCACTTCTTTGTAGGCGTAGCCGCGAGCGATCAGCCGCATCACCTCGCGCTCCCGCACGGACAGCCGGTCGAGGTCCTCGTCCACGCTGGCGAGGTCGATCGCCCCGGAGAACGCGTCCAGCACGAATCCGGCCAGCCGTGGCGAGAAGACCGCGTCGCCCTCGGCGACCCGGCGGATCGCGTCGATCAGCTCCGCACCGCTGATCGACTTGGTCACGTAGCCTCGCGCGCCGGCTCGGATCACCCCGATCACGTCCTCGGCGGCGTCGGAGACCGACAGGGCCAGGAACTTGCGGTCCGGGTCCTTCTCGTGCACCTTGCGCAGGACCTCGACACCGCCACCACCCGGCAGGTGGACATCGAGGAGCACCACATCGGGCTGGGTACGCAACACGACAGCGATCGCGGTGTCGGCGTCGGCCGCCTCACCGACGACCTCGACGGCACTGCCGATCTCCGCCTTCACGCCGCTGCGGAACATGGCGTGGTCGTCGACCACGACGACGCGACGCCGACCCGGCGCGCTCGACGGCGTGGGCGGGGGCGGGGGCGGGGTGGTGCTGCTCATCGGGCGATCTCCAGTCGTACTTCGGTTCCGTCACCGGATGCGGAGCGGACCGTGGCGGTTCCTCCGTGACGAGCCATCCGGTTGATGATGCTCCCCGTGACGCCCATCCGGTCCTCGGCCACGCCGTCGAGTTCGAAACCCCGTCCACGATCGCGGACGAACACCTCGACCCGCTCCTCGTCGACCTCGGCGTACACGTCGATCTTGTCAGCCCCGGAGTGCTTGGCCGCGTTGACCATCGCCTCTCGAGCCGCCCTCACCAGCGCCTGTACGGCGTCGGAGGTGTCGCAGTCGCCGACCATGACCACCTCGACCGGAACCCCGCGCTCGTCCTCCACCTCGGCGGCCGCTGTCGTCAGCGCCGCCCGCAACGTCTCCTCGTGCAGCACGTCGCCGTAGAGCCAGTTGCGCAGCTCACGCTCCTGGCGTCGGGCCAGCTGTTGCACAGCCTTCGGGTCGTCGGCCTGCCGCTGGATCATCGCCAGGGTCTGCAACACCGAGTCGTGCAGGTGGGCAGCCATGTCGGCCCGAGCATCGGCCCGTACCTTGTCGGCTCGTGCCTGGTTCAGCGCGGTACGCGACCGGTGCAGCCAGGGCGCCAGCACGATCCCCAGACCGGCCAGGGCCAGGGTGGTCATCGCCAGCACCTCCGGCAGCTTCTCCAGCTGGCCCTGCTGCGCGATCACGATTCCGAACGCCGCCCCGACCAGGCCGAGCCCGACGATCACCCGGACCAGCGCCGGCCAGCCGCCGCGAGCCACGAACGGCGCGAGCCAGGCCCGGCCACCGGCCTCGGCCCGCCAACGCTTCTGCTGGGCGCTGTCCGCCTGCCGCCAGACCAGGGCTGCTCCGGCACAGGCGAACGCCACCGGCCAGAACATCTGGGAGCTGACTCCCAGCCCGGTGCTCTGGGTGATCCAGAGCAGGCCGGCGCCGAGCGCTGTCAACGCGAGCAACATGCCCCAGTCGATCCGGCGCTGCAGCCGCCGCGAGTCCCGCATGCCCGCCCGGCTCGCGGACTCCAGGCCCGGCGCTGCGCCGGGCGACTCCGGCGGCATCAGCAACCAGAGGGCGCCGTAGGCCAGCACGCCGATGAACTGGGTCATCAAGACCACGAAGACGATCCGGATTACCAGTACGGGCCAGCCCAGATGACGGGCCAGGCCGGTGCACACACCACCGAGCCAGGCGCCTTCGGCGACGCGGGTGGCGCGCCGGCGCCCGGCGGGCTCCTCGGCGGGTGGCTCGGGGGGTGTCGCACCGGGGACGGAGACCGTCGCAGCCGGGGCGACGAGAACCGTCGGCTCCGTCTCCGGAACCGGCGACGGCTCCGGAGCACCGTCACGCCGCGCCTGGGCGCCCGGCGTCTCGGAGTCGGTGGCGGTCATGATGTTTCTACCCTCACACGCCTTCCGCTCCGCAACCAGCAGGGTGGTCCCGGAGTTGTCCCCCAAGGGTGCGATTGGGGGTGGTCCCTGATGCTTCAAGCCTAGTCCGCTGGGCAGGATGGACAGATGAGTTCAAGCGAGCCGCTGCGTCGCAGCACGACCGACGTCAAGCTGGCGGGGCTGTGTGCGGCGCTAGCCCGTCGCTGGAACGTCGACCCGGTGCTGATCCGCGTCGGCTGGGCCCTGTTGGCCCTCAGCGGCGGCATCGGGCTGGTGCTCTACCTCGCCGGCTGGCTATTGATCCCGGTCGAGGGTAGTGACAAAGCACCTCTCGAGGATGTCGCCGGTGACGTCGTGCAGCGGTGGCCGAAGGAGCTGTGGATCACCCTTGTCGTGGTCGCCTGCATTGCTGTCTTCGCCGTGTTCAGCGCGATCCTCCCGTTCAGTGTCGGCCCCGCGATCGTCATCGCTGTCATCTGGTACTTCGGCTTCTACAAACCCCGGTCGAAAGGACATCCGGCTCCGCCGCCACCGGCCGTCAGCGCGCCACCCGTTCCCTCCGTCCCGCAGTTCGCCCGCTATCCCGGACCGCCGACACCGTTCACCGAGGCGGCCGAGGCGTGGCAGCGACGGATCGCCGAGCACGCCCAGCGGACTGTCGCCGCCCCGACTGTGTCGGGTGGCGAGTGGCCGATTCCGCCGTTCGCTCCTGTCCGGCCGGTCGCGGCCCCCGCGGGCCCGCCGCCGATGCCCGCACGCGACCCCGAGGTCGTCGAGCACGAGGCATTCCTGGCCAACCCGGACCCGGTCGGCCTGTACACCGAGCCCGACGCACCCGCGCCTCCGATCCGGTCGGCCGTCCGGCGCTCGGCCCGGCGACTCCGGCTGGTGACGTTGCTGGTACTCGGCCTGATCCTGTCGGGAATCGGCATCGCCGACTATGTCGGTGAGCCTGTTCCCGTCGTCCTGTATCCCGCCGCCGCGTTGCTGGTCGTGGGGGCCGCCCTGATCGCCGCCATCTGGTTCGGCCGGGCCCGAGGACTCCTTCCGGTCGGCGTCCTGCTGCTGGTGGCGGTCCTCGGAATGTCGATGAGCAGCCCGACAGAGACCGGGCTGCCGACGCCATCAGGATCCACCGCCACGCGTAGCTACACGTCGGTCTCCCAGCTGCCCCCGGACGGCGACGTCGTGGACGTGGGCCGGCTGGCGGTGGATCTGAGCCAGCTGACGAATCACCTCCGACACCACGTACAACGCCCGGGTGGACCTCGGCGAACTCGACGTGATCGTCCCCTCCGACGTGAATGTCGTTCTCGACTACCGAGTGGACGGCGGCTCGATCACGGCGTACGGGAAGCAGGTGAACAGCGGTACCGAGCTCGTCGGAATCGTCCCCGACCCAGTGACTAGGCCGCCCGGAGCACCGACCCTTACGGTGAAGATCGTGATGACGCTCGGTCAGGCGACGGTGCGACGATGAAGAATGGGCGCGAGCGAAGCGAGCACCAGCCCCAGCGGCGAGCTGTGAAGCGCAGCTACGACGTGGTCGCCTTGGTCACCGGTGTGGTGTTCAGTAGTGTCGCCCTCGGCGCGCTGTGGTTCGCCTTGATCGGTCCGCTGCCCTGGGACGTGATCAAGATCATCGCCCCGCTCGGGCTGGTCGCTGTTGGCGTCGTCGGCCTGGCCCTGTCCCGGAACCGTTCCTAACCCATCCCAACCGAAGAAAGGTCGATCATGTCTGCGCCCTATCCCCCAGCTCCCAGAAAGCTGACCCGGAGCACCACGAACCGGATGATCGGGGGTGTCTGCGGTGGGCTGGCCGAGTACCTGAACATGGACGCGACCCTGGTGCGGATCCTCACCGTGCTGATCTCGCTCTTCACCGGCGTGCCGGTGATCCTCTACATCATCGCCCTGTTCGTGATTCCGGAGGCGGGCGCGGCACCGAGTGCCCCGTCTTACCCGCCGGTCACCGGGGCCCAGAACGCCCCGCCCTTCACGACCGGTATGTCGGCTCCCGCGGATCCGGCGTACGCGCCCTATCCCCAGACGGCGGCCGCCCCAACCCCCACTCCTCAGCGCAGCTCGGCCGACGACGCGATCTGGGGCACTGAAGGTCCACCCTGGGAGCAGCGCGAGGCCCAAGAGACGCCGGCCACACCAGCTGCCGAGGCAGCGGCACCGGCCGAGACAGCGGCACCAGCCGAACCGGCACCTCCGGCCCCGAGCGAGCCCGAGGCCCCGGTCGTCCCGCCGCAGCAGACCGACGAGACGCCTAGGAACTGACGAGTCAGCCGCCGTTGGCCATGGCGACGAAGTAGCGGTGGATCCGGAGGTCGTCGGTGACCTCTGGGTGGAATGCCGTCGCGAGCAGGTTGTGCTGGCGGACCGCGATCACCCGCGGCTCGTCCAGCTCGGGCGGAACCACTGCGCCGAGGACCTCGACACCATCGCCTACCCGCTCGGCCCAGGGCGCGCGGATGAACACCGCATGCATCGGACCGCCCTCGATCCCCGCCAGTTCGACGTCGGCCTCGAACGAGGACACCTGCCGGCCGAACGCATTGCGGCGGACCGTGATGTCCAGACCGCCGAAGGTCTGCTGGTCGGCCGTCCCGTCCAGCACGCGGTCCGCGAGCAGGATCATTCCGGCGCAGGAGCCGTACGCGGGCAACCCCGCCCGAAGCGCTGCGACGAGCGGGTCCCGGACCTCGAAGGTGCGGGACAGCTTGTCGATCGTGGTCGACTCACCGCCCGGCAGGATGATGCCGTCGAGGTCCTCGAGCTCCTCCGGCCGGCGGACCGAGACCGCCGTCGCCCCCGATACGGTCAATGCGGCCAGGTGCTCGCGTACGTCGCCCTGCAGAGCGAGAACCCCGATGCGGGGTCCGCTCACCACCCGCGCTCGGCCAGCCGGTGCGGCTGCGGAATCTCGTCGACATTGATCCCGACCATGGCCTCACCGAGGCCTCGGGAGACCTTCGCGATCACGTCCGGATCGTCGTAGAAGGTGGTGGCCTTGACGATCGCCGCTGCCCGCTCCGCCGGGTTGCCGGACTTGAAGATGCCGGAGCCGACGAACACGCCCTCGGCACCGAGCTGCATCATCATCGCCGCATCGGCCGGAGTGGCGATCCCCCCTGCGGTGAACAGCACCACCGGCAGCTTGCCGGCGGCGGCGACCTCGACGACCAGCTCGTACGGGGCCTGCAGGTCCTTGGCCGCCAGATAGAGCTCGTCAGCCGACATCGAGGTCAGCCGGCGGATCTCGCCGCGGATGGACCGCATGTGGGTGGTGGCGTTCGATACGTCGCCGGTGCCCGCCTCGCCCTTGGAACGGATCATCGCGGCACCTTCGGTGATCCGGCGCAGCGCCTCGCCGAGGTTGGTCGCACCGCAGACGAACGGCACCGTGAACGCCCACTTGTCGATGTGGTGGGCGTAGTCGGCCGGCGTCAGCACCTCGGACTCGTCGATGTAGTCGACACCGAGCGACTGCAGCACCTGAGCCTCGACGAAGTGCCCGATCCGGGCCTTGGCCATCACCGGGATGGAGACCGCGGCGATGATGCCGTCGATCATGTCGGGATCGCTCATCCGCGACACCCCGCCCTGCGCCCGGATGTCGGCCGGCACCCGCTCCAGGGCCATGACGGCCACCGCTCCGGCGTCCTCGGCGATCTTGGCCTGCTCGGGAGTGACGACGTCCATGATCACGCCGCCCTTGAGCATCTCGGCCATGCCGCGTTTCACCCGGGCGGTGCCGGTGAGGCTGGTCGCGGAGTCGGAGCGGGCGGTCTCGGACACGGTCTTTCCTTCGGCTTGGTCAGCGGTGTTGGCCCTGGTCAGTCTAGGTCGAAGCGCCGCCCTGCCCTACCGAGTTGTCAGCGTGGATGGTCGCCATAGCGACCGTGCACGCTGACAAGTCGGAACCGGGTCACTCCCACTCGATGGTGCCCGGGGGTTTGCTGGTGATGTCGAGCACCACCCGGTTGACCTCCCGGACCTCGTTCGTGATCCGGGTGGAGATCGTCTCCAGCACCTCATACGGCAGCCGGCCCCAGTCGGCGGTCATCGCGTCCTCACTGGTCACCGGGCGGAGCACGATGGGGTGCCCGTAGGTCCGACCGTCCCCTTGCACGCCGACGGAGCGGACGTCGGCCAGCAGCACCACCGGGAACTGCCAGACGTCGCGGTCCAGGCCGGCGGCGGTGACCTCGGCCCGGGCGATCGCGTCGGCCTCGCGGAGCACATCCAGCCGCTCGCGGGTCACCTCGCCGATGATCCGGATGCCCAGCCCGGGCCCGGGGAACGGGTGCCGCCAGACGATCTGCGGCGGCAGTCCGAGCTGCTCGCCAACGGCCCGGACCTCGTCCTTGAACAGCGCCCGCAGGGGCTCGACCAGCCGGAACTGCAGGTCATCCGGCAACCCGCCGACGTTGTGGTGGCTCTTGATGTTGGCCGCCCCCTCACCGCCGCCGGACTCGACCACGTCGGGATAGAGCGTTCCCTGCACCAGGAACTCCACGTCGCCCGCCTCGCCGACCACCTCACGCGCCGCCGACTCGAAGGTCCGGATGAACTCCCGGCCGATGATCTTGCGCTTGGTCTCCGGGTCGCTGACCCCGGCCAGCGCCGAGAGGAACTGGTCGGCGGCGTCGACCACCTTCAGGTCGACCCCCGTCGCCGCCACGAAGTCCCGCTCGACCTGCTCGGCCTCGCCCTTGCGCAGCAGACCGTGGTCGACGAAGACGCAGGTCAGCTGGTCGCCGACCGCCCGCTGGACGAGTGCGGCCGCCACCGCGGAGTCGACCCCGCCGGACAGGCCGCAGATCAGGTTCTTGCCGCCCACCTCGGCCCGGATCGTCGCCACCGCGTCGTCCACGATGTTGGCCGGGGTCCAGTCCGGTGTGCAGCCGGCGATCTCGTAGAGGAAGTTCTCCAGGACCTTCTGACCGGCCTGAGTGTGCAAGACCTCGGGATGCCACTGCACCCCCGCCAGGCCGCGACCGGTGTCCTCGAAGGCCGCGATGGGTGCGCCTGGCGTACTGGCCAGCGCCTGGAAGCCCGCAGGTCCCGCCGCAACCGAGTCACCGTGGCTCATCCACACCCGCAGTGAACCGGGCAGCTCGGCCAGCAGAGTTCCCGGCCGGACGACGGTGGCCTCGGTCCGGCCGAACTCGCTGAGCCCGGTCCGCGCCACATCGCCACCCAGGGCTCGCGCCATGGCCTGGAAGCCGTAGCAGATGCCCAGCGTCGCGATGCCGGACTCGAAGAGCGCAGCCTCGACCTGGGGCGCGCCCGGCGCGTACACCGACTGCGGGCCGCCGGACAGGATGATGGCCTTCGGCCGACGGGCAGCGATCTCGGCCGCCGTCGCGGTGTGCGGCATGATCTCGGAGTAGACCCGCGCCTCACGGACCCGCCGGGCGATCAGCTGGGCGTACTGAGCGCCGAAGTCGATCACCACCACCAGATCCCGGTCGGGATCGCTCATCTGCCCTCCATCGGGTGTGGAAGCGATGAGTCTATGACGTGCAGGACCGTCTGTTCAGCGACGACCCGCACGCTTCATCATCCGCATCACGCCGGTCATGACCGAGGTGAAGGACTTGGGGCCCAGTCCGTGGCTGGGAGCGATCGGCAGGCCGGACTGGGTGGCGATCGACTGCACCTCGACGAACCGGCGGATGCCGTCACGCCCCTGCCGCCGGCCCAGGCCGGAGTTCTTCATGCCGCCCATCGGTGCGTCGATGCTGCCGAAGGTGGCGGCGAACCCCTCGTTGACGTTGACCGTACCGCAGTTGATCTTGCTCGCCACGGCGCGACCGCGCTCGGCGTCGGCGGTCCAGACGCTGCCGTTGAGCCCGTACTCGGAGTCATTGGCCCGGGCGATCGCCTCGTCGTCGCCGGAGACCGGATAGAGGCTGACGACCGGACCGAACGTCTCGTCGGCGTAGCAGTCCATCTCGGGGGTGACGCCGGTGAGCACCGTCGGCTCGTAGAACAGCGGACCCAGGTCGGGCCGCGACCTTCCACCGGTGAGCACGGTCGCTCCCTTGGCCCTGGCGTCCTCGACGTGGTCGCTCACCCGCTCCAGCTGCGCGGAGTTGATCAGGCTGGCCATGTCGTGGTCATAGTCCAAGGCCGCGCCGAGCCGGAGGGCTTCGGTGCGGCGTACGAACACCCGGGTGAACTCCTCGGCCACCGGCTGTGCGACGTAGATGCGTTCGGTGGCCACGCACAGCTGACCTGCATTGGAGAAGCAAGCCCGGACCGCACCTTCGGCCGCCACGTCCACGTCGACGTCGTCCAGGACCAGCAGCGGGTTCTTGCCGCCGAGCTCCAGCGAACAGCCGATCAGCTGTTCCGCGCACTGGGCCGCGACCTTGCGGCCAGTGGCCGTCGACCCGGTGAAGCAGACGTAGTTGCTCTCGGTGATCAACTGCGGCCCGACGACATCACCGGGACCGTGGACCACCGGCCACAGCTCGGCGGGCAGGCCGAGCTGGCGCAGCAGCTCCACCGCCGCCAACGCCACCAGAGGAGTCTGATGGTCCGGCTTGAGCAGCACCGCGTTGCCGGCGACCAGGGCCGCGAGACCGTCGGAGATCGCCATGGTGAGCGGGTAGTTCCAGGGGGCGATGACGCCGACCAGGCCCTTCGGCTGGTACCGGCGGTCGATCCGGGTGAGCAGCGGGAGGATTCCGGTGCCGCGTTCGTCGCGCAGGAAGGAGCGCGCGGTCCGGCCGTAGTAGCGCGCCGTCAGGGCGACGTGCAGCACCTCTTCGGTGGCGCTGAGCCGCGCTTTGCCGCCGCCGGTCTGCACCAGGTCGACGAACTCATCGCGCCGGTCCAGCAGTGCGTCGTGCAGCTCGAGCAGCAGGCCGGCCCGCTCCTCGATCGGCCGCGCCGCCCACGTCTGCTGAGCGGTCCGGGCCCGATGCGCCGCCGCTGCGATGTCGTCCTCCGTCGAGGTGGGCAGCTCGCCGACGACCTCTCCGGTCAGCGGCGACCTGAGCTCCATCGCCGGCCCGGTCGCGCTGAGCAGCGGCGCGAGCCGTCGGAGGTCGGCGTCGCCGGAGGCCCGGCTCTCGGTCACGAATCGAGCGTAGTGGTCCGCTATCGGCTATTCCGCCGATCGGCCCGCACCGGGGCGATGCCACCGGTGCATCAGCCGGCCGACCACCACGATGACGACCAGGTAGAGCATCGATCCGAGGCCGACCCGAGCTCCGTCCCGCGCTGTGACGTCCACGTGGATGAGGAGGCAGCACACCACGACCGGGAACACGCTCATCAGCACGGCCAGCAGCCAGCCCGGACGGCGCCGGTCGACCCACGCGGCGTACCCGACGGCGGCGACCGCGGCGAACGGCAGCGCGGTGGCCAGCGCCATGAACGCGACCATCCCCGAGGTGGTCATCGTGCCGAAGCTCCATTCCAACGGGAGCCGGGTCAGCACCACGCCGATCGCGATGGAGGCCAGCAGCAACGTTCCGTAGCGGACGACCCCGCGCGTCACTGCGCGAGTCGTCCGCGGCGTCGCGAGACTGCTCAGCAGGCCGAGCAGGACGAAGGTGACCAGCACGAAATCCCGCGGCCACGGGAGCGTCCGTGCGCCGAGTGGCACGAGGGCGCCGAGCGCGTACGCGGCGCTGAGGACTGCCAGCAGTCGCGCGCCGACCGCCCGACGGCGGACCCACAGCGCGGCCGCCAGCAAGAAGCCGAGGTAGAGAACTGCGCCGATGCTCTGGACCGGCCCGACCTGGAAGTACGGGCTGGTGCCCGGGAGTCGGTACTGCGCGCCGATGAGCTCGCCGATCAACAGCAGCAGGGCCAGAACGCTTGCCGTGACGAGGGCCGCGCTGGCCACCTTGTCGCGGATCGGCCAGGGCAACCAGGCGAAGGCACGATCCAGCTGCGCCTCGGCGGCATGACCGAGGAGATCGAGGCTGTCCGCCCGGCTCACCCGCGTACGGTGCTCGTCCGCCGCGCGCTGCAGCAGCACACTCAGGAGCTCCTCCTCCCGATAGGCCCGCCAGGCCCGGGGATAGAGCCGGAGCAGCCGGCGGTAGTCCCGCTCCAGACGCAGCTCGTCGTGGCTCATGTCGGACTCGCCCGCGCGATCTCGAGGCGGCGCAGCGCGGCGCGGGCGGCGGTCGCATTGGCCTGCAACCGGGACGCCTCCGCCGACAGCGCGTTGATCCCGGGCTCGGTGAGGGCGTAGTAGCGCCGGTGCCGACCGGCGACGACCTCGGCTCCCGTCTCGCGGATGAGTCCCTCCTCAGCGAGCCGGTCCAGCGCGCCGTAGAGGCTTCCCGGACGCAAGCGAACTCGGCCGCTCGACAAGGTGTCGACGGCCCGCAGCAGGGCGTACCCATGCTGCGGACCCGCAGCCAGCGCGGTCAGCAGGAGGAAGGTCGGCTCGCGTAGCTCCGGATTAGTCATCTGGACATCATAGTCATGTCGCCTGACTATAGCTCCGACTCTCGTAGTTTCCCATGTTGCATGGGGAACTTGGGACGGATGTGACGAGATCTGGGAGCATCGAGGGCGTGGACGCGGATGTGATCGTCGTCGGAGCCGGGTTGTCCGGATTGGTGGCGGCGTACGAGCTGGCGGCGGCCGACCGCTCGGTGATCGTCGTCGACCGGGAGTCGATCGGTTCGCTCGGGGGCCAGGCGTACTGGTCGCTCGGTGGCCTGTTCATGGTCGACTCCCCGGAGCAGCGTCGGCTCCGGATCCACGATTCCGAGGAGCTCGCGCTGGCCGACTGGCTGGGCAGCGCTGCCTTCGATCGCACCGAGGACTACTGGCCCCGGCGTTGGGCGGAGGCCTACGTGCACTTCGCAGCCGGCGAGCAGCGGAGCTGGCTGCGGAAGTTCGGGGTTCGCTGGTTTCCCTTGGTGCAGTGGGCCGAGCGCGGCGGCTACACCGCGCCCGGGCACGGCAACTCGGTGCCCCGCTTCCACCTGGTCTGGGGAACCGGACCTGCTCTGGTCGAGCCGTTCGCGGAACGGGTGCTGCACTCGCGCCGGGTGCGGATCCGGGCGCGGCACCGGGTGAGCACGATCGAGGTCGAGGGGTCGGGCGTACGCGTGTCCGGCTCGGTGCTCGAATCCACCGAGCTGCCCCGCGGCGCACCGACACCGACCACGGAGGTCGGTCAGTTCAGCTTCTCCGCACAGGCCCTGGTGGTCGCCGGCGGTGGGATCGGCGGCAACATCGAGGCCGTACGCCGTAACTGGCCGGGCGGCAACGCGCCCGCCTCGATGATCATCGGCGTACCGGACTATGTCGACGGCTCCATGCTGGCGGCCGCCGAGGCGGCCGGCGGCCGGTTGATCAACCCGGACCGGATGTGGCACTACCCCGAGGGGATCATGAACCACTCGCCGGTCTGGACCCACCATGGCATCCGCATCCTGCCGGGACCGTCAGCCCTCTGGCTCGATGCCCGCGGTCAGCGTTTTCCGGCTCCCCTGTTCCCGGGCTTCGACTCCCTCGGTGCGCTTCGGCACGTCTGCGCGAGCGGCTACGACTACTCCTGGTTCGTGCTGGACGCGGAGACGATGGCGAAGGAGTTCGCGCTGTCCGGATCGGAGCAGAACGGTGACCTCACCGGCAAGAACCTGCGGCAGCTGGCCCACCGGGTGCGTCCCGGTCCGACGCCGGAGGTCCAGGCGTTCACCGAGCGCGGCGTGGACTTCGTGTCCGCCGGGACGGTCGCCGAGTTGGCCGCTCAGATGAACCAGCTGGCGGGCGAGCACCTGATCGACGCCGAGGCGCTGCTGCGGACCATCGAGGCGCGGGACCTCCAGGTCCGCACCAAGCTGGGTAAGGACCCGCAGGTGGTGGCGACGTCGGCCGCCCGCAGCTACATCGTGGACAAGGTGATGCGGGTCGCTCCGCCGCACGAGCTGCTGGATCCGAAGGCTCCCGGCGCCGGGACCGCCGGCTCGGGAGGCCCGCTGATGGCGGTCCGGCTGCACATCCTGACTCGAAAGACCCTTGGCGGGCTGGAGACCGACCTGGAGGGCCGCGTACTCACGGCCGGCGGGTCGCCGTTGCCGGGCGTGTACGCGGTGGGCGAGACCGCCGGCTTCGGCGGTGGCGGCGTACACGGCTACCGCTCTCTGGAAGGCACCTTTCTCGGAGGATGCCTCTTCACCGGGCGCACTGCGGGCCGCTCACTGGCCGCCGCCCTCTGAGCTTGGTGGCCGGTCGGCACTGCACGCCGGATCTTCGCGCTGCACGTCGGAAGTAACGGGAGCGCAGCGTGAGATTCGAACGCAGCGTTCGATTCTCACGGGGTGGTGGGGCGGGTGGTGGTGGTCAGGGCCTCGTGGTGACGGACCACCTCAGCGACGACGAAGCCCAGGAACTTCTCGGCGAACTCCGGATCCAGTCGGGCCTCTTCGGCCAGCGTCCGGAGCCGGGCGATCTGCTGCGCCTCCCGTTCGGGATCGGCCGGCGGGAGTCCGTGCGCGGCCTTCAGCTCCCCGACCTGCTGGGTGATCTTGAACCGCTCGGCCAGCAGATGCACCAGCGCCGCGTCCATGTTGTCGATGCTGGCCCGCAGCCGCAGCAGCTCCGACTGCACCGGGTCGACCATGCGGCTCAGCCTAAGGGGCGGTCGCGCCGGCGAGTGCGAAGACGACGGCAGCAAGACGCGCGGGGACTGCTGCCGCCGGGCCAGGTTTGAGCTCGGCTCAGCCCAGCACGATCTCGACCCGCTGGAACTCCTTGATGTCGGTGTAGCCGGTGGTGGCCATCGCCTTGCGCAGGGCACCGACCACGTTCATCGTGCCGTCCGGCACGCTCGAGGGGCCGTGCAGAATCTGCTCGAGGCTGCCCACGACCTCGAACTTGGCCCGCTCACCGCGGGGCAGTGTGGGGTGCCACGCCTCCGAGCCCCAGTGGTAACCCCGGCCCGGCGCCTCCTGCGCCTTGGCCAGCAGGTAGCCGACCATCACCGCGTCGGCGCCACAGGCGATCGCCTTGGCCCAGTCACCGGACTTCAGCACCGAACCGTCGGCGATCACGTGCACGTAGCGGCCGCCCGACTCGTCCAGGTAGTCCCGGCGCGCCGCGGCCACGTCGGACACCGCCGAGGCCATAGGCACGGCCACGCCCAGCACCGACGTCGTGGTGTACGCCGCCCCGCCGCCGAAGCCGACCAGCACGCCGGCCGCACCGGTCCGCATCAGGTGCAGCGCCGCCTGATAGGTGGCACAACCGCCGACGATCACCGGCACGTCGAGCTCGTAGATGAACTCCTTGAGGTTCAGCGGCGTCAGTTCCGAGGACACGTGCTCGGCCGAGACGGTCGTTCCCCGGATGACGAAGAAGTCCACACCGGCGTCGACGACTGCCTGGGCGTACCTCTCGGTGTTCTGCGGGGACAGCGCGCCGGCCGCGGGCACGCCGGCCTCACGGATCTGCGCGACCCGCTTGCCGATCAGCTCAGACTTGATCGGCTCGGCGTAGACCGCCTGCATGGTCCGGGTGACCTGCACCGGGTCCTCGACCGCGATGATCTCCTCCAGCAGCGGCTCAGGGTCGTCGTAGCGGGTCCACAGGCCCTCCAGGTTGAGGACGCCGAGGCCGCCCAGCTGGCCGAGCAGGATCGCCGTGGCGGGCGACATCACCGAGTCCATCGGCGCCGCGATCAACGGGAAGTCGAAGGTGTGCGCGTCGATCTTCCAGTGCAGTGACACCTGCTCCTCGCCGCGCGTCCGCCGGGACGGGACGATCGTGATGTCGTCAAAGGCGTACGCCTGCTGAGCCCGCTTGCTGAGGCCGATGTCAAGCACGTTCTGTTCTCCTCTTGTCGCTTCGACGACCCGCGAGCCGGCAGGCTCGACAACCTAGCCGAAGTAGTTGGGCGCTTCGACGGTCATCTGGATGTCGTGCGGGTGCGACTCCCGCAACCCGGCGGAGGTGATCCGCACGAACGAGCCCTTCTCGTGGAGCTGGGCGATGGTCGAGGCCCCGGTGTAGAACATGGCCTGCCGCAGCCCCCCGACCAGCTGGTACGCCACGGCCTCCAGTGGACCGCGGTACGGCACCTGGCCCTCGATGCCCTCGGCGATCAGCTGGCTGTCGGAGCTGACGTCGGACTGGAAGTAGCGGTCCTTGGAGTACGAGGCGGAACGCCCCCGGGTGGCCATCGCCCCCAGGGAACCCATCCCGCGGTACGCCTTGAACTGCTTGCCGTTGACGAAGATCAGCTCGCCAGGGCTCTCCTCGCACCCGGCCAGCAGAGACCCGAGCATGACGGTGTCGGCGCCGGCCACGAGAGCCTTGGCGATGTCGCCGGAGTACTGCAGACCGCCATCGCCGATCAGCGGTACGCCGGCCGGGCGGCAGGCTCGCGCTGCGTTGTGGATGGCGGTCACCTGCGGCACTCCGACGCCGGCCACCACGCGGGTGGTGCAGATGGAGCCGGGCCCGACACCGACCTTGACCCCGTCCGCGCCGGCGTCGACCAGCGCCTGGGCCCCCGCGTAGGTAGCGACGTTGCCGCCGATGATGTCGACCCCGGCCGCGGCCGGCTCGGCCTTCAGCCGGGCCACCATGTCCAGCACGCCTTGGGAGTGGCCGTGCGCGGTGTCGACCACCAAGACGTCGACGCCCTCCTCGATCAGCGCCATCGCGCGCTTCCAGGCGTCGCCGAAGAAGCCGATGGCCGCGCCGACCCGCAACCGGCCCTGGTCGTCCTTCGACGCGTTCGGGAACTGGTCGGACTTGACGAAGTCCTTCAGCGTGATCAGGCCCCGCAGCCGGCCCTGGGCGTCGACCAGCGGCAGCTTCTCGATCTTGTTCTTGGCCAGCAGCGCCATCGCGTCTGCGCTGCTGATCCCGACCGGGCCGGTGATCAGCGGCATCGGCGTCATCACATCGCCGACCCGGCGGGCCGGGTCGTGCTCGAACCGCATGTCACGGTTGGTCACGATGCCGAGCAGCCGCATGTCCCGATCGACCACGGGAACACCGGAGATCCGGAACCGACCGCACATCGCGTCGGCCTCCCCGATCGTGGCGTCCGGCGAGATCGTGATCGGCTCATCGATCATTCCCGCCTCGGACCGCTTGACCACGTCGACCTGGTGGGCCTGGTCCTCGATCGAAAGGTTGCGGTGGATGATGCCGAGCCCACCCTGGCGAGCGATCGCCACGGCCATCCTCGCCTCGGTGACGGTGTCCATCGGCGACGAGATCAAGGGCAACTGGACTGTGATCCGCTTGGAGACCCGCGAGGCGGTGGTCACCTGCGAGGGGATGATGTCGCTCTCGGCCGGTTGCAGCAGAACGTCGTCGAAGGTCAGGCCCAAGGTCTCGAACGGTTGCGGCACACCAGCGGCGTTGAGGTCAGCTTCGGACGACACGGGGTCACGCCTTTCGCGGACTGGACGGGTGTCTCATCGTAGCCGAGTGACGTGCCCGCCCGCCCTTTACTGAAACCTACGTATGCGTAGTTTCATGTACTCTGCACAGGTTGCAGCCTGTGCAAAGCGCACGAAAACTACGCTTACGTAGGTTTCGGTAAATGGAGTCGGGAGAAAGGCGGGATCGCTAGCCGGCCGCCAACTGAAGACCCCGCGCCGAGTGGCCCACGGCGCCCAGGACGTCGAAGGTCTCGCGGTGCTCCTCAGACTCTTCGATCAGCTGGCGCAGCTTGGCGCCCGCCCGGTGCTGGGCGACGCGTACGGCGTTGGCGCTCATGCCCAGCCGTTCGCCGACCACGTCGGCGCTCAGCCCGCCGGCGCGCAGCATCAGCACCTCGCGCATCCGCAGCGGCAGCCGATCGAGCAGCTGCCGCGCCACCCGGACGTCCACCGCGGCGACCGCCAGCTCCTCCGGCGTCGGCGAAGGCTCGGCCTGCTCCGGTATCTCATCGACCAGAACCGCGGACCGGCTGTACCGGCGCTGGGCATCGGCCACCTTGTGCGAGGCGATGGCGTACACGAACGCAGCGAACGGCGCACCCTGGTCGCGGTACCGCGGCAGTACGCGCATCAGCGCGACGCAGGTCTCCTGGGCGACATCGTCAGCGGCGTCGAGTCCACCCGAGTAGGTGGCCAGCCGGCTGCGACAGTAGCGGAGCACGGCTGGTCGTACTGCACTGATCAACCGGTCCAGCGCATGTGGATCACCCGCCTGAGCGTCGGTCACAAGAGCGTGATCGGACAGCAGGGAAGTCTGGTCGGCCTTCACCTGTAACCCCCAATCGATCCCCGAGAGAAGGCGTTGTCTGGAAAACAAGACGCGGACTACGTCCTCACTAGTTTCGGAGAGAAACAAACTTTGGATTGGGAAAAATGGTGAAAAATTCATAACGGTTCTTAGACCGTCGCGCGCTCTCAGATGGCGCCCCAGAATTAAAGCAGACGGGGTTCCTCCATGTGGAGGAACCCCGTTTTTTTCTGCGGTACGCGAACTCAGTGCGAGTGGGAGTGCCCGGCCGGAGCCGCCTCCTCCTCAGGCTTCTCGACCACCAGCGTCTCGGTGGTGAGGAGCAGCGAGGCGATGGACGCCGCGTTCGCCAGTGCTGACCGCGTGACCTTGACCGGGTCGATGACCCCGGCGCCGATCAGGTCGCCGTACTCGCCGGTGGCCGCGTTGTAACCCTGACCCGACTTCATGTCGGCGATCTTGGCGGTGACGACGTAGCCCTGTTCGCCGCCGTTCTCGGCGATCCAGCGCGCCGGTTCCACGAGCGCCCTGCGGACGATGCCGACCCCGGTCTGCTCGTCGCCGGACAGCTTGAGGTCATCCAGTGCCGCTGCGGCATGGATCAGGGCCGAGCCGCCGCCGGCGACGATGCCCTCCTCGATCGCGGCCCGAGTCGCCGAGACGGCATCCTCGATCCGGTGCTTCTTCTCCTTGAGCTCCACCTCGGTGGCCGCACCGACCTTGATCACGCAGACGCCGCCGGCGAGCTTGGCCACCCGCTCCTGCAGCTTCTCCCGGTCCCAGTCGGAGTCGGTCCGCTCGATCTCGGCCTGCAGCTGCGTCACTCGGGCCTTGACCTCACTGCTCTCGCCCGCGCCATCGACGATCGTCGTGTTGTCCTTGGTCACCACGATCCGCCGAGCGCGGCCCAGCACGTCGAGCCCGACCTGGTCGAGCTTGAGCCCGACCTCGGGAGCGACCACCTTGCCACCGGTGAGGATCGCGATGTCCTCCAGCATGGCCTTCCGCCGGTCGCCGAAGGCCGGGGCCTTGACCGCGACCGAGGTGAAGGTGCCGCGGATCTTGTTGACCACCAGCGTGCTCAACGCCTCGCCATCGACGTCCTCGGCCACCACGAACAGCGTGCCCGAGGCGCCGATGATCTTCTCCAGCAGCGGGAGCAGGTCGGTCATCGAGGAGATCTTGCCGGAGTTGATCAAGATGTAGGGATCCTCCAGGACCGCCTCCATCCGCTCCGGATCAGTGACGAAGTACGGCGAGAGGTAGCCCTTGTCGAACTGCATGCCCTCGGTGAACTCCAGCTCGGTGCCGAAGGTCTGGGACTCGTCGACGGTGATCACACCGTCCTTGCCGACCTTGTCGAACGCCTCGGCGATCAGTCCGCCGATCTCCTCGTCGCGCGCCGAGATGGTGGCCACGTTCGCCATGTCCTCGGTCGTCTCGACCTCACGGGAGTTCTCCCGCAACCGCTCGACGACGGCCGCCACCGCCGCGTCGATGCCCCGCTTGAGGCTCATCGGGCTGGCTCCGGAGGCAACGGCCCGGAGGCCTTCATGCACCAGCGCCTGCGCCAGCACCGTGGCCGTGGTGGTCCCGTCCCCGGCAATGTCGTTCGTCTTGGTCGCGACCTCCTTGGCCAGTTGGGCGCCCAGGTTCTCGTACGGGTCGTCGAGCTCGACTTCGCGGGCCACGGTGACCCCGTCGTTGGTGATCGTCGGCGCGCCCCACTTCTTGTCGAGCACGACGTAGCGGCCCTTCGGGCCGAGCGTGACCTTCACGGTGTTGGCGAGGATGTCGACACCGCGCTCGAGCGAGCGCCGTGCCTCCTCGTCGAACTGAAGGATCTTTGGCATAGGTCGAACCCCTTACTTGGTGACGACGGCGAGGATGTCGCGGGCGTTGAGGAGCAGCAGCTCCTTGCCGTCGTACTTCACCTCGGTGCCGCCGTACTTGCTGAAGATCACGACGTCGCCCTCGGCGACATCGAGCGGTACGCGGTTGCCGTTGTCATCGACCCGCCCGGGGCCGGTCGCCAGGACCTTGCCCTCCTGCGGCTTCTCCTTCGCGGTGTCCGGAATGACCAGGCCGGAGGCGGTGGTCTGCTCGGCTTCGAGCGGCTGAACGAGGATGCGATCCTCGAGCGGCTTGATCGTGACTGCCACGTCAAACCCCTTTCAAGTTTCTGAGATGTACGGATGTAGGGGTTGGTCGAGATGTCGTCGCGGGTCCATCCCGGCCGCCCAGCCGTTGCAGGCTGGCACACTCAGGGTGAGAGTGCTAATCCGACATTAGCACTCACCCTGGCCGAGTGCCAGCAG
This sequence comes from uncultured Actinomycetota bacterium, assembly GCA_963711015.1. Taxonomy (GTDB): domain Bacteria; phylum Actinomycetota; class Actinomycetes; order Propionibacteriales; family Propionibacteriaceae; genus Microlunatus. Next base: position 123,398 of record CAVQCQ010000009.1, read on the forward strand.
CGGGCCGAGCGGTTCCGAGCAAACGCCCGTGACCGACGTTCGGCCACGGGCGCGTGCTGGGCGGGGGCGTCAGAACTAGTCGACGAAATCGACTCCGGTCAACGTCTTGCTTTGATCGGTGAAGGTCTGGTTGGTGCGCGGGGCGTAGACCCAGGTCTTGATCGTGCCCGCCTTGGTGTCCACGGTGAACAGCCGCACCGGGTTGGTCGTCTCAGAGTGGTACGTGCTCTGGAACGAGTAGATCTTGTTGCCGTGCACCCCGGTGTCGGTCCGGGACGCAGCACCCCCGACATGACCCGACAGCACCATCCGGACGTTCGCGTACCGGCTGATCAACTCGTTGAACAGATGCTGCGGACTGGTCGCCCCGTAGCCGCCGTTGGTCTGTCCGATGCCGCCAGTGGTGCTGAGGTAGTCATGGGTGACCACGATGACGTTGTGGTTCGGGTTCGCGGCAACCACGTTCTTGGCCCAGTCGATGGCACCCTGACGGGGCCAGAGCTCCAGCACCAGGACCAGCCACTTGACGCCGCCGGCCTCGTACGTCGCGTAGATGTTGTCGACCTTGCCGGCCTCGAACGCGCCCCGCACGTTGGTGTAGCGCGACGCGTTGAAGTAGGCGTTGAACGTCCTGGTGTCGCGCACCTCGATGTGGGTCTGGCCGGGGGTCTTGGCGCTGCCCCCGACGCCGACCGCAGCGGTGTCATGGTTGCCGATAGTCAGTGTGTATGGGATGCCGGCCGACTCCAGCGGTCGCATCGCGGCGCTCGCGCGCTCGTACTGCTCGTGATACGGGGTGTCCCAGTCCACGACGTCACCGGAGTGGGTGGCGAAGCGGAGGTCAAGGACTGCCTTGTTTTGCACCAACCACTTACTGCGCTCGAGGAATCGGGTATCACTGCTGGTCCAGACCTCGCGCTGCGTGTCGGGATACGTAGCGAAGCTGAACTCGGTGTCGACGCCCGGCGCCGGTGCCGGCTGCGAAGTGGGTGTCGGAGTCGGCGTCGGGCTGGGCGTGGTCGGCTTCGGAGTCGGCGTCGGGCTGGGCGTGGTCGGCTTCGGAGTCGGCGTCGGGCTGGGCGTGGTCGGCTTCGGAGTCGGCGTCGGGCTGGGCGTGGTCGGCTTCGGAGTCGGCGTCGGAGTCGCGCTGGGCGTGGTCGGCGTCGGCTTAGCGGACGCCGTGGGGGTCGGTGTGGTTGGCGTCGGCTCCGGTTCCGGCTGCGGCTGCTCCGGCTTGGGTGCGGGAACCGGGAGCGGGTCGGACACCGCGGCGTAAAACGCGATTCCCTGCACCGTCCAGCCGGCGGCGATCAGAGCGGCCCGCTCGCGTGCGCTGCCACTCAGCCGGTGCCGGGAGCCCTTGGCGTAGGTGTAGATCGGCGACAGGCAGTCGGTTGCCACGGCCGAGGCGTAGTACCGCTTGCCGTGGTCGCGGTAGCCCAGAGGATTGCTCTCCGCGGACTTCCACGTCTGCTCGTCGGCCGTGTCCAGGAAATCCTGCTGGGGCCACGGCCGATACAGCCGGTGCACCTCGACCAGGCCCGGGCCGGGAGTGACGGATGCCTTGAAGACCTCGCCGTCATCGGTGCCGAACCCGAAGTTGGCCAGCGCCCCGGAGGCTTCGCTCTTCCATGGCGTCAGCAGGGCGACGTCGTTGCTCTTGACCACGCGGTAGATGGGGTCGTCGAACACCGAGCAGGCCGGCGCGACGCCACCCACTGGGTTGCCGACCGCGGTGCCGGGCGAGGCCACCACCAGCCCTAGGGCCGTCAGTGAGCTGGCCAGCGCCAGGACAAGCAACGATCGAACTCTGTGCATTAACCGGGCTCCTTGCTCCAGCCCCCCCGAACGATTACGAGGAGGACTATAAGCCCATTCGTCCCGATTTATAAAGTTCCGATAACGGACCGGTCACGTTCTGGACACGAGAACCTGAGCCGCGAGGTTGCTGATCGGCGAACTCTGTGCGCTCAGCGCACCCAGTCCAAGTCGCTCAAATGTCACCGAGTGCTCGGCGAACGTGGTGCTGGTCCACGGTGCGTAGACCCAGCTCTTGAGGCGATTGGAGCGGGTGTCGATCTCCACCATGCGTACCGGGTTGGTGGTGCGGCTGTGGAAGGTGTTCAGCATCGAGACCACCCGGTTGCCGTATACGCCCTTGTCCACCCGGTGCGCCGCCACGCCGGTGTGGCCGGAGAAGACCAGCCGGATGTTCGGGTACTTCAAGATCAGCTCACGAGCCAGCACCGAGGGCGCGGTGTCGCCGTATCCGCCGGCCGAGGTGGAAATCGCACCGGTGCTGGTCAGGTAGGAGTGGGTCACGACGATGACGTTGTGCCGAGGGTGGTCGGCGACGACGCGCTGCGCCCAGCGCACCACCTCGAGCCGCGGCCAGAGCTCGAGGTTCAGGACCATCCAGCTGACGCCCCCCGCGGAGTAGACGGAGTAGGTGTTGTCCAGACTGCCGCTCGGGTATGCCCCTTCGCGGTGGGCCGACGGGTGGTTGAAGTACCTCTGGAAGGTCGAGGTGTCCCGCAACAACGAGTTGGTACGTGCGGGGTCACAGGCGCTGCCGCCCGGGCAGACGGCGGCGGTGTCGTGGTTGCCGGGGCTGAGGGAGTACGGGATCCCGGCCTGTTCGAGCGGGACGAACGCATCCCGGGCGATCTGGTACTGGGCGTGGTCGGGAGTGTCCCAGTTGACCACGTCACCGGTGTGGGTCGCGAACCGCAGATCGTAGGTCGAGCGGTGGTCCGCCAGCCACTGGCTGCGCTGCCGGAACCGGCCGTTGTGACTGGGGTAGACCTCTTCCTGGGTGTCGGGGTAGACCGCGAAGCTGAAGGTCGGGTCGCCGCTCGGCTTGCCGACGTAGAACCGGATCGGGCCCCTGGTCCAGCCGGCTTTGGCCAGCATCGCCTGGTCGCTCGCCGTGGTGGCGAATCGGTGCACACCGCCCTTGTAGAAGCCATACATCGGCATCAGGCACGACGCCGAGGACGTGGCGGCGTAGAAGACAACACCCTGGTCGACGTAGCCGAGCTTCTTGACGCGGGCGATCTCGATCTCGTCGAGGGCGTAGAAGAAGTTGCCACCGTAACTGGACCGGTAGAGCCGATGCACCGCCTTGATGCCGGTGCCGGCCTTGGTGGCCACCTTGATCGTCTGGTAGCGCAGCGAGGTGAACCCGGCGGCGGCATCCCGGTCCGACTGGCTCTTGCTCAGGGTGAGCGACGAGGCCTGGTTGCTGGGCTTGACCCGTTCCAGCGCGTAGGTCGAGAACGCCTCGCAGGACGGTGTGGCCGCGCCGGCCATCGGTGTGATGGGCAGTGTCGCGATCACGGCGGCACCGCCGAGAACAAGGAGTGATTTCCTCAGATTCCCCGAGATCCGAGCGAAGTATGGGGGCATCGCTGATCTCTTTCATGTGCTGTTGTGCGCGCCAGCATAGGGCGCGATCCCGGCTTTGTTCAGGAGTTTGACGAATTGACGACACGCTCCGCGACCGCCACCACCGCACCGCGGGGAGTCCGGGAGATGATCATGGTCGCCTGCCCCGGCCCGGTCGGCCGGAGCTCGCGGCGGAGTACGGCGGGATCGACGTCAACGCCGCGCCGCTTGATCTCCAGGCGCCCCACCCGGTGCTCGACCAGCCAGCGGCGCAGCACCTTGCGGCGATAGGGAAGGCGGTCGCGCACGGCGTACGCGGTGGCGAACGGCGTGGTCACGAGCCGGTCCGCGGTCAGGTACGCGACGTGCGGGTCGAGCAGACCGGCGCCCAGCCGCAGGCCGACGTCGGCGACGGCGCCGGCCCGGATCACGGCGCCATCCGGCTCGTAGAGGTAGTCGCCGAGGTCCCGGACCGGCAGCGGGTCGACCGCGCTCGCCACCACCCGGTGGGGTGTCGGATCGTCGGCGAGCCAGACCAGAGCCGCGCGTACGCCGGGTCGGGCGCCCGGCCCGGCCCACAGTCCTGCCTCGACCACCTCGCCGTGGTGGCTGATCCACTCCGCCTCGGTGCCGCCGGGGATCTCGGCGTGCGGCACGGCCGGACCGAGCTTGACGCCGGCCGTCCGGCCGCCGTCCAACAGGCTCGCGACGAAGGACCACGAGGGGGTGACGTCCGCCAGGCGCCAGACCCGGCCGCGCTCGGTACGTCGCGCCGGGTCGGCGTAGACGGCGGAGTCGTCGGCCACCAGGTCGCCGGCCACCTGCTCGGCGTCCGCGCAGACCACCGTGGCCCGGCCGGCGAGGTTGGCCGCCGCGACCGCGGCCGTGTCGGGATCGCGCTCCACGGCCAGGACCTCCAGGCCGGCGCGGGCGAAGGCCAGCGCGTCCGCCCCGATCCCGCAGCCGAGGTCGACGACCCGGCGGACGCCCGCCGCGACGAACCGGCGGGCGTGGTGGTCGGCGACCGCCGGCCGCGTCGCCTGCTCGAGTCCGTCGCGGGTGAACACCATCGTCTCCGCATCGGCGCCGAACTTGGCCCGGGCCTGGCGGCGCAGGGCCGCCTGGGTCAGCGCCGCCGCCGCGACGTCAGGGGTGAAGCGGGCGCGCAGCCGGCCGGCCGCCGCCAGGGACTCCGGATCCTCCTCGGCCATGGCCGCCGCCAGGGAGTCCGGCGTGAGGCCGAAGGGCAGCGCCATCGCGGGAGCCTAGACCAGCACCGTGGAGACGGGCAGCGAGGGATCGGCGCCGATGTCCAGCGCCGACGGGCGCCCGCCGTTGCTGACGATCTCCGCGCCGAGGACGGCGATCATGGCGCCGTTGTCGGTGCAGAGGCCCGGCCGGGGTGTCCGGAGCCGGACGCCCTGTGCGGCGGCCCGCTCGGCGAGCAACGCGCGGAGCCGGCCGTTGGCGGCGACTCCACCGCCGATCAGCAGATCCTTCGCTCCGGTCGCGGCGCAGGCGTCCATGGCCTTGGCGCTGAGCACGTCGCAGACCGCTTCCTGGAAGCTGGCGGCGACGTCGGGCACCGGGACCTCCAGACCGTCGCGCTCGCGCGCCTCGACCCAGCGGGCCACAGCGGTCTTCACTCCGGAGAAGGAGAAGTCGAAGCGGTGCCGGACCAGGTCCTTGCCGGCGGTCAGCCCGCGGGGGAACCGCACGAAGCCCGGGTCCCCGGTCGCGGCCCGATCGATCGGCGGCCCGCCGGGATAGGGCAGGCCGAGCAGCCGGGCCACCTTGTCGTACGCCTCCCCGGCCGCGTCGTCGATGGTCGAGCCCAGCTCGGTGACCGGTGAGCTGATCTGCTCCACCAGGAGCAGCGAGGTGTGGCCGCCGGACACCAGCAGGGCGACGCACGGCTCGGGCAGCGGACCGTGCTCCAGCAGGTCGACGGCGACATGACCGACCAGGTGGTTGACCCCGTACAGCGGCTTGTCCAGCGCGTACGCCAGCGCCTTGGCCGCGGCGAGCCCGACCACCAAGGCTCCCATCAGCCCGGGTCCGGAGGTGACGGCGATGCCGTCCAGCTCGGTCAGATCGACGTCGGCCTTGGCCAGCGCCCGCTCCAGCGTGGGTCGCATCGCCTCCAGGTGGGCTCGGCTCGCCACCTCCGGCACCACCCCGCCGAAGCGGGCATGCAGCTCGACGCTGGAGGCGACCTCGTTGGCCAGCAGCTGGTGGCCGCGGACCAGGCCGATGCCGGTCTCGTCGCAGGAGGACTCGACGCCCAGGATCAACGGGCCACTCATAGGGCGTACCGCTTCAGGATCAACGCGTGCCGACCGGGACCGTAGTAGTTCTCCCGGACTCGCAGCTGCTCGAAGTCGAGCTGTTGGTACAGCGCGATCGCCGGCTCGTTGGTGTAGCCGACCTCGAGCATGGCTGCCCGGGCCCCGGCGGCGCGTACGGCCTGCACACCCGCCTCGACCAGTTGGGTGCCGATACCTCGTCGCCGGTGCGCCGACGCGACCACCAGCCGGAGCAGCTCGGCCAGCTCGCCGATCACACTCCAGGTGATCACGCCGACCGGCCGATGCGCGCGGGCGATCAGCACCCGGCGGTTGTCCGCGATCAACTCGCCGGTCCAGCTGCGCTCGCTCCACTGCTCGGCGGGGGCGAAGCCGGCGCGCTCCAGATCCATGATCGCATTCAGATCAGCCAGCCGGGCGCGCTGGATGTTGATCATCGAATCCGGCCGGGGCAGCGTCATTCCCGGCTCCGTCCGGGGCGCACGGTGTGCCGGAGCACCGACTTGCGACGGCCGGGCTCCGCGGCATCGGGACGGCGCAGATAGAGCGGCTCCGCGCCGGCATCCGGCAAGGCTGCGCCGTGCATCGCCAGTGCGCCCGGGTCGAGAGCGCGCGGGCCGGGCACGGCGCAGAGCTGGTCGGCGTAGAGGTCGGCGGCGGGACCGATGGTCGGGCGGCGGGGAACGTCCGGTGCGGAGGAGACCTGGGGGGCGCCGAGCCGGCGGCCCGCGGCGTCATAGCGCGCCCAGTAGACCTCCTGGCGCCGGGCGTCGGTGGCGACGACGAACTCTGCCTCAACGGCGGAGGCGGCGTACTGCACGGCCAGCACGTCGAGGCTGCAGATGCCGTGCCAACGCGCCTTGGCGACCAGGGCAAGCATCTGAGCGGTCACGATGCCGACCCGCAGGCCGGTGAACAGGCCGGGGCCGAGGCCGACCACGATCTGGCTGACCTCGGCGATGTCCATGTTGGCGCGGCGCAGGCAGTCGCGGACCAGCGGCGTCAGCTGCTCGGCATGGGCCATCCGGTCGTCGACGGTCGCCGTCGCCAGCACCTGGCCGCCCCTGGCCAGTCCGACGTTGACCACTGTGGAGGTGTCGATGCCGAGGACGAGGGGATCAGTCACGCGGCCGCCCATCGAGGACCCCGAGGTCGACACCATGCCAGCGGGGACCGATGGGGCGCACCATCACCGTGCGCCCGTTCGTGCCATTCGTCCACAGGTCGAGTTCCAGTCGGCTGTCGGCCAGGTGCTCGGCGACGTCCTCGCCCCACTCGACCACGGTCACCGACTCGTCGAGAGTTGAGTCGAGGTCGAGGTCGTCCAACTCATCCCGGCTGCTCAGCCGATAGGCGTCGACGTGCACCAACGGCGGACGGCCGATGGCGGACGGGTGGATCCGCGAGAGCACGAAGGTCGGCGAGATGATCGGGCCCACCGAGCCGAGCCCGCTTCCGATTCCCTGGGTCAGGGTGGTCTTCCCCGCCCCGAGATCGCCGGACGCAATGACCACGTCGCCGGGCTGGAGCAGCCGGGCCAGCCGCTCACCCAGCCGTCGCATGTCCGGTGCGGTAGGAACCGTGATCGCCAGCGGCAGCGGCTTGGCCAAGATCATCCCGTACGGCGCAGGCCGGTCGATGGAATAGCCGCGGTGCTGCCAGAACGCCACCGGCTCGGCGAGCTCCGACCGGGCGAAGAGCTCGACCCGGCGATAGCCCAGAGTCGCGGCGAGCTCCTCGGCGGCGCTGACCATGGCCGAGGCAACGCCGTGTCGCTGGAACACCGGGTGCACCGAGACCCGCGAGAAGGTGATCGTTCCCTCCGGGTCGGGCAGCACCAAAATGACCCCGGCGGGCCGGCCGCCGACCTCGGCGTAGATACCGGAACCACGGCGCAGCGCGGCGGCGACCGACTGAGGGGTGTCGGCGCTGGCGGTGGACGGCGGGTCGAGCGGTGGCCGGGCCCCGAAGGCGGCGTGGATGACCTCAACCATCTCGGCGGCGTTCTCCTCGGAGGCCACCGAGACGACCAGATCTCCGACCAAGACGCTCACCAGCGATCAAACCTTGCTGTTCGGGGGGTCAGGGGGGTCGTCCCCCCTCGGCGGACATCGTAGTGATCGGGGCGGCATCGCCGGATCGACGCGGCGACGACGGACTCGCGCGTCAGTCGTCGGCCAGCCGGATGTCCACCATCAGCTCGTTCGCCAATCCCTCCAGCATCGATCGCAGGACGTCGGTGCTGATGGAGGCCGGTGCGTCGAGCACCGCGTGGGCCTCGAACAGCGTCCCACCGGACATCGGCGCGTCGCGGATGTCGGTCCTGAGCTCCTCGATGTTGACGTTCATATCGGCGAGGGACGCCGAGATCTCGGCGACGATCCCGGGATGGTCGGCGCCGAGCAGGTCGAGGTGGAGGCGGTGTGACTGCCGCCCGGCCCGGGCATCGGTGCGCTCGAGCAACACCTGCAGATCGCCGGTCGACAGCGCCGCGAGGTCCGCGGCGAGAGCATCGAAGTGCTGGTCGGCGACCGACACCATCACGATGCCCGCGAACTTGCCCGCCAGCCGGGCCATCTGACTCTGCTTCCAGCTCGCCCCGTGGGCGCTGATCGGTGCCGAGAGCTCCGACACCAGTCCTGGTCGGTCCTCGCCGAGGACGGTGAGCGTGAGGGTGGCCATCTCCGAAGGCTATCCAGGCGGTTCCGCCGAGGCGGGCGCGTACCCGGCGGCGGACATCCTGGTGTCGGCCTCACCGAGTCCTTGCGCGGAACTCCCGCCGCCGGGTCGGCCGGCGGTGGGTCGGCCGGCGGTTGGTCGGAGCCGGGGTGATCAGGCGCTGGTACTGCGCAGCACTGATCGGCTCGCCGGAGGCCGACCGCGCTCCGGTCGCCGCGACCAGCTCCCGGTCAGATGCCTCGCTGCGGAGCGGCGTGGCGCGTACGCCGGCCGCTGCCGTGAGCCGCCGCACGTCGCGGCGCTGGTGCGGCAGCACCAGACTGACGACGGTGCCGGCGCCCCCGGCCCGGGCGGTGCGGCCGGAGCGGTGCAGGTACTCCTTCGGTCCGCCGGGCGGATCCGCGTGGAGCACCAGGCCGATGTCGTCCACGTGGATGCCGCGGGCCGCGACGTCGGTGGCCACCAAGACCGGCAGCGAGCCGTCGCGAAAGGCGCTCAGGACCCGGGTGCGGGTACCTTGGGGCAGCCCGCCGTGCAGGGCGCCGGCGAGCACCCCGTGGTCGCGGAGCTGCTCGGCGACCCGGTCCGCGCCCCGCTGGGTCCGGACGAAGACGACGGTACGGCCGTCGCGACCGGCGATCTCGGCGGTGAGCCGCGCCTTGTCCTGGGGAGCCACCTCGAGTACGTGGTGGACCATCGACGTCACGCCGGCGGTCGCCGGGTCCACTTCGTGCCGTACCGGATCGCTGAGGTACTGCCGGACGAGGCGGTCGACCGCGTCGTCGAGGGTTGCGGAGAACAGCAGTCGCTGCCCACCCGCGGGGACGGCGTCGAGGATCTCGATCATCGCCGGCAGGAAGCCGAGGTCGGCCATGTGGTCGGCCTCGTCCAGCACCGCGATCTCCACCCGGCTGAGGTCGGCGGCGCCCCGTTCCAGCAGGTCGATCAGGCGCCCCGGAGTGGCCACCACGATGTCGACACCACGCTCGAACGCGCGCAGCTGCGGTGGGTACGGCATGCCACCGGCGACCAGCACCAACGAGAGTCCGCAGGCTCGGGCCAGCGGCGTCAGGACGTCGCCGACCTGGACCGCCAGCTCGCGGGTGGGGGTGAGGATGATCGCCCGCGGCCGCTGGCTCGCGGAACCGGCGAGCGCACTGATGATCGGCAGGCCGAAGGCCAGGGTCTTGCCCGATCCCGTCTGGGCTCGGCCGAGGACGTCGCGGCCCGCCAGGGCGTCGGGGATGGTGGCCGTTTGAATCGGGAACGGGCTCGTGATCCCGGCTTCGCGGAGTCGGTCGACCAGGGCTGACGGCAGCCCGAGTGATGCGAAGTCGCCGGCGGCGGTCCGGGGTGGGTGGACCGTCACGGGGCGCGCCTCCGTGGGTCGGGACTGACCGCCGCGGCGGCTAGGGGCATGGCCCCGGGCGGTTCGATCCGCGTCGGACCACCGCTTCTTGGGCGCGCTGTAGGTCTTCGAGGACTTGGCTGGCATGGTGCGTCTACTCACTTCTCGCCCGTCGCTTGACGGGCCTCGTTCAGGCGCACCAGCGGCCGACCGGAAGTGGTGGGTGGAAGGCGAACCTCGCTGCGCCGGCATCCTGCCGGAGCTCGTGACCCGACCACAGATCCGCGGCCGGGAACGGCCAAGTCTACCTGATCCGCAGCTGGGCGCGTACCCGGTCGATCAGCTCGTCCAGCCGCTCGTTGAACACCTTGTGGTGCTCGATCATGCCGAGATGCCCGCAGGCCGCCACCTGCAGCGCCACGGCGTCGGGCAGCAACTCCATGATCCGCTCCGTGTGCTCGATCGGCGTCCACCGGTCGTCTTCGCCGCCGATCACCAGCACCGGCAGCGATCCGATCGTCGCCAGCACGTCGTACTCGTCGAGGTCACCAAAGGCCGGATAGAAGTCCGCCACCACCTCGAGCGGCGTCTTGGCCAGCATCTCGCTGACGAACTCGACGTAGCTCGGCGGTACGTCGGTGGCGAAGGCCATCCGGCGGGTCACGACGTAGCCGAGGTCGCTGCCGGCCTTGCGGCTGTGTTCGACAAGATCGGGGATCCGGTTCAGCGCGGCCATCAACGGTTCGGCCACCCGGGCGAAGGTGCGGCCCGGCAGCCCGCGGATCGGCGAGTGCTCGGCCATCTCGCCGGCGGAGGTGTGAAGCAGTGCGACGCCGACGATCCGGGACCCGAAAAGCTCCGGCCGGGACTGGGCCAGCCGCATGATCATCATGCCGCCCATCGAGTGCCCGATGAGGACCACCGGCCCTGTTCCGGCCACCTCGTCCAGGATCTGCGCCAGGTCATCGGCCAGCTGCGGCAGCCGGCACCGCTTGGCTTCGGACCGGGTGGAGCGGCCGTGTGAGCGCTGGTCGTAGAACACCGAACGCAGCCGGCCGCGATAGTGCTGCCGTTGGAAGTACCAGCAGTCCATGTCCAGGGCGTAGCCGTGGACGAACACCAGGGTGAGAGCTGCGCTCGATTCCGGGGAGGACGGCCCCCCCGAACCCCCCAAGGGAGGGTCGACCTCGTCGACCTCCACATGCAGCACCACACCATCCGCCGTGGTCACCTTCTGGCCCGGCGTATGGAGCGCGAAGAACGCCTCCACCTCGTCCTGGCTGCTGCGCTGAATGCGCTTGTTGACGATCCGGCGCTCCAGCTCGACGCCCATCGCCACCCCGCCCGCCGCCAGTGCCCCGATGCCGGCCACCAGACCGAGAGCAGTGCCGATCCCGCCGCGTCCGGCCATCAGCCCACCTGCCCGGCAAACCGGCGCGGCACCCGCGCGCCGATCCGGGTGACGATCTCGTAGCCGATGGTGTCGCACCACTCGGCCCAGTCGGCCGCCGTCGGCTCACCATGATCACCCGAGCCGAACAGCACGACCTCCTCCCCGGGCTCCACGCTGGCCCCGGCGCCCAGGTCGATCACGAACTGGTCCATGCAGATGCGGCCGCGGACCGGGGCTCGGCCACCGGCCCAGCCGACCGCGGCGCGGTTGGTCGCGTGCCGCGGGATGCCGTCGCCGTAGCCGAGCGGGACCAGGCCGACCGTTGTCGGGGCGGGTGCGGTCCAGGTCCAGCCGTACGACACGCCCGACCCGGCGGGGATGGACTTGACGTTGGTCAACTGCGCACGCAGGGTCATCACCGGCCGGAGCCGCACGCCGGCCAGCGCGGCAACGCCGGGCGCCGGGTCGATCCCGTACGCCGCGATGCCGATCCGCACGAGGTCGAGCCGCGCTTCCGGCAGCAGCAGCGCACCGGCCGAGTTGGCCAAGTGACGCAGCGCCGGCTCCAGCCCTGCCTCCTGGGCCGCCGCGTACGCCTTCTCGAAGGCGGCGATCTGCACCGGCACCGAGGGGTGCCCGGGCTCGTCGGCGGCCGCGAAGTGGGACCAGATGCTGACCAGCTCGACGGCGCCGGAGCGTTCGGCGTCCGCCGTTGCGGCGCAGAGGTCGGGCCAGTCCGCGGGTGGGGTGCCGTTTCGGGACAACCCGGTGTCGATCTTGAGATGGACTCGCGCCCGGCGCTCTGCCGTCCCCGCGGCGGCGGCCAGCTTGGACAGCTGGCCGATCGACTGGACGGAGACGTCGACGTCGGCGGCGACGAGCGGGGCCAGATCCTCGTCGACCCCGTACAGCCAGGCGAGCACCCGGCCGTTGTCGCCGTTCTCGCGCAGGGCCAGTGCCTCGGCCGGGGTGGCCACGCCCAGCCAGGTCGCTCCCGCCGCCCGGGCTTGGCGAGCACAGGGCAGCATGCCGTGGCCGTAGCCGTCGGCCTTGACCACGATCATGACCTCGGCGGGCTGCACCAGTTCCCGCAGGGTCTCGACGTTGGCCCGGAAGGCAGCGAGGTCGATGTCCGCGCTGGCGGTCGCCGGGTCGATGAGGCTCACTCCCATGCCGTCCAGCGATCCTGCTCGTCCAGCTCCCGACTCCGCTGCTGCAGTCCTCCCAGCTCTTCGGCGGCCAGCTCGGCCATCCGGGTGGGCGGGATCGCGCCCGGGTGCCGGGCCGCGGTGTACGCCTGCAGCGAGGCGGCCAGCGCCGCGGCCTCTGCCGCCGGCTTCCCGGTGGCCAGGATCGCGGCGCACATCCCGCCGAGCGTGTCGCCGGAACCGGCCTGGCCGGTCCAGGCCGGTCCAGGTAGCGCGACATCGACCCAGTCGCGATCGGGGCCGGCGACCAGCTGCGTCGCGCCCTTCAGCAGCACGGTGGCGCCGGTCTTCTCGACGCCGGCGCGTACGGCGCGGACCGGGTCGTCGGTGACCCAGGAACGCTCCTCGCCGAGCAGGCTCGCCAGCTCGCCGGCGTGCGGGGTGAGCAGCCACGAGTCGGGCAGGTTCTCCGGCAGGTAGCGCAACCCGTCCGCATCCACCACGGTGGGCAGCCCGAAGTCCAGTGCGTCCTGCAGGACATCCGCGCCGTCGGCCCGATCGCCCCAGCCGGAGCCGAACAGGTGCGCCTGGACTCGACCGGGGCCGAAGACCACGTTGGGCAGCTGGCTGCCGATCACCCGAGCCGGACGGTCGGCGCCGAGAAAGCGGACCATCCCCGCCCCGGCGTGGACCGCACCGTACACGGTCATGATCGCCGCGCCGGGGTAGGTCTCCGAGCCGGTGTCGATGCCGACGACCCCCCGGGAGTACTTGTCGCTGCGAGGCGTCGGGGTAGGGCCAGGCCCGGGCCAGGTCATCCAGCTCGTACTGCCACAGCCAGAGGTCGCTGGATCCGGGCGGAACGGGGTCCAGGCCGATGTCGACCAGCTCGGTCTCTCCGCAGCGCTGCCGGGCCGGCTCGAGCACGTGGCACGGCTTGAGCTCGCCGAAGGTCACGGTGCGGCTGGCCCGGAAGGCCGCGCCCGGCACGGCACCGGTGTCGGACGCCGACGCCGGACGGAAGGTCGACGGAGACCACCGGTACGCCGTGGACGTACAGCTCTCCGGCCAGATCGGCGACGTCGTCGGGCAGGCCGGGCCGGCCGCCGATGCCGAGGACGCCGTCCACGGCCAGGTCGGTGCTCGGGCGGTTGCTCCCTGTCGAGATCGGCGAGCTCGACGATCCGCCCACCGGCAGCCTGCAGCGCACCCAGACCGCGCTCGTGCGGCGTGCCGAGGCAGCGGACCGCGGTCACCGCGGCCCCACGGCGGGCCAGCCGGGCCCCGGCGAACAGTGCGTCGCCGCCGTTGTTGCCCGGCCCGACCAAGATCATGACCCGAGTGCCGTAGACCTTGCCGCGGAGACGTTCGCAGTCCCGCGCCACGGCGGCGGCCAGCCCGGCGGCCGCCCGTTGCATCAAGGTGTCGTCGCCGACCCGATCCATGGTCTGCCGCTCGATCCGGCGGATCGTCTCCACCCCGTACGCGTGCTGCATCAGGCCTCGCAGATCACCACGGCCGAGGCGATCCCGGCGTCGTGGGACAGGCTGACGTGGATCGTGCCGACCCCCATCTCGGCCGCCCGGGCGGCCACCGTCCCGGTGATCGTGAACGCCGGCCGGCCGCGTTCATCGGTGATCACCTCGGCATCCTGCCAGGACAGTCCCGCCGGGGCACCCAGGGCCTTGGCCAGCGCCTCCTTGGCCGCGAACCGGGCGGCCAGCGACGCGACCGGCCGTTCCGCCTCGGCCGGGGTGAACAACCGCCGGACCATGGCCGGCGTGCGGCGTACGGACTCCGCAAAGCGCTCGACGTCGCAGACGTCGATGCCCGACTCCGATGATCATGGGGTCCGCTCCGCGGGGGTGATCATCTACTCGACGGTGACCGACTTGGCCAGGTTGCGCGGCTGGTCGACGTCGTGGCCCTTGCGGGTGGCCAGCTCGCAGGCGAAGACCTGCAGCGGCACGATGGCGACCAGCGGCTGCAGCAGTGTGGACACCTTGGGCAGGCTCGACCAGCACGTCCGCGTACTGGGCCACCTCATGATCGTCTTCCTCGGCCAGCACGACGGTCCGGGCGCCGCGGGCGCGTACCTCCTGCAGGTTGGAGAGCACCTTGTCGTGCAGCTGGTCGCGGCCGCGCGGCGGGATCACCACGAATACCGGCAGCCTGGTCCTCGATCAGGGCGATCGGGCCGTGCTTGAGCTCGCCGGCGGCGAAACCCTCGGCGTGGATGTAGGCCAGCTCCTTGAGCTTGAGCGCCCCCTCCAGGGCCACCGGGTAGCCGACGTGCCGGCCGAGGAACAGCACCGACGGCTCGTCGGCGAAGTCGCGGGCCAGCTCGAGGACCACCCCGATGTTGTCCAGCACCGACGTGATCGCCGCCGGGCATCGAGGCCAGCTCGCGCATGATGGCCCGGATCTCGTCGCCGAACTTGGTGCCGCGGACCTGGGCGAGGTAGAGCCCGAGCAGGTAGCAGGCCACGAGCTGGGTCAGGAAACCCTTGGTCGAGGCGACGCCGATCTCCGGGCCGGCGTGGGTGTAGATCACCGCGTCCGACTCGCGCGGCATGGTCGAGCCGTTGGTGTTGCAGATCGACAGCACCCGGGCCCGCTGCTCGCGCGCGTGCCGCAGCGCCATCAGCGTGTCGGCGGTCTCGCCGGACTGGCTGATCGCCACCACCAGGGTCCGCGGACCGACGATCGGGTCGCGGTAGCGGAACTCGCTGGCCAGCTCCACCTCGCACGGGATCCGGGTCCAGTGCTCGATCGCGTACTTGGCGACCAGGCCGGCGTAGAACGAGGTGCCGCAGGCGATCACGATGATCTTGTCGATGCTGCGCAGCTCGGCCTCGGGGATCCGGATCTCGTCCAGGGTGAGCTTGTCGTACGCGTCGTGGCGGCCGAGCAGCGTGTCGGCGACCGCCTTCGGCTGCTCGTAGATCTCCTTGCGCATGAACCAGTCGAAGCCGCCCTTCTCGGCGGCGGACAGGTCCCAGTCGACGTGGTACGGATGGACTTCGGCGCGGGACCCGTCGAAGGTGGTGACCTCGATGCTGCTCGGGGTGATCGTGACGACCTGGTCCTGGCCGAGCTCGATCGCCTCCCGGGTGTGCTCGATGAAGGCGGCGACGTCGGAGGCGACGAAGTTCTCGCCCTCGCCCGACTCCCACCACGAGCGGGGAGTTGCGCCGGGCGGCGACCACGGTGTCGGCGGTCTGGCTGTCCACCGCCACCAGGGTGAACGCGCCCTGCAGCCGCCCGCAGACGGTGCGCATGGCCTCGGCCAGCGTGGCTGCCCGGCGGCGACCTGCTGGCCGAGCAGGTGCGCGACCACCTCGGTGTCGGTCTCGGAGGTCATGGCGATGCCGACCGTCTTGAGCTCCTCGCGGAGCGCCACGTAGTTCTCGATGATCCCGTTGTGGATCAGCGCGATGCGGCCGTTGCTCGAGATGTGCGGGTGGGCGTTGACATCGGTCGGGGCGCCGTGGGTGGCCCATCGGGTGTGCCCGATGCCGAGGCCGGTGCGCGGCAGGGGCTCCTCGGAGAGCAGCTTCTCGAGGTTTCCGAGCTTGCCAGCCTTCTTGGCGGTGTACAGCTTGCTTTCCGACACGATCGCCACGCCGGCGGAGTCGTACCCGCGGTACTCCAGCCGTCGCAGGCCCTCCACCAGGACGTCGACTGCGGCCTGCGGCCCCGCGTACCCGACGATCCCACACATGGCCGCGAGCCTACCGGTCCTCCCCCGGGCTGAGCCGGACGCGCGCAGTTTCCCATGTTGCATGGGAAACTGACCGATTCCACAGAAAGCTTCCTATGGACAGAGCGGGTTTCCCATGCAACATGGGAAACTGCGACACTCCTGGGCCACTAGATTCCGGGGTATGCCGACCGAGCAGCAGGCGCTGGGCCCGTACGTCGAGCGCAGCCGGGCGGACTGGGCCGAGCTGGCCGAGCACGCGCAGGTCAGCCTGGATGCGGCCACCCTGGATCGGGTACGCGGACTCGGGGACCCGACCAGCATGCTCGACGTCCGCGAGGTCTACCTGCCGCTGACCAAGCTGCTCAGCAGCTACGTCCTGCACACCGACGAGCTGCACCGCTCGACGAACGCGTTCCTGCAGCTCGAGGTGCGGCGGACACCGTTCGTGATCGGCATCGCGGGCTCGGTCGCGGTCGGCAAGTCGACCACCGCCCGGCTGCTGCGCGAGCTGCTGGCCGCCTGGCCGCAGCACCCGAAGGTCACTCTGGTCACCACCGACGGGTTCCTGCTGCCCAACGCCGAGCTGGAGCAGCGCGGCCTGATGCATCGCAAGGGCTTCCCGGAGTCGTACGACCGGCGCGCGCTGCTGCGCTTCGTCATGGATGTGAAGTCCGGCATGGACGAGGTCTCGGCCCCGGTCTACGACCACCTGGGCTACGACATCGTGCCCGGGGCCCAGGTGACGGTGCGCCGGCCCGACATCTTGATCATCGAGGGACTGAACGTCCTGCAGCCGGCCCGGGTCCGCGCCGACGGCACCACCGGACTCGCGGTCAGCGACTTCTTCGACTTCTCGGTCTACGTCGACGCCGACGCGGAGGACGTGCGCGACTGGTACGTCTCCCGGTTCCTGTCCCTGCGGGAAACCGCCTTCCGCGATCCGCGCTCCTACTTCACCCGGTACGCGGCGCTGACCCCCGAGCAGGCGGTCCGCCAGGCGCGACACCTGTGGGACACGATCAACGGGCCGAACCTGGCCCTCAACATCCTCCCGACCCGAGGCCGCGCCACGGCGATCCTGCGCAAGGAGGCCGACCATCGCGTGGAGTGGGTGCGGATCCGCAAGGTCTGACACTCACTGTCTGCGATGTATCACGACGAGCGGAAGCCGCTCTTGATCTACGAGTCCGCTCACCCGAGACCGGGTACCCGTTGCGCAGCCTGGTCAACTCGATGCGGGGCGGCACTCGCGCAACATGAGCAACTCTGGCTTGTCGGAGGTCTTCCGCGTTCGGGGCAGCGCGCCGAGGCGAGCCGTCGAGCACGGGCCGGCTACTTCACTGTGGTCGGCCCGAGCTGTTGATCCGGTACGGGTATCTACTTGGGTCGGACCCTTGCTGTTATTGCCGCACCGACCCACCCGGGCCGATAGCGTCTGGCCATGACCAACGAGTTCGGCACCACCCCGAGCCCCACGATCAGGATCGGCGCGGGCACCGCTTTCAAGCTTGGCTTCTTCGGAGCACTCGGCGTTATCGCCCTCTACGTGATCTTCGCCGTGATTCTGGGCGTCATCGGCGCGGTGCTGTTCGTCATCGGCGGCCTGCCGGACTGGAGCTGGCTGGGGGCGCCCTAACGAACCAGCGGGCTGGCCAGACCGAGACAGTCCTTCACCACATCGGCGAGCCGGCGAGCGACATCGTCGGCCGTCTCGTACGAGGTGGCTTCCACCATCACCCGAACCAGCGCCTCGGTTCCTGACGGCCTCAGCAGCACCCGCCCGTTCTCACCGAGGCTGCGCTCGGCTTCGGCGACGGCCGCCTTCAGGGTCGGGTCGGTGTCGGCCCGGCCCTTGTCGACGCCAGGAACGTTGATCAACACCTGGGGCAGCCGCTGCATCACCCCAGCCAGGTCGGCGAGGCTCTGGCCGGTCGCCGCCATCCGGCTCATCAGATGGAGGGCGGTCAGGACGCCGTCGCCGGTGGTCGCGTGGTCCGACATGATCACGTGGCCGGACTGCTCGCCGCCGAGGGTGAAGCCGCCGGCCTTCATCGCCTCGAGCACGTAGCGGTCGCCGACGCGGGTCTGCTCGACCACGATCGCGGCGGCGCGCATCGCCTGCACGAATCCGAGGTTGCTCATCACTGTGGCCACCACGGTGTCGTTCTTCAGCCGGCCGGTCTCGCGCAGCGCCAGCGCCAGGATGGCAAGGATCTGGTCACCATCGACGGTTTGTCCCGTCGCGTCGGTCGCCAGGCAGCGGTCGGCGTCCCCGTCCAACGCGATGCCGATGTCCGCCGAGTGCTCGACGACCGCAGCGCGCAACGAGTCCATGTGGGTCGAGCCGCAGTTCTCGTTGATGTTGATGCCGTCGGGCTCGGCGTGGATTCGGACCACCTCGGCGCCTTGGGCCTCGAACGCCGCCGGCGCCGCGATGTATGCCGCGCCGTTCGCACAGTCCACCACGACCTTCAGGCCGTCCAGGCTGACCGGCTTGGCCAGGGTGTTGACCAGGTGGGAGACGTAGTCCTCGACCCGCGACTCGTCGGTGCTGACCCGGCCGACGCCGGCACCGATAGGCCGGGCCCAAGCCTCACCGATCCGCGACTCGATGGCGTCCTCGAGCTCGTCGGCCAGCTTGTTGCCGCCGCGGGCAAAGAACTTGATCCCGTTGTCGGGCATCGGGTTGTGGCTGGCGGACAGCATCACGCCGAGATCGGCTCCGGAGTCGGCGGTCAGGAACGCCACGCCCGGGGTCGGCACGATGCCGAGCCGGATCACGTCGACGCCGGCGCTGGCCAGTCCGGCGACCACGGCCGCCTCGAGGAACTCCCCGGATGCCCGAGGATCGCGGCCGACCACGGCGAACGGCCGATGCCCGCGGAACTCGCCGGTCTCGACGAGCACATGGGCTGCCGCGACGGACAAGTCCAGAGCAAGTTCCGCGGTGAGGGCCTCGTTGGCCGTGCCGCGTACGCCGTCGGTGCCGAACAAACGCCCCATGCCGGACGGTTTGCTTCCGACTGACTCAGCGCTTGCTGTACTGCGGAGCCTTGCGAGCCTTCTTCAGGCCGGCCTTCTTGCGTTCCTTGATCCGGGCATCACGGGTCAACATGCCGGCCTTCTTGAGCGCCGGCCGGCTGGCCTCGGCGTCGACGGCATTGAGCGCCCGCGCGACACCGAGTCGGAGTGCGCCGGCCTGACCGGTCACCCCGCCGCCATGAATCCGGGCGATGACGTCGTAGGAGCCAACGACGGCCGCGGCCGCGAAGGGCTCGCTCACGATCTGCTGGTGGACCTTGTTCGGGAAGTAGTCCTCCAAGGTGCGGCCGTTGACGATCCACTGGCCGCTGCCGGGGGTGATCCGCACCCGAGCCACGGCCTCCTTGCGGCGGCCGGTCGCGGCGGCCGGCGCAACGACAGCGGGTCGACCCGCCGGGCCCTGAGCCACCTGGGTCGCCGCCTCGGAGCGGTAGGCGATCTCGCGGTCGCCGTCGGTGAAGGGCGCAATCTCGTCGAGGACGTCGGTCTCGGTCGCAGCTTCAGACACAGAGTTTCCTTGCGTGGTTGATCATTGTGGAGTTACTGGGCGATCTGGGTGATCTCGTAGGCCTGGGGCTGCTGGGCGGAGTGTGGGTGGTCCGGGCCGGCGTACACCTTGAGCTTGCCGATGACCTTGCGGCTCAACCGGTTCTTGGGCAGCATGCCCCAGACGGCGAGCTCGACGACCCGGCGGGGATCCTTGGCCAGCATCTCGCCTGCGGGAATCGACTTGAGGCTGCCCGGCCGGCCGGAATGCCGGTGATAGAACTTGTCGGTCCGCTTGGACCCGCCCAGGGCGACCTTGGACGCGTTGACCACCACCACGAAGTCGCCCCCGTCGACGTGCGGCGCGTAGGTCGGCTTGTGCTTGCCGCGCAGCAGAGTCGCCGCGGTCACCGCCAACCGGCCGAGGACGACATCCTCGGCGTCGATGACGTGCCAGGACCTGGTGATGTCCCCAGGCTTCGGGCTGTAGGTCGACACGGTGTTTCGGACCAGCTTTCGTACGGTGGAAGGCGAGGCAGGCTGCACTGGCGCGGGCGCTTCCCCGCGCGAAGCAACAGCCGACTAGGCTACCCGCCGGTCAAGAGCCGGTCAAAATCGGACGGCAGCACGTGCTTGAGATCATAGGTCACCCGACTATTCACGCTCTCTTACGCGCGCGTAAGTTGTCCGCATGACCGACACGCCCACAGCTGCCCCGCCCCCGGCAGACTCACTGAGCATTCGCGACAACCGCACCGGACGCTCGTACGAGATCGCCATCACGGACGGGACGATTCGCGCGGCCGACCTCAAACAGATCGCGGTCGAAGGCGAGCCGGGGCTCGCCACCTATGACCCCGGCTTCGTCAACACGGCGTCCTGCCGCAGCTCCGTCACCTTCATCGATGGCGACGTCGGCATCCTCGAGTACCGCGGCTATCCGATCGAACAGCTCGCCGAGCACTCGACGTTCCTCGAGGTGGCCTACCTGCTGCTCAACGGCGAGCTACCGACCCAGAACCAGCTGGATGACTGGGTCCACAACATCACCTACCACACGTTCATCCACGAGAACCTCAAGCAGTTCATCGAAGGCTTCCGGTACGACGCCCACCCGATGGGGATGCTGATGGCCTCGGTCAGTGCGCTGTCGACCTTCTATCCGGAAGCCAACCGGATCTCCGACCCGGATAATCGGCACCTGCAGATCACCCGGATGATCGCCAAGATGCCGACCCTGGGCGCGTTCGCGTTCCGCCACCAGCAGGGCAAGCCGTACGTCTACCCCGACAACGCGCTGTCCTACACCGCGAACTTCCTGGCGATGCTGTTCAAGATGAGCGAGCCGACCTACGACGCCGACCCCCGGCTGGTGCACGCGCTGGAGGTGCTGTTCATCCTGCACGCCGACCACGAGCAGAACTGCTCGACGAACGCCGTGCGCTCGGTCGGCTCCTCCCAGGTCGACCCGTACTCCGCGGTCGCGGCGGGCGTGGGGGCGCTCTACGGGCCGTTGCACGGTGGCGCCAACGAGGCGGTGCTGGCCATGCTGAAGCGGGTCGGCAGCACCGACAACATCCCCGAGTTCATCGCCGGGGTGAAGGAAGGCAGGGAGCGGCTGATGGGCTTCGGCCACCGGGTCTACAAGAACTACGATCCCCGGGCCAAGATCATCAAGCAGGCCTGCGACGACGTCTTCGAGGTGACCGGGGTCAACCCGCTGCTCAAGATCGCCCAGGAGCTGGAGAAGATCGCGCTGGAGGACGAGTACTTCGTCAAACGCAAGCTCTATCCCAACGTGGACTTCTACTCGGGGCTGATCTACGAGGCGCTGGAGTTCCCCCCGGAGATGTTCACGGTGCTCTTCGCGATCGGGCGAACGCCGGGCTGGCTGGCCCAGTGGCAGGAGCTGGTCCAGGACAAGGAGCAGAAGATCGCCCGACCCAAGCAGATCTACACGGGGATCCGGACCCGGGATTTCGTGCCGATCGCTGACCGCTAAGCACGACTTCGGATTTTGCGTGGTGGATCCGGGCCGATGTCGGCCCGGATCCACCTCGCATTTCGGTCAGGACAGGGTCCCGGCAGAGCGCGCACGTACGCCTCTACCTCCTCCACCAGGTCGTTGCGGTCGGCCAGCTCATGCGAGGCGAGCGACAGGTGCGGATGGCTGCTCCTCGAGAGCCCGAGTCAGCGCCTGGACCAGGGTGCCGGCGTGACGTGCGGCGGAAAGGCCCCGGCCGAGACCAGTCCGTACTGCGCCCGCAGCTGGCCGGTGACCTGGGTGACCGCCACACTCGTCGCCGGGTCGGGACGAAGGAACACGCCGTAGCGGATCTACTCGGACATCGGGCCCCATATCTGTCGCGCCACCGCACTTATGTGCGCTCGTCAGGTACGCGAGCCGGTACCCGGCCCTCTCAACTGCGACGATCCCAGATCGGGTCGCGGTCAGGACAGGAGGCGCCGGATGTACGTCGCGCTGGCGCTGTTGTCCTCGCTGGTGCTGGGCGCGGCCGACTTCGTCGGCGGAACCGCGGCCAAGCGCGCCTCCGCGACCGTCGTGGTGGTCTGGTCACACGCGGCCGGACTTGTCCTCGCCGTCCTGGCCGTCGCCCTCGTCGTCCCCGGCAACTTCTCCGGCGTGGACGTCGTCTGGGGTGCTGCGGCCGGGCTGAGCGGCAGCGTTGGCGCGGTACTGCTCTATCGAGCCCTGGCCTCTGGAGTGATGTCCCTCGTCGCCCCCACGTCGGCCGCTGCCGCGGCGGCTCTGCCGGTCGCGGTCGGGCTGGCCCGCGGGGAGCGGCTGAGCGGGCTGGCCGCTCTCGGCGTCGTCGCGGCGCTGGTCTCGGTCGTCCTGCTCACCCGGTCCGCGTCACCCCGACAGGCCCAGCCCGGCCAGGCGGCCCGCGCGATGGCGTACGCGGTGCTTGCGGGCATCAGCTTCGGCGTCTTCCTGGTGCTGCTGGCCGAGACGGCGCCGGCTTCCGGGCTGTGGCCGCTGGTCGGGGCCCGCACCACGTCGCTGGCGATCCTGGTCGCCGCGGCGCTGGCGCGGCGGGAGTCTCTCGGCCTGCCGAGCGGGGCCGCCCGCCCCGCCCTGCTCGCCGGCCTGCTGGACATGATCTCCAACGTGCTGTTGCTGGTCGCGGTCCGCGGCGGCGACCTGGTCGTGGTGGGGTTGCTGGCGTCGCTGTCCCCACTCGGCACGGTCGTCCTGGCCCGGCTGGTGCTGCGCGAGCGGCTGCGGGTGATCCAGGGGCTCGGTGCCGCACTCGCCATGGGAAGTGTCATGCTGCTGGCCATGGCCTGAGCCGGTCAGATCTCTTGGAGGCGAGCATGGACTGGACCTTGGAGGTCGTCGTCGTCCCGGTGAGCGATATCGACCGGTCGCTTGCGTTCTACCGGGACCAGGTCGGCTTCTCGCTGGACTTCGACACCATCGCCGGCGAGATGCGCTTCGTCCAGCTGACTCCGAAGGGCTCCGGCTGCTCCATCGTGTTCGGCAACGCACCGGGCATGGACGCGATGGCGCCCGGCACCCTGAAGGGGCTGCAGCTCGTCGTGCCCGATGCGTACGCGGCGCGGGAGGAGCTGACCGGCCGAGGAGTCGAGGCCGGTGAGATCTCGGTCATCGACGAGCGGGACGGCGGCACCCTCTTCGGGTTCAGCGACCCGGACGGCAACACCTGGGCGGTGCAGCAGATCAAGGCGCGGGCCGAGAAGCCACTGATCCCGCGAGAGCCCTAGGGCACGATCCCGGCCGCGAGCACGGTCGCCGCGGCCGCGCGATCACCGGTCACGCTGATCCGAGGGTCGTCCAGCCCAGTCCGGCCCCAGAGCATGAGCGCGAGCGCGTCGGCGGGCCCGGACACGGTGGCATCCGGCGGCCCCTCCGGGGGTGAGATCCCGTCGCCGGCCAGCACCCACTCGTGACCGCCCGTCGAGACCCCCAGCGAGGCGGTCAGCGGCGGGATCCGGCCGAGCCGGACCTGCCGCGGGAAGAACATCGTCGCCACCTCGTCCACCGCGTCCAGGGCCAGTGGCTCCGGATAGCCGGCGTCATCCCCGGTGGCGGCGGCCAGGTCCCAACGGTGCACCGCCGCCTCGTGCGCCTGGCGGCGGGACCAGAATCCGGCGCGATGCGGTGCGGGCCCGAAGGCCCAGCACGGATGGTCCGCACCAGCCTTCCGCAACGTCGCGACCAGCAGCGCCGCACTCTCGGCGTACCAGGCGCCGAGGGCGGATCGGTCGGTCCGGGGCGGATCGGGCTCGGGCGCGTGCCGGTTCCCTTCGCGTACGGCGTGCTCGGCCCAGCGGTGCGCCTCGCCGATGTGGCCCACCAGGACAGCAACGCTCCAGCCGGGGCAGCTGGGCACCGCGGCGGTCAGGTCCGCCGACCGCGTCCGGCCCGCGACGTCGGCGGCGATGGTCTCCAGCTGCTCGAGGCCGAGCTCGTGGCTGATCATCGGACGCGGTCCACCCGCGCCTCGTCCCAGACGGGCTCGTCCGTGGCGTAGACGTCACCGTCGCTGCCGAAGACCAGGAACCGGTCGAAGCTGCGGGCGAACCACCGGTCGTGGGTGACTGCCACCACGGTGCCCTCGAAGGCGTCGAGGCCGTGCTCCAACGCCTCGGCGGACTCGATGTCCAGGTTGTCGGTGGGCTCGTCGAGCAGCAGCAGGGTGGCGCCGGAGAGCTCGAGCAGCAGGATCTGCAGTCGCGCCTGCTGCCCGCCGGACAGCGACTCGAACCGCTGCTCGGCCGCCTTGGCCAGCTCGTAGCGGTCCAGCTTGCGGGATGCCTCCTCCCGGCCCATCCCGGCCCGATGCCGGTCGCCGCGGTGCAGGATCTCCAGCAGGGTGCGACCCAGAAGCTCGGGATGGTGGTGGGTCTGGGCGAACCAGCCGGGCCGGACGCGAGCGCCGAGCTTGGCTGAGCCGGTGTGCGCGACCGGGTCGACGTGCAGGTCGTCGACCGGCTGGTGCTCCCGATCAGGATTGGACCCGCCGCGGGCCAGCAGGCGGAGGAAGTGCGACTTGCCCGACCCGTTGGAGCCCAGCACGGCAACGCGGTCGCCGAACCAGATCTCGGTGCTGAACGGCCGCATCAAACCGGTCAGCTCCAAGTCGGTGACGACGACCGCCCGCTTGGCCGTCCGGCCGCCGCTGAGCCGCATCGACACCGTCTGCTCCAGCGGCACGGCCTCCGGCGGCCCGGCCTCCTCGAACTTGGCCAGCCGGGTCTTGGCGGCCTGGTAGCGCGAGGCAAGCCCGTCGTTGTACGCGGCCTTGATCTTGTACATCTGGACCAGGTCCTTGAGCTTGGTGTGCTCCTCGTCCCAGCGGCGGCGCAGCTCCTCGAACCGGGCGAAGCGCTCCCGGCGAGCCTGAGCCAGGCTGGCGAAGCCGCCGCCGTGCACCCAGACCGAGTTGCCCGCGGCGCCGAGCTCGAGGACCGCAATGGTCTTCGCCGCCTGGTCCAGCAGCTCGCGGTCGTGGCTGACCAGCAGCACGGACTTGGGCGTACTGACAAGCTGGGCCTCCAGCCATCGCTTGGCCGGGACGTCGAGATAGTTGTCCGGCTCGTCGAGCAGCAGGACGTCGTCCGGACCGCGGAGCAGCGCCTCGAGAGCGAGCCGCTTCTGCTCGCCGCCGGAAAGCGTGGTGAGGTCGCGCCAGCGGGCCCGGTCGTAGCCGATGCCGAGGGCTGCGGTGCAGCAGGCGTCGAAGACCACCTCCGCGTCGTAGCCGCCGGCGTCGGCGTACTCGGCCAGCGCGTGCGCGTACCGCATCTGGTTCGGCTCGCTGTCGTCGTTCATCAAGGCCAGCTCGAGGGCGTCGACCTCGGCCACGGCGGCGCGGAGTCGCTCGGGGGCGAGGGAGAAGAGCAGGTCGCGAACGGTCGAGCTGTCACGGATGCTGCCGATGAACTGGCGCATCACGCCGAGGCCGCCGCTGCGGGAGACGGTCCCGCTGGTGGGGGCCAGGTCACCCGCAATGATCTTCAGCAGGGTCGTCTTGCCGGCTCCGTTCGGGCCGACCAGGGCGACCGTGGCGCCGTCGCCGACCCGGAAGGACACATCGTCGAGCAGCACGCGCCCGTCGGGCAGGTGGAAGCCGACCCCGGAAAGATCGACATGGCCCATGGGCAGCCATGGTAGGTAGCGTCGGGCGCCGGTCGCGACCGGATATGTCAGCGGGGATCGATAGCGTGCCGACCATGGATACGCCAGATCGGGTGGTGCTGGGCATCACCGTGGACTGCACGAACGCGCGGACGCTGGGAGAGTTCTGGATGACGGCCCTCGGGTACGTCCCGGCATCGCCACCGCAGGGCTGGGACACCTGGGAGTCGTGGTTGACCGATCACGACGTGCCGCCGGAGGAATGGGACGACGGCACCTCCATCTGCGACCCGGCCGGGGCCTACCCGACGATCTCCTTCCTCAAGGTGCCGGAACCGAAGACCGCGAAGAACCGGATGCATCTCGACGTCAAGGTCTCCGGCGGTCGCCACCTGAGCGCCGAGGTGCGTTCACCGCGGATCGAGGCCAAGGTGGCTGAGCTGGTCGCCCTCGGCGGGACCGTGCAGCGGCGAGACGAGCTCCGTGGACGCCTCGACCATGTCGTGATGCTGGACCCGGAGGGCAACGAGTTCTGCGTGGCCTGAGTCTCCTCAGGCGGCGGCCAGCAGCATCGCGAGAGCGGCGGTGTCGGCGTTGCCCTGAGGGTCGATGCCGACCTTGCTGACCAGGTGGGTGACCGTGCCCTCCACGTCCGCCTCGACCCAGGCGGCGCGGTGATCGAGGCCGAGGTGCGGCAGGCCGGGCAGGAACACACAGCCGGAGGCCACCTCGTAGTCGGGGACCGAGGCCAGCGTGCTGGACGGCGGATGCAGCACGATCAGGCCGGCCGGCAGGTACGCGGCGAACTGGCCCGGTCGCAGCGGATGGTCCCCCATCAGCTGGCCCTCGGCCACGACGAGCCCGACGGCGCCGGGCTGCGGCTGCTCGGGCAGCTCCTCCCGGACCCGGAACACCGTGCTCGCCGGCAGCAGGCCCGGGACAGCGGCCATCTGCACCGCCAGCACCAGGAACTTCGCCCACTCGACCGTGTCGTGCGGCCAGCGGCCGATCAGCATGAACCCGTAGAGGGATCCTTCGGACTGCAGCGGAGCAACTTCGATCGATGGCCGAAAGCCATCCATGATGACCTCCCTACACCTCAACCTTCTACGGCGCCGCCGTCCAGATCGCCTGACATGATCACCGGGCAGGTTGGCTTAATGGTGCATCCCGGATCCTTAGCAGACAAGGGGGCACGAGTGCCAGCCCACAAGGCGTTTCATGACCGATACGCATCTGTGACAGGACTGGCGGTTGATCTTGTGGCCGGCAGCCTGATCACGGCGGCCATCGTCCAGGGCGGCTCGGCGTCCACCAACGACACGTCGCCGCCGGCGCGGTGCACCAGCTCGCGCGCGATCGGCAGGCCGAGGCCGCTGCCACCGGAGTCGCGGGCCCGGGCGTCGTCCAGCCGGGTGAACCGCTCGAAGACCCGCACCCGATCCTCGGGCGGGATGCCCGGGCCGTCGTCGCGGACCGTCAGCACCACCTCGTTCCGATCGAGTCCGGCCGACAGCTCGACGCGGCTGTGGGCATGGCGGACGGCGTTGGCCACCAGGTTGCCCAGGGCCCGCCGCAGCTCCTCGGCGTTGGCCGTGATCATCACCGCCGGCCCCACGACCACGGTGACGGACACCCGCTGGTCCGCGTGCGGCGCCGCAACCTCGGCCAGCAATGTCCGGGCGTCCAGCTCGGAGACTTCGGCCGGCGCCCGGGCGTCGGCGTCGGACCGGGCGAGCAGCAGCAGGTCCTCGACCAGCACTGACAGCCGCGACACGTCGGCCAGGAGGTCGGCCGGCAGGCTTCCGGCCTCGCCGAGCCGGTCGGCCACCTCGAGCTGGGCGCGCATGCTGGCCAGCGGGCTGCGCAGCTCGTGTGCGGCGTCGGCCACGAAGGCCCGCTGCCGTTCCCGCGCCGCCGCCAGCCGGTCGAGCATCCCGTTCAGCGTGATCGCCAGCGCCCGGATCTCATCGGCCGCCGGCGGCACCGGCAGCCGTTCGGCACCGTCGCCACGCGCGCCCGGCGTGCCGCTGATCTGCTCAGCGCCGACTCGCAACTGCTCCACCGGCCGCAACGTCCAGCCGATCACCCGCCACGCCACGGCGGCCAGCGCTCCCAGCAGCACCGGGAAGGTGATCAACAAGGCGTTCCGCAGCGCGGTCCGGGTGGCCAGCACGTCCCCGATCGGCACGGCGGCGATGACACTGACCGGAGCATCCGGCGGACCCGCCGACACCGCCCGGACCCGAAGTGGCTCGGCCACGCCGACGCGTACGCCGTCGACCTGGATCGGCTCACCACCCAGTGCGCGTTGCAGCTCCTCGGGCGCCAGCAGCGGGGTCAGCCGGTCGGCGGTCACGGAGCCCGCGATCACCCGCTGGGCGGCGTCCACGACCTGGATCACCTGCGCTCCGGCGACCGGGACCGGGTTGGGCAGCCGATGCTCCTCGACCAGGGCGGCGACACCCTTCGCGGTGGCTTCCGCCTCGTTGTCCAGGGTGCGGTTCACGGCGAAGGTGAGCGCACCATAGAACGCCAGCCCACTCATGATCAACGCAACCGCGACCCCGGTCACGCCGATGATCATCAGCCGAGCCCGCAGGCTCATCGTCCAGAACCGTTTCACGAGGACAGCCGGTAGCCCACTCCGCGGACCGTGATCAGTCGCTCGGCGCCGATCTTGCGCCGCAGGTAGCCCGCGTACACCTCGACAGTGTTCGCGGTCACGTCCGCGGCCCGGTCCCAGACGTGGTCGATCAGCTCGGTCTTGGTCAACACCCGCCCGGCATTGCGGATCAGGTACTCCAGGAGGACGAACTCGCGCGGGGTCAGCTCGACCGCCGTCCCGTCCACCCGGACCTCGCGGCTCGCCGGGTCCAGGGTGATGTCGCCGGCCTCCAACACCGCCGGCCGGGCGATCGCGCCGCGACGCAGCAGGGCCCGGATCCGGGCGATCAGGACGACGAAGGAGAACGGCTTGGTGAGATAGTCGTCGGCGCCGTCGTCCAAGGCGTCGGCCTGGTCGTACTCACCGTCCTTCGCCGACAGCATCAGCACCGGGATCCAGTTGCCGGCCGCACGCAGCCGTCGCACCACCTCGTAGCCGGACAGCCCGGGCAGCATCACGTCGAGCACCATGGCGTCGAACTCACCCTGCTGGGCCAGCGCCAGACCGCGTACGCCGTCCGGAGCGCTTTCGACCACGAAACCTTCGGCCGTCAGTCCGCGACGCAGCGCGGCGACCATCCGCTCCTCGTCGTCGACCAGCAGCAACCGCATGCAACGAGTATCCGGCCTGAGTGGTCGCCCCACTCGTCGCAAGTTCCCCATGTTGCATGGGAAACTGCCCGATTCCACAGGAAGCTTCCTGTGGAGAGAGCCGGTTCCCCATGCTGCATGGGGAACTTGCGACCTATGTGGCTGAGAGGGAGCCCAGGAGCACAGCGGTCTCTCAGTTGCGGCGAGCAAGAATGTGGGCCATGCGGCTCTTCACCTCCCGGCCGGCCCTGCGCTGGCTCACCCCGCTGGCGTTCGTGGTGGCCCTCTCCGGCACTGCCCTGATCGCGACCTCGGCCATCGCTGAGAAGAAGCTGCCGTCGCGAACCGCCGAAGAGCTGCTGGTCGACCTGCAGCAGGCGAAGGTCGACGGTCTGTCCGGAACGGTGATCCAGCGCGCGAATCTCGGCATCCCCGAGATTCCCGGCACGGGCGGTCCCGACGGCTCGAAGCTGACCTCGTTGATCTCCGGAACTCACACGCTGCGGGTCCGTTTCTCCGAGCCCGACAAGTTCCGCTTGGCGGTGCTCGACACGTTCGCCGAGACCGACGTGATCAGCAACGGCAAGGACCTGTGGATCTGGTCGAGTGAGGACAGGTCGGCCGTCCACCGCACGGTCACTCCGGGCAGCCGGCCGGAGCCCGACCCCAACGACCTGCCGTCGGATTTCCCGAGGACACCGCAGGAGGCGGCCAAGAAGGTGCTCGCCGCGATCGAGCCGACCACGACGGTGACGACCGACAGCGCGGTGAACGTCGCGGACCGGGAGGCGTACGAGCTGGTCCTCGACCCCGACGACGACGCCACCCTGATCAGCCAGGTCAGGCTGGCCATCGACGGCGAGACCAAGATGCCGCTGCGGGTGCAGATCTTCGGCAAGGGCAATGAGCTGGTTTTCGAGGTCGGCTATGAGTCCGTGAGCTTCACCCGGCCGGACGACCGTGAGTTCGAGTTCAACCCGCCGCCGGGCACCGAGGTGACCGAGGGCGAGCCGCTCACCCCGCCGGACGAGCCGAGCGCCGAGGACCGGGAGAAGGCCGAGAAGGCCAAGGAGCAGGTCAAGGTCGTCGGTAGCGGCTGGAGCACCGTGGTCGTACGCCAGCTCGACGAAGACCCGAACGCCAGCGGATCCGAGGAGCTCGACGCCTTCCTCGGTCAGCTGACACCCGTCGAGGGTCCGTGGGGTTCGGGCCGGTTGCTGGCCGGAACTGCCTTCTCCGCCGTGCTGACCGACGACGGCCGGCTCGCCATCGGGGCGGTCGTACCGGAGAAGCTGTACGAGGCGTTGGGTTAGCCTCAAGCCCTGTGGCCGATGATGCTCCGGCGGGCGACGCGCCGGTCCTGACCGCCGGACTGACGAAGCGGTTCCGGCGACAGACCGTCGTCGACCACATCGACCTCGAGGTGCCCCTCGGCGCCGTCTACGGATTCCTGGGCCCGAACGGCTCCGGCAAGACCACCACGATCCGGATGCTGCTCGGCCTGATCTCGGCGACCGAGGGAACGGTCCGGCTGCTGGGATCGGAGATACCGGCCGAGGCCGGCACCGCGCTCCCCCGGGTCGGCGCCCTCGTCGAAGGGCCCGCCTTCCACCCCTACATCTCGGGCCGGGCCAACCTGGCCCGGCTGGACTCGGCCGATCTCACCAGCGACCCGCGTACGTCGCGGTCCCGGGTCGACGCCGCCCTCGATCGGGTGGGCCTGCTGGCCGCGGCCGAGAAGCGCTACCGGGCGTACTCCCTGGGCATGCGGCAGCGGCTGGCGATCGCCTCCGCACTGCTGATGCCTCGCGAGCTCCTGGTGCTCGACGAGCCGACCAACGGCCTGGACCCGCAGGGCACCCGCGAGGTCCGGCACCTGATCGTCGAGCTGGCCAACGACGGGGCCACGGTGCTGGTGTCCAGCCACCTGCTGGCCGAGGTCGACCAGATCTGCAGCCATGTCGGCGTGATGTACGAGGGCCGGCTGGTCGCGCAGGGTCCGATTAACGAGCTTCGAGCGACCACCGTGCAGACCGTACGCGTGGACACCGACCGGGTCACCGACGCAGCGCGGGTGCTCGGCGAGCTCGGACTGTCCGACATCACGACCGGCACGCGGCACGTGACCGGCGTGCTCGGCGATGTCGCCGTGGAGAAGATCGTGCCGAACCTGGTCAACGACAACGTGCCGATCCTCGGCTTCGCGGTGCTGCAGCCGAGTCTCGAGGACGTCTTCGTCGCGCTCACCGGGGAGGGTTTC
Organism: uncultured Actinomycetota bacterium; assembly: GCA_963711015.1. GTDB lineage: Bacteria > Actinomycetota > Actinomycetes > Propionibacteriales > Propionibacteriaceae > Microlunatus. Next base: position 154,538 of record CAVQCQ010000009.1, read on the forward strand.
GATGTCAGCGGCTGAGGTGCTGGCCGTCCGCGAGGTGGCCAAGCCGGCCTGGCGGCCGACCCGGTTCCTGCGTTCGGAGCTCGGCATCATCTTCGGACGGCGACGCAACCTCGCTGGGATGGCCGTGCTCGCCGCGGTCCCGATCATCCTCGCGATCGCCGTCCGCGTCTCCTCACCGTCCGGTGCGGAGGGCGGGGTGGACATCATCAGCGCCGTCGCGGGCAACGGGCTGTTCATCGCCTTCGCGGCGCTGATCTTGGAGATGCCGCTGTTCCTGCCGCTCGCCGTGGGCACCATCGCCGGTGACTCGGTCGCCGGCGAGGCCAACATCGGAACCCTGCGCTACCTGCTGACCGTCCCCGTCGCCCGCACCCGGTTGCTGCTGGTCAAGTACGCCGCTGTGATCATCTTCGCCTTCGTGGCCACGACCCTGGTCGCGACGGTCGGGACGATCATGGGCCTGATGCTGTTCGGCGGCGGGGACATGACCACGCTGTCCGGCAGCCGGATCTCGATGGCGTCCGGGCTCGGCCGGCTGCTGCTCAGCGTGCTCTACCTGTCGGTGCAGTTCGCTGCCCTGGGCGCCATCGGCCTGTTCATCTCGACCCTCACCGAACAGCCGATCGGGGCGACCATCGCCGTTGTGCTGATCAACGTGATGATGTTCGTCTTGGACTCGATCACCCAGCTCGCCTGGCTGCACCCGTTCCTGCTGACCCACTGGTGGCCGGCGATCGGCGACTTCCTCCGCGACCCGATCGCGACCGAACAGCTGCAGCGCGGGCTGGTCACCGCGGCCGTGTACGCCGGCGCGTTCTGGCTGCTCGCCTGGGCCCGGTTCGCGAACAAGGACGTCACGTCGTAGTCCCGGCCCGCTGCCGCCACTAGATTCGGCTAGGTCATGACCGAGGTCCGCCGGGAGATCGTCTCCTTCGTTCGCCGCAGCAACCGGATGCGACCGCCGCAGCTGCGGGCCTGGGACCGGCACTACGCGGACTTCGTGCTCGACGTCGCTCGGGAACAGACCTCGACGTCGGTACGCCCGGGCCGTCCGCTCGATCTCTCCGCGGCCTTCGGCCGGGACGCGCCGCTGATCGTCGAGATCGGGCCGGGGACCGGTGAGTCGCTGCTGCCGATGGCCCGAGCGCGCCCGGATTCCGACGTCTTGGCCTTCGAGGTCTACTCTCCGGCCATCGGACAGATCCTGCGCCGACTCGCGGCTGAACGGATCGAGAACGTACGCCTGGTGCAGGCCGACGCCGCCGCCGGACTCGCCCACCTGCTGCCGCCCAGCTCGATCACGGAGCTCTGGACCTTCTTCCCCGATCCTTGGCCCAAGGCCCGACACCACAAGAGGCGCTTGATCACGCCCGCTTTCTGTGACCTCGCCGCATCCCGGGTCGAAGCTGGCGGACTGTGGCGGCTGGCCACCGACTGGGCCGACTACGCCGAGACCATGGCCGCAGTCCTCGAGCGTTCTCCGGCCTGGACCGTCGTCGCCGAGCAGAACCGTGCTGACCGGCCGGTGACCCGGTTCGAGCGGCGCGGACTCGACGCCGGGCGGCCGGTCACCGACCTCACCTACCGCCGTGCCCGCTGAACGCGGCGCGCGGCGCTGGCGGCTCGACCTGGCCTACGAGGGAACCGATTTCTCCGGCTGGGCCCGCCAGGAGGGACTACGCACCGTCCAGGGTGAGCTGGAGGCCTGGCTGACCACGATCCTGCGCCTCACCGAACCGCCGGCACTGGTCTGCGCGGGGCGTACCGATGCCGGGGTGCACGCGCGCGGTCAGGTGGCTCATGTCGATCTTGATCCGGCAGCCGTCGCGGAGCCCGAAGCCCTGGTCGGCCGCCTGAACCGGGTGCTGCCCGGTGACCTGGTCGTCTCCGCGATGACTCCGGCCCCGGAGGGCTTCGACGCCCGATTCTCCGCACTGTGGCGCCGCTACGCCTATCGGCTCAGCGACGGCGCGCCAGTCGACCCGCTGCAGCGGCGGCAGGTCACGGTGCTGCGCCGTGGGGTCGATCTCGGTCGCGTCAACGCCGCCGCGGCTACCCTGCTGGGGCTGCGCGACTTCGGCGCCTTCTGCCGGCCACGGGACGGGGCAACCACCGTCCGCACGCTGCTGGAACTGCACGCCGAGCGGGTCGCGTCCGGCCCGCTTACCGGCGTAGTCGACGTCACCGTGCGCGCCGATGCCTTCTGCCACTCGATGGTCCGCGCCCTCGTCGGTGCCCTGGTCGAGGTCGGGTCCGGCCGCCGGGACCAGGCGTGGCTGGAGGCGGTTGTCGCCGCCGGCGTACGCGACTCGACGGTTCCCGTTCTGCCGCCTGCTGGACTGACGTTGGAGGAGGTCGGCTATCCCCCAGACTCCGACCTGGCCGCGCGAGCCGAGCAGGCACGCGCCCGGCGGGAAGGCGTACCCGGATGACCGCCGACCAGCCGCACTACTTCAGCGCCGAACCGGCCGGCCCGGAACGACGCCGGACCATCACGGCGAACATCTGGGGCCGCCCGCTCACCCTCACCACCGCCGGCGGCGTCTTCGCCGCCGACGCGCTCGACCGCGGGACCGCCGTACTGCTCCGCGCCTCACCGGTGCCCGACGGTCGGCCCCGACTGCTCGACCTGGGCTGTGGCTACGGCCCGATCGCCCTGGCCCTGGCGGCGCACTGCCCCGACGCGACCGTCGACGCTATCGACGTCAACGACCGCGCACTGGCCCTGTGCCGGGACAACGCGTCCTCGCTCGGGGTCGCCGACCGGGTGCGGGTGCTGCGGCCCGAGCAGGTCGAGCCGGGCGTTCGCTACGACGAGATCTGGTCCAACCCGCCGATCCGGATCGGCAAGGACGCCCTGCACGAGCTGCTGCGAACGTGGCTGGGGCGGCTCGCCCCCGGCGGGGTGGCACGGCTGGTGGTGGCCCGCAACCTCGGTGCCGACACCCTGCAGCGCTGGCTGATCGAGCAGGGTTACGCCTGCGAGCGGACCGCCTCGGCCAAGGGATTCCGGGTCCTCGTTGTTTCCGAAGAGAGGGAGTCAGCCTGATTTCTCCGAGACCGCTCGGAGCACTTCGGGCCAGCGCCGGTCCAGCAGCCGACCGCCCTGGGAGATTCCGAACCGCAACACGACGACCCCGATCAGCAGACCGAGCGGCAGACTCAGCCAACCGACCCAGGGCGTGAAGAACGACCACACCACGGTCCCGATCACCGGAACAGCGATCAACACCGTGCCGAAGCTGGCCACCGTGAACGACGCAAGGGCGGGCAACCCCCCGCTGTTGCCGGTCTGGAACGGGTTCGCCCCGGGCGGTGGCGCAGGCCACTGCCACAGCGCGCCGACGAGGGCGCCGACGCCGAGACTGATCAACATCAGGCCGACGGTCAGCCCGACGACCGGTACCGCAAGTGTCCACTCGCCGCTGAACCCGATCGCCACGACGAGCAAGATCACGCTCAGTGGGCCGAAGACGGTCAGCGCCGACCACACCCGTCCGGCCCGATCCTCGGCTCCGCGCAGCCCGGACGCGACGTGCAGCCAGATCGCCGAGCCGTCGTACGACAGATCTTGCGCGACGCTCAGCCCGACCACCATCCCGAGGATGCACGGGGCGAACGCGGCGACCTCGGCCGAACCGTCCTGGTTGGCGAGCTGGCTCACCATGATCACGACAGGGGCGATCAGGAAACCCGCGACGCCGGCCAGGTAGCGCGGGTCGCGCCGCCAATAGCGCAGGGTGCGGACGGCGACGGCACCCGCAGGGCCAGCTGGGTAGAGCCGGTCGGCCCACCCGGACCCCCGAACGCGGACGGCTGCACCGCCGCCCTCGATCGGAGAGGTGAGCCGTCGATCCAAGAAGTGCTCCCAGGTGCGCCAGAGGACTCCGACCAGGCCGATCGCGAGTAGCAGGTGGATCCCGGCGGCTGCCCAGTTCCCGCGAGCGACGTCGGCCGGCACCGCCCAGGCCCAGCCGAACGGGGTCCAGCTCGCAATCTTGGCCAGGTCGGCTAGCGCTGCCCGCAGCGCGCCCGGATCGGAGGACCCCAGGGCGCCGAGCAGGTTGGCACCCAGGCCGAACGCGACCCCGAACAAGGCCAGGCCGACGAAGGCCAGGTCACGGAAGCGCCGCGAGGCCAGCACCGAGGCGAGCGCGGCCACCGCCGTGCGGGCCAGCAGTACGCACGTCGCCACGCCGATCAGGGCCGCGACGACGGCGGCGGCCGTCAGAGCCGGGGTACGCGCCCAGGCCATGACCAGTCCGGCGCCGATGATCACCGTGGCGACCCCGGGGACGCCGATCAGGGCCGCGGCCAGCAGACCGGGCAACAGCTGGCGGGCGCGCACCGGCAGCAAGGCGAACCGGGCCGGATCCACGGTCTCGTCCACCCCGAAGACCAGCAGCGACATCAGCAACCATCCCGCGGTGAGGATCGCGTACGCGACGATCGTCACGTCGGCGGTGAACGCGGTCGAGGTGAAGCGCAGGCCGACCAGGCCGGCCAGCACGGCGAGCACCACCCCGAAGCCGTAGACGATCCCGATGATCAGGCCGACCGTGCGCCAGACGCTGCGGCGCAGGCTGTTGCGCAGCAGCCGCAGCTTCAGTCGGACGAGGACCGCAACCACGCCAGCGCCCCCTCTCCCGCCGCAGTGAACCCGACCAGGTCGAGGAACCGTTGCTGCAGCGTCGACCCGGCCCGCACCTCGTCCAGCGTCCCGGCGGCCAGCACCCGGCCCTGGGCCACCACGGCCAGGTCGTCGCAGAGGCTCTCCACCAGCTCCATCACGTGGCTGGACATCACCACCGTGCCGCCGCTGCGGGCGTAGTTGCGCAGGATCGACCGGATCCCCTCCCCGGAGACCGGGTCGACCGCCTCGAAGGGCTCGTCCAAGATCAACAACCGCGGTGCGTGGATCAGCGCACAGGCCAGGGCGATCTTCTTGGTCATGCCGGCGGAGTACTCCACGACGAGGGTGTTCCGGTCCTCGATCAGGCTCAGCGCCTCGAGCAGGTCGGCCGAGCGGGTCGCGATCTCGGCCTCGGGCACCCGGCGCAGCAGACCGACGTAGCGCAGCAGCTCCGCTCCGCTGAGCCGATCGAAGAGGCGTACGCCGTCCGGCAGCACGCCCATCAGCGCCTTAGCCGCCACCGGGTCGGTCCAGACGTCGTGGCCGAGCACCTCGGCGGTGCCGGCGTCGGGTCGCAGCAACCCCGTCGCCATCGACAAGGTGGTGGTCTTCCCCGCCCCGTTCGGCCCGACCAGGCCGAACATGCAGCCCCGGCGCACGTCGAGATCCAGCTGGTCCACAGCGCGCTTGCTTCCGAAGGACTTGGTCAACCCGCGGAGAGACAGAGCGGCGGTCACTCCTCCAGTCAACACGGAACGCGAAAGGCCTGCGCACGGCGTGAGATCCCCGGCCCGGGCCGGATCACCGGAGTCCTGACCGGCCGCGGATCGCGGGGTCCTAGGATGCGAAGAGTCCGCAGTCACGCGACGAACCGTCCAACCCGAGAGGACTTCCATGCCGGCGTACGAGCTTCCGGATCTGCCCTACGACTACGGCGCACTCGCGCCGCACATCTCGGGCACGATCATGGAGCTGCATCACAGCAAGCACCACGCGACCTACGTCAAGGGGGTCAACACCGCCTTGGAGAAGCTGGCCGAGGCCCGTGACAACGACTCCTTCGACACGGTGGCCGGGCTGGAGAAGAACCTGGCCTTCAACCTGGGCGGGCACATCAACCACTCGGTGTTCTGGCCCAACATGTCACCTGAGGGCGGCGACAAGCCGGACGGCGAGCTGGGCGCGGCGATCGATGAGTACTTTGGGAGCTTCGACAAGTTCCGCGCGCACTTCGAGGCCAATGCCAACGCGATCCAGGGGTCCGGCTGGTCGATGCTGGTCTGGGACACCTTGGGTCAGCGGCTCAACATCGTGCAGCTCTACGACCAGCAGGCCAACCTGCCGCTGGCGCAGATCCCCGTCGTCCTGCTGGACATGTGGGAGCACGCGTTCTACCTGGACTACAAGAACGTCAAGGCCGACTACGTCAAGGCCTGGTGGAACGTCACCAACTGGGCCGACGCCGCCCACCGCTTCAACCTCGCCCGCATCCAGACCCAGGGCCTGATCGCTTCCGCCTGACCCACTGTCTCTCGGTCCCGGTCAGAATCGAACGCTGCGTCCGTTCCTTGCGCTGGGCTCCGGTTACTTCCGGCGCACAGCGCGAGAATCGGACGCAGCGTTCGTTTCCGACATAGGGGTGGGTGGTCGGTCAGGGGGCGAGGCGCACCAGGGTCCAGCCCGCGGCGCGGGTACGCCGGTAGGCCAGCCGGTCGTGCATCCGGCTGGGCTGGCCCTGCCAGAACTCGATCAGAGTCGGCGTCACCCGGTAGCCGCCCCAGCGATCCGGGCACGGCACCTCCTCGCCGGCGAACCGGGCCTCGGCATCCGCGTACGCGGTGGTCAGGTCGCCGAGCGCCGAGACCACACTCGACTGGGCGGACGCCCAGGCCCCCAGCTGCGAACCCCGAGGCCGGCTGGCGAAGTAGGACTCGGACTCCTCCCGGGTGACCGACGCGGCCGTGCCCTCGATTCGCACCTGCCGGTGCATCGCGTACCAGCCGAAGTGCAGCGCGACCGCGGCATTGCCGGCGATCTCGACGCCCTTGCGCGAGTCGTAGTTGGTGAAAAAGGTGAAGCCGCCTCCGCTGACCCCCTTGAGCAGCACCGTACGCGCGCTCGGCCGCCCGTCGGCACAGGTGGCCAGCACCATTGCCGTGGGCTCGGCCAGCTCGCCGCGGTCGCGGGCCGCAAAGGCTTCGGCCAGCCACTCGGTGAAGAGCTCCAACGGATCGGCCGGAGCCGCCGACTCCAGCAGATGATCGTTGAGGTAGTCCATCCGCTCGGCCGCAAGATCTGGCACGGGATCAAGTCTGTCAGCCATCACCGCCGGACCACGGCGACTACGAGTCCAGCGACCAGGGCCACGAACCCAGCGACGGTCAGCGCGAGCACCGTGCCGACGCTGCGCAGTCCCGAGACGGCGGTCGGCTCGTCCGACGGCTCGCCGGGGTCCGGCTCCGGGCTGGGCGTGGGTGTCGGTGTCACCGTGCCGGGAGCGGTCACCGCATAGACCTTGGATCTCGCCCCCTCACTGCCCACCAGAAGGGTCGTGTCGTCGTCGAGACTGACCGTCATCGACTCCGGCTGTCGCTGGTTCGGGGCCGCGACCCGACCCACCCGCTCATAGGTCGTCGCATCGAGAACGGTGATCGTGGTGTAGCTGAGCAGGGCGATCCGGTCGCCACCAGGCAGGAAGGTGCCGTCGGTCACCAGGGACGGAGCATCGGCGACCTTCTTCAGGTCGTTGACGCCCTCCCGGCTCGGCTCTCGGGGTGCGGCGTAGATCGCACCGCCGTCGGCCTGCTTCGTCACCAGGAACAGCCGCCCGGCGTCATCGACCAGCAGGGCCTCCGCGTCGTGTGGCCCGTCCGGATAGCGGAAGTCCCAGGCGCGGTAGTTCACCCTCAGGCCGCTGGCCCGCGGGTCGTCGAAGAAGTAGACCCGGACGAAGTCCCGCTGCCCGAGGTTGTCTCCGATGTCGGCGATGTAGAGCCGGTTCTCGTGTAACGCGATGGCCTCGACATCGCGCGGCTGGGCGCGGAAGTTGAGGGTGCCGGCCACCTTGCCGTTGGGCCGGAGGGCGTACGCGACCCCGGCGTCGCCGGAGTCGTTGATCGTCCAGTACACCCCCGCGCCCAGATCCCGGGCCAGGCCGGACGACTCGACGATCCGCTCGTCGCGGATGGTGAAGGCGACCTCGGCCGCGGCGGCAGGGAGGATGCCGACGAGGGTCAGGCCGACCGCGAGCAACAGCGCAGCGACCGGCCTCAGCGGCCGTCGTGCACGTCCGAGTCGCGGCTGACCGTCCACTAGCGCAGCGCGTCCCACAAGGCGGTGAACACAACGATCAGGACGAGTCCGGAGAGTACGCCGGACACGATCAGCCGACGGACTCGCGGGTTCATGCGGCCAAGACTAGAGGGCGGGAGCGTAGCGACCACCGGCTACTGCGGAGCAGCGACCGGATACGGCCAGCGATACCCGTTACCGTGTCTGTCGTGGGTGAGCTCCGCTTGTACGCCGTGGGCATCGAGGAGGTACGCAGCATCTCGGGAGCTTCACCGGCGGTAGCGGACCATCTCCGCCAGCTGGCCTCGCGCGCCTTCGCGCCCCCACCGGAGGAGGCCAGGCACGGGCTGCTGTCCAAGTTGGGGCCGATCTTCAAGCGAGTGCCCGCCACGCCGGTGATCTCAACCACCCAGCCGGAACCGCACGACGTCGAGGTGCTGTTGGCCGGCGCGTACGTCCCGCCGGATCGGATGGGCGCGACGTGGCGACTGGTCGAGACGTTCGTCCAGGGCATGGCGTGGGGCTCGACCCGGATGACGCTGACCAGCCAGGCCCTCGATGATCTCGACTTCGCTCTGGCGCGCGGCGGGGTCTCGTCGGCCGTCGGGCTGCGGCACCTGCTCAACAACAAGACCAGCCTGAACCTCATCCCGGTGACCGGACTGACCGTCGGCTGGTACCGGCACGAGATCGCACGAGCGATGGCCGACGCCTATCGGGCCGCGCTGCCCGAGCTCAAGACCGTCGAACAACGGGAGATGATCGAGGCGCTGGCCGCCTGGCTGGACGGCTTCGCGCCCTGGGCCCAGGTCGCCGCGAGCCTCGGACGCCCCGTCCCCGACGTCGTCGGCTTCTGGGCGAACTAATCAGATCCCGCTGCTCGCGCCCGGCTGCGCGCTCGCGGCATGCGACGACTCCATTCAGCTCGGCTCGATGACTAAGACGAGGTCGCCACCCTCGACCTGCTGCACCGACCCGATGGCCAGCCGCTGCACCACCCCGGCAACCGGAGCGGTGATGGCGGCCTCCATCTTCATGGCCTCGATGGTCGCCACCGTCGCGCCGTCGGCCACCTCGTCGCCCTCGTCGACGGTTACCGACACCACTCCGGCGAACGGCGCCGGCACATGGCCGGGTTTGCTGGGATCGGCCCGCTCGGCGGCCTTCACGTCGACCTTGATCGAGGTGTCGCGCACCCGGATCGGCCGCAACTGGCCGTTCATCGTGCACATCACGGTCCGCATGCCGCGCTCGTCGGCATCGCCGATCGCCGACAGACCGAAGATCAGGCTGACGCCCTTGCCGATCCGGGCGACGTGCTCGTGTCCCGGCCGGAGCCCGTAGAGATAGTCCAGCGTGTCCAGCCGGCTGACGTTCCCGTAGGTCTCCCGGCTGGCCAGGAAGTCCTTGGTCGGTCCGGGGAACAACAGCCGGTTCAGCGTCGCCTGCCGCACCCGGCCCTTCTCGTCCAACGCGGCCGAGTCCTCTTCGGACAGCTCCTCGTCGCGGATCTTGACCGTACGCCCCTGCAGCGCCCGGGTCCGGAACGGTTCCGGCCATCCCCCGGGCGGATCACCGAGCTCGCCGCCCAGGAAGCCGATCACCGAGTCGGGAATGTCGTAGTCCTGTGGGTTGGCGGCGAAGTCGGCCGGATCGGCCCCCACCGCCACCAGGTGCAGCGCCAGATCACCCACCACCTTCGACGACGGCGTCACCTTGGGTACCCGGCCCAGGATGACGTTCGCCGCGGCGTACATGGCCTCGATCTGCTCGAACTTCTCCCCCAGTCCCAACGCGATCGCCTGCTGGCGCAGATTGGACAGCTGCCCGCCGGGGATCTCGTGGTCATAGACCCGGCCGGTCGGCGCCGGCAGTCCCGACTCGAACGGCGTGTACACCTTGCGCACCGCCTCCCAGTAGGGTTCCAGGTCCATCACCACCCTCAGGTCCAGCGCGGTCGCCCGGTCGGTGTTCTCCAGCGCGGCGACCAGCGCCGACGCCGGCACCTGCGAGGTGGTCCCGGCCATCGGCGCCGAGGCGACGTCCACCGCGTCCACTCCGGCGTTCACCGCGGCGAGCAGGGTGGCCAGCTGCCCGCCCGCCGTGTCGTGGGTGTGCAGGTGCACGGGGAGGTCGAAGCGCGACCGCAACGCCGACACCAAGGCCGCAGCCGCCGGCGGCCGCAGGAGCCCGGCCATGTCCTTGATCGCCAGGATGTGTGCGCCGGCCGCGACGATCTTCTCGGCCAGCTTCAGGTAGTAGTCGAGGGTGTAGATGTCCTCCTTCGGCGAGTTCAGATCCCCGGTGTAGCAGAGCGCGACCTCGGCGATCGTCGACCCGGTCTCGCGGACCGCCTCGATCGCCGGCCGCATCTGCTCGACGTCGTTCAGCGCGTCGAAGATCCGGAAGATGTCGATGCCGACCTCGGCCGCCTCGGCCACGAACGACGTGGTCACCTTGGTCGGGTACGGCGTGTAGCCCACGGTGTTGCGCCCCCGCAACAGCATCTGCAGGCACAGCCCCGGCATGTTGTAACGCAGGGCGTCCAGCCGCTCCCACGGGTCCTCAGCGAGGAACCGCAGCGCCACGTCGTAGGTCGCCCCGCCCCAGCACTCCACGCTGAACAGCTGCGGCATCATCCGGCCGACGTACGGCGCGATCCGCAGCAGGTCCTTGGTCCGGACCCGGGTGGCCAGTAGCGACTGGTGGGCATCGCGGAAGGTGGTGTCGGTGACCTCGACGCCGGTACGCGACCGCAGGTCAGCGGCGAAACCCTCCGGCCCGAGCTCGAGCAGCCGCTGCCGCGAGCTCTTCGGCGAGGGCACGGACAGATCGACGCCCGGAGGACGCTTGACGCCGGGGTCGAGCAGGGTCGGTGCCGGTCCGTGCGGCTGGTTGACCGTGACCTCGGCCAGCCAGCGCAGCAGCTTCGTGCCGCGGTCGGCCGGGGCGTGGGTGGTCAGCAGTTCGGGCCGCTGCTCGATGAACGCCGTCGACACGTCGCCGGCGATGAAGTCCGGATCCTCCAGCACCGCCTGGAGGAACGGGATATTTGTCGCCACACCGCGGATCCGGAACTCCGCCAGGGCCCGACGGGCCCGCGCCACCGCCGCCTCGAAGGTCCGGCCACGACAGATCAGCTTGACCAGCATCGAGTCGAAGTGCGCACTGACCTCGGCCCCGGTGTCGGCCGTGCCGCCGTCCAGGCGTACTCCCGCGCCGCCCGCCGAGCGGTACGCGGTGATCGTCCCGGTGTCGGGCCGGAAGCCGTTGGCCGGGTCCTCGGTGGTGATCCGGCACTGCAGCGCCGAGCCGTTGATCCGGATCTCTTCCTGGCGCAACCCGAGGTCCGCGAGCGTCTCGCCGGAGGCGATCCGCATCTGGGACTGCACGAGGTCGACGTCGGTGATCTCCTCGGTGATGGTGTGCTCGACCTGGATCCGCGGGTTCATTTCGATGAAGACGTGCTGGCCGGCCCGCGGCCCTGAAGTCTCGACGAGGAACTCCACCGTCCCCGCGCAGGAGTAGTGCAGCGACTCGGCGAAGGTCACCGCGTCGTTGCACAGCGCCTGCCGCAGCTCCTCGGAGATGTTCGGGGCGGGAGCGATCTCCACGACCTTCTGGTGCCGGCGCTGGATCGAGCAGTCCCGCTCGAACAGGTGGATGGTGTGGCCCTGCTCGTCGGCCAGCACCTGCACCTCGATGTGCCGCGGCCGGCCCACCGCCTGCTCGATGAAAGCCGTCGGGTCCCCGAACGCACCCTCGGCCTCCCGCATCGCGGCCTGCACCGCCTCCCGCAGCTGAGCCGGGTCGTCGACCCGGCGCATGCCGCGCCCGCCGCCGCCGGCCACCGCCTTGACGAAGACCGGGAAGCCGATCTGCTCGGCCCCCGCGATCAGCTCGTCGAGGTCGTCCGAGGGCGGGGTCGAGGAGAGCGTCGGGATGCCGGCCGCCCTGGCCGCCTCCAGCGCCCGGACCTTGTTCCCGGCCAGCAGCAGCACCGACGCCGACGGCCCGATGAAGGTGATGCCGGCGCGGTCGCAGGCCCGGGCCAGATCGGGGTTCTCACTCAGGAAGCCGTATCCGGGGTAGATCGCGTCGGCGCCCGACTGCCGCGCGGCCCGGATGATCTCGTCGATGTCCAGGTAGGCCCGGACCGGGTGCCCGCGCTCGCCGATCTGGTAGGCCTCGTCGGCCTTGATCCGGTGGACGGCGTTCCGGTCCTCGTAGGGGTAGACCGCCACGGTCTGCGCGCCCAGCTCGTACGCCGCCCGGAAGGCCCGGACGGCGATCTCCCCGCGGTTGGCGACCAGGACCTTGGCGAACATGTCGAGAATCTATCGGCTGTGACTAACCGCCCGTCGAGCCGCCGCGTACGGTGAAGCGCACCGTCACCTGGCCCGACACCGTCTGCACCGCGGGCTCGAAGGCGAAGTTGGCCTCACCCATGTCGGACGCCATCTCCATCTTGGCGCTCATCATCCGCGGCATGGGGGCGAACCCGCCGTCCAGGTCCGACACCTCGACCAGCTCCGACACGGTCGCGCCGAACGCCGCGGCGTAGTCATCGGCGCGTTGCCGGGCGTCGGCGATGGCGGCCAGCCGGACGTCGCGGTAGACGGGGTTGCTCCGGCGCAGTGACCACCACGGGCCGTCGATCTGGCTGTTCGGCAGCCGGGACAAACCCATGATCAACTCCGACAGCGCCTCGAAGTCGGCGACCTCGAGGGTGGCCGAGAAGGTGCCGGAGTATCCGGTGATCTTGGTCGGGGTACGCCGGTTGAACGTCGGTGAGACGTGCAGGCCGGAGGTGCTCGACCGCTCCAGGACGGAGGCGAACCGGTTGATCAGCTCGGCCACCGCATTGGATCCGTCGGCCAGCTGAGCGCGGGTCCGGTCGGCGGTGTCGCCGGCGGCGTGCAGGGTGACGGAGAGCGTCGCCAGGTCGGGCGGCGCCTCCAGCTGGGCTTCGCCACGGACGGTCACGAGCGGTGCGGTCATGCTCCGAGACTGTATGTCAGCGCAAGGGTCCGGCGCCCTGTGTGGGTCGAGGCGAAGTAGTTCCCCATGTTGCATGGGAAACTGACCGATTCCACAGGAAGTTAGCTATGGAGAGAGGGAGTTTCCCATGCAACATGGGGAACTTGAGCCGCCCCTACGCGAGCGCCGGGGCGAACTGCGCCATCGAGACCTCCCGCGCCGCGGCGATCGCCTCATCGTCGGCGGTCTTCGACGACTCGATCACGCCGACCCATTCCTCGATGGACCCGGCCGAGAACCGTTGGGCCTCCAGCGAGCTGGCGGCGGCGACCGGATCGTCGGGTACGTCGCCGTCGACGTAAAGGGCGAGGCCCAGCAGCGCGCCGTCCCAGCCCGGACCGACGTACAGTGCCCCCGCCCCGCTGCCGGCGATGGCCACTGGCACCGAGTGCTCCAAGATCAACACGGTGCCACCGTCCTGGGCCACCAGCCGCACGTCGACCACGCTGTTCGGGTCGCCGAAGGTGACCACCAGTCGCTCGGGTGCCGCACAGCGCAGGATGTCGCCGCTCGCGTTGCCCTCGAGCTGGAACTGCCCGCCCTCCCGCAGGTCACCAGACAGCGGCAGGAACCACCGCTGCACCCGCTCCGGATCGGTCAGTGCATCCCAGACATCGGCGGGATCGGCCGGGTAGTGCCGCTGCAGCGTGATGGTCACCACCTCGCCGTCCGCAGAGCTCGTGGTCGCGACCTGGCGGCTGATGGCGCTGATCTGCTGGGCAATGTCGATCATGATCTCTCCTCCGGAGTGGTGTGGCCGCGCGGCCGGGCCGCGCGCCGGGCACGGCGGCCGCGGGCGATCTCGGTGCCGAGCGCGTCGAGGTGGCTGGACCAGAACTGGCGAAACGGAGCCAGCCAGTCGTCGACCTCGCGCAGCGGCTCGGCCGATACCGCATAGAGGCGACGCGTGCCTGCTGGCCGAACCGAGGCGAAACCGGCCTCGCGCAGCACCTTCAGATGCTGCGACACAGCCGGCTGGCTGATCCCGAACTCCGCCGAGATCGTCGCCACCACCGCGCCGGCCGACTGCTCACCGTCGGCCAGCAGCTCGAGGATCCTCCGCCGCACCGGGTCGGACAGCACATCGAACGCGTGCACCCGGTCACGATATCACTAGCGACTTATATAAGTCTAGAGCAATTTTCGCTCGACGCGCCGGGCGATCACCAAGGCGCTGACCAGTACGCCGACCGCGGCCGCCGCCCCACCGCCGATCAGGGTCCAACGCGGACCGAAGATCTCTCCGATCCAGCCCAGGATCGGCGCGCCGATCGGCGTCCCGCCCAGCAGCAGCATCATGTAGAGCGCCATCACCCGGCCTCGCAGCCGCGGGTCGACCTCCATCTGGATGGTCGCGTTCGCCGCGGTCAGGGTGAGCAGCGTGGTCAGACCCATCACCGGCAGCACCGCCGCGTACGCCCAGTAGGTCGGCATCAGCCCGGCGATGATCTCCACGAGACAGAAGGTCAGCGCCATGATCACCAGGGACCGGCCGCTCGGCGCCACCCGGCGCCGGGCGGCGACCAGGGCACCGGTCAGCGAGCCGACGGCGACGAAGGTGCCGAGGATGCCGTACGCCTCCGCTCCCAAGCCGAACTCCTGCTGCGTCATCAGCGCACTGGTCATCTGGAAGTTCATGCCGAAGGTGCCGATGAAGAACGCCACGCAGAGGGCCAGCAGGATCGTGTCGTGCCGGCGAACGTAGGCCAGCCCTTCGCGGATCTGTCGCCGGGCCCGGGTCGCGGGCTCCGACAGGTGGAGCCGGCTACGGTCGATCAGCAGCAGCGCGACCAGGAACGCGAGATAGCTCAACGCGTTGGTCATGATCGCCCAGCCCGAGCCGACGGCGGCGATCACCAGCCCGGCCACCGCCGGGCCGATGATCCGCGCGCCGTGGAAGCTCGCGGAGTTGAGGCCGATCGCGTTGGCCAGGTGATCCGGACCGGTGACCTCGGCGACCAGGGACTGCCGAGCCGGGTTGTCGAAGGCCGTGCCAATACCGAACAGCAGGGCCAGAACGAACACGTGCCCCGTGGTCGCCACGCCGGTCACGGCCAGCAGGCCGAGGGCGAGAGCACACAGCGCCAGCCAGGACTGGGTGATCAGCAGGATCCGGCGCTTGTCGATCCGGTCGGCGATCAGCCCGCCGTACGCGCTGAGCAACAGCATCGGCAGGAACTGCAGACCCGTCGTAATGCCGACCGCGAGTGCCGATCCCCCGGACAGCTCGAGCACCAGCCAGTCCTGGGCGACCCGCTGCATCCAGGTGCCGATGTTGGAGACGAAGGCACCGCCGAGATAGATCCGGTAGTTCCGGTTGACCAGAGCGGCAAAGGTCCGGCCGCGTGACGGAGTCGAGGAATCGCTGTCGGTTCGGGTCGTGGTCGAGGGTTCGGTCTCCACGCTCACGAGCGATTGACCTTGTCCAGGATCGTGACCGCCTGGCGCAGCACCTCGCGCTCGGCCGGGCTCAGCTGAGCGACGCGGACCGTCAGCCACTCGTCCCGGCGCTTGCGGTTGGCCAGGATGACCTCACGGCCGGCCGCGGTCAGGGTGACCAGGCACTGCCGGCCGTCCCGCGGATCCGGGCGGCGGGCGACATAGCCCTGGATCTCCAGACCATTGACGATCCGCGTCATCGAGGGCGGCTGTACCCGCTCGTGCGCGGCGAGCTCGCCCATCAGCAGGTCTCCCTCGTTGAACAGCACGGCCATGGCGGAGAGCTGGTTGGAGTGCAGCTCTCCCGACGGGTCGCGCACCTGTCGCAGGGTCCGGCCGAGCCGCATCAGGACCGGTCGCAGTGCATGAGCCAGGCCGGCAGCTGTTCGCAGATCTTCCTTACCTGACACGACTTCCAGGCTAATAGTTAGCCCTGCTAATTACAAGGGCTAACTATCCTCGGTCCTTCGAGCTGGCCAGCTCAGCGGAGTCGACACAGGCGATGACCTCCTCCAGCAGTTCGGCCAGCTGCTCCTTCTGCGCCGGCCCGAGTGCCGCCAACAGGTCCGCCTCGACGAGGTTGGCCTCCCGGATCGCCTGCAGGTAGAGCTCGTAACCGGCGTCGGTCAGCCGGACCAGCACCCGGGTCCGGTTGTCCGGATCTGCTTCGCGACTGATCAGGCCCCGCTGCACCATCCGGTCCAGCCGGTGGGTCATCGACGACGGCGCCACATTGGTCGCCAGTGCCAGCTGGCTCGGCGTCGACGGCTGATCACCCGGACTACGGACCAACTGCTCCAGCACCGCCCACTCGCCCCGCGTGACGTCCAGGTCGGCGAGCTGGCGGTCGTACCACCGGTTCAGCCGCCACGACAGCCGGTGTACCGAGGCGATCACCCGCTGGACCGATTCGTCCGCCCCGGCGGCGACATACGCGGAAACCGTCTGGCGTACTT
Organism: uncultured Actinomycetota bacterium; assembly: GCA_963711015.1. Taxonomy (GTDB): domain Bacteria; phylum Actinomycetota; class Actinomycetes; order Propionibacteriales; family Propionibacteriaceae; genus Microlunatus. The sequence continues at coordinate 170,897 of CAVQCQ010000009.1, forward strand.
CGTCGATCTCGCTCGGCGACACCGCCTCCCGCTCGGTCACCAGAGCCGGCTCAGTCGAACAGGGAGAGCGGCGAGTCCCACTCGATCGTCTCCCAGACCGGAGCCGCCGGCTCCTCGCCCCGCTCACCCACCACGCTGGAGTGCGCCCCGCATCCGTGGTCCACGCTGACCACATGGCCCTCGGAGGCCGAGTACGCATTGGCGCAAGCCCCGAAGAGAACCCCCAGCTGACCCTGCAGCCGGACGAAGAAACCGCACGTCTCACAGACGTCCGGGGCCAGCTGGGTGATCTGGTTGTCCGGCCCGCCGGCGCCGGCGAGCCAGCGCTCGGTCACCTCGTCGCGGCCCTCCGGTGAGAGCACCCGCTCCCGGCCCAGTCCCAGTTCGGCCACCACGACGCGGGCCAGACTGGCCTCGGCGGGATCGGTGTCCGCGGCCGTCTCCGCGCCGGTGTAGCCGGGTTCCAGCCGTACGTCGTCGCCCAACGCCGGCATCAGCAGTCCCGCCGTCACGTCACCGGGCCGGATCCTTTCCGCCCACGGCACCCAGTCCGGACCGAGGAGCGCGCCCTCCCCGGGCAGTAGCACGACCTCGTTGACGGTGACCGCTTTGGCGCGGGAGGCGCGGACCACGCTCACCGACCAGCACCAGCCCCGATAGCCCGGATGCGGGCAGGCGAAGAGGTGGCTCACCACCCGGTCGTCCTCGGCCTGCGCGCCGAGATGATCACCGACAGCCATCACGCCGGCGGCCTCTTCCGCGGCGGCCCGGGCCACGTCGACCGCCGCGAGGCAGGTGGGGTCGGCCTTGATCGTCCGGGTGTTCGACGGCATAGCGTTCATTCTGCCGCACGTACGGCATGGGTCCGGACCACTCGTGCTGCGCGAGCGGCGGGCCGGCTCCACACGATGGTGTCCAATGGATGCGTGGCCGCGGAGGTACTGCAGCGCTCGGGCCGGGCCGTCGCCTCGGGCGGCCGGTTCCTGCGGGACCAGGTCAAGCGCGGCGCGGCTGCAGTGCACCGGATCACCACGTCAGGCGGGACGGGCGAGAGCGGGCTGGCCCGACTCGTCCACCTGCAGTTCCTGGCCGCGGCGGGCGACGCGGCGGTCGCGGTCTCCCTCGCCGGAACGCTCTTCTTCACCCTGCCGACCGACCAGGCGCGCCCGCAGGTGGCTCAGTTCCTGTTGCTCACCATGGCACCCTTCGCGGTCGTGGCACCGTTCATCGGGCCGTTCCTCGACCGTTTCCGGCACGGCCGCCGGTGGGCGATCGGCGTCACGCTCGCCCTGCGCGGCTGGTTGTGCTGGGTGTTGGCCGAGGAACTGCACAACTCTCTCTGGCTCTTCCCGGCCGCGCTCGGCTGCCTGGTCGCCTCCAAGTCGTTCACGGTGACCCAGGCGTCGGCGGTCCCGCGCCTGCTGCCCGACAACTTCACCCTGGTCGACGCCAACTCGCGGATCTCGATGGCCAAGGTCTTCGGCGCCGCGATCGGTGGCGGTCTCGCGGTGGCCATCGCCCAGGTCGGCCAGGAGTGGTCGCTGCGGTTCGGATTCCTGATCTTCATCGCCGCGACCATCCTGGCGATCCTGCTCTCGCCGAAGGTCGACTCCTCAGCCGGCGAGCGGGACATCGGCGGGCTGCTGGCCCTGCCGACCGGTCCGGAGGCCGACCGCGGAGCGAACGAGCGGATCCAGCGGCGGTTCCGCAGCCTGCGACCGAGCGTGCTGCACGGCCTCCGCTGCGTGATGGGTGCCCGGTTGATGACCGGGTTCCTGACCTTGTTCCTGGCCTTTTTGCTGCGCGACTTCCCGATCAGCAACCTCGACGGAACGGTCGTTCTCGCGGTGGTGGTCGCTGCTGCGGGGATCGGCAACTGTCTCGGGACGGTTGCGGGCAACCTGGCCAAGAACATCCCGCCGGAACGGATCGCCGTCGCCGCGCTGTTCGTCGACGTGATCATGGCGACCCTCACCGCAGCGCTCTACTCGGTGACCACGGTCATCCTGCTCGGCCTGTTCGCGGGCTTCTGCGCCCAGCTGGCGAAGCTGTCCTACGACGCTTTGGTCCAGCGGGACGTGCCGGAGGTCGTCCGGACCTCGGTATTCGCCCGCTCCGAGACGGTCTTCCAGATCTGCTGGGTGTTCGGCGGCGCACTCGGGATCAGCCTGCCGCTGATTCCGCAGCTCGGCTTCGGGGTCGTGGCGGTACTGCTCTGCGGGCTGTTGGTCTGGACCCTGTTGGCCTGGCGGAAGGCGCTATAGCTCCAGCTCGTCCGCGACCGCGCGCAGCACGGTGGCCACCTTGCTGGACGTCCGCGAGTCCGGGTGCCGCCCGCGCCGGTAGCTGTTGCCCAACCCGTCCAGCATCTTGATCAAGTCCTCGATGATCACCGTCATCTGCTCGGGCGGCTTGCGCGAGGCCTTGGACAGCGACGGCGGGGTATCGATCAGGTGCACCGACAACGCCTGCTCACCCTTGCGGCCCTCGATCACTCCGAACTCGACCTTCTGGCCGGCCTTCAATGCGGTGACTCCCGGCGGCAGTGCAGTGGACCGCACATAGACGTCGCCGCCGTCATCTCTGGTCAGGAAGCCGAAGCCCTTCTCGGCGTCGTAGAACCTCACCTTGCCAACGGGCACGTCCAGACCTCACTGTTGCGGTCGACAGCGGCCGACCCCTGTTTACGCACGAAACCTCCGCGTAAGCGTATCGGCTGCTCCCCAGGCTGCCCAAGCCACATTTCTCCGACCCCGCAGCCGGCTGTGCGAGCAGGCTCGACCGATGGCTCCGCCGTCTACCATGACTGCGTGGCCACCTGGGAGGACGGGCCGGAATACGCCCCACTCGAGCGCCCGGCCGAGTTCGCGAGGCCGGACGTCGCGCCGCTCTCGGTCGCCGCACCCGTCGAGCAGATGGCCGCGTACGCGCCGAAGCAGCGGCCGGCCTTCGACGACCCGCCGGCCCCCGTCGCTCCGCTGGAGACCCTGCTCCCGGTCGTCGAGGAGACTCGTGACCCGCAAGAGCCGTTCGCCGTGGTGTCCAGCACCTTGACCTCGGACTCGGCGTGGGGCGCCCTGCACTGGGGACCTCCGACCGGTCCACCGGCCAGTCCCCTGCCCCCGGCGTCCCTGCCCCCGACGTCATTGCCACCGGCCCCCTACGGCCCGCCCGCTCCCTACGGCAACCCGGCGATCGTCGGCCGGCCGGCGCCGAACGAACCGCTGGAGGTACGCAGCGCGGCGCCCGTACCCGGGCCGAACGGCTATCCGGTGCCGGGCACACCGGGCTGGTTCGCCCCACCCGCGTACGGCGAGCGCCCGACACCGCCCGGCGAGATCGGCGCCAAGCCGGTGCTGGACGCGGCGACTCCGGGACTGTGCATCTGCCTGACCATCGGCGGCCTGGTCTATGTCCTCGCCCCGGTGCTGCTGGTCGTCGCCCTCGGCCTGACCAGCCGGGTCAAGGTGGCGCGGCGCCAGGTCCGCCGGGCCTTCGGGATCGGCCTCGCGCTGCTCGCCGTGATCGCAACCGTCGCCGCACTGACCAACGACGGCAGCGGCTTCGGCGCCTGGTGGACGGTCATCGGCGGCTGGGCACTGGTGATCTGCTGGGGGCTCCTGCTCAGCACCCTGCTCCTGGTCTATCGCGGCCTGAAGAGCGACGGCCCGCCGCCACCTCCGATCCGGTCGACCTGGGGCTAGCCGGTGACTGCGTCGACCGACCTCTCGCGGCCGCGCACGCTGACCGAGTCACTGCGCGGCTGGCCCTCCGAGGCACTGGAACGGCTGCTTCGGCACCGGCCCGACCTCGCCCATCCGGCCCCCCGGGATCTCGCTGAGCTGGCCAGCCGCTCCACCACCTCGGTCTCGATCGCCTCGGCGCTGGACTCGCTCAACCTCTGGCTGCGCACCGTCGCCGAGGCGCTGGCCGCACTTCTCGATCCGACGTCGGTTCCCGCTCTGGCGGATCTGCTGGGTGAGCCCCCGGATGTCGTGGCTCGCGCCGTCGCCAAGCTGAGAGCGCGGGCCCTCCTCTGGGGGCCCGACGACGCCCTCCACTTGGTGCGCCCGGTCCGGGAGGCATTCGAGCCATACCCCGGCGGTCTCGCTCCCCCGTCGGCCCGATCGCTCAGCGAGTCGCAGATCTCCGCGGCGCTCGCCCAGTGCGGTGCGGGGGCGCGGGCCGTGCTCGATCGGCTGCGCTGGCAGCCGAGCGGGGCGGTGCGCAATGCCGACCGGACCGTGCCGGCGGCCGGCGCTCGGTCACCGATCGAGGAGCTGCTCGCGCTCGAGCTGCTGCGGCCGGCCGACTCGGGAACGGTGATCATCCCCCGCGAGGTGGCCTGGTTGCTGCGGGGGAGGCGCTTCACCGCCGAACCGGTGCCGACCGAGCCGCCGCCAGTGGCCGCGCCCGCGCAGGAGGTGGATCGCACCGACCCGACGGCGGCCGGGGCCGTGGTCGAGCTGCTGGCCGATCTGGATCTGGTGGTGCGCACGGTCGAGGCCGTACCTCACCGGTTGCTGCGCACCGGCGGGCTGGGTGCTCGAGATGTGCAGGCGCTGGCCCGACGGCTGGGCAGCGCCTCGGAGTACGCGATCTTCCTGCTCGAATGCGCCGCGGCAGCTGGACTGGTCGCCGCCGAAGGCGCGAACCTCCTGCTGCCCACCGGGGAGTACGACCATTGGGTACGCCGTTCGGCACCGGAGCGCTGGCGGCGGGTCGCCGAGGCGTGGTCGTACGCGGACCGGCTGTTCACCCGCTCGACGCTGGCCGGCGCCCATGCCCTGGGACCCGAGGCCGACGTCGGTGGCGCCGCCGTGCTGCGGGGCACCGTCCTGCGCCTCCTCGCCGAGGTCGGCCCCGGCAGCATGCCGGACCGGACTCAGCTCGCGGCCGCCGCGATCTGGCACCGGCCGCGGCTTCGGCAACCGCCGCTCGACGCTGAGCGCCTGGTGAGCTGGACCTGGCGGGAGGCCGGCCGGCTCGGGCTGGTCAGCGGCGACGCGGTCTCCTCCTTCGCCGGTGTGCTGGTCGAGCGGCGCGAAACACTGCCGCCGGCCTTGGCGGAGCTGTTCCCGGCGCCGCTGGAGATGATCTTGATTCAGGCCGACCTCACCGCCGTGGCGGCCGGGCCGCTGGCGTACGAGGTCGCCGAGGACCTGCGCCGGCTGGCCGACCAGGAGTCGCGCGGGGCGGGGGGCGTGTTCCGGTTCAGTGCGGACTCGCTGCGGCGCGCGTACGACGCGGGGTGGTCCGCGGCCGACGTCAACGCCTGGCTGGAACGGCACTCGGCCACCTCAGTGCCACAAGCGCTGCGGTACCTGGTCGACGATGTGTCCCGACGGCACGGCAGCATCCGGGTCGGGTCCGCCGCGTCCTATCTCCGGGTGGCGGACGAGACCCAGGCCGCCGCACTGCTGGCCCACCCCGACGCGGCGACGATCGGGCTGCGGGCAGTCGCTCCGACGGTGTTGGTGGCGGCGGTCGAGGAGGAGGAGCTGCTAGCCGTGGTCCGCGCCGCGGGACACGCGCCGATCGTCGAGGACGCCGCCGGCCGGCCCCTGCGGCCGCCGGCCGAGCCACGGGCACGAGCACCTCGGCCCGGTCGAGCCGGTGACCGGACAGCAGCGGCTCCCACAGCTGAACTGGCGGCCCGGCTGGCCGCGGAAGGAGCCAAGTCGGACCCTCCGGACGCCGACCGTCCCGACGTCGACGATGCGCTGGACCGGTTGCGGGCCGCGACCCGGTCGGCGCGTCCGGTCCGGGTCACCTACGTCAACGCGGACGGCCGACCGACCGAACGTGAGGTGGCGCTCCTCGACCTGGCGGCCGGCGCGGTGCGCGCGGTCGACCGAGCCAGTGCGCAGGTGATCACCATCCCGCTGGCCCGGATCTCCTCCGTTGCGCCGACGTGATCAAACGCACCAAGAGTTTGTAACGTGTTAACCCATTCCCGCACTTTTCGGCGGGAGTGGCCGAGACGCGCTCCACTAGACTGAGCCAGGTGCGCGCGGCAACGATGAGACGGTTGCTGGTCTTTGGCGTGTGCGCAGCCGGCGTCGGAGCGCTCTACCTCGCGCCCAGCATGGCCGGTCCCACTTTCCAGGCCGGGCTGCCGCGCACTGATGAGCGCCCCGGTGACACGGCCTCGAGCCGGGCGGCCAATCCGGTGCCGCAGGCAGCGGCGACCGGAGCCGGACGGCCAGGGGATGCGCCGACCGCGGCCGGACGGCCGACCTCGGCGTACCCACCGCTCGGCAAGACCCGTTCCGCCGGCGACGACCGTGATCGGGGCTCGGCGCGCGGCAATACCGCCTTCGATCCGCAGCAGACCAAGGACGAGGAGCCCCCGAGTGCGGTCGCGGCGATCAGACCCACCGAGGTGACGGCCGAGCGGCTGCGGCTGAGCTGGCCGCGGGCCACCGACAACGACCGCGTGATCGGCTACCGGATCTGGCTGAACGGCTACGAGGTCGCCACGACGGCCGAGACCCAGGTGACCCTGCGCTGGTTCAACGCCGACGACGGTCAGCACGTGGTGCAGATCAAGGCGGTCGACGCGGCGGGCAACTCCAGCGACTCCTCTCCGACTTTGCTCCTCACCCGGCCCTCGCCGGCGTCGACGGCCACCTCGACCCCGACACCGACACCGACCGACGAGCCGACGCCGCCCGCCGAGGAACCCACGCCGACGACCGAGCCGACCAGCGAGCCGACCAGCGAGGCCGGCTCCGACCCGACGGAGACGTCGGCCGAGCCAGCCGAAGACCAGCAGTAGTGCCGGCACCGCTCGACGGGCCAGGCCCGCTGGTGGTGCAGTCGGACCGGACCCTGCTCCTCGAAGTCGATCATCCGCACGCGGATGCGTGCCGGATCGCGATCGCGCCGTTCGCCGAGCTGGAACGCGCGCCGGAGCACATCCACACCTACCGGCTGACCCCGCTCGGGCTGTGGAACGCCCGAGCGGCGGGCCACGACGCCGAGCAGGTCGTCGACACCCTGCTGACCTACAGCCGCTATCCCGTGCCCCATTCGCTGCTCGTCGACGTCGCCGAGACGATGGACCGCTACGGGCGACTGCGGATCGAGAAGCATCCCAACCACGGCCTGGTCCTGGTCACCACCGACCGCCCGGTGCTCGCCGAGGTGCTACGCAACACCAAGATCAAACCCCTGGTGGGGCTGCGGATCGACGAGGACACCGTCGTGGTGCACCCCTCCGAGCGGGGGCACCTCAAGCAGGTGCTGCTCCGGCTGGGCTGGCCGGCCGAAGACCTGGCCGGATACGTCGACGGCGAGGCGCACGCGATCGCCCTCGACCAGACCGGCTGGCAGCTACGGCCCTATCAGGAGCACGCGGCCGAGTCCTTCTGGCACGGCGGCTCCGGCGTCGTGGTGCTGCCCTGCGGCGCGGGCAAGACCATCGTCGGCGCCGCCGCCATGGCTCGGGCGCAGGCCACGACGCTGATCTTGGTCACCAACACCGTCGCGGCCCGGCAGTGGCGCGACGAGCTGATCCGCAAGACCACGCTGACGGCTGAGGAGATCGGCGAGTACTCCGGCGCGCGCAAGCAGGTCCGGCCGGTCACCATCGCGACCTATCAGGTGATCACCACCAAGCGCGGCGGCGTACACCCGCACCTGGAGCTGCTGGACGCCCGGGACTGGGGCTTGATCATCTACGACGAGGTGCACCTGCTGCCCGCCCCGGTGTTCCGGATGACCGCCGACCTGCAGGCCCGGCGCCGGCTCGGGCTGACCGCAACGCTGGTCCGGGAGGACGGCCGCGAGGGCGACGTGTTCTCCCTGATCGGGCCGAAGCGCTTCGACGCGCCGTGGAAGGACATCGAGGCGCAGGGCTACATCGCGCCGGCGGACTGCATCGAGGTCCGGGTGGCGCTGACCGAGGCCGAGCGGATGGCGTACGCGCTCGCCGAGCCGGAGGCGAAGTACCGGCTGGCCTCCAGCGCCGACTCCAAGACTTCAGTGGTCATCGACCTGGTGGCCAAGCACCGGGGTGTGCCGACCCTGGTGATCGGCCAGTACGTGGACCAGCTGCAGGACCTGGCCGCGCAGCTCGACGCGCCGTTGATCACCGGGGAGACGACCGTGCGGCAGCGCGAGCGGCTGTACGAGGGGTTCCGGTCGGGCGAGATCGACCTGCTCGTGGTGAGCAAGGTGGCCAACTTCTCGGTCGACCTGCCTTCGGCCCAGGTGGCGATCCAGGTCTCCGGCGCCTTCGGGTCCCGGCAGGAGGAGGCCCAGCGGCTCGGTCGGCTGCTCCGCCCGAAGTCCGACGGAGTGACCGCACGGTTCTACGCCGTGGTGTCCCGCGACACCGTCGACGCCGACTTCGCCGCCCACCGGCAGCGCTTCCTGGCCGAGCAGGGCTACGGCTACCGGATCATGGACGCCGCCGACGCCCTCGCGGCCGACTGAGCTCCGAGTCCACCCCTCAGCGACGATCTGCACCCTTTCCTACCGTCTGCACCGGATGCAGAGGGTGCAGATCGTAGGAAACGGTGCAGATTTGGTCCTGGTGGTGTGGCTGAGCCGGGCTCCCGCGCGTACTCTCGGTGCAGCTCACTCGAGGAGGCGCCATGGCCAAGAAGACCAAGAAACGGGCGCGCAGGACCACTCGCCAGCTCGAGAAGGAGTTGCGCCAGGCGTCCCGCCGGCATCCGTCCGATCTCGGCTTCGGCCAGGGCTTCCCCGACCTTCCCCCGCCGCCGTGGGACGACCCGGACGGCGGCGCCGGGGTTCGCGAGCCGCGACGCCCGCGACCGTCGATGCCCGCCGGCGCACTGGCGCTGGATGAGCCGCGACCGACCTACCTCGACCTGGTCGGCTGAGGATCAGTGGACATCCAGGACGGTCGACTCCTCCTGAGTGCCGAGATCGATCGGCCAGGCCTCCGGCCGCCCGGCCAGCGACCACAGCTCGACCAGCTCGTGGGGCCAGATCCACTCATCGGTGTGCCGCAGATCGTCGTGTGACCACCAGCGGTGCTGCAACAGGGTCAGCCGCTCGTCCGCCGTGTGCCGGGAGACGTCCACCTCGAACGAGTCGACCATGGCGAGGTAGAACGACTCGTCCTGTTCGATCACCTGGTCGGAGTAGCCGTGCACCACATGACGGATCGCGATCGGGCCGAGCAGATCGTCTTCGGACAGCCGGCAGCCGGTCTCCTCGAAGACCTCGCGGATCGCCGCCTGCTTCTCACTCTCGTCCGGATCGACCCCGCCGCCGGGTGTCACCCACCACTTCGAGTCCTCGAGCCCGGGGTCGCTGTCCTGGAAGAGCAGCGTGCGGTCGTGGTCGATCAAGATCACCCGCACCGTCTCCCGGACGGTCCGCGGACGGTCGGCCGGGTCCTCGACGGGGACGTAGCTGCGCTCGGTCTGCTCCGATGTCACGGGAGCCACCATACGAAACGGCTCTCGGGCACCGGCGATAACCCATGGACGACACCGACGACGCCCGGTAGCGTGGCCCCTCGCTCCCGACTCCCACCGATCCAGACATCGGAGGTCCTTGCGTGCCCGACGACCCGGCTTCGGTGCTGCTCGCTGAGCAAGATCATCTGGCGGAGTCCCGGTCGGCGCTGCGCCGGATGCGCGAGCACACCGCAGGACTGCAGGCCATCGGTGGCGACCACGTCTCCACCGAGCACCTCAAGCAGGCGCTTTATCGGCGGATGAAGGCGCTGGAGGACGACCCGGAGGTTCCGCTGTTCTTCGGCCGGCTGGACTACGATCCCGCCCTCGGCGCCGAAGCGGCCGAGACCCTCTACATCGGCCGCCGGCACGTCACCGGCGAAGCCGGCGGCGAGCCGCTGGTGATCGACTGGCGGGCGGGCATGTCGCTGCCGTTCTACCGGGCCCGGCCGGGCGAGCCGATGGGCGTACGCCGCCGGCGCCGGTTCGGCTTCGCGCACGGCCGGCTCACCGCCTACGAGGACGAGGACCTGAGGAGCGCGCACGCCACCGGCCCGTCCGACATCGTCGAGTCGGAGATCGAGCGGCCGCGCACCGGCCCGATGCGCGACATCGTCGCCACCATCCAGCCCGACCAGGACACCATCGTGCGCACCGGGCTGGCCCAGTCGGTGTGTGTCCAGGGCGCACCGGGCACCGGGAAGACCGCCGTCGGGCTGCACCGGGCCGCGTACCTGCTGTACGCCTTCCGTGACCAGCTGGCCCGCTCCGGAGTCCTGGTCGTCGGACCCAACGACAGCTTCCTGTCCTACATCGCCGACGTGCTGCCCGCACTGGGCGAGATCGACGCCACCCAGGCCACGGTCGCGTCGCTGGTCGGGTCGGCAACCAGGCTCGCCGTCCGCGGCGAGGACACCGTCCCGGCGGCGTTGATCAAGGGTGACGCCCGGATGGCCGAGGTGTTGCACCGAGCCGTCTGGAGCCACCTGCGACCGGCCGAAGGTCCGCTCGTGGTGCCGCGCGGCGCACACCAATGGCGGGTCGGTGGCTATCTCGCCGACGAGATGATCAGCGAGCTGCAGGCTCGTAGGGTCCGCTACGAGGCCGGCCGCGCCATGCTGCCGCAGCGACTGGCGCACCAGGTGCTGCTGCGGATGGAGGCCTACGGCGACTCCCCCGACGACCGGGTGCAGAACGCCGTTGCCCGCAGCAAGCCGGTCAAGGCGTACGCCGACGCCCTCTGGCCGGGTCTCGACCCGGCGAAGTTGATCTTGCGACTGCTCACCGACCAGGACTTCCTGGGCCGGGCGGCCGATCAGATCCTGACCTCCGACGAGCAGCAGCTGATCCGGATGAGCCGGCCGGCCCGCTCGGTGGCCGCCGCCCGCTGGTCGCTCGCCGACCTGATCTTGATCGACGAGGCCGCCGACCTGCTGCAGCGCACGCCCAGCCTCGGGCACGTGATCGTCGACGAGGCCCAGGACCTGTCGCCGATGATGCTGCGGGCGGTCGGCCGGCGGGCCAGCACCGGTTCGGTTACCGTGCTCGGTGATCTCGCCCAGGCGACGACGCCGTGGGCTACCCGCTCCTGGCGGGAGTCGCTGACCCACCTGGGCCATCCCGAGGCGGCCGTCACCGAGCTGGTGGACGGCTTCCGGGTGCCCGGGGCGGTGATCGACTTCGCGGCCCGGCTGCTGCCCCGCATCGCGCCGGCGCTGGTCCCGCCGCGCTCGGTCCGCCGGTCCCGAGGTGATCTGGTGCTGAGCCGGGTCCGTGACACGGCGGCCGCGGCGGCGGACGCCGCCCGCGGCCTGCTCGACCGCGAGGGCACGGTCGGGGTGATCGTGGCGGACGCCGCCGTGCCGCGGGTGCGCACGCGACTGGAACAGCACGACATCCGGTACGACCTGCTCGGCGAGGACCGCCAGATCTTCGACGCCCGCGTCGATCTCGTCCCGGCCACGCTCGCCAAAGGGCTGGAGTTCGACCACGTGGTGCTGCTCGAGCCGGCCGACCTCGTCGCCGGCGAGCCGGATGAGGTGACCGGACTGCGCCGGCTCTACGTCTGCCTGACCCGGGCCGTCACCTCGCTGGTGATCATCCACAGCCAACCGCTGCCGGCGGCCCTCGACGGTGTGGACGTCACCGATCCATAACGACTCAATGCGATCGGCGCACCCGAAAGAGCCGATCACCTACGGTCGTCCGCATGCCCTCACGCACCCCCGCATCGGTCGCGGCTGCCCTCCTCGTACTCGCCGGTCTGGTGGTCGGGGCCGGCCCGTCGGCCGCGGCAACCACGCCGACCGTGACGATCAATACGATCAAGGGGCGGACCGCTCCCTACAAGCAGTCGGTCGAGGTCAAACCGTCCGTCACCACCAAGGGCAACGTCGTCGTGTCCGCCAAGACGCTGACGGTCAAGAAGGGCACCAAGACCGTCGTGTCGAACAAGACGGCGGCGAAGCTGAGTGCCGGGACGTACCAGGTGACGACGCGCGTCGTCTACCGCACCTGGACCCTGGTGACGAGGACCAGGACGACGGAGGTGACCACCGTCGTGCTGCCCGCCTTCACCGCCGTGCCCGCCCACTGCGTGGTGCAGACCGCCGTGGAACAGCCCGAGGGCGGCTACGCGTTGACTCTCGACTGCACCAGCACCGCCTTCGGCGGAACCCAGTCCGTGACCGGCCAGGCCACCGGCGATGCCGTCGTCGGCTGGACCCTGTCGGCGACCAACTCGCCCGACCTCCCGGTCACGCTCGCCGGCGAGGCGCTGGTCGGCTTGGCATTCGACCCGCAGATCTTCTTCCTGGCCGATCTCACCGAGACGACAACGGTCAGCACGCCGTACCAGGAGCGGGTCTACAGCGCCACGAAAACCAAGACCAAGAGCCAGTCTCTGGTGATCAAGCAGGGCGTACGCCCGTCCCGCACCGCCCCGGTCAGTGAGTACAACTGCCCGTCGTGGGCCCGGATCAAGGGCAACGCACAGAGCATGATCTACCACCTGCCGACGCAGCGGTTCTACAAGGTGACCAAGCCAGAGGACTGCTTCAGCACCGAGGCCGCCGCCAAGAAGGCCGGCTACCGCAAGAGCAAGGTCTGAGGAACCGCCCTAGCCCTGGGCCAGGAAGCCGAGCACCGCCTCGTTCCACTCCTTCGGGTGGCTCGCCGTCACGCCGTGCGGACCGTCCTTGATCACCACCAGCTGCGCGCCCTCGATGTCGCGGGCAGCCCGGCGCCCGCTGACCTCGATCGGCACGATCGCGTCGGCGTCACCATGGATCACCAGGGTGGGCACGGCGACATTGGCCAGGTCGTTGCGGAAGTCGGTCCGGCCCCAGGCGTCGATGCAGTCCATCGTCGCCTTGGGTGAGGCCATCGAGGCGAGACCGAAGGCGTAGTCCTTCTGCTGCTGGCTGACCTTCAGCTCGCCGTTGGCGCTGAAGAAGTTGACCAGGAACCCGTCCAGGAAGGCCAGTCGGTCGGTCGCCACCTGATCGAGGAAGCCCTCGATGAACGCGTCGTCCAGCGCGCCCTCCGGGTTGTCCTCGGACTTGAACAGGCAGGGCGTCACCGCGGACGCGAGGACGATCTTGCTGACCCGGTCCAGGCCGTGGTTGCGCAGGTAGCGGACAACTTCTCCGCCACCCATCGAGAAGCCGATCAGCACTGCGTCGGTCAGGTCGAGGTGGTCGACCAGCTGGGCGAGGTCGTTCGCGAAGGTGTCGTACTCGTAGCCGTGCCACGGCTGCGACGACTGGCCGAAGCCGCGCCGGTCGTAGCTGACCACCCGGTAGCCTGCACCGATCAACGCCGGCACCTGGGCCTCCCAGGACCGCCCGCTGAGCGGCCAGCCGTGGCTCAGCACGACCGGCTGACCCTCGCCCTGGTCGGTGTAGTGCAACTCGATCGGCAGGCCGTTCTCGGCGCCGACAGCGAACTTCGCCAATGCTCCTCCTCGAGGTCTCGTCGTGACGTTACGCGACCGCCGCGAGTACCGCGGCAGCGGCTCGACGTCCCGAGACCAGCGCGCCCTGGATCGAGGCCGTCTCGCGATGGTCACCGGCGAGGATGACTCCATCGGGCAGCCGGGGAGGCCGGCGCAGTCGTAGCGGCGGCGGCTGAGCCGGCAGCGCGGCTTCGATCGCGTGCGTGATCACCAGCTCCCAGCTGCCGGCATCCACACCGTAGATCAGTCCGGCCTGAGTACGGACCCGCTGCTCCATCTCGGTCGACGCGTCCGCGCCGAGAATGGTCGTGGCGATCAGCGGGCGGCCCGCTGGCGCATACGTCGGGGCGGCCGCGGTCAGCACGACGGTGTTGATCACCGGCCCGCGGCGGTCGCCGTCGAGATGCAGGAACGGCCGACGGCTGGGCGGCTCGTCGGCGGTGTGCCAGAAGGTGGTCAGCGACTTCATCGGCGGCGGATCGATCCCGGTCAGCCCGGCTGCCGTCGTGGGATCGGTCGCCACGACGACAGCCGAGGCGGCGATCTGCTCGTCGTCGGTGCTGACCTGATCCGGGCCGACCGCGACGACGGGCCGGTTCAGCTGGACAATGCCAGCCGGGATCCCGGCAGCGATCAGCTCCGGCAGCCGGCCCATGCCCAGCGACGGAACCGAGGGCGTGCCACGCACAAAGGCGCGAATCAGCAGTGAGGTGAACGTCGCCGAGGTCGAGCCGTCCTCCTCCGCCAGCACGCCGGCCAGGAAGGGCTCGACCACGCTGGTCCGCAACTCGCCGGTGATCCCGGCGCGGTCGAGCTCGGCCGCACGGGTGGTGTCGGGACGGGCCAGCAACTTCTTGACCGGGACCTTCGACGCCTTCCTCGCCCAGCGAGCGAACTGGAACTTGTCGGGGAGGGTGCCAGGGCCGGCGGTGAGCGTGGCGGGGGTGAGGGCCGGTTCCCGCCTTGGGTCGGCCAGCACGGACTGGCCGGAGCCGGAGGCGACCACGACACCGGCGCCGAACGGCTCGAGGTCCAAGGCGTCGAGATCGACCACCTTCGGCAGCACCGGGTACGCCGGGTTGAGCAGCTGGAAGCCGCGGTCGCACCGGAAGCCGTCGATCACCTCGGTGCGCACCCGGCCGCCGACCGCATCCGAGGCCTCGAGCACGAGCACGTCACGCCCCGCCTCGACCAGCCGCCGGGCGCAGGCCAGGCCCGCCAGTCCGGCTCCCACCACGACAACGGGCCCGGCGGTCATGAGCTCGACCCTAGCTGCAGCGCGCCGCGGGTCAGCCGACCGAGGGCGGCTCGCGCACCGGCAGTCGCACCTGGAATCGGGTGTCCCCGGGCTCGGAGACCACCCGCAGGTCACCGCCGTGCCGCTGGGTCACCACCCGGTAGGAGATGTCCAGACCGAGCCCGGTCCCCTGGCCCACCGGCTTGGTGGTGAAGAACGGTTCGAAGATCTTCTGCTGCAGGTGCTTGGGGATGCCGACTCCGGTGTCGCCGATCTCCACCAGCACGAAGTCGCCGTCCAGCGCCGTCCGGAGCGTCAGCGTGCCGCCGTCGGGCATGGCCTGGATCGCGTTGTCGATCAGGTTGGTCCAGACCTGGTTGAGCTCGGCCGGGTGCGCGGGGATCAGCGGAAGCGAGCGGTCGAACTCCTTGACCAGCGTGATCGTGCCCGACTCCTTGATCTTGGCGCCGAGCATCACCAGGGTGCTCTTCAGCCCGTCGTGGACGTCGATGTCGGCGTGTGCCGCCCGGTCCATCTGGGAGTACTGCTTCGCCGCCTCGACCAGGGTCGAGATCCGCGTCGTCGAGTCCTCGATCTCGACCATCAGCTGCTCGGTCTCCAGCGCGTACGCGACCCAGTGGATGCCGTCGGCCAGTAGCTCGGCCGGCACCGTCTCGGCCACCTCGTCCAGCCAGTCGAGGTTGACTCCGGATGCGACCAGCGCGGGCGCGAGGTCCCAGGCGTCGTCGATGCCGTGGTCGGTCAGCCAGTCCCCGATCTCGTCCTCGGCCTCGCTGACCTGCATCGGCGAAAGCTCCTCGGCCTTGGCCATCTGCTCCACCGCCGCCTCCTGGAGGTCGGTCAGCGCGACCAGGGCCTTGGGATCGACGTCAGCCGTGGCCAGGTGGGCGAGCTTGCGACGCATCTTGCTGACCCGCTCGCGCAATGTGGCCGTCGCTCGCACCGCGGCCGACGCTGGGTTGTTGAGCTCATGGGTCAGACCGGCGGAGAGCCGGCCGAGGGAGAGCAGCCGCTCCCGCTGGCCGATGACCACCTGGCTGGCCCGCATCCCCTGGAACAGGCCCTCCAGCATGTGCATGGCCATCGGGAACCACTCCCGCACCTTGGTGCCGAACGGCTCGGCGTCGATCACCCAGAACTCGCAGTCGGTGACCGCGCGGATCGAGTTGCCGTACGTTTGCTGCTGGGCCGTCAGATACGCGGCGGTGGCGCCGGCGTACACGCCGCGCTGCTCGGTCCGTGAGACCTCGACGTCGGTGCTCTCGACCCGCCGGTGCATCGACACGGTGCCCGAGAGCAGGACGAAGAAGCAGGTGGCCGGCTCACCTTCGCTGAAGACCGCCGACCCCCGGGCCCACGACTCGCAGTGGCCGCGCTCGCTGAGCCAGCTGAGCTTGCCTTCGTCCAGCGACTCGAACAAGAACAGCGTCCGCAGCTCGTCCGGGCTCAGTCGGCGCGCATCGTCGTTCATGATCAGCTCCTCACTGCGCGGCCAGGTATCGATGGACCAGGGTGACGGCGAGGGCGCCCTCGCCGACGGCGGAGGCCACCCGCTTGACCGACTGGGCGCGTACGTCCCCGGCCGCGAAGATGCCGGGGACCGAGGATTCCAGCAGGTACGGCTCCCGCTCCAGGTCCCAGGTGTCGGGCCGCCGGCCGCCTGCGGTGAGGTCCGGTCCGGTGATCACGAACCCGCTGCGGTCCCGGACCAGCGTGTCCGGCAGCCAGTCGGTCAGCGGGGCCGCGCCGATGAACACGAAGAGGTACTCGGCGCTCACCACCTGCTGCCCGCCGTCGTCATCGACCAGTGTGACGCACTCCAGGTGGCCGGCGCCGTCGCACTTGAGCACCGTCGTGTTGAGCCGGACCTCGATGGCGGGGATCGCGGCGATCTGGTCGATCAGGTAGGTCGACATCGACCGCTCCAGGGAGTCGCCGCGGACGGCCATGGTCACCTTCGCCGCGTACCGGGAGAAGAACACCGCGGCCTGGCCGGCCGAGTTGGCGCCGCCGACGATGATCACGTGCTGACCCTGGCAGCCGTCCGCCTGGGTCGCGGCCGAGCCGTAGTAGACCCCGCGGCCGACCAGGTCGTCGGCGCCGGAGGCCTCGAGGTGGCGATAGCTCACCCCGCTGGCCAGCACGACCGCGTGTGCCCTGATTGCGCTGCCGTCGTCCAGCACGACCTCGCGAGCCGGACCGCGGACGTGCAGACCGGTCACGCTCCGAGCGGTCAGCAGCTCAGCACCGAAGCGGAGCGCCTGCCGCCGGGCCCGTTCGGTCAGCTGGTCGCCGGCCACGCCGTCCGGGAAGCCCAGGTAGTTCTCGATCCGGGAGCTCTGGCCGGCCTGGCCACCCGCGGCGGCCCGTTCGACGATCACTGTCTTCAGGCCTTCGGAGGCGGCATAGACCGCGGCGCCCAGCCCGGCTGGTCCGCCGCCGACGATCACCACGTCGTAGAACTCCCCCTGCGGTGTCGTGCTCAGGCCGACTGCGTTGGCCAGCTCGAGCAGGCTCGGCCGGACCAACGGCCGTCCGTCGGCGGTGATCACCACGGGGGCATCGCGCGGCTCGGCCCCGGCCGCCGCCAGCAGCCGGGCGCCGTCGGGCTCGTCCACGGTGTACCAGCGGTAGGACACCAGGTTGCGGGCGAGGAAGTCGCGCACCGCGTACGAGTCGGACGACCACGGGTGGCCCAGGATCTTGATCTTGTGCTCGGCCGGCCTGCCCTCCCGCCGCCAGGCGGCGACCAGCTCGTCGACCACCGGATAGAGCTTCTCCTCCGGCGGCTCCCAGGGCTTGAGCAGGTAGTGGTCGACGTCGACGAGGTTGATCGCATCGATGGCCGCACCGGTGTCGGCGTACGCCGTGAGCAGGGCCCGACGGGCCTGCGGCACCAGGTCCATCGCCTCCTCGAGGAAGTCCACGCCGTTCATCCGGGGCATCCGGTAGTCGGCCAGGATGGCGGCCACCTGCTCACCGCGCAGCACGACCTCCCTGATCGCCTCGAGCGCTTCCGGTCCGGAGTCGGCCCGGACCACCCGGTACTCCGCACCGTAGCGGCGTCGCAGGTCGCGGGCGACCGCGCGCGACACGCTGGGGTCGTCGTCGACCGTGAGCAGGATCGGTCGCACACTGCGCTCGGCACGGGTCGCCGACTCGTCGGCTGTCGTCGTCATGCGCCCACCTCGTCGATATAGCACCAGCGCCAGTTCTCGCCCGGCTCGGCCGAGGTGACCACAGGGTGGCCCGTCGCGTGGGAGTGAGCGGTGGCGTGCCGGTTGGGCGAGGAGTCACAGCAGTGCACGCTGTCGCAGGTGAGGCAACGGCGCAGGTGTAACCAGCGGTCCCCGGTGGCGACGCAGTTGAGGCAGACCGGTTCGAAGTCCGCGGGCGCCGGCGTCAGCGGGGCCGCGATGAGGTGGGCGCAGGTGGGCACGCCACTCCTTTCGTCGCGGCCCATCTTGCTACGTCCCCGAAACACTCTCCTCCCCCTGCAGAATCGAACGCTGCGTTCGTTTCCCGCGCTGGACTCCGGATACTTCCGGCGTACAGCGCGAAGATGCGGCGTGCAGTGCGGGCCTGAACCGCAGCGGCCCCGAGAGGGAGTGGCGTCAGCGGGCGAGGCGAGAGATCTTGCGGCGGCGTAGCCCGGCGGCCGTGAGCCGGCGTACCAGCTCCCGCGAGCTGATCGGGACGGCGCCGGCGGCGAGCGCACTGGCGTACCGTTCCTCGATCACGTCGTAGTGGTCGCGCTCGAACGCCCGCTCGGGAATGCCCAGCCGCCGGGCGAAGGCGTGCAGTTCGGCGTAGGACACGTCGCTGACCAGGTGCGACCACAGTCGGCCGTGCCCGGGCCAGCTGGGCGGGTCGATGTAGACCGTCACCGGGCCGGCCGGGAGGCATCGCTCCGGGCGACGGCGTCGTCGATCAGTCGTCCGCCAGGTGCGGACGAGGTCGGAGTCGATGTAGGACTTGGCCGAGCCCAGCGGCCGGACCACGGCGCCGACCTGGAAGGCGCGTACGCCGGCGCGGGCCAGCCAGGGCACGTGCTCGGGCGCCAGCTGGCCGCCGGCCATGATCACCGACCGGGCGAAGGGGTCGGTCTTCGCCCGGGAGACCAGCTCGTCCAGCCCTTCGGCGACGCCGCGGGCCGAGCCGGCGGTGAGCACGGCGTCCAGCCCGGGCAGCCCGCGCAGGTCCCGCCAGGCCCGGTCGGTCGAGATGCAGGCGTCGACG
Source organism: uncultured Actinomycetota bacterium (assembly GCA_963711015.1). Classification (GTDB taxonomy): domain Bacteria; phylum Actinomycetota; class Actinomycetes; order Propionibacteriales; family Propionibacteriaceae; genus Microlunatus. The sequence goes on from CAVQCQ010000009.1 coordinate 189,789, forward strand.
GCCCGGTGAAAGGTCCAGCCGAAATCGGGCTCGCCGACCACGGCGGTGACCACCGAAGCGTCGACCTCGGTGTGGCCGTTGAGGAAGCCGAGGACGACGCCATCGGCCCCGACCGCCCGATAGCTGGTGAGCAGCCCATGCAACCGAGCCATCTCCCCGCCATCGGTGCTGTAGCCCTCGCGCAGCCGCAGCACAACCCGCAGGGGCAGCCGGGTCACCCGCCGGACCTGCCCCACCAGCGCCGGTTCAGGCGAGCGCGGGTCCTCTTCCGACCCAGCGGTGAGCTGCAGTCGATCCGCACCGCCAGCCTCGGCCCGCTCGGCATCGGCCGCGGAAAAGACCACGACCTCGAGCAGCCCGCTCACCCGGCGACCGCCTCGGCGTCACGCAACACCCGGCGAATGTTGCCGGAGGCGAGCTGCTCCAGATCGGAGACCGACCAGCTTCGCTCCCGCAGCGCCTCGAACAGCCGGGGATAGCCGGACACGTCCTCCAGCCCGATCGGCGTCACCGGTACGCCGTCGTAGTCGCCGCCGATTCCGACGTGCTCGATCCCGGCCACCTCTCGCACGTGCTCCAGATGACGGACCACGTCGTCCAGCGTTGCCGCCGGCGCGGGCGTCGGGTAGGCGTCGTGGAAGGCGTAGAAGGCGGTCAGGTCGCGGGGATCGATGCCCGCCTCCTCGGCGGCCGCCTTGACCTCGGCGGCCCAGGCCGCGGCGGCAGGGCTGACGAAGAACGGCACGAAGGTGACCATGCACAGGCCGCCGTTGCCGGCAAGTCGGTCCAGGACGTCGTCCGGCACGTTGCGCGGGTGGTCGCAGACCGCCTTGGCCGAGGAGTGGCTGAAGATCACCGGCGCAGCGGTCGCGTCCAAGGCGTCGTGCATCGTGGTCGGGGCGACGTGCGACAGGTCGACCAGCATTCCGAGCCGGTTCATCTCGGCGACCACGTCGCGGCCGAAATCGGTCAGCCCTCCGTGCACCGGTTCGTCGGTGGCCGAGTCGGCCCAGTCGGTGTTCTCGTTATGGGTCAGCGTGAGGTAGCGGACACCCAGCCGATGCAGCATCCGCAGCGTGCCGAGAGAGTTGTCGATGGAGTGACCGCCCTCGGCCCCCATCAGGCTGGCGATCCGGTCGACCTCGGCCAGGGCGCGGTCCAGCCCGTCGGCGTCGGTCACCAGCACCAGGTCGTCGGGGTACCGCGCGACCATCGCGTACACGGCATCGATCTGCTCCAGCGTGGCGGTGACCGCCGCACCGCCCGTAAGGCTGCACGGAACATAGACCGACCAGAACTGGCCGCCGACCTGCCCCCGGCGCAGCCGGACCAGGTCGGTGTGCAGCTGGGGCTGATCGACGGCGACGTCGACGGCGGCGAAGTCGTATCCCACTTTCCGCATGGCCCATGGCAGGTCGTTATGGCCGTCGACCACGCGAAGCGCATCCTGCACAGCGGCCACGATATCGAGCAATCCGGCAGTACCCGGCCGCTCGTAGGATGAGGAGGTGGCGGCGAGGGCCCGGCTGCTCGTGCTGGTCAGCGTGCTGGCCGTGCTGCTGCCGGCGTGCAGTTACGATCCCTCCGAGCCTGGACTCTTCCCGAGCCCGGAGACTCGCACGACGGATGCGGCGCCGCCGCGGACCAGGTTCCCCCCGCAACAGACCAACCCCGAGCTTCCGGTCGTCGGCGAGGCGATCTGGGTCAGTGGCGGCCAGCTGTCGGTGACCTTCCGGCTCGCCGTCCACGCCGTACGCCGGGTCGAGCGCGCCACAGTGCTGGACTGGTCGGTCACACCGGTCGAAGCCAGCGGCTTCGAGTTCGGGGACGACCTGCCCGGGATCGATCTCGGTCTGTCCCGTGCCTCGCGCAGCGACGTCAACGTCATCCTGCTCGATCCGGGAACCGGTCAGGCGTACCAGCCGCTGACCCACCGGTCCCGGCAGCTGTTCAACCACTGCATGTGCACCCCGCCGTGGGTGATCCAGCAGGACCTGCGGATCGGGCAGACCCGGTTGCTGCAGATCGCCTATCCCGAGCTTCCGCCGGGCGTGGAGTTCATCGACGTCGGCCTGGCCACCGTTCCGCCCTTCGCTCATGTTCCGGTGACGCCGCGCGGGTCCGTCCCCACGGTCAGGTCGGCAACCGATCTCGCCCGGCCCGCCGGGAAGACGTCCACAAGCTCCAGAAAGATCACGGTGCGTTACTCCGATCCCGGTCGCGGCGCCCAGACCCTCCAGATCAACCGGATCCTCGCGGCGCCGGGCCGCACCTCGGTCGAGTGGACGATCACCTCCGTCGCCGACCAGGACATCACCCAGCTGCAGAACTGGGGGCCGCCGATCTCGAGTGTGCCGCCCGGCGAGCTCTATATCGTCACCGGGAATCCGGCCAGCGGACCGGTGCTGGTCGCCGGCCGCGGCGGCGGGCAGCAGCGGCTGCACGCATCCTGGGTCGCGACGGAGATCAACGGCCAGCAGGCGTACGAGTGTCTGTGCACCGACGTCGGGCTCTGGGCGAACGGGTTGCGGCGGGCCGGTGGCACGGTGCGGGTGACGACCAACTATCCGGCCCTGCCCCGCGATGTCACAGCGATCGACATCGAGCTGCCGGGATTCGGCACGTTCCGCGATGTGGTCGTCGAACCGGCACCAGACTCGGCGTCCCGCTCAGGCCCGGTACGCCGCGGACCGGATCCCGCCCCCGTGTGGTCCTATCTGGTCGAGGATCCGCCTCGCGGTTGGTCGACGGCGGACTGGCCGGCCCCGGAGCCCGATCCCGCGCAGCTGGCCGACTACCGGGTCCTCGTCGAAACCGTGGTTCGGCTGCCCGGCGAGAGATGAGCATTCGGGAGGCAGCGGCTCGCGCAGGACCGCGCGAGCCGCCGCAAGGAGCTTCCCCCGACTGAGGCTCCCCCTTCAGAGAGAAGTGGCCTCAGAACGGCCTCGTGATCCACTTGACTCTCTAATTTCGATTTCCGCATTTTGACCCACGCGGTCGGCTTGTTGCGGCTAACCTTCTCGCTGCGAGGTGGGCCCCCATTCCCACCTGGTCGGGGGGCAACCTTGGTGAGAATCCGGACCGGACCGGACGTGAGCCCCTTCGGCGTTTCCACGGACGAGGTTTCGGAAGAGTTCATTCCCGCCGGCGAACCCACCGATGCCGCCCTGATCGCCGGCTGCCGACGCGGCCAGTCGCAGAGCTGGGACCAGCTCGTGCGCCGCTACGAGCGACTGGTCTTCAGCGTGGCGTTACGCAGCGGACTGAACCCGTCGGACGCCAGCGACGTCACCCAGGCCAGCTTCATCGCCCTGCTCGACGCCTGCGGCAGCCTGCGGGAGGACGAGCGGGTCGCCGCCTGGCTGGTCACGGTTGCGCGCCGTAAGGCGTGGCGGATCGTCCGCCGGCAGTCCCGAGAAGCACCTCACGCCGAGGTGCCCACCCCGTCGACCGACCAACTGCCCTGGGAGGACATCGCCACCCTGCACAACGCCCTGCTCCAACTCGCGAATCCCTGCCGAGAGCTACTGCTCGCCCTCTACTTCGATCCGGAACGACCCAGCTACGCCGAGATCGCCACGCGCTTCGGGCGCTCCATTGGCGGCATCGGTCCGATGCGCGGCCGTTGCCTCGACCGGATCCGTGCCCTGTTGACCGATGGAGAAGCATGAGCCCGACCCCCACCTCACCCACCCCTCAAGTCCTGTCCGACCCAGCTCAGCCCGATATGGCCCAGTTGGCCGACTGGCTGGAGGACCGGCTGCCCGCCGCGGACGCCGGTCGGGTCTCCGATGCCGTCGCGCTTGGTGACGCCGGCCTGCAGGACCGCGCCCAGTGGCTGCGCGGCTTCCTCGACTGTGCCCACGCCCTGCCGCTGCACCTCCCGCCGCCGCTGGTCCGGCAGCGGCTCCGGCAGTACTTCACTCGCTGGAGCCGAGCCCGGGAAATCCTGGAGCGACCCGTGCCGCGGATCAAGGTGGCGCTGGTGTTCGACAGCCGGATGGACCGGCCGCTGGTCGGCGTACGCGGCGGCACCGACGACGAGGTGGTGCACCTCGCCTTCCAGGGCGAGGTCGCCGACCTCGTGCTGGACGTGCACTCGCTGGCCGGCGATGCCGTACGGATCGAGGGCCAGGTGCTGCCGATCTCCTCCGAGGTGGCGCCGATCTTCGAGGCCGCTGCGACCGGGCCCGGCCTGGATGTGCGGACGGTCGATGGCGACGAGCTCGGCCGCTTCACCCTGAGCCCGGTGCCGCGCACCGCCGACCGGCTCCAGGCCGGCAATGGCGATCTGGTCCTGGTGGCCGACCTGGATCTGCGGCTGCACTGAGATGTCTCTGCCCACCGAGCTCGGCGTCTCCGACCTGCTGGTCGGCGGCAGCGACGCGGCCCGGTTGGACCGGCTACGCAGTGAAGGGCTGTACGACGCCGACGGCTTGCAGTGGCTGATCGGTCAGGCTCAAGAGCTGATCCACGATGATCCCCAGGCGACCGAGACTCTCTGCCGGCTGCTCGACCGGGCCGCCGACGAGCTCGGACTGGCCGACATCTCGGCCGAGGTTCGCTATCTCCAGGCCCGGATCGTCACCGAGCGCGGCGATCTCGATCACGGGTTGAGCCTGATCGGCGAGGCGCGGCAGGCCTGGCTGAGAGCTGGGCAACCCACAGCCGCGCTGCGGACCGAGCTCGGCCGGATGCAGATCCTCGACGACCTCGGGCGGCACGGTGACGCGCTCGAGGTCGGGCAGCAGCTCGTCGCCGAGGTGGAGGCCATCGGGCCGGAGGCTGCCGACTACCCCCTGGCCCGAGCGATCCGCGCTCACGCGATCGACAACATCGGAACCGCGTACGGGCTGCTCGGCTTCCACGAGCAGGCGCTGCTGGCGTACGCGCAGGCCGAGGCGGAGTACGCCGAGCTCGGGCTGATGCTCTATGCGGCGCGGCCTCAGGCCAGTCGCGGCGTCGAGCTGCTGGCCCTCGGCCGGTCTCGTGAGGCGCTGCCGGAGCTGGACGCTGCGGTCGAGGGATTCACGCGGGCCGGGGACCGGCTCTACGCGGCCAAGTGCCAGGGCTTCCAGGCCCACGCCTATTCCCAGCTCGGGCAATGGGTCGAGGCGCTGGACGTGCTGTCGCGGGCGCGGCGAACGCTCGAGGAGCTGAACGCGTCGATCGAGGCGGTCCGGCTGCAGCTGGCGATGGCCGAGACCTACCTGGCCGTCGGCCTGTGGACCGAAGCCCGTTCCGAGGCGGCCGAAGCGGTCGAGCGCACCACGGCCGGCGGCCTGGTGCACGATGCCGGAGTCGCCTGCTACCTGCTAGGCGCGGCGGAGCTCGGGGCCGAACGTGCGGACCAGGCAAGTGCCGCGCTGAGCCGAGCGGCCGAGCTGTTCAACCGGGTGGAGGATCGGCAGTACGCCGCCCGCACTCGGCAGCTGCAGGCCGAGGCGGCCGCCGTGACCGGCCGAGAGATCGAGGCCAGGATGCTCGCTGAGCAGGCCGCGACCGAGCTGGCGGCGGGCGGTTGGCTGGTGCCGCTGGTGCTGACCCGGTTCCGGCTGGCCGAACTGGCGGCGACGCGGGAGCAGGCCGCAGCCGAGCTGCAGTCGGCCGCGGAGCTCGTCGAGCAGCTCGGTCTGCCGCAGCTGCGCTATCCGCTGCTGGTAGGCCAGGCCCGGCTGGCGCGCGGCGACGGTCGGCTCGACGAGGCGGAGCGGCTGCTCCGCGGGGCGATCGACGAGCTCGACCGGTTCGCCCGGGCGCTACCCGACCACGCCGTCCGGACGGCCTACCGGGCCGACCGGCTGGCCGCATACGACGACCTGGTCGCCGTCCTGCTCGACCGGGGGGCGCCCGGCGACGAACACCGGGCCCGAGAGGTCGCTGGCGCAGCCAAGGCGGCAACCCTGCGCGAGCTGATCGCCGACTCGGTTGGCACAGCGCCCGTCGCCGGACAGCCCGGCTCGGAGCTCGCCGCCACCTACGCGGACCTGGCCGCGACGTACCGGGCCCTGGAGGGCGCGGATACCCCGGCGCGTCGGACGCTCATGGTGCAGCAGGCCGAGCGGCTCGAGGAACGGGTGAGCGTGCTGCGGCTGCGGGAAGCGGTCACGCCGGACGTCGCCGACCCGGCGACCCGGCCCGCATCGTCGGTGCCGACCGAACCTGGCTCCGCCGAGCTCGAGCTGCACGTCGCGGGTGAAGACCTTGTCCTGTTCGGCAGCAACGGGCCCGACCGATCAGCGGTCCGGGTACGCGGCGTGCTGCCCGCTGTGGCCACCTTGCTCGACCGGCTGGGCGACCAGTGGACCCGGTTCCTGCTCGGCAGCGTCTTCAGCCTCCGGCACTCGGACCTGCTGCTGCGCACGGCCCAGACCGTGCTCCAGCAGCTGTACGACGTACTGCTCGGTCCCGTGGCCGAGCAGCTGACCGGCGACGCCGAGCTGCGGATCGTTCCGCACCGGCTGCTGCACCAGGTGCCGTTCGGCGCCCTGTACGACGGGGAGCGCTATCTGATCGAACGTCGCCCGGTCACCGTCCTGCCGAGTCCCAGCGCTCGCGGTAGTGCAAGGCCGGACCCGCCAGACCTCGGCACGGCCCTCGTGGTCGCGTACGCGGACGAGGCCGCCCCCGCGGTGCAGCCGGAGGCCGACATGGTGGCGGACCTGCTGCCGACGGCCGACCGGCTCACCGGCGAAGCAGCGACCGGTGACGCGTTCGTTGCGGCCGCCCCGCGCCACGGCCTGGTGCACCTGGCCTGTCACGGACAGTTCCGGCGCAGCAACCCACTGTTCTCCCGGCTCCGGTTCGCCGATCGCTGGCTGACCGGCGCGGAGGTCCTGCCGCTGGACCTGGCCGGCGCGCTGGTGGTGCTGAGCGCGTGCGAGTCCGGGCAGCTGGGCGAGGCCGCCGAACCGGTCGGCCTTGGCTGGGCCTTTCTCGCGGCCGGCGCCTCGGGGGTCGTCGTCAGCCAATGGAGGGTCCAGGACGAGGCGACCCGTGAGCTGATGGGCACCTTCTATCGCGCCCTCGTTGCCGGTGTGCCTCCCGCGTACGCGCTTCGCTCGGCCCAGCTGGGGACTGCCGCGAGGCATCCTCATCCGTTCTACTGGGCCCCTTTCAGTTATCTGGCTTCCCCTGCCCCCACACACCCAACAGTTCCGAACCCCTAAGGAGAGATGTGTGACCCCCCTGCGAAACGTGGCCCGTCGATGCGGCCTCGCTGCGCTGCTCGCTGTTGTCGTCGCTACTACCATCGGCGCACCGCCCGCCGCGGCCTCGGGGGGGGCCTCTGATCTGGTGATCCAGGTCAACCAGCAACGCGGCTACTCGATCGATGACGTGACCCGCCGATACCGGCTCAGGATCCGCGAGACCCTGGTCGAGGACGCCGCGATCTATCGGGTGCAGCCGACCTGGACCGAGTCGAGCAATGTGGTAGAGCTGCTCGCCGCCGCGCTGGACGACACCACCATGGTGAGCAATGCCGCAGCAGAGACGCGCGGCATGTCCTCGACCCGGTTCCACAGCTGGCCCCACGGCGAGTCCAATGATCATGACGATGGTGCAGCTGCGTACAACGAACAGCTGGCCGAGGCCCTGGAAGGCCCGCACGAGCTCAGTCGCGGGGCCGGGACGACCGTGGCGGTGCTGGACACCGGGATCGACTTCGGCCATCCGGTGCTGGACGACCGGACCGTCGACGGCTACGACTACATCGGCGACGATGCGGATCCGGCCGAGGAACGCCAGGGCATCGACACAAACGGGAACGGGATCCCCGACCAGTCGTACGGCCACGGCACCTTCGTCGCCGGGCTGGTCGCCCTGGTCGCGCCGGATGCCTCGATCATGCCGATGCGGGTGCTGGACAGCGACGGCTTCGGCAATGTGGTCGTGATCGCCGAGGCGATGCGGGACGCGGCCCAGGACGGCGCCGACGTGATCAACCTGAGCTTCGGTACGGAGAGCTCGCGCTCGTCGCCGGTGCTGGCGCGGGCGATCGACGATGTCCGCGACGAGGGCGTGATGGTGGTGGTGTCGGCCGGCAACCGCGGCTCGTCCCTGCCGCAGTATCCGGGCAACGCCGCCGGCGTGCTCAGCGTCACCTGCCTTGATGCGGATGGGTCCACGATCAGCAGCTATGCCAACTGGGGCCCGTGGGTCGATGTGGCCGCCCGCGGCGCCCAGCTGGTCGGCCCGGTGCCGGACGGCTATGCAACCTGGTCCGGGACCTCGATGGCCGCACCCCTGGTGTCGGGGCAGCTTGCCCTCATCCGGTCGGCGGCGCCGGACCTCAGCCTGAGCGACCAACGGACGGCGGTGACTGGGACGTCGCTTCCGATCACGATCCACGCGATCGGGCACGGTGCCATCGACATCGAGGCCAGCCTGCAGTGGGCGCTGGACCCCGACAACTGAGGTCTCGACCTCCCTGTCGGTTTCGAACGCTGCGTCCGTTTCTTGCGCTGCGCTCCGGATACTTCCGGAGTGCAGCGCAGGGAACCGGCGTGCAGTCGAGCAGATGACCGCAACGCGCGAGGGGCGGCCCGATCTCTCGGACCGCCCCTCGGCGCTTATTGCTGAACTGACGCAGGACTCAGAAGTCCATCCCGCCCATGCCACCCGGGTCGCCACCGGCAGCCGGCGTTGCCTTCTCCGGCTTGTCGGCGATGACGGCCTCCGTGGTGAGGAACAGCGCGGCGATCGACGCGGCGTTCTGCAGCGCCGACCGGGTCACCTTGGCCGGGTCGATGATCCCGGCCGCGATCAGGTCGCCGTACTCGCCGGTAGCGGCGTTCAGCCCCTCGCCGGCACCGAGACCGCGCACCTTCTCCGCGACCACACCGCCCTCGTGGCCGGCGTTGATCGCGATCTGCTTCAGCGGAGCCTCGGAAGCGGTCAGCACGATTTGCGCGCCGATCCTCTCGTCACCGGTCAGGTCGTCCAGCTTGGCCTTGCGAGCCGCCTGCAACAGAGCGACGCCGCCGCCGGCGACGATGCCCTCCTCGACCGCCGCCTTGGCGTTGCGGACGGCATCCTCGATCCGGTGCTTGCGCTCCTTGAGCTCGACCTCCGTCGCCGCGCCGACCTTGATCACCGCGACGCCGCCGGCCAGCTTGGCCAGCCGCTCCTGCAGCTTCTCCCGGTCGTAGTCGGAGTCGGAGTTCTCGATCTCGGTGCGGATCTGGTTCACCCGGCCGGAGATCTGCTCCGAGCTGCCGGCACCCTCGATGATCGTGGTCTCGTCCTTGGTGACGACGACCGAGCGAGCCTGGCCGAGCAGCTCCAGCCCCACGCTGTCGAGCTTGAGGCCGACCTCCTCGGAGATCACCTGCCCGCCGGTGAGAATGGCGATGTCGGTGAGCATGGCCTTGCGGCGATCACCGAAGCCGGGCGCCTTGACGGCCACCGACTTGAAGGTGCCACGGATCTTGTTGACGATCAGTGCGGCCAGGGCCTCGCCGTCGACATCCTCCGCGATCACGACGAGCGGCTTGCCGGCCTGAATGACCTTCTCCAGGATCGGCAGCAGGTCCTTCAGGTTGGAGACCTTGGAGTTGACGATCAGCACGTACGGATCGTCGAGGACGGTCTCCATCCGCTCCGTGTCAGTGACGAAGTAGGGCGAGATGTAGCCCTTGTCGAACCGCATGCCCTCGGTGAGCTCGAGCTCGAGGCCGAAGGTGTTTGATTCGTCGACGGTGATGACGCCTTCCTTGCCGACCTTGTCCATGGCCTCGGCGATGATCTCGCCGACCTGGGTGTCTCCCGCGGAGATCGAGGCGGTGGCGGCAATCTGCTCCTTGGTCTCCACGTCCTTGGCGGCCAGGGCCAGCTGCTCGACGACCAGGGCGACAGCCTTCTCGATGCCGCGCTTCAGGCTCATCGGGTTGGCGCCGGCGGTGACGTTGCGCAGGCCCTCGCGGACCATGGCCTGGGCCAGCACCGTCGCCGTGGTGGTGCCGTCACCGGCCACGTCGTCGGTCTTCTTGGCCACTTCCTTGACGAGCTCGGCGCCGATCTTCTCGTACGGGTCCTCGAGCTCGATCTCCTTGGCGATGCTCACACCATCGTTGGTGATGGTCGGAGCACCCCACTTCTTCTCGAGCACGACGTTGCGGCCCTTGGGTCCAAGGGTCACCTTGACGGCATCGGCGAGTTGGTTCATCCCCCGCTCGAGGCCGCGTCGCGCCTCAGTGTTGAACTGAATCAGTTTGGGCATGGTGTCCTCTAGTGAGTGAACTTTTCTCTCCGGCACGATGCCCGCGACGGACGGCTCATGGGAGCCTCACCGGATCGGAGAAGTGGCACTCTCACCTGGAGAGTGCTAATCCAGTTTTAGCACTCGCACTGGGTGAGTGCAAACACCGGCCCCCGAGGGGAATAGCTCGACCCTCCGCCGGGTTGCCGCTACACATGGCCTCGCAGCAGATCACTCGCGCCGACATCGGCCTGCGGTCTGAACGCGGCCCGATCCTTGGCTCGGTGATGCTGAGTGTCGGGCTGGTCGCGATCGACTCGACCATCCTGGCCACCGCGGTGCCCTCCATCGTCAACGACCTCGGCGGCTTCGCCCAGTTCCCCTGGCTGTTCTCGATCTTCCTTCTCGCCCAAGCCGTCTCGGTCCCGATCTTCGCCAAGTTCTCCGACCAGGTCGGACGAAAGCCCGTGCTGCTGGTCGGCGTCGGCGTCTTCGTCCTCGGGTCGGTGCTCTGTGGTTTCGCCTGGTCGATGCCGGCTTTGATCATCTTCCGAGCGGTGCAAGGGCTGGGTGCGGGCGCGATCCAGCCGACCGCGCTGACCATCGTCGGCGACATCTACTCCGTTGCCGAACGGGCCAAGGTGCAGGGCTACGTCGCCAGCGTCTGGGCCATCTCCGCCGTGGTCGGCCCGACGCTCGGCGGGCTGTTCGTCGACTTCGCCAGCTGGCGGTGGATCTTCTTCGTGAACATCCCGCTCGGTGCGATCGCGGCGTACGCGCTGGCCCGGAAGTTCCATGAGCAGGTACACCGGCAGCGGCACCGGATCGACTATGCCGGCGCTGCCCTGCTCGTGACCGGCACCTCCTTGCTTATTCTCGGGCTGCTGGAGGGTGGGGTGCTCTGGCCCTGGGCCTCAGTACCCAGCGTGGCCATCCTGGGCGGCGGAACGCTGCTTCTGGTGATCTGCGGCCTGGTGGAGCGCCGCGCGAGCGAGCCGATCTTGCCCGGCTCGGTGTTCCGTAGCCGGCTGCTCAACTCGACCAATGTCGCCGCCCTGGCCGTTGGCGTGATCCTGATCGGCCTCACCTCCTATGTCCCCCTCTTCGGTCAGGGGGTGCTCGGGACCAGCGCACTGGTCGCCGGCTTCGCGCTCGCGGCACTGACCCTGGGCTGGCCGCTCGCCGCCTCGTTGTCCGGCCGGATCTACCTGCGGATCGGCTTCCGCAACACGGCGCTGATCGGATCTGGAGTGGTCATCGGTGGGACCGTCCTGTTGGCCATGCTGTCGGGAAGCAGTTCGATCGCCCTGGTCGCGCTGACGTGCTTCGTGCTGGGCATCGGCATGGGGCTCACCGCCGGCCCTACCCTGATCGCTGCGCAGTCCTCGGTCGGCTGGGACCAGCGAGGCGTGATCACCGGCACCAACCTGTTCGCCCGTTCGATGGGCAGTGCCCTCGGCATCGCCGCGTTCGGCGCCATCGCCAACGCCGCGCTGCGCCAGCGACTCGGGAATGACCTCTCCTCGACGGCGGCCGAGATCCCGGCGTCCGCGCTCGGTCCGGCCCTGCACGAGGTCTTCCTCGGCTGCGTTCTGGTTGCCGTCGTGATGTTCCTGGCCGTCGTCGCCATGCCGAGGACAGGAGCCCCGGAAGACTCCGACGCCACGGCGCAGCCCTCGTAGAATCAGCAGATGAGCAGCCGGCCGCTCGCGGTCACCCGCTGCTGGCTGCTGCTCCTTCTCCTGGCTGTCGTCGCCGGCTGCACGCTCGACCGGTCCGAGCCCGGCCTGTTCGAACGCGTGGAACCGGCGCCCTCCGAGCCGAGCACCGAGCCGCCTCCCCCGCCCGGAAACCCGGACCTCCCGGTGGTCGGCGAGGCGACCTGGACCTCCGGTGAGGGCCTCGACATCACCGTGCGGCTCGCGGTGCACGCGGTACGCCGGATCGAGGGGGGTACCGTGCTCGACTGGTCGGTGACCCCGCTCAGCGCCCCGGGACTTCGCGCCGGCGATGCCCTCCCGGCTTCGTTCAACCTGGCGTTGACCCGCTTCGGTGAGCAGAACGTCAACATCTTCCTGATCGATGCACGGGCGCAGCGGGTCTACCGTCCGCTGACCCGCGACGCTCCCGGCGTCCCGGAATGCCTGTGCACCACGACCAGCGTGGTGCAGCTGGGGTTGCGGCTGCACCAGACGATCCTGCTCCAGGTCGCGTACCCGCCCCTGCCGGAGGCTATCCGCACCGTCGATGTGGACATCGCGACGGTGCCCGTCTTCTCCGCCGTGCCGGTGACACCGGAGGGGCAGATCCCGCTGCCCAACGCCCCCACGGAGCTCACCCGGCCCGGCGACCGCCCCGTGCCGGCGGCGGCCTCGGCGGTCTTCAGCCACGGTCGCAGCAACCAGCGTTTCAAGATCATCATCGACAGCGTCCAGGCCGGTCGGTCGTTCACCTCGATCAGCTGGACGATCACGGCGCTGGACCAGGGGCCCGGGTTGGAGACGGTGCGCACCGCGCCGTTCGCCGAGGAGGATCCGCCGCTGCGCCCCTACAACCTCACCGCCGCCAGCGGGCCCCAACTGCTGCTCCATCTCGCCCGGAGCCCGTCCCTGCAGGCGCAGCTGATGAGCACCGGGCAGGCCGGCTCGGAGTGTCTGTGCACCGACCTGCGAACCTGGACCACCGCGCTGCAACAGGCCGGCGGTCAGGTCAGCGTGGTCACCAACCTCCCGGCGGTCCCCCTGGGTTTCTCCGCGGTCCATGTCGTGCTGCCCGGCGTCGGGATCCTGCGCGACGTACCGCTGACCCGGGCATCGGACTCCTCGCTGCGCTCCGCCGGACCCACCGCGTACGAGCCGCGCTTCTGGTCCTTCCGGCCCGGCCGCCCCCATCCGGGCTGGACCGGCGAGGGGTGGCCGACGCCGGTTCCGGATCCGGACGACCTGCCCGACTTCGAGGCGACGGTCTCGAAGATCATCCGCTGACCGGCGCGAACTGTTTGACCAGCGGCACGACATCGGCGATCGAGTCCAGCACCTGAGTCGGCCGGTACGGGAAGCGCTCGACGGCCTCGGGTCGGGTCGAGCCGGTGAGCACCAGGATCGTCCGCATTCCCGCCTCGATCCCGGCGACCACGTCGGTGTCCATCCGGTCGCCGACCATGACCGTGGTCTCGGAGTGGGCGTCGATGGCGTTGAGAGCCGAGCGCATCATCAGCGGGTTGGGCTTGCCGACGAAGTAGGGCCGGATGCCGGTGGCCTGGGTGATCAGGGCCGCGAACGAGCCCGTGGCGGGCAGCGAGCCGTCCGCGGACGGGCCGGTGGCGTCGGGATTCGTGGCGATGAAGCGGGCGCCGCCGTCGATCAGCCGGATCGCCCGGGTGATCGCCTCGAAGGAGTACGTCCGGGTCTCACCGAGCACGACGTAGTCGGGATCTCGCTCGGTGAGCACGAACCCGATGTCGTGCAACGCCGACGTGAGCCCGGCCTCGCCGATCACGTACGCCGAACCGCCCTGCCGCTGATCGGCGAGGAACTGTGCCGTCGCCAGGGCTGAGGTCCAGATCGCCTGCTCCGGCACCGAGATGCCGCTGCGCAGCAGCCGGGCCCGCAGGTCGCGGGGGGTGAACAGCGAGTTGTTGGTCAGCACCTGGAACGGCAGGCCATGGTCCTGCAGTGCCTGGAGGAACTCGGCCCCGCCGGGCAGGGCCAGCTCCTCGTGCACCAGGACGCCGTCCATGTCGGTGAGCCAGGACTCCACCGGTCTGCGCTCGATCATGGCCTCAGCGTCCCAGGTCGGCCTCATCGCGAGCCAGCCGTCTTGCCGACGAGCGCCGAAGCGATCCGGCGGTCGCCTCCGGGCAGCCCGGCCGCCATCAGGACGAGCCGCCGGGCCAGCAACCGGGCCCGGCTGCCGGGCAGGAACCACGCCGCACCGCGCCGCGCGATCCGCTGCCGCTCGGCGACCACTGGCTGCCATTCCCGCGCATAGCGCTCGAGCGCCGTCGGCACCGAGCCGGCCTCGGCCAACCGGCGGGCCAGCACGTCCGCTCCGGCCATGGCCAGTGAGGCGCCCTGTCCGGCGAGCAGCGACACGGCGCCGCAAGCATCTCCGGTCAGCACCACCCGGCCCTGATGCCACTGCGGCAGCTCGATCTGGGCGACCTGGTCGTAGTAGATCTCCTCGTCCGGCGGACAGGCGGCGAGGGCCGCGGGCACGATCCAGCCCAGATCGGCATAGATCGCCCGCAGGGCGGCCCGCCGATCGTCCGGCACCTTCGACTCGCCCGTGCGGTGCACCACGAAGGCGGCCACCTGCCCACCGCGCAGGGCGTAGCACCCGAGCATCCGGTCGGACGTGTCGGTCAGGCAGAAGCGGTTCCCGATGGCGCGGTGGACCGGCCCGGAGCTGAACGTGTACGCCGCGGTGTGCATCCCGAGCGACCGCCAGCCGCACTGGTCCGAGCCGAACATCAGGCCGCGCACGGCGGAGTGGATGCCGTCGGCGCCGACCAGGAGGTCGACGGTGACCTGGCGGCCGTCGGTCAAGGTGACGTCGACTCCCGCCGCCCGGTTCACGAACCGAAGCACCGACTGCCCGTAGCGCAGGTCGACCAGACCGTCCACACTCTCCCGGAGAGCCAGCTCCAGATCCGGCCGCATCAGGCTGAGCAGCCGTCCGCCGACCCCAGCTCGGAACGCCTCGAAACCCAGCCCGGCACGCCGGTGTCCCTGCTGGTCGACGTAGGCCAGTTCGCTCACTCGATAGCTCAGCTCGGCCAGCCGACCCAGCAGACCCAACTGCTCGGCCACTTCATAGCCGGGCCCGAAGAAGTCCATCATGTAGCCACCCGATCGCGGCCCCGGCGCGCGCTCCACGACGGTGACCTCCCAGCCGCCCGTGACGAGGCGTCGGGCCAAGGTCAGGCCGGCGATGCCGGCGCCGCAGATCACCGCTCTCACGGCTGGTCACTCCGAGGTGCGTTCACCATCCGAGCAAGGACGGGGAGCACCTCGGCCGAGCCGAGACCGCCGGCCAGCCCGCGGTGCAGCATCACCCCGTCGACTGCCGCGGCGAGCACCGCCGCCGTTCGCGCCGGCTGGTCCTCTCCGGCGGCTTGCAGCCATTCGACGAGCCGGTGGCGGTACTCCTGAATCAGCTCGGCCAGGCCGACCCGCAGCTGCTCGTCCCGGCTGGCCGCCAGGCAGGACTCGATGAACAACGTCGAGGTCGGATCGCGGCCGGGGTAGGCATCGAGCGTCACCAGAAGGCGGCGAAGGCCGACGGCAGGATCGGGGCTCGTGAGCAGTTCCGCCCCGGTCTCGTCGAGCACGACCCGCATCCTGGTCAGGGCCGCCTCACGCAGCAGCGCCGGCAGTCCGGCGAAGTGGTAGTGCACGAGACCAGCCGCGACACCGGCCCGCTCGGCCAGCATTCGGGTGCTGACGGCGGACCAACCGGCCTCAGCGATCAGCTCGGCTGCCGCGGCGAGCAGCCGAACGCGCACCGCTCGGCCGCGAGCAGCTGACGCGTTCTCCGACATCCATGTCCTTCTCGGTCATTCGCCTTGGGCGATTGCCCAATACTAGACTCTCCGGCATGAACCCGGTCCGATTGCCCGACCCGGCGGTGGTGGTGCTGGCGGGCGCGGCGGGATCCGGCAAGTCGCACTGGGCCGCGACGCACTATCGGCCCGTCGAGATCGTCGCCTCCGACATGCTGCGCAGCATCGTCGGCAGCGGACCGGCCGACCTCGAGGCGACGACGGAGGCATTCACCCTTCTCGACCAGATCGTCGCCGCGCGCACCAAGCGCTCTCTGACCACCGTGATCGACACCCTCGGCCTCGACCCCGACCGCCGCGACCGCTACCGCCAGCTGGCCCACAGCTGCGGCCTGCCGGCCGTCCTGGTGATCATCAACGCGCCGGCGGCGCTGGCCCGGCAGCGCAACCGCGACCGTGACCGTCCGGTCCCGGCACTGGTGATCACCGAGCAGCTGCGCCGGGTGAAGGAACTCCTCCGAACGGCCGAGGACGAGGGCTGGGACCAGGTCGTGGTCATCGACAACCCGGCCGACGGGGACGCCGGCGCCACCATCCCGGCCCGGACCGATGACCACGAACCCAGCTGGAGACGGCGTTCCGAGAGCACCCCCGAGGTGATCTTGCAGGTCTCCCGGTTCCCGTGGCCGGAGCAGGACCCGCAAGGCTGGCTGGTCGAGCTCGCCCAAGCCGCCGACAGCCTGGGCTTCGCCGGCATCGCCCTGATGGACCACCTGATCCAGATCCCGCAGGTGGACCGAGCCTGGGAACCGATCCCGGAGCCCTGGGTCACCCTTGGCCTGCTCGCCGGTCTCGACACCCAGCTGAAGCTGGGCCCGCTGGTCTCGCCGGTGACCTTCCGCGCGCCGGGCATTCTCGCCAAGACGGTGGCCACCCTGGACGCGCTCAGCAACGGCCGCGCGTTCTGTGGGCTCGGCGCCGGCTGGTGGCTACGCGAGCACCAGGCGTACGGGCTCGACTTTCCGCCCGACAAGGCCCGGTTGGACGATCTGCAGGTCTGCATCGAGACGCTGCGCGCGCTCTGGGCGCCGGGCACCAAGGCCTTCCGCGGCCGGTATGTCCAGCTGCCTGAGACCACCTGCTACCCGCGGCCCGTCGGCCCGGTGCCGATCATCGTCGGCGGCTCCGGCGAGCGGCGGACTCTGCGGATCGTCGCCGAGCAGGCCGACGCCTGCAACCTGCCGTCCGGCATGAAGACCCTGACTCGCAAGATCGACATCCTGCACCGGCACTGCGCGGATGTCGGCCGCGACCCGGCCGAGGTGGCGATCACCGTCCTGGACCTGCCGATCGTCGGCACCGATCGCGAGGACGTCGCGCAGCGGGTCGAGCGGCTGCGCGGGCGTACGCCGGCCGCCGCCTTCGCCGCCCGGCACCACGCCGGGCTGGGCGATGATCATGCTCGCCGCTATGCGCAGCTCGCCGATCTCGGTGTGCGCACGGTCTTCGTCGCGCTTCCCGACCTGGCCGGCGCGGAGGACCTCACCCGCTGCGCCCCGCTTCTCACCGCCCTGCGCTGACCCGCTGCTCGGTCGCCGGATCAGGACCGTCGAAGAAGGCATCCAGCACCTCGGCGAAGACCGGCTGCTCCGGGTCGGCGAGGGCGAAGAGAGTCATCGACGAGCGCAGCTTCATCGCGTCGATCGGACCGAAAATCTGCTCCGCGGTACGCCCAGAATGCCCGGCCACGACCTTTGCGCACTCGAGAAGCCGCGGCCCGAGAACGGGATGGGCCAGGTACGCCCGGGCCTCCGCCCGGTCGGTGATCGCGTACGCCTGGGCCATGGCACTGTGACCGAGGCCGGCGATCTGGGGGAACACGAACCACATCCAATGGCTGACCTTGCGGCCGTTGCGGAGCTCGGCGACGGCGCGCGAGTAGGTCCCGCCGGAGTCCTGGGCAGTCACGAAGCGCTCGAGGTCCATGAGCCGGGACAGTACGCGACTCACTAGTTTGGCCAACGGTGACTGATCAATCGACCGACGGGCCGGCGCCCGACCCCGCACGTTGGCGGGGTCTGGCCGTCTGCCTGATCGCCGGTTCGATGACGCTGCTCGACCTCAGCATCGTCAACGTCGCGCTTCCCAGTCTGCGCGCAGGGCTCGGCGCGGACGACAGCGACATCTCCTGGATCGTGGCCGGGTACGCCCTGGCGTTCGGCATGCTGTTGGTGCCGGCCGGTCGGCTCGGCGATGCGCGCAGCCGGCGTACCGTCTTTGTCATCGGCGTCGCGCTGTTCACCGCCTCGAGCGCCGCCGCCGGTGCCGCCCCGAACGCGACGTTGCTGGCCGTCGCGCGGGTCGTGCAGGGCATCGGCGGCAGCCTGATCAGCCCGCAGGTCTCGGGGTTCATCCAGAACCTGTTCCGCGGACCTGAGCGGGCCCGGGCCTTCGGACTGTTCGGCGCCACGCTGGGCATCGCCACGGCGATCGGTCCGCTCCTCGGTGGCCTGCTCGTCCAGCTCGGCGGACCAGACCTCGGCTGGCGGCTGGTCTTCTACGTCAACGTGCCGATCGGTGCGGTGCTGATCGTGCTGGCGTTGCGGCTGCTGCCGCGGAGCGCCCCAACCGGACCGCGGCAGTCACTCGACCCGGTCGGGGTGGTGCTGTTCGCCGCGGCGATGCTGTGCGTCCTGCTGCCGTTGGTGGAGGGCCGGGAGTCAGGCGCCGATCGGCCGTGGTGGTTGCTCGGCGGGGCCGCCGCCCTGCTCATCGGCTTCTACTTCTGGGAGCGGTACTGGAACTCTCGAGAGCGAGAGACCCTGGTCGATCTCGCCCTGCTCAAGGTGCGCTCGTACGTGTTCGGCCTGTCCCTCGGCGCCTGCTATTTCGCGGGCTTCACCACGATCTTCCTGGTCATGACGATCTACCTGCAGGTCGGTCTGGGCTACAGCGCACTGGAAGCGGGGCTGACGCAGCTGCCGTTCTCCGTCGGCTCGGCCATCGCCGCGATCATCGGCGGCCGGCTGATCAACCGGCTCGGCCGCTCTCTGGTGGTGGGCGGCCTGCTGCTGGTGATCATGGGGCTGGTGGCCATCGACCTGCTGGTGCCCCATCTGGAGGGCTCGGTCGGGTTGAAGCTGGCGCCGGCGTTCCTGGTTGCCGGCTTCGGCGGCGGACTGGTCATCAGCCCGAACGTGACGCTGACCCTGGCCGAGGTCGATCCGCGCCGAGCCGGCTCGGGCGGCGGCATGCTGCAGACCGTGCAGCGAGTCGGCTCGGCCATCGGTATCGCCGTGGTGCTGGCGCAGTTCTTCACCAGGCTGGCCAGCACCGACGGCGACTACGCCGAGGCGCTGTCGACCAGCCTGCACACCACGATCGGCCTCATCGTCGCTGCGCTCGGCTTCGCGCTGGCCGACCTGGTGCGGCGGCGTGCCCGGCAATCTGACGGGTACGAAAGAGTGGTGCCATGACCGAGACCAGCGATGCCTCAGCCGCACCGCAGCCCTGCATGATCATCCTGTACGGCGCCACCGGCGACCTGGCCAAGCGGATGGTGCTGCCGGCGATCTACGAGCTGTACGTCCGCGGTCTGCTGCCGCCGGACTTCCGGCTGATCGGCAACGGCCGCGGCGACGTGTCACACGAGAACTTCCAGCAGCGGATCCGCTCCTCGCTCGAGGAGTTCGCGCCAGACGCCGACCTGGCCCAGCTCGACGCGTTCAACGCCAACGCGCGGTTCGCCGGCGGCGGCTTCCAGAAGCACGACCCGGGCAGCCTGCTGGAGGTGATCGCCGAGGCCGAGCAGGAGCTCGGCGGTCAACCCGAGATCATCCACTACCTGGCGATCCCGCCGACTACGTTCGCGCGGACCACCGAGGCGATCGCCGAGCATGAGCTGGCGAAGAACAGCAAGGCGGTCTACGAGAAGCCCTACGGAACCTCGACGGAGAGCTTCCGCGAGCTGGACGAGCTGGTGCATCGCACCTTCGACGAGGAGCAGGTCTACCGGATCGACCACTTCCTGGGTAAGGAGGCGACCCAGAACCTGCATCTCGTCCGGTTCGGGAACCGGCTGTTCGGCGACGCCTGGAGCAAGGAACACCTGGCCCAGGTGCAGATCGACGTACCCGAGACGCTGGACATCGACGACCGCGCTGAGTTCTACGACGCGACCGGTGCCGCGCTGGACATGCTCGTCACGCACCTGTTCCAGGTGGCGGCCGAGGTGGCCATGGAGCCGCCGCTGAGCATGGGTGCCGAGGACCTGCAGGCCGCCCGGGAGGCCGTGATCGCCGCCTTCCGCCCGCTCGACGTGGCCGACGTCGTGCTCGGCCAGTACCGGACCTACACCCAGACCGAGGGCATCGCACCCGACTCGACCACCGACACCTACGTCGCCGCCCGGCTGTGGATCGACACCGACCGCTGGCGCGACGTGCCGTTCGTCCTGCGCACCGGCAAGAAGCTGGCGACCAGCGCTCAGCGGGTCAGCCTGATCTTCAAGCCGGCCGAGGGCCCGCTGCACTCGACCGGCCGGTGTCGCAACGTGCTGGCCTTCGACCTCAAGGGCAATGGGGCGATCGAGATCGAGATGACGGTCAAGAAGCCCGGCCCCGACCCGGTGCCCGCGGACAGCACGACCCGGCTGAACCTGGAGAACGTCGCCGAAGGCGCGATGGCGCCCTACACGTCGCTGCTGTACGACGTGCTGGCGGGCAACCGCTCGTTGTTCACCAGCTCGGCCGGACTGGCGGAGGCCTTCCGGGCCTTCCAGCCGCTGCTCGACGATCCACCCGAGGTCAGATCTACGACGACGACTCCTGGGGGCCCGCCGACGGCCGACCGGCTGACCGATGGGCTGGGTTGGCAGCTCGGACCCTGACCCTCAGGACTCCTCGCGCAACGCCGGAAGCAGGGTGCGGCGAACGAGCTCGAGCGCCGGCCGCCAGTTCGTCGGCAACTGATCGCTCGGTGGCGGGCCGAAGTCGAACCGCGGATCCCCGGTCGTCACGATCACCGCGGGCCCGCGGGGAAGGACCAGGACGTGCTGGCCCGCCCATCCTCCGGCCAGCAGGGCGCCGTCGTCGACCCAGATCAGGTAGCCGTAGGGCAGCTGCTCCGGCGGACCACCGGAGGTCTGCGGGGACGTCATCTCGCCCAGGAACTGCGGGTCGAGCAGCTGCTCGCCGGCCACCCGACCGCCGTCCAGCCAGAGCTGCCCGAGCCGCCCGAGGGCGTCGGCGCTGAGCGCCAGGTGGGCGAAGCCGTAGGAGTACCCGTCGGGATCCGCGCGCCACGGCCCGGGCTCGATGCCCAGAACCGGGAAGAGGTGCCGCGCGGCGTAGTCGGCCACCGGCTCGCCGAGAATCTCGCTGGTCGCCGCCGACAGCAGGTGGGCCGCCCCGTTGTCGTAGCTGAACCGTTCGCCCGGCAGGTGCTGCTGCGGAGCCTCGGCGATCCGTCGTACCTGCCCTTCGGGTAGGGCGGTGACGACGTCGGCCTCCCAGCGATCGTCGGTACGCGCCCCGCGGGTCATGGTCAGCAGCTGGCGCCAGGTGTGCGGTTCGGCGGCCGTGCCGCGCAGCGCCGGCAGCACCGCAGCGACCGGCCGATCCAGCGGCGGTAGCCGCCGCTGCCGCGCGAGGCACGCCAGCACCGTGGCCAGGACACTCTTGGTGACCGAGAAGACGTCAGCCACCACCGGTCCGTGTCGGTGCTCGTCGACGACGATTTGCCGGTCCCACCGCACCTGCAGATGGGTGGTGTGCGCATAGCGCGGGTTCGCGTCGATCTCGGCCAGAACCTCCGCCGCCGCGGCGCGGATCCGATCCGCGACCGCCCGCTCCACCTGGGCGACCATACCGGCTCGGTTACCGTACGAAGCGATGGTTGGCGAGCAGGCTTTTCGCGCGGAGTTCCTGGCTGCGGCCGCCGACACCGCCGTCCTCCGCCTGGACGTGGGGGAAGACGCGTCGATCGTGGTCAAGCTGACCACGAGCCGAGCCCAGCCGCGGGTCGATCTGCGGCGTACGGCCGCGGCGATGTCTCGGGCCGCGTCGGCCGGAGTGCCGGTGGCGTCCGTGCACGGTACCGGCCTGGCCGGGGACTGGCAGTACCTGATCATGGATCA
This sequence comes from uncultured Actinomycetota bacterium, assembly GCA_963711015.1. Lineage (GTDB taxonomy): Bacteria > Actinomycetota > Actinomycetes > Propionibacteriales > Propionibacteriaceae > Microlunatus. The sequence goes on from CAVQCQ010000009.1 coordinate 211,629, forward strand.
CGTCGACGGGGTGCCCTGGCGCGAGGTACGCCCGCGACTGTCCGAGTCCGACCTGACCCGGGCGTACGTCGACCTGGCCCGGATGCTTGTTCGGCTCCAGACGCTGCGATTCGACTCCTTCGGGGAGCTCGATGCCGAGGCCCGGCCCGCCGGCGACGACTTGATCGGCGCCCTGCACCGGCGTACCGACCTGCGCATCACCGATCCGGCGGACCGGCATCGGTTCCACCGGCTGCTGGACCGGGAGGCCTCGCTGTTCCGCGACCCCGGACCGCCCACGCTGTGCCACGACGACCTCCATCACGGCAACGTGCTGTTCCAGCCGGACCAAGATCGCTGGCGGCTGGCCGCGGTCCTCGACTGGGACAAGTGCTGGGCCGGACCGGCCGAGTCGGACCTGGCCCGGATGGCGTTCTGGGACGACATGACCGGACCCGGATTCTGGACCGCCCACCGCGCCCTGGTGCCGGAGCCGGACGGCTTCGCCGAACGAGCCCCGATCTACCAGCTGCTGTGGTGCCTGGAGTACCCGAGCACCAGCGTGCGCCACCGTCGTGACCGCGATGCCCTCGCCCGCCGGCTCGGACTCTGACGCCGACCGGTCACGGCAGCTGGTGGATGACCAGGGGCAGCACCTGCGTGGCTCCGGCGTCGACGAGCAGGGCGCCGGCCACCGTGACCGTCCACCGGGTGCGGACCGTGTCGTCGACCAGCAGCACCGGCCCGTCGAAGCCCACGCCGTCCCGCAGCGTCGTCCGGTAGAGCAGGTCGGTCGCCCGGACCGCCGAGGCGCTGTCCACACTGGGCGGCGGTCCGCTCACCGCCAGGGCATCGACGAGCGGCAGCCGGCCGATCCGGGCGATGTGCTCCGCCACCGACCCGACCAGCTGCGGGAATCGGCGCGACGGCATCGCCACCACGGCGACCGGCCGGGTCCAGGACTTCGACCAGCGCTTGAGCACCTCGACCATGCCGTCCAGGATCACCGGCGGCGCGGGGCCGTCGGTCAGACCGAGCTGGGCCAGCTCGGTGTTCCAGGCCGGGTCGTCCGCGTACGCCAGCGCCCGGCCCTCGGCCATGAAGTCGATCTTGCCCTTGCGGTCCGGCAGCCGGGCGGCCCACTGCCGGCGGGGCTCGATGACCACGTCGAGACCGCGGAAGAACCGCCGCGCCGCGTCGACCGTCGCGGAGCGGGGCTGTTCGCCCGGTGCCGGCAGCACTCCCGTACACACCGAGCAGCGCCCGCAGGGTTGCGGGTCGGGGTCGTCGAGCGCCTGCTGCAGGAACTGCATCAAGCAGCCCTCGCCGTGCGCGTACGACCGCATCAGCCCCGCCTCCGCCGCGCGCACCTCGCGCAGCGCGGTCCACTTCTGCTCGTCGAACCACCACGGCGTGCCGGTCGCGACCCAGCCGCCCGACACCCGCTGCACCGCGTCGTCGACGGCCAGGATCTTCAGCATCGTCTCCAGCCGGCCGCGGCGGATCCCGGTCGCCGCCTCCACCGCCTGGAGCGACTGCGGCTGATCGGTGCCGAGAGCCTCCAGGACGCGTTCGACCTGGGCCTCGTCCGGGATGCCCGAGGTCGCGAAGTACTCCCAGATCCGCTCGTCGGCCTCGGCCGGCACCAGCACCGCGAGCGCATCGTCCAGCGCTCGCCCGGCCCGGCCGACCTGCTGGTAGTAGGCCACCGGCGAGGCCGGCGAGCCCAGGTGCACGCAGAACGCCAGATCGGGCTTGTCGTACCCCATGCCCAGCGCCGAGGTGGCCACCAGCGCCTTGATCTGGTTGTCCCGCAGCCGGGTCTCCAGCTCGACCCGGTTCGGGGTCTGCCCGGAGTACGCAGCCACATCGAGACCCTGCTCGCTGAGGAAGGCCGCCACCCGCTCGGTCTCGGCCACCGTGAGCACGTAGACGATCCCGGACCCGGGCAGCTCGCGCAGCGCATCGGCGACCCAGGCGTACCGGTCGAGCACGCTCAGCCCCGGCACCACGGCCAGCCGCAGCGAGGCCCGAGCCAGCGAACCGCGGAACGTGAGGGTGTCCTCGCCGAGCTGGGCGGCGACGTCGGCGGTCACCCGCTCGTTGGCGGTCGCCGTGGTGGCCAGCACCGGGGTGCCCGGCGCCAGGGCGAGCAGCGTCCGGGTCAGCCGCTGGTAGTCCGGCCGGAAGTCGAAGCCCCAGTCCGACACGCAGTGCGCCTCGTCGATCACGAGCAGACCCGTTGCGGCCAAGAGATCGGGGAGCTGTCGCGCGAAGCCCGGGTTGGCCAGTCGCTCCGGGGAGATCAGCAGCACGTCGAGCCGGCCGGCGCGGACGTCGCCGAGCACCGTGTCCCACTCGTCGAGGTTGGTCGAGTTGACCGTCGCCGCCCGCAGCCCGGCCCGCTCCGCGGCCGCGATCTGGTCCCGCATCAGCGCCAGCAGCGGCGAGACGACCAGCGTCGGGCCGGCGCCCTGGGTCCGCAGCGCCGCGGTCGCCGCCCAGTAGACCGCCGACTTGCCCCAACCGGTGGCCTGCACGACCAGCACCCGGCGCCGCTGTTCGACCAGCGCCTCAACAGCGCTGGCCTGGTCCACCCGCGGCCGGGCGTGCGGCCCCGCCATGGCCGTGATCACCCGTTCGAGGGCCGCAACCGACATGGCGCCCATCCTGCCCGCGGGGTCCGACAGGACGTCAGCCGCCGGCGACCGCCGGGATGATCGAGATCTTGGTGCCGTCGGCCACCTCGGTCTGCAGCCCGCCGAGAAAGCGCACGTCGTCGTCGCCGACGTAGACGTTGACGAACCGCCGCAGTGTGCCGGTCTCGTCCAGCACCCGGGCCCGGATGCCGGGGTGGTTGGCCTCGAGCGAGTCCAGCACCTCGGCCAGCGTCCCGCCGTCGGCGGGCACCTCGCCGGCACCGCCGGTGTAGGTGCGCAGGATGGTGGGGATGCGGACGGTGGCACTCATGCGCGCTGGCCTTTCCAGAACTCGGTGAACGCCTCGTAGTGTGGCGCGATCGTCACCTTGGGCCCGATCCGGTCGGCGACAGCGTCAAGGGTCTTCAACCCGTCCCCGGAGTTGATCACTACAGTCTCGGCCGCCGGGTCGAGCACACCGTCGGAGATCAGTTTGGCGGTCACGCCGACGGTGACCCCGCCCGCCGTCTCGGCGAAGATCCCCTCGGTCCGGGCCAGCCGCTGGATGTTGGTCACCACTGCCTCGTCGTCGACGTCGGCCACCACCCCGCCGGTTCGCCGCACCACGTCCAGCACATAGGGCCCGTCCGCCGGGTTGCCGATGGCCAGCGACTTGGCGATGGTGTCCGGCCGCACCGGCGCCACCCAGTCCTGGCCCGCACGGAAGGCGGCCGCAACCGGCGAGCAGCCGGTGGCTTGCGCGCCGAAGATCACGTACGGCTTGTCCTCGACCAGCCCGAGGCTGACCAGCTCCCGGAAACCCTTGTCGATCTTGGTCAGCTGCGCGCCGCTGGCCACCGGGATCACCACCTGGTCCGGAAGCCGCCAGCCCAGCTGCTCGGCGATTTCGAACGCCAAGGTCTTCGAGCCCTCCGCGTAGTAGGGCCGGACGTTGACGTTGACGAAGGCCCAACCCTCCTCCTCGGCGGCGATCTCGCTGGCCAGCTTGTTCACGTCGTCGTAGCTGCCCTGAATGGCGATCAAGGTCGTGTCGTAGATCGCCGAAGCGAGGATCTTCGGCCGCTCCAGGTTCTCCGGCACCAGGACGACCGACTCGATACCGGCCCGGGCGGCCGCCGCGGCGACGGCATTGGCCAGGTTTCCGGTCGACGGACAGGCCAGCACCCGCAGCCCCAGCTCGCGGGCCGCCGAGAGGGCGACAGCCACCACCCGGTCCTTGAAGGAGTGGGTCGGGTTGCCCGAGTCGTCCTTCACCCAGAGCTGTCGCAGACCAAGATCATCCGCAAGGTTGCGGGCGTCGACCAGCCGGGTGAAGCCAGGATCGGTGGACCGGAAGGAGACGATGTCGGCCGGTACCGGCAGCAGCGGGGCGTACCGCCAGATGCTTCGCGGACCGGCCTCGATCTGCTGTCGGGTCAACTCGGGATAGGCGTAGCCCACCTCGAGGGGACCGAAGCACTCCAGGCAGGCGTAGAACGGGCCGAGTGGCGAGTGTGCACCGCAGGCCCGACAGATCAGGTGGGTGGCATTGCCGAACGCCCCGGCGCGTACGCCGGCCGGCAGTCCAGGCTGGAGGTCGAGCGTCGCGGTCATCAGCGTCCTTCATCATCTGTCGTGGCCGGCGCTCGACCACGTCGGAGTTGGCACCGTTTCTGATCCGCCAGTCGGTTGCCGGGGAGTCAACGGGCCGGTCCCTCGTCCCCTCTGGATGAACATGACTCAGCCTAGGTGGGCACCCCGAGTCGCTGCACATCGCAGTCCGAATCCTGGGAAGGCTGTCCGCATAATGAGCAGAGCCCGTCTCCCAGGATGGGCGAGCCGTGGACGCGTTCCCAGCTCGGCTGGATCTGGTAAGAGGATCGGCTCCATGAAACCGAGTGGGCCCGAGACCCCCTGGCAGTGGCTGCGCCTCGTCGGCAACCTGATCAACTTGACCACTGTCGTCGGCCTCGGGGTCGCGCGTGATCGGCCGGGCCAAGATCCGGCGCGGACCTCGCGGCCTGTTCCTCGGCGAGCACTACAAGCTGAGCTTCCCCATCGCCAGTGCGTTCACGATCGGCAGCGTGATCACTACCAGCAAGACCTTCGATGAGCTGCTGGCCGCCAGTCCTCGACTGTTCGAGCACGAGGAGCGGCACACCTGGCAGTACCTGGCCTGCTTCGGACTGCCGTTCTACCCGATCTACACGGTCTTCCTGCTCTGGTCGATGCTGCGTACCGGCGATCGTGCCGCCCGCAACTACTTCGAGCGGCAGGCCGGTCTGGCCAGCGGTGGCTATGTGGACAAGCCGGTACGCCCACTGAGCGAGGGCGTACGCGCGACGCTGCGGCAAGCCCTGAGCTGGCGGCGGCCTTAGTCGACGGTCAGATCGATGCCGAGCCGCTTCGCCGACCGGAAGCGCTGGCGGGCGGCCCGCAGCCGGCGCAACCGCTTGACCAGCAACGGGTCCTGGGCGAGGGCCTCCGGCTTGTCGATCAAGGCGTTCAGCACCTGGTAGTAGCGAGTCGCCGACATCGCGAACTTGTCCCGGATCGCCTGCTCCTTGGCCCCCGCGTACTTCCACCACTGGCGTTCGAAGGCCAAGATTTCGGCATCCCGCTCAGTGAGCTCACCGATCGCGGAGCCGGATTCGGGCGGCGGGGTCGACGAGGGCAGGACCATGAGGTCATCGTAGGGGGAAATCACATCCATGTCATTCGTTTGCGTGGTGGTCGGGCGTGGTCGATGCTAGCGATGACAAGTGGCCCCGTGGGCGGAATCTCTGTGAAGAAGTTGCCAGCAGCACTGCGGTCGCGTGCGCACGAGTCGGTCGGCTGCGCTTGGATATGCAGGTGAACGCTACGCGGCAGATCGGGTGGGGCATCCTGGCGACGGGCCATATCGCATCGGTCTTCGCTCGTGATCTTGCCCTCCTCGACGACGCCCGTCTGGTGGCCGTCGGGTCCCGGTCGGCTGACAAGGCCGAGGCTTTCGCGGCTGAGTACAGTGCGACCCGAGCGTACGGGAGCTACGCCGACCTGGCCGCCGACCCGGATGTCGACGCGGTCTACGTCGCCTCGGTGCACAATGATCATCTCGAGTCAGCCCGACTGTGCCTGGCTGCCGGGAAGGCCGTCCTGGTCGAGAAACCGCTGACCAGTTCGGCGACCGATACCGCTGCTCTGATCGACTTCGCCCGGGACCACGGACGGTTCCTGATGGAGGCGATGTGGACCCGGACCCACCCGCTGATCCGGCGCCTCGTCGACATCGCGGCGTCGGGAGAGATCGGCGAGATCCGGCACGTCTCGGCCGACTTTGGCTTCGCGTTCCGTGGACCGGACAGCCACCGGCTTCTCGACCCCGAGCAGGCCGGCGGCGCGATCCTCGATGCCGGCGTCTACCCGGCTCACGCGGTGAACCTGTTCCTGGGCGAGCCCGCCGAACTGACCGCGTACGGCCACCACGCGAGCACCGGAGTCGACGCCCACGCCTCGGCGGTGCTTCGCTATCCCGCGACGGATCGGCGCGGGCCGGCCACCGCGGCACTGCTCTGCAGTCTCGAGATTTCGCTGCCCAGCCGCCTCGCGGTCTACGGCACGGACGGCCGAATCATGATCGACGACTTCTATCTGCGCGCGGAGCGCGCGCTGGTGTTCCGCGGCGACGCCGAGCCGGAGGTGCTGGAGGCGAGCTGGCCGGGACAGGGCTACACCTACGAGATCTCGGAGGTGATGCGTTGCCTGCGCGCAGGCGAGACTGAGTCGCCGCTGGTTCCGTGGGCCGACACGCTCGCCGTGGCGCGTACGCTGCAGGCTTGGCAGAACGCGGTGGCGGGGACCGCCGACACAGGAGAACCGCATTGGAAAGGCTGACCGGGGTCGTTCAGCCGTACGCGTGGGGGTCGCCGACGGCCATTCCGGAGCTTCTCGGCGTCGAGCCGACCGGGGCTCCGCAGGCGGAGCTGTGGTTCGGCGCGCACCCATTGGCGCCATCGACCGTATCCGGTGTGCCGCTGGACGAGCTGGTCGAGCGTGACCCCGTCGGCGTGATCGGCCCCACGTCGGTGCAGAGCTTCGGGCCTCGGCTGCCCTTCCTGCTCAAGATCATCGCCGCCGACCGGCCGCTGTCCCTGCAGGCCCATCCCTCGCGAGAGCAGGCCGAGGCCGGGTACGCCCGGGAGCAGGACGCCGGCGTGCCCCGAGACGCGCCCCACCGGCTCTACCGCGACGGCTGGCCGAAGCCTGAAGTGCTATGCGCGCTGTTCGACACCGAGGCGCTCTGCGGCTTTCGCGATCCCGCGGAGACCTACGAGCTGTTCGGCTGCCTCGGGGTGCCGAGGGCACTCCGGCTGGTGGCGACGCTGGGCCGACCGGACCTCCCCGCGGAGGAGCGGCTCGCCGTGACCTTCGGTCGATTGCTGCAGCTGGAGGAGCAGCAAGGCGACGTCATCGGCGAGGTCGAGCGCGCCGCGGGCAAGGTCGACGCCGGTGGACCGTTTGGGCAGTTCGCCCGGACGGCCGTCGAGCTCGCGGGGCACTATCCGAGCGATCCCGGCGTACTCGCCGCCCTGCTGATGAACCGGGTCAGCCTTCGCCCGCTGGACGCGATCTTCCTGCCGGCCGGGAACCTGCACGCCTATCTCTGCGGTGGCGGCGTGGAGATCATGGCCAACTCCGACAACGTGATGCGGGGCGGGCTGACGCCGAAGCACATCGACGTGGCGGAACTGCTTCGCGTGGTGGACTTTCGTCCGGGTTTCGCCGGACTGATCAACGCGGTTCAGGAGTCGGCGGGGATCTGGCGCTATCCCACCCCTGCGCCGGAGTTCGCGCTGTGGCGGATCGAGGGAACGGCGGAGCCGGCGACGGTGCCCGCGACGGGCGCCGGTCGGATCCTGCTGGTCACCGACGGTCTGCTCCGCGCGGAGGCGGGCGGGGCGGAGCTCAGCCTGCGTCGAGGTGAGTGCGCCCTGATCCGCCCGGACGAGCAGGTGGTGGTACGCGGCGACGGCCGGGCTTTCGTCGGGGCGCCCGGCCTGCGGTGATCGCACCTGGTCGAATCGGCATCGCGGGCCGGTCCCGATCCGTATCCTGCTGAAGGTGCCCCGCACAGCTCGGGTCTTTCTCAGCTATCGCCGAGACGACAGCAAGCATGCCGCCGCGCGGATCGCCGAGCGTCTGGACGAGCGTTTCCAGCTCTTCATGGACGTCGACGCCATCCAGCCGGGGATGGACTTCACCGCGGTGATGGCGTCAGCGGTCGGCGAGAGCGATGTGCTGGTCGCCGTGATCGGCAGCGGCTGGCTCGACGCCTCCGACTCCATGGGCCGACGCCGGCTCGACGACCCGTCGGACTGGGTGGCGACCGAGATCGGCGCCGCGCTGCAGCGCCGGATCATGATCATTCCGGTGCTCGTCGACGGCGCGCAAATGCCGAGCCGGTCGGAGCTGCCGCCCGCGCTGGCCGCCCTGTCCAGCCGGCAGGCACTGAGGATCTCCCACGAGACCTTCGCCGCGGACACTGCGCGGCTGGTCGCAGCGATCGAGAGCGTTGTCGCCGCGAGTGCACCAGAACGGATCGCCCGACTGCATGCCCAGATCCGGACGCTCGCGTCGTCTCGGCAGTGGGAAGCGCTGCTGGCGGCCGACGCGGAGGCCGCCGCTCTGGATCCACGAGCGGCCGACGTCGACGGACTGGCCAGCCTCGCCCGCCACGAGCTGGCCCGGGCGACCTGGACTCCTCCGCCGCCTCCGAACCCGACACCCGGCTCTGAACGGCCCAGTCGGCGGCTGGCCCTACCGCTGATCTTGATCAGCGCTTGCGCGATCGTCGCCATCGTCGCGGCCGTGGTGCTGACCCGCGAGCTCCTTCCGCTAACCGCCAACCCGCCCAGCACAAGCGCCGTGTCGTCTCAGCCTCCGGGCTCCTCGCCGGCCACGTCGCCGCCGAGCCAGCCGCCATCGAGTTCACCGCCGAGCAGCTCAGCGCCACCGAGCACGGCGGCGCCGAGCACCGGCTCGGATGAGGCGGCCCTGCGCGCCCACATTCCGCCGGCGTACAACACCCAGTGCCGCCAGATCACCCAGCACAACGTCCCGGCGGTCGCGAAGAACCTGACGGTCGCGCTGCGTTGTGACCTGCTCAGTGGGCAGCCCGATGGTGTGGAGTACTACCAGTACGAGTCGGTCGAGGCCATGACCAAGGCCTTCGAAGAGTCCTTCAAGCGCGGCGAGCGCAGCAGCTGCATGACCGCACCCGGCACCGACCGCTGGCGGATCGCCGGTAGTGACACCACGCTCGGCGTGCTGAGCTGCTACACCGCCAACAACGGCCAGATCAACTACGTCTGGACCCACGAGAACCTGGCGATCATGGGCTGGACCTACTCGAGCAGCCTCAGCTACCCCGCCATATACGCCTTCTGGACCACCGCTGTGCCCTATTGAGGTCGATACACTCAGGTGTTCGACGCTGGCGTGGCGCAACTGGCAGCGCACCTGTCTTGTAAACAGGCGGTTGGGGGTTCGAGTCCCCCCGCCAGCTCTCTGACCAGGCGCGTTACTCGCCCTCGTCCTCAGCGCCCGGCTGAGCCCCACGGATTGCCCGACGAATTGCCGTCGATCGACCGGGGTCGGCCTACTCTAGGGCGGCCATGACCCGCGACTCACGGCTACGCCGCCCGAGGTAGACATCCTGTGTCATCGAGACTCGGGAATGCCCGAGCTGATCGGCGATCATCCTCGCCGTCGCGCCGCCATCGTCCGACACCGTCGCTGTCGTCTTGCGCCACGCACGGAACGTCACCCATGAGTCGAAGCCGTGCCGCTGCCGCGCCTGCGCCATCCAGCGCGTCACATTCCGCGGGTCTCGGAACTCCCGTCGACAGATCCGAAGCTGGCCAAGATCATCTGCACGTTTGGATCGCTGACCCCAACCTGACCCCAACGTCCGTGCACGGTCACTCCCGCCACCGCTCACCGCGCACAAGACACATACCTGTCGTATGCGCTCAAGGCTGCCCTGTGAACCTCCTTGTAATCAGGTCTTCGAGCGATGCTGCTCATGTTCGGCTCGGTCGCCATTCTTGGCAACTGCCCTGCTCTGGGCGGACGACCGGCACCCGACAACCCGTAGGCGTCCGCTAGACCCATCCGCAAGTTCGGTCGGGTTAGGGTTCCGCCGGTTCCTGGGTCGCCGTAGAGTTCGCGGCGTGGTGGGGCGCGGCTATCGTGATCGACGTGGCTGAAGAGGAATCGAAGATGGCTGACCGCGACGCGATCGTGCGCGTGGCGCTCGACTACTTCGAGGGCTGGTTCGATGGCGACGCCGCCCGCATGGAACGGACGCTCCATCCCGATTTGGCCAAGCGATCCCCGGACGACGCTCCTGCCCCCGGGGAACTGGAGAAGCTCACGGCGCGGGAGATGATCGAGGCCACGGCGAAGGGGATCGGGAAGACGCGAGATGTCCCTGATCGCGGACTCGAGGTCGAGGTCGAGCACCTGCATCGCGAGATCGCAAACGTGACCGTCCGCTCTGCCGTTTACGTCGAATACCTGCACCTGGTGCGTACGCGCGAGGGATGGAAGATCGTCAACGCCCTCTGGCAGCACCCTTGAGTCGCTAGAAGGCCACGCGATTTCGGCCCCTTACCTCCTAAGCGCAGAGCCCTGGCTCGCGCTCACTGATCATGGCAGCACGTGCTCCAGGTCGGGGCGCGTGAAGTCCCGTCGAACAGTCGGACGATCTGGCCAAAGTAATCGCCGAACCGCAGCAACCGCCGGCGAGAGTGGCCTCACGGATTCCCCCACGCTTTGCCTGTCAGGGGTCCGGAGGCTACCGAAGCCGCTGCGGTGCCATCTGTGTCCTGAGCAGCTCTGATGCGTACAACCCGTGCATACGCCACGCCAGCCCAGACCGTCGCCAGAGAAACAGGCGGTTGGGGTTCGAGCCCCCCCGCCAGCTCCAAAACCCCCTTGTCGTGACGACTTTCCGTTCGCCATCTCGGGGCTTTCCTACAACCAACCCATGACTTACGGAGCCAGCTCCCTACCTGCCGCAGCCCGTTCCCATTTGGAGGCATCGACGCCTTTGACGAGCAGCCACAGTGCGAGGGACAGCTCGGCGATGAAGATCGGGATCAGGAAGACGATGCTCGCAAGCTCAGGGGCGACCAGCAGGAGGAAGCTATTGACGACGTAGCTGACGCCGGCGATCTGCGCCAGCAGGCCAAGGATCCACGGCAAGTAGCCGGAGTGCCGTATCAGGTACCCGACTGACAGGAGCGTGAACCCGAAGAAGACCAGGCCGAGTGCCTCGCCATACGAATACGCCTGAATGGCCACGTCGGTCAACGCGGGCTGATCGGCAGCCAGGAGTTGCGCGGCGACGAGGGTCAGCTGGATCACCACGAGAGTCACGGTTGCAACGATGTTGAAGAGGAGCGCGAGTAGAGCGACGTTCTTGTTGACCGGTGAGAGCAGCACGAACAGGATCAGCATCACGGGCACGTCGCAGAGGTGCGCCACGACGGCCACAGCTATGCCCAGTCGCCACAGCTCAGCCGATGCCGCGATGTTGCGAGCCGTCGCATCAACGTCGTCGGGCACGATCAACTGGCTGGTCAGCAGCGGACCGACAATCCCGGCGACGATGATGACGAGATACAGCGCACCGCCGATCCGGGCGTAACGAACAGGCCGCACCGCCGGGAGTGTAGCGGGGTGTCCCGCCCCGAAGTTGACCAATCAGCCAGCCAGCTCCCGCCAGTCAGGCGCTTACCGGACTGATCACATTTTTCTACGGTGGCCGGTGTAGTTGCTCAACCCGATTTAGCCTCGATCATGGAGATTCTCGCCGGCCGCCGCCGTTGGCTGGTCGGCGTACTGCTGCTCGCGTTGGTCGCGACACTGGCACTGGTGGTGGTGAAGGTCACGGGCGGGGCGGGACCCAACCCGGTCGTCGTGGAAAACCAGCAGCCCGGCACGACCGACTGGCAGATCGGACGACCCGGCTTTGCGACGACCGACGACGTCACCGGGCAGATCAAGGGCTACGCGTCGGCAACCAGTGTGAACAAGGGCGGCAAGATCGTCTTCCATGTGAGCGTCAACCCGGCCCAGACCTTCACCGCGGACATTTTCCGCATGGGGTGGTACGGCGGTCTGGGCGGTCGCCTGATGACCCGGGTTGGCCCGATCGCCGGCACATTGCAGCAGATCTGCACCCCGGACACCACCGGCATCATCGACTGCGGTTGGGCGCCAAGCTATGAGCTGATCGTCCCGACCTCGTGGACCAGCGGCGTGTATCTCGCGTTGCTCACCAACGCTTCGAACTTTCAGAGCTACATCACGTTCGTGGTCCGCGATGACGACCGTGCTGCCGACCTGCTCTACCAACAGAGCGTCACCACCTACCAGGCCTACAACAACTACCCAGCCGACGGCGCGACCGGAAAAAGCCTCTACGACTTCAACAGCTACGGCCCGACCGTGGCGGCTACCGGCGCAACACGTGCGGCGAAAGTCTCCTTCGAGCGCCCGTACGCGGACGGAAACGGTTCCGGTCAGTTCGGCGGCAACTCGTGGAACTGGGAGCGCTACTACATCGGCTGGTTGGAGCAGAACGGCTACGACGTCGCGTACTCGACGAACCTGGATACTCACACGTCCGGGATTCGGCTGCTGGACTTCGAGGGATTCCTGTCGGTGGGGCATGACGAGTACTGGTCCAAGGCGATGCTGGACAACGTCACCGCCGCGCGGAACACCGGCGTCAACCTCGGGTTCTTCGGTTCCAACACGGCCTACTGGCAGGTGCGCTTCGAGCCGTCAGCGGCGGGCGTGGCCGACCGGGTCATGGTCTGCTACAAGAGCGCTGCCGAGGATCCGGTGAAGGACGAGACCGCCACCGTGCTCTGGCGCGACCCGCCGGCCAACCGGCCAGAGCAGACCCTGGTCGGCATCCAGTACACAGCGCACTTGAAAGACAACGGCCGGGAAGCCAACTACGTCGTTCAGAACAGCTCTCACTGGGTCTGGAGAGACACGGGCTTCACCGACGGCACTGAGGTGCCAGGCATCCTCGGCTACGAGACCGACCGGCACATGTCGGAATACCCATCACCGGCTGGGACCAACTACGCCATCCTGTCGGGATCGCCGGTGGTCGACGCGACTGGCCGCATCGACCGGTCGAACACCTCGATCTACCAGGCGCCAAGTGGCGCCTGGGTCTTCGCCAGCGGCACCAATCACTGGAGCTTCGGGCTGGGCAAGCCGGGAGTAACGGATGCCCGCATCCAGCAGGCGACCGCGAACGTCCTCGCCCGCTTCCTCGGGCCGAGCTGACGGCATCACGTCGTGGTCGAGGAACTGCTGGTGCGGAACCCCTCAGCCTGGACCGATTCGTCGGCAACCCGTACGCCGTAGTGGTAGGCCAGCTTGCCGCCCAGGAAGCCGGATGCACCCACCAGCGCCAGTCCGATGATGCTCATGATCAACGGTCCGATCGGCGAGGATTCCCAGCCGTCCCGGCTGGCGTAGCGCCAGATGAACCCGCCGACGAAGATCCCGGTCGCCGTTGAGTTGAGGCCGGCATGGATTCTTGCGGTCTGGAGAACGGCGGTCCCGTGCGGCAAGCCGCGGAGATCGATGCCACCGAGGACCGCGGCGACCACACCACCGATCGCGCCGAGCAGGATCAGCCACATCGCGCCGACGCTCCAGATCCGCGGTTCGGAACTGACGAAGGACACCACGTCGAAGACCAGCGAGCACACCCAGGCTCCGATCGGCACAGTCACCACAATGGGATGCACGGGATGTCCGTACGAGCCGGCTAGCGGCGACCGAGGTTGCTTGGACTGCAGGTGCCCGGGATCCATACTTCGGAGGGTAGTCCCCGCCGACGGAGAAAGGCACGAGACATGCACGTCCTGATCCTGGGCGCGGCCGGGATGATCGGTCGCAAGCTGTCAGCCCGCCTTGTCCGCGACGGGAACGTCGGAGGCAGAGCGATCGTAAAGTTGACTCTGGCCGACGTCAATCCCCCGCAGCAACCGGCCTACACCTCCGGAGAGGTCGCGACGGTCGGAACGGATCTCGCTGCGGCGGGCCGAGCCGAGCAGCTCCTGGCGGATCGGCCTGACCTGATCTTCCATCTTGCGGCGGTGGTGTCCGGTGAGGCCGAGGCGGACTTCGACAAGGGCTACGCGGTCAACCTCGACGGATCTCGGGCGCTGCTCGAAGCTGTCCGAGCGGCCCACCTCGCCGACGGCTACCACCCTCGCCTGGTCTTCGCCTCCTCGATCGCGGTGTACGGCGCGCCGTTACCCAACCCGATCCCCGAAGACTTCCTGCACACGCCGCTCACCAGCTACGGCACCCAGAAGGCAATCGTCGAACTGCTCCTGACCGACTACACCCGACGTGGTTTCGTCGACGGCATCGGCATCCGGCTGCCCACCATCTGTATCCGGCCGGGGAAACCCAATCAGGCCGCTTCCGGCTTCTTCTCGTCCATCCTGCGCGAGCCGCTGGTCGGTCGGAGGCGGTCCTCCCGGTCCCCGAGACGGTCCGACACTGGCACGCCTCGCCTCGCTCGGCCGTTGAGTTCCTCGTCCGGGCGGCCACCCTCGACGGACGGACACTCGGTCCACGACGGACCCTCTCCATGCCCGGGCTCAGCGCAACCGTCGGCGAGCAGATCGAGGCCCTGCGCCGCGTCGCCGGCGACCAGGCCGTCAGCCTGATCCGTCGCGAACCCGATGAGTCGATCATCCGCATGGTCGAGTCCTCGGCTCCGGCTCTGGAAGCCAGCCGGGCAATGCGCTTAGGGTTCGCCGCCGAGAGCTCCTTCGACGAGATCATCCGCGTGCACATC
>CAVQCQ010000010.1:0-206955 GCA_963711015.1 uncultured Actinomycetota bacterium
CGCGGTGGAGAGCGCGAACGTGTTTCCGACCGCGGTGCCGAATCCTGGTGCAGTCAGCACGTCCAGCAGCCGGCCCCGTCCCTCGACCCAGCTGGTTCGGATCAACGCGAGCAGCGGGACCAGAACGACCACGCCCGCCGAGGCGAGCAGCACAACCCAGGCCAGGCGGACAAGGCCAGGGCCCGACCTCACCGGCTAGCTCCCGAAGATCTTGGCGTAGTCCTCGAGCAACGTCGCCTTCTGCCGGCCCAGCGCGGTCCAGTCCGGATGAACCACCGGGGCGTTCTCCGGCATCGTCGGGCCGTCGACCCCGTCGAGGGTCGGATAGGAACCGGCTCGGCCGATGGTGGTCTGGCCCTCGCGGCTGGTCACGTAGTTGATGAACTCGCGGGCTGCGTCCCCGTTCTTGCTGGACTTGGCGAGCGCGATCGGCCCGTAGATGGCCACGGCGCCCGGCGTCGGGCCAGGACACGGTGATGGGCGATCCGCTCTTCTCGGCGGCGTACGCGGAGCTGGCGATGGTCATCCCGCCGTCGTAGAGGCCCTGGGCGACCCCGGTGGTGACGTCGTCCGGGGTGCCCACCTGGACCGCGCCCTTGTCCTTCAGATCGGCGTAGAAGTCGGTGCCGAAGTAGGCCAGGGCCCCGAGCGCCGAGGCGGCAACCTTCGGATCCGGGACGGCGACCTTGCCGGCGCTGGCGAGCTCCGGCCAGGCGGCGGGTGCCTTCGCCTCCTTGCGCGTGACCGCCACCATGTAGAGGAGGGCCACCCCGACGTAGTCCTCGGTGCGTACCGTCGCCGGGATGTCGGTCTGCGGGGTCCATCCACCGACGAGGTCCTGGGCGACGTAGTCCTGCATGGTGAGCGGGTCACAGGCCCAGATGACGTCGGCCCTCAGGCCCCCGGAGCGAACGTCGCTGGCCACGCGCGCATTGAGCTGCCCGGTCGGCGCCCGGAAGAGCTCGACCTTGACCTCGGGGTGCGCGGCCTGGAACTCGGCGATCACCGGCTGGATGGTGGTGTCGTTGACGCAGGTGTAGAGAGTGATCGCCGTCGGCGACGGAGCCGCCGGCGGCGACTCGCCGCACGCGCCGAGAAACACCAGCTGGAGCATGATGACCAGCACGGCAGCGGCACGGAACCCCCTGCGCATGTGGTCAACGTAGTCCAATTGGAGGTAGGTCGCAGAGGCTCCGGCGAGACGTGAAGGTCTTGGTTCAACCGATCTCCATCTCGTCGGCGGTCGGTGCCGCTGGCCGAGTGGTGACCGGCCGGTCCAGGTAGAAGTACGCGGTGGAGGCGATGTCGTCCTGCAGCGGCCGGTAGCGGTCGCCGCTGCGCCAACCGAGGGCCTGGATGTCGACCCGCAGCCGGGACGTGAAGGTGATCGGGTCGGGGATGTGCCAGCGGTACATCCCGAACCGCTGCTGGCTGGCGTACAGGCCGTCGGGCTTGATCACCTGGTGCAGCCCGAGATAGGGCGTGCTGTACGCGGTGTAGCCCTGGCCGGGCACGTCGAAGTTCCAGGCCCCACCGAAGTAGTCCTCGGTGCCGGTGCCGCAGATGGTGGGGAAGTCCTCGTCGTCGTCGAGATAGAACTTCATCTCGCCCTCGCCCCACCAGCCGGTGCTGTTGACCCCCCACGCCAGGTAGCTGCCGACGTAGTGGCCGCGACCCGTCACACCGTCGAGCAGCACGTGCGGCCCACCGGCCGAGACGGGATTGCTTCGTCGCCATTGGGCATGCAGGTAGCTGTCCCCGGCCGGCTCGCCCGTCTGGTAAGTGACCTGGAAGTAGACCCGGGCCGCGGAGTCGGCGGTGTTCTCCAGGCTGAGCCGGGCCCCCTGCTGGAACGGCATCGGCCAGTAGCAGTTGAACCCGCCGTGCGGGTTGACTGCGACCGGGATCGAGGACAGCTGGGCGAACACGCCCCAGCCCTGGCCGAAGAAGTCGCCGACCGGCACCTCGATCGCCGGCTCCGCCGCACCTTCCCAGTGGGCCCGCAGGACCAGCTGGCGCCACCGCGAGGGATGCGTGGTGAGCCAGATGTGCCGGATCTCGCCCGGACCGTCGATCACCGCCAGGTCGGTCGTCTCACCCGGACCTATGTCGATGCTGGGCGAGACCTTCCAGCCGCGACCCAGATCTCGGGCGCTGTGGGCACCCGTGCCCTCGGTGGCCCGGCCGCCGCCACCGGGGGCACCATCAGGGTTCTCCGCGCTGATCGAGCGGGTCGCTCCGGCCCGCAGCTGCGAGAGCCCGCTCAAGCCTTCGATGATGCCGCCCACCTCCCCTTTTGCGATTAGGCTGATAAGGTTACCTTATGAACCTGCTGGCCGAGTATCGCGAGGCCAGACGTGACGAGGAAGTCGCGCGTCTGCGGCGTGTGCTTGCGCTGCGCGCCATGATCGCGACCGGCCTGAGCCAGCAAAAGATCGCCGAGGCTGTCGGCATCACCCAGCCGGCGGTCAGCCAGCAACTCAAGTTCGCCCCCGAGCTTGACAACGTGCATCCCGAAGTCTTGCTGGCAGCGGCCACGCCGATCCTTAAGGCACTCGCCGCCAAGCACGGCTATCGCAAGCTCGCCGTCTTCGGCTCGGTCGCCCGCCACCGGGCGCGACAAGATTCTGACATCGACCTGATCGTTGAGCCCCCCGAGGGTACGTCGACGTTCGGGTTCATTCGGTTCAAGCAACTTGTCGAGCAGGTCCTCGGCCGCGAGATCGACCTCGTGTCCTACGGCGGGCTGAAGCCAAAGATCGATGACGACATCCGTCGCGATGCGGTACCGCTCTGATGGACCACAAGGCCGCAAAAGAACTGCTCCACATCCAGGGATGGCTCGAAAGGGTCGAGGAGATCGTCAAACGCGGCAAGGACGCCTATCTCACCGACGCCCTCCTCCAAGAGGCCGGCGACTCTCTGATGATGAAGCTCGGCGAGGCGGCCAACCGCCTGTCCAAGCTCGGAGTGCTGGCACCCGACGGAGTCGAGTGGGCACTGGCCGTCGCGAACCGCAACTTCCTCATCCACCAGTACGACGAGATCGACCGCAGACTGACCTGGCTCACACTGGCGAGCGACCTTCCCGCGTGGCGCTCGTCGTTGGGGACGTTGTTCGCGGAAGCCAGGACATCGATCGAGAAGACCGACTGAGCAACCCAACACGCCTCAAGGCCTTCGGTCACCCTCCCCGCGTCAGAATCGAACGCTGCGTTCGATCTTCGCGCTGCACTCCGGAAGTAACCGGCGTCCAGCGCAGGAGATCGGACGCAGCGTCCGATTCTGACAGGGGGCCGGAGCTACCCGGCGATCTGCTCCTTGGCGAGTTCCACCACGCGCTCGACGGTGAAGCCGAACTTCTGCTGCAGCGCCTTGAGCGGGGCGGAGGCGCCGAAGGTGCTCATCGCGACGATCGCACCAGTGGTGCCGGCCCAGCGGTCCAGGCCGAAGGCGGTCCCCTGCTCGATCACCACCCGGGCGGTCACCGCCGGCGGCAGCACCGACGTCGCGGTACTCCTTGGACTGCCGGTCGAACAGCTCCATCGAGGCCATCGAGACACACCCGGGCGTTGACGCCGTCGGCGGTCAGCTGCTCGTACGCCTCGACGGCCAGCCCGACCTCGGTCCCGCTGGCGATCAGGATCACGTCCGGGGTGGCGTCCGGGTCGCCGGCCAGCACGTAGCCGCCCTGCGCGACGCCGCTCGCCGGGGCGTACCTGGTCCGGTCGAGGGTCGGCATCGCCTGCCGGGACAGGATCAGCGCGACCGGGTCGTGCCGCAGCGGCATGATCACCTTCCAGGCCTCGACGACCTCGTTGGCGTCGCCGGGCCGCAGGTCGATCAGCCCGGGCATGGCGCGGAGCGAGGCGAGGTGCTCGATCGGCTGGTGGGTCGGTCCGTCCTCGCCCACCCCGATCGAGTCGTGGGTGTAGATGTGGATGACCGGCAGCTCCATCAGCGCCGACAGCCGCAGCGCGCCGCGCTGGAAGTCGGAGAAGATCAGGAAGCCGGCCTGGTAGGCCCGGATCTTGGACAGGGCGAGGCCGTTGGCCACCGCGCCGGCGGCGTGCTCGCGGACGCCGAAGTGCAGGTTGCGGCCCTTCCGGTCCGTCGGCGGAGAAGTCGCCGGCGCCCTCGAAGGTGAGCCGGGACTTGTTCGACGGGGCCAGGTCGGCCGAGCCGCCGATCAGCCACGGCACCCGCTGGGCTACCGCGTTGAGCGCCTTGCGCGCTCGCGTCCCGTCCAGCCACACCCTTGGCGTCGACGTCGAAGGTGGGCAGGTCGGCGTCCCAGCCGTCCGGCAGCTGGCGCCGTTGCATGTTGTCCAGCTGCTCGGCGAGCTCGGGATACTCCTTGCCGTACGCGGCGAACAGCTCATCCCAGGCCTGCCGGGCTTCCGCGCCCCGCTTGCCGCCGACCTCGGCGAAGTGCTCGCGGACGGCGTCCGGCACGACGAAGGACTCGTCCTCCGGCCAGCCGTAGAAGCGCTTCGCACCCTTGATCTCCTCCACTCCGAGCGGCTCGCCGTGGGCCGAGTGGTGGCCTGCCTTGGTCGGCGCGCCCCAGGCGATGACGCTCTTGACGATGATCATCGTCGGCTTGCCCGTCTCGGCCTTGAACGCCTCCAGCGCCGCGGTGAGCGCATCGAGGTCGTTGGCGTCGTCGACGTGCTGCACCGCCCAGCCGTAGCCCTCGAACCGCGTCGCGACGTCCTCGGTGAAGGCCAGCTCGGTGCTGCCCTCGATGGTGATCTGGTTGCTGTCGTAGATCCAGCACAGGTTGGACAGCTTGAGGTGCCCGGCCAGCGACGCCGCCTCGGCGCTGATGCCTTCCATCAGGCAGCCGTCACCGACAGATGGCGTACACGTCGTAGTCGAACAGCGTGTAGTCGGGCTTGTTGAAGGTGGCCGCCTGCCACAGGCCGGCGATGGCCATGCCGACACTGGTCGCGATGCCGGTGCCCAGCGGGCCGGTGGTGCACTCGACGCCGGACGGTCCAGCGGTACTCCGGGTGGCCCGGGCACTTGGAGTCGAGCTGACGGAACTTCTTCAGGTCCTCCAGCGGCACGGACAGCTCGCCGAGGGTCTCGTAGACGGGGTTGACCGACTTCACCCCGGCCAGGTGGAGCGTCGCGTACAGCAGGGTGGAGGCGTGCCCGGCGGACAGCACGAACCGGTCGCGGTTGCTCCAGATCGGGAGCGTTCGGGTCGAACCGCAGGAAGCGCTGCCACACCGTGTACATCACCGGGGCCAGCGCCATCGGGGTGCCCGGATGGCCGGAGTTGGCGGCCTGCACGGCATCCATGCACAGCGTCCGGATGGTATCGACGGCGACCTTCTCGATCGGCTGCTCAGCCAGGGCCGGAAAGTCGCGGGTCTTCATGTCGGTCATAGGAACGACAATTGTGGCCCACCGCCCCCGTCGTCAAGGGCCTGCCCGACTAGGGTCGATCCGTGTCGAACAGCCTGCTGATCGTCCACGTCGACGTCGCGGTCGTACTTGATCATGTCGACGACTTCCTTCGCGAGACTCTGGCGAACGCCGAAGCCAGCCGGGCCGAGCCCGGGGTGATCCGCTTCGACGTCCTGAGTGATCGTTCCGATCCAGGCCACGTGGTCCTGGTCGAGGTCTACCGCGATGAGGCGGCGGCCGCCGCGCACAAGGACACTGCGCACTATCAGCGGTGGCGCGACACCGTGGCGCCGATGATGGCGCGGCCAAGGCAGTCGGCCCGCTACGTCAACACCTCCCCGGACGACGCCGACTGGTAAGGGACATGACCCGGTTCGATCTTGCTGTGCCGGCCGACATTCGGTTCGGCGCCGGACGGGTCGGCGAGGTGCCGGAGGCATTCTCGGCGTTGGGCGCAGAGCGCGTGCTGGTGATCACCGGACGAACCGTGCACCGGGCGGACGCGGTCCGGACAGCGCTGACCGAGGCCGGGATCTCGAGCGTCGGCTTCGCCGTCGCTGGTGAACCCTCGGTCGACCTGCTGCGGGAGGTCGTCGCCGTGGCGGCCGACTCCAGCTCCGACGCGGTGCTCGGCTTCGGCGGCGGCAGCGCGCTGGATGTCGCCAAGGCCGCGGCCGTGCTGACGACCAGCGGCGGCGACCCGATGGATCATCTCGAGGTCGTTGGCGCGGGTCGGCCGATCGAGAAGCCAGGACTGCCGTGCATCGCCGTGCCGACCACCGCGGGCACTGGATCGGAGGTGACCCGCAACTCGGTGCTCTCCGCTGGCGAGGTCAAGGCCAGCCTGCGCAGTCCGCTGATGCTGCCGAGGGTGGCGGTTGTCGACCCGGACCTGCTGGTCGACCTGCCCCGGCCGGTGATCGCGGCCAGCGGCATGGATGCACTCGCGCAGCTGATCGAGCCACTGCTGTCGGCGCGGGCCAACCCGTTCAGCGATGCGCTCGCCCGCGATGGGATCCGCCGATCCGCGCGGTCACTGCGACGAGCCGCGGACGAAGGCATGGCCGACCCTGGCGTACGCGAAGATCTGGCGCTCGCCAGCCTGTTCGGCGGGCTCTGTCTGGCCAACTCGGGATTGGGTGCGGTGCACGGGCTGGCCGCGGCGGCCGGTGCCCGGTTGTCGGCACCCCATGGCGCAGTCTGTGCCGCCGTCCTGGCCGCGGCCATGGCGGTCAACCTGGAGGCCTTACGGGAGCGCGCCCCCGACCACCCGGCATTGCCGCGCATGGCGGAGGTGGCCGCGATTCTCACCGGTCGGCCTGACGCCAGCGCCGAGGACGGGATCAGCTGGCTGGAGGACCTGACCATGGCGCTGTCCGTCCCGAGGCTGGGCCGCTATGGCCTCGAGAAGAACGGGATCCCGGACCTGGTCGCGGCCGGCCAGGCGGCCAGCAGCATGCGGGCGAACCCGATCGCGCTCAGCGCGGACGAGATCACCGAGATCGTGAACCGATCGCTCTGATCTCCGATCGATCAGGACAGTCCGAGCGCGCGGCGCAACCTGGTCGGGCTCATGGTCATCGGGTTGTCGGGCTCATCGCCGAAGGAGGCCAGCAGCCGGACCAGGTCTTCGCGGCGCGTCGGATCCGAAGCGGCCTCTCGTGGGGTGAGGCCCCGCAACGCCGGGATCGACAGATCCAGCCACTTCTGCTCGTAGTCACGCATGTACGCGGCCAGGGCTTCTTGCCCCTCGGGAGACTGCTGCTCGGACCGCCCCGAAGATGCGGCGCCGAGAGGCTGTTGCCGGGACAGTTTCGCCGCCGCACGGGCGTCGGGCAGCGGTTGCCGTTCGTCTCTGAC
This sequence comes from uncultured Actinomycetota bacterium, assembly GCA_963711015.1. Taxonomy (GTDB): domain Bacteria; phylum Actinomycetota; class Actinomycetes; order Propionibacteriales; family Propionibacteriaceae; genus Microlunatus. The sequence continues at coordinate 7,279 of CAVQCQ010000010.1, forward strand.
CACGGTGGCGTCTGGGTCTAACTCGCGGATGGTCGCCAGCACCTCGTTGAGCCGTCGTTCGCTGTTGGTGCTGATGCTGAGGTCGGCACCCTTGATTCGCAGGCTGGCCAGAATCCGGTCGGCCCCGTCGATGCTTCGCACCGAGATCCAACCCGGCGGCTCCTCGTCCTCGCGTCGGTACGCATGGTCCAAGCCCGAGCGGACAGCGTCGGGATCGGTGACCGAGAGGACGGTCTCACAGAGCACGATCGAGTCACCCTCGGTGTTGGTCAGCGTCGGTGACGCGAAGCGGCGGCTGCAGAAGGCCACCAGCTCTTGCGGGTCCGGGTCGGAGTCCAGCAGTTCCATCAGGGCGTCCCGCTCGCCCAGTGAGACCGGTTCGATCCCGCCGAAGACCTGCATGGTGTCGCCCGCGGGCACGATCCGGGAGCAGATCATCATCCCTGGCTTGATCTGACCGCTGGCGGCGCGGTCGCGTACCCGATGCTCGTCCCCGGTCCGCAGGTCCCGCGCAGTGAACCCCTCGCCCGGCCGGACCTCGCTCACCTCGAACACCGAACGCTCGCCCAGCAGCCACTGATCGGCCAGTAACCGCTCGTCGTCAGGCAACAGGACGCCACGGTGTTCGACGAACTCGGCGAACGCCCCGCCCTCGAACAGCGCCACATCGAGAATGAAGGAGTCGTTGCCGACGTCGTCCGCCGCCTCGTCGTCGTCTTCGATATGGGCGGTCCGTAGGCTGTAGAGCTCGTACAGAAGTGGAAGGCATGGACCGTCCTGAACAAACCGGCCGGCCTTCTGGTAGAGCCAGACTGCCCGCTCCTCTATCGGAGGTGCGACGGGTCGGTACAAGTGACATTGCTTGAACTTGCGCCCCGACCCGCACCAGCAGGGGTCGTTGCGACCCACGACCTGACCCGAGGTCGGAAGGAATACGGTCAGAACCTCCTCCAGCAGCGGATCCACATCCTCGGGCTCTGCACGCCGGAGCAAGGCGAGCCCGCGGGCCGCGTCGCCGCGGTCGGACGCGTACCGCGCCAGGTCGACCAGTACCGGTGACCAGTCCGGGTCGAGCTTCTCGGCAGCGAGCAGGCACTCCTCGGCTTCGATGATCTCTCCACGTCGTTCGTACGCCTTGGCGCGCAGCCAGCGGAGGGCAGGCCGGACGGCGCGCGGGCTGTGCTCCTCCAAGGCCTCGACGGTCAGACCCAACGCCGACGCCCGGTGATCGGTGTAGCCGAGAGCCTCGGTGACGAAGGCGCGGGCGATCCATGGCTCAGTGAGGAATGGCAGCGCGGAGATGATCGTCATTCCGCCGGCGAGATCCTCGGCGAGCGACTGCCGGAAGTCCGCGAGCTGCTCCGACGGGCCTTCATCCCCGCGCTCCAAAGCGATGACCGCGTGAATCGCCTCGACCATCCGGTCTTGCAGCCGGAGCAGGGCGATCACGGCCAGTGCCTCATCGCGATCGAGCTGATGGCGATCCACCAGACCGTCAACCTGGGTATCGACGAAGTGCTTGTCGAAGTCGAAGTCGGCGGGCGCCAACCAGTCACCCTGCCACCCCAGACCGGCCTCGGCGATGAGGTCGGTGAGCGGTGGCAGCGGCTGGGTGAACGACTCCGGGAGATCGACGCAGATGCCGACGACGGTGTCCGTCAGGAGGTGAGGCGGGTTGGGCAGGTCCACAACCTCACGCAGCCGTGCGACGACCGCGGCAGGGTCGCCGGTGAGGTCGAGAACGGGTTGCAGTTCGAGTCCCTGATCAGTGAGCTCCAGGCGGACCAGGCTGTCGACATCGCCATCGGCCAAGGTCCCGACCGGCAGCACGAGGCTGCCCGACGGGTCCAGGACCTCGGTCGGCACCCTTCGCTCGTCCTTCTCCTGCGGCCGGTGGGGGAACTCGATTCGGATCGGTTCCCCCTGCGAGAAGTGCAGCGACTCGTCCTCCACGAGCAGGATCAGCTCGAGGTCCGGATTGATGTGCACGATGTTGTGCTCGACTTCGACCTCGGTCAGCCGGTGGGTGAGAATCCGGTTGCGCAACAGCCTCGGCAGGTAGGCCCATCGGCCATCCCCGAACGCCGTGAAGTCTGGGCCGACCTCGTCATAGAGCAGGTCGACGAACTCCTCCTCCGAGCCGGGGTCGACGCCATGCTCCCGCAGCGCGACGACCAGTTCGTCGACGGTCATCGATCCGCGCTCGGCGAGCAGGCGCTCGACCTCCTCGATCACCCGGACTTCGTCGAGCTCGGCCACCGCGCAGACGATACTCCCGACTCAGGACGGCCGACGTGTCTGAGTCGAGTGGGCCCGAACGGCGTGGGCTAATCGGCGGCCCGACGCGGTCGCGCCGGGGGCGGTGTCGGGTCCACCGGCCCGGTGCCGAAGGTGATCCGGCCGAGCCCGGCCCCGGCGGCGTACGCGGCGAGCACCGCCAGCGGCCACCCCGACCCGGCCAGGCTGGTGATCGTCGTGATCAACAGCGCGAGCAGGCCCAGGGTGCAGCCGAGCAGGTCGGCCGCCAGGCTCAGCACGGCATCGGGACCGGCCGTCGCCGGACACGGTGCCGTGCGCCGCTCGGTCACCCGCAGCCCGTGGTCGACGCGCCCCGCCGCGATCTTCGTGCCGCCGATACCCACGGCGACCAGCGGCCAGGAGTCGGTCACGCCCGCCAGATCCCGGCGATCATCACCCGGCTCGGACAGAGGTCTGAGTCCAGCACCACCAGGTCGGCCCGTCCGCCCACCGCGCCGGTCCGGTCGGTCAGGCCGAGGGCCCGGGCCGGGGTTGCCGAGGTCAGCCGGACGGCGGTGAGGAGCGCCTCGTCGCCCGAGTAGCCGCACTCGGCCACCGCCCGCCGGAACAGCTCGTCCCCCGTCGCGGTGCTGCCGGCGATCGTGTCGGTACCTCGGACCCGGGCGGTGCCGTCCTTCACCGTCACGTGCGCCGAACCGAGCGGGTACGCCCCGTCCGTCATCCCGGCCGCCGCCATGGCGTCGGTGACCAGCGCGATCCGGTCGGGCCCGGCGGCGGCCAGCACCTGTCGGAACACCGCGGGATGCAGGTGCACGTCGTCCAGGACCAGCTCGAGCACGGCGTCGGGGTCCTCGATCAGCGCGACGACCGGGCCGGGCTCGCGATGGTGCGGCGGGCGCATCGCGTTGTAGAGATGGGTCGCCACGCTCGCCCCGGCATCGAGCGCGGCCCGGGTGACGGCGTACGTCGCGTCGGTGTGACCGATCGCCGCGATGGCCCCTTGACCGAGGACCTGCCGGATGGCGTCGAGTGCGCCATGCCGTTCGGGAGCGAGGGTGACCATCCGGACATGCCCGCGCCCGGCCGCCAGGACCTCAGCGATCTCGGCCGGATCCGGGTCCCGCAGCAGAGCCTTGGGATGAGCACCCGCCCGCCGGTCCGACAGCCACGGGCCCTCCAGGTGGATGCCGGCGATCTCGCCCTCCTCCGCCAGTCCGGCCAGCACCTTGACGCCGGTCTGGAGGTCCTCCGGGCTGGCGGTGACCAGACTGGCCAGCATCGTCGTCGTCCCGCGAGTCCGATGGAACCGCGCCGCCTGCAGCGCCTCGGCCTCGCTGCCCGTGGTGAAGGCTCCGCCACCGCCGCCGTGGCAGTGGATGTCGACGAATCCCGGCACCACCGTCTGGTCACCAAGATCGACATCCGCTGGTCGATGCGGCTGGCCTTGGCCTGCGGCACCGATCCGGTCGCCGGCGATCTCCAGCCATCCTGGGCGGTGGACCTTGCCGTCGGCGACGACAGCGGCTGCGGTCAGAATGGTGTCGCTCATAGCGTCCGGGTCACCTTGGCCAGGCCGCGCGGGGCGTCGGGGTCACTGCCGCGGGCGACCGCGAGATGACGGGCCAGCTGCTGGAACGGCAGGATCTCCAGGACCGGCGAGATCTCCTCCGCGACTCCGTCGGGCAGCACGACGCCCGCCCGGGCCTGCTTGACCGCCTCGCGGGTACCGACGCAGAGCACGTCGGCGCCCTGTTCGGCCAGCCGCGGCAGCACCTGCTGCATCGCCCGCCCCCCGACGCCGTCGCCCACCACGGCCAGCACGGGGACCTGCGGATCGATCATGGCCAGCGGCCCATGCAACAGGTCTGCGCCGGAGAACGCGTGGGCGGAGACGTAGGAGGTCTCCATCAGCTTCAGGGCCGCTTCTCGTGCGGTGGGGTAGGAGTAGCCGCGGGCGGTGCTGACCAGCCGGGTGGCGAAGCGGTAGCGCGAGGCGAGCTCAGCCACCTCCTCATCTCGGGCCAACAGCTCTGCTCCGAGATCCGGCAGGGCGGCGGCGGCTTCGCCGTGCCCCCCGCGTACACGGTCGGCGAGGAGGTACAGGGCGAGCAGCTGCGCGGTGTAGGACTTGGTGGCGGCGACGGCGCGCTCCGGCCCGGCGTGCACCGCGATGTGGGCCTCGGCGGCCTCGGCCAGCGGCGAGCCGGGCTGGTTGGTCAGCGCAACCGTCAGCGCGCCGGCATCACGGGCCACCTCGAGCGACTGGATCAGGTCGGGCGAGCCGCCGGACTGGCTGATGCCCACCATCAGGACGCCGCGCAGGTCCGGCCGGGCGCCGTAGGCGGTCATGGTCGACGGTGAGACCAGTCCAGCCGGGAGCTGATGGACGATCTCCGCCAGGTACTTGCCGTAGAGAGCCGCGTGGTCGGACGTGCCGCGCGCGGCCAACAGCACGAATCGCGGCTCGTATCCGATGATCAACTCGGCGGCTCGGTCGATCTCGCTGTCCGCGCCGCGGGCTGCCGCCAGCAGTCGACTCCAGGCCTCCGGCTGCTCGGCCACCTCGGCCGCCATCAGCCGGCCTGGGGCGGGGACCGGGTCGCTCATCGACGCTCGCTTCCCGCGACCGGCGCCGAGCCGCGGGCCAGCTCGAGCGCACCCTCGACCGGATCCACATCGAGGACCCGGACGTCGGTGAGCCCGCCGGGTGCCAACGCGATCCCGACGGCCCGCCGCAGCTCGGGCTGGTGACGCAGCAGCCCGCCGGCGAGCACCACCGGGCAGGGCACGGGCAGGCCGAGCGTGCGGTGCACGGCGCGCGCCAGATCGGCCAGCTCCTCGCCGGCGATGCCGACGATCAGTCGAGCCGCGGCATCACCATCGGCAGCGAGATCGCCCACGATCGGCGCGAAACCGGCCCAGTAGCGGCGCTCGGGCCGGGCGTAGAAGTGGTCGCGCAGCTCCGCCGGATCTGCTGCACCGCAGGCGGTGGCGAGCTCGCCGGCCAGCCGGTCGGGCGGCAACGCCCGGTCGGCGAGCCGCAGCGCGTGCCGGACCGCCTCCCGGACCACGGCGTACCCGCTGCCTTCGTCGCCCAGCAGGTAGCCCCAACCACCGGCGCGGGCCGACCGGCCGTTCCGGTGACGACCCCAGGCCACCGAACCGGTGCCGGAGATCAGGGCGATCCCTTCGTCGAGCCCAGCGGCGGCCAGGACGAGGTGGGCGTCGTGCACGACCGAGATGGTCGCGTCCGGGGCCAGCTCGCTCAGCAGGGTCCGCATCGCGGCCCGTCCTGCCGGGGTGTCGACACCAGCCGCGCCCGCACAGACCACCTCGACCGGTCCGCGGTCGGACGCGGTGAGCGCACTGAAGATCACGTCGAGCTGGCGTCCCGCTTCGGCAGGGCCCACGGAGGCGAGGTTGGCGCTACCGGCGAACAGCTCGAGGTCGTCCATCCCGGACACCCGACTGAGGGCGTGCGTCTTGGATCCCCCGACGTCTAGTCCGACGAGGTGCATCCGCACTCCTCTGGCGAGACCCGATTGATACCCATCTGGTACGGACCAAAACAGCCGTTTCGCTGGACATCTGTGGGCAAGATACTACACAATCGGCCTAATTGGTCCGTACCATTTGGCTGGGAATTCTGGATCTCAGGAGGTGTTGTGAAGCACGGCAAGATCCCGTTCCTGCTCAGCTTTCTCGCCTTGCCGATGGTGTTGTTCTTCGTCTTCGTAGTGTCCCCGTACGCCCAGGCGTTCTACCTCGCGCTGACCAACTGGACCGGCTACAGCCCGTTCTACGACTTCGTCGGACTCGAGAACTTCCGCTACCTGTTCGGCATCGGGACGGCGCCGGACAAGATCTTCTGGGCCGGGCTGCGGAACAACGTGATCTTGTTCCTGATCGTGCCCGCGGTGACGATCGTGATCTCGCTCTTCTTCGCCAGCATGCTGAACCTGTCCGGGAGTACGAAGGGTGGCCAGATCCGCGGCGTCACTGGGTCGGGTTTCTATCGGATCCTGTTCTTCGTTCCCCAGGTGATCTCGGTTGCCGCGCTGGGCATCATGTTCCAGCAGGTGTTCCAGCCGAACGGGCTCCTCAACTCACTGCTTCGGCTGATCGGCATCGCCGACCCGCCGTCCTGGCTGGCCGACACGCGGACGGCGCTGCTGACCGTGATCGTCGTCATGGTCTGGATGAGCGTCGGCTTCTACATGGTCTACTTCTCCGCCGCGATGGCGAGCATCCCGCGGGAGCTGATCGAGGCGGCGGCGATCGACAAGGCGACCCGGTTCGCGACCTTCATGCGGATCACCTTGCCGCTGCTCCGGCCGGCGGTGGTCGTCGCCTTCATCTACCTCGGCATCCTCGCCCTGGACGCGTTCGCGATCGTGCAGCTGATGACCATCGGCCCCGGCGGCCCGGAGAACTCCACTACGGTGATGGCGCTGTCGATCTACAAGAACTTCAAGGAGCAGGGACTCTTCGGCTACGCCACGGCGCAAGGGGTCGTGCTGTTCGTGCTCACCTTGGGGCTGGCTGCCGCCACGTTGCGTATCGCCCGCAGGGAGCAGGTGGAGATGTGACGATCATGCCCACCACCACCTGCCGGAATCGGACGCTGCGTTCGATCTTCGCGCTGTACGCCGGAAGTAACGGGAGCACAGCGCGAAGAAACGGACGCTGCGTCCGAAACTGCACAGGGCCGCGTAGGTGGATGGGGGCTGGGGGGTGGTGGGCGATGACCATCACGGCCGCACCGCCAGGCAAGACCGTCGAGCTGCGGACCGAGACCAAGGGGGAAAAGGGCGGGACCGGAGCCATCACGGTCGCCACCCACGCGGTGTTGATCATCTGGGCGCTGATCACCGCGATCCCGGTGCTCTGGGTGCTGATGAGCTCGCTGAAGACCGACAACGAGATCTTCGTCGACTCCTGGCGCCTGCCGGCCAGCCTGCAGTTCGAGAACTACGCCCGGGCGTGGACCGAGTCGAATTTCTCCTCCTACTTCCTCAACTCCTTCATCGTGGTCACGGCGGCGACGTTGATCGTCATGGTGCTGGGCGCGATGATGGCCTACTGCCTGGCCCGCTACACCTTCCCCGGCCGGGCCATCCTCAACCTGGCCTTTATCGGGGCCATGGCCGTGCCGATCTTCCTGGCCGTCGTCCCGCTGTTCGGGGTGATGAAGCAGCTCGGCCTGCTGAACACCTACCACGGGCTGATCGCGGTCTACGTCGCGTACGCGATGCCGTTCACGGTGTTCTTCCTGACCGGATTCTTCGCCACGCTGCCCAAGGAACTCACCGAGGCGTCGTTCGTGGACGGGGCCGGGCACTACCGCACCTTCCTCTTCGTTATGTTGCCGTTGGCCCGGCCAGGCTTGATCAGCATCGGAATCTTCAACGCACTAGGAATGTGGAACCAGTACCTGATCCCGCTGTTCCTCAACAACGACGAGTCGAAGTACCTGGTCACCCAGGGACTCGCCAAGATGGCCGCCGAGGCCGGATATGCTGCCGATTTCTCCGGCCTGTTCGCCGGCTTGATCATCGGCATGCTGCCGGTACTCATCCTCTATCTCATCTTCCAGAAGCAGATCCAGTCCGGCATGACCGCGGGCGCGCTCAAGTAGCCACTCGCCTGAACCCCAGTGAAAGGACACAACCCCATGACCGATCAGCTCCCAGCGGCCTTCAGCCGCCGCACGGCGATCAAGCTGGCGGCAGCAAGCGCGGCGATGTTCGGCATCGGCGGCCTCAGCGCCTGCGCCACCGGTGGCGGTGGCGGCACCGCCGAGGAAACCTCCGGGCCGGCCGGCGAGACCTCGGCCGACAACCCGCTCGGCGTTGACAAGGCGGCACCGCTCGACTACGTGATCTTCAACGGCGGCTATGGCGACCAGTACGGCGCGGAGCACATCAAGCTCTACAACGCCTGGGCCGGCGCCGAGGTGGCCAAGATGACCTCGACGGTCAAGATCGGGTCGACGCTGCAGCCGCGGTTCGCTGCCGGCAACCCACCGGACCTGATCGACAACTCCGGCGCGGACCAGATGCCGATGGCCACTCTGGCCGGCCAGAAGCAGCTGGCCGACCTCAAGCCGCTGCTGGACGCACCCACCATGGACGACCCGAACGTCAAGATCGCGGACATCCTGTTGCCGGGCGCGGTGGAGAAGGGTTCCTTCGACGGCACCTTCCACGTGCTGAGCTATGTGTTCTCGATGTGGGGATTCTGGAACTCCAGCAGCCTGTTCGGCGAGAAGGGGTGGGAGCCGGCCAAGACCTGGGACGAGTTCATGGGGCTCAGCGACAAGATCAAGACCGACGGGATGGCGCCGTTCATCCACACCGGCGTGCACACGCAGTACATGGCGGTGGTCATCACCACGATGGCCGCCCAGCACGGCGGTCCGGAGATCCTCACCAAGGTGGACAACCTGGAGCCCGACGGCTGGACCAACGACTCGATGCTGGCCGCGGCGAAGGCCTGGGAGGACTACAAGAAGGCCGGCTACATCCTCAAGGGCTCCGAGGGCATCGACCACACCACGTCGCAGACCGAATGGCTGCTCGGCGAGGCCGCGATCATTCCGGTGGGCTCCTGGCTGGAGAACGAGATGAAGGGCAAGGTGCCCGACGGCTTCGACATGGTGGTCACCCCGTTCCCGTCACTGACCGGCAGCGACCAGCTGCCCTTCGGCACCATCAACGGTGGCGACGGGGAGCCGTTCATCGTCGCACAGCAGGGCAAGAACCCGCAGGGCGGCATGCAGCTGCTGCGGATCATGCTCAGCGCGGCCGGCACTGCGAAGTTCGCTGAGCTCACCGGCAACCTGGCCGCCGTGAAGGGCGCCGGCGACAGCCTGACGAACCCGAGCACTGCGCTGAAGTCGGTGGCCGAGGCCGCGTCCGCAGCCGGTGACAACATCATCTCCTTCCGCTACTCCGACTGGTACGCGCCGATGCGGGACGGGCAGAAGGACCAGGTCCGCAACCTGCTGCACGGCGATCTCACGGCGGACGAGTTCTGCGCCAACATGCAGAAGCTGGCCGACGCCACCAAGGAGGACCCGAAGGTCAAGAAGTTCACCAGGTCCTGATCTTGCTGGATCTGGACCTGGACCAGCTGTCGACAGAGGCGATCGATCCGGCGCTCACCGGCCTGGACAGCCGGCCGACAGGTGAGCTGGTCCGGCTGATGATCGACGGCGACCGGATTCTGCCGGAGGCCATGACCCGGGTCGCCGACCGGATCGAAGCGGCGGTTGACGGAGTGGCCGGCCGGCTGCGCACCGGCGGTCGACTGGTGTACGCCGGCGCCGGCACCTCCGGTCGGCTGGGGGTCCTCGACGCCAGCGAGATCCCGCCGACCTTCGGCACGCCGCCGGATCTGGTGCAGGCGGTGATCGCCGGTGGTCCGGTCGCGATCCGGTCGTCGGTGGAGGGCGCCGAGGACGACCCCACGTCAGGGGCGGACGATCTCAGGGCGCTCGGGGTTGGCGCGGCCGATGCGGTGGTCGGCATCGCGGCCTCCGGACGCACGCCGTACGTCGTCGGCGCGCTGGCGTACGCGCGCCAGGTCGGGGCCTTCACGGTCGGGGTGACCGCCAACGCCGGCTCGGAGGTCGGTCGCGCGGCGGACATCGCCGTCGAGGTGGTCACCGGTGCGGAGTTCGTCGCCGGCTCCACCCGGCTGCGGGCCGGCACCGCCCAGAAGATGGTGCTGAACATGATCACGACCCTGGCGATGGTCCGGCTGGGCAAGACCTACGGCAACCTGATGGTCGATGTCCAGGCGAGCAACGCCAAGCTGCGTGCTCGGGCGATCCGGATCACCTGCCTGGCCACCGGCGCCGACGCCGACCAGGCCGCCGCAACGCTCGCCGAGACCGGCGGCTCGGTCAAGGAGGCGATCTTGGTCCTCGAGACCGGATTGGACGTCGAGTCGGCGCGGAGGCTGCTGGCCGAACACGACGGCTTTCTCCGAGCCGCAATCGGTGCCAGCTCCGGCTAACCCCTCAGGGCGGCGACGAAGGACTGGGTGATCCGGGTCGGGTGGGTGATGGCCGATCCCACGACCACGGCGTACGCGCCGGCGGCCAGGCACGCCGCCGCCTCGGCCGGGGTGCCGATGCGCCCTTCGGCGATCACCGGGACACCGATCTTGTCCACCAGTTCGGCGAGGAGATCGAGATCCGGACCATCGGTGGCCGGGCGGCTCGGCGTGTAGCCGGCCAGCGTGGTTCCCACGCAGTCCGCGCCCGCGGCCACGCTCGCCTCGGCGTCCGCCAGGCTGCCGCAGTCGGCCATGACCAGCCGTCCGGCCGCATGGATGGCCGCGATGCTCTCGGTGAGCTGCCGTCCGTCGGGCCGCTCCCGGGTCGTGCCGTCCAGGGCCACGATGTCCGCACCGGCCTCCGCCACCTGGACGACAGCAGCCACGGTCGGCGTGACGAAGACCCCCGACCCGTCGATCTTGAGCAACCCGATCAGCGGCGCACCGGTCCGGGCCCGGATTCGGGCGAGATCGTCCAGCCCTTGCGCCCGGATCCCGACCGCTCCTCCGGCCAGCACAGCCTCGGCGACGGCGGCCATGATCATCGGGTGACGCATCGGCTCGCCCGGATACGCCTGGCAGGAGACGACCAGGCCGCCGCGAATGCGCTGCAGCGGATCGGCAGTGATCATCCTTCGCGGGTCACCACGGTGTTGAAGCTGTAGCGGTCGGCGCGGTAGATCGTCTCGGCGTACTCCACCGGCTGGCCGCGGCTGCTGCTGCTGACCCGGCGCACCCGGATGGCCGCCGCTCCGACCGCCTGGTCCAGATGCCGGGCCTGCCAGGCGTCGAGGTTGACCGCGTCGATGCTCTGCGCGGCTCGGGCGACCCGTACCCCGCGCTCCTCGAGCTGCTCGTAGATCGACCCGTCGAGGTCGATCCCGCTCCAGTCGACGAGATCAGCGGGAAACTCCACCGCCTCCAGCGCCATCGGGGTGTCGTCGGCCAGTCGCAACCGGTGGATGGTGATCAACTCCGCGCCGGGCCGCAGCTCGAGCCGGCGGGCGGTCTCGGGCGACGCCGCCACCGTCGCGGTGTTCAGCACCACGCTGGCCGGACGCAGTCCGCGGGTCCGCATGTCTTCGGAGAACCCGGTCAGCCGGAGTGTCTTGGACAGCACGTCCGGGTCCGCGACATAGGTGCCGGATCCCTGGACGTTGTAGACCAGACCCCGGGCGATCAAGCGGCTCAACGCCTGACGCACGGTGACGCGGCTGACCCCGAACTCGATCATCAGCTCGCGCTCGGTCGGCAGCACATCGTGCGGCTGCAGGCCCTGAAGCCGGTCCTCGAGTGCCGCGGCCAAGGCCTCGTACTTGGTCAGGCCGGGTTTCGGTCTCACGCCCTTATTCTCGCATTCTCGACTTGACTAGGGTGAACAGATGCGGCCTTGGTTGGACGCGGCGTGGCAGCGGATCGAGGCGTATGCGGCTGGACCGACGTCGCTCTACCCCGGAGCTGTGCTGCTCTACGGCCACCGGGACACGGTGCTGCTGCATCGAGCCACCGGCTATGCGCGGCGGTACGCCGACGGGACGAAGACTCTGCTGCCGCAGGACCAGCAGCGGCCCACCCGCACGGACACGATCTTCGACCTGGCCTCGTTGACCAAGCTGTTCACCGCGATCGCGGTCATGCAGCAGGTGGAAGCCGGCCGGGTCAACCTGGCGGCACCGGTGACGCACTATCTGCCGGAGTTCGCCGCCCGGGACACGAGTGTCCGGCAGCTGCTGACGCACACATCGGGCCTGCCCTTCTGGCTACCGCTCTGGTCCTCCCATGCTGATCCGGCGTCTCGGTTGCGCGCCGCGCTGACCGCCGCACCGACGACCGCACCCGGAGCCGCTTTCTGCTACAGCGATCTCAACGTGATCGCGCTGGGCGAGATCGCCGCCCGAGTCGCCGGGACGCCGCTGGACCAGTTGATCATCGACGGAGTCACCGGCCCGCTTCGCATGATCGACACCGGTTTCCGACCCGCAGCGGAACAGCGAGATCGGATCGCGGCGACGGAGTTCCAGGCCGCCCCGGCCCGTGGCCTGGTCTGGGGCGAGGTCCACGACGAGAACGCCTGGGCCCTCGGCGGCGTCGCCGGCCACGCCGGGATGTTCGGCACGGCCGGGGATCTGGCGATCCTGGCGCAGTCGCTCCTCGGCCACGGGCCGGCGGTCCTGCGACCGGAGAGCGTGCACCAGATGATCAGCAACGCGACCGCGGCGTTTCCCGGACATGATCACGGCTTGGGCTTCGAGCTGAACCAGCCCTGGTACATGGGCCGGCTGAGCGCGCCGAGGACAGCCGGACACACTGGTTTCACGGGTACCTCGCTGGTGATCGACTTCGCGGCGTCCGCATACGTGATCCTGCTGACCAATCGGGTGCACCCTCGCCGGGACGGACCCAGCGTGAATCCCGCTCGCGTCGCTGCGGCCAACGGACTCGCCGAATACTGCGCCGCCGGTTGACCGCACCGTTGCGGTTGGCCGAGCCTGCACAATGGGCCGGATGAGCCAGCCGTCACGCAAGCCAGCGCAGGACCCGTACGCGCAGCGCACCAAGCAGCTGGTGTCGCTGGTCGGGCGGCTGCGCGGCTGGGTCGGCTCGGACCCGAGCCGGGAGCCTGAGCTGGCCGATGCCCTGGTCCAGCTCACCCGGCACCGGCTGCTCGGCCACGCGTACACCGACGCCGCGACCGATGCCCAGGACGCCGTCCGCCGAGCGGGGCAGCTGCTTGCGGCGACAGGACCGATCGGGCCGTACACATCCCCGTCGATTGCCGCCCGCTACCTGACCGCTGTGGTTCAGCTGGCGACGATCCAGGTCGGCATAGGTCTGCCGGAGGCGGCGGGCCGGACGCTCGAGTCGCTCGATGAGCTGCGCGCCGAGCTCCGCAGCCACGGGCTGAGTGAGCAACTGACCCCGGACACGGTGATCTGGTCGCTTCTCGCCTCGGCTCGCGCCGCCCTGGCCGGCGATTCCGTAAAGACCGCAAACGCGTGCGCCGACGAGGCCCTGGCTCGGCTCGACGAATCGAACCTCCGCTCCGACCCTGAGTCGGCCTATCTGGCGATCGATGTCGACCGGCTGGCCGCCGATGCCCGGTTGGCCGCCGGGCGCGTCGCGGAGTCGCTGGGCTACCTCCACGCTGCGCGAACTCGCTATGACCAGGTCGTCGACGGACGACTGGCGGAGCCGCGGCGCCTCAGCCCGGCTCAGCTCGAGCGGCTGGCGGAGCCGCTGTCCGGCCTCTACGGCGACCTGGCCGATCGGCTGGTCGCGCTCGGCGAGATCGACGTCGGACTCGGCGTGCGACGTGAGCTGGTCGAGATCTTGGAGAAGCTCTCGGCTCGGCTGGGCGAACCGGCGCAGGCCCAGCTGGCGACGGCGTCGACCAACCTGGCGCGCGATCTGGACACCCGTTCCCGGGTCGGCCGGGACGCTCGGCCAACGACCGGCGAACACCTGCCGCCGGCGACCGCCGCGTGGCTGGCAGCTGAGCGCGCCGAGGCTCAGCACCGGGAGCAGGAACTGCAGCGCGCAGCCGAGCGCGCGGCCGCCGAGCACGCCGCCGAGCGCGAACGAGCCGACCGGGTGGCGGCGGAGCAGCGAGCCGAGGAGCAGGCGGCGGCCGAGGCGGCCGCTCAGGCGGAGGCCGAGCGCCGTGCCGCGGAAGCGGAGACGGAACGGGCCGAGACCAAGCGCCGACGGGAGGAGCGACTGGAGGCTCACCGACTCGAGGTCGAACGACGCGAAGCCGAGGAGGCCGATGCCGCGGCCCAGCGCAGGCTCGCCGAGCTTCGCGAGACCGATCCCGCCGAGGCCGAACGGCTGGAGCTGGCGCTCCTGCAAGCCGAACTGGATGAGCTCGAGCGACGGGAGGCTGCCCAGCCTCAGGAACCCGAACCCGAACCCGAGCCTGAGTCAGAGCCCGAACCCGAACCTGAGCCGGAACCTGAACCTGAGCCGGAGCAGAAGCCCCAGCCCGAACCAGAACCAGAGCCCGAACCCGAGCCCGAACCTGAACCAGAGCCGGAGCAGAAGCCCCAGCCCGAACCAGAACCTGAACCAGAGCCGGAGCAGAAGCCCCAGCCCGAACCAGAACCCGATGAGCTCGCCATCGCTCAGCAAGCCTGGCAAGACGCGCGGTCCCTGGGCGACCGGCGAGCGGCGCGGGCCGCCAACGAGCGGGTCGTCGAACTGCTCCGCGACCGCTTTCCCATCGATCCGACGACCGTCGGCCCTCAGTTGCAGCGCGCTCTGGAGGAACTGGCCAGCGCCCGGCTGCGGAGCGGCGACCTCTGGGGCTCCAGGTCAGCCGCTCGCGAGGCCAAGGCGCTCGCTCGGACTCGGTGACGGCTGTGGATCCCGTGTACCTGCGCGCGTGACAGGTCTTACGTCGACACGCGGTCCGGTGTGCTGAGCCTGCCTCGAATCAGCTGCACGCAGACGATGATCACCCAGAGCCAGAACAGCGCGTACGGGGCGAACCAGATCTCGCCCTCCCACGCGAACCGGACGAGGATCAGCCCGGCCCCCGCAACGATGGCCCACCAGCCCAGCCACCGGCCGAGCATCCGGGTCGACAGCACGACCCAGCCCGCGCAGATCGCGAAGCCGCCCATCGCGATCCAGATGTTGGCGAAGCCGAGGTTGCCGACATCGAACGCATAGCTCGCCACGGCCGGATCCAGATCCGCACCGCCGTAGGAGGCGGCGTCCCAACTGACGTCGAGGAATTGGTACGCCGCGAACATCAGCCCGGACGCCACCGCCACCACGGAGCGCCAGGGCGGGCTTCCCTCCGCCCGGGCGAGGAGCAGCCCCAGACCGGTGACGAACGAGATCACGCCGATGCCGGCCAACCCGACCATCGCTGAGGCCGCTTGCAACCAACCCGCTCCCCCGTTGAGGAAGAAGGCCAGAGCCTCTGCCGCCGTCGCGTCGAATGCCGGCTCGCCCTGGGTGGCGATGGCCACGATGGGGGTGAACAACGCAACGATCGTGGCGAGCCCGGCGATCCCGGTACCTCGGGCCAGCCGATTCCAGCGATCCGTGTCGACGGCCATAGCCGCAGTTGTCGTCACACCATCTCCTCTCGAACAATCGGCCGGTGCGGGATTGCACAGGCCAGCGCCAGTACGCCCATCAGTGACCAGTACCAGAGCGCGACCCAGGTGCCCCGCGCCGTGCCGACGGCGAGCGCGGAGCCACCGAAACTGGTCACGGTGAGGATCCAGATCGGAACCATGCTGAGGAACAGCAAGCCACAGAGCACCCGCGCCCAGACCGGGCCACGGCGGGTCAAAGCGAACCCCCCGAGCATCCCGTACACCGGCACGCCGATCGCGCCACCGCCGACGCCGCCGGAGAACATCGTCGCCGGATCGAGCAAGCCGGGCACCAGCACACTCGCGAAGGTCAGCGGTGCGGCAGCCAGCCATCGCCA
Organism: uncultured Actinomycetota bacterium; assembly: GCA_963711015.1. Taxonomy (GTDB): domain Bacteria; phylum Actinomycetota; class Actinomycetes; order Propionibacteriales; family Propionibacteriaceae; genus Microlunatus. The sequence goes on from CAVQCQ010000010.1 coordinate 23,048, forward strand.
GCCGCGCCGACCCCCGGTACGCCGCAGGTGCTCGGCCCACGCCAGCAGCAGGCCGGTCAGCACGCCCGGCAGCAGGATCCAGCCGAAGGTGCCCAGCCACGTCAGCTGCGACTCCGCAACGATCTGGGTCATGAAGCCGCGCAGCGAGGCCGCCCACGCCAGCCCGCACACTGCGCCGATCACCAGCAGCGGGAGCGCTCGGCCGCCCGCTTCGACGCGCACCGGACGATCGGCAGCCAAATGGGCGGTCATCGCGCCGAGCCCCCTACCGGTTGCCGCGAGCTCTGCGGAGCTGGTACCGGGGTGAACACGCGGGCCGCGAGCAGCAGCACGTACACCGGCAGCCCGAGCCAGCCGAGTACGGCGATGCCGTAGCCCAGGTACTGCGTGATCTGCCCGATCGGCCCAGGAAGCACGAAACCGGCGCCGACGAGGACCATCGCCGCCAGGAAGCCAGTGGCCACCAGCACTCCGACGCGGGTGATGATCCGGGGCAGCGTACGCGTCCGGTGTCCGGTCAGGTTGATCATCAGCAGCCATCCGTAGAGAACGATGATCGTCGCCAGGAACGGGCCGATCTGCTGCTCGAAGGTCAGTGCGCCGACCGCCAACAGCAGTCCGAGCACCGCCGCGGCGATGGCGGCCACGACCGCGACGATCGTCACCATCCGTACGCTACGGGTTGCCGGGAGCCGTCGGCCGAGCGCCCAGACGACGGGGCCGAGCGCGCCGAACTGGACCACCCCCAGGGCGTCGTTGATCCGGCCCAGCCAGCTCGCGGCGAGCGCGAAGAAGGCCAGCAGCACCAACCCGGCCAGCAGCCCGACCCCACCGCTGATCAGGGCCCAGCGGCGTGCACTTTCGAGGTTGTTCGTGGTCTCCATGGCCCAAGAGTGACCACTCCGGCGTCCCGTCGTCACGGGCGTTTGTCCCGGGCTGATCGGGAAGTTCACGGCCCTAGTCCGCGAGGCCGGCTTCCCTGGCCTTGAGCACCGCCGCCGTCCGGTCCGACACCTGCAGTTTGGTGATGAGGTTGGACACGTGGTTGCGGACGGTCTTGCCGCTCACCCCCAGCCGCCGCGCCACGGTCGTGTTGTCGGCACCGGTGGCGATCAGCCGGAGCACCTCGTGCTCGCGGTCGGTGAGCTGTGGGAACGGAGCAGCGGTGGCCGTCCGCGCGAAGTGCTGCAGCATCCGGGCCGCGATCCCGGCGCCGAACACCGCCTCGCCGTGCGCCACGGCTCGCACCGCCGCCACGATCTCGTCCGGACCCGCACCCTTGACCACGTAGCCGTGGGCGCCGGCCCGCAACGCGGCCAGCACGCTCTCCTCCTCCCCGGCCATCGTCAAGATCAACACCCGGGTCTCGAGCCCGGCGGCCCGCAGCTGGGCGCTCACCCACAGTCCGTCGCCGTCGGGCATCGACAGATCGAGGACGGCCACGTCGGGCGCATGATCGATCACGGACTGCAGCGCGTCCCGGCCGGTCGCCGCCAGCGCCAACACCTCGACGTCAGGTTCGGCTTCGAAGACGGCCCGCAGTCCGGCGGCGAACACCGGATGATCATCGGCCAGCACGATCGTGATCATGAGGTTCCGGCCAGGTCCAGTGGCAGTCGTGCCCGCACCAGGGTGCCGCCGTCGGCCGGAGCCGAGATCTGGCAGGTCCCGCCCACCTCGGCCGCGCGCTCGGTCATCGAGCGCAGACCGACACCCGCCTCGTGGTCGGTACCCAGCCCGATGCCGTCATCGCGGACCGCGACCGTGAGCGCTCCGCTGCCGACCTCCACGGTGACCGTGCCGGTCTCAGCTCGGCTGTGGCGCACCGCATTGGTCATCGCCTCGACCGCGATCCGGTAGGCCGCGGTCTCGACCGCGGCCGGCAGCGTCGGCATCTCGTCCGGCCCGGACACGGTCAGGCGCAGCTCGCCGGTCAATGACGACGCGCGGGCGTGCAGCGCCCCCACCAGACCGAGCTCGTCCAGGGCCGGCGGGCGCAGCGCATCGACCACCCGGCGGATGTCGGCGATGCTGGCCTGCACTTCCGTGCCGATCTCATCCAGCAGCGTCCGCGTGGCCGACCCGGCCGGCGCCTTGCGCGCCGCCAGTCCGGCTTTGAGCCGAATGGCCGCGAGGGACGGGCCCAGGCCGTCGTGCAGGTCACGCCGCAGCCGCCGTCGCTCGTCCTCCCGGGAGGCGACCACCGCGGCCCGCGAGCGGACCAGGTCGTCATGCAACCGGACCGCCTGGACCGCCGGCCCGATCTGTTGGGCCAGCGAGCCGATCAGGCTCAGGTCGGTCGCGTCCAGCGGGTCGTCCCGGCCGCGTCCCGAGACCCGGAGGAGGCCGACGGTCTCCCCGTGATGCACCAAGGCGGCGGTGTGGACCGGACCGACCGGCCGACCGAAGGTCGCCGACGGCCGAAAACCGCCACCCCCGTCGGACAGGTCGATGGCGACGAACGGCACCCGCAGCGAGCTGCCGATCTCCGCCACCGCGGCCGGCAGCACCTCCCCGGGCAGCAGCACCGACGCCAGCTTGGCCCCGAGATCGGTGAGCACGCCGGCCGGATCGTCGCGGTGCCCGTACATCAACCGGTTCACGACGCGCTGAGCAGCACCGCGGAGCGGCGCCAGCACCAGGGCGACGAACGCCGCGGCCAGGGCGGCCGCGACCGCGTTGGACAGCTGCAGCCCGGTCACGAACAGCGCCACCAGCCCGGCATAGCCGGCCACCAAGATCACGACGATCAGCCCGTAGACCAGAGACCGGTTCACCAGCCGCTCGATGTCGAACAGCTGGTGCCGGCGCAGCGCTACCGCCAGGCCGACCACGAACGGTAGCCCGGCCAGGCCGAGGGCGCCGCTGGGCAGCAGATGCCGACCGGTGATCAGCTCCGGCAGCAGCCAGCCGACGAGGCCGAGAACGATGGCGACGGCCCCACTCAGGCCCAGCCAACGCACCCGGGCCCGCAACGCCGGATCACTGGTGCTGCGAAAGGCGACCAAGCCGGCGGCGATGCCGACGACCTGCGTCGCCGCCACCACTGCGGTGGTGCCGCCGTGCACCAGACCGAGTCGGCCGATCGTGCTCGGCACAGCGATCGCCACCCCGGCCGCCCAAAGACCCTGGACCGCAACCGGGCCGGCGTACGCCACCGCCCAGGACGGCGCGTGGCGCTCGCCGCAGCCACGGATGGTCCGGCACCATCAGCAGGGCCAGCGCGACCATGCCACCCCAGCCCACCGCGTACACGGCGACCGTGCCGAGGTTGAACAGCCACAGCAGCGGACCGCCGATGGCCACCGCGAGGGCCGGTAGCCCGGCCACGACGACCACCGTGCTGGCGAACAGGCCGGCCGCTCCGACCAGCAGTGCGCCGGTCGCCGGCTCCTTCGGTCGGCGCCGGTAGAGGGCGAGGGCGAGCGCGCCCAGCGCGAGAACGAAGATCAGGTTGCCCCAGCCGTCGGTGATCAGCACCGAGGCGCTCGGTCGGCGCATCAGCACGCCGCGCTCTGCGCCGTTGACCTGGTAGGAGAGGACCTCGCCCGGCGCCGGCCGGGGGACCCCGCCGGGTGGTTCGGTCAGCCGATGCCCGGCGATGGCGCTGATCACGTCTCCAGAGCGCAGCGTGGCATCCGACACTCCGGCGGGGACGTCGACGACCACACCGTCAGAACGCCAGGTCGACCAGCCGAGCCGGAGCAGCCCGGGATCAGCCGGCGTGTCGAACCGGACCGCGACGGCCAGCAGTCCGATCACCAGCAGTGCCGCGGCGACCAGTGCGGGCCGCCGCCGGTACCCCGTGCCCACAGCTCATCATCGCTCTGTTCTGGATTCCGGGGGGAAACCCCCCGAACCCCCCGGAGAGTGGGCGTCCACCGCAGCCCAGCCGAGCAGCGCCGCGCCCAGCACGCCGGCGCGGTCACCCAGCCGGCCGCGTTCCACCCGCACCGGCCGTCCGAACGCGGGTCGGTCGGCCAAGCTCCGGCGCACCGGATCGAGCAGCAGGTCTCCGCTCTCGGCCAGTCCGCCGGCCAGAACGATGAGCTCGACGCCGGTGAGGGCGACGAGCAGCGTCAGGCCGCGGGCCAGTGCTTCGGCGCCCCGAGTCCAGACCGCCACGGCATCCGGATCACCCGTTCGCGCCAGCTCGGCGATCTTGTGCGCCGGCCGAGTTCGGCCGGTGCGGGCGGCGTACGCCTGAACGAGCGCCGGTGCCGCAGCCAGGGTCTCCAGGCAGCCACGCTGGCCGCAGGCGCACAGCGGACCCTCGGGGTCGATCACTACGTGGCCCAGCTCCCCCGCCCAGCCACCGGCGGACAGGATCGCGCCATCGATCTGCAGTGCGGCGGCTATCCCGGTGCCCACCGGCACGAAGGCAACGTCGGCGACCCCATGGGCCACGCCCAGCCGAGCTTCGGCCCGCAGCCCGGCGCGGACATCGTGCCCCAGCGCGGTGGGCAGCGCGAGATGGCGCGCCACGATGTCGCGCACCGGCAGCTGCCGCCAGCCGAGATTGACCGCGGTGATCACCACACCCTGGTGATCATCGACGATCCCCGGGGTGACCACCCCGCAGCCCACCACCCGATGCGGTGGACCTCCCGCCCGGCCGAGTAGGTCGGTTCCCAGTCGCTCGATGACCGCGCCAAGATCACGGCCGAGGCCGGCCGGGGTGGCGGTCGACGACCCGGCGACCTCGACACCGGCCCGGTCCACCAGCGCAGCCTTGATCATGGTCCCGCCGATGTCGACGGCGAGCACGACGGTGCCGGTCTCGTCCATGATCAATTAGGCAGGATGACCGAGCGGGTCAGGTGCCGCGGCCGGTCGGGATCGAGCCCGGAGCGCCCGGTTCTCAGCAGGCAGAGCCGGTGCACTCGGACCAGCTCGGCGAGCGGGTCGGCGCTCCGGTGCTCCAGATGAGCGCCGGTGGCCACGACCTCATCGCGAAGGCCGTCCGGGAGCTCACCCAGCACCCACACCACCCGGCCCGGCGCGGCGATGCTGATCGGACCGTGCCGGTACTCCATCGCCGGGTACGCCTCGGTCCAGAGCTGAGCGGACTCGCGCAGCTTGAGCGCGGCCTCCTCGGCGAGACCGACCGTCCAGCCGCGACCGAGGAAGGTGACCTGTTCGGCGTCGGCCACCGTTGCGAGGCACTCGTCCTCGTCCGCGTCCAGTACCGCTCTGGCGTCGGCGATCGCCGCGTCGAGGTCCTGACCCAGCGCAGCGCGCAGCAGGGCCAGCGTGGCGGTGGCGAACCGGGTCTGCACCACCGATCGCTCGTCGACCTCCGGGAGCTCGATCACCCGGTCGGCGACCTCGGTGACCGGCGTCCCCGGCGTGGCCACGATCGCGGTGCGAACGGCGCCGCTCTCCGCCAGCGATGCCAGCAGCTCGACCACCTCGGTCGTGGTGCCGGAGCGGCTGATCGCGAGCACCGCATCGTAGCGGCGGCCCTGCGGATACTCACTGGCCGGGAACGCGTCCGTCTCGCCCTGGCCGAACTGCTCGCGCAGGGTCGCGTACGCCCGCGCCATGAACAACGAGGTGCCGCAGCCGACGACGGCGACCCGTTGCCCGGGGGGCGGAAGTCCCTCGATCTGATCGGCCCGGCCGACGATCGCCGCCCAGTCATCGGGCTGCCTGAAAGCTTCGCGCTGGAAATGGCTGGTCGCGGTGCCACTCATAGGGCGAGAATGACATGGTGGCTGGTATGTCAGTAGCGCGGCGATTCGCCCGCCCCCGTCCGGGGACCGGACGCGGGCATCTCGCTGTCGGCAGCTAGGCCCGGGAATCGGACCGGACGGGGGTGCTCCCCCATCCGCGATCTGACTCCTGGAGGCCAACGCCATGATCACCTACCTTTCGCCGTCGGAGCTGACGGCTGCCCTTACGCTGCGTGATCTCACCGACCCGGACGCCGGGCCCCACGGCATGCAGCTGCTGCTGTCCGCCGTGCTGGACCGGCTCAGCCGGGCCTGGCCGATACCGCACGAGATATGCCGGACCAGCCCGTTGGTTGCGGTGACCGACAACTACGACAACCTCGGCTACCCACCGGCCGCGGTGACCCGCGATCAGCGCTACTCGCGCTACGTCAGCCCGACCGTGATGCTGCGGAGCCACACCTCGGCGGGAGTTCCGGCGGCCCTGCGTTCGAGAAGTGACGCCCACGACCGGCTGCTGGTGCTGCCCGGACTGGTCTATCGACGCGACGTTCTCGACCGGACCCACGTCGGTGCCCCACACCAGGTCGACCTGTGGCGGATCCGTTCCGGAACATCGCTGCGGGCCGACGATCTCGCCGAGATGATCGGCCACGTCGTCGAGGCCGTGCTGCCCGGCGCCCGCTGGCGTTCTGAGCCCGCGGTGCATCCCTACACCACGTCCGGCCGTCAGGTCGATGTCTGGACTGATACCGGCTGGCTCGAGCTGCTCGAGTGTGGGCTGGCCGCGCCCGCACGTCCTGGCGGCGGCCGGGCTCGACCCCGACTGCTGGACCGGACTGGCGCTCGGCATGGGCCTCGACCGGGCTTTGATCATCCGCAAGGGCATCCCGGACATCCGATTGCTCCGCGACACCAACCCCCGGGTCGCCGAGCAGATGCTCGACCTCACCCGGTGGCGGCCGGTCTCGACTCGGCCCGTCATCCGCCGCGACCTCTCGCTGGTCGTCGGCGCCGATACCGACCCAGAGACTCTGGGTGACCGGGTCCGTGGCGTGCTCGGCACTCGGGCCGACGACCTGGAGGCCGTCGAGCTGCGTGCGCTGACCGCGTATCCGGATCTGCCGGACAGCGCTCGCCGGCGGCTCCGACTGCGGCCGGACCAGGCCAATGCGCTGGTGCGAATCGTGCTCAGGCCACTGGGCAGGACGCTGACCGATGCCGAAGCCAACGCGCTGCGAGACGAGATCTATCTCGCCCTGCACCAAGGACCGGTGGCCGAGCTGATCGGCAGCCAGGCCCGGGCGGCGTCGATCAGCGGGTGAGCACCACCTTGACCTCCTCGCCGGTGGTACAGGCGGCGAAGGCCGCGGCCGCCTGGTCCAGCGGAAACTTCGCGGTGATGAAGTCGGCTTCGCGGACGTGCCCGGTCTGGATCATCCGGGTGGCGGCGATGAAGTCCGCGGGCATGAACATCGCGCTGCCTTGCACCCGCACCTGCTGGTCCTGGATCTCGGGCAACGGCACGGTCACCGGCTTGACCGGCACGCCGACGATCATGACCGACCCGCCCTTCAAGGCCAGCTGGATCCCCTGGTCCACGGTGGCCTGGACCGCCACGCAGTCGAAGACGACGTCGGCGCTTTCGCCCAGCTCTTCGCGAACGGCCGCCACGACGTCGGACCGGGCCGCGTCGACGACCGCGTCGGCCCCCAGCCGGAGGGCCCGGGCGCGCTTGCTCTGCTGGATGTCGGTCATCACCACTCGCCGGGCACCGGCCGCGCGAGCGGCGGCGAGGACGAGCAGCCCGATCGTGCCGGCGCCGATGATCACGACCGCGGCATCGGCCACGCCGCCGTTGAGGGCGACGGCATGGACCGGAGTGGCCAACGGCTCGATCAGGACTGCCTGCTCGTCGGTGAGGTCGGCCGGCAGGACATGGACGCGGTTGGCCGGAATGGTGAAGTAGTCGGCCATTCCACCCTGGTCGTGGACGCAGCCGAAGAACCGAAGCCGCTCGCACAGGTTGATGCGGCCGGCCCGGCAGTGTTTGCACTCCCAGCAGGGCAAGGTGGGCTCGACGACGACCCGGTCCCCGACCTGTACCTCGGTCACGGCACCGCCGAGTTCACAGACCACCCCGACGACCTCGTGTCCGGGGTTGTACGGCAAGGTCACGATCGGATGGTGGCCGGCGGCAGCGTGCACATCGGAGCCGCACACTCCGACCACGGTGGGCTGGACGAGTATCTCGCCCGGTCGTGGCTCGGGCCGCTCGGCTTCGACCAGAGCGACCTCCTCGGGGCGGACCGTGACCCGCCGCATCGTTGTGCTGCTCACAGTCGTCAACCCCTCTGCCGTCTAGATCAGGACATCATGTCACCGGTGACATGTCGTTGGCCAGAGGCCTAGTATCGGCAGCGATGACCGATCTCAACGGCCGCCCGATCCTGGTCACCGGCGCCACCGGCGGCATCGGCGGAGCGACCGTCCGCCAGCTCGTCGACGCCGGGGCCGATGTGATCGCCGGCGGGCGCTCTCCAGAGGCTCTGGACGCGATCGCGCAGCAGACCGGGGCTCGCGTCCTGGCGTTCGATGTGACCTCGGAGGACGGCGTACGGCAGGCCCTGGACGGGCTGGATCTGTACGGGGTGGTCAACTGCGCCGGCTGGGGCGGCGAGATCGCCACCCCGATGGACACCGACATCGCCGTGTTCGACAAGGTGATCGCGATCAACACCCGCGGTGCGCTGCTGGTGATCAAGTACGCGGCACCGTCGATGATCAGGATCGGACGGGGCGGGTCGATCGTCAACGTCTCCAGCCAGGCGGGTCTGGTCGCGCTGCCGGGTCACGTCTCCTACGGTTCGTCCAAGGCGGCGCTCGACGGCATCACGCGGGTGTCCGCACTCGAGCTCGGACGCCACCGCATCCGGGTGAACAGCGTGAACCCGACCGTGGTGATGACGCCGATGTCGGCCTGGTACTGGGGCCGCGACGACATCGGTGGTCCCTTCCTGGACGCGATGCCGCTGGGCCGCTGGGCAACTGAGGAGGAGATCGCCGCACCGATCGTCTTCCTGCTCAGCGATGCCGCGGCGATGATCACCGGCGTGTGCCTGCCCGTCGACGGCGGCTACAGCTGCCGCTGAGGGACCGGACCGGCGATGACGACGATGCGGGAGGTCGCGGCGATCGCGGCCGTCAGTGCCAAGACCGTCTCGCGCGTGTTCAACGGCGACCGGCACGTCCACCCCGACACGCGAGAGCGGGTCGAGGCTGCGCTCAAACAGCTGGGCTACGTCCCGAACGGACTGGCCACGATCTTTCGCGCCGGTCGGGCCCCCGTGATCGGCATCGCGGTACCGGACATCGTCGACCCGTTCTTCGCCGCCATCGTCCGCGCGGTGAACCGGCTCGCCGCTGAGCACGGGATGTCCACCGTGGTCACCAGTCTCGGCGCCGACCCGGCGCAGGAGCCCCGGATCGTGCAGTCGCTGCTGCGGCAGTCGCTCAGCGGCCTGGTGATCGCGCCGATCGGCGTCGACCAGCGCTACCTCGCCGTCTGGACCCGGCGTACGCCGGTGGTCTTCGTCGACCGGCTGCCGGTGGGATTGGCCGCCGACTCCTTCACCGAAGACGACCACGCGGGTGCCTACACCGCGACGGCCCACCTGATCGAGCACGGGCATCGCCGGATCGCGTTCGTCGGCGACACGCTGGACGTGCCCACCACCCGTAACCGGCTGGCGGGCTACCAGAGCGCGCTGGCCGACGCCGGCCTGGCCGAGGACGACCTGATCGTCCTCGAGATCTGGGACCGAGAGTCCGCCAGACTCGCGGTCGGCGAGCTGCTCGAGCGGCCCGAGCCACCGACTGCGCTGTTCTCCTCGAACGCCCGATGCACGATGGCCGCCGTTGCGGCCCTCGGACCCGCGCCCTTGGCCGTGGTGAGCTTCGGCGACTTCCCGATGGCTGACGTTCTTCGGCCGGCCCTCACGGTGATCGACCAGGATCCTGAGCGGCTCGGCACGCTGGCTGCGCAGCGCGTCCTGGACCGGTTGGAGACACCGCATCGGCGGTTCCGGCGGCGCACTGTGCTGCCGGTGAAGCTGGTCGAGCGCGACTCCTGCCGGTGACCGGCCGCGGTCCTACTCCTTCGTCGCGAAGGCGGCGTCGAAGGAGGCGGTCGGCGGGGTGATCTCGTTCATCCGGCGGATGTAGTCCAGCGCCTCGGGGGCTCCGGACAGCCGGTCCATCCCGGCGTCCTCCCACTCGATCGAGATCGCGCCCTCATAGCCGATGTGGTTGAGCATCCGGAAGATGTCCTCCCACCGAGTGTCGCCGTGTCCGGTGGAGATGAAGTCCCAGCCGCGCCGCGGGTCCGCCCACGGCAGATGGGAGGACAGCCGCCCATTGCGGCCGTTGTCCATCCGGACCTTGGTGTCCTTGCAGTCGACGTGGTAGATCCGGTCCTTGAAGTCCCACAGGAAGCCGACGTAGTCCAGCTCCTGCCAGACCATATGGGACGGGTCGTAGTTCAGCCCGAAGCCCGGCCGGTTGTCGATGGCGTCCAACGTGGCGACCGTCGACCAGTAGTCGTAGGCGATCTCGGACGGATGCACCTCGTGCGCGAACCGCACCCCGACCTCGTCGAAGACGTCGATGATCGGGTTCCAGCGGTCGGCGAAGTCGGCGTAGCCGGCCTGGATCACGTCGTCGCCGACCGGCGGGAACATGGCTACGTAGTGCCAGATGGCCGACCCGGTGAACCCGACCACCGTGTCCACGCCGAACGCGGCCGCCGCCCGTGCGGTGGTCTTCATCTCCTCCGCCGCGCGCTGGCGTACCCCCTCCGGATCGCCGTCTCCCCAGACCCGGGGATGGACCATGTTCTTGTACCGGTCATCGATGATCGCCTCGCATACCGCCTGACCGTTCAGGTGGTTCGAGATCGCCCAGCAGCCCAGCCCGTGCTCGGCCAGGATGTCTCGCCGCTCCTGCACGTAGCCGTCGTCCTCGGCCGCCTTCGCGACGTCGAAATGATCACCCCAGCAGGCGATCTCCAGCCCGTCGTAGCCCCACTCCCCGGCCAGCCGGCACATCTCGGTGAACGGCAGATCCGCCCACTGTCCGGTGAACAGCGTCACCGGCCGAGCCTGCTTCGGCTGCGCCTGCCCCGTCGCGTCCTTCATGACTCCTGCTTATCAGTCGGCTCCCCGCGGAAGGCGGCCGGGACGTGGGTCGGCCGGAGTCCACGGCGGCGCGCGACGCCGGCGAGCAGTCCGAAGAGGAGTCGCTGGACCGGCCGGGGCGGCGACGGCACCCGGAACTCTCGGTCGAACTCACGCAGCATCAGCGCCGACTGCAGGAGTCCGGGCGACCCGGTCCGCTGGTTCACCCGTCCATCCGCCGCCAGACCGAAGCCGGTGGCGATGAGTTCCGCGGTGCGGAGCGGCGGCCGCACCTCCCAGCGCACCCGGCCCGCCTGGTCCGGGGCACCGCCGAACTGGTGCACCGTGCCGGGCGGGACGGTGACCTCCTCGCCCTCGGACAGCACGCGCTCCTGGCCCGCGACCACCACCCGGACCGCACCCGCGAGCACCCGAAAGCGCTCCTGCTGCGTCGGGTGCAGGTGCGCGACGGCCAGCGGCCCGTCGGCCGCGTATCCCGCTTCCATGACGAGCACCTCCGCCGACCGCTCGACGATGACGAGGGTGCTGCCCGTCACCGGGTTGCGGAGCTCACGACCGATCCTGATCAGGTCCGCCTCTGACATGCGAACAACCTAATGTTCGGCGTAGGCGTCGGCCAGGATCTCCAGGAGGTGGCGGTACGGCCGGCTGGTGGCCCTGGTCAGGCCGAGTTCGCAGGTCCGGTTGACCGAGGCGTACGCGGCGAACTCCCGCCCGTGAACCTCCGCGGCCTCCGCTGCGGTGGCCGCGGCGGTGAGCTCGGGATGCAGCAGTCCGCGGTCGCCGGCGAAGCCGCAGCAGCCCCAGTCGTCGGGGACCACGACCTCGTCGGCCGCGGCTGCCGCCACCCGACGCAGGGCGGGATCCATGCTCAGGCGCACTGACGAGCACGTGGGATGCAAGGCCAGCGAGGGTACGCGCCGTCTCGCCGGCGGCAACCGGGGCAGCAGGACCTCATCGGCGAACTGCACTGCATCGAGCACCTGCATCGACGCCCCGGCCGGGGTGCGGGCGAGCAGCCCCCGCAGGCCCTCGGTGCACGAGGCCGCGTCGGTGACGACCGGCAGCGGACCACCGGCCGCATCGGTGGCCGCGACCAGGGCCAAGGTCACCCGGTCCCGCATGGTCGCGAAGCCCTCCTTCATCCCCTTCGACTTCCAGGGCGTCCCGCAGCACAGGCCTTCGATCCCCTCGGGAACGGTCACCTCGACCCCGGCCCGGTCGCAGAGGTCGAGCAGGGCCGTCGTCACCCCAGGCCCGGACTCGGGGCCGAAGATCGTTCCGATGCAGGCCGGCAGGTAGACGGCGACCGGCCGCTGCGCGGCTCGCGGCCGGCGAACGGGCCCGCCGCGCGGCAGGACAGGGTCATAGCGCGGCACCGTGTCCTGACCGAGCATTCGCCGGGCGACCTCGGAGGCTGCGGTGACGGGCCGGTCGGGCAGTATCTCGAGCGCGGTGAGCGCGCCGCCGCCGACGCGGGTGCCGGCGGCCCAGCGTCGCGCCGCCCAGGACCAGGCGGCAGCCTTCGGCCGCGAGACCTCCGCCGCGCGCAGCCGGGTCACCAGGTCGCCGGTGTTGATCAACACCGGGCAGGCGGTCTGGCACATGCCGTCGACGGCGCAGGTCTGCACCGCGTCGTAGTCGTAGTCCCGCTCCAGCTCGGCGACCACGGCATCCTGGCCGAGGGCCCGGGCCCGGGCAATCTCGCGGCGCAGCACGATCCGCCGCCGCGGCGTGGTGGTCAGGTCCCGGCTCGGGCAGACCGGCTCGCAGTAGCCGCATTCGACGCAGCGGTCGACCTCGATCTCGACCGGCTGCACCGGCTTGAGGTCGGCGACGATCGACGCAGGATCGGAGTTGATCAACACCCCGGGACTGAGCTGGTCGTGCGGGTCGAACAGTCGCTTGGTCTCGACCATGATCGCGTAGAGCTCGTCGCCGAACTGCCTTCGGACGTAGGGAGCCATGATCCGGCCCGTACCATGCTCGGCCTTGAGAGTGCCGCCCTGGGCCAGCACCAGATCGACCAGGTCCTCGGTGAAGGCCAGGTAGCGGCGGATCGAGCCCGGATCCTCGAAGTGCTCGTTGAGCAGGAAGTGCACGTTGCCGTGTTTCGCGTGCCCGAAGATCACACTGCCCTCGTAGCCGTGCCGGTCGAACAGGTCGGTCAGCGCCGCGCAGGTCGGCAGCAGCCGCTCGACCGGGACCGCGATGTCCTCCAGCAGCGCGGTGGTGCCGGAGGGCCGGTGCCCGGCGACCGCCGCGTACAGGCCCTTGCGAATGTGCCAGTACGCCGCCCGCGCCATCGGATCCTCGCTCAGCTCGGCGGGCAGGATGAGCGGGAGCTCGGCCAGCACGGCGGCAGCGGCATTGACCTGCGCGGCCAGGGCGTCCGCGCTCAGCTCCTGGAACTCCACCAGCAGGGCGGTGTGGTCGACGACGGCGAGCCGGCGTAAGGCCTCGCTGGCCTGGGGATCCTGCTGGCCGACCCGCAGGCTGGTGGCGTCCAACAGCTCGATGGTCGCGAAGCCCGCCGCGATCAACGCCGGCAGCGCCGCGGTGGCGTCGGCCAGGCTGGCGAAGATCAACAAGCCGGTGGCGGCGTACGGGCGGACCGGCACCGTCCGCAATGTCGCCTCGGCGACGAAGCCGAGGGTGCCCTCGCTGCCGACCATCAGGTGGGCCAGGATCTCGGCGGGGCGGTCATGATCGACGAACGAGTTCAGGCCGTAGCCCATGGTGTTCTTGATCGCGTACAGCCTCCGGATCTCGGCGACCGACCTCGGGTCAGCGCGGATCCGGTCCCGCAGCCGGAGCAGTCCCGCGTGCAGCTCCGGCTCGTCCGCCGCGAGCCGGGCATCGGCGTCCGGCGCGCCGGTGTCGATCAAGGTCCCGCTGGGCAGCACGGCGACGAGCGAGTCGAGGGTCGCGTAGGAGTTGAGCTCGGTCCCGCAGGCCATGCCCGAGGAGTTGTTGGCGATCACCCCGCCGATGGTGCAGGCCGACTCGCTCGCCGGGTCGGGTCCGAGCTTGCGGCCGTAGCGAGCGAGCCGGGTGTTGACCGCGCGGACCACGGCGCCGGGGCGTACCCGGACCCGCAGACCGTGGTCGAGCACCTCGATGTCGCGGAAGTGGCGCCGGACGTCGACGAGAATGCCGTTCGCCGTCGACTGGCCGCTCAGGCTGGTGCCGCCGGACCGGAAGGTCAGCGGCAGGCCGTGATCAGACGCGGCCCGGAACAGCGCGGCGACCTCCGCGGGGGTACGCGGGGTGACGACGGCTTCCGGCGTGAGCAGGTAGTGCGAGGCGTCGTGAGCCATCGCGAGACGGTCCGACAGGCGGGTGGTCACCCCGCCGGGCACGGCCCTCTTCAGCCCTTCGACAAGCTCGGGGCGCATCCTTCAGTCGATCTGGAGTTCACCCATCGGGCCCCAACCCTCGCCCTCCACCTGCTTGCTGATGATCTGCGGCGTACGCGACAGGGCCTGCGGGAGGTCTTCCATCGCCTTCTTGAAGTGATCACTGTTCACGTGCGGGCCGGCGCCGTCGTCGGTGAAGCCTTCGACCAGCACGTAGGTGTTCGGGTCCTCGAGACTGCGGGACCACTCGAAGAAGAGGTTGCCCGGTTCGGCCCGGGTGGCATCCGTGTAACTGTCGACCAGGTCCGGCCAGCGATCGCTCCAATCGGGCTTGACGGGGAACTTGACCACGATGAAGTACACGTCTGACCTCCCTGTCCACCGGTCCGCGCAACCTCTGTTGCGTACTTGGCTTGGATCGTATCGTGTGTGATCTAGCGCACAGTCTGCCCACCCCTCGCCGAGGAGGCTCCATGACGACGTCCGACGCTTCGACCGAATCCGTCCCGGAAGCCAGCGCTGAAACCGTCTCCCCCACCGATGTCGGGGGTCGCGGCCTGACGGACCGGCAAGGTAAGACCCTGCTTCGCCTGCTGCGGGTCGCCTACCCCCATCCGAGCTTCCCCGACGCCCCGTACGAGCGCACGGCGAAGACCATCGAGGACGCCGGGCGGACCGACGACGTGCTGCTCGAGGGGCTCGCTGACCTGGACGAGCGGGCCGGCGGGGACTTCGCCGGGCTGGACGACGAGGCGGCCACCAAGATCATCTCCGACGTCGCCGAGACGCCGTTCTTCTCGCTCGTGCACTCCACCAGCGTGGTCGCGCTGTACGACGACCACGAGGTCTGGGACCTGCTGGGCTACGAGGGAGCGTCGTTCGACAAGGGCGGCTACGTCGACCGCGGCTTCGACGACCTCGACTGGCTCCCCGATCCGCGCATCGAGGAGTACGACGGTGAGCCCCGGGTCGAGCTCGTGGAGGGTAGGCCGTCATGACCACCGCAACGTTCGGAACCTCCATCGCTGAGAACGAGCCCGTGGTGGTCATCGTCGGCTCCGGCGCCGGCGGCGGGACGATGGCCCACGAGCTGGCCACCCGCGGTGTCAAATGCGTGGTGCTGGAGGCCGGGCCTTTCCTGCTGCCCGAGGACTGGGTGAACGACGAATGGGAGGCGTTCAGCCAGATGGCGTGGCTGGACATGCGCACCACCAGCGGTTCCTGGCGAGTGTCGCGCAACTTCCCGAACCTGCCTGCCTGGGTCGTCAAGGCCGTGGGCGGCTCGACCACTCACTGGTCCGGGGCGACGCCGCGGTTCATGAAGCACGAGTTCGCGATCAAGACGGTGTACGGCGAGATCGACGGGGCGAACCTGCTCGACTGGCCGCTGACCCTGGACGAGCTGGCGCCCTGGTACGACCAGGCCGAGAAGGCCATCGGCTCGACCCACCGGCACGGCCGGCCGCCGCTGCCGGCGAACAACAACTACAAGGTGTTCGCCAACGGCGCCGAGCGCGCGGGCTACAAGTACTACGCCACCGGGCCGTACGGGACCAACGCGGAGCCTTACGACGGGCGCCCCGCTTCGATCCAAGACGGCTTCAACTTCCAGGGCGACAAGAATCGGTCGAAGTGGTCGACCCTGGTTCGGGAGATCCCGCGGGCGCTGGACACCGGCAACGTCGACCTCCGGCCGAGCTGCCACGCGACCAAGATCACCCACGACTCCTCCGGGAAGGTCGACGGGGTCGAGTATCTGGATGCCGAGGGCAACCTGCACAAGCAGGCGGCGCGGGTGGTGTGCGTGGCCGGCAATTCGATCGAGTCGCCGCGGTTGCTGCTGCTCAGCGCGAGCTCGCAGTTCCCGGACGGGTTGGCCAACTCCTCCGGCCAGGTCGGCTGCAACTACATGCGGCACATGACCGGGTCGGCGTACGCGACCTTCGACAAACCGGTGCGGATGTACCGGGGCGAGACCATGGCCGGGATCATCGCCGATGAGGCGAAGCACGACCCGTCCCGCGGCTTCGCCGGCGGCTACTACATGGAGACGCTTTCCCTCGGCGTGCCGTTCTTCGCGGCGTTCGTCGAGCCCGGGGAGTGGGGTCGCAGCTTCACCGAGAAGATGGACGCGTACGAGCGGACGGCCGGAATGTGGATCGTCGGCGAGGACATGCCGCAGGAGTCGAACCGGATCACCCTGCACGAGTCCGAGAAGGACCAGCACGGGCTGGCGGTGCCGAACGTGCACTTCGACGACCATCCCAACGACGTGGCCATGCGCGAGCACGGGTACGCCGCGGCGAGGAGGATCTACGAGTCGGTGGGTGCGCTGTCGGTGCATCACACGCCGCCGTATCCCTCGACGCACAACCTCGGCACCTGCCGGATGAGTGAGAAGCCCGAGGACGGGGTCGTCGATCGGTGGGGTCGGGCACACGACGTGCCGAACCTGTTCGTCAGCGACGGTTCGGTGATGACCACCGGTGCGGCCTGCAACCCGACCCTCACCATCGTGGCGCTGGCCATGCGGCAGGCCGACCACATTGCCGAGGAGCTGAAGGCCGGGAGCCTTTAGGCCGTCCTGATTCGGCAGCATGCGGGGGTCGAATCGACGGATACACCCCCGCGCGCTGCCATGTTCGCCGGTGCGGGTCGGTCGGCTGGGGGTTAGCGTCGTCGGTGCTCACCGGCGGCCAGGGCGGCGCGGATCCGGTTGTTGATCATCGGGGTTCTGGCCCGGTCGATGTACCAGGGCGGCAGCCATTCCGGCAGGCCTTGGTGGTTGATCCGGCAGTCCCAGCCTTTGCTGAGGAAGTTGTGATGGTGATAACTGCAGAGGAAGGTGAGGTTGTTCAGGTCGGTCAAGCCGCCCTCGGCCCACGACACCACGTGGTGCCTCTGACACCACTCCGGGGGAATGTCACAGCCCGGGAATGAGCAGCCGCGGTCCCTGGCGTAGAGGGCGATGGTTTGCGGCAGCGAAGCGATCCGCCGGGTCCGGCCCAGGTGCAGGATCTGGCCGGCCGAGTCTTTGACCGCCCAGTACAGGTCGGCCTGATCCGCCGCAGCGAGCGCGGTGCTCGGTTTTGATCAGGGTCCCGTCGGAGGCGACCGCCCAGCCGGTCTTGGCCAGTACGTCCGCCAGGTCGAGGTTGATGATCACCGTGGCCGGGGTGCCACCCGAATCCGGCACTGCGTTGCTGGACCGCAACAGCCGGTCACACACCTCAGCCAGAGCATCATGCATCCGCTGCCCGAAGGTGCGGGGATCCGGCTCTTCGATCTGCTTCCGTCCTCGGGAGTGGTGGTGGAGTTGACCCGCGGTTTGGCCAACGGCTGCAGCAGAGCCAACAGTTTGGTGCCGCACGCCCCGGTGAGGCGGAACTTGCCGGCGTAGCCGCCGTCCTTGGTGGGCCGCATCGCAAAGAACCGGCGATCGGACTGCAGCTGTTCATCGGGCAGGGTGCCGTCCGGGTCGATCGCGTTCACCACCTGCTTCGCCAGCCGGTGCAAGTCTTTGGGTCCGAACGAGGTGGCGTGCTCGGCCAGCAGTCGTTCCCCGGCATCGATCAGGTCCGGGTCGAACCCGCGCCGGCTCACCGGCGCCAACGCCCGGATCACCACATCAGCGTTGTCCGCGCTGACCTGCCCGGTCCGTTGCTTGTCCGCCAGATGCGGCCGCAGCGGCTGCAACGGCTCCCCGGTCATGGACATCCGCTCCGCCAGCTGCTCCGCCGCCCGAACCCGAGACGCCGCCTCACCACCCGAAATGTGCAGGGCGGAGGTCAGCAGCCGGGTCATGGTCCCCTGACACTGGCTCTGCGCCAAGCCCCGGCTGGTGCCTTCGTTGATCATCTGGTGATCGATCAGCGGCAGCCGGTTCCGCAGCTTCTCGAAGCCCTGCAGGAACCCGACCAGCCCGGGATCGTCCAGGGTCTCCAACCCGCGGTCCTCAACGAGTTTGATCAGATGGTCGAGGTCGACGTGGAGCGTGTCGAGCGCTTGCTCGACCGGCCCGGGATCCCCGACATCCATGATCACATACTACTCGAACACACGTTCGAGAGCAAGCGGAATTGTCAAGAAAACAAGGGGAATGTGCCACCCTCATTCTTGCTGACGCTCGTGGCCCGGGTACGCCGCTCGCACTGCACGCCGGATTTCTGCGCTGCACTCCCGAAGTATCCGGTCACAGCTCGCCGCTGGGGCCTGAGGTCGCTTCGCTCCCACAATTCATCGGGAGCACAGCGCGAAGATCCGACGCAGCGTCCGAAACTGCGGTTTGGGGGGAAGGCCGTGGAAAGCGAGACAGCCCTTCGCCGGACGGCTACCGACGATCTGAGAACGATGATCAGATCGTCGGAGCGTGCGCGTCCCAGTCGTCGGGAAGCAGCTCAGGTACGTCGAAGGTGCTCCCCACCTCCACGTACGCCGCCGAATCGGCCGCTTCCTCGATGCTGACCATCACGTCGAGGACGTGGAACGCCAGCTCGCCCGAGGCGCGGTGCGGTTGACCCGTACGCGCTGCCCGGGACAGGTCCAGTACCCCGGTGCCTCGTGTCGAACGCTCCTGGGTCGTCGTGACCTCCGGGGAACGGCCGTCGCGATGGATCACGATGTCGCCTTCGAACATGTTCGGGTCGGGCACGATCATCACCCCCTCGCTGCCGTTCACTTCCAGCACGGTGCGGGGTAGCGCCGAGTCGAAGGAGAAGATGAAGTTAGCGGACTGGCCGGAACGGTAGCGCGCAAGCACGCTCACGTGGGTCGGTGCCTCCACCGGGAACACGTCGCCCGCCCGCGGTCCGGAGCCGATCACCCGGGACTCACGGGCCTTGGAGCCGACGGCCGCCACTGCCTTCACAGGCCCGAAGATCTGGCCGAGGGCAGTGAAGTAATAGGGACCGATGTCGAACAATGGTCCAGCTCCAGCGGCGAACAGGAACGCCGGACTCGGGTGCCAGGACTCCGGGCCCGGGCTTTGCAACAGCACCAGCGCCGACAGCGGTGTCCCGATGTCGCCGCGCTCGATGATCTGCCGCGCCTGCTGCAGGCCGGTCCCGAGGAAAGTGTCCGGAGCCGCACCGATCCGCAGCCCGGCGGCACTCGCCTGATCCAACAATGCCTGACCGGCGGCCCGATCGAGAGCGAGCGGCTTCTCGTTCCAGACGTGCTTGCCGGCCTCGAGCGCCTGCCGGGCGATGTCGGCGTGCGCAATGGGGATGGTCAGGTTGACCACCACCTCGACATCGGGGTGCTGCAGCACCGCCTCGGTGCCGCCGTGGGTAGGCACGTCGTACTTCTCGGCCTTGGTCTGCGCCGCCTCGGGCAGCAGATCGCCGATGGCCAGCACCTCGACGTCGGGGAAGCTCTTCAGGTTCTGCAGGTAGGTGTCGCTGATCACTCCGGCGCCCACGACGCCGACGCCGACGGGACCACTCCGCTCAACAGTCATGGCGCACACTGTGCCACCATCGTCGTGAGGTGATCACAGTGACTTCTATCGAAGAACCTTCGGTCCAGCTCTACACCGTCCGCGAGGCGCTGACTGCCGATATGGACGGAACTCTCGAACGGCTGGCCGGGATGGGCTTCCGGCAGGTCGAGCCGTTTCGGCTTCTGGACTACGCCGAACAGCTCCGCCCCGCGCTGAGCCGCCACGGGCTGGCCGCCCCGACGACCCATCAGTCGCTGCTCGGCCAGGACCTCGACGCCGTCTTCGACACGGCTCGCGAGCTCGGGATCGGAACGGTGATCGATCCGTTCGTCGATCCCGCCCGCTGGCAGGCCGAGTCCGACGTGGTCGAGCTCGCGGAGGCTCTCAACCAGGCGGCCACCACGGCCGCCGGGTACGGGGTGCGGGTCGGGTACCACAACCACCATTTCGAGCTGGAGTCGATGATCGGCGACCGGCACGCGCTCGAGGTGTTCGCCGACCACCTGGCGTCCGAGGTCGTGCTGGAGGTCGACACCTACTGGGCGTACGCCGGCGGCGCGGACGTCCCGGCGCTGCTCCGCCGTCTCGGCGACCGCGTCACCGCGCTGCACGTCAAGGACGGCGACGGCTCCCTGGACCCGAAGGCCCAAGTCGCGGTGGGATCGGGCATCCTCCCCGTGCCGGACATCCTGGCCGCCGCACCGGACGCGCTGCGGGTGGTCGAGCTGGACGACACCGCCGGCGACGTCTTCGACGCCCTCGCGGCCAGCCGGGCTTTCCTGCAGTCGTCCTCGGCCGGTTAGCGGAGGAACTTCCGCATCACCCAGCGTGGCCGGCCGCCGCTGCGGCCGGTGGTCTTGGCCGCCCGTTCGAACCCGGCCTGCTCGAACAGCTCGACCGTGCCGACGTAACCGGAGATCACGTCGACCCGACCACCGCCCGTCTCCACCGGGTAGCCCTCGACCACCTCGGCCTGGTGGGTTGTCGCATGGTCGACCGCACCGGCCAGCAGCCGATGCATCAAGCCGTGTCCGCGGTAGCCGGCCCGGACCACGAAGCAGACGGCCACCCAGGCATCGCGGTCGTCGAGAATCGGGATCGTCCGGGAGTTGAGCAACCGGCGATAGCTTGCCCGCGGCGCGATGGAGCACCAGCCGGCGACGACGTCGTCGACGTAGACGAGTACGCCGGGACCAGGCTCCGTCGCACATTCGGTCTTCATGTACGCGGGCCGTTCGGAGTTGGGTACCCGACTGTCGCGATAGGCCATGCACCAGCAGCCACCCGCATTCGGTCGCTGCGTGCCGACCACGGTCGCGAAGTCCTCGAACCGGCCGTACGCGGCCCTGACCTCGATCGCCGGCTCATGGTCGGTCGGATACCGCGGTCGCGCCGCCATAGCGGGAGACTAGTGGCCGGTCTGAGACGCTTTCGATATGACGGCGCAGTCCTTCAACACCGGCTGGAGCTACCGGCGACCACTCGGCCCGTTCGCGGCGGTGCAGGGAGTCGAGGCCACGCCGACGCCGGTGACGCTGCCGCACGACGCGCTCCGCGACGCCGATCGCTCCCCCGACGCGGTCGGCAAGGGTGCCGGGGCCTACTACCCGCCGGGCGCGTACACCTATCTCAAGACCTTTGACGTCCCGGCGAACTGGACCGAAAGAGCGGTCCAGCTGGAGTTCCAGGGCGCCTTCCGGCACGCCATGGTGTTCGTCAACGACGAGCTCGCGGGAAACCGCGCCGACGGTTACGCGCGGTTCTTCGTCGACGTCAAGCCCTACCTGCGCTTCGGCGAGGCCAACGAGGTGCGGGTCGAGGTGCGGTCCGGCCAGGACTCCCGGTGGTACTCCGGCTGCGGCCTGCACCGGCCGGTGCTGCTGCACGTCGACGAGCCGGTGCACATCGTGCCGGACGGCGTCCGGGTGACCACGCTCGACGTCGAGGCCGACCAGGCGGTGGTCGAGGTTCTGACCCGGCTCGTCAACCAGACATCGCTCACCACCACGACGACACTCACGACCATGATCAACGATGCGGCCGGCGAGCCGGTCGACGGCGACGAAACCCCGGTGACCCTGGCTCCTGGCGAGATCGCGCCGGTCCGGCACCGGTTCTATCTGGCCGAGCCGCAGCTGTGGAGCGTCGACGCCCCGCAGCTGTACACCGTCCGCAGCACGGTCGCAGGCCACACGCCGGTCGAGACCAGGTTCGGAGTCCGCACCATCAAGATCGACCCGCGTCGTGGCCTGCGGATCAACGGCGAGCCCCTCCTGCTGCGCGGCGCGTGCCTCCATCACGACAACGGTCCGCTGGGCGCTGCCGCGATCGGCCGGGCCGAGGAGCGCCGAATCGAACTGCTCAAGGCGGCCGGGTTCAACGCGATCCGGGCCGCGCACAATCCCGTGTCGGTCGCCATGCTCGACGCGTGCGACCGGGTCGGGATGCTGGTCATGGATGAAGCGTTCGACTGCTGGACCCGGGGCAAGAGCGCCTACGACTACGCCCTGGACTTCCCGCAGTGGTGGGCGGCCGACCTGGAGTCCATGGTGGCCAAGGACTACAACCACCCGTCGGTGATCATGTACTCGCTCGGCAACGAGATCGTGGAGATCGGCACCCCGCACGGCGCGCGACTCGCTCGCCGGATGGCCGAGCACATCCGGTCCCACGACCACACCCGGTTGGTGACCAACGGCGTCAACGCGGCCTTGGCCGTGCTCGACGAAGAACCCCCGGAGGAGGCCGCCGCCGGGCTGAATGATCTTGGTGACAGCATGAACCGCCTCGGCTCGAGCGAGAGCGCCACCCGCCGGATCGCCGAGTCCAGCGCCGTGCTCGACGTGCTCGGGCTCAACTACGCCGAGAGCCGCTACGCCGCTGACCGGGAGCAGTTCCCGCACCGGGTGATCGTCGGCTCGGAGACCTTCCCCTCCAAGATCGGCTCGCTCTGGCCGATGGTGCGCGACAACCCGAATGTGATCGGCGACTTCACCTGGACCGGCTGGGACTACCTCGGTGAGGTCGGGATCGGATCGACCCCGTACGCGGAGGACGAGCAGGCCGTTGCCTCGCTGGAGCGGGAGTACCCCTTCCTGACCGCGTGGTGTGGCGACCTGGACATCACGGGCTGGCGGCGACCGGTCAGCTACTACCGGGAGATCGTCTTCGGGCTGCGCACCGAGCCATATCTCGCCGTCCGAAGGCCGGAACATCACGGCCACACCATCGCCCTGAACTCACCATGGGCCTGGAGTGACTCGGTGAGTTCGTGGACCTGGCCCGGATTCGAAGGAGCTCCCGTCACCGTCGAGGTGTACGCCGACGCCGAGGAGGTGGCGCTGCTTCGAGATGGGGCCGAGGTCGCGCGCGCGAGAGTCGGCGAACCCAAGCCCATGCTGGCCGTGCTGGAGACGACCTACTCGCCCGGCGAGCTCGAGGCCGTGGCCTACCGCGGCGGCGTGCAAGTCGGACAGACCAGCCTCGCGACGGCGGGACCGGCGCGCCTCACCGCGTACGCCGACCGGACCACCCTGCACGCCGACGACCGCGACCTGGCGTTCATCGCCATCGAACTGCGAGACGCAGACGGCCGGCTGGCCACCGGCCCCGATACCGTTGTCACTGTGAAGGTCTCCGGGGTCGCGGTGCTCGCGGGCATGTGCAGCGCCAACCCCAAGACCATTGAGCGGTTCGACGCGGACACCTG
Source organism: uncultured Actinomycetota bacterium (assembly GCA_963711015.1). Taxonomy (GTDB): domain Bacteria; phylum Actinomycetota; class Actinomycetes; order Propionibacteriales; family Propionibacteriaceae; genus Microlunatus. The sequence continues at coordinate 46,426 of CAVQCQ010000010.1, forward strand.
GCGCACCTTCGACGGCCGGGCCCTCGCCGTGATTAGGCCGACCGAGAAAGGAAAGGCGACAGTCATCGTGTCCGCGGCCGACCAGGAGCCGGTGACCATCGCCCTGGAAGTGAGTCCATGATCGACTCCCCAGTCGTACGCCTCGAGCAGGGTGCGCTCCGCGGCGTCTGGCGGGAGACTGCGCGACGGTCGCCGAACGGAGACGGCTTCGCCCGTTCAGCGGCGTTCCTGGGCATTCCCTTTGCGGAAGCGCCGATCGGTGAGCATCGGTTCGGCAGTCCGGTGCCCGCTGCCGGTTGGGACGGGGTCCGGGACGCCACCACCTTCGGGCCGACGCCGCAGCGCCGCCCGTTCGCTGAGGTGACCGCCATCCCCGAGCCGTCCTTTCCCGGCGACGCCACGCTGAACGTCAACGTCTTCACGCCGGTGCCGGGCCAGGCCGACGCGAACCTGCCGGTGCTGGTCTGGATCCACGGCGGCGGGTTCAAGGCGGGGTCGCCGTCGAGCCCGTGGTACGACGGGATCGCCTTCAACCGCGACGGCGTCGTCACGGTCTCGGTCTCGTACCGGCTTGGCTTCGACGGCTTCGGCTGGATCCCCGATGCCCCACACAACCGGGGTCTGCTCGACCAGATCGAGGCGCTGCGCTGGGTGCGGCGCAATATCACTGCATTCGGCGGTGATCCGGACCGGGTGACGATCGCCGGCCAGTCCGCGGGTGGCGGTTCGGTCTGGGCCCTGCTGGTCTCGCCACCGGCCGCCGGGCTCTTCCGCGCGGCGATCAGCCACTCGGGAGGGCTGCCACTGCAGTCCGCGTCAGTCGCCCAGGCGAACGGGTGCGCGCTGGCGGACCTGGCCGGTGTCGAGTGGAGTCGGGCCGGGTTGTCCTCGCTGGACGAGCAGTCGATCATCGACCGGCAGGACCGGGTGGGCCTCGCCACCCCGCCGGCCGATCTCGATGCGGCGGTGGCCGGCATCCTGGCGACGGGTGGCATCCAGCTGGCCTTCATGCCGTATCTCGACGGGGATGTGCTCCCCGCCACCGTGGAGGAATCGCTGGCGACCGGGGTGGCCGCGGACATTCCGGTGATCATGGGCGCCGTCGCGCACGAGTTCACCGCTGCGGGTACAGCGTTCACTCCCCTGCTGTCGCGCGGCGACCTGCGCGCCGCATTCGCCGCCACCCACCTGGCGCCGCTGACCGATGACTACCTCGCGGCGTACGCCGACCTGCCGTTCGGCGACGCGTCCGTGCTCGGGCAGCTGACGACGGACATCACCTTCCGGATACCGATGGTGCGCCGGGCAGATCTCCGTGGTGCGGCACCAACCTGGCTCTACGACTTCCGGCTGGCCCACCCCGACACCGGGCTCAGCGCACACTGCGCCGAGCTCCCGTTCGCCTGGGACTGTCTGGATGCTCCGCAGGTCGCCGGCTCCTGTCATCCCGACCCACCCCAGTCGCTGGCCGACACCATGCACGGCGCCTGGGTCGAGTTCCTTCGAACCCACCGCGCGCCGTGGCCGGCCTGGTCCGCCCAGGATGTCGCCATGGTCTTCGACACCGAGTCGGAGGCCCGTCCGGCCTTCGGACTGGAGCGCCGCCTCGCCAACGCCTTGGCCGAGGACACCGAATGACCTGGTATCGCCGAGAGGGAGTGCCATGCCTGGACCGCAGCTGAAGACACTGACCGCCCCGGACGGCACGGCCTTCCGTGATCTCGACCACGACGGGGAGATGGCCCCCTTCGAAGACCCACGGCGTACGCCGGCCGAACGCGCCGACGACCTCGTCGGCCGGCTCTCGCTGGCCGAAAAGGTCGGCCTGATGTTCCACAACGTCATCGAGGTGGGACCGCGCGGAGCCTTGATGAGAGGTGACGGCAGGGTCGCGCGGGCCTCCACCCGCACGGTGGTCGCCGAGAAGCTGATCAACCACCTCAACGTGCATGCCCTGCCGTCGGAGGCAGGCGAGTCGGCCCGCTGGTCCAACGCGCTGCAGGAGCTCGCGGCCACCACCCCGCACTCCATCCCGGTGACGGTCAGCACCGACCCGCGTCACGGCTTCACGGCCAACGTCGGCGCCGCGTTCGCGGCCGGCGCGATGTCGGAGTGGCCGGAGCCGCTCGGGCTCGGCGCGCTGCACGACCCGGAGCGGATCCGGGCGTTCGCCGAGATCGCCCGCCAGGAGTACTGCGCGGTCGGCATCCGCTCCGCCCTGCACCCGCAGATCGACCTCTGCACGGAGCCGCGCTGGGGACGGCAGTTCCACAGCTACGGCAACGACGCCGACTTCGTCGCGGACGTCGCCGCGGCGTACCTGGACGGCTTCCAGGTCCGCCCCGAGCTCGGGCCGGACTCCGTGGCGATCATGGCCAAGCACTTCCCCGGCGGCGGGCCGCAGGCCGACGGGGAGGACCCGCACTTCCCGTACGGACGCGAGCAGGTCTACCCCGGCGGGCAGTTCGACCACCACCTGATCCCGTTCCGCCGCGCGATCGAGGCGGGCGTCTCCGCACTGATGCCCTACTACGGCATGCCCGTCGGACTGGAACTGGACGGCGAGGCCGTCGAGGAGGTCGGCTTCGGCTTCAACCGGCAGATCCTCACCGGCCTGCTGCGGGAGCGGTTGGGCTACGACGGCGTGATCTGCACCGACTGGGGCCTGGTCACCGGCAGCACCGTGCTGGGCAAGCCCTTCCCGGCGCGGGCTTGGGGTGTCGAGCACCTCAGCCGGCTGGATCGGTTGGTCAAGATCATCGACGCGGGCGCCGACCAGCTTGGCGGTGAGTCATGCACCGAGCTGGTGCTGGAAGCGGTCGAGTCGGAGCGCGTGAGCGAAGAGCGGATCGACGAGTCGGTCCGGCGGCTGTTGATCGTGAAGTTCCAGCTCGGCCTGTTCGACGACCCGTTCGTCGACGAGGACGAGGCCGAGCGGATCGTGGGCTCGGAGGAGTTCCGAGCCGCGGGGCATCGCGCCCAGGCCGAGTCGGTGGTCCTGCTGCGGAACGAGACAGTGGACGACCGGCCGGCGCTTCCGCTGGGATCTGACCTGAAGGTGTATGTGGAGGGACTGACCGCCGAGGAGGCTGCGCCCTTGGGCGAGGTGGTCGAAGACCCGACCGAGGCCGACGTCGCCGTGGTCCGGGTGCCCGCGCCGTTCGAACCCCGGGACGACCTGTTCCTCGAGAGCTTCTTCCACCAGGGATCGCTGGCCTACCGCCCGGGACTGGTCGCCCGGCTGCGGGAACTGGCCGCGACCGTTCCCCTCGTGGTGAACCCCAACCTCGAACGGCCGGCGCTGCTGGCGCCCTTCACCGAGTTCGCGACCGCGATCGTCGCCGACTTCGGGTGCTCCCCCGCCGCTCTGGTGGACGTACTGACCGGCGAGATCGCGCCGCTGGGCCGGCTGCCGTTCGAGATCCCCCGGTCGCCCGTCGCGGTCCTCGCCTCGCGGAGCGACGTCGCCAACGACACCGCCGACCCCGTCTATTCCGAGGGCACCGGCCTCTCCTACGACACCCCCGCCCCCTCCCCTTCCGAGCCCCCTGCAGTATCGGACGCTGCGTCCGATACTGACGCTGCGCTCCCGAAGTAACCGGAGTCCAGCGCGAGGAACGGACGCAGCGTCCGATTCTGCAGGGGACGCTATTGAGTGGGCCGCGTGACGTGGATGTCGTCGAGGTGGACTTCTCGGGCGCTGGTGGCGGCGGAGGGTCGCCACCACTTCAGTTGCAGAACCCCAGCGGCAGTGATCGAGGAGTCGGTTGCCGTCAGCTCCCAACCGGAGGGTTCAGGGGTTCCATCGGTCCAGACCTTGGCACTCAACGAACTACCCTGCACCCGGAACCGAACCCACTGCTTCGTCGTCGTCACCGACGCCACCCCGGGCACCGACGCCAACTGCGTCGTGATACCAGCACTGGACTTCCACAACTGCACCGTGCCGTCGTCATTCCTCAGCTGCAAGAAGTACGAGCTGCCCGGATAGCCCGAAACCCAATTTCCCGATGCCCGCGAGAACACATAGAAGTAGCCGCGCGCGCCCGTCGAGGGATATCGGAACGACAGCAACGTGTCGGTATCAGTCTCGCTGGCCATCGTCGCCGTGGCCTGAGCCGACGCGTTCGACACATTCTGAAACGCCATCCGGCCGGCTCCCGACACCACACTCAGACTCGCGGACTGAGTGATCGTCGTCCAGCGAGCCGAAGCCCACGGCGACCCGTCAGCACCCGGATAGCTCTCCGAGAACAACACCGCAGACTGAGCCGGGCGTCGTAACCGTCGCAACATTCGAATACGCCGAACTCCCGGCGGCGTTCGTGGCCTTCACCCGATAGCTGTACGCGGTGGACGCCGTCAACCCGCTATCTCGATAACTCGTTGCACCGGCCGGCAGCGCCGACGTCAGCACCACCCAGCCGCTCGTACCGTTCGGCGAACGCTCCACGGTATAACCCGACTCATTACCCGCGTTATCCGTCCACGACAGATCAACCGCCGAACTCGACACCGCCGACGCAACCAAACCCGAAGGCGCAGCCGGCACCGTCGGCGGCGGCACAGTCGAGACGCGCGTGACGTGGATGTCGTCGAGGTGGACTTCTCGGGCGCTGGTGGCGGCGGAGGGTCGCCACCACTTCAGTTGCAGAACCCCAGCGGCAGTGATCGAGGAGTCGGTTGCCGTCAGCTCCCAACCGGAGGGTTCAGGGGTTCCATCGGTCCAGACCTTGGCACTCAACGAACTACCCTGCACCCGGAACCGAACCCACTGCTTCGTCGTCGTCACCGACGCCACCCCGGGCACCGACGCCAACTGCGTCGTGATACCAGCACTGGACTTCCACAACTGCACCGTGCCGTCGTCATTCCTCAGCTGCAAGAAGTACGAGCTGCCCGGATAGCCCGAAACCCAATTTCCCGATGCCCGCGAGAACACATAGAAGTAGCCGCGCGCGCCCGTCGAGGGATATCGGAACGACAGCAACGTGTCGGTATCGGTCTCGCTGGCCATCGTCGCCGTGGCCTGAGCCGACGCGTTCGACACATTCTGAAACGCCATCCGGCCGGCTCCCGACACCACACTCAGACTCGCGGACTGAGTGATCGTCGTCCAGCGAGCCGAAGCCCACGGCGACCCGTCAGCACCCGGATAGCTCTCCGAGAACAACACCGCAGACTGAGCCGGGCGTCGTAACTGTCGCAACATTCGAATACGCCGAACTCCCGGCAGCGTTCGTGGCCTTCACCCGATAGCTGTACGCGGTGGACGCCGTCAACCCGCTATCTCGATAACTCGTTGCACCGGCCGGCAGCGCCGACGTCAGCACCACCCAGCCGCTCGTACCGTTCGGCGAACGCTCCACGGTATAACCCGACTCATTACCCGCGTTATCCGTCCACGACAGATCAACCGCCGAACTCGACACCGCCGACGCAACCAAACCCGAAGGCGCAGCCGGCACCGTCGGCGGCGGCACCGTACCGAGGAAACGATTGAGCACATTGGCGGTCGCTCGCTGGATGCGAGCGTCGGTGACTCCTGGCTTGCCGAGTCCGTAGCTCCAGTGGTTTGTCCCGGTCGCGAAGACCCACGCCCCGCTCGGAGCTTGATAGATCGACGAGTTGGCGTAGTCGCTGCGACCGACCGCGTCAACGACCGGTGATCTGGCCAGGATTGTGTAGCTGACATTAGGTTGGTGAGGCGTACTCCGACATCAGGCGGTCGGACTCGTAACCCAGAGATCCCGGACACCTGACTGCCGTCGGAGAAGCCCGTTCCTTCCCACACCCAGTGGGAGGCTGTTCTGTACGACATAGATCGCTCCAGCGCCTTCATTCCGCAGATGTGCTGTGTACTGGACACCTACCAGACCCTGCTCCGGCCGGTTGACGGGCGGGTCGCGCCACAGCACGGTGGCGGTGGAGTTCTTGACTGGGTCCGCGCTGGCGCTCTTGTAGCAGATCATGACGCGGTTGGGAACACCGGCGACCAGACGGCTCAAAGCGAACTCTGCCAGTATGCGGTGTTCGACCCGAAGAAACCGAGGTTGACGCCGGCGTCTCGAGCGTTCGCAGCGGCGTCTACCATTGCTTTCGACCAGTACTCGTCGTGACCAACCGACAGGAAGCCCTTGAAGTCCAGAGTCGGGCGCCGCTGGAATGGGTGTCCAGGTTCGTTGAGTACGTCACGTCATAGCCGGATTGCTCCAACCACCCGATGTAGTACCGTTCCCAGTTCCAAGAGAAGCCTCCGAACTGACCGGAACCGAAGCCGTCCGAATAGGGACGGTCGAAGGAGACCTTGGCTGCCCGAACGTTTCCGGTCGCCGGCACTGTGGCTCCGTGACTGTTGAAGTCGTAGACGCTCTTCCCGGTTCGTCCATCATCGGGATAGTTGTTGTAGGCCTGATAGGTGGTCACACTCTGCTGGTAGAGAAGATCGGCGCTTCGCGTGTCGTCTCGGACGACGAACGTTATGTAGCTCTGATAGTTCTGCGCATTGGTCAACACCACGAGGTAGACACCGCTGGTCCACGTAGCGGGCACGGTGAACGCAAAGCTAGGCGACCAGCCGCAGTCGATGACCCCTGTCGTGCTGTCAGGGGTGCAGGTGCGTTGCCTGGTGCCCGCCATTGGCCCCACGCTCTCCATGAGGCGGCCGCCCTTACCGGCATACCAGCCCATGCGGTAGAAATCGGCGCTGAAATTCTGAACCGGGTTGACACTGACGTGGAACCGGATCTGTCCGCCCTTGTTGACACTCGTCAGGGATGCATAGCCCTTGATCTGGCCATTAGCGTCGTCAGCGACCGAGAACCCGGGCCGACCAAGCTGCCAGGTATCCGTGCCGGGCTGCTGGTTCTCCACGACGATGGGGTTGGGCGTGGGATCGGCCGCGGAACTGAGGTCGCTTGGAACCAGCGTCAACGGCATCAGCAATGCAGCAAGCAGCAGGAAAGGCTGAAACCTCCGAGGCCGCCGGATAGCGGCAACCCTCACTGCCACGGTCGGCCTCCGTTCCCACCGCTTCTGGGCTGAGGCCGAGGTCCATCCCACAGTTCGCAGCCGATGACGAACACATCGCCACGACGATAAAGTGCCGATAGGTCAAACATTTTCCGGAACGGGATAAGTGATACCCGCCCCCCGACATCTACGGACATGGCGGAATCTTGATCCACCAGTCCTGTCAGCCAGAGCTGACACTCTCATCGCGATCGCGATTCTTCCAAATCGTGATCTAATCTTTACAGAAACGAATTCCCACACCGGGAGCGTGTCAGAGATGTCACGGCAATCGGCTTAGCCCATGTGATGTTCGTGAGCGTCGACATGTGTGTGTTATGCGCTGCTTCACGATGCTGGCGGGTGCCTATCGGCCAGCCAGATCAACGGTTCAGGCGGTGCTTCACAGATCTCGCGGAATCCAACTGGACGAATGCCATGATGGGGTTTGTCCTTGGGCGAGAGCGCCGACTCAGCCGCGAATGAGACTCCGGGCGGCGTCGGCGATGCCGTCGGGTGACATGCCGTACCGATCGAGCAGATAGCCGGCCGACCCGGTCGGAGCGAATTCCGGCACGCCGAGAATCCGCATCCGGATCGGGTGGTGGACGACGACGGTCTCGGCGACCGCGCCGCCCAGCCCGCCGGCAACAGTGGATTCCTCCGCGGTCACGATCCCGCCGGTCTCCCGGGCTGCCCGGACCACGGCGTCGGTATCCAGCGGCTTGACCGTCGGCATCGAGATCACCCGGGCCTGGATGTCCTCGGTGGCGAGTTGCTCGGCGGCGACCAGCGCCCGCCACAGCACCGTCCCGTTGCTGATCAACGTCACATCGTCGCCGTCGCGCAGCGTCACCGACTGGCCTGGGACGAACGCATAGTCGTCGGCGTTCACCTGCGGCACCGCCATCCGGCTCACCCGGATGAACACCGGCCCGTGCGCTGGCGGCTGCCCAGCGCAGCGCGGCCGCGGTTTCGACGGGGTCGGCCGGCACCACGATTGTCATGTTGTCGATGGCCCGCAGCCAGGCGATGTCCTCGATCGAATGGTGCGTCGGGCCCAGCTCCCCGTACGCCATCCCCGGGCTCATCCCGCACAGCTTGACGTTGTGGTCGGAGTACGCGACGTCGGCCTTGATCTGCTCCAGCGCGCGGCCGGTGAGGAAGCAGGAGGCGGCCGAGACGAACGGGATCCGGCCGCCATTGGCCAGGCCGGCGGCCACGCCCACCATGTCCTGCTCGGCGATGCCGACGTTGATCAGCCGGTCGGGGAAGGCCTTCTTGAAGGCGTCCAGCTTGCTCGAGCCGATCGAGTCGTTGACCACACCGACGATGCGATGGTCGTCGTGGGCGAGCGCGGAAAGCGTGGCGACGTACGCGTCCCGGCAGTCGTAGCGGGGTTGGTCGGCGATCGATGTCGGCTGGGTCAACGTGTCGGTCATGAGTTCTCCTTACGCCGACGGGTGCAGCGTGCTCGAGCTCGTCCAAGGCCAGGGTGAGCTGGTCGGCGGAGGGGACCTTGTGGTGCCAGGCCACGTTGTTGCTCATGAACGAGATGGGGTGGCCCTTGTGGGTGTGCGCGATGACGAAGGTCGGTTTGCTGGGCCGGAATGGCACCGCCGACAGCACGTCGAGCAGCTCGCCGTGATCATGGCCGTTCACCTCGACCACGGCGAACCCGAACGCCGCCGCCTTGTCGGCCAGCGGGTCGAGGTCGTTGGTCTCCTTGACCGTCGCACCTTGCTGCAGCCGGTTGCGATCGACGATGACGGTCAGATGGTCGAGCTGGTACTGCGAAGCCGCCATCATCGCCTCCCAGTTGCTGCCCTCCTGCAGCTCGCCGTCACCGGTCAGCACGTACGTGCGGCGCAGTGACACGTCGAGCTTGGCCGACAACGCATGGCCGACGGCGATCGGCAGGCCATGACCCAACGGCCCGGTGTTGGCCTCAACTCCCGGTACCTTGCGCCGGTTCGGGTGGCCGTTGAGCCGGGACTGCGGCTTGAGAAATGTCGCCAGCTCGGCGACCTCGAGAAAGCCGAAGGCGGCCAGAGTGGTGTAGAGGGCGCCGGCGACATGGCCCTTGCTGAGGAAGAACCGGTCCCGCTCGGGATCCGCTGCCGTCTGGGGGGTGACGTCGAGCACCGCACCGTAGAGCGTCGCCAGGATGTCGATGGCGGAGAAGTCGCCGCCGATGTGTCCGGCGCCGGCGTAGTGGACCAGCTTCACGTCCTGGATCCGGATCTGCCGCGCCGCCTCGGCGATGTGCTCGACCAGCTCCGCCCGGGTCGCGGTGGCCGGCAGCCGGCCGAGGACCGGCATCGTGGCGTGCTCTTCGGCCAGTGCGCTCATGCCAGGGCCTTGGTCTCGGCCATCGAGGACAGCAGGACGTCCAGCACCAGCCGCCGTGCGGTCAGCGCGTCGTGGGCGGCCTGCGCGGCGGCGAGGGCGTCCTCGTCGAGGGCATCCAACGCCCGATGCACCGCCTTCAGGAAGGTGATCGCATCCTTCGCTGCCGTGACCGAGTCCTCCCGGAACGGGAACTGGTCGAGCTGCCAGACCCCCTCCCAGTTGTTCTTGCGCAGCGTGTGGAAGAACTCGAAGGTCTCCACCAGGTGCACCGAGCCGACCACCATGTCGTCGTCCCAGCCGCGGAAGTTGTCGTTGACGTCGATCGCGAACAGCTTGCCGTGGTCGATGCAGAGCTGGGCCGCGTCGGCCGGAGTCTCCAGCCCGTACAGCGAGTGCCCGAAGTCCAGCAGGATGCCCAGGTTGTCGAGGCCGACCTGCTGAATGCCGAGCAGGGTCCGCGCGGCGTTCGGAAAGATGATCTTGTTACGCGGTTCGCGGGGCTTGTACTCGATCACGAACTTGATCTCCGGATGGGCACCGACCAGTTCCCGCAACCCGTCGGTGGCCAGCCGCCAGATGTCGCCGTAGTTGACCTGGAACGGGTAGTCCCAGCCGTCCTGGCCGAACCAGAGCTTCACGTAGTCGCAGCCCAGGTCCTTGGCCAGCTCGGTCGCCTCGTGCAGCAGCGCCAGCGCCTGAGCCCGTACACCGGGGTCAGGATTGGTGATCGAGCCCTTGACGTAGTCCCGGTTGTAGATCTCCGGGGTGATCGCCACGGCGCGCAGGTCGTTGCGGAACAGCGCCGCCTTGACGTCGTCGAGGGTGCCGTCGAAGCCGGCGAACGGCCAGTTGAGGTCGACCACTGACAGGTCGCCGACCGCACCGGCCTTGTCGATCTGCTCGAGCAGACCGACCTCGGGGCCGTAGCCCTCGGTGGCGTACCGGTCCTTGTAGGTGGCGAAATGCCAGATTCCGGCACCGAAAACCGGCAGGTCACTCATATCGTTCAGCCCTTCGTCGCGCCGGCGGTCAGACCGCCGACGATCCATCGTTGCAGCAGAATGTAGGCGATCAGGATGGGCAGCACCGCGATCAGGATGCCGGCGGCGAGCCCGGTGTTGTTGTTGGCGAACTGGCCCTGGAAGTTCAGCAGGCCGACCGGGATCGTCTTGTTCTCATCGGAGTTGAGCAGGATGAGCGCGAACAGGAACTCGTTCCAGGTCGACACCCCGTCCAAGATCAATACGGTGACCAGGGCCGGGGTGGACAGCGGCAGCACGATGGTGAAGAAGATCCGCCACTCGCTGGCGCCGTCGATGCGGGCAGACTCCAGGATCTCCTCGGGCAGCTGCCGGAAGAACGACTGCAGCACCAGCACCTCGAAGGGGATGCCGAAGGCGAGGTAGGGACCGACCAGTCCGAGCAGGCTGTCGGTCTGGCCGATGCTGCGCATCATGACGAAGACCGGCACGATCGTGATGTAGATCGGGATGGTGAGCCCGAGGAACACCGTGAACATGATCGTGCCGCGGAACCGGATGCGCAGCTTGGCCAACGCAAAGGCCAACATCGCCGCCAGCAGCACCCCGATCGGGGTCTTCAGCAGCAGCAAGATCATGCTGTTCCGGTAGGTGGTGCCGAAGTTCCCGATCGTCCCAGGCGTCGGAGAAGTTCTGCAGGGTGAATGTCTCCGGCCAGGTCAAAGCGCCGTTGGCGACGAAGTCCGAGAGCGGCCGGACGGCGGTGATGACGAGCAGAGCCAGCGGCGAGATCCAGAAGATCGCCACCAGCGCGAGGATGATGGTCGCTACGATCCCGCCCTTGGGCTTCGGCTCTCGGGCCAGTTGGTCGTCGCTGGCGATCTCGGCGTCGGGGAGGGCGGCGACCGGGGCCACCTCGGCGGCTGAGCTCATGACGCGCGCTCCGGTTCGCGCGCTCCCGGGTGTTATCGCGCGCGCGGCGGGGGTCCAAGGGGGTCGTCCCCCTTCGGTTGATCATGACGCGTGCTCCTTCACCTGGGACCGGACGTAGGGGATGCTGACGATGATGGCCACGACGGTGATCGCCACGGCGATCGCGGTGCCGTAGCCGGCCTGGTAGTACTGGAAGACGTTGGCGTACATCCAGGTACCCATCACCTGGGTTGCCGTGCCGGGCCCGCCGTACGTCATGGCGTAGATCAGGTCGAAGACCTTGAACGAGTCGATCAGCGACAACGCGATGACGATGTAGTGCGCCGGGCGAAGGCTGGGCATCGTGATGTGCCAGAACTGCTGGGAGCGGGTGGCGCCGTCCACGGTCGCCGCCTCGTACATCTCCGAGGGAATGCCCTGCAGGGCGGCTAAGTAGAGCAGCATCGGGAAGCCGACCCGCAGCCAGATCGCCGGCACCATGACAGCCGCCAGTGCCGTCGAGTCCTGACCGAGCCACGGTTGGGCCAGCCCGCCCAGGCCGATCATCCGAAGGAACTCGTTGATGGCGCCGTACTCCGGGTTGTACAGCCAGCCCCAGATCGACGCGACCGCGATCAACGGCAGACACGGCAGGCATGTAGAAGATCAGCCGGATGATCGGCTTACCGCGGACCTTGCCGTTGAGCAGGATGGCCAGGGCCAGTCCGATCGCCACCGGGAACACGATGGTGACCACGGTCCAGATGATGTTGTTGATCACCGCTTGGGCGACCACCGGGTCGGACAGCATCGCCAGGTAGTTCTTCAGCCCGACGATGTTGTAGGTGGCGCTGAGGCCGTCCCAGTCGGTCAGGCTGAAGAACACCGACGTCAGGGCCGGGTAGACCAGGAACACCACGTAGATCGCGATGGCCGGGAGGGCGAACAGCCAGGGGGTCAGACCGCCGTACTTGGTCTTGCGGCGTCGGGAGTCGGTCGGCGCCGGCGCGGTCCTTCGGCCGGCCTGCGTGGTGGTGGCGCTCATCGTGCGTCTACTTGTTGGCCCAGGCTGAGACGACGTCCTGCATCTTCTTCGCCGCCTCTTCGGGGGTGATCTTGCCCTGCAGCAGGTCGCTCTGGATGGCGAAGTACTGGTCGGACTGCTGCTTGGGGAAGGCCTGGTCCTGGATGGTGTAGAACGGCTCCTGGCCTGGACCCTGTGACCACTCGTACGCCAGCGGTGCGGTCTTCTGGTCCGGCTCGGCACCGGTGACGGTCGACGCGGAGACCTTGAGGGCCTTCTGGGTTTCGGGCTTGACGATGTAGTCGACCAGCTCCGCGGCCTTCTCCATGTTGCCGGACTTGGCGTTGACCATGTAGCCCTCGACGAACCCGGAGTGCCGGACCTGGCTCTGGTCGGTCGGGAACTGGAAGACCCCGAAGCCGGCCTCGTCCTTGCCGGAGGTCTGGATGGCCGCGGCCTCGGTCCACGGACCGGTGATGGTGTAGGCGGTCTTGCCCTGGACGTAGGTGGGCTCGATGTCGGCGGGGTCCAGACCGAGCGCGCCGTCGGGGATCCACTTCTTGTCCTGCCACTTCTTGAAGTTCGTGAAGGCAGTGACGACCTCGGGCCGGTCCCAGGTCTCTTCACCGGTGAGCAGCTTGTCGTGCAGCTCGGGGCCGGATGAGGTCTCCAGCAGGTACTCGAAGAGGCGCATGATGTGCCAGCCGTACTTGCCGCCGGTGGCCAGAGGTGTGGTGCCGGCGGCCAGGATCTTCTCGTTCATCTCTTCCAGCTCGGCGTAGCTGGTCGGCGGCGCGCTGACCCCCGCCTTCTCGAAGATCTCCTTGTTGTACCAGCCGCCGATGCCGAGGGAGATGAACGGCACCCCGGCCTTCATTCCTTCGAAGGTCATGCCCTCGATGGCAGCGGTGTTGATCTTGCTGTCCCAGCCGAACTTGGCGTAGTAGGGCGCGAGATCGACCGCCTGCTTGGCCTTGGCGAACGGGGCACCGATCTGACCGCCCCAGATTCGCCACACGTCCGGCCCGGCTCCGCCGAGCAGCTCGGTCTTCAGCTTGTCCGGGTACACAGCCGCGCCCGAGCCCGGCAGATTGTTGACCGCGGTCTTGGTCCCGGCCTGGGCATCGAACTTCGCCATCTCGGCCTTGAACAGGTCGATCGTCTCGTCACCTTCGTAGGTGAAGACGCGCAGCTCGTTAGTCGTCGGCTCACTGGGCGCCTGGCCTGCAGGTGCTGCGCCGGTGCAGGCGCTGAGGCCGACTCCGGCGACGGCCGCGGCGGAAAGGCCGAGGAATCCTCGGCGGGTGTACGACCTACCGGTCATGTCAGTCTCCTTTGTCTGCCCGACGATTTGTCGGCAATGTCGTGGTGGTGTGGACGGAGTAGATGGGTGGTCAGGTTTCGTGGGCGAACTTGCGGATCTTGGCGAACATGTCCTCGAGCAGGAACCGGACGTCGACCGACTCGCAGACCCGGATCGGGTGTCCCGATCCGGGGAGGTAGTGGCCTTCCACGCCGAACCGAGGGGCGCGGATCGTCCGGAAGCTGCCCCCTCGGGGGAACAGCATCAACGAGACAGCCGGCGAATCCCCCAAGGAGCGCGACTCGATCGGCTCCCGATGCCAGGTGTCGTTCCATTCGACCAACTGCCTGATCAGATAGTCGGCCAACTTGGAGGTGCCGCCGATCTTCTCCTCCAACTCGGTGTAGCTCACCGAGACTTGGGAGTACACGTTGCTGGGCACCTGCCAAATGGAAATGCCAGAGTCGAAGACCACGTTCGCGGCGGCGATGTCGTTTCGGAGGTTGAACTCGATGCCTGGGTAGGACACGTCGAGTCCGCCGTAGGGAAAGCCGCCGATCCAGACGACGATGACGTTCCGGGTGACCAGGCCTGGGTCGAGCAGAATCGCCGACGCCATGTCGGTCAACGGACCCAGGAAGGCGATGTAGAGGGGATCGGTCTCGCTGGCCAGCTGGCTCTCGGAGATGATCAGTTGGGCCCCGGGCGAGTCCACCGGTGTGCTCTCGTCCGGGATCTGGTGGGATGCACCGTTGGCGACCGTGACCTTGCCGTCCAGGTCCATCAATCTCAGCAGCAGGTCGATCTCATCACGCGACTCCTCCATGCTGTGATCGCTGCGCTCGGTGCCGAAGTGCGCGGCGATCAGGCCGCGGACGTCCAGGGTCGGTGAGAGCAGCGCATGCACGATGGCGAACTGGTCATCGGCCTCGTTCTTCGCGTCGGTATTGATGATCACCCTGCGCTGTGCTGGTCGGACCACAAGCGGCCGTCCTTTCCCGAGGGGCGGGTTGCATATCCATTCGACGTCGCATAATCTATCACTTGCGGGAAATGCGTCAAGTCCTGTGTCGAAATTGATATTCCTGAGTCGAGGAGGGCGACGATGATCCTGTCGATCGACCAGGGGACGACCAACACGAAGGCCATCGGTGTTGACCAGTCCGGGAAGGTCGTCGGGTACGGCGCCGCTCCGGTGGGTCTGGCGTCACCGCATCCCGGTTGGACCGAGCAGGATGCCGCGGAGATCTGGGCGAGCGTGTTGGCCGCCGTGGCCGCCTGTCGGGCGCCCGACCAGCCGGATTCGACCCTGGCCGGGGTGACCATCTCCAACCAGCGGGAGTCGGTCGTGGCCTGGCGGCGGAGCACCGGCGACCCACTCGGTCCGGTGATCGGCTGGCAGGACCGCCGTACGGCATCGTGGTGTACGGAGCTGGCCACCAAGGACGCCGACGACGCAGTCCGGGCGCGCACCGGCCTACGGATCGACGCCATGTTCTCCGCGCCGAAGTTCCGCTGGCTGCTCGACCAGCTGCCGGAGGTCCCCAGATCGGACGTGTGCCTAGGCACTATCGACGCCTGGTTGGTCTGGCGATTGACGGGGGGCGACGCCTTTGTCTGCGAGGCGGGCAACGCCTCGCGAACCCTGCTGTACGACGTGGTCGACCTGAACTGGTCGCCGGAGCTGTGCGACCTCTTCGGTGTTCCGGTCGAGACCCTCCCTGCGGTGCAGCCGTCGAACGGGGCCTTCGGGCGGACCCACGGCGTACCGGGGCTACCGGACGGCGTTCCCGTCCTCGCGGTTCTGGCTGACTCCCACGCCGCCCTGTACGGCCAAGGTTGCACCACGGTCGGCACGGGTAAGGCGACGTACGGCACCGGTTCGTCGGTGATGACGCCGACCGAGACCTTCCAGGCAGACCGCACCCAGTTGATCGGCGCCGAAGCCAAGCCCGGCGGGGTGCCGTCCACACTGGCCTGGCTGACCGATCGGCCCACCTACGCACGGGAGGGCAACATCCTCTCCTCCGGGGCCACCCTCTCGTGGATGGCTTCGACCCTCGGGCTTTCCGGGGTCGGCGAGCTCGCGGCCCTCGCCACCGGCGTACCGGACAGCGAAGGCGTGGTCCTGGTCCCGGCGTTTGCCGGCCTCGGCGCTCCCTACTGGGACCGGGAGGTCAGGGCGGTTCTGTCGGGCATGACGACCTCCACCACACGTGCGCATCTGGCTCGCGCGGCCCTGGAGTCGGTGGCCCACCAGATCTGCGACGTCGTCGAGGAGATCGACAAAGATCAGCCGATCAAGGCGCTCCGGGCCGATGGCGGTGCGACAGCATCCTCCCTGCTGATGCAGACCCAGGCCGACCTGCTCGGGCGACCGGTCGAGGTGGCCGACATCGCCGAGGTCTCTGCGCTGGGCGCTGCGCACCTGGGCTGGTCACGACTGGGCATCAAGATTCCCCCCGCCGCGGCGACACGATCCTTTGTCCCCACCATGGCCGAACCCGAGCGCGGGCGGCGCCGCGAGGCGTGGCGGCTTGCGGTAATCCGCGCCCGACAACGAATCGGTGGGTGAGAATGAATCTCTATTCAGTCCAGGAGGACTCTTTCCCTTTGGTCAGCTATCCCGGGATGGCCAGCCGTACCCAGCCCAACGGGCAGGTGCGGCTGATGACCAAGGTCGCCCATATGTACCACGAGCAGGGTATCCGGCAGACCGAGATCGCGACCACTCTGCACATCTCTCAGGCCAAGGTGTCCCGCTTGCTCAAACGAGCGGCCGAGACCGGCATCGTCCGGACCATCGTGACCGTCACGCCGGGTGTCCACACCGATCTCGAGGAGGCACTCGAGCAGCGCTTCGACCTGCTGGAAGCGGTGGTCGTCGATGTCGAGGGCGACGAGCAGGAGATCCTGGCCGGTCTCGGCTCGGCCGGTGCCAGCTATCTCGAGAACACGCTCACCGGAGGCGAACGCCTCGGAATTTCTTCCTGGAGTCAGACTCTGCTGGCCATGCTCGAACGATTGCGACCGCTCCGGGTGCCGGGGGCGGAGACCGTGGTTCAGCTCGTCGGTGGCATGGGGGTCCCCGCCGTGCAGACCCAGGCCAATCGGCTGCTCGGTGAGCTCGCCGAGCGGGTTGGCGCCAGCCCGAGATTCGCGCCCGCCCCAACGATGGTCGGGCGCCGCGAGATCGCAGAGAACCTCTTGGCTGACCCCGTGATGGCCGACGTGGCACGCCAGTGGCGGGAACTGACGATGGCGCTGGTGGGCATCGGCAGCCTGGAGCCGTCCGAACTGCTGCAGCTGAGTGGCAACGCCGTCGACCCTCCCCATCAGCAGGCTCTGCTGGCCCAAGGCGCGGTCGGCGATGTGTGTCACCGATTCTTCGCCGCAGACGGGAAGCTGGTCGCCAGCGAGATCGACGCACGAGTTGTCGGCATCGACCCCGAGGTGTATCGCGCGATCCCACGCCGCGTTGGCGTGGCCGGCGGGCAGCGTAAGCGCAGAGCGATCCAGGCGGCCATCAGAGGAGGCTGGGTGAACGTGATCGTGACCGACCTGGCCACTGCCCGCGAGCTGCTTGCCGCATGAGTTCCCAAGTCGCCCGGCAATGGCGGGAGGTGGAGATCCCTCTGACCGGACCGCAGGTCAGCGATCCGTACCTCGACGTCGAGATCGTCGTCGACTTCGTCCACGAGTCCGGTGAGACGATCACCCGCCCGGCCTTCTGGGACGGTGGCCGCACCTGGCGGGTACGTTTCGCCTCCACGCGTCCCGAAGGTCTGTGGCGTTGGACCGCACATGGCGGAAAAGACGTCACGCCCGCGACCGGACAGCTGGTCGCCGCCCCGGCGGAGCCTGGTGGTCATGCGGTGTTCGAGCACGGATTCGTGACCGTGGCACCTCATGCCCGCGCCGGCGTGCACGCCGACGGCTTTCCCTGGCTGGTCGTCGGCGACACCGCCTGGGCGATGCCGTGGCGAGCCGTGCTGCCGGACGTCGAGACGTACGCGGCGGACCGCAGGGACAAGGGCTTCAGCGCCGTCCTGCTGATGACCATCCAGCCGGACATGGATGCTCGCGGTTCCCGCGGTCGCAACATCGACGAGGGATTCGAGGTCGGCTTCGACGACCTGGCCGAAGGCCGACTGACGAAGATCAACGTCGAGTACTTCCGCTACTTCGACCAGATCAGCGCCGTGCTCGTCGATCATGGTCTTACCCCCGTGCTGGTCCCGGTGTTCTCCGGCTTCGGCTGGAAGGGCCTGCGCCCGGCGGGACCGGTCGTACCTCCTGAGGATCATGCCCGGTACTGCCGGTACCTGGTCGCCCGGTACGGCGCCCGGCCGGCGGTCTACCTGGTGGGCGCGGACGGAGCCGGTACCGAACCGCAGACCGAGGCCGGTGGTCAGGAGGTGCACCGCTGGGACGCGTACGCACAGCCCACCGGGGTGCACTACCAGCCACACTCGTCAGCAGATGCGCATCAGGCGGCGGAGTGGCTGGACTTCCAGTGGTGCCAGACCGGTCACCAAGGTGATCACGTGCCCGACCGTGTCGCCCATCTGTGGCGGAACTCCCCCGCCAAGGCGATCATGAACGCGGAGCCCACCTACGAGGAAACCGTACGGCCGGGAAACGGCGCCGGCTGGTGGCAGGGACACGAAGCCTGGAGCAACCTGTGCGCGGGCGGGACGATGGGCGTCGGATATGGGGCGGGCAGTCTCTGGCAGTGGCGGCTGCGCCCCGACGAGCCTGGCTTTCACCCCTATTTCCTGGCGCGGGATGCCGGCTGGCGGGAAGCGCTGGAGTTTCCGGGCAGCAGCTATGTCGGGATGGTCGGGAAGATCTTGCACGGTCTGCCGACGACCAATCTCAAGCCGTCCTGGGATCTCTGCCTGACCACCCGCGGTCTGATCGATCCGGGCGCGCTGTTCGTCGGCTACGCCGAGCACGGCAGCCGGTGGGATATCCGGGATCCGAACCACCACGTGCCGAGCGACTACTGGCTGATCGACCCTAGGGACGGCTCGCTGGTGACCTCCGGCCGGCTCCCCGCCGGCGGAGGCGAGATCGAGGACGACAGCATCGAGCCTCGTGTGCTGCTGTGCTCGATGATCACTCCACCGATCGTCGCGGGTGCTTGACGCCCGTTGCTACTGCCCGCCCTCGGCCGACCGCCCAACCGACGGCTCAACTGATCAGCGGTGGCGGCCGCTCGCTCCCCAAGCCAGTCGCGCTCGGACTCGTCCACATTCGCCGCGTCGTAGGTGATCGCCACCGCCGCGATCGGATGACCCGTGTGATCAAGGACAGCGTGCGCGATCGACGACAGCCCCTCAGTCACCGAGCTCTCCTCGACGGCAACACCACGGGCTCGGACGTCTATCAACAGTCGCCGCAGCTCCGTCGGGGTCGCTGGCCCGCGCCCGTTGCGCTGCACCAAGCTCGCCCGGTCCGGGAACAGTGCCCGCACCTGCCGAGCGGGCAATCGAGCCAGCATCGCCAGGCCGCTGGCGGTGAGCGGGGCGGGGAGGCGTACGCCGACGTCGGTCACCAGCAGCGGCCGGCCCACCGCCCGCTCCTCGATCAGGTAGAGCACGTCCCGCCCGTGCAGCACGGCCAGGTGCGCGTTCTGCGCCGTCTGGTCGACCAGCCGGTGCAGCGCGGGTCGCGCGATCCGTTGCAGCGGGGCCTGTCGCTGGTAGGCCGATCCCAGCTCGTAGACCCCGACGCCCAGGCCGTACCGGCGCTCCTCAGCCAGCCGGACGACCAGCCCGTGACGCTCGAGTACGCCGAGCAGCCGGTAGGTCGTCGAACGTGGCAGACCGAGACCACTCGCCAGACTCGAAGCGGCCATGGGCTCTGGGTGATGGGCGAGCTGAGCCAGTAGCGCCAGCACCTGGTCGGCCGCTGGTGCGGGGCCCGACTGTCTCATATCTGAGACAATATGTCCGAAACGGATCTATCGTCGACCCTGCCGGCCGCGATCGGATAGGGCCATGGCGGAACCGCTCACCATCACCGTTGGCATCGGGCGGCTCAGCGTCGACGAGGTCGTCGCTGTCGCCCGCCACGACGCACGGGTGATCATCTCCGGCGAGTCGCTCGCGGAGGCCGGGAAGACCCGCGAGGTGATCGAGGCGCTCGCCGATGATCATGAGCCACACTACGGGGTGTCGACCGGGTTCGGAGCCATGGCTACCCGGCATATCCCCGCGGAGTCGCGCAGCCAGCTGCAACGCAGTCTCATCCGCTCCCACGCCGCCGGGTCGGGCGTCGAGGTCGAGCGGGAGGTCGTGCGGGCGATGATGCTCCTGCGGATCTCGACGCTGGCCACCGGCCGCACCGGTGTCCGGGTTTCCACCCTGCAGACCTATGTCGACCTGCTCAATGCCCAGGTCACCCCGGTGGTGCACGAGTACGGCAGCCTCGGCTGCTCCGGCGACCTCGCACCGCTCGCCCACTGCGCGCTGGCCCTGATGGGCGAGGGTGTGGTCCGCGACCGGTCCGGCGCCCGGCGTCCCGCCACTGAGGCGCTGGCGGCGGCCGGCATCGCCCCGGTGGAACTGGCCGAGAAGGAAGGCCTGGCGTTGATCAACGGCACCGATGGCATGCTCGGCATGCTCGTCCTGGCGCTGACCGACCTCCGGCGGCTGCTCACGATCGCCGATCTCACCGCTGCGATGAGCGTCGAAGCCCTGCTCGGGACGGACGATGTCTTCGCTGAGGACCTGCACCTGCTCCGGCCGCATCCGGGGCAGCTCGCGTCCGCAGCCAACCTGCGACGGCTGATGGCGGGCAGCGAGATCCGCGAGTCTCATCACACGGAGGCGTGCACCCGGGTACAGGACGCGTACTCGCTGCGCTGCTCGCCGCAGGTCGCGGGCGCGGTGCGGGACACGGTCGACCACGCAGAACGTGTGGCGCGGATCGAGCTCGGCTCGGCGATCGACAACCCGGTGGTCACCCTCGACGGCCGGGTGGAGTCGAACGGCAATTTCCACGGTGCGCCGATCGGGTACGTGCTCGACTTCCTGGCCATTGCCGTCGCCGACCTGGCCGGCATCAGCGAGCGCCGCACCGACCGGTTCCTCGATCAGGCGCGTAGTGCCGGTCTCGCCCCGTTCCTGGCCGACGATCCCGGCGTCGACAGCGGTCACATGATCGCGCAGTACACCCAGGCGGCGATCGTGTCGGAGCTCAAACGGCTCGCGGCCCCGGCCTCGGTCGACTCGATCCCCAGCTCCGCGATGCAGGAGGACCACGTCTCGATGGGCTGGTCGGCGGCGCGGAAGCTGCGCCGGGCGATCGATGGGCTCACCCGGGTGCTCGCCATCGAGCTCCTCACCGCGGCTCGGGCGCTGGAGCTGCGTACGCCGTTGCGACCCGCACCGGCCACCGCCGCCGCCATCGCTGCCCTCCGCGCGGCCGGCGCACCCGGTCCTGGAGCCGATCGCTGGCTGGCTCCGGAGATCGAAACCGCTGTTCAGCTGGTCGGCAATGGCCAGTTGATCACTGCCGTCGAAGCCGTCACCGGTGAACTCAACTAGCAGCCCTTCGACAAGCTCAGGGCACGGACCCGAAAGGATGATCATGGAAGGCGCCCGAGGCGTACGCGCCGCGCGCGGCACCGCGCTGACCGCTCGCAGCTGGACCACCGAGGCGCCGCTGCGGATGCTGATGAACAACCTCGATCCGGAGGTCGCGGAGCGTCCCGACGACCTCGTCGTCTACGGCGGAACCGGACGGGCCGCCCGGGACTGGCGCAGTTTCGACGCGATGGTGCGCACCCTCACCACCTTGGCTCCGGACGAGACCATGCTGGTCCAGTCGGGCCGACCGGTCGGGGTGATGCGCACCCACGAGTGGGCGCCTCGGGTGATCATCGCCAACTCCAATCTGGTGGGCGACTGGGCGACCTGGCCGGAGTTCCGGCGGCTGGAGCGGCTCGGACTGACCATGTACGGCCAGATGACGGCCGGCTCATGGATCTACATCGGCACCCAGGGAATCGTGCAGGGCACCTACGAGACCTTCGCGGCGGTGGCAGCCAAGCGCTTCGGCGGCACGCTGGCCGGCACGCTGACCCTGACCGGAGGGTGCGGCGGGATGGGCGGCGCACAGCCACTCGCCGTCACGCTGAACGACGGCGTCTGCCTGATCGTCGACGTGGGCCGGGCCCGGTTGGACCGCCGAGTCGAGCACGGCTATCTCGACGAGGTCGCGGGCGATCTCGATCAGGCGGTCGAAAGGGCGCTGAGCGCGAAGACCGAACGCCGAGCCGCCTCCATTGGGGTCGTCGGCAACTGCGCTGAGGTGTTTCCCGAGCTGTTGGCGCGCGGTGTAGCCGTTGACATCGTCACCGACCAGACCAGCGCCCACGACCCGCTGTCCTATCTGCCGGTCGGGGTGTCGGTCGAGGACTGGGCCGACTTCGCCGAGCAGAAGCCTGAGGAGTTCACCGACCGGGCCCGGGAGTCGATGGCGACGCACGTCCGCGCCATGGTGGAGTTCCAGGACGCCGGCGCCGAGGTCTTCGACTACGGGAACTCGATCCGCGACGAGGCCCGGCTGGGCGGCTACGAGCGGGCGTTCGAGTTTCCGGGTTTCGTACCCGCCTACATCCGGCCGCTGTTCTGTGAGGGCAAGGGTCCGTTCCGCTGGGTGGCGCTGTCGGGTGATCCGCGGGATATCGACGTCACCGACCGTGCCGTGATGGACCTCTTCCCCCATCATGATCGATTACAGAAGTGGATGCGCGGCGCTCGGGACAAGATCAAGTTCCAGGGCCTGCCCGCTCGCATCTGCTGGCTTGGTCAAGGTGAGCGCGCGCAGGCCGGACTGGCCTTCAACGACCTGGTCGGCCGCGGTGAGATCAGCGCGCCGATCGTCATCGGACGTGATCATCTCGATTGTGGCTCGGTGGCCAGCCCCTACCGGGAGACCGAGGCCATGCTGGACGGCTCGGACGCGATCGCCGACTGGCCGCTGCTGAACGCCATGATCAACACCGCGTCCGGTGCGACATGGGTCTCGCTCCACCACGGCGGCGGCGTCGGCATCGGCCGGTCGCAGCACGCCGGCCAGGTCTCCGTCGCTGACGGCACCGACCTCGCCGCTCAGAAGCTCGAACGGGTGCTCACCAACGACCCCGGGATGGGCATCATCCGACACGTCGACGCCGGCTACGACCGGGCGGTGGAGGTGGCGACTGAACAGGGCGTACGGATCCCGCTACGCGAGAGCCCGTGATGGCCGCAGCCTTCGATGCGCTGTGGAGCGACATCGTCGAGGTTGGCCGCAACCCGCGTACCGGTGGGTACCGGCGGTACGCGTGGACCGATGCCGATCTGACGCTGCGCGAGTGGTTCGCCGGGGCTTGCGCGAGTCGCGGGCTGGAGGTGAGCGAGGACCGATTCGGCAACCAGTGGGGATGGTGGGGCGACCCTGACTCCCAACCCGGTGTCGTGACCGGATCACACCTGGACAGCGTGCCGGACGGCGGGGCGTACGACGGTCCGCTCGGCGTGATCAGCGCACTGGCCGCCGTGGACTGCCTGCAGGCCAACGGGTTCCGGCCGGCCCGGCCGATCGGAGTGGTGAACTTCGCCGACGAGGAGGGAGCACGCTTCGGAGTCGCCTGCGCCGGGTCGCGGGTGATCACCGGCGCGATGACGGCCGAGCGCGCGCTGGCCCTTCGCGACGACGACGGGGTCTCCATGGCCACCGCGATGCGCCGGGCCGGGCGACGGCCCGATACCCTCGGCCGCGACGACGAGACGCTGGCTCGGATCGGCTGCTTCGTCGAGCTCCATGTCGAGCAGGGCCGTGGCCTGGTCGATCTCGATCGGCCGGTGGGCGTGGCCAGCGACATCTGGCCCCATGGACGGTGGCGACTCGACGTCGCCGGTGAGGCCAACCATGCCGGCACCACCCGAATGGCCGACCGCCGCGATGCGCTACTCGGCGCCGCCGAATTGATCATGGCCGCGCGGGCGGCGGCCGTCAGCTACGGCTGTCACGCGACCGTGGGCAAGCTCACCGTGCAGCCAGGCGGCGTGAACGCCATTCCGAGCGCGGTGATCGCCTGGCTGGACGCCCGCGGTCCCGACACCGACCACGTGCAAGCCATGATCGCCGAGCTCACCGAGCTGGCCGCAGCGCATTCCGGCACCATCGTTGAGGAGTCATGGACTCCGATGACGCGCTTCGACCCGATGTTGATCACCCGGCTGAATGACCTGCTCGACTCTGCTCCGGTCCTCGGCACTGGTGCCGGGCATGACGCCGGGATCCTTGCCAATGCGGGGATCCCGGCCACAATGATCTTCGTGCGGAATCCGACCGGGGTCTCCCACTCGCCCGCCGAGTTCGCCGAGCGGGACGACTGCTTGGCCGGGGTCAAGGCGCTAGCGACCGCACTCGTCGAGCTTGCGGGACCGACATGACGACCTACTGGACCGAGCACGCGTGGCTTCCGGAGGGCTGCGTTGCCGGAGTGCGGATCGAGGTGGTCAAGGACCGGTTCCGCTTCGTGACCCGCGGCGTACCTGCCGGACCGGACGACGAGATCCTCAGCGGGGTCGTGCTCCCGGGCCTGGCCAACGGGCACAGCCACGCCTTCCACCGCGCCCTGCGCGGGCGTACCCACGAGGGCGGCGGCACCTTCTGGACGTGGCGTAGGCAGATGTACGCGGTGGCGGCGCAGCTCGACCCCGATCAGTACCTGGCGCTGGCCCGGGCGACCTACGCGGAAATGGCGCTGGCCGGTTACACGGCCGTCGGCGAGTTCCACTACCTGCACCATGATCATCGCGGTCGGCGCTACGGCGACCCGAACGCGATGGGCGCCGCGCTCGTCCAGGCGGCCGCCGACGCCGGTATCCGGCTGACACTGCTGGACGCCTGCTACCTGGCCGGCGGGCTGAACGCCGACGGGCACCTACCGCTTGACGAGGTGCAGCAGCGGTTCTCCGACGGAAACGTTGAGCGGTGGCAGGCGCGGGTCGAGGAGCTTGCCGACTCGGACACTGTTCGGATCGGGGCCGCTGCGCACTCGGTGCGCGCCGTTCCCGAGGAGGCACTGAAGGCGATCGGTGCCGCGGCCGGGTCCCGGCCGCTGCATGTGCACCTCAGCGAGCAGCCGGCCGAGAACGTCGCGACGCAGGCTCACTACGGCCGAACGCCGACCCGGCTGCTCGCTGATCATGGTCTGCTGGGTTCGACGTCCACGGCGGTGCACGGGACCCACCTCAGCGAGGCCGACGTCATCGATCTCGGCAGCGCCCGGACCACGGTGTGCCTATGCCCGACGACCGAGCGCGATCTGGCGGACGGCATCGGTCCGGCGCGAGCGCTCACCGAGGCCGGATGCGTCCTCAGTCTCGGCAGCGACCAAAACGCGGTGATCGACCCGTTCGAGGAGCTGCGGGGCCTGGAGATGCATGATCGCCTCGTGTCCGGGCGGCGCGGCCGGTTCAGCCCGGCCGAGCTGATCACCGCGGCCAGCGCGGCCGGCTACGGCAGTCTGGGCTGGGCGGACGGCGGAACGGTCACGCCGGGCGCGCTGGCCGACTTTGTCGTCGTGCGAATCGACTCGGTGCGCACCGCGGGGATCCGGCCGGCACAGGTCGCCTACGCCGCGACCGGCGTTGATGTCGACCGCGTCGTGGTCGGCGGTCGGACGGTGGTCCGGGACGGTGAGCACCGGCTCGGTCCAGTCGCCCCGCTGTTGCGCGAGGCACTCGGCCCACTTGAAGAGCGCGCGTGACCAGCACCGTGATCACCGGGATCGGTGAGCTGGTCAGCTGCGACGGGGACGCTGCCGACCCACTCGGGATCAGACATCACGCGGCAGTGGTCGTCGAGAACGACCTGGTCAGCTGGATCGGTCCGGCTGCGGACGCCCCGGCGGCCGACCGCGGGATCGACGTGGCTGGACGTGCGGTGATTCCGGGCTTCGTGGACTCACACACCCACCTGGTCTTCGCCGGCGACCGGGCCGCCGAGTTCGCCGCGCGGATGGCCGGCCGGGCGTACGACGGGGGCGGAATCGGTGTCACGGTCGCCGCGACCCGAGCCGCCGATGATCATGAGCTGCGCCGGCTGGTTGCGGCGCGGATCGCCGAGATGCGCGCCCAGGGCACCACGACGGTGGAGATCAAGAGCGGTTACGGGCTGACCTGCGAGGACGAGGTGCGCGCGCTGCGGATCGCCGGC
The DNA here is from genome assembly GCA_963711015.1 of uncultured Actinomycetota bacterium. Lineage (GTDB taxonomy): Bacteria > Actinomycetota > Actinomycetes > Propionibacteriales > Propionibacteriaceae > Microlunatus. The sequence goes on from CAVQCQ010000010.1 coordinate 72,233, forward strand.
GAGTTCACCGAGGAGACCACCTTCCTGGGCGGCCACGTCGTTCCGGCGGAGTTCGCCGCTGATCGGGCCGGGTACGTCGATCTCGTGGCGGGTCCGATGCTCACCGCCGCGGCGCCGTACTCGCGGTGGATCGACGTTTTCTGCGAGCCGGGCTCACCGCATGCGTTCGACGGGGAGGAGGCTCGAACGATCCTGCTGGCCGGCCGCGCGGCCGGCTTGGAGCTCCGGGTGCACGGAAACCAGCTCGGGCCTGGTCCCGGCGTACGGTTGGCCGTCGAGCTCGGGGCGGCGAGCGTCGATCACTGCACCTATCTGACGGCCGAGGACGTGGATGCTCTGGTCGATGCCGCGGAGACAACCACCGCGACCCTGCTGCCCGGGGTCGAGTTCTCGACCCGATCGCCCTACCCGGACGCCGCCGGACTGCTGGCCGCCGGCGTTTCCGTCGCACTGGCGAGCGACTGCAACCCCGGGACCTGCAACTCGAGCTCGATGCCGTTCATGATCGCGCTCGCCGTCCGCGAGATGGGCATGACACCGGCCCAGGCGCTCTACGCAGCGACGACCGGGGCGGCGAAGTCGCTGCGCCGCGACGACATCGGCCGGATCCGCGTCGGAGGCCGGGCCGAGCTGGCCGTTCTCGATGCACCGTCCTATCTGCATCTTGCCTACCGGCCGGGCGTGCCGTTGGCCCGCGCCCTCGATCGCCGGAACTGATCACATGCCGGCGAGTTCCTTGTCTTGCAGACGCGCCACCAGGTCGTCGACGGCCTGAGCTCTGGCCGCCGAGGACTCGTCGGCGCTGCCGTAGGTCCAGGTCAACGTGTTCGCGTACTGGCGCGCATAGAAGTCGTAGCTCTTCTCACCGGAGAGCGTGTAACGGACTCGACTCAAGCCGGCCAGGCCGACCGGAGAATGATCGGAGACTTGGTACTCCCCCGATACCTCGCGAAATGGCGGAAAGCTCACGGAAATGCGCTGGCAGCGGACGAGCGCCACCCGCTTGATCAACAAAGCCCGCCGAGCATCGGCGGCACTGTGAAACCGCAGGGTCACGAAGTTGACCCACAGCGGCGGATCGCCCGCCGTTCCCGACCAGGCCACGATCTCCGTCACGGAAGAGACAGGGGTCGGAGTCACGACGAGGGGTACGCACTTGGTTGGCCGCGCGGTCGGCGTCTCCTCGCTATAAGCCTCGATCGACAGCGGAAGCACGTGACCGATGTGCGGGGAATGAGGGAACGTCAGTATCGCCACGTCGAGCTTGTGCTGGCTCACGTACTGCTTCCGGTCTAGCCAGCGAACCGACAGCCATCCGGATCCCAGGACCAGTCCAAGAGTCACGAGAAGGCCGACACCGAGCGTCGCCGCTCGTCGCCGCGTCCACCCACCCATCTCGTCAAAGTGCGCTGAGTCAGTGACGGGTGTCAAGGGTCCTCGCACCGACGCGCCGACGTAGCACCAGACTGAGGTGATGCCGACCGCCTCGATCGTCCTCGACACCGCGTACGCCATCGGCCCGGTGCCGCGCCGCCTGTTCGGATCCTTCGTCGAGCACATGGGGCGCTGCGTCCACACCGGCATCTACGAGCCCGGCCACCCGACCGCCGACGCCGCCAACGGGGCGGCGGAGCCGTTCAAGATCAAGCTGTGGTGTCTCGGCAACGAGATGGACGGGCCCTGGCAGGTCGGCCACAAGACCGCTGCGGAGTACGGACGGCTGGCCAACGAGACCGGCAAGGCGATGCGGCGCGTCGACGGAGAGATCGAGCTGGTCGCCAGCGGCTCGTCGAGCTCCGCCATGCCGACCTTCGGCGCGTGGGAGCAGACCGTTTCTGGAGCTGTGCTACGACACCGTCGACTACGTCTCCTTGCACGCGTACTACGAGGAGAAGGATTCCGACGCGGCCAGCTTCCTAGCATCCGGCCCTCGACATGGACCAGTTCAGCTTCGGATCTCTTCACCTTCTAATTTCTACAGTGGGGGTCAGGGCCTGGTCGGGTAGTTGACGGTCGGCGGCACCACGCTCACGGTGCCGTCGTCGGCGAAGGTGACCTCGCTCAGCCACATCGCGCGGCCAGGTATATCGGCACCGACCTCGCCCGGCTTCCAGGCGTGGTAGGCCATCCACACCCGGCCGTTCTGCGCGAACAGCGAGCAGTGTCCGGGGCCGACGGCTACCTCGTTGGTGGTCAGCACCGGGTCACCGCTCTTGGTGAACGGGCCCGAGCGGGTCGTCCGCGACCGCGTGCCCGACGGCGTACGCCTCGGAGGCGTAGGAGTTGGCGCAGTAGAACAGGTGGAAGCGGCCCTCTTCCTCCCAGACGAACGGGGCCTCGACCAGGTCGCCCTCCCAGGCCAAGTCCTGTTTGATCAGCCGTCGCGGCTTGCCCGCGAGCTTACGGCCGGTGGGGTCGAGCTCGGCCACGGAGATGTAGGTGTCCACTCCGACCGCATTGCCGTCGTTCTTCCAGTAGAGGTACCGCTTGCCCGCGGACGTGGTGAACGGATGCGCATCGATGGTGCCGCCCTGGTCCTCCTCGCAGACCAGGGGGCGGTCACTGTCGTCGAGGTAAGGCCCTTCCGGCTCCCGCCCGGCAGCGACGCCGACGCACTGGATCTCCGCGTCCGGTCCGATCGAGGTGTAGTAGAGCAGGTATTGGTTGCCGGCCGCCTCCTCGACCTCGGGGGCCCAGACCTTGCCGGGGGCGGTCCAGTTCGGTAGCTCGGGCAACGCGTCCGGCCCTTGCTCCCAGCTGGTGAGGTCGTCGCTGCGCAGCGTCTGAACATTGCTGCCGTTGCCGTTGGTGGCCACGGCCCAGATAGCCCCCGCCGGGATCCGGCACGATCATCGGGTCGGGGAAGTTGCTGTCGTAGACCGGGTTGGTGAATCCCGCCGGACTGGGGCTGACGGGGGCCTCGGGTGTCGAGGCCCCCGCGCAGCCGCTCAGAACCAACAGCCCTGCGGCCAGCAGGCTGACCGGTCGGTGGGCGGGTCGCATCGGTCTAGCCGCGGGGCCCGCCCTTCAGCGAGTAGACGCGCACGTAGTCGAATTCTGCCGTGATGGTAGCGACCACCTGGTCGGTCGCGCCCATCGAGACCAGCCCGATCTGCTCGTCGCCCAGGCTGTGCGTCCAGACGCCGCCCCGCACCCACGTCCTGCCGTCCTGGCTGGTGTAGGCGGTGTAGCGCTCGGTGTCCCCGCCGGCCTCGCGCTGCTCGGCACCGCTCAGGTGCTCCACGACGACGCGCAGGTAGGTCCAGTCGTCGCCGGGCGGGCCGACGACGGTGTTGCCGTAACGGCTCCACCCCTCGGGCACCGGGTTGAGCTCCTTGGCGAACTCCGTCTGCCGCGTCTCCCAGATCGAGGCCGAGATCAGCTTGATGAAGTTGTCGTCATCGCCGTAGAGCACCAGTCCGGCCTGAGCGTAGTTGTAGCAGCAGCCCTCGTCCGGCAGACCCGGCAGCCTGACCTTGGTCTCGACGACGTAGTCCCTGGTCGGGGCGTCGCGGACGAGCACCGAGGCGTTGTTGGAGTCGACGTACAGGTCGGTGTGCTCGACCTCCCACCGCAGCAGACCGTCCGACACGGTGACGCTCACCGGTCCGGCCCTCCGCCCACGACCAGTCACTGCTCAGGGTCGTGCCACCGAACTCGTCCGACTCGAGGAGCCGGTTCACCACCTGCGGCTTGACCAGCTTGGTCTTGTAGCGGCTGCGCTGTCCCTCTTGAGCGGCCGGTGCAGGCATCCTCGTGTCGGACGCCCAGGCCCCACCGCTCACCGTCGGCCAGCCGTTCACCCAGTCGATCGGGTCGAGCAGGGCGGGCCGCTTGGTGAACCCGGTCTGGAAGTCGAAGAAGGGGTCCTCCTGGTCGACGGCGTGGTAGATCGTCCACCACTGCCCACCCTCGTCGACGAAGACGGTGTTGTGGCCGGTTCCGACCCAGCGGTTGCCGTTCATGGTGAGGAACGGCGTACCGCCGACGGCCGCCTCGAGGAAGGAGTTGCCCTCGCGGTCCACGAACGGTCCGAACGGACTGGTCGAGCGCCCGACGAAGACGCTGTAACCGGTCAGGGCGCCGTTGCAGCAGTTGGTGGCCGAGGCGAACAGGTAGTAGTAGCCGCTCCGGTAGACGACGTTGGCGCCCTCGTAGCGGTTGCCGATCGCGATCCGGGTGTCGTCGCCGGGGCTCGGCGTTGCGGCGGTCACACCGGTCTCGGTGAAGTTCACCTCGGTGGCGAACATGCCGCCGTAGTACGAGCCGTAGTAGAGGATGCCCTCGTCGGTGACCGTGTCGCCCAGGACGTCCGGGTCGAAGGTCCAGAAGTACGAGCACTCCCCGCCGTTGGGGTCGCGACGCGGCGAGACGACCGGCTCATCGGAGAAGTCCCACGGACCGGTGGGGCTGTCCCCGACCGCGACACCGATGGCGCTGTCGCCCCGACAGGTGTCGGAACCACCGCCTGCCGCAGTCGTCTCGGTGACGGTGACGAACAGGTAGTACTGATCGGTCGCGCTGGAGTAGACGACATCGGGCGCCCAGAATGCGGCGCTCGGGTCGATCCAGGCCGGGATGTCACCGCCGTCGAGCGGGAAGGCGTCGCCGACGTAGGTCCAGTTCACGAGGTCGGTGGAGACCATCGTGCGGGATCCGGTGGAAGATCGGATTGCCGCTGGCGTCGACGTCCTCGTCGTTCAGCGGATCCGTGGTGCAGTACAGGTACCAGACCTGCTGACCGTTGAGGGTCTCGCCGTCCTGACCCTGGATGACCATCGGGTCAGCGCAGCTGTCGACCGTGCCGTCGCCCGGGATCTCGGGTGCGAGCGGGTTCTGGTAGCTGGTTGTCACCGGCCGGGGCGCCGACGCGATCGGGGCTGCGCTCACCGGCCCGGCGAGCAGCGCCAGTCCGACTGCGGCGAGCAGCGAGGTGAACAGCGCCGATCGGCGCCATGGCCGGGACCCTACTTGGCGCTTCACTCGCGGCCGGCGGGGCTGGGCCTGCAGATTCTCGTTGATCAAGACGACTCCTGGGGCTCGGACATCTCCAACGATGTAAAGGCGAACTCGCCCATCTTGGCATCGCTCGCACGCCATGGCTAGACCAGACCGAGCCTGCGTTTCAGGGTTGCCGTGTCTGCCGCGTGGCGGGCTGACGCGGCGCCGTACTCGAAACACCAGAGCAGCTGATAGATCAAGGAGCGCTGGTCATACCCGTCGGTGGCCGGCACGACGGCGCGGTGGCTCAGTGTCGGCCGCTGTGTGCCGGTGAACAGACCGGGCCTCCCGGTCCAGCAGCCGGTGGAACGCGTCCCTGGCGCGGCTGTCCGGGACCCGAAGCTCGGCACGCTGACGCAGCGCATCCAGGAGGCTCTGCCCGGCCGGCTGTCCGTGCCGGTCGAGTTCGCCGAAGGAGCCAGGGTGGATCGACTGCAGTGCCAGCAGCGCCCTGGCGATCTGCTGATGGGCTGCGGCGACCTCGCCCCGGTCGAGCTGCGGTCGCACCCGCTGCCAGGCGACGCCGGGCACCTGCTCCAACAGGAGGTACCGCCGTCCGGCCTGCCCAGAGTTCTCGGCCGCCAACACCCTCGGCGTCGGTACGCCGGCAGTACGGGCGAGCGAGATGGCCGCGAGAGTCCGCTCGAAATCCGCCGTCGCGTCGCCTTGGGCGACCTTCAGCACCAGCTGCCCGGCCGCCGGTCAGCGTCACGCGCAGCACCACGACGCCGCCGCTGCCCGGCAACCGGTTCACGGTGTAGACGGTGGCGAGCGGGCCCATGGCGGTAGCGACCACGGCCTGCGCCAGATCGACCAGGTCGGAGTCCACGCCTCAAGGGCCGCCTTCGGGCGTGGGCAGGCTGCCGCGCGCGGCGTGCACGATCTGGATCTCGGCGATGGCATCAGCCGGCACGGCTGCCGAAGGTCGCATGTTGACGGCCCGAACGGCTGCCGGATCGAGCTTGGGCTTGCGGTGCTCGTCGAGCAGACCGTTCCGTTCCTGGGCGGTGTCGGTGAGCTGTGTGTAGCAGAAGCCGGCGACGACCGGGCTGTCCAGGAGCGCGGTGACGAGGTCGGTGTAGCGATCCAGCAGTTCGGCTGCCTCCTGCACGGCGCCGTAGCCGTTCCAGAAGTCCTGTGCATCGGGGTCGAAGGTGATGCCGCCGAACTCGGTCACCATCAGCGGCGCATCGGTGTTCTGCCCGTCCGACAGCATCAGGCTCCGGTAGTAGGGCTGGATCTTGGTGAGCGTGTGCCGGAGCGCCTCCGCGCTGCCGTAGCGCTGCCGCAGCACGGCGCCGCTCGAACTGTAGTCGTGGACGCCGAAGATGTCGGAGACCAGATGCTCCCAGCCGTCGTTGCCGATCACGGGCCGGGTCGGTTCGATCGCCCGGGTGAGGTGGAACAAGGCCCGGACCGCGTCGCGCTGGGCGGGGTCGTCTGCCAGGCCCGGTACGCCCCAGCTCTCGTTGAACGGCACCCACGCGACGAGCGACGGTACCGAGGCGTCGCGCTCGAGCACCTCGAGCCATTCCCGGGTGAGCCGGGAGATCGTCACCGGAGCGAAGACCTGGGCGCTGGGCAGCTCACCCCAGGCGAGTACGCCCAGCCGGTCGCACCAGTACAGGAATCGAGGATCTTCGATCTTCTGGTGGATGCGCACGCCGTTGAAGCCCAGCTGCTTGACCCACTCCACCTCCTCGCGCAGGGCCTGAGGGCTGGGCGCCGCCAGATGGGACTCAGGCCAGTAGTTCTGGGCGAGCACCAGGCGGAGAAAGTACGGACGGGCGTTGAGCAGGAACCGTCCGCCGGAGCAGGCCACACTGCGCAGTCCGACGTAGCTGGCCACCTCGTCGAGGATGCTGCCCTCCTGATCGAGCGTGATGGTGGCCTCGACCAGGTTTGGGTGTTCCGGTGCCCACAGATACCGGCGGCGGTGATGGGTGATGGCCACCGGGTCGAGGGCAAGGTCGCGCTGCACCACCTTCGAGGTGATGCGAAAGCTGTCGTCGGCTAGCGGCTGCCCGTGCAGGCTGAGCCGCACACCCAGCCTCAGGCCTGGCGGCATCGGCCCGTCGATGACCACCCGCAGCCGCAGCGTGCCGCGCAGCAGGTCGGGAGACCAGTGCACGGAGGCGATGTGGAGAGGGGGCACCGGTTCCAGCCAGACCGGCTGCCAGATGCCCGTGGTCCGCTCGTAGAAGACGCCGTGCGGACGCTCGAGCCAGTCCTGCTTCCCGCGTGGCTGCGTCAGATCGGCCGGAGGATCCTCGGCTCGTACGGTGAGCTGGTTCTCACCCTCGTCGGCCAAAACGGCGGTCACGTCGGCAGAGAACGGCGTGTGCCCGCCTTCGTGCACGGCGACGAGCCCGCCGTTGACCCAGACCGAGGCTCGGTAGTCCACGGCGCCGAAGTGCAGCAACAACCGCTCGCCTGGCGGCAGCGATACCGAGAAGCACCGCCGGTACCAGACGACCGGGTGGAAGTCGCGGTCCCCGATCCCACTTGCCGAGGACTCCGGCGGGAACGGCACGGTGATGACCCGGTCGAAGACGTCGTCCCGGTCGTACCATCTCAGGTCCATCCCGACGTCGGCGTCGTCGTAGGCGAACTGCCACCGCCCATTCAGGTCGGTCCAGTCCGGGCGGGTCATCTGGGGGCGTGGATGCAGCCCGCGGGTATCGCTCACGCCGGTAGCGGCCGGTCCTGCCAGCTCGGCCCAGGCGTGTGAGGACCGCCGGTCCTCCACTCCAGCGGGTCAATGCACAGCATGCGCTTCGTGCCCGTGTCGTTCCACGCGTGGTAGACGAGCATGTCGATGCCGCCGTAGGTGGTCACGATGCTGTTGTGTCCGGGGCCGCGAACCTGACCGGGCACCGCCGCCAGTAGGTGGCCGGTTTCCGGCGGCGGCTCGGTCCAGGGGCCAAGCGGACTCGGGGCGGACGCCCAGGCCACCGCGTACGCCTCGGACTGCCACGACCCGCCGGAGTAAAGGCAGTAGTAGGTATCACCCCTGCGGCGGACATTGGGACCCTCCAGGGTGTACCAGTCGTATGTCGCCCCGTACATCGGCCGCTGCGCTTGGAAGAGCTGCCAGTCCGCCGACGGCTCCAGCACGGTCCGCGGATCGCCGGCGAGCTCGGTCATCGACGGCAGAACGTCCACGGCCAACTGAGTCCCGACCCGCCCAGCGTCGAGCACGTCGCGGGCATAGAACAGATACCAGGTCCCGTCAGTGTCGCGGAATGGGTGGGGATCGATGGCGAACCGCTCGCCTGGGGTCAGGCTCACGCCGCTGTCGACGAAGGGTCCGACTGGGTGCTCCGCGACCGCGACCCGCAGGTGGTGACCGGCGTCGCCGTGCCCCACCGAGTAGTAGAGCCAGAAGCGGCCGTCGGCCTCGACGACCTCCGGCGCCCAGTAGTCATTTCCCAGATCGTCGGCCACCGGCTCCAGCGCGCCGCCGACCCTAGTCCAACTCACCAGGTCGGGCGACTCGAGCACCTCGAACACCAGGCCGTCCACCACCGACCCTGTGCCATACGCGACATAGCGGCCCCCCCAGCGCAGCACGAACGGGTCGGCGAAGTACCCGTCGTAGACCGGGTTCCGGTAGGTCTGGCGGGCGGTGGCCACGAGGTTGTGCATACCTTCCGCTTCCTTCCCGGATTTCCTGCAACGATGTAAACCGTAACCTACAAGACCGAAGGAGACTTCATGTCGACACCCAGCACCATTTCCGGCCCCCGTGCGCTCGACTTCGCAGGGCTGGCCTCAGGCCTCTACCGGGACGGGATCGTCGGACTGCCGGGCTGCTTCCGGCCGGAGTGGGCCGACGACCTGCGGGAGGACTTCGAGGCGGCGTTCGCGGCCGCGCGCAGCTACCCCGAGGGCACCGTCAACCGGGGCCCGCAGCGCTACTACTTCGCCGTGCATCCCGAACGCATCCGGGGGTTCGTCGACCTGGTCAGCCATCCAGCCGTCACCGGACTGTGCGCCGAGGTCCTGGGCCCCGACTACCTGATCATCGAGCTGGGTTTCGACGTACCGCTGGCCGGGGCCCAGGACCAACCGTGGCACCGTGACTTCCGCACGCCACCGGAGACGGCCCGCACCGGCCGGCTGACCTCGCTGGCCTTCAATGTCACCACCGTCGACGTCACCCCGGACCTCGCGCCGTTCGAGATCGCCCCAGGCACCCATCTCGACGACGGCGCGACGTTCGAGCACGGCATGTTCCCGCCGCGGGAGGCCTATGCCCGCTACGAGGAGCGGGCGAGCCGTCGCTACCCCCGGCGGGGCGACGTGGCGGCCCGGACCGGGCTGACCATCCACCGCGGCACCCAGAACCACTCCGACCGGTCCCGGGCCGTGCTGATCCTCGGCGCGGTGACCGGCGACACCGACCCGAGCGAGATCGAGGTGCACGATCTGGTGCTCACCCGGCGGTACTTCGACACCGTGCCGGCGCCGGTGCGGCGCCATCTGCACTGCACGCTGGTGGACGAGCTCGCCCCGATCGTGCAGAAGCACGACATCGAGGGTCTGATGATGGGGGGCTGAGCTCAGCCTCCGGTCGACTCGCGCACCTCGAGGTGGTAGTCGATCAGAACCTCCTCGGGGTCCGACGTCAGGCCGTGCTTGAGCCGGCGGGCCAGGCGGGCCACCGCCTCGGTGGCGATGGCGGCCTTGTCGGGGGCCACGGTGGTGAGGGTCGGCACGCTGAAGCGGCTCTCCTCGATGTCGTCGAACCCCACCACCGCAACATCGTCAGGCACCCGTACGCCGGCCTCGCTCAGCCCCCGGATGGCGCCCAGGGCCAGCAGGTCGTTCAGGCAGAACACGGCGTCCGGCGGCTGGGGCAGGGCCAGAAGGCGGCGGATACCGGTCAGGCCCTCGGTGCGCCGCCAGTCGAGGGCGGGCACGATCAGGGAGCTGTCGAAGCGAACCCGGGCGGAACGAAGAGCGGCGCGGTACCCCTGCACCCGCTGCCGGGCGCTCTGCCCGTATGGGGGCGGCTGCGTCCCGATCACCGCGATCCGACGGCGGCCCAGCTCCAGCAGATGACGGGTGGCCACCTCCGCCGCCGCCCGGTTGTCGATCGCCACATGGTCGGCAAGGTGGGAGCCGAGCCGCTCGCCCAGCAGGACCAGCGGGACCGAGCCGTAGCGGGCGAGATCGGCCTCGTCGAGCGCGAGCGGGCTCAGGATGACCCCGTCGATCAGCTGACCGCGGATGCCGGAGGCCGCACTGCGCTCCCGGTCCCGCAGCGCCTGATCATGGGTCTGCCCCGTCTCGTCGACAAGAACGGTCCATCCCTGATCCATCGCCGCCCTGACGACGTGGTGGGCCAGCTCGGCGAAGTAGGGCGCATTAAGCTCGGGCACGGCGAGCGCGATCACGCCGGAGCGACCGCTGCGCAGGTTCCGCGCCGACATGTTGGGCCGGTAGCCCAGCTCGGCGATGGCTTCCTGGACCTTGGCCCTTGTGGCGGGGCGCACATAAGGGTAGTCATTGACTACGTTCGATACCGTCTTCACCGAGACGCCGGCCAGCACCGCAACGTCCTTCAACCGAGTGGGAAGGGCTTGTGCGCTCACCGGCGCACGTTAGCAGTCGGGGCACGCTCGGGTCACGATACTGCGAGCTCCTCTTTACAATCGCTTTACATCGTTGTAAAACCATCAGTACAGAGTTGCAGTCAGCCAACGAAGGCAGGTTTACCCATGACGTCGTCCGCATTCCATCTGCAGCAGAGCGCCCTCTCCCGGCGCCGCTTCCTTGGCCTGGCCGGAGCCACCGGCCTGGGCTTGAGTCTGGCGGCCTGCGGGCCGGGTTCGAGCAGCGTCCCAGGCCAGCAGCAGTCGGCACCCGGCGGCGGCGGGGCCGACGGGCTACGACGGCCCCAACGTCGACGCTGCAGTTCTGGAACGGCTTCACCGGCGGTGACGGGCCGATCATGAAGCAGCTCGTCGACAAGTTCAACAGCGAGCACCCCAACATCAAGGTCACCATGAACACCCAGCAGTGGGCGGACTACTACGCCAAGCTGCCCAGCGCGGTGACAGCCGGCAAGGGTCCGGAGGTCGCGATCATGCACGTCGACTCGGTGGCCACCAACGCCGCCCGCCGGGTGATCCAGCCGCTCGACGACGTGGCCAAGGCCCTCAACCTGAGCGAGGCCGACTTCGCCACGGTGCCCTGGAGTGCCGGGATCTACAACGACCAGCGCTACGCCATCCCGCTGGACGTGCATCCCCTCGGGTTCTTCTACAACAAGGCCGTGATGGAGAAGGCCGGGCTGGACCCGGAGAAGCCGCCGACGACGGCCGACGAGTACATGAGCGCGCTCGACACCTTGAAGAGCAAGGACATCGAGGGCCACTGGGCCACCCCGTTCCCGTTCACCGGGTCGATGACGGTGCAGTCGCTGCTGTGGCAGTTCGGCGGCAACCTGTTCTCCGAGGACGCCAGCACAGCGACCTGGGCCGACGAGGCCGGTGTCAAGGCGATGACCTGGTTCACCGACCTGGTGAAGAACGGGCACTCGCCGGGCAAGATCGCCCAGGACGCCGACATCGTCGCCTTCCAGAACGACAAGACCGCCTTCAACTGGAACGGCATCTGGACCATCAACACCCTCAAGGAGAAGGAGTCACTCGAGTGGGGCGTTGCCCGCGCTGCCGAACATCGGCGGGCAGGCCGCGGCCTGGGCCGGCTCCCACCAGTTCGTGCTGCCGACGCTGAAGACCCCGGACGAGAACAAGAGCATCGCCGCTCGGGTGTTCGTCAACTGGATCAGCCAGCAGTCGCTGGAGTGGGCCAAGGCCGGGCAGGTGCCGGCCCGCAACACGGTCCGCGAGTCGGCGGAGTTCAAGGCGCTCACCGACCAGGCCGCGCTCGGCGCCCAGATCGACGACCTGCACTTCGCGCCACCCGTGCCCGGCATCGCCGACGCCATGGCGGAGTGGGACAAGGCACTGAACGAGCGGTGCTCGGCACCAAGACGCCGCAGGCCGCACTGTCCGACGCCGCCGGGCGGGCGAACAAGATCCTGGAGGCCAACAAGAAGAAGTACGGGGTAAGCCGCCATGGCCACCGCGACGGCGGTCCCGGTCGGCCAGCGGGACCAAGGCGACGCAAGCGCGCCGGTAAGGAGAGTCGGTTCGGCGGTGTCCACGGATCGCGGGCCACGCCGTACCTGTTCCTGCTGCCCTACCTGGTGCTGTTCCTGACCTTCGTGGTCGTGCCGGCGGTGTTCGGCATCTGGATCAGCCTGCACAACTGGGACTTCCTGCTGCCCGGAAAGCCCTTCGTCGGGCTGGAGAACTACACCGCCCTGTTCGACCCGTCGTCGGTGCAGTTCGAGCCGTTCTGGCACGGGATGCGGGCCACGGCGATCTTCACCGTGGCCAGCGTGCCGTTCCTGGTGGTCATCCCGCTCGGGCTGGCCGTGCTGCTGAACCGCGCGTTTCCCGGCCGCACGTTCTTCCGGGCGGTGTTCTTCGCCCCGTACGTGCTCGGTGTGGCGGTGATCGGCCTGATGTGGCGCTACCTGCTGGACCCGTCCTTCGGGGCGGTCAACGGTCTGCTCGCGGTGTTCGGCATCCCGCCGGTGAACTGGATCACCGAGCAGCCCTGGGCCTGGATCTCGCTGGTCGGGGTCACCGTCTGGTGGACGATCGGCTTCAACGCGATCATCTACCTGGCCGGACTGGCCGACATCTCCAGCCGAGCAGTACGAGGCCGCCGACCTCGACGGCGCCTCCAATCTGGCAGCAGTTCCGCTACATCACCGTGCCCGGCCTGCGACCGGTGATGATCTTCGTCATCACCACGACCATCCTGGCCAGCGCCAACATGTTCGGCCAGAGCCTACCTGATCACCCAGGGCGCCCCGGGTGACTCCACCCGGACGGCGATCATCGAGATCACCGAGCGCGGCCTGGTCCAGTACCGGATGGGCGAGGCGGCGGCCATGAGCTACCTGCTGGCGATCTTCCTCGGCGCTCATCGCGCTGGTCAACTTCTACCTGCTGCGGGAGAAGAAATGACCGTTCAAACCCCGATCCCGACCAAGGCGACCACCGGCGATCATCCCCGGGGTGGCGGCTACGGGCCGCCGCCGCCGGCTCAGGCGGACCAACCCGCTGTTCTGGGTCGTGCTGGTCCTGCTCGCGCTGATCTTCCTCGCCGCCGCTGCTGTACATGCTGCTGACGTCGTTCAAGACCAACGTCGAGGCCCGCTCGGTCCCGCCGACGCTGTTTCCGTCCGAGCCGACCCTGCGAGGCGTTCCAGACCCTGTTCTTCACCGACGAGGCCTCTCCGGTGCTGCTCTGGCTCGCCAACTCGATGATCGCCGCGACCGCTGCACGCCGTGCTCGGTGCGTGGTCATCTGCTCGATGGCCGGCTACGCCTTCGCGCGGATGGAGTTCCCGCTCAAGAACGTCATCTTCGGGATGATCATCGCCACCCTGTTCCTGCCGCGCCTTCATCTTCATGATGCCGAACTTCGAGATCCTCAACCGGCTTCGGCTGGCTGGACACCCTGCTGGCCATCATCGTGCCCGGGCGCGGCCGGCGCCTTCGGGGTGTTCTTCATGCGGCAGTTCTTCAGCACGATCCCGATCGCGCTGGAGGAGAGCGCCCGGATCGACGGGGCCGGGCCCTGGCGGACCTTCTTCTCCATCGTGCTGCCCAACGCGCGGGCCGCACTGGTCACCCTGGCCGTGATCTCGTTCCTGGCCAACTGGAACGACTTCGTCTTCCCGATCTACGTGCTCTTCTCGCCCGAGCGGCTCACCCTGCCGGTCGGGCCTGACCAAGCTGCAGGGCGCGTACACCATCGATTACCCGGTGATCATGGCCGGCGCGGCGATGGCCTCGATCCCGGTGCTGCTGCTTGTACATCTTCGTGCAGCGCTACGTGATCGAGGGCGTGGCGAGCAGCGGCATCAAGGGCTGACACCCCGACCGGCTAATCACGAGTCGTGATCTGCACACCGGCGGCCTCGAGCACAGCCTCGTAGCGGATGGCGTCTTCCCGTAGTGCGTCCTCACCCCCGGCCAGCCTCATGGCCGGCGATTCCGATCACGATCACTGCGCGTACGCCGGGATCAGCAGGTCGTCGACTACCTCGCGTGATTCGCCTGCTTTCCTGGATACCTGATGTCTACTGCCTCGATCGTCCTCGACACCGCGTACACCATTGGCCCGGTGCCACGCCGCCTCTTCGGAACTTTCGTGGAGCACATGGGACGCTGCGTCTACACCGGCATCTACGAGCCCGGCCACCCGACCGCCGATGATCGGGGATTCCGCGGCGACGTCGCCGCGCTCACCCGCCAGATCGGGCCAACGGTGGTGCGTTATCCAGGCGGCAACTTCGTCTCCAACTACCGCTGGGAGGACGGCATCGGCCCCAAGGCCGACCGACCGAGCAGGCTCGATCTCGCGTGGCACTCGATAGAGACCAACCAGTTCGGCCTGCACGAGTTCGCCGATTGGGCCGAGGTCGTCGGCGCCGAGGTGATGATGGCGATCAACCTCGGCACCCGGGGGCTGCAGGAGGCATGCGACCTGATCGAGTACGCCAACCATCCGAGCGGCAGCTACTGGTCCGACCGGCGGATCAGCAACGGAGCACCCGAGCCGTTCGACATCAGGCTGTGGTGTCTGGGGAACGAGCTCGACGGGCCCTGGCAGGTCGGACACAAGACCGCTGCGGAGTACGGACGGCTGGCCAACGAGACCGGCAAGGCGATGCGGCGCGTCGACGGAGAGATCGAGCTGGTCGCCTGCGGCTCCTCCGGTTCCTCGATGCCGACCTTAGGCGCGTGGGAGCAAACCGTCCTGGAGCTGTGCTACGACACCGTCGACTACGTCTCGTTGCATGCCTATTACCAGGAGAAGGAGCAGGACGACGCGAGCTTCCTGGCGTCGGCCCTCGACATGGACCGGTTCATCGAGTCGGTGGTGGCCACCGCCGACTCCGTGGGCGCTCGGGTGAAGAGCCGCAAGAAGCTGAACCTCTCCTTCGACGAGTGGAACGTCTGGTACATCAGCCGCTTCCCCGGCGACGGCCCCAAGTCGCGGGACGTCGAATGGCAGTCCGCGCCGCGGCTGATCGAGGACGAGTACTCGGTGACCGACGCGGTGGTGGTCGGGACTCTGCTCAACTCGCTGCTGCGGCACGGGGACCGGGTGACGATCGCCTGCCAGGCGCAGCTGGTGAACGTGATCGGGCTGTTGCGCTCCGAGCCCGGCGGTCCGGCCTGGAAGCAGACGATCGCGTACCCGTTCGAGCAGATGCGCCGACTCGCCCAAGGGCAGATCCTTCAGGTCGTATCGGAGTCCGACCGCTACGACTCAGCCGACTACACCGACGTGCCGCTCGTCGACACCACTGCCACCTATGACGCCGAATCGGGGCGGTCGGTGCTCTTCGTCGCCCATCGCGGCTTGACCGACAGCGCCACCATCGCCGCAGACCTACGCGGTGTCGGGGCTCAGCGCATGGTGGAAGCCACCAGCCTGCACGCGCGCGGATCGCAGGACCGGCACGCGACGAATCGGGAGCAGCACGATGCCGTGAGACCTTCCGGCTTCGACGCCTACGAACTGGTCGACGGCCGGCTCACCGCTACCCTGCCGCCCTTGTCGTGGACCGTCTTCGAGATGGCAGCCCGCCGAGACTGACCTCAGACTGCCGTCGGCTCCAGCTCCGGTAGGGCGCTGGTGACGGTGGTGGCCGGAATCTGCGCGGCACCGGGCACGACCTTCACCCACACCCGGTCACCGGCGTTGAGCTGCTTGGCGGTCGCCTCCGCCCGGGTCAAGGTGGCATGCACGTGTGTGGGTTGGGCATCGTCCAGCTCGATGTCCAGGCGAACCTCGAAGCCGACCCGGGTCAGATCGACGATGCGTCCGGCGTACGCCTCGGGGAACGGCGCGGCGACCACCTCCAGGTCATGCGGCCGGACCAGCTGGCCAGCCAACGTGGTGACCGGACCGAGGAAGCTCATCACAAACTCCGAAGCCGGCGCGTCATAGAGCTCGTCCGGGCTGCCGACCTGCTCAATGGCACCGTCGTTGATCACCACGATCTGGTCGGCGACCTCGAGTGCCTCTTCCTGATCATGGGTGACGAACACGGTCGTGACGTGGACTTCGTCGTGCAGCCGGCGCAGCCAGCTGCGCAGCTCCTTGCGGACCTTGGCGTCCAGGGCCCCGAACGGCTCGTCCAGCAGCAACACGGTCGGCTCGATCGCGAGCGCGCGGGCCAACGCCATCCGCTGTCGCTGACCGCCGGACAGCTGCGACGGCATCCGATCGGCGAACTGGGAGAGGTGAACCAGCGCCAGCAGCTCGTCGACCTTGGCCGCGATCTCTTTCTTCGGCCGCTTTCTGATCTTGAGGCCGAATCCGACGTTCTGCGCCACGGTCATGTGCCGGAAGGCGGCGTAGTGCTGGAACACGAAGCCGACGTTCCGCTTCTGAGCCGGCAGCCGGGTGGCGTCGTTGCCCTCGATCTCGACGGTTCCGGTGTCGGACAGCTCGAGTCCGGCGATGATGCGCAGCAGCGTCGACTTGCCACCGCCGCTGGGACCGAGCAGCGCGGTCAGCTCACCGGTCGGGATGTCCAGGCTGATGTCTCGGAGGGCGACGAAGTCCCCGAAACGCTTGCCGACTCCAGAGATCCGAATGCTCATCGGTGATCCTCCTTGGGTCGCAGGCTGGTGACGACGATGAGCGCGATGATCGCGATCAGCGCCAAGATGAATGCGGCGGCGTAGGCCACCGCGGTGTTCTCCGCCCCGAACTGCTGGTAGCGCTCCTCGACCAGCAAGGTCGCGGTCTGGGTGCGGAAGGCGACGCTTCCGGAGACGACCTTGACCGCGCCGAACTCGCCGAGCGAGCGGGCCAGGCTGAGCACCACGCCGTAGAGCAGCGCCCACTTGATCGCCGGCAGGGTGATCCGGCCGAAGGCCTGCCAGGGCGATGCGCCGAGGCTGCGCGCCGCCTGCTCCTGGTCGGTGCCGATCTCGGTGAGCACCGGCACCAGCTCCCGGATGACCAGCGGCAGGCTGACGAACGCCGTGGCCATGATGATGCCGACCGGGGCGTAGATGATCTGCAGTCCGGCCGACTCGAGCGCTCCACCGATCCAGCCGGTCCGGCCGCTGTAGACCAACAAGAGCGACAGACCGACGACGATCGGCGACACCGCCAGTGGGAGGTCGACGAGCGCGGACAGAGCGCGCCGGCCGGGAAAGGTGTACCGGACCAGCAGCAGCGAGATCCCGGTGCCGAAGATTGTGTTGATCACGACCGCCCAGAAGGCCGCGACCAGGGTGAGCTGGAAGGAGAACACGACGTCCGGCTGGCTGAGGGCCTCGAGAACCGGTACGACGCCCTGGGCGAAGGTCTCCTTGGCCACCAGGGCGACCGGCCAGATCACCAGCAGGAAGAGGTATGCGATCACGATCAGCCGAAGCAGCCAGCGGACCGGTGACTTCTGCCGGACGGTGACGACCTTGGCGTACGCGGCGGTGTCAGCCATTGCGCGCCACCCTCCGAGAGATGACATCGAGGGCGACGATGACGGCGAGTGCCACCACGAGCAGGATGGAGGCGACGGCGGCCGCCTCGGTCAGCTTGTCCCCCTCGACGTAGGAGAGGATCCGCACCGAGGCCACCTCGGTCGAGTAGGGCAGGTTCCCCGACAGCAGCACGAGCGAGCCGTACTCGCTGATCGCGCGGGCGAAGGACAGGGCGGCACCGCTGGTGATCGCCGGGGCGAGGCTGGGCAGGATGATCGTCCGGAACGTGGTGAACCGGCTGGCGCCGAGCGACGCCGCCGCCTCCTCCACCTCCGGCTCCAGCTCCAGCAGCACCGGTTCGACGGTCCGCACGATGAACGGCAGGGTGACGAACAAGAAGGCGAGGAAGACCGCCTTCGGGGTGTTGGCCCACTCGAGGCCGAGCGGACTGGACGGGCCGTACAGGCTGAGCAGCACGAGCCCGGCGACGATCGTCGGCAGCGCGAAGGGAACGTCGATGACGACTTCGAGGATCCGCTTGCCCCAGAAGTCGTCGCGAACCAGCACCCAGGCGATCATCGTCCCGATGACGATGTTCACCGCGGTCACCAGCAACGCCGTCCCGACGGTCAACCGGAGTGCGGCGAACGTCTGGTCGCTGGTCAGCGCGGAGACGTAGGCCGACCAACCGCCACTGGAGGCCTGAACCACCACCGCGGTCAGCGGGATCAGCACCAGCAGGCTGAACCAGAGCAGGGCGATGCCCAGCCCGAGACCGGAGGCTCGGGTCAGTGAGGTGGCACTGCGCGTCCGCCTCCGACCAGGGCTGCTGGTCGGAGGCGGCGCGGGTGCGAGCTGGACGACGGCGCTCACTGCGACTTGCCGGTGGCCTTCTGGATCTGCGGCACCAGGCCGGTCTCCTCTTCGAAGAACTTGGCGTTGACCGCCTTCCAGCCGCCGAGGTCCTCTTCGATGGTGAACAGCCCGGGAGGAGTCGGGAACGGGTTGGCGGGGTCGTTGGCCCCCTCGACCTGTTCGACGGCGACGCCCTCGATCACCGGGCGGAAGCCCTTCTTGGCGAACTCCTCCTGCCCGTCCGGGCTGATCACGAAGTCGAGGTAGGACTTCGCCTTCGGATCGGCGTCCTTCAGCACTGCCGCCGGGTTCTCGATCAACAGCGTGTTGTCCGGCACGATGTAGTCGAACTTCTCCCCGGACTGCCGGGCCAGGATCGCCTCGTTCTCGTAGGAGATCAGCGCATCCGCGGTGCCCTGGAGGAAGGCATTGGTCGCATCGCGGCCACTGCCGGGAAGCGCCACGACGTTGTTGAAGAAGTCGGTCAGGTACGTCTTGGCATCGTCCTCTGTGCCGCCGGCCACCACGGCCTGGTGGTAAGCCGCCAGGATGTTCCAACGAGCCGAACCCGACGACGCCGGGTTCGGGGTGACGATCTTGACGTCAGGCTTGATCAGGTCGTCCCAGCCCTGGATGTTCTTCGGGTTGCC
Source organism: uncultured Actinomycetota bacterium (assembly GCA_963711015.1). GTDB lineage: Bacteria > Actinomycetota > Actinomycetes > Propionibacteriales > Propionibacteriaceae > Microlunatus. The sequence continues at coordinate 91,284 of CAVQCQ010000010.1, forward strand.
TTCGGGAACGACGATCACCACCACCGAGTCGGAGACGATGCCCTTCGTCGGCCCGGACTTCCAGTCCTCGGCCACGAGGCCGCCGTCGACCAGCCGGGTGACGTCGCCCTCGAGCGAGAAGTTGACGTAGTCGGCCTTGAGCCCGTTCAGCACGGCGCGGCTCTGGTCGCCGGAGGCGCCGTACGACTGCTCCCAGGTGACGTCCTTGCCGTCCTCGGTCTCGGCCCACTTGGCCTGGATCGCCTTGTTCGCCTCCGCGGGTACTGCGAACCCGACCAGGTGCAGCGTCGTTCCTGAACCGCCTTCCGGGGTTGCGGCTCCGCCGACGCAGCCGGTGAGGCTCAACGCTGCGGTCGCTACTACGGCGACACTTGCGGCGGCCCGCCTGGCCCAGCTTGATCTGATCATGTCCTGTCCTCTGCCGATATTTCCTAGTTGGATTACAGACAACCTAGGACATGGTGGCTTCCCGCTCGAAAGGCCCCTTCCAGCATCTGGACGAGATGCTCATCAGGCGAGACGGCATCAAGAAGGTCTGAGACAGCCTCGGAAACCTGTCTGCGCCCTTTCGTTGCACTTGCGCCGGCTATATCGGACGCAAACGCAACGAAGGGCCGCAAAGAGGGTGAGCGCCCTGTCTCACTAGGGTGTGGCGGGTGAAACTGCGCGAGCAGAGAATCTCGATCCCGGCCCCTGACGGCGAGATCCAGGCGATCGTGATCGAGCCGGTGGGCACCCCGCCGCGCCAGGGCGTCCTCTACTACACCGACATCTTCCAGCTCACCGAGTCGACCCTGCGGACGGCGCGACAGCTCGCCTCGGCCGGCTTCCTCGTCTGCCTTCCGGAGATCTACCCACGCGAGCTGGCCGGGGTGGCGCTGGAGTTCGACGACGCCGGGAAGCATGCAGGGCTGTCGGCCGCGGCTCGCGCCACAACGGCGCAGTTCGACTCCGATCGCACAGCGGTCGTGGACTACCTCGAGCAGCGGGACGACCTCGACGAGATCGACGCCGTCGGCTTCTGCCTCGGCGGGCATCTGGCCTTCCGTGCCGCATTCGACCCGCGGGTCGCCGCCACGGTGTGCTTCTACCCGACCGGCCTGCACAACGGCGCGCTCGGCTCCGACAACGCGGACTCACTCGCCCAGGCCGCCAGCATCCAGGGCCGGCTCATGATCATCTTTGGCAGCAACGACCCCCACGTTCCCGCCGACGCCCGGCTGCAGACGCTGTCCGCGTTGTACGCAGCCGGCCTGGAACACGTCGAGCTGCATATCTATCGCGGCGGCGAGCACGCCTTCATGCGCGATATCGGTCCGCGTCATGACCCGGTACTGACCGACCTCTCGCTCACCGAGGCGGTCTCTTTCCTACGCGCGCGCTGACGCCAGATACGGCTCGACGAGCTCGAGGTACCGCTGCACCATCATCTCGACGACCTCGGCCGGAGGTTGCGCCCACAGATCGGCGTTGAAGATCTCCACCTCGACATCGCCCGCATAGCCGGCCTGTGCCACGGCCCGCGTGAGAGCGGCGAAATCCACGTGCCCGTCGCCCATCATTCCGCGGGCCAGCAGCGTGTCGGCCGGTAGCGGGGTGATCCAGTCGCACACCTGGTAGCTGACGATGCGTTCTCCGGCGCGCTGCACCTGCTGGGCCAGCCCGGGTTCCCACCACACATGGAACGCATCGACGACGACTCCGACCTCCTTCGGATCGAAGCGCTCCGCGATGTCCAGCGCTTGCGCGAGCGTAGAAACCACCCCTCGGTCCGCGGCGTAGATCGGGTTCATCGGCTCGATGCCCAGGGTCACGCCGAGCTCGTGGGCGTACGGCACGAGCCCCTCGATCGCCCGGGCGGCCCGGTCCCGTGCCGCGACGAGATCGCGGTCACCCGGCGGCAATCCGCCGGGAACCAGCACCAGCGTCGGCGCCGCGAGCGCCGCGGCCTCCTCGAGCGCCTGACGGTTGTTGGCCTCCGCCGCCCTCGCCTCGGCCGGGTCAGCGGTCGTGAAGAAGCCGCCGCGACACAGTGACGACACTCGTAGTCCCGACTCAGCGATCAGGCGACAACCCTCCTCCAGGCCCACCTCCGCGAGCTGCTCGCGCCAGACCCCGATCGCGCCCAACCCGGCATCGACACAGCCCTGGACCGCCTCGGGTAGCGACCACGAGGCCGTGGTGCGCTGGTTGAGCGAGAGCCGGCTGATCGAGCTACCGCTCATCGAGCGAGACCGGACGTCGCAAGCAGGGTGCCGAGGCGATGTGCGGCGAGCTCGGGGTCGGTGAGCAACCGGGCCTCGTTGGCGAGCTCGAACACTCGCGCCAGGTGAACGACCGAACGCGCGGACTGCAGGCCACCGACCATGACGAAGCCGTCCTGATGACCGTTCAGCCAGGCCAGGAAGGCGATCCCGGTCTTGTAGTAGTACGTCGGAGTCGTGAAGAGATGGCGAGACAGCGGAAGCGTCGGATCCATCTCCCGGCGGTACGTCTCCACGTCGTCCTCGTCCAGGGCGTGCAGCGCCGCGGCCGCTGCGGGCGCGATCGCCGCGAAGGCACCGAGCAGCGCATCGGAGTGGTGGTCGCCGTCACCTTCGATGAGCTCGGGATAGTTGAAGTCGTCGCCGGTGTAGAGCCGGACTCCGCTCGGCAGGACGGCGCGGAGCTCCTGTTCATGGTCGGCGGACAGCAGGGATACCTTCACCCCGTCGACCTTGGCGCTGTGCTCACCGATCAGACCCAGGAACGTACGCGTGGCGGTCGGGATGTCAGGCGACCCCCAGTACCCGGCCAGTTGCGGGTCGAACATCTCGCCCAGCCAGTGCAGGATGACCGGCCGAGTCGCCTGTTCCAGCACCGTCGCGTAGACCGACAGGTAGTCGTCGGCACTACGGGCAATGGCCGCCAGATGCCGGGACGCCATCACGATCACCTGGGAGCCCGCGGCCTCGACGAACTCCACCTGTTCGAGATAGGCCCGGGTGACCTCATCCAGGCCGCCGGCTGGACCGGACAGCTGGTCCGTCCCGGCACCCGACGCGATGCGGGCGCCATGCTCGCGGGCGAGGGCCGCACTCCGGGTGATCAGCTCCTGGGTGGCCGGCCAGTCCAGTCCCATGTTGCGTTGGGCGGTGTCCATGGCTTCGGCCACCCCGAGCCCGTAGCGGAAGAGGTGCGCCCGGAACGCGAGCGTGGCGTCCCAGTCAACGACGGCCGGGGCCCCGGGCACGTTCTCGCCCCGGGGATCGGCGACGACGTGGGCGGCCGCGAAGGCGATGCGCTGGTCGAAGCCCCTCGGATATTCCTCCCAGCGCCGTGGCTCCGCGAGCTCGATCTCCCGCCAGCCGCCGTCGGCGTCCGGCAGCGCGACCGTGGTGGTCGTCGCGGCTGAGGCCGCGCTGGTTCGGGGTTGCGTCATGTGCTGAACCAGTCGATCTCGACCCGCCGACCATCGGACGAGGACTGAAGGCCGGCGTCGGCCAGCTGCAGCCCGTGTACGCCGGCGGCGAGATCGTAGGGGTGCTGGCGACCGGCCTCCACATCGGACAGGAAGTGTTCCCACTGGGCCCGGAAGCCGTTGGGGAACTCGGCGTTGTCCGGGATCTGCGACCACTGGCTGCGGAAGTCCTCGGTCGTCGGCAGATCGGGGTTCCAGACCGGCATCGGCGTCGACACCCGGGACTGGATGCGGCAACCGAACAGGCCGGCCACGGCGGAGCCGTGCGTACCGTCGACCTGGAACTCGACGAGCTCGCCGCGATCGACCCGAACCACCCACGAGGAGTTGATCTGGGCGATGACATCCCCGTCCAGTTCGAAGATCGCAAAAGCTGCGTCATCGGCCGTAGCGGCGTACTTGCGGCCCTGCTCATCCCAGCGCTCCGGGATGTGGGTGACGGCCTTGGCGGTCACCGCCTGGACCCGCCCGAACAGGTTCTCCAGCACGTAGTTCCAGTGCGGGAACATGTCGAGGATGATCCCGCCACCGTCCTCGGCCCGGTAGTTCCAGCTCGGCCGCTGAGCCGGAATGAGATCGCCCTCGAAGACCCAGTAGCCGAACTCCCCGCGTACCGAGAGGATCCGTCCGAAGAACCCGGAGTCGATCAACCGCTTCAACTTGAGCAAACCGGGCAGGTAGAGCTTGTCATGCACGACACCGTTGATCACGCCGGCTTCGCGTACGGCGGTGACGAGCTCGATGCCTTCGGCGACCGACTCCGCGATCGGCTTCTCGGTATAGATGTGCTTACCGGCGCCGACAGCCTTCAGGATCGCCTTCTTCCGCTCCGAGGTGACCTGGGCGTCGAAGTAGATGGTCGCCGAGCCATCGTTCAGTGCCTCGTCGAGGCTGGTGGTGAAGTCGGCGATGCCGTGCTTGGTCGCGAGCGCAGCAAGCTTGTCGGCGTTCCGGCCGACCAGGATCGGCTCGACCGTGACGCGATCGCCATCGGGGAGACCGACACCGCCCTCATCTCGGATGGCCAGAATGGAACGGACCAGGTGTTGCCGGTATCCCATTCGGCCGGTCACGCCGTTCATGATCACTCGAACCGTGCGCGCAGCCATCGTCTCTCCCAACGCCGGGCGGAAGTGCCAGAAAACGCTTTCACAAGCGCTGCTGGGAGAATATCGTCGAGACGTCCGGCTGTGCAATCTGCTCGACTAGCTGGGTTCAGGACCCAGAACCCCGAAAGTCTTTCAGTACGGTCTCAGCCAGCCCTCGGCCGTTGACACTGTGATGCGATTCACCGTATCTTTCGGGAAAACGCTTTCACGTCAAGGTCGAAGGGATCGGCGATGGCCATTAACCGCAGGCAGTTTCTTCTCGGAGCCGGAGGGTTGGCTGCGGCGGCCACCACTGGCGGGCTGTCCGGGTGCGCCCCGGGCTCCGTTGGCGGGGGCAATGAGGGTGGCAATGAATCCGGAGCAACGACTCTGGCTTTGACCTGGTGGGGCAACCCAACCCGCAACAAGAACACCGAAGCGATGATCGCTGCGTATACGGCGGCCAACCCCAATGTGAAGATCGAGGCTCAACCGGGCGAGTTCGCCAGCTACTGGGACAAGCTGGCCACCCAGACCGCCGGCGGCCAGGCGCCGGACATCATCCAGATGGACATGGCTTACATCTCCGAGTACGGCACCCGCGGCGCGCTGCTCGATCTGAAGGATGTCGACGTCTCCAAGTTCGTGGAGGGCACGGTCGACTCGGGCAAGATCGACGACAAGCTGGTCGGCGTCAATGCCGGCATCAACAGTGCGGTCATCATGGCCAATCCCAAGGTCTTCGAGGACGCCAAGATGGACGTGCCCGACGACAAGACCTGGACCTGGGACCAGCTCTCGGAGATCGCGGCCGAGGTCGCTTCCAAAGCGGGAGTGCCGTATGGCATGGCGGGCTTGGTGGGCTCCGACAATGGGTTCGCCTTGACGTTGCGCCAAAACGGCAAGGAACTCTTCACTCCGGACGGGCTTGGATTTGATGTAGCCGACGCTCAAGCCTGGTACGACCTCATGGTCAAGTTCCAGAAAGCCGGAGCTCTGGGAACGCCCGAGCAGATCAGCGAGGAAGGCTCAGGGCCGTCGGCCAAGCCGCTGGATCAGAGCGCGATCGTAGTCGGGAAGGCCGCCCTGGGCGCCTCCAACTCCAATCAGCTGGAAGCAATCAGCGCGGCGGGCAAGGAAGCGACCGGGGGTGTGCTGATGGGGATGCTGCGGTTCCCGAGCCTGGCCGGCGATGCACTGCAGCGGAAGGCCTGGTACAAGGCGAGCATGCTGTGGTCGGCGTCAGCCAAGACCGAGCACCCGGAAGCCGTGGCTGCGTGGATCAACTGGTTTGCCAACGACCAGGCGGCTGCCGACATCGACAAGGCCGAGCGGGGCATCCCGCCGAACTCTGAGTTACTGGCCGGGGTCACGCCCAAGCTGTCCGAAGCGCAACAGGTGGTGGCGAAGTACATCACCGACATCCAGCCCGAGGTGGCCACCACCCCCATCGCCCCACCCCCGGGTGGCGGTACGTTGGGCGAAATCATGTTCCGTAACGGGATCGACGTGCTCTTCGGGCGGTCGAGCTCTGCTGAGGCCGCCCAGAAGTTCGTAGATGAGCTGAAGTCGAACCTGGCCTGAGCTATGAGCGCCATCTCTGAGCTCTCGACAATCAAACGCACCAAGGCCAAGACCCCGGAAGAGAAGCGGCTCGCGAGAAAGGAGGCGGGCCGGGACAACAAGGCGGGTTATCTGTTCCTGCTGCCCTGGTTGATCGGTCTGGTGGTGATCGTCGGCGGGCCGATGATCGCCTCGTTGTATCTCTCCTTCACCGACTACAGCCTGATCCAGGCGCCCGAGTGGGTCGGGCTCGAGAACTACCTCCGGATGCTCGACGACCCGCGGCTGCACAAGTCGATCGCGGTCACGTTCATCTACGTGATCGTCGGCGTTCCGCTGCAACTGGCCGTCGCGCTGGCCATCGCCATCCTGCTGAACGAGGGAATGAAGGGGCTGGCCTTTTACCGGTCGATCTTCTACCTGCCGTCGATGCTGGGCGCTTCCGTGGCCATTGCGGTGCTCTGGCGGCAGATGTTTGAAGCGGATGGCCTGGTCAACCAAGTCCTCAGGCTGTTCGGTATCCCGGCCACCACGAGCTGGATCGCCGATCCGCAATGGGCGTTGTGGACGATCATCCTGCTGCACGTCTGGACGTTCGGCTCACCGATGGTGATCTTCTTGGCCGGCTTGAGGCAGATCCCGGGAATGTACTACGAGGCGGCCTCGGTCGACGGGGCGAGCAAGTGGGCCCAGTTCCGGAAGATCACCCTGCCGCTGCTGTCACCGATCATCTTCTTCAACCTGGTGCTGCAGATCATCAACGCGTTCCAGTCATTCACGCAGGCCTACGTGGTGTCGAACGGGACCGGCGGGCCTTCGGACGAGACCCTGTTCTACACGCTGTACCTCTACCAGCGAGGGTTCGTCCAGTTCCAGATGGGTTATGCCGCCGCGATGGCGTGGCTGCTCGTGGTGATCATCGGGGTTTTCACCGCGATCAACTTCTACCTCTCCAAGCGTTGGGTGTTCTACGGTGACTGATCTTCAAGCGACCCTGACCGAAGAGCCGAGCCTGACCGGGCCGGCGCCTCAAGAAGCGATCCATCACCGCCCAACGGCGAAAGACCGGGCTCGATCGTTGATCAAGCACATCGTGCTGATCTTCGTCAGCCTGATCATGATCTATCCGCTGCTGTGGCTGGTGGCCAGCTCTTTCCGGCCGAACGAGCTCATCTTCCGTACCCCCGGCCTCTGGGTGACCGATCTGTACACCGAGAACTACACCCAGGGCTGGTACTCCCTGTCCAGTCCCTTCGGGGTCTACATCGTCAACTCCGCCATCGTGGTGATCGGGGCGATCGCCGGCAACCTGTTCGCCTGCACGCTGGCCGCGTACGCGTTCGCCCGGCTGAGGTTCCGGCTGCGCGGCATGTGGTTCGCCATCATGCTGTTGACGCTCATGCTGCCCTTCCACGTGGTCGTGGTGCCGCAGTACATCCTCTTCAACTCGCTGGGCTGGGTGAACACCTTCGTCCCGCTGATCCTGCCCAAGTTCCTGGCCACCGACGCGTTCTTCGTGTTCTTGATGGTCCAGTTCATCCGCGGCATCCCCCGGGAGCTGGACGAGGCGGCCCGGATCGACGGCTGCGGGCACTGGAAGATCTTCAGCCGGGTGATGCTGCCGTTGATGGGCCCCGCATTGGCCACGACGGCGATCTTCACCTTCATCTGGACCTGGAGCGACTTCTTCACTCCGCTGATCTACCTGACCGATCCGATCGCCTACACCGTTCCGGTGGCGCTGCGCTCCTTCCTGGACGCAACGGCCGGCAGCAACTGGGGTGCGATGTTCGCCATGTCGGTTGTGACCTTGATCCCGCTGTTCCTGGTGTTCCTGTTCGGCCAGCGGTTCCTGGTCAAGGGCATCGCCACCACCGGCGGCAAGTAATTCCGACTTGTCAGCGTGGGTGGTCGCTATAGCGACCACCCACGCTGACAACTCGGCGTGAAAAGGAGTTGGTTATCCGATGACGTCCCTTTCGCTAAACCCTGACCGGGCCCTCCCGTTGCCGAGAAAGCAGCGCAGCGTCGCTCGGAGTATCTACGGCGAGACGAAGGACCTGCCGCTCATCTGCATGCACGGGCACGTGGAGCCGGAGGTGTTCGCCGACGACAGCCCGTTCGCCGACCCGGCCCAGCTGCTGATCGTCCCCGACCACTACGTCTTCCGGATGCTGGCCTCCCAGGGCATCGAGCCGGCCCGCCTCGGCGTACCACGGCTGGACGGCGGCCCGGTGGAGACCGACTCCCGGAAGATCTGGCGTACGTTCTGCGAGAACTGGAAGCTGTTCCGCGGTACGCCGTCGCGCTACTGGCTGGAACACGAGCTGGTCGAGGTGTTCGGCGTCGATCAGGTTCCTAGCGCAGACACCGCGGACGCCATCTACGACCGGATCGCCGACTGTGTTGCGGACGCCGACTTCCGGCCGCGTGCCCTGCTGGATCGCTTCAACATCGAGGTCATCTCCACGACCGACTCCGCGACATCGGAGCTGCAGCACCACGCCAAGCTCGCGGCCGACGGCTTGGGCGACCGCGTGCTGCCCACCTTCCGGCCCGACGCTCTGGCCTATCTCGATCGACCGACCTGGCGCGACGACGCCGAGGAGCTGGCGAAGGTCTCGGGAGTGGACACGGCGACCTACGAGGGCTTCCTCGAGGCCCTTCGTTCCCGCCGGGCCGCCTTCGTCGACGCCGGTGCCCGCGCCACTGACCACGGCCACCTACGGGCCGACACCACACCGATGGACGCGGCGGCTGCCGGCCAGCTCTACGCCCGCGTACGCGGTGGGGAGCAGGCCAGCCCAGCCGAGGTCGACGCTTTCGCCGCGAACATGCTGTACCAGATGGCGGAGATGTCGTGCGAGGACGGTCTGGTGATGCAGATCCACCCGGGCGTGCTCCGCAACCACAGCGCGGCGATCTTCGAGACGTACGGTCTGGACAAGGGCTACGACATCCCGGTCTCGACCGAATACACCCAGGCCCTGCGACCGATGCTCGACCGGTTCGGCACCGATCCCCGGTTCCGGGTGATTCTCTTCACCGTCGACGAGACCGTCTACAGCCGCGAACTCGCGCCGATCGCCGGCACCTATCCGTCCGTTCGGCTCGGCGCTCCCTGGTGGTTCCTGGACTCGCCCGAAGGCATGCGCCGGTTCCGCGAGTCCGCCACCGAGACCGCCGGCTTCTACAACACCTCCGGGTTCGTGGATGACACCCGGGCGTTCGCCTCAATCCCCGCTCGCCACGATCTGTTCCGTCGGGTCGATGCCGGCTATCTTGCGCGGCTGGTCCTGGAGCATCGGCTCACTATGGACGAGGCGACCGAGACGGCTGTCGACCTCGCGTACAACCTCCCGAAGGAGTCGTACTCGCGACTTTGAGCTCTGCCCTGCGCTCACAGTCGCTCAAGATCGCGAAGCACCCTTTCCGGTCACGATGCGGATCCGTGCGCGGTCTCCTCCTGCGCCCGTGCCCGGAAGGCGCGCGGACTGACACCATTCACTACTCCGAAATGCCGGGAGAAGTAGAACGGGTCGGGGTAGCCGACGGCGGTCGCGATCTCGGACACGGTGTGATCACTGGTAATCAGCAGCTGGCGCGCGCGCGCCATTCGTAGCCGCTTGACGTATTCGGTGACAGAGAATCCGGTAACGGCGCGGAACCGCGCGGAGAAGTGAGAAGAGCTGAAGCCGGCCATTCTGGCCAGCTCCGGGACGCTGACCGCCGCCGCGAGGTGCTCCCGCAGGTGAGCCTGCACACGAGCGATCGGCTCCCGCCCGTTGGTGCGGCTGTGCCGCTGAGCGGCCAAGAGGGCCAGCAGGTGCCATGCGGCGCCAGCTGCCGCCGTCAGGCTGGCCGCGGTCTCATCCCGCGCCAGGTCGTCGCAGACGCTCTCGACAAGGAGGTAGGCGCGGTAAGGGTCAGCCATCGCCGCCGTCGGATTCGCAGTGGTCAGCCCGATAGCCGTTAGCAGGTCCGGCAGGTCAGCGCCAGCAACGTGCAGCCACCAGATCGACCAGGGAGTGGTCGGCGTGGGCGTAGTAGCGATGCGGTGCGCGCGGAGGGATGATCAACACCTCGCTCGGTCCGACCTCGTGCCGCTTGCCGTCAATTTCGCACCACCCCGAACCGTCGGCACACATGATCACGATGGCCTGTGCCGCACCGGTACGGCGCACGCGCCCGTGCATTGCGGCGTGCGGGAAATATCCAGCGTCGGTCACGAGCAATCGCGAAGTCGGCGCGCGTTGCAAGGCTTCCTTGACCAAAGGGCGAGGCAAGACATGCAACCGCTGACCCGGGAAGCCATCCCGCAGGTACATGGTCCCGACTGTAGCAACACCAGATAATCGTCCAGGTTGTCCGGAGAATCATGCATTCCGGGCGGCGGTGTCCGGCACCTAGTTTCTACACATGCTCCATGGCGTCTTCGATCTTCCGGCCAGGCCAGCAGAACTCGCTGACCAGCCAGTTGCCGTCTGGAGCGCGCCGGTGGTGCTTCCCACCTATCTTCCTGAGAGCTCCCGACCGCTACCCCGCGTACCTCGACCGGCGGGTGTACCAGGGCTCCTCGGGCCGGGTCTATCCGCTGCCGTTCCACGACCGGATCAGCGAGCACAGGATGGACCGATCGTGGATGGGACTGCACCTCGAGAACGCCTACCTGCGGCTGCTGATCCTGCCTGAGCTGGGTGGCCGGATTCAGCTCGCCGTGGATAAGCGCACCGACTATCCGCTCTTCTACGCCAATCCCGTGATCAAGCCGGCACTGGTCGGACTCGCCGGGCCGTGGCTGGCCGGTGGAGTGGAGTTCAACTGGCCGCAGCACCACCGTCCGGCCACCTTCCTGCCGACAGCGTGGGAGATCGACCAAGCTCACGGCACCGTCTGGTGCTCCGACCACGACCCGTTCGCCCGGATGAAGGGCATGCATGGAGTTCGGTTGCAACCGGACTCAACGGTGATCGAACTCAAGGTCCGCCTGTACAACCGAAGCGAGGAAACCCAGACGTTCCTTTGGTGGGCAAACGTCGCCGCCCAGGTGCACGCCGACTACCAGTCGTTCTTTCCCTCCGACGTCACCGTGGTTGCCGATCACGCGAAACGAGCAATCAGTACCTTCCCGGTGGCCACGGGTGCGTACTACGGAGTTGACTACCCGGGCCGGCGTCACCTGGACACCCGTCCGGACAGCCTTCGCCGGGTGCCTGGGGATCGACTGGACTGGCCGCGAAACATCCCAGTGCCTACCTCATACATGTGCTTGGGATCGAGCGGTGACTTCTTCGGGGGTTATGACCATCGCGCTCAGGCCGGCTTCGTGCATTGGGCCGACCATCACTACGCCGTCGGAAAGAAGCAATGGACCTGGGGCGACGAGACGTTCGGACACGCCTGGAACCGCAATCTCTCCGATGACGGTGCCGCATACATCGAGCTGATGGCTGGCGCCTTCACTGACAACCAACCCGACTTCTCGTATCTGGCGCCAGGGGAGACGAAGCGCTTCTCTCAGTACTTCTATCCGCTGGCCGGTACCGGGCCAGCGGTGGCCGCCAGCCTGGATGCGGCATTGGGTGTCGAGCAAGGTGACGGGCAGACAATGCTCCATCTCGACGCGACCCATGCCCTCGGCGAGGTTGAGCTCCTCGTGCAGGATCACTATGGCAACCGAGTGCACACCTCGAGACTTGAGCTCGCACCGGATCGCCGCCCAACAGTCACGATCAACACCAGTTCGCCGATCTTGGTTGAGCTGCGGCGGGACGGTCAGCCGATACTGAGTTGGCGGAGTCCGCCGGCGGCAGGGACGATCGACGGCGAGGCGGTCCCGGCGCCTGAGCCCGCTCAAGAGCCGTCATCGCCCGCCAAGGTGGACTCGGTTGAAGAGCTGTACCTGATCGGAAGACATCTCGAGCAGTACAGGCACGCCACCCGATCACCGGAGCAGTACTGGCAGGAGGCTTTGGCCCGCGATGCTGGCCATGCTCCAACCAACGTTGCCGTTGCCGCCCGGCGGTACCGGGAGGGCCGATTTACGGAGGCCGAGCGGCACCTGCATGCCGCAGTCGCCCGTTTGACGGCGCTCAACCCGAACCCGGAAAGTGGTGCGGCGCACTACCTGCTTGGGCTCACTCTGTCCCGGCTCGGCCGCGACGGCGATGCGTATGCGGCCTTCGCCAAGGCCACCTGGCTCGAGGGGTGGGTCGGCCCGGGATGTCACCACATGGCGACAATCGACGCTCGACACGGACGAAACCTGATGGCGCTGGAGCGGGCCGAGGCCGCATGGCTAGCACGACCGGAGCAACTCCAGGTCCGTGACCTGACTGTGGTTCTCCTGCGCCGATTGGGCCGAAACGACGACGCCGAACACATTCTGGCCGCGACGCTGGCCCTCGACCCGCTGGATGTATGGGCACTCCAACTGGCCGGCCGACTGGACGAGACCCGAGGCCATACCGAGGCACAAACGCTGCTGGATGTGGCGCTGGAGAACGCCCGGATCGGGGAGTTCGGAACTGCTCTGGAACTGCTCGACCGGGCGCGGATCGCCGACGAGCACCGTCCCCTTGGTCAGACGGCCTGCGCGGTGCTGGCCGACTATCACGCCGCCATGATTTGGGACCAACTTGGTGAGCCGTCACGAGCGGCGGACTTCCGGGCACGGGCGAGACGTGGCGATCGAACATGGAACTTCGCTTCACGACTGGACGACATCGCCGCGCTCGAGTCGGCGCTGGCCGCCGACCCGACGGACGCAACCGCGGCCGCGCTACTCGGACACTGGCACTACGCCGTGGGTCGAACCGACGATGCGCTCGCCCTCTGGCGGAAGTCGACCACACTCGACCCGTCGGACCCGGTGGTCTGGCGCAACATCGCCATCGCCGCCTACAACCACTGGCACGACGCCGATACGGCGATCGCCGCATACGAACGGGCGCTGGAGCTAGCGCCTGGTGATGCTCGCCTGCTGTTCGAGAGTGACCAGCTGCTCAAGCGGGAGGGCGCGCCGTCCGACCTCCGCCTCCTCAGGCTCGAGCAGGTTCCGGCGGCGGTGACCAGCGCGTGACGACCTGGCAGTCGAGTATGCCCACCTCCTGGTGACCGACGGGCGTCCACGAGATGCGCTCGCGGTGTTCGACGGACGTCGGTTCCAACCGTGGGAAGGCGGCGAGGGCCAAGTGCTCCGTGCTTGGGAGCGGGTCCGGTTGGCCTTGGCCGATCAAGCGCTGCGGGCCGGTGACGCCGAGGCGGCAGTCGCACACGCTGAAGCCGCACTGTCGACGCCCGATTCGCTGGGTGAGGCCCGCCACCCGCTGGCCAATCCGGCCCGGTTGCTGCTGACTTGGGGTACGGCGCTGGAGGCGGCCGCTGATCATGAGAGGGCCGAGCGTTGCTGGCGAGAGGCAGCCGCGGCGCGCGGGGACTTCAATGACATGAGCCCCCTGGCCTTCTCAGAGAACACCTACTTCTCTGCTCTGGCCGCCCGCCTCCTCGGCGAGATGGCCTACGCGGACGAGCTGACGGCCGGGTTGGCCGAGTATGTCGAGCTCCTCGCTCGGACTCCAGCAACCATCGACTACTTCGCCACCTCGCTGCCGGCGCTCATGCTGTTCGATGACGATCCTCAACGCCAGCGAGATCTCACCATCGAACTGCTCCGCGCCCAGCTCGCGCTGCTCGCGGGCGACACGGTCACCGCTCGACGCCACCTCGACGCCGTTCTGGAAGCCGATCCCAGCCACGAACTCGCCGGAGATCTGGTCCACCATCTCGAGCTAGCGGGGAGTCTGCCGTGAGCTACGTACCCGTTCCGCGACCTGGGCACCTGCCAGAGCGCTTGACCATCACACTCTGGGATTTCTCCTGGTACGTCCGCACCGGGCCGGGGGAACCGTTCGAAGACCTCGATCGGGCGTTCGCCGAAGCGGTCGACCGCGGTTACAACACCGTTCGGATCTGTGCCATGCCGTACCTGCTGTTCGGCAGCGGCCTGGACACCGCGGCCGTTCGGCTCGGGTCACTCGGCGGCGACTACGGCCAGCGTGTGCGCTGGTACGACGTCGCCCAGCCCACCATCATCGACGCCCAGGCCCAGCTCCTGGCCCTGTTCCAGGCGGCTAAGCGGCACGACTGCTACATCATCGTCTCCTCCTGGGAATACCAGCAAAGCTCCTCCTTCGCAGCCGACCCCGACTGGTGCGAGGCACTGATGACCATCGACCCGGAACAGCGGGCCGAGGCGCAGGCCCTCGCCCTCGCCGACCTGATCGACTTCCTCGCCGAGCACCATCTGGACGACCGTGTGGCCTTCACCGAGATCCACAACGAGGTCCAGGTCGGCCACCTAGCCGACGGTCTGGCGACTGACCCGGATGAGCGAGTCGTGGCGCTGCGACCCCGCCTGGAGCGGGCACTGGCGGCGTTCCACCTCCGCCACCCCGACCGGCCGGTCACTGTCAACTACGCCCGGATCCCCGTTGGCGCCATGCGGGGGATCCCCGAAACCATCGACGTTTTGGTCACCCATCCCTACGTCTACGGCGTACTTGGCGCCTTCATCGAAACCTACGGGCTTCGCGGGCGAATCGAGGACTTCGACCAGACCCGCGCCCAACGGGAGGTCCTCAGATCCGGCGCACCAAGGATCACCGAATGGGCGCCGGACCACCCCTGGCGGCTGACCGCCACCATCGTCGCCGAGCCGGAGATCTACGTCCACGACTGGGGCGATGCCGAAGTCATCGACCGCTGGCTGTACCGGAACTACCCGACGTGGGAACAGGCGATGATCACCACGCTCAGGACCTGGCTGGATGTCGCCCGGGACTGGGCCGCATCGCACGGCGTACCGATCGTCTTCGGCGAGGGATGGATCGGCTACACGCCCAAAGACTGCCGCTTCGAGGAAGGGCCGATCGGCGCCGAGTTCTGCCGGATCGCCATCGACGAGTCAATGCGCGTCCATGCCTGGGGCACGGTCGTCTGCTCGAACGCAGCCCCGCACCACGCGATGTGGTCCGACATCGCCCTCCAGCAAATGTGCAACGAGGCATTCCGCACCGGAAGCTTCTGCGCGCGGAACCTGTCCGAACCCGTCACCTAGTTCCATCTCAGAAGGAGAGCACCACCATGAATCCTGCACCGCTTCCCGCCCGCGCCCTGTCCCGTCGCACCCTGCTGTTCGGCGGCGCCGCGTTGGGTGGCTCACTCGCACTGTCAGGCTGCATCGGCGGCAGTCCGACACCGGCGGCCTCGTCCGGGGCGAGCGACACCGCCACCACCCTGACCCTGCAGTCCTCGCTGTCCGACCCGAAGCCCAAGGCAGCACTCGAGGCGCTGATCAAGAACTACACGAAGTATCCGACGACCTTGAACACGGTCGCCATCGAGCAGTTCCGGGCCCAGTTGCCCACGTATCTCACCTCCGCCAACCCACCTGATGTGATCACCTGGTATGCCGGATCCGTCGCCCGCGACTATGCCAGCAAAGGCCTGCTGCTGGACCTGTCGGACATGTGGACCGGCGACGGTGCATGCGCAAAGTTCTCGCCAGCCTTGAAGAGCCTGTCAAGCGACGAGTCGGGCAAACAGATCTTCATCCCCACCAACTACTACTGGTGGAGCCTCTTCTACCGGAAGTCCGCATTCGAGGAGTGGGGGGTAACGGCCCCGACAAGCTGGGACGACTTCATGGGCCTGCTGGACACACTGAAGGGCAAAGGGATCGACCCGCTGACCAACGGGACCGGCTCGACGCCGTGGATGGCATCGGGGTGGTTCGACTATCTCGACCTGCGAGTCAACGGCGCTCAGTTCCATCGCGAGCTCCTGGCCGGCAAGCACTCATTCGACAGCGCCGAAGTCCGCAAAGTGATGGATACCTACGCGACGCTGCTGCCCTACTTCGATCCCAAGAACCGCTCCTACAGCTGGCAGGAAGGTGCGACCCCACTGGTCAACAAGAAGGCCGGCATGTATCTGATCGGCGCTTTTGTCACCCAGGCGTTCCCGGCTGATGCGGTCGATGACGTCGACTTCTTCTCGGTCCCAGCCATCGATCCAGCCATACCTTCCGCCGAGGAGGCGCCGACCGACGGCTACTTCGCCAGCGCCAAGAGCAAGAACGTCACCGGCGCCAAAGATCTGCTCGGCTACCTGGCCGGGCCGCAACAGCAGCAGGCCTTCATAGAGGCGGCCGGGTCCGCCAACCTGCCCACCTCCCCGGACGTCGACCCCTCCAACTTCTCTCCGCTGGTCCAGAAGGGCATCAAGCTGCTGCAGGACACCAAGGAGATCACCCAGTTCTTCAACCGGGACTCCAGCGACGCACTCCAGACCACCGCCGACGCCGCCCTCACCAAGTTCCTCGACAAGCCGGACGACGTGTCGAGCATCCTCAAGGACTGGCAGACCGCGGCCCAGCAGGTCTGGAACTCATGATCACCGTGGAGTCCCGATGAGCACCGCGGCCGGGACGCGACCCTTACCGCCGACAGGTGGGTCCGAACCGCCCGGACCCACCCATCAGCGGCGCCGGCCTTTAGGCCGACGCTCGGTCACCCACCGGGTACCGGCCGTGGTCTGGGTGCTGCTGGCGATTCCTCTGCTCATCGAGCTCGCCTGGGTGTTCTGGCCGGCGTTCAACAGCTTCCAGCTCTCGTTCACCCGCTGGAGCGGGGTGGGCGTCGCCGAGCCGGTCGGCTTGAAGAACTACCAGACCCTCCTCACCGACCCGATCTTCCGGATCGCAATTCGCAACAACGTGCTGTGGATCATCGGGTTCGGCGGTCTGTCCGTGCTCATCGGGCTCGCGCTCGCCGTCGCCCTCAACCGCCCCCGCCGAGGCGTGGGCATCTACCGCAGCGCGATCTATCTACCGATGGTCTTCTCACTGGCCGTCACCGGCCTCTTCTGGCGGGTGCTGTACCAGCCCGACGGCCCGATCAACACCATCCTGGCGAAGGTCGGGATCGACACGGGGCAACACCAGTGGCTCGCCGATCCGAATACTGCACTGGCCGCGATCCTGGTCGCCGCGATCTGGCGACAGGCCGGCTACATCATGGTGCTCTATCTCGCCGGGCTCAAAGGCGTAGACCCCAGCCTCGAGGAGGCGGCGGCCGTCGACGGGGCAACCTGGTGGCAGCGGTTCCGCTTTATCGTCTTCCCCCAGCTCCGGAACGTGAACACCGTCATCTTCGCGGTCATCGTGATCGACTCGCTGCGGACCTTCGACATCGTCTGGGCCATGACGCGCGGCGGTCCGTATAACAGCACCCAACTGCTCAGCACCTATATGTACCAAGTGGGCTTCACCCAAGTGAACCTCGGCTACGGCTCCGCCATCGCCGTCGTGATCTTCCTGTTGGCGATCGCCTTCATCATCACCTATCTGGTTCGTGCCACTCGAGAGGAGTGAGATGACCGCCACCGCCATCGCGAGCCCCGCAGCACCGCCTACGACGACCCGAGTCCGCACGCCCAGACGTTCATGGGTCTTCCACACGGTCATGGCCCCGGTAACCCTGCTGTGGGTTCTGCCGCTGGTTTTCGTGATCCTGGTTTCCGTCCGCAGCTTCGACGACATCGCCAGTAACGGCCTCGGGACCTTGCCCTCCTCATTCACCTTGACCGCATTTCACACTGCCTGGGTGGATGGAGGGATCGCCGGAGCGCTCCGAAACAGCCTGATCGTCACTGTTGCTACGGTGATCGCCGTCCTGTTCCTCTCGTCGCTGTCCGCGTTCGCGCTCAGCCGATATCACATCCCCTTCGGCCGCGGCATCTTGTTGATCATGTTGGCCGGCAACCTGCTGCCACCGCAGATCCTTCTCATCCCGGTCTCGAAGATCTGTGAGATGCTCCGCATCTACGACACGCTCTTTGCACTGGTGGTCGTCCAGGTTGGCTTCGGGATGGGCTTCTTCACCTTCGTGCTCTATGGATTCATGCGTTCCCTCCCGCAAGAGATGTTCGAGGCGGCCAAGATCGACGGCGCTGGTGACTTGCGCATCTACGCCACGATCGTCCTGCCGCTGTGCCGGCCCGCCCTGGCCGCCCTAGCGGCGCTGGAAAGCACGTGGGTGTTCAACGACCTCCTGTGGGCGTTGACGGTGCTCCGCACCGACCTCAAGTTCCCGATCACGGCTGCGTTGCTCAACCTGCAAGGCGGCTACACCACGTCCTGGAACGTGGTCGCCGCCGGGGCCCTGATCGCGGCCGTGCCCACCACGATCGTCTTCTTCGCCTTCCAGCGGCATTTCGTCTCCGGGCTGCTGGTGGGCGCCAACAAGTGAGCTGGGTCCTGCCCACCGCGACTGGGCGGTACGTGGTGGACCTCGCCCCGGGGGACGCCGGCCCGGTGCTGCAGGACTGGACCGACGGCGTCATCCGGGACTGGGGCCCGAGCAGGCTGCCCGGCTTCGAGACAGCGCTGGACCGCCTACCGTCGGAGGTGGCGGCGCTAGGGAGCCGGCAGGTGCGCGGAGCTGACCTCATCGTCGATCACGGCAATGGGCTGCTGGGTGCTCGGCTGGTTTGGCCGGAGGACGCGGTCGAGCTGGTCACAGACGGGCCGCTCACCTGGCTGACCGCGCGCGGCCACGACACCACCGGCGACCTCGAGCTGCTGCTGGAGATCCACACCTGCGCCGACCACGACGTGGTGAGCAAGCAACTGACGCTGACCAACGCCGGCCACCGCATCCTTACGCTCTCGCGTGCCTTCAGCCCGGCATGGGAGCTGCCGATCGGCCCCGGCGCGATCGTGCATCTCCTCGCCGGGGACTGGGCCCGCGAATTCACGCCCCATCGGATCGTCCTCCCAGTCGGCGACCTGTCCATCGGCAGCCGCCAAGGCATCACGTCCCACCACTACGCCCCGACCTTGTCCCTGGCCTCACCAGCAGAGCCGGACGGCCCCGCGTACGGGATCGCGCTCGCCTGGAGCGGCTCCTGGCGGCTCCTGACCGACGCCTTCCCCTTCCGGGTTCGGGTCCGAGTGGCCGGCGGCATCGACGACGAGTCGACCGTCCTTCGACTCGAGCCAGGAGAGACCTTCACGACCCCGGCCACCCTTGGCATCTACGCGCCCGACGGACACAACGGAGTCCGGCGTCGCTGGCACAACTACCAGCGCAATTGGCTCGCCCGTGACCTCGACGCCACAAGGCGACCGATCGTCTACAACTCCTGGTACGCCACCAGGTTCGATGTCCAGCCCGATCAGCAGCTCGCCCTCGCCGACCGCGCCGCCCAGCTTGGTGCCGAAGTCTTCGTCGTCGACGACGGCTGGTTCGCTGGCCGGACCAGCGACCGAAGCGGTCTCGGCAACTGGTGGCCGGACCCGATCAAGTTTCCCGACGGACTCGACCCACTGATAACAGGCGTGCTGGCCCGCGGCCTGCGATTCGGCATCTGGGTGGAGCCAGAGGCCGTAAGCCCAGACGCCGAAATCCTGGCCGAGCACCCCGATTGGATCTACCGAGCGGGTGACAGGCCACTGGTCACCGTGCGGAACCAGTATGTCCTCGACTTCGGCCGCCCTGCCGTCCTGGAGTGGACCGAGGATTGGCTGCGCCGCTTGCTGAACGACCGACGGATCACCTATCTCAAGTGGGATATGAACCGATCGATCACCGACGGCGGCCGCCCGAGTGACCGACGAGGCCGACAGTGGGCGGTGCAACACACTCAGGGCTACTACAGGGTGATGCGGATGCTGCGCGCCGAGTTTCCGGACGTCACGATCGAGGCATGCAGTGGAGGCGGCGGCCGGATCGACTCAGCAGTGCTGGCGCTCAGCGATGTCGTCTGGCCCAGCGACGAGACAGGCCCGCGCGACCGACTCGCCATCCAGCATGGCTTTCTCTCCGTCTACGGACCCCACGTCATGAGTTCCTGGGTGACCGATGAACCGGACTTCCGCGACCAGGAGCCGGTCACTCTGGAATTCCGTTTCGTTGTTGCCATGGCCGGCGTCCTCGGCATCGGTGCCGACCTTCTGAAATGGAGCCAAACTGACCGCAGTCGTGCTGCCCAACTCGTGGCGCTGTACCGGCGAATCCGGCGAACGGTTCACCAAGGACGTGTTGAGATTCACGGCGACCCGGCAGATTCCGTTTATGCCGTCGAGTACGGCACTCGTGAACAGACCGTGCTTCTGGTCTATGCCCGGACATCCCGACCAGCGGAGGTGTGGCTGCGACCTCGAACGCTTGACCCGAGCAGTCGATATCACCTCGCCGGCACGCCGTCCCGCCTCACCGGTGGACAAGCCGCTAGAGGCATACGAGTTCCCTTCGCCCTGGCGCACGATGCGGACGTCGTTGTTCTCGAGGCTGTCGGGTGACATCGACGGAGTGGCGGTCAGTTCCGCTCACGGTCGCCACCGACCTTCGTCACGGTGGCCGCTGGACTTCGCTCCGAACTGAACATCGCGAATGGCTGTGGACCAATCCCGACCAGGAGACGACGCGAGCTCGACGGTGCGTGGGTCCCGGTGCCAATTTCGTGGACGCCGGCGGCGCCGAGGAATGCTTTCCGACCATCCGTGGGAAGCCGGATCATGGCGACGCGTGGAGCAGGTCTTGGTCGGCCGAGGGCCTGACAGCTGCCGTCGACGTGCCCGGCGTAGCGCGGTTGAGACGACGCATCAGCGGCGATAACCCGGTGATCGTCGAGTACGAGGTGACCGGTCGGCCCGGGACCGGCTTCTTGCATGCCGTGCATGCCTTGATCGACCTGGGCCCACGAGCTCGGCTGATGGTGCCGGGGACACGAACCTTCACGGTGCTTGACGGAAACGCTCAGCCTCGAGCTTGGCCAAGCGGCCTCGACGGCCTTGGACCAGACGACGGAACTGCCGTATGCGCATTGCTGCTCGACTGCCGCGAGGCCACTGTGGTCGACGGAGACGATGCGCTGACCTTCACCTGGGACTCCACCAGCGACCCAGACCTATGCTCCTTGCTGCTGTGGCGCAACCTCCGCGGCTGGCCAGCCCTGTCGCCATACCGATCGATCGGCATCGAACCCATGATCGGACGCGTGGCCGACCTCGCACACGGCGAGCTGGGTGACCACGCCAGGACCGACGCCAACGGTCGCTTCTGCTGGACACTCGCCATGAAGGCCGCGACCCTCGCGCATGAGGACCAGTCTCCGGTTTAGTTCCCGACAACTGAGCCAGATAGATGAGTACGTCCTCTGCTGGCCACCCTTCAGCGTCGCGAACGCATGCGCCATCGCGATGATCGGCGTGACGTGTTTGATCAGCCGCTCGGCCGGAACGGCTTTGGCAGTGGTCAATGACGGTCAACACCGCGGCCGGCGACCGGGCGTGGAATCGTCAACCGGCCGTGCGTGGGAGGGTCTTTCTACCAGCCTATGGAGCCGGGCCTTGGCCTCACCGATCGGAATTATGGTCATGACGGGGGGACGTAGGTTGTGCCAAGTCGATGAGGACCTTCATCTGCTGCCCGCTCTGCAGCGCGGCGAAGGCCTCTGCAGTCGCGGTCAGCGGGGCGATGTGGGTGATCAGCCCGTCGGCCGGGATCGCCCCGGCGGTGAGCAGTTCGACCGCCCGCTCGAAGTCGGCGCGCTGGTGCACCCGCGCGCCGACCACTCGCAGCTCACGCAGGAACACGCGGTTCAGGTCCATCGGTCGCGGAACGGGATGGATGGCCACGATGACGAGCGTGCCCCGGACCTTGACCAGATCGGTGGCGGCGAGGGCGGCGGCAGCCGAGCCGGACACCTCGAAGACGACGTCCGCTCCGGCGCCGCCGGTCCAGCGGTCGACCCACATCGACAGATCCACGCCGGACGGATCAAGAACCTCGAAGCCCAGTGCTTCGACGGCCTTCCGCCGGCCGGCATCGGTCTCGGTGACCACCACCTCGCCGCCCTCGTGCCGGGCCACGGCCGCGATCAGCACTCCGATCGGGCCGCCGCCGAGAACGACCACCCGATCTCCGGCCACCAGCTCGGCGCGCCGGACGTCGTGCACCGCGACGGCGGTGGGCTCGACGAGCGCGGCGTGATCAAGACGCAGGTCAGGCGGCAGCGGGACCAGCTGCTCGGCCCGAACGTTCCACAGCCGCTGCAGAGCGCCGGGCAGGTCGACTCCGCTGACCTTGAGGTTGTGGCAGATGTGCTCGTGGCCGGCCCGACACGCCGGGCAGGTGCCGTCCCAGGTCAGCGGCATGACCACCACATGATCACCGACGTGCCATCCGGCCACCCCAGCCCCGAGAGCCGCGATCACCCCGCTCATCTCATGGCCGAGGACGGCCGGCACCCGCACCCGGTCATCCATGTCCCCCTGCAGCACGTGCAGGTCGGTGCCACAGATTCCCGTGAAGGCGACCTCGACCTGCACCTGACCGGGTGGCGGCGATTCGGGTTCGGCCGCCAGGATCGCAATCGAGGAGTCTCCGATGTACCTGGCGGTCAACATCACTGGGCGTACGCGGCGAACGGCGTCAGATGCTTGACGAAGTGGTCGGCGATGATGCGGTAGTGCTCCTCCTCGTTGTCGTTCCACACCCGGTAGAGCCGGTCCCGGAACTCGGCGAGGATCGCCCCGTAGCCGACATGCAGGACCTGGCGTGAGTCGACGACATCCATCAGCCGTGCGACCTCGTCGTCGGTCGGATCGGTCGGAATCCGGCTGGGATCGCAGGACAGGTGATAGCTCTTGCGGTTCGCCTCGAAGCTGTCCAGGGCGAGCGCAAGTACGTCCCGCATCAGGTCGGGATCGTTGTGCGCGATCACCCGCAGCGCCTCTGCCCAGCTGGTGCCCGCCGTCTTGAGATGCACGACGCCCTCCGTGGCCTCGGCGATCAACGGATAGGTGGAGAACTTGTCAGAACCCGAGTGCAGCGACAGCTTGTACGGCCCGAGGTCGCGGGCGATCTGGGCGTGGACCTCGAAGTCGCGCTGCAGGTCCTCGATATTCCCGATGTACTCGACGCCCTTCTCGAAGCGGCCGACCCAGCGCGGCGCGAAGGACACGAAGTCCATTCCCAGGCGCTTCAGCTCGCTGACCACCACGATGTGCTCGGCCGGCGTCGTCGGATAGTCGGTCTCGTCGACGGCGAACTCCACCTCGCAGTTGATGCCCTTCTCCATCAAGCGCCGATACATGGCCATCCCATGCACCAGCCCCGGTCCGTACTTCGCCAGGGCCCGCAGCACCGACTCCTCGTCGAGGTCGATCGCGGTGTGCTCGAGATCGAACCGCTGCCCGACATAGGTCTTGGTGAAGGCGGCCTGGTCAGACTCCAGACCCGCCCAGTCCAGCGCGGCTACCTTCTGCCGGATCGTCTGCGGCTCGGCGTGCTCGGCCTCGCCGTCGACGTGAGCCTTGGGATCGAGGGTGTAGAAGACGAAACCGGCGGCGACGGTGTTGTCGATGTCCTCCAGCTCCTCGAGATGGTCGGCGTCGCCGCCGACCTGCTCGGTCCAGCCGGCCTGGAAGGCTCCCCAGGTGGCGTCGTCCAGCACGTTGGTCGGCGTACGCCCGCACCGGCCCATCTCCCGGATGGACTGCTGGGCGAAGACGGGGTTGATGGCTGCACCGACCGTCTTGAGCGCTCGCACGTGGCCGGGTGTCGCCAGCCCGAGCCGATCACCGAAACCGGCCGAGGTGTGCAGTCCGAAGCGGTCGGGCGTCAGCCAGGGCAACGCGGACCGCAGCGCCCGGGCGTTCTCCGACGTGGTCTCCGCCTCGAGCCGCAGCCCACCCTCGATCCGCTCCACCGACCCCTGAAAACCGCTCAGGGCGGACTCGTCCGAGACGACGGCAACGAGCCGTTTACGACCGTCGGACGACCGCTCCAGCCAGTAGGTGCCACCCCCGTGCGAGATCTGTGACTCGGGGTAGGCGCGGTCTCCAAGCAGGGCGGCCGCGGAGCCTCCAGGCTCGCCGGTCTGGGCGCTCATTGTCCTCACCTCATTCGACAGGAACCCGCAACGACGACTACCTTAGCGTAGAAGAAAACGCTTTCTCTACGGGGCGCGGTATGGAGCTGGAGGCTGGTCATGAGTTCAAGAGGTCGCTATGTCGTGGCTGGCACCGGTCACCGATCGAGGATGTATCTCGATGCCCTGGCCGGTCCGCACCGAGCTGACGCCGACCTGGTCGGACTCGTCGAGCCCAATCCCGGCCGGCTCGCGGTACAGCAGAAGCGGTTGGCCTCGGCCGGCCTCGATGCCGACGCCATGCTCACCGGTGGGCCGGACGATCTCGAGGAGGTGATCACCAAAGCGGGAGCCGACCGGCTGATCGTCACCTCGCCCGACTACACGCATGCCGACCTGATCGTGCGCGGTCTCACCGCCGGCGTGGACGTGGTCGTCGAGAAACCGCTGACGATCGATCCGCCGAGTACCCGCCAGATCGCCGAGGCCGCGCAGCAGACCGGTCGCCACGTGGTGGTGACCCACAACTACCGGTACTCGCCACGGAACTCCGGCCTGAAACAGATCGTGAAGAGTGGCGCGATCGGGACCCCGCTGTCGGTGACCTTCGAATGGGTGCTCGATACCTCGCACGGCGCGGACTACTTCCGCCGCTGGCACCGGGAGAAGGCCAACTCCGGTGGTCTCCTCATCCACAAGGCCTCGCATCACTTCGACCTGGTGAACTGGCTGCTGGCGGACGCCCCCGTGCAGGTGTACGCGCGCGGCGGAGTCCGGTTCTACGGTGCGGAGGCCGCGGCCGCCCGGGGCCAGGCGCCGGGGGCCGAGCGCGGCACCCACGACGGGAAGCACAGCCCATGGGACCTCGACCTGCGCGAGGACGACGCGCTTCGCGAGCTCTACTTCGACAACGAGTCGCACGACGGCTACCGCCGCGACCAGAACGTCTTCGGCCCTGGCGTGACGACCGAGGACAACCTGGCGGTGATCGTGGACTACGACCGCGGTGCGACGCTCAGCTACGCCCTCAACGCCCACTCGCCCTGGGAGGGATACCGGATCGGCATCAACGGAACGGAGGGCCGCGCCGAGCTCGAGGTGGTGGAGCGGGCGGCCGTGCTGGTCGACGCCGAGGGCAATGTCGTCCTGGACCCCAGCGCCATGCCGGAGTCCAGCTCCCGGACCGGCGGCCAGCGGCTCACGCTCCAGCGTCACTGGGAGGAGGCCCAAGACATCGCGATCGAGGAGGGCGAGGGCGGCCACGGCGGTGGTGACGCTCTGCTGCTGTCCGACGTGTTCCGCGGTGCGGGTGAGGACTGGCTGGAACGGTCCTCGGACTGGCTCGACGGTGTGCGGTCGATCTCGGTGGGCATGGCGGGCAACGAGTCGCTCCGGACCGGGCTGCCGGTGAAGATCGACGATCTCCAGCTCGGCCTGGATCTCAGCCGGCGGTGATCAGTTCGACGTCGCTCCGCATCGACGACCTTCGGGCCGGCTTCGCCGATCCCCCGCCGGGCACGGCGCCGATGATGCGCTGGTGGTGGTTCGGGCCATCGGTCACCCGGCCGGAGCTGGAACGTCAGCTCGAGGCGATGGCCGACGCCGGCATCAGCGGGGTCGAGGTCGCGTACGTCTACCCGCTCGGAAGCGCCACCACGGAGTTCGGCTCAGCGCAGTTCCTCTCCGACCTTCGGTTCGCCGCCGACCGCGCGCACGAGCTCGGCCTCCGTTTCGACCTGACGCTCGGCAGCGGCTGGTCGTTCGGCGGCCCGCACATCTCGAACGAGCTGGCCGCGCGACAGCTGCACTGGGAGCGACGCGAGATCGGGCCAGCACCGCTCGACATCCCGCTGTACCCGGCCTGGCCGGGCGAAGGTCTGGTCGCGGCCTTTCTTGGTGCGGGCTCTCTTCAGGAGCTGTCGACGACGTATCAGCCGCTGCCTTTCGCCGACGGCCGGCTGAGGATCGATGCCGGAAGCGGGCCGCGGGTGGTGCTGCTGGCGTACGCGCGGCTGACCGGGCAGAACGTCAAACGTGCGGCAGTCGGCGCAGAGGGCCCGGTGCTCGACCACTACTCGGCGCTGGCCACCGAGGCGCACCTGCAGGCGGTCGGAGATCCGATGCTCGACGCCATTCCGGCCGAGCTGATCGGCTCGGTCTTCTGTGACAGCCTCGAGGTGTACGGCGCCGACTGGACAGCGCTCCTGCCGGAGGAGTTCGCCCGGCGGCGAGGCTATGACCTCCTCCCGAAGCTCCACCTGCTGGTCGTCGACGAGCCCGGCTCAGTCCAGCTCCGCGCCGACTACCACCGCACCCTGGCCGAGCTCTATGAGGAGAACTTCGTCGCTGTCTGCCGCCGCTGGTCGGCAGGACGAGGCGTGCTGTTCCGGATCCAGTCGTACGGAACCCCGCCCGCCACGATCAGCAGCTATCGCTACGCCGACCTCTTCGAGGGCGAGGGCTGGGGCTGGAACGAGATCACCCAGACCCGCTGGGCGGCCTCGGCCGCGCATCTGTACGGACGCCCTGAGGTCTCCGCCGAGGCCTGGACCTGGGTGCACTCGCCCTCCTTCCGGGCCACCCCGCTCGACCTGAAGGGTGAGGCGCACGAGCACCTCCTCAATGGCGTCAACCAGCTGATCGGCCACGGCTGGCCCTACTCGCCGACCAGCAGCCCCGGACTCGGCTGGTTCTTCTACGCAGCCGGCGCGCTGGATGACCGCAACCCCTGGTGGCCGGCGATGCCGGAGCTCACCAGATATCTGAGCCGGCTCTGCTGGCTGCTGCGGCAGGGCGCGGCGGTCGCCGATGTCGCCGTCTACGTGCCCAACGAGGATCTTTTCGCCGCCATGGGCCGGGCACAGGGCGGAACTCTGGACACCTGGCGCGAGGCCCGCCGACGAATCCCCGGTTCGATCCCGGCGACCATTCGGGCCGCCGGCCTGGACTTCGACCTGATCGACGATGACGCGCTGGGGGTGACCGATCCCGGACGCTATCCGGTGGTGGTGGTTCCGGTCGGGTCGAGTGTCCCCGCCGCCACCACTCACTGGTTCGACCGCGTGCGGGCCGCCAGCGGCCGCGTGCTCACCGAGGTGACCTCGGACAGCCTCTCCGATGCCCTGCTCGCGACCGTTCGGCCCGATCTCGCGATCTCGCCGCCGTCGTCGTCGATCGGCTACGTCCACCGTCGCGAGGACGAGGCGGAGATCTATCTCGTCGTCAACACCGGGCCGGCAACACAGACCTTCGCGGTCACCCCGCGGCCGGATCGGGCAAGCTACGAGCAGTGGGACGCGATGACCGGCCAGCCAGTTCGCGCCGGAGCCGTCCTCGAGGGCATCGAGCTCACGCTGCAGCCCTACGAGGCGACCGTGCTCGTGCTGAGCGACGAGGCGAGTACGCAGATCACCGTCGAAACCGCGGATGAGCGCCGGTTGCCGCTCAGCGATGGCTGGCGAGTGGCGTACGGCGACCAACCGGCGCAGCCGGTCGACCTGCCGCACGTCTGGGAGGACGAGCCGGGCCGCCGGCACTACTCGGGATCCGCGACCTACACGACGACGGTCGACATCGGCGATGTCCCTGGTCAGGTGTCGCTCGATCTCGGCGCTTGCGACGTCCTCGCCGACGACGCGGCCGAGCATGACCTGGTCGGACCGTCGTATCGGGTCGGCGTACGCGGTCCGGTCGGCGAGATCGCTCACGTTCGGGTGAACGGCATCGACTGCGGCCTCGCCTGGGCCCCGCCGTACCGGGTCGACGTGACCGAGGCGCTGCACAACGGCGCCAACCGGATCGAGATCACCGTCTCCAATACCGCGGCGAACGCCCTCGCCACCGACGAGCACATCACCCAGCTCGCCGCCGAGAGCGAAGCTCGGTACGGGCGCCGGTTCCGGATGCAGGACCTCGACCAGGCCATGGCCACCGTACGATCCGGACTACTGCAGGTGCCGACTCTGGTCGTCTCCCGGCCGTAGCACGTCCGCCAGGAACGCCCAGGCCTCGTCCTGCATGGCCGCGTCGAAGGCATGGCCTCCGGCGCGAAAGGAGCCGCGGTAACGCATCGTGCCGGCATGCAACCGCAGAAGATGATCATGAGCCGCTCTCATGCCGGCGTACGGAAACAGCTCGTCGTTCTCCCGGTACTGGACGAGGAACCGGGCCCGGCCCAGCGCCGTCAGGTCCGGCCAGTCGCTCATTGACCACAGGCCCGGCACGTGTAACAGCCAGGAATGCGTATCGAGCCCAGCCGGGACCAGCGAGTCGAAGGTGGCCATCATGCAGCTGACGACACCCGCCATGATCCGGTGGTCCAACGCCGCGAGCAGCAGGCTCCGGCCGCCTCCTCCGGAGAACCCGAAGGAACCCAGCAGTGCCGGATCGACTCCATCCTGGCCGGCGAGCACCTGCAGTGCGACCAGGTCGTCGGTCAGCACGGCGCCGGCGAAGGTCTGGCCGAGAACGCCGGCCGCCTTGGCGACGGTGTCCTCGTGCCATCCGGACACGACGTCGAACCGCTCCTCCTCGCTGGGACGGATGCCTTGGGACCGCCACAGCGCCTCCTGAGCCGTCAGCAGCGCGGCGAGCCGAGGCGTGGGCCGCGACAGGTCGAACCGCCGGCTGCCCCAGGAGAACGCGTCGTGCACCAGCACGACGTGGCCCAGCCGAGCAAGATCGTTGGCCGGCGCGCGACCGGAGTAGTAGGTCTCGCGGAGCCGGACCGCACGCGGACTCGAGCGGGAGCCGAGGTCCACCAGCTGCTCGGCGCCGATGGAGCGTACGCCGCCATGGCAATGCAGAGCGAGGATGCCGGGCAGCTGACCTCGGGCCCGAATCGGCCGGAGCAGCCACGCCATCGTGTCGGGTCCGTAGCCGACCGACCAACGCAGCCGACGGACCTCGACACCGTTCAGGCGCTCACTCCCCTCCTCGGTGACCCGCGGGGCGTCGGACAGCTCGCGAAGGCCGAGCACCCGGCCCAACCGGGTGCTCGCCGGGTCAGCTCCCAGGTACGGCCGCGCGA
This sequence comes from uncultured Actinomycetota bacterium, assembly GCA_963711015.1. Lineage (GTDB taxonomy): Bacteria > Actinomycetota > Actinomycetes > Propionibacteriales > Propionibacteriaceae > Microlunatus. The sequence goes on from CAVQCQ010000010.1 coordinate 120,364, forward strand.
GCCGCACGGCCGCCGGCCAGTCCTCGTAGCCGGCGAGCGGGTTCGGGGTCAGTGCCCGACTCCGCCGCGGACCGGACCGGCGGTGCCGCGGACCTCGATCCTCGGCCGGAGAAAGATCGCGTGGCCGGGCGGGCGGTTGTTCAGCAGATCCCACATGCGCTGCCAGGCGTGCCGGCCGAGCTCGGTGACCGGTACCGATGCGGTGGTCAGCGGCGGGGTCAGATAGCGAGCGAAGGGGATGTCGTCGAAGCCGACCACCGACACCTCGTCCGGCACCCGTACGCCCCGCTCGATGAGAGCGCTCATCAGGCCCATGGCGACGAGGTCGTTGAACGCCAGGACTGCTGTCGCGGAGGTCGCGAGCACCCGTGGCGCGCTCTCGTAGCCCTGGGCGAAGCCCACGCCGCACGGCACGATCTGAACCGCCGCCTCGGGATGATCATCGAGGAAGTTGCGCAAGGCGGTGAGGCGACGGGTGTTGGAGGCACTGTGCGACGCCCCGGCCAGATAGATCAGTGATCGATGTCCGTAGCCGTACAGCAGGTCGAGCAGGTCGGTCAGCGCCGTCTGGTAGTCGGCGGCCACCACCGGCGTGCTGGGCGTTCCCGCGTCCCGGTTCACCAGAACCACCGGCTTGAGGACGTCGAGCAGTGGCCGAAGGTCCTTCTCCGCCATCCGCGGCGCACACAGCACCAGGCCGTCCGAGCGCCGTCGAGTCTCGAGGGCGAGGATCTTCTCCTCCTCCACCGACTCCGCGGAGTCAGCGATCAGGACGTGGTAGCCATCGCGGGCCGCCGCCCGGCTCAGACCTCGCAGGACGCCGTGGAACGTCGGGTTCTCCAGATCGGGAACGACCACCGCGATGGTGTTGGTCTTGCCCAGGACGAGGCTGCGGGCCAGTGGGCTCGCCGAGTAGTTGAGCTCGGCCGCCGCCGCGCGCACCCGTTCCGCCAGCGCCTGGTCCACCGACGAGTTGCCGTTCATCACCCGGGACACGGTCGCCAGCGAGACCCCGGCACGCGCAGCCACATCAGCAATGGTCTGCGGTCGAGTCGGTGGTTCGGCTGACACCTCAAGCTCCGGTCTCTTCGGGTATAGGCCTATCGTGTACCTTTGTGAAAGCGTTTTCTAGTCCCCCATCGAGTACCGGCCCCGCTCGTGTCGTTCTGGTCGGAGTTCGTGGGTTCGGACAGGTGCACGCCGATCGGATCGGTCGTCTTGCCGATCAAGGTGTCGTCGAGCTGGTCGCAGCCGTCGATCCGGGTGTAGTCCTGGACCCGCCGACCATCTATGGCGCCGACCTGTACGCCGACCTGGCCGAGGCACTGAACGCTGCCGGCCCGGTCGACGTCGTGGTGATCGCGGCGCCGCTCAGCGAGCACTTCCATCTGGCTCGCACTGCCCTCATCGCCGGGGCTGACGTCTACCTCGAGAAGCCTCCGGTGACGTCGATGGAGGACTTCACCCGGCTCCTCGATCTCGAGCAGGAGACCGGTCGCGTCATTCAGGTCGGCTTCCAGAGCCTTGGTTCGCACGCGCTGGCGATGCTCCGAGCGGATGAGTTCGGTATCGGCCCGGTGAGCCGGATCGGCGTCGTTGGGCGCGTGGTCGAGGACCGTCGGCTACTGGAGCCGCTCAGCCTGGTCGGGCCGTCGGAGCCTGCGCGGCCGGCCGTTGTCGACGGGGTGGTCACCAATCCGCTGGCCCATGCCGTGGCCACGGCACTGGCCATCGTCGGACTGCCGGACGCTCGACGGACGTCGACGTCGTGGAGACCGATCTCTATCGGGCCAACGCCATCGACAGTGACGACACGTCGGTGGTGCGAATTCGCGCGACTTCCGGGCAAGAGGTGACCTGCGCCCTCAGCCTGTGCGCACCGGTCCAGCGGGAGCCCGAGGTACACATCGAAGGCGCCAACGGGCCGAGCCACGGTTCTTCTACACCGCCGATCGGATCGAGGTGGACGACGACGATCAGACTGCGGACCGAGATCACCGGCCGGACCGATCTGTTCGAGAACCTGCTGGCCCACCGTCGGGACGGTTCGACGCTGCTCGTACCGCTCGCGAGCACCGGGGCGTTCATGAGGGTGCTCGCCACGGTGGCCGACGCGGACGAGCCCATCCGGATCGATCCCCGCGCCATCCACTGGGAGGGCGAGGATGAGGACCTGCGCCGATCGACGAGGTTCGTCGATCGTCTCCGACATCGACGACTGGCTCACCAAGGCCGCCTCGACCGGCCGGACGTTCACCGAGCTCGGTGCACCGTGGGCCCACCAGGAACGAGACACGATCCTGGTTCGAGCCGAGATCGCCGGAGCCGAGGTAGCGCATTACGTCGACGGGCGCGGCACCATTCCCACCTCGAGTCCGCGCCCCTACCTCCACCCGGCGCGAACGCTGGCCGGCGTCGTGCCTGACCGCCCGCCATCCGGCCGACCACGACTGGCATCTCGGGATCGGCATGGCCATCCCGGATGTCAACGGCACGAGCTTCTGGGGCGGCGGGACCTACATCCACGACACGGGGTACGTGCTGCTCGACAACCATGGCGAGATCATCGGCGAGGCACCCGAGGTGCAGGAGACCGACGGCTTCAGCCAGCGGCTGAGCTGGGTCGGTCACGACGGATCGGTCGAGCTGCGCGAGCGAGCGGTCGGTCAGTTGGGCGGCCGTCGACGAGCGAACCTGGAAGTTGATCTTCGAGTCAGCGCTGCTCGCCGACGGCGACGCCACGCTCAACTCGCCCGGCAGCAAGGGTCGCCCGGGTGGCGGCTACGGCGGCTTCTTCTGGCGGTTCCCGGAGTGCCACGACGTCGAGGTGTTCACCGCGGAACGCGCGCGGCGAGCACGACGTGCACGGCAGTGTCGCGCCGTGGCTGGCCTGGTCGGCCGATTTCGCCGCCGGACCCGGTCAGAATGGACCGGCCACGATGGTCGTCGCCGGCAGCGGAAGCGGCTGCGGCCGGCGAGCCCTGGTTCGTCCGGGTCAGCGACTACCCCGGACTCGGCTCCGCGCTCGCCTGGGACCGGCCGGTGTCGCTGCGAGCGGGCGACGTCCTTACCCGCCGCTTCGACATCGCCATTGCCGATGGTCGGCTGACCGAGGGGGAGGTGCGGGCTTTGGCCTTGGCCCAGGGTGCTGGCTAGGCGTAGCGGAGGCCGTGTCCCAGCCGGTACCGGTTGCCGTCGCTGTCGACGTAGACGTACGGCCGGCCGTGCCATGTACGACTCCTTGTCGTAGCCCGGCACATCGTTGGGCGAGGCGCACCGTCCCTCGTCGTCGACAGCGATGGCGTCGTTGTCGATCGGGAAGGTGAGCGGAAGCCGTCCGGTGGGCGCGAAGCGAGCCGACCACGACGTCGAAGATCGCCTCCCAACGAGTGTCGAAGCCGGCCAGAAGGGCGTCGGCCAACGGCTCGACGTTGCCGAACAGCCACGGCAGCCTCACGTTGACCCCGACGACGACGCTGCGGAACGGCCCGGCGAATGCGGCGGATCTTGGCCAGGTCGATGTTGGTGGGCTCGTGGATGTCCAGGTCGAGCAGACCGGTTGAATGGAAGTAGTCGCCGGTGACCGGGAAGAGCAGCAGCACGGCCACGTCGGCGCCGTCGAAGTCGGTGGTGAATGTGATATCCGGGTGTTCGCTCGCCAGACTGGCGCGCAGCCCGTCGAGCTTCGGCGACCCTGAGGTCGGCGTCGAACAGCTCGACGTAGACCTTCTTCCGCGCCAGCCGCTCCGGGGTCAGCGGGAGCAGGCCGTCGGAGTTCTTCAGCAGCACCACTGACTTCCGGTGGGCGATCCGGGCCGCCTCGGCGAACTCGGGGTTGGCCACCACCGCGTCGGCGCGGTCCGGGTCGACGTAGGGGTTGTCGAACAGCCCGAGGGCGAACATCTCCTCGGTCAGCCGGCGAGCCGCCTCGTCGAGGCGCTCAGCGCTGAAGAGACCCTGGAGGAAGGCGGTCCGGATCGAGCCGACGTCGTTGGTGTCGGCGATGATGTCGGTGCCGGCCGTCACGGCCTTGCCGACCCGCTCCGGCACGCTGAGCTCCTCCACCCCCCACGCCATCTTGGAGAGGATCCCCGAGTCGGAGTTGACGTATCCGCGGTGGCCCATCGTCCGCAGCATGGTCAGGACCGGTTCGTTGAAGGCGAATCCGACCGGCTCGAAGGACTCCAGCGGCGGCTGCGGCGTCTCCGACTTCTCTTCGGAGGGGATCGCGTAGTACGGCATCACGCTGGAGGCGCCGGCGTCGATCGCGGCTTGGAACGGTGGCAGGTGATAGCTGGCCAGCGATCCCGGGGTGGGATAGACGTTGAACCGGCCTTCCGCATAGTGCGGGTCGAACCCGTTCTCCCGGGCCCCGCCGCCGGGGAAGTGCTTGATCGTCAGGGCCACTCCGTCGCGCTCGACCCTGTGATCGCCCTGGAAGCCGCGGACCACTGCAGCGATCGCGGCCGCATTGAAGGTCGGATCCTCCCCGAATGTCCCGTTGCCGCGGAACCAACGCGGGTCGGTCACCGTGTCGGCCATGTACATGTAGCCCTTGCGCAGCCCGCTGGCGACCCATTCGGCCCGGGACTTGTCCGCGAAGTCGCGAAGCAGATCCAGGTCGTGTGTCGCGGCCAGGCCCAACGTCCCCGGCCACTGGGTGAAATCCTGATCATGCTCTGTGGACCCCAACTTGAACCCACCGAGCTCGTTCTTGGAGTTGGCCGCGACGATCACGGGTACGCCCAGCCGGGTGCCCTCGGCCACCTCGTTCATCGCATTGATCCACGTGGCTATCACTGATCCCCGCGGCGTCTCCCGCATGATGAAGTGACGCATGTGGAGCTCGGTGATCTGCTGCGTCGTGCCTTCGTACGGAAGCCCTGCGGTGTTGTGCGGATCGTTCTTGACGCGGTGGTACTGCTCATCGAGCGCACCATCGTGGCTGGTCAGATCCGGGTCCGGTTGGGAGATGCCCATGCTGCGCGAGCAGATCACCATCAGGCCGATCATCTCTTCTGGCGTCATCCGCGACACCAGATCCTCGGCTCGCTCCGCGGGGCTCAACCGCCAGTCCTCGTAAGGATCGAGAACGCCGTTGCCGTTGAGGTCGCGGAAACGTAGGCCCTCCACCTCGAGGACGGGCTTGATCCGGCTGGCGATGTCCACCTGTTCGGTCATGACTCCCCCTCCGCGGCCAGGGTACGACAACGCCGAGTTCCCGCCGGGGCGTTGTGCCGCGTACGGCAGTGTGGGTGAATGAGGTGATGACATCGGCGCCACCTGCGACGGCTGTCCGCCGGATCGGCGGACCGGACCACCACGTGAGCGATGAGGAGTTGGACGCCTTCGTCCAGGAGGCGACCGCGGGCATCGACCTCGACGGCAAGACCGTCGTGCTGGTCGTCCCGGACCACACCCGGAGCTGCCCGCTGCCCCTGGTGCTGCACGCGTTGCACCGGCACCTGGCGGGCCGCGTCGCCTCCCTGACCGCCGTCATCGCCCTCGGTACGCACTCCTACATGGAGTCGGATGAGATCGACCGCTACTTCGGGGTCGGCGGGCCAGGCCAGCCGACTGACCTCGCTGAGGCGTACCCGGGGCTGACGGTGGTGAACCACGAGTGGGCCGATCCCGCCATGCTCGTCACGGTCGGCCACATCTCTGGCGAACGCATCACCGAGCTGTCGGAAGGCCGCCTGTCGGTGGGAGCAGACATCGCCATCAACCGGCACGTCGTGGAAGCCGACTACGCGATCGTGGTCGGCCCGGTGTTCCCGCACGAAGTGGTGGGCTTCTCCGGGGGCAACAAATACTTCATTCCCGGAGTTGCCTCCCAGGAGTTCATCGACATGACCCACTGGGTGGGTGCGTTGATCACCAGCTATTCGATCATCGGCACCACCGGAGTCACCCCGGTCCGGGCGATGATCGACGAAGGCGCCGCGCTGATTCCGGCGACCAGGCTGGCCCTTTGTCTGGTCGTGCGTTCGGGGACTGGCCACATCGAGGCGGCCGCTTTCGGATCGCCGGAGGAGGCTTGGGCGGCGACCGCCGAGATCGCTGCTCAGACCCATGTGAGCTACGTCGACGAGCCTTACCATCGAGTCATCTCGGTGATGCCGCGGCGCTACGACGACATCTGGACCGCGGCGAAGGGCTTCTACAAGCTCGAGCCGGCGGTGGCCGACGGCGGTGAGGTGGTGATCTACGCCCCACACGTCACCGAAGTCAGCGAGATACACCGGGAGATCTATGAGATCGGCTACCACTGCCGCGACTACTTCGTGAAGCAGTGGGACCGGTTCAAACACATCCACTGGGGCGTGCTTGCCCACTCCACGCACCTGCGTGGCCAGGGCACCTACGACGAGCTCACCGGCGAGGAGACACTGCGGATCCGAGTGACTTTGGCGACGCAGATCCCCCGGGAGGTGTGCGAACAGATCAACTTGGGCTACCTCGACCCGGCCGCCATGGACTTGGACCGCCTGGCCGCCGAGCCGGGCACGGTGGTCATCCCGAATGCCGGCGAGGTGCTCTACCGGATCCGCAAGGACCTCGAGAAGGAGGCGTGATGAACGCGCCACCGCCCGTGGTCACCCTGTTCGAGAAGTACGGTTCCGGCGCCCGGGAGATCGGCCCCAGGGTGGCCGAGGCGCTGGGTGTGGAGTGGCTTGACCAGGCGTTCTCGTCGGCGGACCTTGAGAGCACGACGTACCCCAGTGGAGGCAGGGCCACTGACCAGGGCGGCGGCCTCGCCCGGCTGCTCGGGAGATTCGCCGCGGGGGCGACGGTCCTGGACGACTCCTCCATTCCTTTGGCGCAGGCGCAGAACGCCGAGATGGTCGCCGAAAACACCCAGATCGTGCAGGAGGCGGGTGAGCGGGGTGCAGTCCTGCTGGGTCGGAACGGCGCGCTGATCCTCCGCGCCCTTCCGCACGCCCTGCACGTGCTGCTCGACGCGCCGGTGTCTTGGCGGATCGCCCGGGCCGTCCGCGATGCGGGGATCAGCGAGGCGCAAGCGGCACGACGACAGCGCAACGAGGACCGGATCCGGCGGGAGATGTCGGAGCAGTTCTACCACTGGAACCCGATGGACATCGACCGCTACCACATCGTCCTCAACGCGGGCCTGCTCGGCCCGCACGCCGCCGCGGAGCTCATCCTCGCGGCGTACCGGGCCCGAAATCCCGGAGCCGTCCCGAACACCCGCTAGCCGCCGGTACCGGAAGGGAGCCCGTCGTGCAGAAGTTGACCCTCCGCAACTACGTCGGGTACACGGCCGGGGACTTGGCCAACAACCTGGCTTTCTCCCTGCAGGCGCTGTTCCTGCTCATCTACTACACGAACGTCGTAGGGCTCGACGCAGCCGCCATCGCGACCATGTTCCTCGTGGTACGGGTATGGGACGCCTTCGCCGACCTGTTCGCCGGCCGTGTGGTCGACATGACCCGGACGCGATGGGGCAAGTTCCGACCCTTCCTGCTCTTCGCCTCGGCCCCGTTGTTGCTGTCCAGTGTCGCGTTGTTCACCGTGCCGGACTTCGACAGCATGACCGCCAAGTACGTGTACGCCTACATCACCTACGCCCTGCTCGGGCTCCTCTACTCGCTGACCAACATCCCGTACGGCTCCCTGGCCACCGTAATGACCCAGGACCCGGTGGAACGCTCCCGGCTCGGGGTCTGGCGAAGCATGGGTCCGATCTTCGGGATGCTGCTGCTGGTCCTGGTCATCGCCCCGAGGCTCACCGAGTACGCGGCCCGGCCCGACCAACTGCAGAGCTTCCTGACCGTCGTCACGATCGGGTTTGCCGTCGTCGGCTACGGGCTCTACCTGTTCTGCTTCTTCAACACCATGGAGCAGGTGGCGCACGCATCCAAGCCGGTCACCATCAAGGAGACCCTCGACACCGCCCGGCAGAACCGGCCGCTGCTCATTCTCTGCTTCTCAAACCTGGTCCTGCTGACCGGAATCTTCGGCGTCCAGGCCGCCCAGGCGTACTACGCGACCTACATCCTGGGCGACTCCGCCCGGCTGATCTGGATGGTCTTAGCCACCTCCTTGTCCACTTTCGCCGCCGTACCGGTGGTGCCGAGGATGGTCGAGCGCTTCGGGAAGAAGCTGGTTCTGATCATGGCCATGAGCGCGATGGCGGTGGTCGGTGTCTGGCTGTTCTTCATGCCTCCCGACCTGATTGTCGTGGGTCTCTCGTTCTTCATCTTCGGCTTCTTCCAGAACTGCGGCATGTCGTTGCTCTTCGCGTTCGAGGCCGACGCCGTGGAGTACGGCGAGTACAAGACGGGCAAGCGCACCGAGGGCGCGACGTACGCGATCTACTCCTTCTTCCGCAAGGTCTCCCAGGCGGTCGCCGGCGCGGTGGCCGGGTACGCCCTCGCCGCCGGTGGGTTCGTCGCCCGCGCCCCGGAGCAACCGGAATCCGCCCTCACCGCCATCCGGGCGGTGGTCGGGCTCGGTCCGGCGATCTTCGGCATCGTTGGCATACTCATCTTCCTGGCCTACCCGTTGACCGACCAGCGCTTCCGCGAGATCGTCGCTGAGCTGCAGCGCCGGCAGGGCATCGAGGACGAGCTCCTCCCGGCCACCGAGACGATGCCTACCGGACGGGAGCCCTGATTGATGTCCAGCCCAGAAGGGACCGCCCGTGACATGGAGAGCGGTGCCGTACGCCCTGAGCGACTTCATCGCCACCATCCCGAAGAAGGGGTTCCCGCTGTGACCGACTCCGTCCCCCGGCTGTCTCGCTCCCTGCCCGGACTGCCGCCGGCGGCACCGATCCGCTCGGTCCATCTCGGGATCGGGAACTTTGCGCGGGCCCATCAGGCCTGGTACACCTCGCACGCCTCCGACGCGGACCAGTGGGGCATCGCCGGCTTCACCGGACGAGGCCCGGCGATCGCCGACGCGCTCGCACCGCAGGACGGGCTCTACACACTGATCAACCGAGGGCCGGACGGCGATTCCTTCGAGGTGATGGCGACCCTCTCCGCGGTGCATCCCGCCGCCGACCACGACGCCTACCTGGACTATCTCCGGCATCCGGATCTCGCGCTGCTGACCCTCACGGTGACCGAGGCGGCCTACTTACGGGCGGGCGACGGCCACCTGGACCGTGGCCGGGAGGATGTCCAGGCCGACATCGCGACCCTCCGCGCCGACCGAGAGGCCCCGGTGACCACGGTTCCCGGCCGCCTGGTCGCCGGCCTGCTCGCCCGGCGGTCGGCGGATGCGGGGCCGCTCACCCTTCTGTCCTGCGACAACCTTCCCGGGAACGGCGCGGTCACCCGGACCGTGGTCCGCGACCTCACCGAGCTCCTCGATCGGTCCCTGGTGGGCTGGATCGACGACGCGGTCGACTTCGCGACCTCGATGGTCGACCGGATCACCCCACGGACCACTGACCGGGACAGAGACCTGGTGCGTGAGGCGCAGGGCTACGTCGATGCCGACCCGGTGCCGACCGAGCCCTACCACGAGTGGGTGATCTCCGGCAGGTTCCCGGCCGGGCGGCCGAGATGGGAGGACGCTGGCGCTCTCGTCGTCGACGACGTCGAGCTGTTCGAACAGCGGAAGCTGTGGCTGCTCAACGGGTCGCACTCCCAGCTCGCCTACGCCGGAAGCATCCTCGGCCACGCGACCATCGACCAGGCCATCGATGACTCAGACTGCCGAAGTTGGGTCGAGGCGTTCTGGGACGAGGCGAGCCGACATCTGGAGTTCTCGGCTGCGGAGATCGGCGAGTACCGACAGGCATTGCTGACCCGCTTCGCCAACCCGCGGGTCCGAGACCAGTTGGCCCGGATCGCCGCCGATGGCTCCCAGAAGCTGCGGGTGCGCACCGTGCCCGTCGCGCTTGCCGAGCGCGCGGCCGGCCGGCTCCCGGTGGGCTGCGCCACCACCTTCGCGGCGTGGGTGCTGCACCTGCGCGACCAGGGCGCACCCGTCCAGGACGCCGGCGCGGACGCAGCGCGGGCGGCCGCGGCCACCGACGACCTCACCGAGGCCGTCCGTGGTGTGCTGCGGACGCTGGAGCCGGTCCTCGCGGACGACGACGACTTCGTTGCCGCCGTCGTCGCCCAGGCCGGCCTCCTTTCATCTCGAGCCTGAGCTGTCGACCTGCGCTGCGGCGGCATCATCCGGGGTCTGTGGCAACAAAGGCCCATGGACCTTCAGCCGTCATGATTGGCCACATGCACGGCCTTGGCGTACCCGAGGGCGAGGGCCGCCACTGCGGACAGCATGCCGAGGGCTCCACTCACCACCGCTGCCCCACTCAGGGCCTGGGTGCTGTCAGAAGGAACCGTCATGGCAAGTCCGATCAGTGACGCGACGAACATCGTCGCTACGTACTGGGTCAGCATGGTGATGGTGTCGGATGACGTTCCTGCCCGTTGCTGGTGCGAGCGGGTGGGCGGTATGACCCTCTCCCGATTCGATCGAGCTGCCGAGCGGCGGGACACCGCCGGCATCGTCCGAGACTCGTCGGTTGCGGATCTGTTCAGGGTGCCGACGGTCGATGTTGCACTGATAGGAATGGGCTGCACAAACATGTCTCTCCTCAAATTAGATCTTCTGTTATATATGCAACGCTACGCGTAGCGTTTCTATTCCAGGCGGGCGGACGGTGAGCGAACACAGTCAACGGACGGGCCGGCCGCGATCGCCTGACATCGACATTCGGCTTCTCGACACGACCCTCGGCCTGCTGCGAGACGGAGGCCCGTCCGCAATCAACGTGCAGGCGGTTGCCGCCGAATCCGGGGTGGCTAAAACGACCATCTATCGCCGCTACCGGGACCGTGAGGAGCTGATTCGCACGGCGATCGGCTCAGTGGTTACGCCACCCGCTGAACCACCGATCGAGAACATCGAGGGCCGGCTGACGTGGGCGCTCGGCCAGGTCGACACCATCCTCGGCGAAGTGCTCGGTCCAGGAGGAGTTGCCGCACTGATCGACGACCGTGAGCCCGCGTTCACCAGCCTTGTGCGTGACCTGCTCACCCCGTACGCCACGGCTCTGGCCGGGCTCATCGCCGACGACATGGCAGCGGGGAGACTGCGCACCGATCTCGACGCCGACGCTGTTGTCACGGCGATGCTGGGCTTCTACCTCGCTGAACTCATGCGCCATGGCACGGTCGGTTCAGACTGGATTTCCCGCTGTGTGAACTTGCTGAGGCCAGCCATCACGTGAGGTAAGAAAGAAATGAGGAGCAATGGGAGTTCCCGGGTACGTGTGGCTGCTGACGGTGCTCGGAGTCATCGGCCTCCTGCTGTTCGACTACATCTTCCACGTCCGCAAGGCCCACACACCAACCTTGCGCGAGGCGGCCGTCTGGTCGTCGATCTACGTGGGAATCGCGATCCTCTTCGGACTGGGAATGTTGATCATCGGCGGTCCGACGATGGGCGCGGAGTACTTCGCCGGTTACGTCACCGAGAAGGCGCTCTCCGTCGACAACCTGTTCGTCTTCCTCATCATCATGACGAGCTTCGCGGTACCGCGAGCCGACCAACAGAAGGTGCTGCTGTTCGGCATCGTGTTCTCGATCGTCGCCCGTACCGGGTTCATCTTCCTGGGCGCGGCGTTGATCAACTCCTTCGCCTGGGTGTTCTACCTGTTCGGCTTGATCTTGTTGATCACCGCCGGCAACATGCTCAAGCCCGAAGGCGAGGACAGTCACAGCGGCGACAACATCATGGTGCGGATCGCCCAGAAGCTCTTTCGCACAACCGATCGCTATGACGGCGACAAACTCGTCACCGTCGAGGACGGCCGGAGGGTCCTGACCCCGATGGTGCTGGTGATGGCCGCCATCGGAGGCACCGACGTCTTGTTCGCACTGGACTCGATCCCTGCCATCTACGGCCTCACCGAGAACGTCTACATCGTCTTCACCGCCACCGTCTTCTCCCTGCTCGGGCTACGGCAGCTGTTCTTCCTCATCGACGGGCTGTTGGACCGGCTCATCTACCTCAGCTACGGGCTGGCCGCGATCCTCGCCTTCATCGGCATCAAACTCATCCTGCACGCCCTGCATGAGAACAACGTGCCGTTCATCAACGACGGCGAACCGGTCGACGTCGTCGAGATCAGTACCGGGGTCTCCCTCAGCGTCATCGTCGGTGTCCTGCTGGTGACAGTGGTCGCCTCCTTGATCAGCCCGAAGGGCCGCGCCCAGAATGCGGTCGCGAACGCCCGGCGGCACGCCAAGCAGTATCTGGACCTTAGCTATGAAGCCGATCAGCGGCTGCGGGAGAAGACGTTCGCGGCGCTGCTGCAGGAGGAGCAGATCATCCGAGGCCTGCCGGAGAAGTACCGTCGCCGGATCCGCGACGAGCACGAGCTTCTCGACCTGATCAAGCGTGCGCACGCTGTGAAGGACCAGCGGGTCGCTGCCGGCTTCGGTTCCGCGTCAACACAGACCGACAGCTCGGACTGAAGGTTCCCCTAGCCTGAAACGCGTGACCCTCAGCCGTTCCGGCGCATCACGGCGGGAGAGCGATCGGCAGCCCGCCGAGGAGACCCGTCGTTCCCAGCTGTTGGGACAGCTGTCAGGGCCGATGCGGCGCTTCCTCGCCACCGAGTCTGGCAGCGCACTGCTCATGGTGGGTGCCACGGTCGTCGCCCTGGTGTGGGCCAACTCGCCGTGGTCGTATGCGTACCAGGCGGTGTGGGCAACGGAGGTCTCGATCCTGCTGGGCGACAACGGCCTGGAGATGGACCTCGGCCACTGGATCAACGACGGCCTGATGGCGGTGTTCTTCTTCGTCATCGGCCTGGAGGTGCGCCGGGATCTCGCCGTCGGAGAGCTCACCGACCGTCGCCGGGTGGTGTTGCCGGTGCTCGCTGGTGTCGGCGGGATGATCGTGCCGGTTCTGCTGTACCTGTTGATCACCCCCGACGGAGAAGCGATGCGCGGATGGGGCATCGTGATCGGCACCGACACCGCCTTTCTGCTCGGCGTCCTGGCGCTGGTCGGGCCGGCAACCTCGACCCAACTTCGGGTCTTCCTCCTGGCCATCACCGTTGTCGACGACATCGCCGCCGTGACCATCATCGGCGTCGTGTACTCGGAGTCGATCGACATCTCCGCTCTGATCGTCGCCATGGCCGGCGTGGCGGTCCTGGTGGCCCTCGGGCTCGGCGGCGTGTGGCGCACCTGGCCATACGTGCTGGGAGCGATTGTGGTGTGGGTGGCGACACTCGGTTCTGGACTGCACGCTTCGATCGCCGGGATGATCGCCGGCCTGCTCATTCCGGCCTTCGCGCCCCGCCGGGAGGCGGTCGAGGGGGCCGCTACCCGGTTCCGCGCCTTCCGGCAGTCACCCATGCCGGACGTCGGCCGGTCGGCCAAGAACGCGCTGGAACGGGCGGTGTCGGTCAACGAGCGCCTGCAGCTGGTTCTTCATCCGTGGACCAGCTACGTCATCGTGCCGCTCTTCGCGCTGGCGAACGCCGGCGTGGACCTCCGGGGCGGCGTACTGGCCGAAGCTCTGTCCTCGCCCGTGACGTGGGGTGTGGCCGTCGGCCTGGTGGCGGGAAAGTTCCTCGGGATCGGGGTCGGCGGTCTGGGAGGTGCCGCGCTGCGCCTGGGACGGCTCCCGCAGGGCGTCGGACCGGGCCAGCTGCTGGGCGGCGCGGCGCTGTCCGGTATCGGCTTCACCATCTCCCTCCTGATCGCCGGGCTTTCCTTCGACAACCCCGACCTCTCCGGACCAGGCCACCGTCGGCGTTCTTCTTGCCCTTGCCCTGGCCACCGGCCTCGGTTGGGTGGTGTTCCGCCTGGCCGCCGTCCTCCGCGGAGAAACCTCAGCCGGACTGCCCACGACTCTGGCGCGCCCGGTCGACCCCGGACGCGACCACATCCGCGGGCCGGTCTACGGCGCCAATGACCTTGGTGGAGTACGCGGACTTCGAGTGTCCCTTCTGCGCCCGCGCCACCGGGGTGGCCAAGGAGGTTCGGGAACACTTCGGCGACGGTCTTCGCTACGTCTTCCGGCATCTGCCGCTGCCTGACGTGCATCCGTACGCCGAGCTCGCAGCCGCGGCCGCCGAGGCGGCCGGCGCCCAGGGTCGATTCTGGGAGATGCACGATCTGCTCTTCGCCCATCAGAACCAGCTCGAGCTCGAGGACCTCGCCGGCTACGCCGGGCGCCTCGGCCTCGACGTCGAGGAGTTCCTTCGTGACATCGACGAACAACGCCACGCCTCGCGCATTCGAGACGATGTGGCCGACGCCGAGGCCAGCGGTGCGCGCGGCACCCCGACGTTCTTCGTGGGCGACCGCCGCCACCAAGGTCCTCATGATGCCCAGACGCTCATCGCCGAACTCGAGGCCGCTCAACACATAGACGTGCGCGCCGGTGGACAACTTCCAGCACCCGGTAGCCGGGACCGCGAGGCTCATGGCTGAATGGAGTCAGTGGACGAGAGAGCCTGGCAGGCCTTTCCCGACATCCTCAAGTCCGAAGGAAACGAGTACGTATGAGTGAGCCGGACCAGCAAGGGGGGACGACCCCCCCAGACGCCCGCACCCGCTTCATCCTCGTTGGAGCGGGAGTGATCGGGAACGTGCACAGCCGGGTGATCGTCGAGCTGTCCGACCAGATCGACCTGGTCGCCGTCGTCGACACCCATCGCGATCGCGCAGAGAAGCTCGCGGCCGATCACGGCGCGGCATCGTTCACCAGCCTCGCGGAGGCGCTGGCGGCGGTCGAAACCGACGTGGTGAGCATCTGCACGCCGACCGGCTCCCACGGCAGCGGAGCGATCGAGGCCCTGCACGCCGGCAAGCACGTGATCATCGAGAAGCCGGCTGAAGTCACGCTGGCCAAGACTGACGAGATCATCGCCGCCCAGCGCGAAGCGGGAACCCAGGTGGCCGTCATCTCCCAGCACCGCTTCGACCGGTCAACCGAGATCGCCGTGGAGGCGATCCGGAACGGGTCGCTGGGCCGGCTGACCTCCGGGATCGCCTCCGTCGACTGGTGGCGCGGCCAGAGCTACTACGACTCCGGCGACTGGCGCGGCACCTGGGAGCTGGACGGCGGCGGCGCCTTGATGAACCAGGGCGTCCACACGGTCGATCTGCTGGTGGCCACCCTGGGCCGGCCGGTCGAGGTCTTCGCCTACACCGGGACCCTGGCGCATCAGCGGATCGAGGTCGAGGACGTCGCGGTCGGAGTGGTCCGCTTCGAGAACGGTGCGCTGGGCGTGCTGCACGCGACGACCGCCGCGTACCCCGGGCTGAGCGCGCGCCTGCAGGTGCACGGTGACAAGGGCTCGATCGTGATCGACAACGACGAGCTGGCCTTCATCCACCTCACCCGACCGGGTAGCGCGGGCGAGGAGAAGGCGTACGGTTCGCTCGGCTCGTCGGCAAACCAGATCGACGACTACGTCACCGAGACCGGCGGATCCCCGACCGCCGGCAGCAATCCCGGCGGGCTGTCGCTCAACTCACACCGGCGGCAGTACGAGAACTTCCTGGCCGCACTGTCCGGGCAGGAGGATTTGCGCGTCGACCTCGCGACCAACCGGCAGGCCATCGCGATCATCACCGGCGTCTACGAGTCGGCGCGTACCGGTCGTCCGGTCAGCCTGGAGTGAGCACGCCACGGATCGCCGCGAATCCGATCCCCTACTGGTTACGCGGCGGCAAGACCAAGACCGTCTTCGACGAGGCCTTTGCCGACCTGGCCAAGATCGGGTTCACCGCCGTCAAAGCTGACATTCCCGACGGCATGGCCCCGGCGGACTACCTCGACTGGATCTCCAGCTACGGGCTCTTCCCGTCGCTGAGCCTGTTCAACTCGGCGTTTGACGAAACGGTCGACATCTCGGTCGACGTGGAGCGCGCCAGGAGGTTCGCCGCTGATCAACTGGCACTGGGGCTCGATCGCACGATGGTCTCCTCCACATGGGTCGAGGCTCGCCGCAACCGACCGGCCGTCGGCGCTGACTTTCGCCGCGACCGGCTGGCGCTCGCGATCGAGAACTGCGGGATCATCTGCCAGGTGCTGCAGGCGGAGGGCCTGCGGCCGCTGCACCACTCCCATGTCGGCGGCGTCTTCGAGACCGAAACCGAGATCACCGCGCTGCTCGACCAGCTGGGTCCGGATGTGATCGGGATCGGGCCGGACACCGGTCATCTCCGCTGGGCGGGAATCGAGCCGGGCCCCTTCATCCAGCGGTACGCCGACCGCGTCGGAGGCATCCATATCAAGGACTGCTTCGGTGACTATCTCGGCGCCGCCCGCGCGGAAAAGATGAGCTACGTCGAGCTGAGCAGCAGCAAACGGCTGTGGTGCGAGCCGGGTCTGGGTGTCGTCGACTTCGATGCCGTGCTCAACGCCTTGCCGGAGGACTACGACGGTGACTTCATGATCGAGATCGACGAGCCGAGCATCGACTCGCTGTACGAGTCCCACCGGATGGCCTTCGAGTGGGCAAAGACCCACCTGCCATGAGTCATCTGCATCACTCGTGGTTGTGCGTTTCCGACCGTGGCGGCCAGAAGCTGACCGAAATCGGCCTTTCGGTCGCCCTTTGCCCGCATCGGTCTGAAAACGCCCCTAGGACCGGTCCGGGTTCAGCGCAGGTACTGGCCGCCGTTGATGTCGATCACTGCGCCAGTGACGAAGCCGGACTCGGCTGAGGCCAGCCACTGCACCGCGCCGGCCACTTCGTCGGGGACGCCGACCCGTCCGAGAGGGATGGCGGCGATGGTCGCCGCCTTGGCGTCGGAACTGGTGAAGGTGTCATGGAACGGCGTGTCCTCGATGAACCCGGGTGCCAGCGCATTGACCGTGATGCCGTCCGGCGCCACCTCGCGCGCGAGGCCCCGGGTGAAGCCGAAGATGGCCGCCTTCGCGGTCGCGTACGCCACAGCGCCCGCGCCGCCGCCGTTCTGGCCGGCAAGAGAAGCGATGTTGATCACGCGCCCACGCCCCCGGGTGATCAACGGCAGCAACGCGCGCGTCACCAGGTAGGTGCTGTCGAGGTTGACCGCCATCACCTCTCGCCACAGTCGCAGATCGAGCTCGGCCAAGGTGGCCCGTTTGACGAGTCCGCCGACGTTGTTGACCAGCACGTCCAGGGTGCCGAACCGCTCGGACATGGTGCTGGCCAATGCAGCCACGTCGGCCTCTGAGGTGGCGTCGATCTGGAGCATCACCGGATCCGAGGCGGCGGCCAGCGCCGTGATCAACTCCGATTCGGGCTCATGACTGCGATAGGTCACCGCGACCCGCGCGCCGGCCCGAGCCAGCCGAAGCGCGATCTGACGACCGATCCCGACACCACCACCGGTCACCAAGGCGGTGGTGTTCGACAGGTCTGTGCTCATACTCCTCCTATCTGGCGGTCAGTCCAGCCGTGATCGGCGGCGACCGAGTGGGGCTATTTGGCCGGTGTCGGTCAGGTCGCGGACCTGGTCGTTCATGGGTTCCTCTCGCTCGGTTTCCGGGCCGCCCACAGCAGCCCACGCTCGATCACGGTGCGCACCGTCGGGTGGTCGATGATGTCCAGGCTGTGCCCCGGAGTGGTCACGAAGATCCGGCCGCGACCCCAGCTCCGCGTCCAGATCGCCGGCGAAACCACCGGCCGGTGCCACGGATCCTCCGGACGCGCCTTCAGGGTCGTCGTGGCCAGCACGTCGATGTAGTCGTCGGCCAGCACCCAGTACTGCTCGGTGTAGAGCTCGAAGTCGTCCAGCCCGGCCACGATGGGGTGGTCGGCGGTCTCGTGGCGGAGATTGACCGTGTAGGACACGTAGTTGTCGCTCGGGTCGCCGGTGCGATGTCCCGGGATCCGCGCCGGATGGTCGGCGAACTGGCCGCCCACCAGATGCAGGTAGTCCGAGGTGTTGCGGAAGGAGTCGGCGATCCCACCATGCCAGCCACCGAAGCCGGTGCCGGCGGCGATCGCCGCCCGGAGCCCGGCCACCGCGGCGTCGCTCGCGGTGCCCATCGTGTAGCACTGCATGATCAAGTCGACCTTCGCCATGGCGTCGGCCTCGGTGTAAACCTCCGGCGTGTCCTCGACCCGAACCGTGAAGCCGTTGGCCTCCAGGTACGGGATGAAGCGGTCGGTGGCCTCGACAGGTGAGTGGCCCTCCCAGCCGCCGCGGACGACGAGCGCGGATCTGGTCATCGCGTCTCCTTCATGGTCACCACGGCCTTGACGACCCGTCGGGCTTGGTGGCCGGTCGCTGGAACCACAGGCTCAGCTGACCAACCGGCTGAAGTCAAATGTCTGGAGCGACCCCCACGCGGCCCAGATCGTGCTACAGAGTGGAATCGTGGCGACCTGGGTGGGACTTGACGTGACGCGGGCCGGTCAGACGGCCCGGATCGCCGTCGACGACGACCCGGCGGGCTTCGCCGACCACTTCACCGGATGTCTGCGCCGGCTCTGATGACCTCGGAGCGACCGGTGCGGCTGGCGATCGTCGGAGCGGGCGAGCGGGGGGTCACCTACGGCCGCCAGGCGGTGGCGACCGGCTCGGCGGTGGTCACGGCGGTGGCCGAGCCGCGCCCGGAGCGGCGGGCAGCGGCCGCGGCCGAGTTCGGGATCGTCCCGCGGTGGTCGATCGCGGACTGGCCGGAGCTGGCCACCCGCCCGGACCTCGACGTCGACGCGGTGGTGGTGGCCACCCCGGACCGGCAGCACACGGCTCCGGCGCTCGCGTTCCTCGACCGGCGGTTGCCGCTGCTGCTCGAGAAGCCGATGGCGCCGGACGAAGACGAGGCGCGGCAGATCGTCGCCGCGGCCGAACGGGCCGACGTGATCGTCTGCGTGGCGCATGTGCTCCGCTACTCGGCGTACACCACCACGATCAAGTCCGCCCTGGCCGGGGGCGCGATCGGAGACGTCGTCGCCGTCGAGCACCTGGAGCCGGTGGGCTGGTGGCACTACGCGCACTCCTTCGTCCGCGGCAACTGGCGGCGGGAGGACGAGTCGAACCCGATGCTGATGGCCAAGTGCTGCCACGACATCGACTGGCTGTCCTTTCTCATCGATCGGCCGGCCCACCGGGTGTCATCGTTCGGCAGCCTCACCCACTTCACCGCCGCGAACAAACCAGCAGGCGCCGGATCTCGCTGCCTGGAGTGCGCCGTGGAGGCTGACTGCCCCTATTCGGCCCGCCGCATCTATCTCGATCATGTCGACGAGCCGGCCGCGCAGCGGTGGCCGATGTCCGTCCTGGCCGTCGAGGTCGATCGACAGTCCATCACCGAGGCGTTGCGGGTCGGCCCGTACGGGCGGTGCGTGTACGACTGCGACAACGACGTGGTGGATCACCAGGTGGTCAACATCGAGTATGCCGGCGGAGTCACCGCGTCATTGACCATGACCGCCTTCACCCCGATGGCCTTTCGCAAGACCCGGATCTTCGGCACTCGGGGGATGCTCGAGGGCGACGGCTACTCGGTCAACGTGTTCGACTTCGTCACCGGCCACAGCACCACCGTGCAGGTGGTGGATCCCGCTGATCCCCTGGCCGGGGAGGGGCACCTCGGCGCCGACGCGGCGCTGACCCGGAGCTTCCTGGCGGCTGTGCGCACCGGAAACCCTGGCCTGATCCTCACCTCTCCGCGGGTGAGTCTGCACACTCACGCGATCGTCTGGGCCGCCGAACGGTCCCGCCGACGCGGCAGCGTTGAACGAATACCCGAGTCCTTCGCGTGAGGTGTCAGTCACATCCCGGGAATCGAAAGGCACTCGAGGGTCTGAATGTCGCCGATCATCCGGTGAGGATGATCTTGAAGAACCGCGGCCAGCGCCTCGTGCGAGTCGGCTTGCAGGATCGAATACCCCCCGATCGGGTCGCCGCCGTCGCCTCCAGCTTCGACGACAGCCGTTGGAGTGCCGAGATCGACGATCGCATCGCCAGCCTTGCCCGCCCATGCCATCCAGGCATCCATTCCGGCTTGGGCCTGCTCCGGTGTGCTCTGAGCCATCTGCTCGCCCGCCGTCATCTTCGACCGGTAGAGCACGAGGTACTTGGTCACAACCCTCTCCTTTGGTGAGCGCCTATTTAGGTATCCACCGTAATACTAGAGTTGCCGACGATGAGAGGCAATGGGCATGGCGGACCTTGATGCCACCATGCAGGCGCTGAGGTCCCGTACCCGTCGCGAGATCCTGGCGCTCGTCTGGGACCGGGAACTGGCCGCTGGTGAGATCGCCGCCGCATTCGCGCTGACCGGAGCGACGATTTCGGAGCACCTGAGTGTGTTGCGTCGCGCCGGCCTGGTGGAGATGACCAAGGTGGGAACCTCCCGACGCTATCGAGCCAGGCCAGAGGCCCTGACCGGCCTGCACGGAGCGCTCGAGGACGCTGGCAAGTGGCGCCCGGCGGACGACCTCCCCGAGCAGATGCTCACCATCACCTCCACCGCACCGGTTGTCGTCGCCGAGGTGGACGTAGCGACGCCACCTGAGCGAACCTTCTTCGCGTTGACGGATCCGGAGCTGTACTCCCGGTGGCTACAGGTGCCTGTCACGATCGAGGGCGACCGGTTCGCCGCCACGCTGGAGTGGGGAACCGAGGTTCGGGGGCGCTACGAGTTCGTGGTACCGCCGCAGCTGATCGTGATGAGCTGGGACTTCGACGACGGCAACGTTCCCGTCCCGGGGCATCCATTGACCGGCTACCTCAGAGTCCGGCCCGACGGCTCAGGCAGCCGGGTGGTGGTCCACCAGCTGGTCAACAACTCCGATCAGGCAGCGTTCATGGCCGGTGCCTGGGCGATGGTGCTGGGACGCCTCAAGGCCAATGTCGTGGCCGCCCTCACCGGCTTCCCCCCGGCTCCGAAACCACCCCGCCGAAAGCAGACTCACCCCTAGGCAGCCGCTGGTCTCACCGACGACTACCGCCAGCCCAGCCCCGGGGCCACGTGCCGGACGACGCTCTCCAGGACGTGGGCGTTGTAGTCCACCCCGAGCTGGTTGGGAATGGTCAGCAGCAGGGTGTCCGCGGCCGCGACGGCCTCGTCCTCGGCCAGTTCGGCGACGAGCTTGTCGGGCTCGCCGGCATAGGTCTTGCCGAACCGGGCGTTGCCGCCGTCGAGCCAGCCGACCTGGTCGGTGCTGTGGGTGTCCCGCCACCACAGCTGGCGATCCAGCTCGGTGACGATCGGGAAAATGCTGCGACTCACCGAGACCCGTGGCTCCCGAGCGTGGCCGGCAGCGCGCCAGGCATCCCGGAACTGCTGGATCTGCTCAGCTTGCAGTTGCGAGAACGGTACGCCGGTGTCCTCCGTGAGCAGCGTCGAGCTCATCAGGTTGAGGCCCTGCTCGCCGGTCCACACGGCGGTGGCCCGAGTACCGGCGCCCCACCAGATCCGCTCCCGCAGGCCCGGCGAGTGCGGCTCGACGCGCAACAGACCCGGCGGGTTGGGAAACATCGGCCGCGGGTTCGGCTGCGCGAAACCCTCACCGGAGAGCGCCTCGAGAAACCTTTTCGCGTGCTCCCGCGCCATGTCGGCATCGGTGCTGCCCTCCGCGGGGATGTGCCCGAAGTAGCGGTAGCCGTCGATCACCTGCTCGGGCGAGCCCCGGCTGATGCCGAGCTGGAGCCGACCGCCGGAGATGAGGTCGGCGGCACCAGCGTCCTCGGCCATGTACAACGGGTTCTCGTAGCGCATGTCGATGACGGCGGTACCGATCTCGATCCGACTCGTCCGGGCGCCGACCGCGGCCAGCAAAGGAAACGGCGAACCAAGCTGGCGGGCGAAGTGATGCACCCGGAAGTACGCCCCGTCGGCGCCGACCTCCTCGGCCGCCACGGCCAGCTCGATCGACTGCAGGAGGGCGTCCGAGGCCGTCCGCACCAGCGATCCCTGCGCTGGCGTCCAGTGGCCGAAGGAGAGAAACCCGATCTTCTTCACACCCCGAGCAACAGCACACCCCCCGAAAGACATTCCCCGGCGGTCCGGATAGCTCTCTCCTCTAATCACCTATAGGTGATTTGGTTCTCGCGCTCTGGGTAGAAGGTGTCCGAGAACGCTGCGGGAAGGGGCCTGACATGCGTCCGTTCAATCACGCCGTGGTTACCGGAGGAGCCGGTTTCCTCGGATCGCACCTGTGTGATCGGCTGCTTGCCGAGGGCACCCGAGTCACCTGCCTGGACAACTTCTTGACCGGGTCGGCCGACAACGTCGCCCACTTGCGGTCTGACGAGCGATTCCGCCTGGTAGACACCGACGTCACCGACTACCTGCACGTTGCCGATCCGGTCGATCTGGTGCTGCACTTCGCCTCCCCGGCATCTCCAGCGGACTACCTGCGCCTGCCCATCGAGACCATGAAGGTTGGCAGCATCGGCACCCTGCACGCACTGGGACTGGCCCGGGCCAAGGGCGCCCGGTTCGTGCTCGCGTCGACGTCCGAGGCGTACGGGGACCCTCAGGTGCACCCCCAGCCGGAGAGCTATTGGGGTCATGTCAACCCGGTGGGTCCGCGCGGGGTCTACGACGAGGCGAAGAGGTTCGCCGAGGCGCTGACGACGGCCTACCGCACCACCTACGGCACCGACACCGCGATCGTGCGCATCTTCAACACCTACGGTCCGCGGATGCGGGCCAACGACGGCCGGGCAATCCCGACGTTCCTGCGCCAAGCGCTGGACGGCGTACCCCTCACCGTCGCCGGCGACGGCCGCCAGACCCGGTCGGTCTGCTACGTCGACGACACCGTGAGCGGCGTGCTGGCCGTCGCGGCCAGCGACCTGGCCGGTCCGGTCAATGTCGGGTGCCCGGAGGAGCTGACGGTGCTGGAGATCGCCGAGTCCATTATCGAAGCGACCGGCTCGAGCTCGCCGCTCACGTTCATCGAGCGGCCGGTCGACGACCCTATGGTGCGACGACCCGACATCAGCCTGATCCAACGCGAGCTTGGCTGGGTGCCGCGGGTCAGCTGGCGTGACGGGCTGAACTCGACCATCGCAGCGATGACCGCGTTCGCTGCGGCCTGACTGGGCGAAGGACACGACATGCGCATTCTCGGGATCAACGCCCTCTACCACGACCCGTCCGCGGCGCTGGTCGTCGGCGGGACCACCGTGGCGGCGGCCGAGGAGGAACGCTTCAGCCGCCGCAAGCACGGCAAGCGGCCGGTGCCCTTCTCGGCTTGGGAGCAGCCCGAGCTGGCCGCCGCCTGGTGCCTGGACTACGCGGGGATCCGGCCGGACGAGCTCGACGCGATCACCTACTCCTTCGATCCGGCCCTACGACTGCCGCCGACCGATCTCGGCCTGCATGATCCCTGGGACGACCTGCGTCAGACCTACGCGGAACGGGCGCCGGACTTCCTGGCCACGGCCCTTCCCGGCTTGGATCCGTCCCGCGTCCGCTACGTTCCGCACCATGTCGCGCACGCGGCATCGGCAGGTCTGGCCGCACCCTACGACGGGGACTGCGCAGTCTTGGTCCTGGACGGTCGCGGGGAGCGGCACAGCCATCTCGCCGGACGGTTCTGCGGCGGCACGCTGGAGACGCTGTACAGCCAGCAGCTGCCCCACTCGCTGGGCCTGTTGTACGAGGACGCCACCTCCCATCTCGGCTTCCTCCGTAGCTCCGATGAGTACAAGGTCATGGCCTTGGCCTCCTACGGGAAGCCTCGGCACCTGGACTACCTACGCCAGTTCGTCCACGCCACCGGTGACGGTGGCTTCCGCAGCGTCGGCGTGGACTGGCACGAGCTGGCACCACCGCGATCCGCCGACGACTCGTGGACCGCCGATCACGCGGACCTGGCCTCGAGCCTGCAGACGGTTCTCGAGGAGGTGCTGCTCGAGCTCACCTCGTGGCTGTACGAGAGGACGCACGCCAGAAACCTGACCCTGGCCGGTGGCGTCGCCCTCAACTGCGTGGCCAACACGCGAATCTTCACCGAGTCGGGTTTCGACAGCGTCTGGGTGCAACCGGCGGCCGGCGACGCCGGCACCGCGCTCGGCGGGGCGCTCTTCGTGGCTCAGCAGCTCGGCGAACCCGTTCCGGCGTTCCCGGGTGCCGACCTGGGCCGGGAGTGGAGCGACGACGACCTCGAAGGGGCGCTGCGCACCGCGAAGATCCCCTACGACCGGCCGGCCGACATCGCCGAGGCGGTGGCCGAGGAGCTCGCCCGAGACGGCATCGTCGCCTGGTTCCAGGGTCGCAGTGAGTTCGGTCCGCGGGCCCTGGGGCACCGCTCCCTGCTCGCCCATCCCGGCCGGGAAGCCAACCTGCGCCGGCTCAACGACGTGAAGGGTCGTGAGCAGTTCCGTCCGGTCGCGCCGATGGTGCTCTCCTCTCGGGCTGCGGAGCTGTTCTCGCGCGGGCCGATTCCGTCGCCGTACATGCTCTTCGTGCACGACGTCGCCGACGGCTGGCGCGACCGGATCCCCGCCGCGGTGCACGTCGACGGCACGGCCCGCATCCAGTCGGTCGACCCCGCGACCGAGCCATTGGTGGCCCGCATGCTGCGCGGCTTCGAGCGGCGGACCGGCCTTCCCGTTGTGATCAACACCAGCCTGAACACCGCCGGCCGGCCGATGGTGGACTCGCCGCGCGACGCCCTGGAGTGCTTCGGATCGACGCCCGTCGACCTGCTGGCGATCGGGCCGTTCGCGGTCCGGCGCCGTAGTCTGGTGCAGCACGAATGAGCGTCGGTACGCCGGACGACCCGTGCTGGGCGATCGTGATCCCCACGATCGGCCGGCCCTCACTGCGGATCCTGCTCGACAGCCTGGTGCGATCCGCGCAGGCCACCGGCATGGTGCTGCCACCGATCGTCGTCGTGGACGACCGGATCGACGACCGTCCGGTGCTCGACCTGACGTCGCTGTCGGCCCAGGTGTCGGTGCTGCGTAGCCACGGTGGCGGTCCGGCAGCGGCGCGCAACGTCGGCTGGCGGGCGATCGACACCGACTGGGTGGTGTTCCTCGATGACGACGTCATGGTCTCGGAGCAGTGGCTGGTCGACGTCGTCCGGGACTTGCGACAGTCCCGCTCGATCGGCGGCGTCCAGGGCCGGATCTCGGTGCCGCTGCCGCCACACCGGCGGCCGACGGACTGGGAGCGCGGCACGGCGGGCCTGGCGAGGGCGAAGTGGATCACCGCGGACATGGCCTATCGCACAGCGGTACTGCGCCGGGTCGATGGCTTCGACGAGCACTTTCCGCGGGCCTTTCGCGAGGATTCCGACCTCGCCCTGCGTGTTCTGAACGCGGGATACGACCTGGTCCAGGGCGAGCGCCGGACCCAACATCCGGTACGCCCCGCAGGATGGTGGGCCAGCCTGCACCAGCAGCGCGGCAATGCCGACGACGTACGCATGGACCGGGTGCACGGCCGGGACTGGCGAGATCGCGCCGAAGCACCGCTGGGTCGGCGTCCCATGCACCTGCTCACCACGGCGCTGGCGCTCGCGGTTCCCGTCGCCGGGCTGTTGCGCCGCAGGTCGCTGCTGGCGGCCGCCGCCGCGGGATGGGCGATCCTGACCGCCGATTTCTCCTGGCGCCGGATCCGACCCGGACCGCGGGACCCGGTCGAGGTGCTGAAGATGATCACCACCAGTGTGGCGATACCCCCGGCCGCCACCTGGCACTGGGTACGGGCACTGCTGCGGCCGGAAACGGTGTCGCAATGACGCGCCCCGTGGCGCTCGCCCTGCGCGCGTTGGGACTGGGCGACTTCCTGACCGGCCTGCCCGCCCTGTCGCTGCTCAAGCAGGCGCTGTCCGATCATTCGGTCGTTCTTGCGGCACCGGCGGTGTTCGCTCCGCTCGTGCCGTACGTCCGGGCGATCGACGGCCTGCTGCCCGCCGGCGAGCTGATGCCGCTGAACCGGGACTACGCCGGGGTCGACGTCGCCGTTGACCTGCACGGCAAGGGCCCGGAGAGCCGTCGGCTGCTGGCCGACCTGCAGCCTGGGCGACTGGTGGCCTTTGCTGATCCGGCGGCCGGCTTCCCGGGTCCGCCGTGGTATCCCGGCGAGCACGAGGTGGCGCGCTGGTGTCGGCTGGTCGCCACGGCGTTTCACCTGGAGGGCGTTCCGTGGCCGACCGTCGTCGGTGGGGTGGATGTCCCGCAGGCCGTCATCCCGGGGGGCTCGGGGGGTGTCCCCCCGGGATTGGACACAGTTCAAGGGCTGACGTTGGTGCATCCCGGGGCCGCCGCGGTGTCTCGTCGGTGGCCTGCCGAACGGTTCGCGACGGTGGCCACCCAGCTGAGGCGCGAAGGCCATCGGGTCGTGATCACCGGAGGCGAGGCGGAGACGTCGTTGGCCGAGTGGGTCGCGGCGGCGAGCGGCGTGCCGACGTTGGTCGCCCCGCCGCTGCTCCGGTTGCTGTCGGTGGTCGCCGCCGCTCGAGTGGTGGTGTGTGGCGACACCGGCATCGCCCACGTCGCCTCGAACTACCGCACCCCCTCGGTGGTGCTCTTCGGACCGGTACGCCCCGCCGATTGGGGTCCGCCGGACGACCCCCGGCACCGGGTGCTCTTCGCCGGGGACGGCACGGGAGACCCGCACGGCGACGAGCCCGATCCAGCGCTGCTGCGGAT
This sequence comes from uncultured Actinomycetota bacterium, assembly GCA_963711015.1. Lineage (GTDB taxonomy): Bacteria > Actinomycetota > Actinomycetes > Propionibacteriales > Propionibacteriaceae > Microlunatus. The sequence goes on from CAVQCQ010000010.1 coordinate 146,940, forward strand.
CAGCGTGCCCGAGGTCATGGACGCCGTGCACCAGGTGATGGACGTCGTTTCGGCCGAACACCAACGACAACCAGCGGGACGGGGGAGCAGCAAGTGAGGCGAAGCCTGCAGGACCGGGTGGTCCTGATCAGTGGTGCGGGAAGCGGGCTGGGTCGAGCCATCGCACGCCGGCTCGCGGCCGGCGGGACCACGGCCGTGGTCGGAGACATCGATGAGGCGGGTGCGAAGGAGACCGTACGCCTGATCGAGGGCGCCGGCGGTGCCGCTCTCGCGACCCACCTCGACGTGACGGACCCGGCCAGCGCACGAGCGGCGGTACGCGAGACGGCCCAGCAGTTCGGGGACCGGTTCGACGGGGTGATCAACAACGCCGGCACCGACCGGGGCGCGAGCATCCTCGATCTGAGCGACGAGCAGTGGCAGCAGGTGGTCGCGGTCAACCAGTCGGGACCGCTGTACCTGACCCGGGAGTTCCTGAAGGTGCTCGGCACCCAGGAGCGGGAGTTCCCGGCCGACGTGGTCAACGTGATCTCCATCTCGGCCATCACGGTGGGCACCGACGCGGCGGCGTACAACTCCTCCAAGGCGGCCCTCGCGATGCTCACCCGGATCATGCAGCGCGAGGCCCACGAGTACCGCTGGCCGGTACGGATCCACGGGCTGATGCCGTCGGCCATGAACACCCCGATGATGGAGCAGTGGCACCTGGCTGACGAGGTCATGATGGATCCGGACACCGTTGCCGCGGCGGTGGAGTTCATGATCACTTTGCCGCCCGACACCTTCGTCCAGAATCTGGTGATCAACTCCCGTCGCGAGCCGGGGTGGCCGCGATGAGGCCGCTGGCCGAGCCGGTCCGGCTGGACTGCCTGCAGGACCACCTCGCCGGCCACCTGGCTGCCGCCCAGGCGATGGCCGCGGTGCTGCCGGCGGTGCACGAGGTCGCCGAGCTGCTCTGCCGGCGGTTTGCCTCAGGTGGACACGTCTACACCTTCGGCAACGGCGGCAGCGCCGCCGACGCCCAGCACTTCACCGGCGAGCTCATCGGTCACTACAAGAGATCGCGCCGAGCCCTGCCTGCGGTGACGTTGAGTACCGACCCGACGGTGATGACCTGCATCGCCAACGACTACAGCTACGCCGACGTCTTCGCCCGCCAGATCTCAGCGCTGGTTCGTCCCACCGATGTGGTGGCCGCATTCACGACCAGCGGCCGCTCGGCCAACGTCGTGACCGGCTTGCAGGCCGCACACGTGGCCGGAGCGACGACCGTGCTCTTCGGTGCTCGCGGCGGCGGTCCGGCGGCCGGCTATGCCGACTACCTGCTGCTCTCACCTTCGGACCACACGCCGCGGATCCAGGAGATGCACACGCTGATGCTGCACATGATCAGTGATCACGTCGACGCCTGGGCAGCGAGCGAGGTCTGACTCAGATGGTCCAGCACGGTGTGCAGCGCGGGGTTCCGGTTATCGCGACCCCAGAGCAGATGCAGCTCGACCGGTTGGGCAGGCAGTCCTTCGATGGATCGCAGCGCGACTCCCGCGATCGCGAGGCGTCTGGCGGACGCCGGCACGAGCGCTAGACCTCGGCCACCGGCCACCAGGCTCAGCATCGTCAGGACCTCTCTCACCGAATGGACCACGTTCTCGCTCGTGATCGGGAAGAGCCGGACGATCGCGTCGGCGAAGTAGCCCGCGCCAGGGACGGAGTACATGATCAACGGCTCGTTGGCCAGGTCATCGACCCGTACCGGACGGTCCGAGCGAGCGAGCCGGTGGCCGGACGGCGCGGCCAGCAGCAGGTCTTCGCGGTGCAGCAGGCGGGACGCGAAGATGGTCTTGTCGAAGGGTGGACGGGCCAGGCCGAGGTCGAGCTCGCCATCGATCAGCTTGGCCGTCTGCTCCGAGGTGACCATCTCGAACAGGTCGAGGTGGATATCCGGATAGGCCTCGGAGACGACGTTGAGCAGTGCCGGCAAGACGCTGAAGGCCGCAGTCGCGGTGAAACCGATGCGAACCGTGCCAGCCGACCCGGCCTGGATTCGCTGGGCTTCCTCGAGGGCGCGGCCGGCGAGGGCCAGCAGTCGGCGCGCCTCGGCGAGGAAGGCCTTCCCGGCCATCGTCAGCTCGACCTTGCGGTTGTCCCGCTCCAACAGCCGGACACCGACGGTTCGCTCCAGCTTCTGGATCTGCCGGCTCAGCGGGGGTTGGGTCATCCGGAGCCGTTCGGCGGCTCGCCCGAAGTGCAGCTCCTCCGCGACCACAACGAAGGCGCGGACTTGGTCCAGCGTGAACACGATGCAATCAAGGTATCAATCCATCCAAAAGAAGTGTTGGACGTGAATCGTTCTCGGTCCGTATTGTTCAGCGCATGCCACCGCCCGGGACCCCGCTGCCGCCCCAGGCCGTTGTGGCGATCTTCCGCGCACCGACCGCTGATCACTTCGTGGCTGCCTCCGAGGTGTTGTGGGCGGCGGGCCTGCGCTGCTTCGAGTACACCTTGACGACCGAGGGTGCCCTCGACGCCCTGGTCGCGCTCCGCACGCTGCTGCCCGAGGCGCTCGTCGGTGTCGGCACGGTGCGTACCCCCGAGCACATTCGAGCGGCCGGCGAGGCCGGCGCTCAGTTCGCGGTCAGCCAGATCTTCTCTCCGGAGCTCGTGGCCGCCGCCCGGAACGAGCAGGTTCCCTTCATCCCCGGCGCCTTGACCCCGACCGAAGTGGTCACCGCCTGGAGTGCCGGCGTACCAGCGGTCAAGGTGTCACCGATCGGGCCGCTCGGCGGGGTGAGCTATCTGAAGGAGCTGCGCGGTCCGTTGCCGGACGTCGCCATGATGCCGACGGGTGGCGTCACCCTGGCGACCGCCGCGGAGTATCTCGAGGCCGGTGCCGTCGCGGTCGGCGTCAGCGGCGCCCTCCTGGGCAGCGCCCTGCTCGACGGAGACCTCACCTGTTTGCCAGGTCGCGCTCAGCAACTGATGTCATCGGTGTCGAGGTTGGCCGACAGAGAGGCGTACGTGTGAAGATCGGATTCATCGGCTTGGGGATCATGGGCAAGCCCATGGCGAGGAACCTGATCACCGCCGGACACCAGCTCGTCGTCAGCTGCCACAACCCCGATGCTGCGCTGGAACTGGCCGCCGCCGGAGCCCGCACCGCAGAGACACCTCGCGAGGTCGCCGCACAGGTTGACCTGGTGATCACCATGCTGCCGAACTCCCCCGATGTGACCGCCGTCGCGCTCGGGTCGGACGGCGTTATCCAGGGGGCCCATCCGGGGCTGATCTTCGTCGACATGAGCTCGATCGCGCCGTTCGCGGCCCGGCAGATCGCCGACCAGCTGGCCGGCCGTGGCATCCGCATGCTTGACGCCCCGGTCAGCGGCGGTGAGCCGAACGCCATCGACGGCACGCTGTCGGTCATGGTCGGCGGGGACCGGGCAACCTTCGACGAGGTCGAGGACGTTCTCGCGGCCATGGCGGCATCGGTGGTCTACGTCGGCGAGATCGGCGCCGGAAACATCGCCAAGCTGGCCAACCAGGTGATCGTCGCGGTGAACATCGCCGCAGTGTCCGAGGCGCTGGTGCTCGCCAAGAAGGCCGGCGTTGCTCCGCAGGCGGTGGTGGAGGCGATCCGCGGTGGGCTCGCCGGCAGCGCGGTCCTCGAGGCCAAGGCACCGATGATCGTTGACCATGACTTCCAGCCGGGATTCCGGATCAACCTCCACATGAAGGACCTGTTGAACGCCTTGGACACCTCCCACGGTGTCGGCGCTCCCCTGCCACTGACCGCCGCGGTGCTCGAGATGATGTGCACCCTCAGGGCCGCCGGACACGACCGCGAGGACCACAGCGGACTGGTGCAGTACTACGAGTCGCGCGCCCAGACCTCACTGCTGGAACAGCCATGACGGATCGGATCGCGCATCTGCGGCTGTCCAGCATCACCCTCCCCCTTTCGTCCCCGATCAGTGATGCCAAGGTGCTCACCGGTCGGCAGAAGCCGATGACCGAGGTCGCTTTCCTCTTCGTCGAGGTGACGACCGGTCAGGGCCACCAAGGGATCGGCTTCTCCTACTCCAAGCGGGCCGGCGGACCCGGCCAGTTCGCCCACGCCAAGGAGATCGCCGAGGTCGCCATCGGCGAGGATCCCAGTGACATCGGCAAGCTGTGGGTCAAGCTCGTCTGGGCAGGAGCCTCCGTTGGCCGCAGCGGGCTGGCAACTCAGGCGATCGCCGCCTTCGACGTCGCACTGTGGGACCTGAAGGCCAAGCGGGCCGGCCTGCCGCTCGCCAAGCTCCTCGGGTCGTACCGCGACTCGGTGCGCACCTACAACACCTCCGGCGGGTTCCTGCACACCCCGATCGAGCAGGTTCTGGAGAACGCCGCCGCGTCCTTGGAGGCCGGCATCGGGGGCATCAAGCTCAAGGTGGGCCAGCCGGACTGGCGCACCGACGTGGCGCGGGTGACGAAGGTTCGTGAGTTCCTCGACGACGACGTCCCGCTCATGGTCGACGCCAACCAGCAGTGGGACCGCGCGACCGCACTGCGGATGGGTCGCATCTTCGAGCCGTTCGGGCTGGTCTGGATCGAAGAGCCGCTGGACGCGTACGACGCGGAGGGCCATGCCAACCTGGCCCGGTCCCTGGACACGCCGATCGCGACCGGTGAGATGTTGGCCAGCGTCGCCGAGCACGTCCGCCTGATCGACGCCGGGGCGGCCGACGTCCTCCAACCCGATGCCCCGCGCATCGGCGGCATCACCCAGTTCCTCAAGCTCGCCACTCTTGCCGAGTCCAAGCAGCTTGACATCGCTCCTCATTTCGCGATGGAGATCCACTGCCACCTGGCGGCCGCATACCCCTTCGAGCCGTGGGTCGAGCACTTCGACTGGCTCGATCCCTTGTTCAACGAGCACCTCGAGACCCGCGATGGCCGGATGTGGGTCTCCGACCGCCCCGGGCTCGGTTTCACCCTCAGCGAGCAAGCCGCTGCCTGGACGATCGGCACCGCGGAGGTCGGGTCCCGGCCTTGATCTCGCCGGCGGTCGCCGCCCGCTGAGATGATGCGGTCATGTCCCTCGCCTACCGCGGCGACGGCTCCAACCGGCCGACGACCATCCCGTTGCCGCCCGACGAGGCGCCGATGTTTCGCGGGCTGCGGATGCGCAAGCACTGGCGCTACGTCGGTATCTGGAGCCCCGCAGTGTCGATCTGTGCCGCGCGGGTGCGGGTCGGTCCACTGGTCCAGGAGTTCTGGGGGGTCTGGCATCGAGAAACCGGCGAGCTGACCGAGCACTCCCGGCTGCGCGCGGGCCGGGTGCACCTGGAGCCAGCCGGGCTCGCGATCGCCGACCGGCGAGGCACGATCGACGTGAGCTTGGACGCGACACCGGCCAGCGCGATCGAAGTGGTGACCCCACTGGGCCGGGCTTGGACCTGGACGCGCAAGCAATCGGCCAGCGCTCGCGGGACGGCCCTCATCGGTGGCCGCCGGCTGCCCATCGTCGGCCAAGCGATGCTGGAGGACAACGACGGCTACCACCCCCGGCTCACCCACTGGTGGTGGGCCGCCGGCGCGGGGAGGCTCACCGACGGGCGTACCGCGATGTGGAATGCCGTGGTCGGCCTCAACGACACGCTGCCCCACATCGAGAACACGATCTGGATCGATGGGCACCCTCGACCCATCGGCCTGGTCAGCATCGCCGAGGACCTGACGAACGTCACGTTCGACGACGGCGCGATCATGAGCTTTCACCAGGAGGCGGAGCGCGCCACCACCATCGACCTGTTCATCGTCCGCTCGGCCTACCGGCAACCGTTCGGTACCTTCGCCGGCACACTGCCCGGTGGGCTGGAGCTCGCCGAGGGGTACGGGGTCATGGAGGACCACCGCGCCGTCTGGTGAATGTCTCCAGAGGTCGCCTTGTGACCTAGGGCTCGCGGTTGCGCTGATCGACCAGCCGCTTGACCCCGTGTTCGACAACGATCCGGGCCAGCTGGGTTCCCGGGACGAAGATGTTGACCGCTTCGACGCCGACATCGAGCAGGAACCGCGGATCCAGCGCTTTGCCGAGATACTGCTCGAAGGTCGCGCCGTCGGTGCGGGTGGCTCCGGTGAGGCCGTCGAACTCGATCACCGCCTCCTTGCCCGCATGCCGGTAGCGGAAGGCGAAGACCGGTCGGTAGACGAGGTCGACCACGTCCACACTCACCCGCTCCTGGAGAATCCGATCGGCCTCGATCTTGCCGATGGCGGCCGACACCACCTCTCGTACCAGCCCGGATGCCTTGTTCTCGGGCGGGACCACAACGGTTCCGGCCTGGGATGTGGCGACCAGCATCTCGCCGTTCACGAACGTTCCGGGAAACTGCAGGTACGCCGACAAAGCCGGGTTCTGTTGCCGCGTCAGGCCGTCGAAGAGGTACTCGCGGTCGGTCTCGTCGAAGCACTCCTCCAGCCCGGTCAGGCGGAACTGACGCTGATCGATGATCTTGCTCTCACCGGCGATCTGCACGCCGCGGACCTCCGGGGCCACCGGCACCGAGTAGGTGCGGTTCCGCTCGTAGGCGGCTATCGCGTGGGCGTGCAGCCGCCAGAACGGCTGGAGCCGCCGCTCGCGGTAGATGCACTCATAGTCGTCCGAACCGGCGCGGTTCAGCATGCCGCCCAGTCGCGCGACGGTACCGAAGGCGTCGACCCGCTTGGCCCACGCGCGCCCTTCGGCATGATCGAGATTGAATCGGTCGGCGAGCACGACAATGCGTTCCTCGGCGATCTCGACGTCCATGCACCGCTCCTCTCGACGCCGACCACGCCACCCTAATGGAAAGGGCTCGCGACCGGGTCTGCGCGCGATCTAGGAACTGGCGGTCAAGAATCCCGCGGTGGTCGGCTGGCCGGGCGCCTCTCGACAGAGCGCACAGGTCGACTCCGGAATGACGCCCAGCCGCATCAAGCGGACGAACAGCCAGCAGCCGGCACAGAAGCCGACGACGGACTCCAACGTCGCGAAGGCGAGCAGCACCACGATCAGGACGGTGGCGACCAGGTCGGCGCCCAGCCCGGGTCCGGCAACGGTCGCGGCGGCGGTGAGGACCAGACCGATGCTCTGCGCGAATCGCTTCGGAGGTCCCGCAACCAGTTTGGGCGGACCAAGCCGCGGCGCGACGATCCGGGTCGCCAGGCGTCCCAACAGGCTGAATCGCGGACCGGCGGCGGTCCGGGCCGCGAAGCCGGCGACCAGCAGCAGGTAGAGCCACGGCGACTGGGTGAGCAGCGTCGCCGCCGCCAGGACGGCCACTCCCGCGGCTACCACGCGAGCAGCCTTCTCGTTCACCGGATGCGGGAAGGAGAACGCGGCCGACCACGCGACGGGCATGGCGTCAGACTAGGGCGCGATGGCTGCCCCGAGGATCCGCCGATCCAAATGCCGATACAACCGGTAGGAAATAGGGCTTGACCTGCCGATCAGGGGGACCGGTACGCCGAGGAGTAGCGGACCGAGCTCGGCTACTCGCTGGGCTGCGGAACCTCGCAGTCGATCTTGGGGTTGACACCGAGGTAGTTCAGAGGTCCGGCCAGGATCGTGACGAGCGTCGTACCTACCTTGGCGCAGCTGGCTGACGACCCGCTGAAGTAGTCGCGTTGCCACGCCGCGAAGACCCCGATCAGGAGCCAGATCAGGAACACCAGTGCGATCACTCGAAACACCGGACTTGCCGCCGATCGCCTCGCCATGAGTCTGGTCTACCACACGATCCCCACGAGCTCCCGGGGCACCTGGCTCCCGGCCTTCGGGGGGCGGAAGGCCAGGTCTTCGGAGGGCCTGCAGGCATGAAGCTATTGACAAAGCGAATAGAATACAGTTGTGGTTCACTTCCTTTGTCGGTAGTGATGCCACACACGAGCAGGAGTGATTGCCATGCCCGTGAACGGCGTACTCGAGTACCTGTGGTTTCGAGACAACGATCCGTGGTGGGCGACGCTCTTGCGAGCGGTGACACTCATTGCCCTTGTTGTGTTGTTCATCATCAAGGGCATGCACAAAGTGCCCTCGGGCAGCAGAGCGCTACGGACCCGGTTCAACAAAGTGGTCCATCACCGCCGGAATACCTTTGACCGTCTGGGTAACCCCATCGCACGCCGTGGTGAAGCGAGAATCGTCGGCCCCGGCCTCGTCATCGGCATTCCCTTCGTGCACAACGTGATGATCGAGCTGGTCACCGAACAATTCGAGCCATTGCCGCCGTTGATCCGGCTACAGCCGCTGCGTCAGTTCCTTTCCCAGATAAATTTCCAGGTCGTCGATTTGGAAAAGGCGTTGGTCGGTATCGCTGACTACAAGGGCTCGCTGGTCAATAGCTGTGCCGCAGTTGTTCGGTCCCTCGTCATGCAGACAGGTCTCAGCGACGACGACATCTCGGCTCGCGTGCTGGCTGACGAAACGCTTCAGCAGCGCGCCAGCACTTTGGGCGTCAAGCTGTTGGATCTCAATGTCTCGACGTCCAACCTCACCGAGGCTGCTCAGTTGGCCTACGCGTTCAAACACGAGGGAATCGTCCTCGAGGCCACTCCGGCCGCCGTCCTGGCGGCGCGGGCGGTCAACGGTGCCTCCAGCCCAGCATTGGCTGCGATCGATGGAGATGCCTCGGCCGCCTAGTGCACCAGGAACTACACCTGTTCTCCGACGAACAACAGCCGGTTCGGCGACCCCCGCAGCTTCCCTCGCAGAACGTCCCGGGTCGCGTTGTCGATGAGCCACTCGCGTACCTCCTCCGGCGAGGCAGCCGGGTGGACCGACAGATACAACGCGGCAGCACCGCTGACCAGTGGGGCTGCCCAGGACGTTGCTGCTCCCTCTCGAACAACCACGCCTTCGGGGACGAGGTCGGAGTCGATCACCGAGGTGACGCCCTCCGCGGGAGCGAAGAGGTCGACACACTTGCCGAAGTTCAACCCGGCGTCCTTGTCGGTCTTCGTTGACGCGCCCACGGTGATGACGGAGGGCAGCCCGGCCGGGGGATGCTGGCACGCGTCCTCACCGTCATTGCCGGCCGAAACCACGACGGTGAGTCCGGCATCGACGAGCCGCTTGACGGCCGCGGCGATCGTCGGCGCCGGAGCGTCGAGGTTGAGCGAGAGATTGACCACCGCAGGCCTGCGGGCGTTCTCGGCCACCCAGTCGAGCGCCCGCACGATGCGCGCAATCGCCTGCTTCTCGGTCGCGCCCTCCGCACCCTCGCACCCGTAGCTCGAGCCCACCAGAACGATCGCCGCCTGCTTGGCCACTCCCGTGCGCTCACCGGCGGCCAGCCCCGCGACGAAGAGTCCGTGATTGACACCGTCCTCCAGGACACACGGCTCGCCGAGATCGAGGCCGACCGAGGCTCGCCCGCCGAACTCGGCGTTGCTCACGTCGAAGAGCCCGTCGACGACGTACACGGTCACTCCTTGACCCTGCCCGGTGGTCGTGAAGCGCTTGTCCAACGGAAGTTGCGGCTGGTCGATGCGGTCCAGAGCCCACCCTGGGTTCCGTTGCGTCGTCTTCGCGGGGGCCGGAGTCGACGGGCTGGGTGGGGGAACTGCCGTCGGCGAACCCGACGAACTGGACGGTGCCGACGGTCTCGCGGGGCTAACGGTTCCGCTCGGCGGGGCGGAACCGTTCCCGGAGCAGCCGCTGATGCCGATGACCAGTACGGCGGACGCCGCTGCGAAGAGGTCGCGCCGCCGTCCCGGGCCGAAGATCACGCTCACACGATAGGGCTAACCCTTGGGCTCGACGCCGGTGTCATGCCGATCTGCCACTGTCTGCCGAAGCACCTGGATTCCGACGGGCAGCAACACTGCACAGAGGGCCAGACCGCCGACGAGGGTGCCCCAGTCGCTGTCCTTGAGCACCCCCATGAACGTCCACCCCCACCCGACCAACATCACGCCTCGAGCGATCCCGAAGGTGCCCGCACGCACTCCGGCGACGGCCAGCAGTACCGATCCCACGATCGAACCCGCCGACACGGTCACCGGGACGTACCAAAGCCCATAGGACAGGTCCACATAGGACTCGAGCACGAACTGCGTCGCCGCCTCCCGGCCCAGCGAGTCCACCAGCTCGAAGGCCGTCAGGTCCACCCCGGAGAAGTACAGCCGGGCCAGCAGGGAGCTGACGGCGAGGGTGCCTCCGATCGCGGCCAGCGATGGAGACCCCGCGGCCGCCTTCGCGGCCAACGTCGCGATCGCCGGCACCAGCAAGACCGAAGCCAAGGCGAACAACGCATATCCGGCGGTGACCAAGGTCGGGTTCTGCTCGTAAAGAGCCAGCTGCTGCGGGGCCCGGAAGGTCTGGCTGTCGAAGAAGGCCAATTCTGCCGGTGTGAAGTCGGCCAGCTCCCTGGCGAGGAAACGGATTGTGACGGCACTGAGCCACAGGAGAGGCGCCACAACCAGTGCCGAACCACCGATCACCAATCCCGGCTGCCAGGGGCGCTCCGCCTGCCGACCCGGTGCGAGAACGTCCTTGAGGGCCACCATGTCCTCACCGTAGGAACGCCTGAGGCCGACGGGCTATCGGTGAACGCCCCCACCCATCCCGAAGCTGCTCACGGTGGCTGGATCGCTCAGAAGTGACGGGCCTCCTGCCACTCGGTCGGGGACTCGTACTCGACGGCACGCTTGGCGGCCGCATCGACTTCTTCAGGCGTCAAGAGCACCAAGGTCCGTACGCTGGCTCCGCCCGCCTCGCTAACCGCGAGCGCAAAGGCGGCGGCACTCTCGTTGTCCGGCAGGTCGGCGACAGCGAAGGCGTCATGCTCACCGAACGCGAAGTAGAAGTGCTCCAATCGTCCCCCCACGCTCTGGGCGGCCCTGGCCACGGCTTCGCGTCTACCGGTGCCGCCCTGCCGCCGCAGACCTTTGACGCCCTCCACCGTGTACGAGGCTTGGAACAAGAACCGCGGCATGACGCCCCCTTCTACGGTCGTGAACCAACCGTGTCACCCGGGAGCCGCTGGCTCAAGTACCGAGGCCCAGTGCCCAGGATCTGGCATGAGGGTACTGAGAGGGCCTCCCGCCGCCGAGTGCATCAGTCCTAACCTGCTTGACGTCGCCGACGACCGGGGACGTTTCATCGATACGAGGAGCTGCACATGGTTGAGACGCGCACGCTGGGTCGGGCCGGCCTGGAGGTGTCGGCCATCGGTCTGGGTTGTATGAGCATGACGGGTGGTTATAGCGACAAGCCGGATCGGCGGGAAATGATCTCGCTGATCCGTATGGCGGTGGAGCGGGGAGTTACTTTCTTCGATACCGCGGAGATCTACGGCCCGTACGCCAACGAAGCGCTCGTCGGCGAGGCGCTGGAGCCGTTTCAGAGCCAGGTGGTGATCGCCACCAAGTTCGGCTGGGACATCGATCCGGTGGAGCGCAAGCCGCGGGGCCGGGTGACCAGTCAGCCGAAGGTGATCAAGCAGGTCGTGGACGGCTCACTGCGGCGGCTCAGGGTGGATGCCCTCGACCTCTACTACCAGCACCGGGTCGATCCGGCGGTGCCAATCGAGGAAGTCGCCGGAGCGGTGAAGGAGCTGATCGAGGCCGGCAAGGTGAAGCACTTCGGCATGTCCGAGGCCGCGGCAGCGACCATCCGCCGAGCGCACGCGGTGCAACCGGTGACGGCTGTACAGAGCGAATATTCGCTGTGGTGGCGGCGACCCGAGGAGGAGGTGCTCGATGCGTGTGAGGAACTGGGCATTGGCTTCGTCCCCTACAGCCCACTCGGGAAAGGCTTCCTCACCGGCACCATCGATGCGTCCACCAGTTTCGATGCCAGCAACGACATCCGCAGCACGATTCCCCGGTTCACACCGGAGGCACTGCAGCACAACCAGGCCGTCGTGGACCTGCTTGCCGAGATCGCGGAGCGCAAGGACGCGACGCCCGGCCAGATCGCCCTCGCCTGGCTGCTCGCGCAGATGCCGTGGATCGTGCCGATCCCCGGCACTCGCAAGCTGCACCGGCTGGAGGAGAACCTCGGCGCCGTGGACGTGGAACTGACACCAGCCGAACTCGAGGAGATCGAGGCCGCAGCGGCCAAGATCGACATCCAGGGTGGACGGTACGCCGAGGCCGGTGAGCGGATGACCAACCTCTAGCGCCAAGGAGCACTGATGAGCGTGTTGCCCGAGACCTACGCCCTCAGCAACGGAGTCAGCACGCCACAGCCTCGAACGCGTCGGTCTGGCCACGCGTGTCGTCGCGAGCCGGCACACCGGTCGATTTGGCAGCCGGCGGGGCTGAATCGGCACGTTCGACCCCCGCATGCTGCCAAATCGTGGCCTCTGCTGGACCGAGATACTCAGCGATCCACCGGCGGCACCTCGACGCTCACGGCCCTCGGCGGCGCTGCGGCGCGCCGCGTCCAGGACCGTCGCCGTGGCCACGGCGTCCCACGGATCGACCGGTACGGGACCTTCACCTCGCACCGCACGGGCGAACCGCTCGTAGAACAGGTCCCACCGGCCCCGTTCGCTCGGGATGACTCTTGGCTGCCTCGCCCGGAACCAGGCTGCCCCACGCCGTCTCCGGCTCACGGCCCCAGGCCTCGCCCTCACCGGCCGGGGTGCGGCGGGCGATCAGCGCCTTCTCCTGCCCGTCCATGGGTGCCGTCGTGACGTAGCTGCCCTCGCTCCCGTGACCCGAATCCGGGGCCCCGGCGCTCCTTGCCGCCAGGCCCCCGACAGGCGAGAACGCATCCCGCCACGGTGTACCAGCAGCAGTCGGAAGTCGTCCTCGAGCTCCGGCTGCAACTCGTGGGTCTCGGCGTAGACCTGGTGCACCGAGCCGAACAGGAACAGCGCCTGGTCGACGAGATGACTTCCGAAGTCACGCAACAGCCCTCCGCCGGCCGCGGGTGGCACCGGGTCAGCCGCCCACCGCTCGAAGGTCGACTCGAACCGGCGGATCTCGCCCAGCTCACCGGCATCGAGCAACCGGCGTACGGTGAGCAGGTCTGAGTCCCACCGTCGGTTCTGGTACGCGGTGAGCAGCACTCCGGCACGATCGGCCAGCTCTCACCGTGCGTCGAGCCGACTCGGCGTCCAACGCGAACGGCTTGTCACAGACGACCGGTATCCCTCGCTGGACGATCTCGTCCGTCACCGCCGTATGCGTCGCCGCCGGCGTACACACGGCCACGGCGTCGACGCCCGACTCGATCAGATCCGCAATCGAGTCGAACACCGGAACACCCGGATGGTCTTCGGCCATCTCGGCGCGCCGCACTGGAGAACGGGTGACCACTCCCGCCAGCACGCAACCCAGCGACACTCGCGATCAGCGGCGCGTGGAAGTAACGACCGCCGAAGCCGTACCCCACAAGTCCGATCCGCAGCTCGCCACTTTCACATCCGGATCCTAGGACTCGAGCGCCGCGAACGATCTGGGACATTGGTGCCAGTCATGGTGACATTGCGACGCGAGCAAGGAGGTTCCATGGACGATTTCGTGTTCACGCCGGCGGTGTTCTACAAAGACCCGAAGACCGCGCTTCAGTGGCTGGCACAAGCCTTCGGCTTCGAGGTCACCATCGCGATCGACGGACCGCCTGACGCCCCCGAGATGTGCCACTACGAGATGAGCTGCCGGGGCCAGGCCGGATCATGGTCGGTGCTGAGTGGGACGACTGGGTCAGGAGTCCCGTCGGTGTGGGCGGCAAGAACACCCAGGCGGTGCACGTGCAGCTGCCCGACGGCCTCGATCAACACTGCGAGCAGGCCCGGGCGGCCGGCGCGACCATCACCGCCGAGCCCCAGGACGAGTTCTACGGAGACCGCAGCTACCGAGCCGTCGACCTCGAGGGTCACCGGTGGACGTTCTCCACCAAGATCGACGTCGAACCGACCTAGCGGCGCCGAGCGGCCGGCTCCAGCGTCGGGTTCTGGAAGCTGCGGTCGGCCGGGTTGATCAGCGTGCCCGGTGTCACGATCTCGTCGATGCGGTCCAACACCGCATCGTCCAGCACGACGTCGGCCCGCCGGCAGCTGAGCACAGCTGCTCGAAGATGGGCGAGATCACCGTCGAGTAGCCGAGCCCGAGGATGTTGCCGGCTCAGGATGCTTCGGCGAGCATCGCCTCGGCCTCGTCTGCGCCGCTCGGTCTGCTGGCCGCTTCCCGGGCGAGCACGCCGGCGAACCGTGCGGCAGCTGTCTGGTATCGCGGGTTGCTCATCACTTCAGTCACGGCAGCCGCTATCCGGTCGGAAGTCGAACGCTCTCCGATTCGAATACCGGCTCCCAGTCTCAAGACCCGCGCTGTGTTGTCCTTCTGGTCGCGACCCATCGGTATGCACACCATCGGTATTCCAGCGGCCAGAGTCTTCAGCACGCTTCCGTGACCGGCGTGGGTCACCACAGCGGAAGCCTCGGTCAGGACCTGCCGGTGCGGTGCGGCGCGCACCACCCGGACGTTGGGCGGAGCAGGGACCTGGTCGGGTTTCACCGCCGTGCCGGTGGTCAGCACCACGCTGACCGGCAAGCCGCCCAGGCCTTCGGCAATGCGGCGGAGTAGCCGGGTTTGATCTTGGTAGACCGAGCTCAGTGCGACGAGCACGAGAGGCTGACTGCCGGGTCGAGACCAGTCCGCCTCGGCGGCCCAGGCCGGGTCGTCAAGTTGAGGCCCGACGTATCGGACGTTTGCGGGCAGATTCGGTGCGGGGAAGTCGAAGGACGGACTGGTCATCACCAGCACCCGCTGGCAGCGGTCGAACAGGTCGAAGAAATCGCGAAGCCGAGGCTGGCCGTACCGCGCGGCGACCGCATTGATGCGCGGGAGCGTACGCGCAAGCAGCCGTCCGGCAATACGGGGGGCGAGATTGTCCCTGACCTTGATCAACATCCCCGGACCCGGCGTCCATCCCGTCCCGAGGAGTGGCAGGCCGACGGTCGGACGGAGATAGACGTTGGAGACCAACACCGCCGTCGGCAACCCGGTTGCCTGCGCTCCGATCAGCATTCCCGGCAATCCCTCGCTCAAGATCGCATCGACGGGGACTTCCTGCACCGTCCTGACGACGTCCCGGGCGAATCGACCGGTCATGTCCTTGCCGGCATAGGCCTTGATTGCGCGAAATGCGCGGTAAGGGTTACCGCCCTCGAACGCAGCGATCAGTGCCGACTGCTCCTCGCGAGAGTTGACATGGGGCGCATCACGCCAGGAGGAGAAGGTGCATCCCGCTGACTGAGCGGATGGCTCAACGGTTGGATCTGCCAGTACATGAACCGCGTGGCCGCGCCGGACGAGCTCCGTGGCCAGGCCGAGAGCGGGCGGTACCGTCCCCCCCGCGTCGATCAGGGACATGAGATAACGACGACGGACAGCGGCGCCGCTCACTATCGCTTGCACCCCACCAGCCGATCGTGGCAGATGCAGCGCCGACACGGCAGGGCGCGATGTTGTCAGACCTCTGCGCGAGTCCGTACGGCATGACCGAATCCCACCCCAAGGCAGACCTCAGCCGCTATCTCCAGATCGCCCGGAGGCTCTGCTGTGGAAGCTGGACGGGCTTCCGAATATGACGTGCGCCGTCCGATGGTGCCCGAATGGAACGAACCTGCTCGGACTCGTCAAGCACGTGGCCAGCATGGAAGCGGGCTACTTCGGTGAGACGTTCGGCCGGCCGTTCGAGAAGCCACCGCAGAGGAGTCCCGGGAGGACATCGTCGACCTCTATCGTCGCGTGTGGGAGCACTCGGACGCCACCATCAGCCTGCTCGAACTGTAAGCATCGGGCACGTTGCCTGGTGGGCACCCGAGCGCGAGCAGGTGACGCTCCACCAGATCCTTGTCCACATGATCGCCGAGACCAACCGGCATGCCGGCCACGCCGACATCGTCCGGGAGCTCATCGACGGAGCCTTGGGGCATCGGATAGACGCGGACAATCTGCCCGATTTCGACCAGGCCTCGTGGAGCACGTACCGAGACCAGCTCGAAAGGGTCGCGCGAGAGGCCGCCGCCGAGTTCGTGGTCCACGACTCCGGCGGGTAGCGGACTTCGGCCCGAACGAAGCCCTGAACTACTGTGCCGAGGCATGGACCTCGGACTCCAGGGGCACGTTGCGCTCGTCGTTGGTGGCACCGGACTGATCGGCCAGGCGGTCGTCGAGCGGCTTCGCGCCGAAGGCGCAACAGCAGTGATCGCCGCCCGGCACGCGACAGAGGGAATCGTTCTCGACGGACGCGACGACACGTCAGTCACGACAGCCGTTGCGCAACTGAAGGAGCGTCACAACCGCCTCGACGCCCTCGTCGTGGCCGCCGCGCCCAGCGCGCAGACGCTCGATGCATCCCGGCATGCCGACCCGGGCCAGGTGATCGATGCCGTCGATGCGAAAGCGATGACCTTCCTCCGCCTGGCCAACGCCGTGTTGCCGATCATGGGCGAGGCAGGCTATGGACGAATCGTCGGCGTCAGCGGTCAGAACGCCTATCTCACCGGCAATGTCACCGGCTCGGTCCGAAACGCCGCCATGATCATCGCGGCCAAGAACCTGGCCGAC
Organism: uncultured Actinomycetota bacterium; assembly: GCA_963711015.1. GTDB lineage: Bacteria > Actinomycetota > Actinomycetes > Propionibacteriales > Propionibacteriaceae > Microlunatus. The sequence goes on from CAVQCQ010000010.1 coordinate 163,491, forward strand.
AGCGTCGCCGGCACCGGTATCACCGTCAACATCGTCAGCCCCGGCACCGTCTCACCCGAACCCAATCCAGTGGTCGAACCCGGCCGCGCCGGCGAGTCGAGTCCGGCCGAGATCGCCGACCTGGTTGCCTTCCTGGTTTCGCCTCGCGCGAGGGCAATATCGGGTGAGGCGATCGCCGTCGGTCATCGCGTACGCGGGGTGACGGTTCTCTAGCTGGACCAGCTGGCCGGGCTTCCGTCGCAGCCACCTTCCCGTCGTAGCGGGTCTGCAGGTCTATGCAGAAACCGACCTGACGTGCCGGCCCGGGAGAGCTGAAGCTCGGCGATGTTGCAGACCGCTCCCACCGAGATTCCTGAAGCAGGCTCTGACGGCGCAAGGTTTGGCCATTCGTTCAAATGTCATACCAGTCCGCTGCGGAGTTGCTTACGAATTAGTCTGTACATCTGCTCCGTACGCGGTGAAGTGCAAGGTTCGGGGGAGTTCGATCATGGAGCATCCGCACATTCGCGGACTCAGCGAGTGGAGACCTCTCGCTCGCGGCGGCCGTGCCGCGGTGTGGGAGGCTCGCCAACTGTCGTTAGGCCGTCTGGTCGCGGTCAAGGTGTACCAGAGCGATCTGGATGAAGGCGGTCGACGCCGTTTTCTGCGAGAGGCCGCCGCCGTCGGCAGGCTGTCAAATCACCCTGGCGTCGTGACGCTCCACGACGCCGGCACACTGCCAGACGACCGGCCCTACCTCATCATGGAGCTGTACCCGGGCGGGTCCTTGGCCAGGTGGCTCAAGCCTGCGAACCGGCCCAGTGAAGAGGGAGTCCGACAGGTTGGCGTCCAGATCGCCGACGCGTTGGCGGCCGTCCACGCGCGTGATGTGCTGCACCGCGACGTCAAGCCAGCCAACATCCTGATCGACAGATTCGGTAACCCCGCATTAGCCGACTTCGGACTGGCGGTAATGGCGAGCGCTGACGCAGCGGTGACTGATGGGCTGGGGATGACCCCTGCCTACGCCCCGCCGGAAGCGTTCGAAACGCTGCCGGCAACCGAGGCTGGCGACGTCTTCTCCCTCGCCGCCACGTTGTATGCACTGATCGCCGGCAGCCCTCCTCGTAGCGTCGACGCCGACTGCATCGGGCTGGAGCAGATGATCGAGGCCGCCAACGAACCTATTGGCCCAATTCCCTGGGTCAGCTGGTGCTTGATGGACGTGTTGATGACCGCCCTGAGCAACGACCCTGCGGCTCGGCCGACCGCGGCGGGTTTCCGCGACCAGCTGGCCCATGTGCCGGTGGCCCAGATGTCCAAACGAGGGCTGCTGGTCGGGGCTGCCGACGATACGTCCCTCCTGCTGCCAGTAGGCCGCCAGCTGTTCCCGGGCATTCGACAGCCTCGAACGGCCCCGGTGTCGCTGTCGCAGCAAGAGCAGCAGATTCGCAGCCGGCGCCGGGCCAGGTGGTGACCCCGAGAACCGCGACGACGTGGAAGACGCCGCGCAGGGCGTTCTGGCCTTGGCGGCGGCCTTGCTTACCGTGGTCGCATCCGGGACGGTCTGGGCTGATCGACGAGCCCGCTTCGTCGGGGGTCTTCCCGCGATGACCACGCGAGCGCGACACCCGGCGGACTGACGTCGAGCTCGGCTTCGTCACCAGCCTCCGACCCTAGCGCCGCCACGAGATCAGGTACCCGCACCGGCTCGCGGGTCCATTCAGCTGCAGGCTCCAGCCGACGCCGCCAAGCCCTTCCAGACCGTTCGATCCAAGGGACGTACCGCGGTGGAGCCGAGACTCTTCTGCGGGTGCAGCAGTGGGAGAGATGGCAAGTGGCTGGCCTTCCCGTTACCCACGAAGACCGACCGGTCGGGCCAGTTCACCGCCTATGTCGAGCTGGGCGAACCGGGTCGTCTACCAGCTTCGCGTAGTCGACCCCGACTCCGGCGTGACGTCCAAACCCTCTGTGCTCGTGATCAAGGGCTGAGGCGTCAGAGACGCGCGCCGCCGCGCGACCGACCGCGTTGGACAGCCGCCCGATGTGAGCTAGCTTCGACCCCTCACCTGGACGTTGCCGCCCTCGATGTAGCCGCCCCGGGTGTAGGCGGCGTAGGCGCCCCCGACGAGTTCGATGGCGAAGCTGTCCCCGGTGATCTCCCCCGCGAGCTGCCCGGCTCACCCTGGTCGAACACCTGGACGACGAACCGGCCGTGCCGCGCGTTGCCCGGGACATCGGGCGTCTTGCCCTGAGGCCGGTAGGTGCCCTCGAACACGGCCGCATCGGAAGACGGGAACCCTCGACCGCCTCCTCGCACGTGGAGACGTCCTCGACGAAGACGGGGTCCACGATGCCGTGGAGCCTGATCGCCGGGTACATCGACTGCCATCGACTGGTGCTGGGGGCTGTCGTGGTAGGTGATCTGGCCCCTGATCACGGCCCGGTGGCTCTCGTCGTCGTCCATCTGGCAGGTGAAGTTGAAGCCGAAGTTTGCGTCGCCGTGGTAGACGCCGACAGGGCCTCCGTCGAAGGGGCTCACCGACGTACCCCCCGCCGTCCGCCTTGCAGGCTCCCAGCACCAGTAGCGTGGCCAGGGCCATCCCGGCTGCTCCGACCCGCCGGGCAATGCGCCGGCGGCGTGACTCGTTGACAGGCGACTCTTGCATGTTCATCCCCCCGATTGTCAGGACCAGACGCCAGCGTACGTGGGGAGTAGGACCAGCAGCCAGGGGCTGCAGGGCACCCAGGACTGCGAGGTGCCGCGGCACGAAGGACGCTGGCCGACGCCCGGCTGCCGCCGGGTGCGGTCTGGACCTCGGATAGCTGCCTTCTTAGTCACTCCACCTGGATGTTGCCGCCCTCGATGTAGCCGGCCCGGGTGTAGCCGTCGTAGGGGCCAGACCGGCGAGTTCGATGGCGAACCCGTCCCCGGTGAAATCCCCGGGTCGCCGGCGGCCCGGCTCGCCCTGGTCGAACACCAGCACGTTGAACCGGCCGGCGCGGCTTGGACAGCAGCCGCCTTTCCAGGGACCGGTAGCTGCCCTCGAAATGGGCCACCGGGCCTCGACCACCTCCTCGCACGTGGCGGCAGGTACGGACTGCGGTCTCATCGAGCTCGGCGTGTCGGCATCGATCGGGACGACCTCGATCAGTACCGTGAATCCGACAGTGCCGTGGAACACTGAGGCCGCCGGGAGCGCGCCCTTCGTGCTGGTGTCGTGGTAGGTGATCTGGCCCTTGACACCTGTTCGGCGTCGCAGGTGAAGTTGAAGCCGAAGTTTGCTCTGCCGTTGAACGATCGGGGCTACCAGTTCAGGGGCACGACGCTGCACCGATGTATCCCCCGCCGCGTCGCCTCATGGCAGCCTGCCAGCGTGAGAAGCGCGGCCAGGGCCATCCCGGCTGCTGCGACCCGCCGGAGCGATGCCCCGGCGGGGTGACTCGTGCACGCTCTGCTCACGCATGTCAAAACTCCCCCTTCCTGACGATCGTTCTTCTCGATCGTTACCCATTCGTTATCAGGACCAGACCCCCGCGAACTTGAGGAGGTCGGCCATGGTGAACTGGCCGCTAGCCGGCGCTATGGGAGGCGCGGGCTTCCAGCTGGGCTGCAGGTACAGATACGAGTTGGGATCCTTCTGCAACAGGCCGACGAGGACCTCGGCCACGATCCGCCCACCGACCGGGCCCAGCGTCGCGGCCCTTGCCGACGAGCTCGGCCTCCTTCAGGATGTAGAACCACAGCGGGGCCTCGCCGTTCCATCCCGGATCGCGCGAGCTCTGCCTTGAGGCTTGGTCGTTCCTCGTCGGACCTCGCGCCGGAGGCGCCTTTACCGCCACCTTGTTGCCGACGATCGGGATCGTGCACGTGGATGCGGTGGTTCTGCGACAGCTGGGCGTTGGTGAGCGGCGTCACACCCATCAGCCGGGCCACCTGCTGTCCCGAGGGCAGGCCCATCTTCCTGCCCCGGCGGAGGTTCCGCTGCGACAGCGTGCCGAGAGTGTTGGCGTCGGGCAGCGCCGTCGCGGGCATCTTGAACAGTGGGTCGGCCAGCGAGGCGTCGAACTGCCGCACGGGCCGAGCGGTAGGTGACGTTACGCGGTCTCGCGTTGAAGAACTTGCTCCACTGGATCTTCAGCCGAGGCACAGGCAGCAGATCGCGGTGCCCGTTCAGGTTGTTGTCGGTCGGCGCGCCTCCTGGAACAGCGGCACGCTGGAGACGGAGCCCAGGAGCGTAGTGCCGGCGGTGTCGAAGACATCCCGGACGGTGTAGCGCGGTCGGGTGATGCTGTGGCCGAAGCGGTACGCGGCCACCGCGAACTCGACCGGGATGAAGGAGCGCCCTGCGGGGTTCGTCGGCTTGTAGTACTTGAGGGTGATGATCGGCGCCTTGTCGAGGTTTCCTTGTACACCGAGTCCGATCAGGGTCGTGCCCACGATGGCCGGCAGGAACTGGTGGGTCACGATCCACTGGTAGTGCCACCGGGCCAGGCGCCGCGCCGACTCGAACACGGCCGACCGCGGCACCCTTGCATGCGCAGGACGTCCACCAGCCGGTTGTGGAACTTCTGCATGGCCACGTGGAGCTGGAGGATGATCAGCGTCTGGTCGTTGCGGGGATCGGCGATGATCGCCGTTCCCTTGGGCGGGTCGCCGGCGTCAGCGGGTCGCCGGTGCGGGGCACGTCGCAGACCTTGTCGGGCAGAACGTCCCAGGTCTTTGTTTCGTCCACACCGTCCGGCCGCTTGAGCTTGCCCGTGATCTGGCTGTACTCGACGAGCGGACCAGGAACTTGTCTCGGTCGTTGGGGTCGTAGAACTGCGGGTTCGCGCTGGGGCCTAGCCCGTAGATGGCGTCGAGGTCGTAGCGCGGCGTGCGGAAGTTGGTGGTGGCGTAGGGGTCGGACTGCTGGTCGCTGAGGAGCGTGGTGTCGAAGGTGATGTCGTGGTCGACGAACTGGCCGACGAAGGTGAACCCCGACGTGAGAAGCAGGTTGGGGTTCTCGTTGAAGGCGTCGTTTTCGTCTTTTGCGGCAGAGCTACTGGCGGGGTTGGCGGCAGGCTGCTCTTCCATGGTCGCACCCAGGCGGTCGAGCAGCGTATCCGACGCTGGGTGAACGCGGCTGGCTCTTGAACATGAACCCGAAGCGACCCTCGGTCGTCGGACTCTTGACGACCAGGTCCATGCCGCGCAGCTGCGCGCCATGGGGCGGAGTAGGGGGCAGCTCGGCGGCCGCCGCCTTCGGCACCCCCGCGGGCGTGATCCCGCCAGCGGCGGCCGCTGTCCCTAGCCCTGCAGCAGCTGTCGTCTTCAAGAAGCGACGACGGCTGATCCCGCGAGATTCTTTCCCCGACATTCGCATCTCCCTTGCGAGCCCCACAACCGGTTTACTATATAACAGATCGATAACGCTGTGCTAGCCGCGTCGGCGCGGCCTTCCTAGCCAGGCGCACCATCGTGCGCCTCTGCCGATCGCCTCCATGTATCAGGACCAGACTCCGGCGTACTTCAGCAGATCGGCCATGGTGAACTTGCCGCGGGCCGGCGCGATGGGTGGCGTCGGCTTCCAGACGGCGTTCAAGGTCAGGTAGGAGTTGAGGTCGCGTTGCATCAGGGCGACGAGGGTCTCAGCCACGATCCGCCCGCCGACGGGCCCCATCTGACGCCCACGACCGACGATCTCGGCCTCCTTGAGGATGTAGAACCACAGCGGAGCCTCGCCGTCCCAACCCGGATCCTCGAAGAGCGTCTTCAGATCCTGGTTCTCGACGTCGAACTCGCGCAGCACTTCCACCACGTTCCCAACGATGGGAACGCGCACCTCGATGCGGTGACTCGTGTACAGCTCCTCGTCGGTCAGGGGGGTCACACCCATCTCCCGCGCGATCTGCTGTCCGGAAGGCAGGCGCATCTTCCGGCCCCGGAGCAGATTGCGCACCGAGAGCCGGCTGGTGGGATTGCTGTCGGGGAGGGCAGCGCTGGGTAGCCGGAACAGCGCATCCGACAGATTGGCGTCGAACTGGCGCACGGGCCGGGCGGTGAGAGGCTTCCCGGCCGCGTTGAAGAACTTGCTCCACTGCATCTTCAGCCGGGCGGGGATCGGCCGGCCGCCGTTGAGGTTGTTGTCGGTCGGCGAGGCCTCGAAGAGCGGGACGCTCGACACGGCGACGGTGGCGCCGGTCCGGGTGTCGACGAAGTCCCGCACGGTGTACCGCGGCCGGGCGATGCTGTGGCCGAAGCGGTACGCGGCCACCGACCACTCCACCGGGATGTAGGGACGTCCTAGAACGTTGACCGTCCGGTAGTGCTTGAGGTTGATGATCGGAACCCCGGTCAGCACCTCCTTGTACACCGAGTCCGCCATGGCCTTACCCACGATGGCAGGCAGGAAGTCGTGGGTGACCATCCACTGGTAGTGCCACCGGGCCAGGCGCCGGGCCTTCTCGAACACCGACAGCCCGGGGAACAGCGTGGACACCAGCCCCGACCGCACGTGGTCCACGAGCTTGTTGTGGAACAGCTGCAGAGCCACATGCAGCTGGACGAGGATCAACGTCTGGTCGTTCCGGGGGTCCGCGATGATCGCCTTGCCGTTGGCGTCGCGCGGCACGTCGTACACCACGTCGGACGTGGTGGGGATGCCCCTGATCTCGCTGTAGGGACGCTTGACGATCAGGAACTTGTCCCGGTCCTTCGGGTCGTAGAACTGGGGGTCCTTGCTCGGCCCGCGCCCGTAGACGGCGTCGAGGTCGTAGCGCGGTGTCCGGAAGTTGGTCGTCGCCTTGGGATCGGCCTGCTGCTCGCTGAGGGTCGTGGTGTCGAAGGTGATGTCGTGGTCGATGAACTGGCCGACGAAGGTGAAGCCCGACGTCAGGAGCGGGTTTGGGTTCTCGCCGAGGGCGTCGTTGTGGTCCTTGTTGACCACCGTCGGGCTGCCGTCGCTGTTCAGGACCGGCTCGCCCGTTTCAGGGTCGGTGAGGTTGGTGCCGATGACCGGCTTCTCCTCCATGGTCTGGCCAAGGGCGGTGAGCAGGTCCTCCGAGGCCCCATGCGGCGGCTGGCCCTTGAACATGTATCCGAAGCGACCCTCGGCGAAGGGCTCGTCGAGCACAAGCTCGAGACCACGTAGCTCCGTGCCGTGAGGTTCGACCGCCACCTCGAGCAGCGGGTCGGCGGACGCGGGTCTGACCCCCGCGGCGGTCGCCATTGTGCCTAGCGAGGCCGCCGCTGTCCCCTTCATGAAATCCGCGACGGCTGAGCGCACCGGGTTGATCATCCGGCATCTACATCTCCCCCTTCAAACTCCAGACAGCCCGGCCCGGGCAACTTTCGAGATCAGCCGCACCGCCGGCCTCAACGTGGCCATTTGTTGCGGCCGGGCAGTGCGCCGATACATCCTGCGTAGCGACGGAAGTGCCCTCAGGCAGTGCGGTGCTTGCCGTCATCCCCCACTGCGGCGGGTCGCGCGAACCGGCCGCCGCCGCCAGAACAATAGACCCCCGGAGAGCAGCAGGAGAGCAGTACCTGCCGCCGCGAGAGGCGCCCTCATCCCAGTTGCCGGCTCACCGCCGGTCTCGATCCCGTCGCGCGGCGGATCGGCTGCCCCGGCCCCCTCGACGACGCCGCACGCGGCCGGATTCGTCACCTCTTCCGGCACTCCGGGCTTGCCCTGGTTCTTGGCGAATGTCGATTCACCCAGGGCGTCCATGTCGTACTTGCCGTTGTCGTTGGCGTCGATGCCGTGCTGCACGACGTGCAATTCGGAGAGGTGCTCCACCAGGCCCTCGGGAACCATGTCGGCCGGGAAGGTCCGTTCGTAGGTCAGACGACCCTCTGCGTCGGCGACCGGCATCCGGTCGGCGGCGAGCGCGTCTTTCGGCGTCGCACTACCAGTGGTGGTCAACGGGAAGAAGATGAGGCCGTACTCGCCCATCCCTTCCTCGTTGGTGAGCACCCCGTCGCCATCGGTGTCGGCCTCGATCGTGGGGCACATGAAGTGGCCGCCGTGCCCGGTTCCGTGAACATGCTGAGCGTGGAACACGCCCGGCACATGGCCTTGGGTACGGATGACCACCTTGAGGCCGCCGTTGCTGAGCGCGGTGAGGGTGGCTGTGCCACTAACGCCGCTGTCGTTGACTTCCACCAGCTTTGCCTTCACGGTCGTGTCGGCCGCGGCGCTCGTCGGTACGCACATCAGGGCCGCGGCCGCAGCCACGATGAGTGCGTTACGCAACTTGGTCATGTATCCCCCGTCTTCGGTTGGAGCACCGCGCGTTCGTGGCGACGCGATGTCCTGCCATTCGATCTCCCCAGTCGGCAGACGATGTCTCAAAGGCACCGGAGTGCCGTCGCATCGTCGGTGCTGCCTGATCTATATACCACGACTGGCTCTCGTCAAACGCCCAATGGATAGGGATGGAGCTGACCCAGAGGGACCTTTTCCGTCGGTGTCGCGGGTGTTGGCTTCTCACCACATTGAAGAGTTCATGACGAGAGCAACGCTGTCCAAACCGCATCTGACCAGGCAAAACGCGGTTGATGGTCGACTCCGACCACAAGCATGGATTGACCGTGCGGGGGTGCTGATCGTGCCTAAGCCCGTCCGCCGGTCCGGCCCAACCTCGAATCGACGATGGTGCTGAACGCGGGCCGGCTTGCCGTCCGCGAACACATTCGGCTCGATCCACCCTCCTCACAGTGCGCCGGGGATGTCGGTCTGGGCAAAATCTCGGCCCTTGAACAGAAGCGGCGCGGCGGTGACTTTCGCCAAGGCATACGAGAAACAGTCGCCCAAATTGAGGCCGGCCGGATGACGCCCCTTCCCGAAACGTCGCCACGCGGCGACGGCCGCCTCTGCCTGGACTCCGTCGATCGGAACGACAGCCATCCCAAGCCGATCCACCAAGATCCCCAGATCCTTGGTCGCCGCCGAGCCCTGCCGCACCTCGACAACGATGCCGACCTCGACCGCGGTTCCCGCGCTCATCTGCAGATCACCGGCGTTCGCCAGCATCACCGAGAGAAACATCTCAGCGTCCGGCTCGCCGAAGACCACTGCGGTGATCGCGGACTTATCAAGTACCACCATCACGCAGGTAGACCGTCGGAGTCATATCCCAGAATCTGCTCAGGTGTACGGTCGTCCAGCACCTCCCGAGCCCGTCCGCGGGCGATGACCTCTTCCAGTTCCGCAGCAGCGGGAACAGCCCGGTTGCGAGCGCGCACACGAGCCAGTCGCTCCTCGATCGCCCGACGCGCCGCGACTGTGATGCTCTCCCCAGTCGCCGCCGCAAGCTCTCGCGCCAGCCGATCAGTCTGCTCATCCTTGATGTTCAACGCCACGCAATCCACCATAAGTGGAAGATATCTGTATAACAAGGAACACCAGCAGTCGAAGCTGAGCCTGGCCATCTACCTCGATCTCCACCGAGTAAGCGTCGGTTCGTTGCCCTGCAGCTTTGGCAGAGCCAGGGACTCGGACGACGACACCCCAGTCGGCACGACAACCACCTGGCTTCAAACAACGGGAAACGCTGCCCAGATCGCGGAGAGCAGCAGCAGCAGCAGCAGCATTGCTGTCTTTCTCAAGTTCGACGCGACGTGCGTAGACGGACGAGACCTGCCCGGATCTGGGACGCGCATTTTTCTGGTGTGGCAGGTGTTGGGTTCGGACCAACGTAGGCGGTGCCGACGGTCTTACAGACCGCCAGCCTTACCCGCTTTCACTAGGGGACATGCGATTTCAAGTAGCTCCAGGGACGGAATAGGGAACAGATAGCCGTTCTCTCCCGGCCCTGTTCGTGGTCACTCGGACTTCTGTGGGTCGGGAATCACATTCTCGCTCTGCCCCGTGCGGTTCCAGTCCCGGCGATACCGCGTCTGCAGATTGATCGTCGCGAGGTCATACTCGACGCCAGCTTGAATGATCGAGTTGGCGACTAGGCTGGACTGTTCGGGTTACCGCCGGGCCGATGGAGTATCTGTCGCACTCCTTCGTCCTCATGCATGGCAAGTGCTGAGCGGTCAAGACGGACACGGTTGCCGGACGAGGAGTCGATGCCGATGTCGACCTGGGCTGAACCCACCGGCTTTCAGCCACGTTATTCCGGCCGGCGGCTTGCCCTGATCATCGCTGCCTCGAGTCCTCCGAGCCCGGCGCATCCCGATCCTGACCCAACCGTTGTGCGTGAAGTACGGATGCTGCAGGAGGTGCTCTCCCACCGCGAGCGAGCCGGGTTCGAGGTCACGGTCACTCTGGACCAGCCCGCGGACCTCATCCGGCGGGTGGTCGATGATCTGGTCGCAAGTGCGCGCTACCAGGATCTGCTGATAATTCACATCCTCGGTCCTGCACGGTTCGACTCAGGCGGCGAACTGCACTTTCTTGCCGCGGGCAGCAGCGGTACGCAGACCGACGCGACCAGTGTGGCCGCGCGCTGGCTGGTCGACCGGCTGGACGACTGCCGGGCGGATCGCCAAGCCGTGATGGTCGACTGCTGGCTCGCCCGCGACGCCCACGTCCCGACGAGCTGGCACATTGACTTTCGCCAGGCCGACGAGGTCCGCAGAGATCACACGCTTGTTGTCATGACGGTCTTTCGTACCCACTGGAGCGTTGGAATAGATCCCCGGCCTCCGGAGATCGCGCAATCCGATCTCACCGGAGCTCTCGTGACCGGCCTGCGGACCGGCTGGGCCGACCACGATCTCGACGGCCTGGTGTCGGTGGCCGACATCCATGCGTACGTGGCGGAGCGTTTGCGGGCAGCAGGGGCCACACCTCCGTACATCCGGACCTACGGCCGTCGCCGAGACATCTTCCTGGCGCGTCACGACCTGTTGGCCGGCTAAAGATCCATTGGGTCGCGTGGTCGATGAGGACGTGCAATTCACTGTCTACCGGCCTCGGACGGTACGCCCGGAGACGTGGTACCCGTTGCTTGCCTTCGCTCACTTGGGCGAACGTCGCCGCGATGCCCCACCGGAGGAGCCAAGTCCGATCGAACAGGTCCGGGCACTTGCCGCCAACATGCTCGGCGAGCAGGCCACCGACTACGCCGGCCCATCGTCCGAATCGCGTGCCGCGGTGCCGAAGGCCAGCGAACTCACCTTCCGGCCGATGATGGACGGGGTGACGTTCAATCCATCCAGCCGGGTCTTCAGCTGGATCGAGGACGTCCACAAGGAGGAGTTCCGACTCTGCACTGACCCCGGTCGAACGGGGATCCTGCGAGGACGCCTGACGGTCTATCTCGGCGTTTTCATCCTCGCCGATATCGATCTGGTTCTGCGGGTGGACCATGCCGCGCCACCGCCGCCGATGCCCATCACCGACGCTCATCGGGGCGGGCCCCGCACGCAGCGCAGCGACAGCCCACAACTGGAGGCGGTGCAAGCGAAGCCCTACCAGACGATCTTCCTGTCCTACAGTCACCGTGACACCGCCATCGTGGAGCAACACGAACAAGTCGGGCAGGCGCTAGGCAACCGGTACTTCCGCGATCGCACGACACTGCTGCCAGGAGGACCGTGGCGGCCGCAGATCCTTGAGCTCATCGGTGAGGCCGACGTCTTCCAGCTGTTCTGGTCCAGCAACTCCATGCACTCCGACCACGTCCGGATGGAGTACGAATACGCCCTCGAGCTCCGCCGGCAGGATTTCGTCCGCCCCCACTACTGGGAGCACCCGATGCCGCAATCCGACGATCCGGAACTGCCGCCACCAGCACTCAAGGCGCTCCACTTCCATGCGCTGGCGGGCGAGGAGAAAAGGGCGGTGCTCCGGCCTGATGTGACGTGTCCCCAGTGCGGATCGTCGACACCGCTCGATGATGACTTCTGTTCAGTCTGCGGCTCATTCATTGCCTGGTCCCCGTCGACCCCCGAGGATCCAACACTCTCCCGACCGCCGATGCAACCGCCCGCCCGGCCGCCGACCCCAGTGCTGAGCCCACCATCGCCCATCCCGCAACGTTCGGCACCGGCCGAGTACCCGTTAACTCCGTACGACAACGTAGGCGAGTACGTCGACGAAGACGAACCAAAACGACGGATCGGTCTGGCGGTCGCCGTGACGGTCGCCATCATCGTGTCGGTGTTGATCGTCGTCTGGGTGTTTATCCGCTGGACCCCCTGACTCTTCCGCGAGCAGTGCAGCCAGCCCGCCGCGCATAGGGGCCAAACGCGGCGCGGGCGGGCGGCAGCGGCGCACCGCTGCGCGAACTCGGCTTCGACCCGGCGACCCGGCAAGCCCGTGCTGGTCAAGGACGCCCTCGGGGGCGTACGTGACCGACGGCAAGACGAATGCGAGGCTGCGCACGGGCGACGAGGTCGAGACGGTCGCGGCGAAGAAGCCACGAGCACGAAGCGCTGACCGCCCGGTCGGGCGCGTCCGAGCGGGACACGTATCTCGAGATCGCATCGCCCCGGCTACTCGTCGGCGGTGGCCGAACGGGCAACATCGACGAGGCACTCACCTGCCGCTCGGTCCCGCCTGAGGTCCGCGGCGCCGAAACGCGGCGACCCCTCCCTCAGGAGAGCTAGCCGCAGGTCTCGCGGTACGGCCGAGAAGGGACGTAGGACGCCCATTCGGCGGCGGTGAGGTCGCGGCCGGCGATGCGGCATGCGTGCGCCATCCAGCTCGACACCGACAGGGGGAAGCTGCGTCCGGCGGTGATGGCTCCCACGACGACGAGCTCGTCACGCGATGCCGTGACCAGGTAGCCGCCGTCCTCTCCCCCGTCGCGGGTGAAGGGAATCGGTTGGCCACGCACGAGCCCGCGCCGGACGTCGTACAGCACGACCCGCCCGTCGCTGCCCGTGGTCGCGACCGTGGCGTCGTCCAGCCATCGCGCATCCAGGACGAGACCGGTGTGCAGTCGCGCCGGCTCGCCGAGCCGCTGCCCGGAGCCGACGTCGATGACGTACAGCAGACCGTCGATGTCTCCGGCGGCGATCCGGGTGCCGTCGGGCGAGAAGTCGACCACGTTGACCCGACCGTCCGACTCCTGCAGCAGCTGGATCTCGTGTCGGATGCGTCCCGACGGCAGCTCGGCGATGCTCACGGACCTGTGACGCCCGAGTGCCGCGGCGACGAGCCGGCCGTCCGGCGAGGTCGCGAGACTCTGGACGCCGAACGTCGTCTCGATGCGACCCGTGGGGCGCAGCGTCCGGGCGTCCACGACGACCACGGCCCCGCGCGTGAGCCCCTCTGTCGGACGAGGGTCCTCGGCCGCCGACCAGGATCGAGCGACCGTCCCGCGACCAGATGGCGTCACTCACCGGTTCCGGCCTGTCCAGCGTGATGCGACCGGTCTGCTGTCCGGAGCGGGCGTCCAGGACGACGATGTCGGTCCCCGCGGTGGCGACGAGGCGCTCCCCGTCGGGAGACAGGGCCACCGACGAGCCGTAGGCGGTGATCGGATCGGCCTGCCCGATGCCGACCGTGGCCTCGGTCCGCCCGGTGCGGGGGTCGACGAAGGCGAGGCTCACGTCGAGCTCCTCGTAGGCGTCGATCCCGTCGCGCAGCCGTTCGGTCGGGGCCACCCATCGCCCCTGCGCCATGACCGGGCGCCGCGAGATCCATCGGCCCGGGACGGTGGCGGTCGGTGTCCCGAAGCGGAGCCGGTCTTCGAGGTCCCAGCCGATCACCGTGCCGTCCAGCGATGCCGAGTAGGCGCGGGCGCTGTCCGGGCTGAAGGCGACGTCGACGACGCTCCCGCCGTGCCCGGCGAGCACCTCGCGGAGCTCGAGTCGCGGCCCTGGCCCGACGTCCCAGACCACGACGCGTCGGTCGTCCCCGACCGAGACGGCGGTGCGTTGATCGGGGGACAGGCGCAGGCTCACGACGCGGCTCGTGTGCCCGACGACCCGTTGCCGGACGCGCCCGCTCGTCCGGTCGGACAGCGTGATACCGCCGTTCGACCCGAGCCAGGCCACCATGCTGCCGAACAGCCTGGGCCGGTCGCCCTCGGCCTGCGCGCTGGTCCGCGAAAGTGGGCGCACACGTCCGAGCTCCGCGTCCACCAGCATCGGGGGGGAGTCGGACTCCTCGGCCCACGTCAGCACCGTGCGGCCGTCGGTCGACACCTGCCCCGAGTCACCGGCCACGGGTCGCGTGCGGCTCAACACCGCGCCACTGCGCGCATCGAGCCGCAGCACCTGGAGCCGGCCGGACGCCGTGGAGGGGTCCCCTCCCGGATCGACCAGGACGACCAGGACGCGGCCATCGGGGGACCAGCCGACCTGGAAGGGTACGCCGCCGAGCGAAGGATACGCGAGCTGCACTGGAGGTCCGCGATGACCGTCGATGGTCAGGGCCCCGTCGCGTGCAGCGTCGCGACGCGGCCGTCGACCGGCGAGGCCGCCATCGCGTACGGGTCGACGTGCACAGTGGAAAGCCGCGGTGCGCCTGCTCCCTCGCTCAGGTCCCAGGACAGCAGTGCGCTAGATGTCCAGCTGTGCTGGCCTCCGTCAAGAGATGCAACTGCCGCCCGTCGCCGGCGACTGCTGGTACGTCAGGTCGCATGCCGCTCGGCGTGCGGAAGACGCTGACCGCCTGCCGGTGCTCGACGAGCGCGGCGAGGAGGCCGTCCTGCGTCTCGGGCGTGTCCGCCGTGCGGACGGCCTCGGTGGCCAGCAGCAGTGACAGGTCGAGATCGGTGGCGGTGCCGGCTGTGGCGGCCAGCCGGTTGGCGTCGGCCACGAGGGTGGCGCGCTCCGCGGCGAGCGCCCGCTCGTCGGCGCGTTCGCGTTGCACGAGCGCGAGGCTGGCGGCCACCAGGACGACCGCGAGCGCGCCGGCCAGCGCCGCGGCCAGGCGGCGCGTGCGGCGGCGGCCCGTACGTTCTCGGGCCAGCTCGGCATCGGCGGCGGCGTGGGCGGCGGCGAGGAAGTCGCGCTCCACCGCGACAAGCTGGTCGTCGTGATCGGCGGCCCAGCTCAGCGCTGCGGCCAGCCGTGCTCCCCGGTAGAGGTCCTCGGCCGGCCGGCCCTTCGCCTCCCAGTCCCGGGCCGCCGGGCTCAGGTGCGCGCGCAGCCTGCGGCCGTCGGCGTCCTCGGCCAGCCACTGGGCCAACCGCGGCCACGCGGTGAGCAGCGCCTCGTGGGCGACCTCGAGCCGGCCGTCGTCCACGGCGAGCAGGCGCCGACGCACGAGTGTCTCCACGACCGCCCAGCGCGCCTCACCGGCCAGGGCCGTCCAGGCCCAGTTCGTCCAGCGGCACCCGCCGACGTACGGGGCGGCCGCCATCGCCCTCCCCCGCCAGCCGCAGCAGCAGGGGCCGGGCGGCTTCGCGGGCGGGCTCGTCGAGCTGTCCCCACGCGTCCTCCGCCGTACGCGCGACTGCGCCAGCGGCGCCGCCGGCGGCGAGGTAGCCGCCGAGCTCGAGGTGGTTCCCGCGCCGCCGCTCCCAGGTCGCGACCAGAGCTGTCGACAGGAGCGGCAGTGCGCCGGGGGCACCGGCGACGTCGTCGACGACGGTCGTGACGAGCTCCGGGTCGACCGCGAGCCCCACGCCGGCGGCGGGCTGCTCGACGACGCGGCGAAGCTCCTCGGCGGTGAGCGGCGTGGCCAAGACGACGCCTGATCCGGCGCGCGCGGCGAACCGGGGATGCTCGGCGAGCCGGTGCAGGTGGTCGCCGCGGACGACGGCGACGACCCGGGTCACGCGCCCGCGATCCAGCAGCTCGACGACATCGTCGAGGAAGGCGGCAGCGGTGGACGCCGAGCCGGCGGACCACACCTCCTCCAGCTGATCCACGACGAGCAGGCAGGGCGCGCCGACGGGCAACGACGCGAGCGCATTACCCGCGTGCTCGCGGGGCAGCACGAGGCGAACCATCCAGTCAGCGCTGTCCGGGAGCACACCCGCAGCCAAGGCAGGCACCAGGCCGGCGCGGACCACCGACGACTTCCCCGACCCGCTGGCCCCGGCCAAGACGACGAGGTCGTGGTCGACCAATCGGGCGGTGAGGGCGGCGACGAGCTGTTCGCGCCCGTGGAAGAGGGCCGCGTCGCGCGACTCGTACGACGCCAGCCCCTTCCACGGGCAGGCCCCGGCGGCCGGCCGTGCCGCACCGGGTCCCGACGGCTGCGCAGGCGCGGGACGAGCAGGGCCGGGTCGTGCGTGAGGACCTGGCGCTCCAGCTCGACCAGCTCTGGGCCGGGATCGAGGCCGAGGTCCTCGACGAGCACGGACCTGGCCCGCGAGACCGCGGACAGCGCGTCGCTCGCCCGGCCGGCGGCGTACAGCGCGCGGCTGAGCCGGGCCCACACCTCCTCCCGGTACGGGTGACTGCCGACGAGCAGCTCGAGCGCTGCCACGGCCTCGTCCGTCCGGCCGAGGGCGAGGTCGGCGTCGGCGAGCTGCGTGCGGGCGCTGAGAGCGAGCTCGGACAGGCGGCGGCGCTCGGCCTCTGCCCAGGACGCGTCCGGCCAGTCCGCGTACGGTTCCCCGCGGTCCAGGGCCACCGCCGCCACGAGCTCGGCCCGCGCCTCCGCGACAGCGCCCTGCTCGAGCAGCGCCCGGCCGCGGGCGCAGCGCACGGCGAGCTCGCCCGCGTCGACGTCGGTCGCCGTCAGCGTCAGGGAGTAGCCCGGACCTTGACGCATCAGGAAACGGCTCGTCGAGGCCGGGCGGCCAGGTTCGAGGAACGACCTGACCCGCATGACGTGCACCTGCAACGCCTTGGCGGCCGAGGGCGGGGGGCGGCCGTCCCACAGCGCCGAGGCGAGCGCGTCGACACTGACCGGGTGTCCGACGTCGCTGACGAGGCGAGCCAGTAAGAGCCGCTCCTTCGGTGCGAGCCCCTGAGCACAGTTCGCGTCATCGGAGCTGTGGTCGGCATCCTCGCCGGCACCGCGCCGGAGCTCGAATGCTCCGAGCACGCCGATGCGCATGCCTTCAACCGTACGCGCGCTCAGGCCGCGCGTCTGCGGCTGATCCGCCCTCTGACCTGCATCGCTACCAGGCCTTTACCGCACGGCCTGCTCCGGCGACCGATCCATAACCAACCGGGCGTGCACTGCGACGGTCGGCACTCCGCCGGCGACATCGAGAAGGAGCAACTCGTGTCCATGTCAAGAGATCACTCGCATCCACAGCATGGGCGGCACCATCGCGGGCAGCTGGCGCGCTTCGGTATCACCCGTACGACGAAGACCGTCTTCGCCCTCGCCTGCGCCGCGGTCATGTTCCTCGTCGGTACCTGGAGCATCGGCCAGGCGCGTCTCGACGACGGCGGCGGCGCCGTGCGCGCCACACCCCCCGCCCGGGCCTACCCGTCCTCCCCTGGCCGGTGCCTGCTCGAGAGGATCGGCGACCAGCTGGTGCGCTGCGACAACCTCACTGGCGCCGGAGCCGTTGCCCCACCGTGGGTCCCGGAACAGGCCAGTGCCCGGGCCTACCTGTTCACCCATGGCCGGCGGTGTCCGCTCGAGAGGATCGGCGACCAGCTGGTGCGCTGCGACAACCTCACTGGCGCCGGAGCCGTTGCCCCACCGTGGGTCCCGGATCAGGCCAGGGCACTCAACAAACGCGGGCGGTGACAGACAGCACCGGTGAGGTCCACCGGCTGCGCCCGATCGGCCCGTTGACTTAGCGTTCGGGGGCTTCTCGCCGCTCGCCTTGATGGAGCGCTACAAGATCACCGGCGAGCGCCTTCCTGCTGTTTGACCTGGGTCAGGAGGAGCACGGTGGGTTCAACGGAACAACAGATCGGGCGACTATGTGCAGCTGCTGACTGGGACGTTTCGACGGCGATGTCTGAGTCGCTGTTTCACAGCGCGGCCTCGGCGTAGCCCTCCAACAGACGCCGTCGAAGCTCGGCGACCTGTCCGGCTATCTCGTGCCAGCCTGCCCCCACTCCGATCTGGTAACGCAGCGTCGCCCAGTTGCCACCATGGCTGTCCATGTTTTCAAGCCTCAGCGCGAGCCCATCGGGGCGATCACGTCCGCGGTTCGCCTCGGCGAACTCCTCCAAGATCAGGACCAGCCCTTCGAGATAGTCAAGAGCCTGCTCAAGATCATCGGTCGAGACGTGCGCCCTACGGCTCCGTGGCATAACAGCCTCCATCCGCCGGGACTGTGGTCCACGGTTCGCCCCAGTTTGCCTGGACCGCACCTAAGCACGAATCCGACCGACGGTCCACCGTGCCGAACGGCTTGAGGTATCCGTCGCAATGAGCGGCAACCGTCACCACGGTTCAGCTCATCCAGCCACACCCGAGCCGCCGCCGACCCGGCCTGGAAGCATCGGAGACTCTGCCGCGTCAGTAGTGAGTCAGCGGACGGGCGACCGGGGCCACCTCGGAGCAAATGCATTTCCGGCGCCCAACACTGAGTCGCGTGGCAGCGCACCAGCGGGAGCTCAGGGAGTCATGCAGCGCCAGTAGGTGCTGGCAAGTCGGGCAGACCTCAGGGCTAGCGCCGTCACCGGGATGGGAACTTGTCGGGAGATCGTTCATGTGAGATCCATGGGGCCCGTCAGTAGGGCCGTATGCCGATCACCAAGGATCACCGACCGGTGTCGGCGGAAACCTCTTTGGCCATCCTGACTTTACCTTGCCGCCGCTCAGCGTCCCGGACGGCCAAGCGCTACCGGGCACCTGACCACCGCACGACGTGCAAACCCACGTGCGCTGAGTCTCGATGAGCGGCGGTCAGTGAAGTCGAGTACAGTTGACCTACTTGCTCCCTGTGCTTCCACCCGGGATTCCTCGAGGACCAGGTGGAAGTGCAGGTATCTCATCTCTCTCGCAAGTCTTGCGCCGTCATCTGACCAGAACGTCACAGCTGAGCCGTCGCGCAGCTCAAGCAACGGGAAGCCTTCCCACACGAATCGCTCGCGGTTAGCCCCTGCTTCCGACTCAGCGCCAACGAAGAGACCGGCTACATCAAGACCTGCAGGTAAGGCGATAGCACGGGATGAGTGTCTACACGGTCTGGCTAGCGCGGGGTGTGCTTCCTGCAGCAGCCAATCGAGAGCCTCGACGGTCATCGCGTCTGGTCCTTCCAGCACTCGGTCGAAGCAGCGCCTCCTGGACGATCTGTGTGACCTCCTCGGCGTGGCGCGCTACGCCGCTACTCCTGGCAGCAGCCCCTCACGCGTGTTCGACGCAGCAGCAGCCCGTGCGAAGGTCAAACCGGGTTCGATGCCGACCGTCGGCGCAGCCATCGCCACCAAAGCCGGGCTCGCCTGGGGACCTCAGTGCGACAACCGCCGGCATCACCATGAAGCGACGATGGTGTCCCGTGAAGGCATCGCGGTCCTCACGGAAGCGTTGGGCATTCTCGCTAAGCGCTGACGCACTAGCTTCGGGACCCTCGCGCAAGCCGTCGAGCATCCACCGCCGTGGCACGAATCCGCCCGCCGTCATCGACACCTGCTTCCCGTAAGGCGGCGATTCCACCACTCCTCTAACTTTCATCGAACTCGTCAGCTGTGCTCGTCGGCCGCTCGCTCCACCGAACGGCGTCGCGACGTCCTGCCGGATGAAGGCGTCGAAGCCGACAACGTCAGCCGGTCAGGCTCGGCTGTTGCCGGGCTGCTGCCGGCGAAACCCGCGAATTGCGAGGGTCCAGTCGTCGAGGCCGTAGACCGCACCAACGACGTCAGCCGGACGCAGTTGACCGGTAGCGAACAGGCCGAGCACATGTTCCCAGGTCTTCAAGGTGTGCGAGAACAATCCGTACAGGGTCACCGCCTTCGCCACCACCAGCGGATCGAGGCTCGCCGCCAGCGGTTACGGACCCCAACCGATCTTGGCGATTGATCCGAGTGGGCGCACCAGGTCGAGGCCCTGCGGTCGGCCGTCTCCGGCGGTGGGTCTGCAACGGCACGACCCAGTCTGCCGCTGTCGCATTGAGGGGAATCGAGGGTCAGCTTGCCAAGCTTGTTGTGTCGGTTATCCCTTGACTCCTCCTGAGGTCAGGCCGGCGATGAACCACCGTTGGAAGGCGACGAAGACGGTAAGTACAGGAACGAAGGCGACGATGATGAAGGCTGAGAACAGCCCCCAGAAGTTCCCGAATCCGGTAGTGATGTAGCGGACGATGCCGTTTTGGACCGTCTTCATGTCCTCTGTGGTGGCGAGAACGGTGCCCACGAGGAAGTCGTTCCACACGAACACGAAGATGAAGATGGCGATGGCTGCGATTCCGGGACGGATCAGGGGGATAATGATGTGCCACAGGATCTGGAGCCGGGTGCACCCGTCAATGGCGGCAGCCTCTTCGATACCTACTGAGATGTTCTCGATGAAGTTGCGCAGGAACAAGATGCTCTGTCCGCAGATGATCGCCGTGTAGACAACGATCAACATAGGGTAGGTGTTGATCAGCGCGGTCTTGACGAACATGGAGTACAGCGCGATGAAGACGACGATGGCTGGGACCATCGACAAGACCAGAATTCCGGTCATCAGCGTTTCCATGCGGCGACTTTGGTATCTCGTAGCGACATAGGCCGCAGGGATACAGATCGCGAGAGCCAGCAGGATGGATCCGCCTGCATAGACGAGGGAGTTGATGAAGAATCGGATGTTTGTTGGGGTGAGAAGGCCGATGTAGTTGTCGAAGGAGATCGGGCTCGGGATCCACTCCGGCGGGAACTTGATGGTGTCTGCTTCGGGTTTGAGCGACGTGGAAACGATCCAGACGACTGGTGGGAGGACGATCAGCGCAGAGATAGCGATGTAAACCCAGGTTGAGATCGTAGGGAGGACCGACCTGGAACGGCGGCGGCGACTCGCCGCGGCGGCGGTGGTGGTGGCGGTGGTCACAGGCTTTCCTTACGTCGGAACCGAATGGCGGCCAGGGTGAGGACGATGTTGACGGCGAACAGGAGAATGGCGGTTGCCGAGGCCCCAGACAGGTTGAAGTCGTTGAAGGTCTGGTTAAACACCCGCATCGAGAGGGTCTCCGTCGCCCTGAGCGGTCCGCCGCGCGTGGTCACCAAGATGATGGTGACCATCTGCACGTAGAGCATCAGCAAGACGACCACGACGGAGACGATGGTGTTGCGTAGAAACGGCAACGTAATATTGACGAAGTCGTCCCACAGTCCACCCCCGTCGACCTTGAGGCTTTCGCGGAGCTCCACGGGAATGGTTTGCAGAGCGCCGAGGAAGAGCAGCATCGCCTGCGGATACGACCACCATGCCGTGATGAGAGTCACGGCCAGAAGAGCGGTCGTCGGCGAAGAAAAGACGTCGGTGGGACCCAAGCCGAGTGACCTGGTGATTGCGGTGGCGGGTCCGAAGTTGGGGTTGAGGAACCAGAGCCAAATGGTTCCGGCGATGGCCTGAGATAGCAGCCACGGCAAGAGAAAGAGGCTGCGAACACTGCGCTTGAACCGGTGCAGGCTGTTCAGCACGATCGCCGACAACAGACCAGCCGGCAGGGCGATGATCAGCGCCCCTAGCGAGAAGACCAGGGTAGTTCTGATGCTACTGGGCAGGCTTGGGTCCGAAAGTAGTTCGACGAACGAGTTGAGGCCGGAGAACTCTTCAATCTGGTAGTACGTCGTCTCGTGCAGCGCTGTCCATGCGGTGTAGAAGAGCGGTCCGATGAAGACGAACAGGAAGACAGCGCTGACAGGTAATACGTAAAGCCAGACCCGACGGTCTTCGCGCCGGCGACGGATCACCGCCACCTTGCTGGTGGGAGGTGCGACTGGAGCCTGAGTGCGCGGTGAACTTGCGATGGACATGATGTCCCCCTTCCCGGGGAGCCCGGCTGCGCGGGCTCGCCGGATGGTGGGCCGAGAGTTACTTGTTGGCCGCGTCCTGCGCGGACGTGATGAAGTCGCTACCTGACTTCTTGTTCAGGTACAGGTCCTGCCCGGCCTGGGAGAGCCCAGTGGCAACAGCGATCCAGTTGTCGGCGTAGGGGTGCGGCTCGCTGTTGCTCTTGACATACTCGGCGATCTTGTTGACCGTTTCGGCCTCTGGGGTCGAGAAGAACGCTTCGTCGTAGGCTGCGGCGCGGGTGGGGACCTCGCCGCCGGTGGCCATCACGGCAGCGGCCTTGGGACCCGTCATGTATTCGATGAACTTCCAGGCAGCGTCGGCATGGTCACTGTCGGCACCGATACCCAAGGTCCAGCCGATGGTGGCGCCGGTGTCGTCCCCGGTCGACGCCTTAGGCAGGGAGGTCCACTTCACATCGGGGTTCTGAGACGCCATGGTGACGATTCGCTCAGTGCCGAGCACAGTCATCGCGACGGTCCCGTTGGCCAACCCGTCGGCGACCGTGCCGTAGGTGTCTGAGGTCACGCTGCTCGCGAGGGCTCCGGCATCCCGAAGATCGGCCAGGAAGTTGCCGAACTCGATGCCTTTCTCGGTCGCGAAGACGGCGTTACCGTCTCCGTCCCAGATCGGCTGGTCGACCTGACTCATGAAGCAGTCGAAGAAGGTCGCGATGATCGCTGAGTTGTCGGCGTCTGAGAATCCGGTGCCAAAGCCGGTGACGCCAGCTTTGGCTGCCTTCCCAGCCACCGTCACAACCTCGTCATAGGTCTTGGGTACCTCGACGTCGAGTTGCTTGAGGACCTTCTCGTTGTAATACAACGCGCAGGTTCGGTACTCGTACGGAACCGCCACCTGCCCGTCGGGGCTGGCCAGCGTGTCGATCGGACGCAGCCAATCCTTGGTCTCAGACGCGGCCGCCGGCAGCGGCGAGTAAGCACCCGCGGCCGCCATCTGCTGCACCTGTGGAGTGAACATCTTGAACACGTCCGGTGCCTGTCCAGCAGCCGCAGCCTGCGGCAGCCGATTCAGCATGTCTCCCAAGGACACCACCGCAAGCTCCACCTTGATGTCCGGGTTGGCCGCCTCGAAGTTCGCGATGTTCTCCTTCAGCGCCTTCGCGCGCGGGTTGTCCTGACTCGGGTCGAGAAAGTCCCAATAGGTCAACGTGACCGGCCCGTCGGACTCAGAAGTCGACCCGGAGCACCCGGTGGCCAACAGGCTCGCCGCCGCCGCCAGCGCAACGGCGAAGCGCCATCGTTTCTTGATCATGTTCTCTCCAATGAGATCGGTTGCTGAGATCGGTTGCAGTGACCGTAGAGCAGGGGGCGGCTTGGTGTCAAGACCGCGACCGTAATTGCCAAGGGTCGCCAGATGGGAGGCAGCGGTTTGAGCGTTGATCGGCGTCCAACGCTGTGCAGGGTCGAGGTCGACGCGCGCGCTCGACGGTCTTAGAGGATCGCGTCTCGTGTTGAGAGGGAGACCTCGGGCCGAAGGCTCTGCGAGCTCTCTCGTCTCTTCAGATGAGATCGGTTGCTGAGATCGATTGCAGTGTCATGAGGCAGCATGCGACTATCTGTCAGTCACGTTCTTG
This sequence comes from uncultured Actinomycetota bacterium, assembly GCA_963711015.1. Taxonomy (GTDB): domain Bacteria; phylum Actinomycetota; class Actinomycetes; order Propionibacteriales; family Propionibacteriaceae; genus Microlunatus. The sequence continues at coordinate 186,816 of CAVQCQ010000010.1, forward strand.
GATCAGAGAGGACACAGGTGTTCACCAAGCTTGCGACACTGCGCACGATCGACGAGTCAGGCGCTGTGCTCATCGTTCGGCTGCCCGACGCGGATAGTGCGGAGCGCGTCGCGCATGCCGCGATCGAGGGCGGGTTCCGCGCCCTTGAGGTCACGCTCTCCATCTCAGGGGCCGTCGAGCTCATCCGACGGTTGGCCACCCGGTACGCACCGGAGGGTGTCGCCGTGGGAGCGGGAACAGTCCTCGACGGCTACGCCGCGTACGAGTGCATCCGAGCCGGTGCGGCCTTCTTGGTCAGCCCACAGCTCAATCCCGAGATGATTCGGGTCGCCAACCGCTATCAGGTCCCGACGATCAGCGGGGCCTTCACCCCGACCGAGATGCTCGAGACCGCTGAGGCGGGTGCGGATATCGTCAAGATGTTCCCGACCGAGAACGCGGGTATCCCCTACGCCAAGGCCATGCTCGCGCCGCTGGCGCATCTGCCGATCATGCCCGCCGGCGGAGTGACTGTCGAGAACGTCAAGGAGTGGTTCGCCGCGGGCGTGGCAGGCGTGGGTGTGGGAAGCGCCATCACCAAGGCGTGGCAGCCTGACGGCGACTTCACCCGGGTGACCGCCGCTGCCCGCGACTTCCTGATGGCGGTCCGGGACGCGCGCGGATGAACGCGCCGACCCTGCGCATCGTCATCGGCACAGCGGGCTCCGGCAAGTCGACGATTGCCCAGCGCCTCGCCCGGCAGCATGGCGCCGCGTACCTCGACAAGGACGCGATGAGCGCGCGGTTCGTCGAGGCCGCCCTGCTGTCGGCCGGGTACGACCCCGGCGATCGGGAGGCCAACCCGTTCTACCGCGACAACCTCCTGCCCCTCGAGTACGACTCGCTGCTTGACGTCGCCGGGGCCAACCTCCGTCTCGGTTGCCCGGTGGTGGTCGACGCGCCCTTCAGCCCCTACTTGTCCGATCCCACCTTCATCACCGCGGCCGCGGAGCGCTTCGACTGGCCGCCGATCGACGTGGAGGTGGTACGGGTCCGCGTCTCCCCGAAGACGCTGCAGGAGCGGCTGCGCAAGCGTGGCCTCGAGCGCGACCAGGTCAAGCTCGCCCATTGGGACGAGTACTGGGCCGTGCACGGCGGGGTGCGGTGCGCGTGGACCGGAGTACGGCTGTCAGAGCTCTCCAATGACGCGCAGGAGGCGGAGACCGCCTCGGACCTGCCGGCCCTCCCCGATTGACCTCGAGCACGGAGGACGCGACACGGACGCAGGCACCCGATGATCAGCGGAACGACCACCCTCGTCGCCCACCTGGGCTACCCCACGCACACGTTCAAGTCGTCGCTGATCTGCAATCCCTGGTTCGAGAAGAACGGCATCGACGCCGTCGTTGTCCCGATGGGGATCAAGGCCGAGGACTACCCGGACTTCTTCCGATCAGTCTTCACCCTCACCAACATCCGCGGTGCCCTGGTCACCATGCCGCACAAGGTCACCACCCTGGAGCTGGTGGACGAAATCAGCCCAACCGCCGCGATCGCCGGCGCGACGAACGCCGTCCTGCGACGGGAGGACGGGTCGCTCCTCGCCGACCAGTTCGACGGCGCCGGCTTCGTCCGCGGCATGCTGCGCAAAGGATTCGACCCCTCCGGTAAACGCGCGCTGATCGTCGGCAACGGCGGGGTCGGTTCTTCGATCGCTGCCTCGCTGGCCGGCATCGGCCTCGCCGAAATCGGCTTGTTCGATCCCAACGCAGCCGCCTCTGAAGCACTCGCCCAGCGCATCAACGGGCACTACCCGGACGTGAAGATCGTGATGGGCTCGAGGGATCCCGAGGGCTACGACCTGATCGTGAACGCCACACCCATCGGGATGAACGACGACGATCCCCTGCCCGTCGACGTCGACCGCGTCGCCCCCGGTTCGTACGTCGGAGATGTGGTGCTCAAGACCGACATCACCCCGTTCCTGCAGGCCGCCAAGGACAAGGGCTGCACGATCCAGGTCGGGAGCGACATGTTGTTCGAGCTGATTCCCGCCTACCTGGAGTTCTTCGGCTTCAAAGGCGCCACACCCGACGAGCTGCGCGCAGCTGCGCAGCGACCGTGACGACCACGGCTTGCGGGAAGGCGTCCGTTGCAAAGAACTTGTCAGTAATGGGCCGGCTTTTGCAATCTATGAATACCTTGCATGCTAATCGCTATTCGAAGGAGACTGCGCGATGAGAGCTTTGGTCAGTGGTGGAAGTAGCGGCATCGGCGCGGCTACATGCGTGAGGCTCGCTGAGGCGGCTCTTGCCCGAGGCGAGCAGCCGCAGATCGCGGTGTGTGGACATAAAGCGACCACTACTCAAGAGCAGGTTGTCCGTTCGATTCAGTCGTTGGGCGGTACTGCCATCGCGTTGGTGGGTGACCTCAGCGATCCCGACGTGCCAGGTCAACTTGTAGACGCTGCGGTAGCCAAATTTGGCGGCCTGGATGGGTTGGTAGCCAACGCTGGAATCGCGAACCCCGGCGCACTATGCGACTTGTCCGTCGAGGACTGGGATCACATGTTCTCGGTCAACCTCCGCGGCGCGTGGCTTCTCGCCAAAGCAAGCTACCCGCATCTGACGCGTAGTCGCGGTTCGGTTTGTTTCATCTCTTCGATGTCTGGTCAGCAACCGCATGCCGGACATGGTGCTTATGGCCCCAGCAAAGCTGCTTTGACCATGCTGGCCCAGACCCTCGCCTTGGAGTGGGCGCCTGACGGTATTCGTGTCAATGTGGTATCCCCAGGGATGACTCACACACCGATGACGGCAAAGATGTACGCCGACCCCCAGATCAAGAAAGCAAGGGAAGGCATCATCCCGCTGTCGAGGATTGGGGACCCCACGGATATCGCAAATGTGATTGAGTTTCTGGTAGGCCCGTTGTCGGGTTACGTCACGGGGCAAGACATCTGTGTCGATGGCGGCTTCTCCAAGTCTATTCTCAGCCACATTCCTGGTCGACCAAGCTCCGACTCGTAAGGCTCGATCTGCTCGAAGCAGAACCAACCCTGACCTGTTGATTGAACGGTTGGTGATCCTCGACGGCGTCCCGCAGCGTTGCGTTCTCCGGGATCTGGTGAGTACGCCACCAGGCAGGCCGTAGGCCGTCATTGCCTCGCGCACACGGCCGCGGTGGAGTCGTGCGAGGTCAGTTTCCGACCCCGCGACCACCGCGACAAGGCACTGCTCGAACTGCTTGTCCAGTTCGGCTTCGGCGGCCTCGGCACACTCGTCGCTGCCTCAGTTGTTGCCTCTGCTCACCCAGTCCGCTCTGAGACCGGTCGCTCAGTAGAGCGGCCAGGCCGCGCAGATCAGCGGCTTTCCCGGTGTCGAGGACGTCGCCCTGGGTTCAGAAGGCTGAGACAGGAACCTCTCACACTGGCGTTAGTCTGCCAACTTCCAGCCTCTGCTCTTGAGGTCATCCATTGCTTGGTTGAACACATGTACAGGGTTTTCTTCGCGAATGATCTCGAGAACAACATTACTTTCTCCGCATGTTGCTTCGACGGCACCGCCCAGCCCCACGAAATCGACCACTCCCGTGCCGATTGGATCATGACCCCAAGTCTCCAGACCTGTGTCAGAAATATGCACGAGTGCGATATGTTCGTGATGCGAGAGCAGACCCGCCACGGGATCCTCCTCGATGTAGGCGGCGTTGGCGACGTCGTAGACGATTTTCAGCGCATCATCGTTGACCGTCTCGACGATACCGGCCAGCTCCCGGATGGTCGGAGTGAAGCAGTAAGGAGTGTTCTCGAAGAGGAGTCGCTTCCCAGCCTCTTTGGCCAGTGGAATCAGATCGCCCAGACTCTCGTACAGCCATCCATACGCCTTGTCGATTGGAGGTGAGATGATGGGGCGCCTCGTACCGGGGGATATCACAACGTCGGGGACGTCCCACGCTACAGCCAAGTCAATCACCGACTTGATGTGTTCTATGCTCTTGCGGCGCATGTTGGCGCCAGGGCTCGCCAGATTGATGTCATATCCACCGGCATTCAGCGATCTGATTCTCGCGCCATAGTCGTCAAGTCTTGCCTTCATGGCCGAGCGCTCCGTACTCGATGTTTCGTCCGGCCAACAATGTGGAGAGCTGATCGGGATTTCGAACGTCTGATATCCATTGTCGACCAATTCCGCAATGGCATCAATTGCCGTAGACGACCATAGATACGAAAACGTGTTGATAATCATGTCGAAACATCCCTTCGATAGAATTGACTGCGAGAACTCATGCGATGCATGAGGCCCAACGAGTTGGTGACGCGGGGAACGACGTCGGGTCGTCGCCGTCACTTCTTGGCGTGGCTGCTCCAGACCCGTCCGGGTTGCTCGTCGGTGGGGAGCCCAGCGACAGCGAGGATGCGCTCGAGGAGGAGCTGAGTCTTCGCCGCGTCCTCCCCGGACGTCAAGGGCGTACCGCGGTCCCGGACACGGTCCAGGAAGTGATGAACCGCTCCGGCGAAGCCGAACGTCTGCGTCGCCGTCGCCCAGCCGAAGGCCTCGGGCGACATTTCGCGCACGGTCGTCCCTTCGGGCCGGGTGATCGAGATCCGGTCGGGCGCGGTGACGTTCGCGCTCGCCCCGTCTCCGTAGGCGTCGAGCTTCTCGCTCCAGCCGCCGGCGTCGCGGGCCGCCACGAGCACGCCGGAGTGACCGTTGTCGAACCGGACGAGCGCGGCCACGCCGTCCTCCTGCCAGCGGTCCTCACCGGCCGCGTGCGCGCTGACGTCGACGGGCTCGCCCCCGCAGTACCAGCGCAGCAGGTCGACCATGTGAATGGCGTTCTCGAAGGTGGCGCGGTACTCGGAGCCTGCCCGGTTCTTCTGGGCTACGCAGAAGCTCGCGCCGCTCTCCCCGAAAGCCGCGCGACCGGCCTCGTACACCGGGGCGAAGCGGCGGTTGAACCCGACCATGAGCACCCGTTCTCGTGCGGCGGCCAGCTCGGCGAGAGACTGCGCGTCGGACGCGCTCGTCGCCAGCGGCTTCTCGCAGAAGACGTCGACGCCGGCCTCCAGCGCGAGGCGCGTCGCGTGGACGTGCTCCGACCGGGGCGTGAGGACAAACAACGCGTCCAGCTGCTCGGTCTCGAGCAACGCCTCGACCGTCGGATAGGCACGGCGGAAGCCCCAGCGCCGCATCAGGGGCTGCGGGTCATCCTTGCGGGTGACCAGGCCCTGCAGCTCCACGTCGTCGCGCGCGACGAGGGTCGGGAGCTGGGCGATGCTCGCGATGTTGCCGGCGCCCGCCACACCGATACGCAGCACGTCTCCACTCGTCACCCGGGCACCACCGTGGCGAGCATCTTGCGGAGCGCGAGCGCGGAGTCCTTGAAGCCGATCGCGGGGTCGGGCAGGTCCTGAGGATGCCACCGGTACTCGTACTCGAGCGAGAGCACGTCGTCGTAGCCGCGGCGCAGGAGCTCCTCGAGGATGGCCGGCCACGGCACGATGCCCGTACCGACGACCCGGGACCTGACGGCGCGTTCCTCGGCCTTGACCCGGGCGGTGTCCGAGGCTCGGAAGGGTGCCTCGGGGTCCTTGAAGACCAGGTCCTTCACGTGCACGTGGCCGACGAGCTCGCCCTGGACGGCGAAAGCCTCCTGCCAGGTCTCGTCATGAGTGAAGGTCAGGTTGGCCTGGTCGTACAGGACGCGGACGGCAGGGGGAGTCGACCTCGCTGACCAGACGGGCGGTATCGGCTGCGGTCTGCGTCATGGTGCCGAAGTGGTTCTCGACGCAGAGCACGACGCCCGCGTCCGCGGCCTCGGGCGCGAGGACGGTCAGCGCGCTCCGCAGCCGCTCCCAGTGCCGGGCGTGATCGGTGTCCCCCGGGTGCCATGCGCCGGCGTACACCCGGACGCGGGTCGCACCGACGGTGTGTGCGGCCTCGAGGCAGGCGCGGAACTCGTCGATCCCCTGCTGCCAGCTTGCCGTCGTCGACGCTGTTGATTGAGGTCGTGTACGGGGTGAGCGCGACGATCGGGACACCTTCGGCGTCGGCAATCGCGGCGGCCTGCTGCGCAGAATGCGGATCCGACGGGCTGATGGCCGCCGGGTAGTCGTCCTGGTGGATGACTTCCGCGGCGTCAAGGCCTGCCGTTCTGAAGAGGCGTAGCGCTTCTGCAAGGTCACGGTCGGGGGTTCCTAGCGTAGATCCGGCGATGATCATGAAAGGGCGGCACTCCTTCTTGCTGGGCGGTTCCATTCCGCCGGTCCAACCAGGTTCGGCGGATTCTTGACTCGGGAACGGTCCACGAGTTCCATCAGTAAGCCCCATGGCGTCAGGAAGTATGTCCAGCGGTTGCCGGCGACCGAGGGGCTGTCGGAACCCACCTCTTTTCGGCCACCCAGAACTCGGACGCCCGGGATCGTGTCCAGGTGAGCGATCGCTAGGTCGACGTCGTCGACGACGAAGCACAGGTGATGTCCGCCGCGATCGCTGTGTCGGGGGTGCTCGGTTCTCTGGTCTGTGGTTCGCCACTGAAACAGCTCGATGTTCAGGTTCGGTGGCATCCGCAGCATCGACAGCTCCAGGGCGGCGTCCGACGGGACGTCGAAGTGCACCGGCATGAACGACGGGTCGGGACCTCGCTGGGAGCGGTAGAGCTCCTCCGCCCCGAGGACCTCGACGAAGAAGACGCACCGCCTCGTCCAGGTCCGGGACCGTGTATGCCGCATGGTCCACGTGCCGGAGCCCAGGCAGCAACCGGCCAGTCACCGGACCGGCCTGGTCGAGGAGCGGACGAGCAGCTGCGGCTGGAGGACCACGTGCTCGACCGGGCCGCCGCTCGCCGCCTGCTCGGCGAGACGGATCGCGATGCGGCCCATCTCGGCGATGGGTTGCTGCACCGAGGTCAGCGGCGGGTTGCTGCGGGCGCCGAACGGCAGACCGTCGAAGCCCACCACCGAGACGTCGCCGGGGACCGACATCCCCCGCGAGCCGAGCGAGCTGATGAGTGCGAAGGCGACCAGGTCGTTGCCCGTGACGACGGCGGTCGGCCGCTCACGCAGGCTCACGAGCTCTTCTGCGGCACGTTCGCCGGCGCCAAGGCCGATCCCGCCGCTGTCGAGCTCGATCGGCGTCATCCCGTGCTTCTCCGCCAGCGTCCGGTAAGCCTGGCGCCGGTCTGCGGCGGTGTGCGTCCCCGCGATCCCCGAGACGTAGGCAATGGAGGTGTGCCCGAGCTCGAACAAGTGGTCCAACGCCAGCGCGATCCCTGCCGCGCTGTCGACGGTCACCGTGGGTGTCTGGTCGCCGGACTCGACCCGGTCGATGACGACCAGCCGCCCTCCGAAGCCCCGAGACTCGAACGCGGCGGGAAAGACCCGGGCGTAGGGCGCGATCACCGCGAAAGGCGCGTACATCGCCTGCATGGCGTCGAGGTACCGGGCCGTCGCGTCCTCGTCGTTCTCCGTCACGCACAGCACCAGCTGGTAGCCACGCTCCCCAGCAGCGGCCGTCATCGCCTTCGTGAGCTCGGCGAAGTACGGGTTGGTGATGTCGGGGACGACCAGAGGCACGAGGGTGCTGACCTTGGTTCGGAGCGCCTGGGCGAGCGGGCTCATCGTGTAGCCCATGGAGGCCGCCACCCGGCGGACATGGTCCCGGGTCTCTCGCTTGACAGCCTCGGGGCGGGAGAACGCCCGCGAGACCGTCGACCTGTGGACCCCGGCCGCCGCCGCTACCTCATCGATGCTGGGTGTGGACACCGGTGCTCTCCTGTCGGCCGTGCGCGTACGCGTCCCAGATGACAGCCATCGTGGTCTCAAGATCGCTGATCCGCGGGAGCTCCACGAAACCACGTCCCAGCTGCTCGGCCACCTGGTCGACGAACCGTCCGTACAACGGGTCGCTGTCCACGTCAATGAGTGCGGTCTCCGTGACGCCGTCGACGGAGGTGAACGACGCAGTCCCGTCAGACCAGATGGTCGCGGTCCCCGCGGCGCCGATCCGCATGAAGGAGCAGTGCCGCTTGAGCGGCGACCCGGGGAACGCATATCCCACCTCGATGGTGGCGATCCGTCCGTCGGCCGTGGTCAGCGTCATCGAGGCGTAGTCCTCGACGCTGCCGCGGTGCAACATCGACGACAGGGCTGCCGTCACCGCTACTTCCTCCGCACCGGCCGAGCGGAGGAAGAGATCCACGAAGTGCGGAGCGAGGTTGACCATGCACCCGCCGCCGGCGCGCTCGACGTCGACCATCCACGGACTGCCGTTGACGAGGTAGCGGTCGGGCGGGCCCGCGATGAACTGAACGCTCTCGTACACCGAGCGGCCGGCCCTCGCCAGCCAGCGGTCGGTCGGACCTACCCGCTGCACGAGAGGCACGGCGATCGGTACCCCGGCAGCGTCCGCGGCCGCCCGGATGTCGACCAGCTCCTGCAACGACACCCCGGCCGGCTTCTCCACGACGAGCGGGATGCACCGAGCGACCAGAGCGAGGCAGACCTCGCGCATCACATCGTGCGGGACGAAGACATACGCCAGCTCGGCGTCCCCGTGGGCCGCGAGCACTTCCTCCCAGGACTGGTAGAGAGGCGCGCCCCAGAGATCCGCAAGGTGCTTCGTGCGCGACGGGTCGGGGTCGCTGACCCCCACCACGTCGTGCTGCTCAGCTATCCGGTCTGCGCACAGGGGCATATGCCAGTGCGACGCGCCGAGAATGATCGTCTTGGCCTTGTTCATGTACGGGAAACCCTGCGGCGACGTACCCCATCGGCGAGCTCACTGGCCCGCAAGGCTTGGCTGTGCCCGATCAACGTACGCTCATTAGAGCCAACGACAGCACCAGGAGCCCGGTCATCAAGCGTCTCCGCGCGACGGCTGGGGCAGCGAGTCAAGACGTACGCAGCGCGCATGCAGATCGCGTGGGCCAGTGACCATTAGCTCCCCACTGAGATCGGTTGCTGAGATCGGTTGCAGAAAGCAAGGTACCGAAAGAGCACCTACGTGTCAACCATAGATCCGACGCGGGTCCGCAGACCCGCCCCACTGTCCCGCCTCGGGAAGACATAATGAAGATCCAGCCGTAGAACACTGGTGCACCCGGATACAGCCGGACACCTTGAGCCGAAGCCTGGCCATCATCGCCCCTTGTCAGCGAGCGATTTCCCTTCTGTGGCAGGTGTTGGGTTCGAACCAACGTAGGCGATGCCGACGGTTTTTACAGACCGCCACCCATACCTACTCCCACTCGTACAAATGGCGTTGCCGGCGAGTCCGTGGGATGGCACAGGGATCAGATGCCCGTTGTCAGCCAATGGCAAATCGCCGTCACCCGGACTCCTTTGCGGCTCACGGAACGGACCGGAAGCCTGACCTATGTTGGGCTGGCCGTCGCCGGGAATGGCGACGTCGACCACTGCGAGATGCGTTACCGCCTCAGGATGATCCGCCGCGAGAGGGCGAACGCGACGGCGCCGCCCCAGTCGTGGCCCGCGACAGCGAAGCGTGTGAGTCCCAAGGTGCCCACTCAGCAGCTCGTAGACGTCGGCCGCGACCGTCCGCTTGTCGTAGCCGCTGGCGGGCCGGGTCGTATCGGCCAGACCGCGCAGGTCCGGCACCACGAGGCTGTACTCGTCATGCAGCTCTGTGATCACCTGGCTGCCAGCAGTACCAGCTCTGCGGATAGCCGTGCAGCAGGACCAGTGTGGTGCTCCCTGTGCCGGCCGTGACGTAGTGCATCTTGACCTCGCGCAGCGTGGCGAAGTGCTGGGTGCGCTCTGACATTTGCGACCCCTGAGTAGTTGGTTGGCCCGACTCCTCGCTGTTGGAAGCAAGGACATCGGCCCAGTCGGCTTGCCTGTCACCGACGCAACGGCGGGCCCTACCGGGCGTCGACAGATCAGCGGTGGATGTCGTCGTGGTGCAGCATCTGCTTGAGTACGTGGTCGAGCTCGTCGTCGTTGAGGATCGACTTCCAGTCGTCCTTGATGATCTTTCCGCGCCGTAGTCCATGCGATCAGACATGCGTCGGAGAACGGGTTGTCGCCGCGGAGCCCGTTGGCGAGGGCGACCTGGCTGTGACCCATCAGCATGGCGCGGGCGCCCGATCCCAAGCAACGGCACAAGCCGAGGTGTCACATTCGGACAGCCGTTCCCGAGACTCGGAGGGAAAGTCGGATAGCTGAAAGCGTTGGCTCTACTACCACACCCAGCTCTTATCCGACGCAGGTTTCGAATGGCACCTCGTTGGCCCGAGCAAGATGGCGACTGGCTTTGCTCGTGATCATCAGTTTCATTTATAGGTATGCTGTATTGTGTTCGTAGCTGAATCGCCCAGAACGCTCCCAAAAAAGAGTAGCATGCAACTCCACCGCACCACCGGCAAGCCAGATTGGCTTGCCATTCCACCCCAGAGCCACACCATTTGGCAACGGCTAGCCGCACGAACGCATGGCATCGTGACGCCGGGCAATGCCGTTACCGTAGCCGGCTTCGCCCTGGTATTGATCGGACTGCAGCAAATATTGAACCAGCACTATCTGCCTGGCACAGTTTTGTTGGCAACTGGCAGGATCTGCGACATTCTAGACGGCTGGCTCGCTGAAATCACCCGCACCAAAAGCCCTCTAGGGGAATTGCTGGACGCCGGGATCGACAAAATCATAACCATATTGGCAGTCGCCACCTTCTTCGTTGCGCATATTGCACCGGCCTGGGCATTGATCGCCCTCGTCATCCCCCATGTTCTTATCGTCGTCATCATGTTCGGGTGGCGTATTCGCAAGCGGGCGTTCCATCCATCCCTCGCCGGCAAACTAAGCATGGTTGGCGTCTGGCTGAGCCTCCTTATCTACGCCTTGGCTCATTTTGTTGATCTGCCCGCGCCAGCCCTGGCGGCCACTCAAGTCATCGTCATCGCTTCAACGGCCACTGGACTTTACGCAGCCGCCCAGTACACCCGGGGCCGTGACTAACCAAGGCGTGGTTGACGAGGCGCTCCTAGACCCCTCAGCACCCGACATACCTCGACAACAAATAAATGCCAAACCATGGCAGCATCCATGGTTACCAAACGGGCCGCAAAGCCACAAACCGCAAGTTGGGAGCGCAGGCTCGAATCCTGCTGGGGCGCTGATCTTTGATCAGCGCAAGTAGGCCTCTGACGCGAAGAGTCCCTACCCGTCCCACGGTCCGTGGCAGGATGAGCCCGCCCCGGTCACGCGGTGATCATGGACGCAGACCAGGCTCACCCCCAGCCCGCCCGTCTACGGCTGCCACCACTGCCGCAGCGGCAGGTCCACACCGCCGCCGCGCTTGTCCGCCTTGACGGCCAACACTTGGTGCAGCTGGACGACGTTGCGCTCGAACCCCAGCCGCGATCCCGCCATGTAGAGACCCCAGACCCTCGCGGTGCCAATCCCGACCTCGGCGACCGCCTCGTCCCAGTGCTCAACGAGGTTGGCGCACCAGTCGCGGAGGGTCAGTACGTAGTGCGGCCGCAGGTTCTCCTCGTGGAGCACCTCCAGGCCGGCGTCTTGAGCTTCGGTGATGATCCGGCCGGACCCGGTCAGCTCCCCGTCTGGGAAGACGTAACGGTCGATGAACCCGCGCGTAGCCGGCGTGGTCCTGTTGTCGGGCCGGGTGATGCAGTGGTTGAGCAGCAGTCCACCTGTCCGCAACTTGGACCGGAGGAACCGGAAGTAGGCGGGATAGTTGGCAACGCCGATGTGCTCGGTCAGCCCGATCGACGACACCGCATCGAACTGCGTCTCCCGGATCTCGCGGTAGTCCCCGTGCCTGATCTCAGCGAGCTCTGTCAGCCCTTCCTCCGCGATCGCCTTTTGTCCCCAGGCCGCCTGCTCGGCCGCGAGCGTGATCCCGATGGTCCTCACACCCTGGCGCGCGGCGTAGCGCACCATGCCGCCCCAGCCGCAACCGACGTCCAGCAGTCGGTCGCCCGCCTTGAGGCGTAGTTTGTCGAACACCAGCCGGTACTTGTTGGCCTGCGCCACCTCCAGCGTCGCATCGGCGTACGGGTAGCAGGCGCAGGTGTATGTCATCGATGGCCCGAGTACCCACTCGTAGAAGGTGTTCGAGACGTCATAGTGGTGGTGGATCGCTTGCCTGTCGCGCTTCAGGCTGTGCCGGAGCCCCTGCGCCGTGCGGCGCCACCGGGGCAGCACCTCCTGCGGCGGGGGCGTGATGGGCACCAGGTGCTTGATGCCGATGGAGCGGACGATGTCGGTCAGCACCCGCGCCGGCGGAGTCGTGACAGTGACGGCGTTGAGGGCCTTGAGCAGCTCGTACGGGTCACCCGGGTGCACGCCGTGGAGTTGAAGATCCCCCGATACGTACGCGCGGGCCAGCCCGAGCTCGCCCGGTGCGGTGGCCAGGTAGGTGGTGCCGCGCGGGGTCAGGAGGTCGAAACCCAGGGCGTCATCGGGCCCTGTCGAACTGCCGTCGTAGGCAGTGAACCGCAGCGGAAGCCGACCGCCGACCAGGATCTCCAGGATCTGGGCCAGGGACAGCCTGTCGGGGGCGGATGTGGTGATCACACGTTCCTTGGGCACCGTCACCGTCGTTGCACCACCTTCGCGTAGAGGCCGAGAAAACGGGAGTCGGGGTCGTATGTCTTCTTCACGGTCCGGTAGTCCTCACCGCCGTAGAGCTCGTCGAACTCGTCGGAGGAGTAGTAGGCGTCCGAGTACAGCGACTTGAGCCCGTCGAGCTCGCGAACCTTCCGCTCGATCAGCCGGTTTGTCTCTCCCTTGCTGACACCGACCGGGACCGATGACCAGAAACCGACGTTGACGTAGGTGTGGCCGGGCCGCATCGGGTACAGCGGCCAGCGGTCGCGCAGCCGCACCGGGCACAACCAGATCGGCTCGATGGGCACGCAGGACAAGAACCAGTCCAGGAACTCCGGGCACCGCTCGATCGGCACCTCCACGTCCTGCACGACGCGTTCTCGCGGCGGACGACCGTGGCGCTTCTCGATGCGGTCGGCGATGTCGAACCGCCGGTCGTACTCGAGCAGCTTCCAGTAGAAGCTGCTGCGCCGGTAGCGCCGCGGCCACCAGCGCCGCAGCCGCGGGTTCTGGGCGCCGAACGCGCGGGAGCACCAGAACCAGTCGGTGTCCCACCGCCAGAGGTAGTCATGGATGGTCAGCCGGTCATGCTTGATGCCGCTGTCGTGCTGGATCGACCGGTAGTAGATGTCTTGGCCGGTGTAGGCGCTGACCGATCCTGGAGTCGTGGTCTGCGAACCGACGCACAGGTAGCATTCATCGGCGCTGAACACCACGCCGTCGAGGTAGTCGACCCGAACGCCGTCAAGGCTGCTGGTCTCGACGATGCCGTTCATCGCGTCGACCAGGTCGGTCAAAGAGTGGTAGCGGACATGACGCAGCGCAACAAAGGGCTGGACGGCTTCCAGCGCGATCCGCAGCCGCACCGAGTACCCGAGCGTTCCGTAGGAATTGGGAAACGCGCGGTACAGGTCGCGATGGTGCTCCGGTGACGCGGTGAGCACCTCGCCGGTCCCGGTCAAGATGTCCATCTCCAACACCGACTCGTGCGGCATACCGTTGCGGAAGGAGGCCGACTCGATACCGAGACCCGTGACGGCACCGCCGAGGGTGATCGTCTTCAGCTGAGGGACCACCAGCGGGGACAGCCCGTACGGCAGAGTGGCCGCAACCAGGTCCTCGTAGGTGCACATCCCGGCCACATCAGCCGTCCCGGCGTCGATGTCGACCGAGATCACCTCCGTCAATCCCGAGGTGTCCAGGCCGGGAGCGTGGTTCCTTACCCGGGCCCGGAACAGGTTGGAGGTCTGCTTCGCCAGCCGCACCGAGGCCGTCGCAGGAATCATTCGGTAGCTCGCCAACAACCGCTCGACACCTGCGGCGTGAGCCGCACGCGGGTCGCCGGCAGGAACAGCCACACGTCCACGCTAGACCGCGGTGGCGAACAGGCACGGCTGATCTCCCACCTGTCCCCAGACGGACCGGGGGTGTGAAACGGACCTAGACAACCCAATTTGCCAGCCGGCACGTCCAGCAAGGCATCTGCGTTGCGTTAGCCAACGGCTGGGTAGCTAGATTCCATGTCAATGGGCTCGGCGGCGAAGTGGGGCGTGGCCACGGCTGCCTCCTCACGCGCGCTCGCGCGGGCCATCAGGCGGCTGGCGGAATCCGTTGCGACGCCGTTGCTTCCCGCGGACTATCTCGACCTGGTCGCTCCGCTGCGCGTCACAGCTCAACTTCGCGGCCGAGTCGTGTCTGTGACTCCTGAAACGCGACAGGCCGCTACCGTCGAGATCCGTCCCGGTCGATCCTGGAAGGGGCACCGGCCCGGACAGTACGTACGCATCGGGATCGACGTCGACGGGATTCGCCACTGGCGAGCCTATTCACTGACATCGCAGAGCGCCTCGACTGACGGATTGCTGTCCATTACGGTGAAGGCCATCCCCAACGGCAAGGTGAGCAACCACATCGTACGGCTGCTGTCGCCGGGCACACTGGTCCACCTCGATCAGGCATCGGGCGACTTCGTTCTGCCCCGACCACTGCCTGCTCGGACGCTCTTTCTGACCGCCGGCAGCGGTGTCACTCCTGTCATGGGGATGTTGCGGAACCATCTCGACGGCCTGCAGGACGTGGTCGTCGTCCACTCCGCCCCCACTCGGGACGACGTCATCTTCGGCGACCAGTTGAGGGACTGGGCGGCAACCGGGCGCCTCCGCCTTGTCGAGCGGTACACCGAGACTGAAGGCATCCTTGCCCCAGCACACCTCAACGAACTGGTTCCTGACTGGCGCGAACGAGATGCATGGGCCTGCGGCCCGATCGGACTGCTTGACGCAATGGAGTCGCATTGGGCTGAGGCAGACCTCACCGAGCGGCTGCACACCGAACGATTCCGTTCGGCTCTCATCACAGAGGGCGAAGGCGGTACCGTCACGTTCGGCCGCCAAGGAGCCGTCGTCGAAGCCGACGGCGCCACCCCCCTCCTGGATGTCGGTGAGCACGCAGGCGTCTTGATGCCTTCCGGCTGCCGGATGGGGATCTGCTTCGGGTGTGTCCTTCCTCTCAAACAGGGGGCGGTACGCGACCTGCGTAACGGGCAGCTGACGATCGCCGCCGAAGGCGACTCCATCCATATCCAGACCTGCATCTCAGCGGTTGCCGGCCGCTGCGAGATCGACCTCTAGGAAGGCAACATGACCGCTGCGATAAACACCGAAACCATGACCGACTCGACACCCAGGACGGTCACGGCTCCCAAGTCACCCAGGCCTGCGAACAACCGCCTCAACGTTGTCACGACCGAACGCCGGCATGTACCGAAGCCGTCCGGCAAGCCGGACCCGACCGCACACCTGTCCGCCGCCGACGTCGACGCGTTGGCGCGCGAGCTCGACGCCCTGCGTCAGGAGGTCTTGGACTCCCGCGGCACCGAGGACGCCGCGTACATCCGCAAGCTCATCGACGTGCAGCGCAAGCTCGAGCTCGGCAGCCGCGTTGTTCTCCTCTTCTCCCTCTTCCCGCCCGCCTGGCTGGTGGGCACGGCGGGACTCGCCGTGGCGAAGATCCTCGAGAACATGGAGATCGGTCACAATGTCATGCACGGCCAGTGGGACTGGATGCGCGATCCCAGGATTCACTCCTCCGCCTGGGAGTGGGACCACGCATCGCCGGCCGACCTGTGGAAGCGCTCACACAACGAGGTGCACCACACCTACACCAACGTGCTGGGCCGCGACAACGACCTGGGCTACGGCATCATGCGGGTCGACGAGGACCAGCCGTGGGTGCCGATGTGCCTGGGCCAACCCCTCGTGAACTTCGTCACCGCCTGCATCTTCGAATACGGCATCGCCGCCTACGACCTCCGGCTCGGCGAGCAGCTCAAGGGCCGTGGAAACAAGGAGCAGTTCCGCCGCGAGGGCAGGTCGGTGCTCCGCAAGATCGGGCGGCAGATGCGCAAGGACTACCTCCTTCATCCACTGCTCTCCGGCCCCTCGTTCTTCCACACGATGGCGGCAAACGCGACCGCGAACCTCCTCCGCAACCTGTGGGCGCACTCGGTCATCATGTGCGGTCACTTCCCAGAAGGTGTCGAGACATTCGCCAAAGCCTCCATTGAGGGGGAGACGCGCGGGGAGTGGTACCTCCGCCAGATGATCGGCTCAGCCAACATCACGGGCAACAAGGTCATGCACATCATGACCGGCAACCTCTCCCATCAGATCGAGCATCACCTCTACCCGGACCTACCCAGCAACCGGTACGCCGAAATCGCCCCGAAGGTCCAGGAGATCTGCAGCCGATACGGCCTGTCGTACACATCCGGGTCGCTTCCCCGCCAGGTGGGCTCAGCGTGGAAACAGGTCATCAAGCTGTCGCTACCCAACGACTTCTCGATCCGCAACACCGCCAAGCGGGTCCTGCGACGTCGGCCCCGAGCGAAGGCGGTCGCTTCACCAAGTTTGGTCTAGCGGCACCGGCACGACGAAAGGCAGGGCGCAGGTGTGACCGCGCGGATTCTGGAGCCGCCCACAAATGCCGTTATGTGGAACGCGTACTCACCGAAGATGCGAACCTCCCTGATGCTCCAAGAAGGCTTTCTGAGCCGCACCGGCACCTCACGCTCCGTTCTCAGCTGACAGGGCCTTCGCGGGTTGCTGCCTTCCCGCTTGTCGGGTTCGGCACTGATGCGGTGTCGAGCTCCAACGACAACACCAGCGCGACCTCCTCCTCGCCCAGCTCGAGGTCGGACGCGCGTGATGGACGGCGGTAGCCGCTGGAACGGAACCCGAAGTTCTTGGCGAAGCCGATCGCGCGGCCATTGTCGGTTCCTACCCAGTAATAGAGCTGCACGTAGCCGAGCTGGGTTGCCATAGCCGCCGCAGCCTCGACGAGTCGCCAGGAGACGCCCGTACCGCGTGCCTCTGGGATGACGTACAGCCCAAACACCTCAGCCGATGAGGGCTCCTCGTCGTAGACCCCGAGGCTGACGATTCCCTGTGGTAGCTGATCTCGTTCGGCCAGAAGCCGGTACGACCGGGCCATCCGGTCACGCCAGAATGACTCGTCGCGATCAGTCTCATCGGCCAAGGTCGCGGTGAACGCACTGGGCGACTGTGCCAGGGCGCGCAACCGGACATCGCGATACAGCGACCACTCGGACTCCCCCAGCACTCGCACGGTGATCTCTGCCATGGTCAATAGTGTCACTTCAAACAGACCCGGCCAGCCCCTTCCCTGTTCGGCGTTAGCCAGGCGCGGAGCGAAGTTTCAAGTTCCCGGGGACAAGCGCCTTCGAGAATCGCGCACTCGCCGCGGCGAGATAGGCGTCCGGTTCGGGTGGGGTCGCTCGGGGGCGTAGTGTAGAGCCACCGAGGATACTTCCGCTGACCACCTGATCGGCGGTCCCTGGCGATCACCATCCGGCCCGACCAACGGGCATTACGGACTCGACATGAACTCTGCCTCTCACACCCTCGTCGACATCGACGTCACTTCCGCGGATCTTTGCCCGACCTGCAAGCATCCGCTGGTCGCACACGATGCGATCAGTGCGCGCTGGTGCGCCGCCACCACGCTCGGGATCGGGCGCCGGGAGTGCATCTGCTCCAGCGTGGTGGCAAGCGCGCGCGTCCTCACCCACTACTGAACCCGACGAACTTTGCCCGAGGGGCTGTCACAATCCGGTAACCGGGTGCGTCGCACTGACCCTGCGGACTGGCCCGATGTTGATGATGTCGTGGCGGGGAACGTTTCCCGGTTGTTCAGTCGGTTGCGTCGGTTGGGTCGTATCCCTGCAGGCTGACCTTACCGCGCTCGTAGCCAACACGCACCGCTTCCGCGACCGCGCCACGGTCGGTAACTCCGGCCAAGATCAACAAGCCTGCCGCGATCAGCTCGTGACCGATCCGCGCGTCCGGTTGGGCGAACCATGTTCCGGCAAGCTGGCCGGCGACCTCGGCGCGGAGATCGTCACGACCCTCAGCAGCCATGGCGAGCCGCTCCAGAAGCGGCTGCCACCGCTCGTCCTGGGCGGCGAGCAGCGCTTCACCGTGAAGCCGGGAGGCGTGTGCCTGGTCGGCCGTCGACATGTCATCCAGTGTCACACCAGCCGGGCGCAGTACAAGTGCTCGAGTGGGGTCGCCTGGCTGGCCTACCACCGCATCCACGTCCAGACTTAAGACACGTCTTGCCACCATGCCTATTTGACAGCAAAGCAGGGCGGGCAGTGTGAGTTCGGTGTCCGTCGGGCCTGGTTAAGCTCGGTCGCGGTTCAGCCGACTGTGGTGAGGGCGTGCCGAACACAGTCAATGATGAGCTCCGAACCATGCTCCAAGTGGAGGACCTCTCCGTCGATCTGAAAGGGAACAGCGCTGACCGTCGCGAACTCGACGCGGCTGACGTGTGCCTGAGCTCCGAGTCCGATGGTCGCGGCACGAAGTGCCATGGCGGCGATTCGCCATCGGCGACCGTGCCGACGAGACACCACTTCGAACAGGCCATCGTCGGGGCGGCCGAACTTGCTGAGCCGACCGTACTTGGCCATCCGCGCCACATTGGCGAACACCAGGCTGTCATACAGCTCGCGGTGCCCGCCAGATCGGACGATACCCACAGGCGTGAGCGTGGTGAAGGTCCGCAGCACCGAGAACAGCTCAGCAATTGTCCCTTTCCGGTCCCGGTTCAGCCCGACCGCCATCAACGGCGTCAGCCCGAACCCAATGTAGGAGTGCGCGTACTGGCTCCACGTGCGGTCGGCTGAGCGGACTGTGAGCCGCAGCAGGTCCAGATGGCGAGGTCGGCCCGTGGCATGAGCGGCAACGATCGCGTCCACCAGTGGCATCCGTCGGGTACTGCGCCGGTGGTCGTTGGCGTTGCCGCCAGCCGCGACAGCGGCCAACGCTTCAGTTCCGGACACGTCCAGGACGCCGTTGACCACCTCGTTGTAGACCCCGTCGCCGCTGACCGCCACGATCAACGGCCGCCCCGTCGCCGCGGCATTGCTGGCCAGCTCACGGGCATGGCCGGCCTGCTGGGTCGCCTGCAACGCGACCGGCACATCGGGGATACGGCTACCAAGCTCCTTCTGCATCGACTCGGCCAACGTCAAGGGGACGCGTCTGTTCACAGGGTTGTAGATCAGAACAATCCGGTCGAAAAGCTCAAATCCGTGCGGCATTTGACGAACCATTCTGATGACTGAACGCTGAGCCAACCTATCGGCGGAGTACCGACACAAGCTCGACCACCGAACCTAAACTGTCGACCCTCCAACGACCTGCGATGACGCAGCCGTAGCGTCGGCCTCGGGTTGACAACCACCTGGCACCGACGTGCCGCTGGGTGGTCCGGAGATGACCCGGCTGAGCTGTTGGTGCAGGACAAGGTGTGGCTCCCACGGCCCTGGACGACTATAGCCAGCCAGGTCACGGGCCATGCGGAGCCGAGTCGCAAAATCTGAGCGGCAAACGTCTTCCGATCCGCTTCTGGGGCTCGTTGTGAACCGCCGCGCGCCAGGGGACATGCTCGTGAGCTCGGAGCCAGCGGTTCTATTCATCGATCTTCCATTTGTCACCCTCCTGCGATGATCAATTTGTGAACTCGAAGACCGCAGTGGCCTGTTCGACCCACTTGCGGTGCCTTTTAGGGTGAGGAGTACACTGATGTTAAACGACGGCGGCTTCCAACACTCGGCAGGGGCGCAGTTCGCAGACTCCATCGCTGTATCGGGAGTCGCTGCCGTTTCCAATGTACGGGCCGGGCACAGGCGCTGGAGCAAGCCGAGATGTATCGCTGTGTGTCAGGCTGGCTCTAAACAGGGGCGCGGGCAGGTATGTCGTTCGGCTAAGTCTTAGCTGAACCAGGTAGTAGATAGGGCAGTAACGGTGCCCTTCGCGATTCGCACGCCCAAAATGAAGACGGCCGCCAGTACTCGCTTTGTCAGTCATTTGCCGGCGGTTCGTGGTCAAATCCATCGCATCGGTAGCAGCGTAACCAATCGTGCGATAAAAGGCGGCAGCCGTAAAGCCACGTGGAAAGGAAGCGAGGCCCCTCATGACACAGATCCAGCACCCCCATAGTGAACCTACGAATGTCGATGATGGCCGTGACATGTCTTACCGCGAA